>NZ_JAQQKX010000011.1 GCF_028550415.1 Asticcacaulis aquaticus
AAAAAAACCGGGCTGCGCTCATACGCCCGTATTCTTGGTGACGCGGGGTGGAGCAGCCCGGTAGCTCGTCAGGCTCATAACCTGAAGGTCGTCAGTTCAAATCTGGCCCCCGCACCCACATTTCTAAATAAATACAACCAAATAAATGCCCTTATATACTATAAGTCAGCTCTTGAAGCCGTAGCCAATACCGGGACGTGTCAGGATAAAGCGCGGGTTCAGCGGGTCGTCGCCCAGCTTTTCGCGCAGGTGTTGGGTGTGGATGCGCAGATAGTGGTTCTGCTCGGTCGTATGACGGCCCCAAACGGTTTTCAGTAGTTGCGCGTGGGTCAGCACCTTGCCGGGGTGTTTGATCAGAGCGGTCAGCAGGCGAAATTCGATCGGGGTCAGGTGGATTTCCTGACCGTCGAGCCAGACCTGAGCGTTGGTCTGGTCGACGGTCAGGCCATCATGTTTGAAGACATCGCTGACCGGGGTTTGCGCGGGGGTGGCGTGACGCAGCGCGACCTTGAGCCGCGCCAGCAGTTCGGCGGGCGAAAAGGGCTTGGTCAGGTAATCGTCGGCGCCGTTTTCCAGCGCCGTCACCTTGTCCGTCTCGTGTTCGCGCGCCGACAGGACGATGATCGGCGTCCGGCTCCAGTCGCGCACGGTACGGATAAAGTCCTGCCCGTCCTTGTCCGGCAGGCCGAGGTCGAGAATGACCAGATCGGGCCGGTTGAGGGTCAGCTTTTGCAGGCCTTCTTTCGCGGTCGCCGCCTCCAGTACGTCGTAGTCCTGCGCGGTGAGGGTGGCCCGCAGGTAACGCCGGATATCGGTTTCGTCTTCGATGATAAGGACGGTCGTCATCTATAATCTACAGGCAGGGTGAAAATGAAACTGGCACCGCCAGATGGATTGTTCTTGGCATAGATCAGGCCGCCGTGGGCTTCGACAATCGCCTTGCAGATGGCGAGGCCTAGACCGGTGCTTTCAGTCTGTCTATCAGAGGTTTGCTGGCCGTAGGTGTAGAACTTTTCGAAGATACGGTCTTCTTCGCCGGGCTTGAGGCCGGGACCGTTATCGCTGATGCGCACGCGCACCCGGTCGGCGTCGGTCTCGAACGTCAGGCTGATCAGGCCGTCGTCTGCCGTATGAGCGATGGCGTTTTCCAGCAGGTTGATCAGCACCTGCTCGATCAGAGCCCCGTCGATGCGGACCATGGGCACTGTGCCGATGGTCTGGGTCTGGAGGCGGCGCTGGCCTTTTTGCGCGTCGATGCGAGCCAGGGCGGCACCGGCGACTTCCTGAATAAGGTAGGGCTCGAAATTCAGCTTCAACTGGCCCGACGTCAGGGCGGCCATGCGCAGGAGGTTGCTGACGAATTTCTGCAAGCGCGTCAGATGGTTCCACAAGGCCGTTAATTCGTCGACCGCCTCACGCGGCAGTTTTTTACGCATTTTCAGCAGTGTGCCGACCGCGCCGTTCATGACGGTCAGCGGCGTCTTGAGGTCGTGCGAAAGCGAAGCCAGCAACACGTTGCGCAGTTTCTCGTTTTCACTCTCGACGCGCGAGGTTTCGGCGATCTGGGTCTGGCGGGCGCGTTGCAGCGCCCCGCCGATCAGGCTGGCCACCGTCTCGAAGACCAGATGTTCGGCCCCGCTGAACTGCCGCGTGCGGTCCTTCGGTGTCAGCGACAAGACTCCGAGGCGGGTGCCCTCCAGCGCGAGGGGCAGGTAAAGGCCCTGCGCGGTGGGCAGGGTGTCGCTGTCGCGGCCGGCGATTTGCCGGTTCTGGGCGACCCATTGCATAGCCCCGAGTTCGCGCGGGTCACCTATGGGCTCACCGGTGATTTGTACGCCATCGTGCCACAGAGCGATGTCCGCGTCGAAGGCCGGTTGTAACTGGCGTTGAGCAACCTGACCGATGGCTTCGGGTGTGCTGACCGAGGACAGGGCGCGCGATACGTCGTAGAGCAGTCGCGTTTCCGCTTCGCTGCGCCGGGCCAGCCGGGCGTGCAGCGACAGACGCGCCGTCAGGGAGCCGACGATCAGCGAGGTCGTCAGCATCACCGCGAAGGTCAGGGCGTAGCTCACATTGTCGAAGGTGAAGCTGTAATAGGGCTGCACGAAGAACCAGTTGAAGGCGCAGACCGACAGGACCGAGGCGAACAGCGACGGACCGATACCGTAGCGCGCTGCCGTGACGACGACACCGGTGATGTACAGCATGATGAAGCTGTCGGGATCGATCACCGCGCGGAACGGTACCCCCAGTGCGGTGGCGACCCCGGTGATGGCCGTGGCGATGAGGTAGTCGCGCGGCGAGGTGGTCAGGCGGAAGCGTGATCCGGTGTCCTTGGCCTCCGTCGGCGTGTCGGCATTGAGCGTGATGATCTCAAGGCCCGCGCCCTGAGCGATCAGCTTCTGTGACAGGGATTGCCCGCCCCACAGGCTGCGCCACCAAGGCTGTGTCGTGTGGCCGAGCACCAGCCGCGTGAAGCCGTTTTGCCGCGCATAGGTCAGGATGGAGGACGCCGCGCGACCGGCGTTGAGCCTGACGACGCGCGCCCCCAGCCGTTCGGCCAGTCGCAGATGGGTTTCTACACGGCGGCGGGCATTGTCGGATAAGGTCTCGTGCCGGTCGGTCTGAAGGTACAGGGCATACCACGGGGCGCGTGACCGGTCGGCCATGCGCTTGGTGTGGCGGATCAGCAGGGCCGACAAGGGATCGGGACCGACCAGCACCAGTATCTTGTCGCCGGTGGCGGCTTCCGACTGGCCCATGGCCGCGCTCAGGGCGTCGTTCTGGGCGTCGACGCGTTCGGCGGCGCGACGCAGTGCGATCTCGCGCAGGCGGCCCAGATTGGCCTTTCTGAAAAAATTGTCGGCAGCGCGAGTGTGTGCCCCGTCCGTGACATAGACCTTGCCTTCGGACAGGCGTTTCAGCAGTTCGTCGGGGGGGATGTCGATCAGGGCGATCTCGTCCGCCGCATCGAAGGCCGCGTCGGGCACAGTTTCCTTGACCCAGACGCCGGTCAGGCGCGCCACGACGTCGTTGAGGCTCTCCAGATGCTGCACATTAAGCGTGGTACAGACGTCGATGCCGTTGTCGAGCAGTTCCTCGACGTCCTGCCAGCGTTTGGGGTGGCGCGAACCGGGCGCATTTGTGTGGGCATATTCGTCCATCAGAATGAGCGCGGGCTTGCGGCTCAGCGCCGCATCGAGGTCGAATTCGGACAGATGGACATGGCGATGGACGACCTCGCGGCGGGGCATTATCGGCAGACCCTCGATCAGGGCCTGAGTCTCGGCGCGGCCATGATGCTCGACCACCCCGATCAGGACGTCGTGGCCGTCACTGTGTAAACGGCGGGCTTCGGACAGCATGGCGTAGGTCTTGCCCACTCCGGCATTGGCACCGAAGAAGATTTTCAGACGCCCGCGCCGGCGCGCACTGTCGCCCCCGTCGTTACCGACGAGGGCGAGCAGTTTATCGGGGTCGGGTCGGGTATCGGGGGTCACTTAAACTTGCCGTCGAGTCTGAGATTGACCTCTAACACATTGACGCGCGCTTCGCCGAGGATTCCGAATGTCCGGTCTTCGGTCGAGGCGGCAATGGCCGCGCGGATGCGGTCTTCGGGCAGGTTACGCGCGGCGGCGATGCGCGGCACCTGAATGGCGGCGGCGGCGGGGCTGATGTGCGGGTCGAGGCCGGAGCCTGAGGCGGTCATCAGATTGACCGGCACGGGGCCGGACACGTTCAACGCGTCTAGGCGGGCTTTCGATGCGTCTAGCAGGGCCGGATTATTGACGCCAAGGTTCGAACCCGACGAAGCACCGGCATTGTACGGCGCGGGGCCGGTGGCCGACAGGCGGCCCCACAGATATTGTGGTTGGGTAAAGTTCTGCCCGATCAGGCGCGAGCCGATGACGGTGTCGCCGTGCCTGATCAGCGAGCCCGCCGATTGGTTGGGAAATAATGCGCCGACCAGAGCGGTCGAGGCGAGGGGATAGGCTCCACCCAGGAGGAGCGTGAACAGGCCCAGCGATATGACGGCGGGGCGGATTTGGGAATCGAGTGACATGGTGTGAGTCCTTTGATCGAAGAACCCCCACCACCACCTCTCGCTGACCTTCGGTCATCTCGTGCGGTCCCCCTCCCCAGCAAGCTGGGGAGGTATAAAGGGGGCGTTTCTTATACCTCCCTGCCTTTGGCGGGGAGGGGGGCCGCGCCTGAAAGGCGTGGTGGTGGGGTGTCTTGCTTTCTTAATTTAGCCCCGCCGCCGTCAGGCCGAGGTCGATGAGCTTGATGCCGATGAACGGGGTGATGATACCGCCGACGCCATAGATGAACGCATGACGCGTCAGCATGTTCGATGCCGATTCCGCCCGGTACTTGACGCCTTTCAGCGCCAGCGGAATGAGAGCCACGATGATGATGGCGTTGAAGATGACCGCCGACAGGATGGCGCTTTGCGGCGACGACAGGCCCATGACATTGAGCAGACCGAGCGCCGGATAGGTGGTCGCAAAGGCCGCCGGGATGATGGCGAAATACTTGGCGAGGTCATTGGCGATGGAAAACGTCGTCAGCGCCCCGCGCGTCATCAGAAGCTGTTTGCCGATCTCGACGATCTCGATCAGCTTGGTCGGATCACTATCGAGATCGACCATGTTCCCGGCTTCCTTGGCCGCCTGCGTGCCGGAGTTCATCGCCACGGCCACGTCGGATTGCGCCAGAGCCGGGGCGTCGTTGGTGCCGTCGCCGACCATGGCGACCATCTCGCCGCCTTCCTGCATTTTACGGATGTATTTGAGCTTGGCTTCGGGGGTCGCCTCGGCCATGAAGTCGTCGACCCCGGCTTCAGAGGCGATGGCGGCAGCGGTCAGCGGGTTGTCGCCGGTGATCATGATCGACTTGATGCCCATCTTGCGCAGCTCGGCCAGACGCGCCTTGATGTCGGGTTTCACGATGTCTTTCAGGTAGATGACGCCCAGAACCTTTGGCCCTTCGGCAACGATCAGCGGTGTGCCGCCTTTCTTCGCGATCTCCTCGACGGCAGCGGTGACTTCGGCGGGCATAGAGCCGCCTTTGCGCGAGACCAGTTTGCTGATCGCATCGCCCGCGCCCTTGAAGATATGGCGCTCGTTGATGACGATGCCCGACACGCGCTGTTCGGCGGAGAAGGGGATGAACTCGGCGGTGACATCGGCGGCGGTGCGTTCTGGCAAACCGAACTGACCGCGCGCCAGAGCGACGATCGAGCGGCCTTCCGGGGTTTCGTCGGCCAGCGACGACAGCTCGGCGGCTTCGGCCAGCTGCTGGACCGAGACCTGATTGGAGGGGATGAATTCCACCGCCTGACGGTTACCGAAGGTGATGGTGCCCGTCTTGTCGAGCAGCAGGACATTGACGTCGCCCGCGGCTTCGACCGCACGGCCCGAGGTGGCAATGACATTGGCCTTGATCAGGCGCTGCATCCCCGAAATCCCGATGGCCGACAAAAGCCCGCCGATGGTTGTGGGGATCAGGCAGACCAACAGGGCGATCAGAACCGTGATCGACACCACCACGCCCGAACCGGCGCGCTCGACGCTGAACAACGAGAAGGGCAGGAGGGTGGCGCAGGCCATCAGGAAGATCAGCGTCAGGGCCGCGAGCAGGATCGACAGGGCGATTTCGTTCGGGGTCTTCTGGCGCTTGGCCGATTCGACCAGGCCGATCATCTTGTCGAGGAAGCTCTCGCCCGGATCGGCGGTGACGCGCACGATCAGCCAGTCGCTGAGGACACGCGTCCCGCCGGTCACCGCGTCGCGGTCGCCGCCGGATTCGCGGATGACGGGAGCGGATTCGCCGGTGATGGCGCTTTCATCGACCGAGGCAATGCCTTCGATGACCTGACCGTCGGCGGGGACGACGTCGCCCGCTTCGATGATGACCATGTCGCCCTTGCGCAGGGTATTGGCCGCGACGACGGTCTGTGTCTTCGACTTGTCCAGCTTTTTGGCCGACACGTCGCGGCGGGCTTTTTTTAGGCTGTCGGCCTGCGCCTTGCCGCGCCCTTCGGCGAGGGCTTCGGCGAAGTTGGCGAACAGGACGGTGAACCACAGCCAAAAGCAGATCAGGCCGACGAACCATGCGGGCTGGCCACCGCCAATGACATGGTCCGGCTGGGCGAACATGATGGCCAGTACGAGGGTGGTGACCACCGATCCGACCCAGACGAGGAACATGACGGGGTTGCGGATCTGATAGCGCGGATCGAGGCGCATAAAGGCCTGAAGCACGGCCGACATGATATCGGTCTTATGGGTTTGCGTAGGGGTGGACATGGCCGTTTAGCCTTTGATCATGAGAATGTGTTCGACCACGGGGCCCAGCGCCAGTGCTGGGGCATAGGTCAGGACGCCGACCAGCACGATGACGCCGATCAGGATGCCGATGAACAGCGGTGTATGGGTGGGCAGGGTGCCTGCGGAGACCGGTACGGTTTTCTTGGCGGCCAGCGATCCGGCAATCGCCAGAACCGGCAGAAGGACGAAGAACCGTCCGAACAGCATGCACACCCCCAGCAGCGTATTGTAGAAGGGCGTGTTCGCACTCAGGCCCGCAAAGGCCGAACCGTTATTATTGCAGGCCGAGGTAACCGCATAGAGGACTTCGGAGAAGCCCTGCGCGCCGGGATTATAGATGCCCGCCTGTCCCCACGGGGTCAGCAGCGCGACGGCGGTGGCGATCAGCACGAAGGCGCAAGGCAGCAGCACGGCGATCGAGGCCATCTTGATCTCATAGGCACCGATCTTCTTGCCCAGATATTCCGGCGTGCGCCCGACCATCAGCCCGGCGATGAAGACAGTCAAGACGACGAAGACCAGCATGCCGTAAAGGCCTGAGCCTGCGCCGCCATAGATGACTTCGCCGAACTTCATCAGCAGCATCGGAACCATGCCACCCAGCGGCGTGAACGAGTCGTGCATAGCATTGACCGAACCGTTCGAGGCGGCGGTCGTCGCCGCGGCCCAGATGGCGGAATTGGTGATGCCGAAACGCGTTTCTTTACCTTCCATGTTGGCGGCGGTATCGGCTCCGGTGGCGACCAGATGCGGGTTACCCGACTGCTCAAAGCCGATGGCGGCCACGGTGAACGGCACGAAGACCAGCGTCATGGCGGCGAAGATGGCCACACCCTGCTTCCGGTCGCCGACCATGCGACCGAAGGTGAAGCACAGGGCCGCCGGAATGATCAGGATCGACAGCATTTCGATGAAGTTGCTGAGGGGCGTCGGATTTTCGAACGGATGCGCCGAGTTGGTGTTGAAGAAGCCGCCACCATTGGTGCCGAGCATCTTGATCGCTTCCTGCGACGCGACCGGCCCCAGAGCGATGACCTGATCCGTACCTTCCAGCGTCTTGGCCGTGGCATAGGCGTCGAAGGTCTGGATCACGCCCTGAGACGCCAGCGCCACCGTGACGATAAGGGCCAGCGGCAGCAGGATATTGAGATTAACCCGGATCATGTCGGCCCAGAAATTGCCGACCTTGTCCGTCGCCATATTATCTCTTTGGCGCGACAGCCCGCGGATCAGGGCGGCGAGGACGGCGATGCCGACGGCAGCGGAGACGAAATTCTGCACCGTCAGCCCGACCATCTGGCTGAAATAGCTCATCGTCGTTTCACCGGCGTAGGATTGCCAGTTGGTATTGGTGACGAAGCTGACCGCCGTATTGAAGGCGAGGTCTGGCGTCAGATTGGCCATGCCCTGCGGGTTGAGAGGGCCCCAAGCCTGCGTCATCAGCAGGACGAAGAGCAGGAGAAAACCGGCCAGCGAGAATGAAATCACCCCCAGCGCATAGCCTTTCCAGTTGCTCTCCTCATCGGGCCTGACGCCGCACAGGGCGAACATCAGCCGCTCGATCGGACCAAGCACCGGGGACAGGAAATGGCGCTCGCCCGAAAGGACGCGCGCCATGAACGCGCCCAGCGGCACCGCCAGAGCCGTGAGCGCGCACATATAGAGGCCAAGCTGCAACCAGCTATTGACCGTGATACCGAACATCATGTCGGTTCTCCGAAGATTATGTTATTTGGAAACGAAGTTCGGCGCAGCCAATGCGCTCTGTTAAGGAAACAGTTCCGGCTTGATCAGGGCGATGATCAGATAGGCCGTAAGGGCGATGACCACGCCACCGGCGATAAGGTAGAGCGCCGTCATGAGCCGCTCTCGCGCAGACGGTCGGCAAGACCGACAAAGGCGATGCACAGGGCAAAGAATGCCGCACCGCTAAGGATGTAAAGGATAAACACAGAGCCCCTCCGGGATTCAGGAACGAGGCCCGCCAGATATAACAGGGCGCATATAGCTGGCGTATAATTGAGGTGCGAGCATGTATAGATCGCGTATAGAGGCTGAAATTTTGCCTCTTCCCGTTCAAAGACAAGTGGTCGATTCAGGGCCGATATCACGTGATGCCGAATTTTCGATCAAGGCTCCAGTTTCCGCCACCACGGGCGATCAGCAGCCCTAACAAGGCGGCCCAGCTCAGATGAGTCGGCCAAGCGTCGGGATAGACGAAGATTTCGATGACCGCGGTCATGCCGAGAAAGGCCAGCGCCGAAAACCGGGTGAATAGTCCAAGCACCAGCAGAATTGAAAACGCGTGTTCGGCGTAGGTCGCCAGATGCGCCGCGATGTCCGGCGGGATCAGAGGCAGACGATAGTCGTCTTGGAACAGGGCATAGGTGCCGTCGGTAATATGCAGAACGCCATCGACCTTACTTCGTCCGGACAGGAAAAATATGCTGGCGACGGCGACCCGGCTGGTCAGAAGGATGACATTGTCCGGGATACGACGCTGAAACACGAGGCCCAAAGCATTGATAAGGGCCAGAGCGGCAGGCTTAGACGAAGCGGGCGCGGTCATTGTGCGTGTCCTCAAGGGGAATGAGTGTGGTAAAGACATTGAGCGAGATCAGGTCGGCAAAGCATGCAGACAGGTCCCCGGTCGGGTTGCAGGTCCGGGCCGATGCCGCCGCCTGCGCGAGGCTGTCGCCGCGGTGGCAGGCGTCAAGGAAGGCCGACGCCGCCGGACAGAGAACCCTGGACCTGACCGCGTCGAAAGGTCTCCAGATCAGGATCGACTGCGGCGCATCGCCCAGTTCCAGCACATCGGCGGGGGCCTGAAAGCGCAAAGCCTGCCAGAGGTCCGGCAGGGACGTAGCGAAACGGGCCAGGCGCACCGAAGGCATGAGTGACAGCCGGACCTCATCGAAGCGTTCCGCCGACAGGGCCATTAGGGTTTGCGGATCGAATGCAGGGGCATCTGCCGCCAGATGCGCTTCGGTCCACATCCGGTCAAGCCGCGCCAGACCGGGAAGAAACGGCATCGACGACGCGGGTGCAAAACCACCCAGCCAGTCCGCAAAGGCCGCTCCGTAATCGACAAGCACGCCTGACACGGGCGGGATATCTCGGGCGAACACCTGCGCGGCTTCGCGCAGCCAATCCGCACCGACGATGGTCTCGACGGAGGGGTATGAGGCGATGAGGGCGTCCGACAGCCCCTTGGCCACGGTATTGCGATAGACGCTCAGGCCTTCCAGACCCCGCGTGCGGTCGGGCCACCACGGCAACAAGGCGTTGTCATGACCGGACAAGGCTTCCGCAAAGGCGTCAAGAAAGAGATCCGGTTCAGGCATGGGCCGGATCCTGTACATATTCATCGACCAGACGCTGGTGGGCGCGGTCGCGCTCCATCATCAGAACGTCGTAGGCGGGAATATGGTCGTCGCGCTCGATCAGGGTGGGGCGAGGGCCTATGCGACGGATCAGCCGGTCATAGAGGTTCCATACGCTGTCCGACACGGGCGCGGCGTGGGTGTCGATCAGCAATCCGCTGCGACCGGGATCGACGTCGTGTCCGGCGAGATGGATTTCGCCGATGGCTTCCGCCGGTAATCTATCGAGGTACTGCGTTGCGTCGTACTCCAAATTATGGCCGCTGATGTGGACATTATTGACGTCGACCAGAAGACCGCAGCCGGTTTTTCGAACAAGGGCGATCAGGAACTCGACTTCGTACATCTGATGCCCGGACAAAGGCATGTAGAGCGAGGGATTTTCGATCAGCAAACGAACCTTCAGGACGGACTGGGCCTGATCGATATTACGGGCGATGCGGTCGAGGGCGGCTCTGGTTCTGGGGAACGGCAAAAGATCGGGGGCATAGGCGCCCCGCCGTTTCGACCAGGCCAGATGCTCGGACACCACAAACGGCTGGAAGCGGTCGATCAGTCGTTTCAGGGCCGCGAGGTGTCCTGCATCGGGGCCTTCATCGGCGGCCAGCGACATGCCGACACCGTGCAGAGACAGGGGATGACGGGCGCGTATGCGTTCCAGCCAGGCCAGACGCGGCCCGCCATCCACCATGTAGTTTTCCGGATGCACCTCGAACCACAGCCCGTCCCGCCGGTCGTCGGCAGCGTCGGCATAATGCTCGGGTTTCAGGCCGATACCGGCGGTCGGGTGAGGGGGCATGGTGCACCTCCGGTCCGCGACTTAAGCCTTGGGCATCAGCGAGCCCATGCCCTTCGGAGTCTTGATCGTGACGCAGGTGCCCTTGGCGACGGACTTGAAGGCCTTGCCGTCGTAATCGACCTTGGACGTGCCGGCGCAGGTGGTCCCGGCCCCCGCCTTGCAGTCGTTCTGGCCAGCCTTGGCGATGCCGTAGCACTTTTCGGTTTCCATCGGCTTCTTGTCGGCGGCGATGGCCGCGCCCGACACGAGCGCCAGAACGGCAGCGGCAGCGATGCCAGTCTTCAGATGGGTCATTATCGATCTCCTTGCAGCGGTTAAATGGTCTCGCCCCTCGGGCGGCCATGTTGAGGATTACGCCGCAGGCCCGCTGTGGGTTACATCGCTGGAGAAAGATTTTTTGAGGGGTGTCGTTACCAGCTCAGGAGACGGCGCCCGGCAAGCGTGCTGACTCCGGTGAAGAGAGCTACGGCCAGACCATAGATCAGGACGATATAGACCGGAGCGTCCATATTGCAGTGAAGCGCATAGGCCGATGCCATCAGCGAGGCGCACATCAGAGCGCTTATGGCGGCCAGAGCCGTAGGATAGGTCGTTGCCGCCCGGCGCAGCCAGAAGCGCCACAACACCGCCAAACCCGCCAGACCGCCGCACAGTATGGTCGAAAAGCAAGAGACCACGCCACCATTCAGCTGCTGAGCCGAGACCTGCCAGCCGTCGCGCGCCAGTTCGAGCGTCATGTTGAACAGGGTCAGGCTCAGAGCGGCGGCGACCGGGAGCCAATAGGCGAGCTTCATTTCCCCCTGAGGGCGCGACAGTCGGGTGACGGTCCAAAGCGAGGTCAGGCCCAGCAAGAGAAACAACAGCGGCTTGCCTATGGGTGTAAAGGCGTCCGGCCATTGGCCGCCCCATAGCCCTTTGAGTTCGGGCCGGATGCCGAAGACAACGGACACATAGAGGATCGCTAGCACCAGACCGAACATGGTCCCCAGCCACAGGCGCGAATCCACCAGCGGTCGCGTCGGCGTCAACCCGGATGCAAGCGAATCGATCAGGTCGTCGTGCGGATCACTCATCGGCCACTCCGCTGTTTTTGACACCGACCAGTGCCTGCAATTTCTTCAGCCCGCGATGGATGGAGACCTTCACGGCGGACGGGTTCTTTCCGGTGCTGGTCGCAATTTCGTCGGTCGTCAGCCCCTCGATCCTTTGCAGCGATATGAAGCGGGCCTGCTCGGCGGGCAACTGAGCGAGCAGTACGGTGACATCGCGATGGGCCAGTTCCGTCGACAGACCATCGGCCAGACCCAGATCCTCGGTCAGTTCGATATGCACGCGTCGTCCGGCCTTGCGCACATAGTCGATCAGCTTGTGGCGGGCGACCGCCGCGATCCACGGCATGAAGGCCGCCTGCGGATCGTAGGTGTGACGCTTTTCGTGTAAACTCAACAAAGTCATTTGTACCAGATCTTCGACATCGCCCCCTCTCAGGCGGCGCTTGAAATAGGACAACAGCCAGGGACGTAAAGACAGGAGCAGCGCGCGATACGCCCGCGCGTCCCCGCCTTGTGCGTCACGCATCAGGGATCGCCATTCCTCTGCACTATACGTTGACATGACAGAAAAGGTTACACCGGAGTCCAGTTGGCGCGCCGTTGCGCGTGTCCTATCCATAGACCGGCACATCGGGGTTATGCAAACGATCCCTGCCAGACATAAAGATTAAGAGCAAATGTCCGTTTTCAGACGGTGACGCTTGTACGATTCAGAATGACCGCTTTGGGCGCTTAAGGCACGCCAAAAAGCTAAAAAGAGGGGCTCTGTTAACATGCCTTTTTCATTGGTGGCAGGCAGGTCAAAAATGGTGTCAGTTTCGGGCATGCCCTCTTGGATTCGACTCCATGTCTCCAATAGGCTCCAGGGTGGAGATGCGTTGCGTGACCAGCGGTCGTGAGACCGTTCAAAGGGTGTCGAGGTCATCCGCTTTTACGTCAGGCGCCTTATCCCACATATAGGTCTCGCCGGTCAGGTGTTTGAGGAACCAGTCCATGTGCTTGTTGACCTGAAACAGGCGGTGGCGCAGTTCGGCGAAGTTATGCGGTTCGCGCGGCGCGAGGTAAAGTTCTGTCTCCACCCCCAGCATCTTGAGCGAACGATAGAGCATGATCGACTGCTGGGTCGGGACGCGGTCGTCCTCGGCCCCGGCCATGATCAGGGTCGGCGTCGTCACCTTGTCGAGGCGCGACAGAGCCGAATATTCCTCATAGAGGTCGCGCCGCGCCGTCGTGCCGTAGGGCGGGGTGATGAACCATTCCTGCCGCTGCCAGCGCGTGTCGGACGTCAGGTACATCGACGTCCAGTCCACCGTGCCCGCGCCGGACGCCGCCGCCTTGAAGCGGTTGGTCGTGGTGATCAGGCGGTTCGTCATGTGCCCGCCCGCGCTCCAGCCCATCGTCCCCAGACGTTCCGGATCGGCCAGACCGCGCTTGATCAGCTCGTCGACGCCTGACAGGACATCCTTATCGGCATATTTGAAATAGCCGCCGTTCATCCCTTGCAGAAAGGTGTCGCCATAGGCCGTCCCGCCGCGATAATTGACGCTCAGGGTCATGATGCCGTGCGCCGCCAGCAGCGGATTGAGGCGGCCATAGCTGAAGATATTGAACTGATCGACGCTGCGCGGGCCGCCGTGACTCTGGACGATTAGGGGATAGGCCTTGCCCGCCACATAATCGAGCGGATAGGTGATCAGGCCCTCAAGCTTTTGTCCGTCCGGCGCGGTCCATTGCACGGCCTCCTGTTTCGGCAGGCGGAAGCGTTGGGCCAAATTGTCGTTCAGATGCGAAACCTGAACCGGCTTTTTCGCCGGATCGAGCGCGTAGAGTTCGGCGGGTTGCATGGCCGAGGACTGGATATAGGCCAGACGGCCGCTACCGGACGCAACGTCGAAATCCGACACCACACTGTCGCCGGTGATCAGAATCGTCCACGCACCGCCGGTGACCGGGACGCGGTTCAGCGTGGACCGCACACCTTCGTTGGCGGTGAAAAAGACGCTCTTGCCATCGGGCGCAAAAGCGGCGCTTTCGATTTCCCATCCTGGCTCTTCGGCGGGCGCATTCGTTGTGCGGGTGCCGAGTTCTGTGATGGCCTTAGAGGTCGCGTCGAGCACGAACAGGTTGGTGTTGACCGTGCCATAACGCCCGTCCTTCGCATTGGCCAGAAACAGGATCGTCTTGCCGTCCGGCGCGATCTTCACGCCACTCTCACCATAATTATTGTCGGTCAGTCGGTGGTCCGCGCCCTTGCCGGTGTGCAGCCAGATTTCGCCGAACTGTCCGTCATCGAGCAGCCGCGACGGCGCGCGGACATAGGCGACGGTCTCGCCATTAGCTGCGACATCATAGGACTTCACATCGAAATCGCCCGACACAAGGGTATGCAATTTCCCCGTGACGGCATCGGCGCGGCGCAGCGTATTGCGCCCGCGCGGCTCTTCGAAGGCGAACATGTCGTCCTTGTCGGCGATACGTTTCTTGTCGGTCTTGGAGTCAGGCGTCTGAGCGGTGAAATAGATAAAACGCCCGTCGTCGGACCATTTGAGATTGCCGACATTTTTTGCGCTATCGGTCAGGCGCTTGGCTTCGCCGCCGTCGAGCGACATGACGTAGATCTGCGAGGCCTTATCCTCGCCGCGTTTGGCGACGAAGGCGAAATGGCGGCTGTCCGGCGACCACGTCAGGTCCGAACCGCCGTCCTCTACCATAAGGCGCGGCTCTGTACCGTCCGCTTTGGCGCGCCACAGCGACAGGGTGACCTTGTTCTTTTTCCAGTCCGCCGTGCTGACGCGGTACAGAACGGTTTGTCCGTCCGGCGATATCTTCGGATCGGAGGCTCGTTGCAGGCTGAGGAGATCGACCGCGGTCATCATACGTGCTTGGGCGCGCGGCAGTTCGGCGGTAGCGGCTGCGGGGTCAGGCGTGGCGATGGCAAGGGCGGGCAGGCTGACGGACAGGAGCAGGACAAGGCAAAGCGAACGCATAAGAGTTCCTTAGGTAGCATAACGATGTTCAGTGATGTTTGACGCACATCCGAATCCAAAAACCGCCTGAAAGCATCTTGGACACTTTTTGGGATGCGCTTGAGAAAAAAGCCCCCGCCGGTCGAGCGGGGGCTTAACTAGGTGGTTTAGAAATCAACCTGGAAGCCGATGCTGAACGACCGTCCCGTCACGCCGTAGATCGACGAATAGTTGAAGTCGTTGCCCGAATCCGTGCCGGACGGCAGGTAGGGGCCGTATTCGTCGAACACGTTGCGCATCGAACCAAAAACCTTCAGCGCCTTGTTGGTGTTCGGCTTGTAGCTGAAGCTGAGGTCGTGACGCGTATAGGCGCCGAGATAGAGGTACAGCGGGTTGACCGTACCGGCGGCCTTGACGGCGGCCAGACGCTCGTTGGAGTCCACGACCTCGCCGATATAGTTGGCCGTCCACTTCAGTTGCAGGCCTTTGTTGTTCCAGGCCAGGCTGCCCTGAGCCTGATGCTCGGCACCGCCGACTTCGCCAACCCAGTCGTCAACCTCAAGACCGTTCAGGCCCTGATAGCTTTCTTCCAGTTCGAGGCGGCGGTTGTAGTTCACACGCACGTCGAAGCGGCCCGGCACGTGCCACTGATCGAGGTCGAAGCGGTAGGCCACGGCCACATCGACGCCACGGGCGCGCATCTCGTCAAGGTTATCGACCTTATTGACGATGCGGGTCAACTGGCCTTCGGAATCGCGCGACACGAAGCCGCAGAAGCGGTTGTTTGTACCCGACGCGTCCGCATAGCACGAACCGAGGATGGTCGAGGTTTGCAGCGAGGCGATCACGCCCTCGACCTTGATATCGTAATAGTCGATGCTGGCCTGGAAACGCGGCAGGAAGGACGGGCTGAACACGACACCGGCGGTGATCGTGTCGGCAGTTTCTTCCTTGACGTCCAGATTGCCGCTGTTCGGCGTATTGATGCTGCTCGAATCCTGCGTGAAAACGCCGTTGGCGGCGATTTCAGCGGCGATCCCGGCATTGCTGCGGCAGTTCTGAGCCACGGTGCCGGTCGTCGTGGCGGTGACGCCCGAACACGGATCGACGACCGTTTCGTAGTCGTCGCGCGGCGGCGAGTACAGCTCCGTGATATTCGGCGCGCGCTGGGCGCGGGCGAACGTCGTGCGGAAATTCAGGCCCTTGACCGGCGCCCACTGCAGACCCGCACGATAGCTGAGGGTGTTGTCCACGCCGCTCAGGTCGTATTTGGCGGCGCGCACGGCGGCATCGACATTCAGGCGGTAGGCGAACGGCGCGTCGCGCAGTAGCGGCACGGCGATTTCGGCATAGACTTCGCTGGCCTTCACTTCGCCCTCATAGCGGGGGATGTAAGCGTAGCTGGTCACACCGCGTTCGGTCTGGTCGTCGGTCTGGGTCTTGGTCGAGTCGCGGCGCACTTCGAAGCCAAAAGCGGTTTCCACCGGACCGGCGGGCAGTTCGAACAGGGTGCCGGTCAGGTTTCCGGTGATCGATTCCTGTTCGTTTTCCGAATGATACCAGGCATTGGCGCGGATATAGTTGGCCGCCGCCACGCTGATCGAGCCGACGCCGAACGGATTGACCGGCACGCAGCCATTGGCGCGGGCGGTCGTATCGAGGCAAACGATCTGCCCGTTTACCGTCGTCGCCTTCATGGCGTAGGACAGATTCTCGTAGTTCAGGCCGTTCGAGCGGTACTGATCCTGCTCGAACTTGCCGAACGAATAGCCGAGGTCCCAGTCCCAGTTGCCGCCGAAGGTCTTGCCTTCAAGACTGAACATGCCGCGCAGGGTTTCACGCGTGTTGTTGATCGTCATAACACCGACTTCACCGAAGCGGCGATACCAGTAAAGACCGGCGGTCGGTGTCGCCGTCTGGAGCGTCGGATAGAGCGCCAGATAGGGGTTGGCCTTGTTCATGCGGCCGACAGTGTATTCGTCGTTGACGCCGTAGGTGGTGTTGTAATAGGCGCTGGGGGTATAGCGCGTCCCGGCGGTGTCGATCGTCGAATAGAGTACCTGACCCTTGAGGATCAGGTCGTTACCGAAATCGTAAGTCGCCTTGACCGCGAAGTTGTCGCTGGTGCGCGGCGCAATTAGCGTGCCTTCAGGGCGCAGATCGACGCCGTTGGTGGCGGTGACGAAGCCGGTCTTGTAGGCCGTGCCGCTCGTCTCGTCGAAATAGTATTTCGTCGCGGTCGAGCTGGTCGAGGTCTGGAAGCGGCCACCGAAAGTGTAGCTGGAGACGTCGGGTCCGGTCAGCAGGTTGGTCGTCTGCGAATAGACCGAATTGACCAGTGCCCAGTCGCGGTCGGAGGCGCGCAGGATTTCCTGCTCTTCGTGGTTGGCGCCGATCATCAGTTGCAGGCGCTTGTCGAGGAACGAGGTGCCGGCGAGGAAGGCAACTTCGCTCGACCCACCGCCGCCGTCCTGCGTCAGGCCCTTGACCGCGCGGACGCGGATGCCGTCGAAGCGGGAGATCGTCTTGATATTGACGACGCCGGCGATAGCATCGGAGCCGTAGACCGCCGAGGCGCCGCCGGTCGTCACTTCGATCTTATCGACGAAGGCCGCAGGGATGGTCGACAGCGACACGGTGTTGCTGTTGCCGACGTTCGACACTGTGCGGTGGCCGTCGATCAGGGTCAGGGTACGGTTCGAGCCCATGCCGCGCAGCGAGATGGTCGAGATACCGTTGGTCTGGGTCGAGGACTGACCATTGGTGAGGCTGGCCGACTGATCGATGCCCGGAATGTCGGTCAGGGCCTCGGCGATATCCATATAGCCTTCTTCGGCCAGAATGGCGTTGTCGATCTCGACCAGCGGGATGGGGCTGTCGAAGGTCGGACGGCGGAGGCGCGACCCGGTGACCACGACCTCCTGCACGTCCTCACTGGACTGGGGGCGGGCGTCTGACGCCTCCGCAACAGGCTTTTCGCGCAGGGTGATGGTGGTGTCGGTGACCTTGGCGATCTCGAAATTGGTGCCGGAGAGAAGTCGGCTCAGGGCCTCATCGCGGGTATAGCTGCCCTTGAGCGGCGCGGCCTTGATTCGGGCGGCGGCGTCATAGGGAAAAAGCAGCTGAACATGGGCCTGACGGGCGAAGTCGTTCAGCGCCTTGGCGGCGTTCTGGGCCGGAATATTGAAGGCTATAACGGGATTCGGCGCTTCGGCGGCGGACGCTGCCATACCGACGGTCATCAGGCTCAGGCCCAAAGCGAGCGCGGCCACAGAGCCTCCGCGCTTGAGTGTGTGTTTCAGCATATATATCCCCAAGGTGCAGCGCGCATACGGGTGCGCGATTTTGAGCGCATTCCGAAAAGTGTGCAGCGGTTTTTGGCTCCGCCGAACGATGTTTCGGATTAAATGCGCGATTCTAACATGTAACTACCGCGCACAGCCGCAGTGTCATGGTAAAGACATATTAGCCGCCGCAAACCGCTAGTGCTGCGCTGCAAAAAATTCATATTTCTGTTAAGTGGCTCTATAGACGAGATATTTATTTCGTCAGGATAATGGCGCCATTCGGTTCGCGCACGGCGTGGATGCCAAAACCGGCATTCAGGGCCGACAAAAAGTCGTCAGGATTGCGTGTATCGAACCGCCCGCCCAGCCGCAGGCTCTCCAGTTGCGGATCGGCGATCAGGATGTGGTTTTTCAGATAGCGGTTATATTCATCCACCGCCGTGCCGAGGGTCTGCCCGTCGAGGATCAGTTCGCCCTTGCGCCAGGCGGCGGTGAATTCGACGTCGCCTTCATTGACCGGGCGAACGCGTATGGCCGTGCCGGTCGCCATGATCGCGTGTCCGGCCTTGACCGTGAGGGGCTGACCGACGGTCCCCGTCGGGCCGGTCTCGACGACCGGTGTGCGGTCGGGGATGATCACGCAGTCGCCGTCCATGACCATCAGATCGAGCGTTTCACCGCGCAGACGGGCATTCAGTGTGCCGCTGACCAGGGTCAGGCGGCCCTTGCCACCGGTTATCCGGCACGGCGGGGCTCCGGCCAGCACGGTGATCGCCATTTCTCCGCGTTCCAGCCACACCTGACGCTCGTCGCCGGTTATCCACGACACAGTCGACAGGGTATTGATATCGAGGTTCAGGCCGTAACCGGGGCTGAGGCGTTTATGGTCGCCGATATCGGTGCGCACCCGGGCGCGCGCCAGAGAGGGCAGGAACACCGCACCGGCCAAACCGGCAGCCGCCAGTCCGCCGCCGGTCATGAGAACGCGTCGGCGCGAGGGCAGGGGCGCGGACACCGGACGGCGGGCGGGATGGGCCTTTTTGGCGCGATCGATCTGATGCAGAACGCCGGACAAGCGGGCAAAGGCGGCGGCATGACGCGGATCGGCGGCGCGCCAGGCCTCGAAGGCGTCACGGTCGGCGCTGCCGGAATCAAGCTGCGCCTGCCACAGGGCGGCGGTCTCCATAAGCGTTTGCCGCGATGTGTCGCCGGATGTCACGCCCAGATCCCTTGTGTCATTGGCCCTGTCTAATTCTTAGCGCCTTAATAGTCGCGATTGCCAGGCTTGGAAAGATGTCATTCGCGCAGGACGCGTGGTTTTCAACGGAACCGTCACCTCGGGTTCGGCATCGAGCAGGTCCGCCAGAAGCACCAACCCGCGCGCCAGATGCTTTTCGACGGTCGACAAACTGAGATTCAGGCGGCGGGCGACCTCGCGTGGGGGCAGGTCCTCGATGCGGCGCATGACCACGACCTTGCGGCATTGAGGCGGCAGTTGCTCGACGGCGGCCAGCACTCGCCCCAGTTCTTCGCGGTCGGAAAAGGTGTCGAAGGCATCGGGCGAAATATCGACCTGCGTAATGGCGTCAGCGTCGGCAAGCTGTTGCATTGAGACCACGCGCGCGCGCCGAATGCTGTTGAGGCCGAGATTATAGATCGTGCGCATCACATAGGCGCGCGGATTGTCGATCTGACGCCATTTTTCCTGCGACAAAACCTGAGCATAGGCATCATGGACAAGGTCGCGGGCATTGTCGATCGTGCCGGTCAGGCGCATCGCCAGTGCTGTATATTGGCTTTCATAGGGAGAAATTTCCGCACAAAACCAACGATCTATGTCACGCAACCAGGTCAATTACTGATATCCCCAGCGCGAAGTCGCCGCGCCCTGAAGATATTTGAGGACGGATTCCGAGCTTCGTCAACAGGCTTGCAGGTGTTTTGAATGTCCGCATTGGGATAGGAAGCGTGTTCAATCCAAAATGTCCGCAATGGGCGCGGTAAAGATCAACTCGTGACGACCTTGCGCATGTCCTCTACCTAATGCAGGTTGATGAAATGAATGCCACATCTCTAAAAATACGGTCAGCTGGTCGGTCCGACTTAACCTCTCTGATAGACCTATATCAGCATCTGTCCGAAGGGGATGAGAAGCCCTTGCTGACAGTCGCGGAGGAAATTTTCGAAAAATTCCTTACATATCAAGGTAGTGAAATTATTGTTGGGGAAGTGGCCGGCCAGTTGGTCGCCTCGTGTACGTTAGTTGTTGTGCCGAACTTAACTCGCGGTGGCAGGCCTTATGGCTTGTTAGAGAATGTCGTGACACATCGCGATTTTAGAAACCATGGCTTTGGACGTCAGCTTCTACATTATGCCAGCGATATCGCACTAAAAGCAGACTGCTACAAAGTTATGCTTATGACAGGATCAAAGAAACCAGAAACGATCCAGTTCTATCTCGGAGCTGGCTTTGAACAATCCAAAATTGGATTCCAGATGCGTCGAATTCCGCCGCGCCCTGATACCTAAGCTATGTCCCCTTTTTGCATTCACATGTGAGAGCTAGAATGTCCGGAATGGGCGCGATTGAGAATTCCGGACTTTAATTTTCAGCGAGTTGGCCAAGCCATACTCGGACTTGGGTGAGCGTGCGCCGCTCCTGATCGGCCTCCATGACGAAAGGTGGTTCGATCTGCGCATTGGGCGCATGAGTTTTAAGCATAATGAGGCTGTTGCCAAGCCCGTATCCGCCGTGCGTGATGATGGGTCGGATGATCTTGCCCGACGTATCGTGTGTCTTCAGGAATGACCGAATGATGGGCGGGGCGGTTTCACCCCAGATGGGGAAGGCGAGATAGATTTTTCCGTAACGGTCGAAGTCCGTCACGGTTCTGAGTAGGGGCGGTTCGATATCCTTGTCGCGTTCGATCCGGGCCTGTTCGACGGTGGCTTCGTAATCGTCGGGGTAAGGCGTCTTCGGCTGGATTTCGAACAGGTCCGCCGACAGGTCGCGCTGTACCGTTCCAGCAATCACCTTGGTGTTGCCGGAACGGGTGAAGACGGCCACGAGTATCTTCGATTTGGGCATGTCACTAGCCTCCGATGCCACGGGCGAACAGGCTGACAGCACGATCGGCATTGTCAACAGCGCGCGTCTTGACAGATCGGTCATGGCTTAACCTTTCACCGGGGCCTCGACATTAGAGAAGCGCAGCACGCCTTCGGGCAGACGAGCGCCCTGCACCGCGACGGCGGCAACGGCGGCGTTCAGTTCCGTGCGCTCGGCAGCGGTGAAGGTGAGGTTCGCCGCGCCGGTGTTTTCCAGCATATGCGCCATTTGCGTGGTCCCCGGAATGGGGACAATCCACGGCTTCTGAGCGAGCAACCACGCGAGGGCGATCTGGCCAGGGGCGGTCTGCTTGCGCTCGGCCCAGGTCTTGAGGAGGGCGACCAGCTTCAGATTGTTGGGCAGATTCTCTCTGGCAAAACGAGTTTCGCCTTTGCGGATATCGCCGTCGGCATAGGCAGTGCGCTCATCTATGGCACCGGTCAGGAAGCCGACGCCCAACGGGCTCCACGGCACAAAACCGATACCGAGTTCCTCACAGACCCCGAGGACCTCCGTTTCAGGTCCGCGCCACAGCATGGAATATTCGCTCTGCACCGCGCTGACCGGCAGTTCCTTGTGCGCCCGACGCAGCGTATTCAAACCCATCTCGCACAGGCCCCAGTGCAGCACCTTGCCCTGTTGCTTCAGGTCCTTAATGGCGCCGGCCACGTCTTCGATCGGCACGGCGGGATCGACGCGATGCTGATAGAGCAGGTCGATGCGGTCGGTGCGCAGGCGTTTCAGCATGTTGTCGACGACGACCTTGATATGGTTGGGGCGGCTGTTCAGTCCCGGCAAACGCTGACCCGTGGCCTGATCGATGTTCCAGCCGAACTTGGTGGCGATGACGATCTGGTCGCGGAACGGCTGCACGCCTTCGCCCAGAATGCGCTCGACCTCATGCGGGCCGTAGGCTTCGGCGGCATCGTAAAAGGTCACGCCGTTATCGAAGGCCTTGCGAATGATGTTGTGCATCTCCGGGCGGCTGGGGATCGTCGTCTGATAGGTACGGCTCATATTCTGCACCCCGATCCCCACGGCGGAAACTTCGAGGGTGCCGAGCTTGCGACGACCCGGACGGCTGATGTTGCTCGCGACCGCCTGCGCTCCGGCAGGCGCGACCAGCGGCGCGGCACCTGCGACGGCAGCACCGAACAGGATCTGGCGGCGATGGGGTGAGGCGGCGTTCGAGGGCAGGTCGGTCATGTCGGTCTCCTGTGAGGGGCCGTCAGATGTCGAGCTTGCGCTCGCTCATCCATTTGACGATTTCGGGGTCGCGGTGAGAAAAGAAACTTGAAGTATTGGTATCGAGCATGGCGATCCGCGCCATATCCGCCTCATCGAGCGCGAAGTCGAACACGGCCAGATTTTCGGCCATGCGCGTCTTGCGAACGGATTTGGCCAAGACAACGATATGCCGCTGCACCAGCCAGCGCAGGACGACCTGGCCGACCGACTTTCCATATTTCTGACCGATCTCCGTCAGGACCGGAGTCTCGAACAAACCGTTGCGTCCTTCGGCGAACGGTGCCCAGGCCTCAGCCTGAACATCGATGCCTTGCATGAAGGGCACGCTGTCAACCTGCTGCTTGAACGGGTTGATTTCGACCTGATTAACGGCGGGGGCGATCTCGTTGAAGGCCTTGATATCCATCAGGCGATCGGGGTGGAAATTACTCAAGCCGATGGCCCTGAGTTTCCCACCCCGATAGGCGTCCTGCATCGCCCGCCACGACCCGTGGACGTCGCCGAACGGCTGATGGATAAGATAGAGGTCGAGATAGTCGAGACCGAGGCGCCTTAGCGAGCCGTCGATGGCGTCGCGCGTCCTGTCGTAGCCCGTGTCCTGCACCCACAGCTTGCTGGTCACGAAAAGGTCGGACCGGGCAAGGCCGCTGTTTTTCAGACCCGCGCCGACGGCGGTTTCATTGAGATAGGAAGCCGCCGTATCGATCAGCCGATAACCGCCGTCGATCGCGTCGATAACGCAGCGCTCGCAGTCTTTGGGATCGGGGATTTGAAACACGCCGAAGCCCAGCATCGGCATGGTCACGCCATTATTGAGGGTGACGTTTTGCATCTCAGCGCCCCACCGTCGTCATGAGATGGGCCGGGTAGCGGTCCCCTTCGACGGTGATAGCGGCAGCCGCGGTCTGGATGTCGGCAAGGTCGGCAGGTGTCAGTTCGACCTCGGCGGCGGCCAGATTTTCTTCGAGCCGGTGCAGTTTGGTTGTGCCGGGGATCGGCACGATCCACGGTTTTTGCGCCATCAGCCAGGCGAGCGCGATCTGGGCCGGTGTCGCGGTCTTTGCTTGCGCGATGCGCCTGAGCAGATCGACCAGAGCCTGATTAGCCTGCATGGCCTCGGGCGTGAAGCGCGGCAGGCTGGCGCGAAAATCGCCCTTGGCGATAGTCGTATCTTTCGACATGGCGCCGGTCAGGAAGCCCTTGCCGAGCGGGCTATAGGCGACTAGGCCGATGCCGAGTTCTTCGCAGGTCTCAAGGATGCCGTTGGTCTCCGGGCCGCGCGTCCATAGCGAATATTCGTTCTGCAGGGTCGTGACGGGCTGCACGACGTGAGCCTTGCGCACCGTGGCGGCCCCCGGTTCGGACAGGCCAAAGTGACGCACCTTGCCGGCATCGATCAGGTCTTTGACGGCCCCGGCGACGTCTTCGATGGGTATGTCGGGATCGACACGGTGCTGGTAAAAGAGGTCGATGACCTCGACACCGAGGCGCTTCAGCGAGGCCTCGGCGACGGCGCGGATATGGTCGGGGCGGCTGTTCAACCCGGCCTGTTTGCCATCCACGATGTTGAAACCGAACTTGGTGGCGATGACCACGTCGTCACGCACCGGGCGCAAGGCTTGGCCTACCATCTCTTCGTTGGTGAAGGGGCCATACACCTCGGCGGTATCGAAGAAAGTCACGCCGCGTTCGACCGCCTGACGGATCAGGGCGATGCCTTTGTCATTTGACACGGCCGTGCCGTAGCCGAAGTTCAGGCCCATGCAGCCGAAGCCGAGGGCGGACACCTTCAGGCCGAGAGTTCCAAGCGTTCTGGTCTGCATATCCATATCCTTTGTACTGATCCGGACGTAACCTAGTCGCGCTGGACAATTTTGATTAGCCGCTATAATCGGGATGCTATTATTAGAAAGCCTAATGAATGCCGACGCCCAGTTTCGACGATCTTGCCGCCTTTGCTCAGGTAGCGCGCGAACAGAGCTTTACGCGTGCGGCGGCGAAAATCGGCGTGTCGCAATCCGCCCTGAGCCAGACGGTGCGCGCTTTGGAGGAGCGGCTGGGTCTGCGCTTGCTGACGCGGACCACCCGCAGCGTCTCACTGACCGAGGCGGGCGAGCGCCTGTTGCGTACTCTGGCACCGAGGCTGGAGGAAATTACATCTGAACTGGAGGCATTGACCGCGCTTAGGGATCGTCCCGCCGGCACCGTTCGGATTACGGCCGGAGAGCATGCGGCGGTGTCGGTTCTGGAACCGGCGCTCGCGCCGCTCCTGCGCGATCATCCGGAGGTCAATGTCGAGATCATCGTCGACTACGGCCTGACCGACATCGTGGCGGAACGCTTCGATGCCGGGGTCAGGCTGGGGGAGCAGGTCGCCAAGGATATGATCGCCGTCCGCATCGCGCCGGACATGCGGATGGCCGTTGTGGGGTCTCCCGACTATTTCCGTGAGCGGTCAATACCACAGACGCCGCAGGAACTGACGGGCCATAACTGCATCAATATGCGCCTTCCAACCTATGGCGGGCTGTTCGCCTGGGAGTTCGAAAAAGACAGCCGCGAGGTCAAGGTGCGGGTCGATGGGCAGTTGGTCTACAACAATCTCGCCCTGCGGATTAACTCGGCGCTCGATGGTCTGGGTTTGTGCTACGTCCCTGAAGACGCGATTTTGGCGCAAGTTGCGGACGGTCGCCTGATCCGGGTGCTGGAAGACTGGTGCGACCGGTTCTCCGGCTACCACCTTTACTATCCCAGCCGTCGCCATTCGCCTGCGCTCACCGCCGTGGTGGAAGCCTTACGCTATCGCGGGCCTTAGTTTGATCATGCGGTTTCGTCCGCTTCTGGGAGCGATCTGTATAACTGGTTCACAAGAGAGTACATGTCCGCATTGGCACCGACTGACTGACGCATTGAACTCTTGCTTGGCGTGCAGATTTTAAGAACGATGACGGCGGTATTTGCGGATGATATGGTACATCTCGTGAAACAGCGGGTGCCATTGATCGTCGAGGTCGTCGTATAAAGGATGCCAGAAAAACGCGAAGATATGGCCGTGATCATCTTCGGTTTGATGCCGCCATTGGTCGGGCATCCCTGATATCTCCGTCATGTAGAAGTGCCATTGTCTTTGCTGCTCGCCCAGACGGCTGACACCGATGAAGGTCATAGGCGTGGAAAGGGCGATGCCGCTCTCCTCCTTCAATTCGCGTCGCGCGGCCGTTTCAGGCGCTTCGCCCGGTTCGATGCTGCCCTTGACGAATTGCAGGCCGGCGGTCGGATGGCGAAAGGCCAGAATTTCGATGATGTCATTCTGTCGCCGTAAGATGACCGGGCAGGCCTTGTCGGACCGGGTGGGCTTTGCCGCCTGCCGAAACCATTCAAGCGCGGCCGTTTCGGTCTTCAGTATGAAGGGCGATTTTGTATCCTGATAAGCAGCTCTCGACCCGGGCGCACCTAAAAGGATGTTTGTTTTCAGGGCGGAGTATTCGGCAGCTCTTTCCGGGTGAGCGCGGAGATAATCGCGAAACGCCAAATGCCGCTCGATGTGCGCATCGCCATTCGCGTAAATATGCAGATGATGGCTGCGTACACCGGTGAGGGGGGTGGATTTCTGAAAGTACCGCCGACCGGGAATACCGTTCTCGCCTTTTGCGACATAGCCCAGCGTTTGTAATGCCGGGGTCAGGGTATCGACCGCGTCAAGCGACGTGGCGACGCCCAGCATGTCGATAACCGGCTTAGCGACGATCCCGGAAATGGCCGTGCTACCAATGTGATGAAGGTTCTCCAGTGCACTAAACATGACGTGGCGAAGGGCATAGGCCTCGGCTTCGAAGGCGCTTCGCCACGCGGGATCATGAGGGACAAGTTCAATCGACATGACGCCGTGTTAAACGGCGGCCATTCAAATCGCAATAACGGCCAGCTATCAGGTTTCGCCCCTGGTGGTTTGACGTTATTAAAACTATAGGGTAGGGGGGTATCCTATGTCACATACACACAAAGATCAAGATGCCCTCGTCATGAGGGTACGTCGCATCGCTGGACAGCTTGAAGCGGTAGAACGCGCACTGACCTCCGGCGCGGATTGCGCCAAGACGCTGCATCTGGTCGCAGCGGTTCGAGGTGCGGTCAATGGACTGGTCGACGAGGTTATCGAGGCGCATCTGCTTGAGCACGTCGCCGCGCCGGGTTTGACGGATGCCGAGCGCGCCGAAGGAGCCGCCGAGGTGCTTCAGGCCATCCGCCGGTACGCGAAGTGAGGGCGACAATGCAGAGTACGGATCACCTGACACACGACCACGTTTTTCTCGGTTCGGCGCACGATGAAAATGCCCGCCGCACGCTTTGGGTGGTCGGCCTGACCGCCATCATGATGGTCGGTGAAATCGTCGCCGGTTACGTGACCGGATCGATGGCGCTTCTGGCCGACGGGTTTCACATGGCGACCCATGCGGGCGCCCTGACCATCGCTGCCATAGCTTATGGCTTCGCCAAAAAGCACGCGGCCAACCGCGATTACAGCTTCGGCACGGGCAAGGTCGGCGATCTGGCCGGTTTCGCCTCGGCACTGGTACTGGGCATTGTCGCCATCGGTATCGGCGTCGAGTCGGTCCTGCGCCTGCTGCAACCGTCGCCGGTGGCCTTTACCGAAGCGACCCTCATTGCGGCGGTCGGTCTGGCGGTCAATATAGCCAGCGCGTTTCTGCTATCCGGTGGGCATCATCACGGACACGGACATAGCCACGATCACGGACATCATCATGGCCACCATCACCATGATCATGCGTTGCACGAGGATCACCACCATGGTCCCTTACCGAAGGCACGCGACAACAATCTGCGCTCGGCCTATGTTCATGTCCTTGCCGATGCCCTGACCTCGGTGCTGGCCATCGTCGCGTTGCTGTGCGGACGGTTCTTCGGCTGGGTGTGGCTCGATCCGGTCATGGGGCTTGTCGGTGCCGTCGTCATCGCGCGCTGGTCGTGGTCATTGATGCGCGATACCGCCGCAGTGCTGCTTGACCGGACTGACGATCATGTGGCCGGGGAAATCACGGAGCTTGTCGAGGCGAACGGTGACGCAAAGATTGTCGATCTGCACGTCTGGCGCATCGGACCGGAAGCCCATGCGGCCATCGTCAGCGTCGCGAGCGACCTGACACGGGACGTTGTTCGCCAGCGCTTGACACCGGTGCACGAACTGAAGCATCTAACCATTGAAATTCATTCTCAATGCCTTGGCTGAGGAGACGGCCCGGCCTATGTCACGCGGCCTGAACAGAACCGGACGATCGCTCTCGATGGTATGGCTGTGGCTGTGCCTGGGATTGTTCGCGCATGGGTTCTGGGTCGGTATTCAGTCGGACCTCAATATCCTCGATCATAGGACGCGGGCTCACAATGAGCAGGTGGTGGCTCTCGACGACCACCATCATGCGCATGGTGACGCGCATGTGACGGGCGACAGCGACAATCCGCTTGATGTCCATCACCATCATCATTTCAGCGAAACGACCGCCAGCCTGGTGCCATCGACCGCCGATACCTTCGCGCCGCTGGGGATGAGGGCGGTGCGGGTCCTGCCGGGTGATATGCCCGCGCCTGACGGGGTGCGGCCTTCGGGGCCGTTCCAGCCACCGCGCGCCTGAATCGAACATCCATAGGGCCGCGCTTGCCGCGGTCAGGTTCGATTCAAGGAAAATTTCATGCAAAACAAATATATGCGCTCCGCTTTGGGGCGCGTCGGGCTAAGCCTGCTTGCCTGTGCAAGCCTCGGCCTGACAACCATGGCGTGGGCCCAAACCCAGCGTCAACCCCTGCCGCTGTCCGTGGCGCTGACCCGCGCTGTTCAGAACGATCCCGCTCTGAACGCGGTGTCGCCTCGATTAGAAGCCGTGGACGGCGCGGTGCAGCAGGCCGGTGTGCGGCCCAATCCGACATTGAGTCTTGAAACCGAGAATGTCCTTGGTTCTAAAGGTTATGGCGGCATCGACGGGGCGGAGACGACCCTCAGCTATAGTCAGGTCTATGAGCCATCCGACAAGCGCCGCGCGCGTCAGGATATGGCCCTGACCCAGCGCGACCTGATCGTCGCCGAGGCGCGGGTGCGCGGGCTTGACCTTATGCACGAAATCGAAACCGTGTGGATCGAAGCCCTGACAGCCGAAGCCGAGGCTGAACTGGCGGCGGAGCGTCTGCACATGGCGCAGCGCTCGCAGAAAGAAATCAGCCGCCGCGTCAATGCTGCGCGTGATCCGCTGTTTGCCGGCGCCCTTGTCGATGCCAGTGTCGCCAAGGCGCAGATCAGTCTGGATCAGGCGCAACTCAAAGCCCGTACCGCGAAAGCGCAATTGGCGGCCTACTGGGGTGGCTCGGCAGATGTGGAGTTTGACCTCAACGCCTTCAGGGCTCCCGGCCTGCCGACCTTCGTCGCCGAGGACATGCCGGATGCGGCGGTGTTGAGGGCGCGTGAGCGAAGCTCAACGGCCCGTATTCGGGTCGAGACGACCCGTCCGCTTAGAGATAAGACCCTGACGGCGGGTGTGCGGCACTTCAATGCCGACGGCTCTGTGGCCTTCGTGGTCGGCGGCTCGATCCCTCTGGCGCGTCATGACACCAATCAGGGCGCCATCGCTCAGGCCCGCGCCGAAGCGGAGGCCGCAGCGCTGGATATCCGCGCCTATGACCTCAAACGCGCGCGCGAACTGGCGGCGATTCACGCGCGACTGGGTGGTTATATCCATGAGGTCAAACGGCTCGATGCCGAGGTTGTCCCCCAAGCCGAACGCGCCATCCGACTGGTCGAGGAGGGCTTTGCGCGCGGTGGGTTCGCCTATCGCGACCTGATGAACGCCCACGAAGCCCTGCTGGCCGTCAAGGCCGAACGCATCGCGCTTCTCAAAACCTTTCATCTCGAACGCGCCCGTTATGAGCGGCTGAGCGGTCAGTGGATCGCCCTGCTTCCGGAGATACAACAATGACGAATCTTAAACCAAACCGCCGGATGTGGATGCTCGGGGCGGTGTCCCTGACGGCGCTGACCGCCTGTGGTGACAAAAAAGCGGCTGAGGCAGACCACGGCCACGGTGAAGGCGAGGCGGAGGAATTCGAACGCGGGCCGCACCGTGGACGGATGCTGCGCGACGGCGACTTTGCCGTCGAAATCACCATTTTTGAGGACGGCGTCGAGCCGGAATTCCGCGTCTATGCCTACTTGAAAGACAAGCCACTGTCGCCATCTCAGGTGACGCTCGACATCGAACTAACGCGGCTGGGCGGGGTGAAAAACGCCATCGCCTTTGCCCCTCAGGCCGACTATCTGCGCGGCAATTCGGTGGTGTTTGAGCCGCATTCCTTCGACGTCAAGGTGACCGCCGGTTATCAGGGCAAGGCGCATTCGTGGTCCTATGCGTCCTATGAAGGGCGTACGACCATTACTGCCGAGGCGGCGCAGGCGGGCGGCATCAGAACCGAGATCGCCGGTCCGGCCACGGTCGGTGAAACCATCACCATGGCCGGGCGCATCGAGATAAAGCCCGAAGGCAAGTCGCAGGTCCGCGCCTGGTATCCGGGCCGCATCATGAGCCTGAGCGTCGAGCTTGGGCAAAGCGTACGCAAGGGACAGATCATCGCCCGCGTCGAGTCGAGCGATAGCCTGCAAACCTATCCGATCCCGGCACCGATTTCGGGCATCATCGTCGAAAAGAACGCCAATACCGGCGACTATTCCGGCGATAGCACGATGGTGGTCATCGCCGATCCGACCAAGCTGCATGCGGAGTTCTTCGTCTATCCGCGCGACGCCGAGCGGGTGAAGGTGGGGCAGATCGTCACCGTGCGCAGCCTGTCCGGAGACACGAGAATCGAAGCGAAGGTCGAGGCGATTCTGCCGACGGCGGACCTCGTCAGCCAGACGCTGGTGGCGCATGTGCATATCCCGGCCAGCCACGCCGAGGCCTTCCGTCCCGGCATGGGCATCGAAGGCGATTTTGCCGTCAATGCGCAGACCGTGCCGTTGGCGGTCAGGACCAAGGCGCTTCAGTCGTTCCGTGACTTTACCGTGGTCTATGCCAAATCCGGCGACACCTATGAGGTGCGTATGCTCGATCTGGGCCACAAGACGGCGGAGTGGGCCGAGGTTCTGGGCGGCCTTGAGCCCGGCACCGAATACGTCACCGATGGTTCCTTCCTCATCCGCGCGGACATCGAGAAGTCCGGCGCAAGCCACGACCACTAGGGGAGGGCGACATGCAGAAAACACCCTTTCTGGAGGCGGTGATTGCCGCCGCCATCCGTCACCGTTGGGTCGTTCTGGCGCTGGTGCTGGTTTCCGCCGTCATCGGCGTGTGGAGCTTTCAGCGCCTGCCCATCGACGCCACGCCCGACATCACCAATGTACAGGTGCAGATCAATACCGAAGCCCCCGGCTTCTCGCCGCTGGAGGCCGAACAGCGCGTCACCTTCCCGGTGGAAACCGCCATCGCCGGACTGCCGGGGCTCGACTATACGCGCTCGATTTCGCGCTACGGCCTGTCTCAGGTCACCGTCGTCTTCAAGGACGGTACGGACATCTATTTCGCGCGGCAACTGGTCAATGAGCGGCTTCAGGGCGCGCGCAGCCAGTTACCGGAGGGCCTGAGCCCGGAGATGGGGCCGATCGCCACCGGTCTCGGCGAAATCTTCATGTATACGGTCGAGGCCAAGCCGGACGCGCGCAAACCAGACGGTTCGACCTATACGCCCGAAGACCTGCGCACGCTTCAGGACTGGGTCATCCGGCCGCAACTGCGCAACACGCCGGGGGTGACCGAGGTCAACACCATCGGCGGCTTCGAGCGGCAATATCACGTCACGCCGCTGCCGGAGCGCCTGTCGGCCTATGGTCTGACCCTGACCGAGGTCGTCGAAGCCATCGAGCGCAACACCGCGAACGTCGGGGCGGGGTATGTCGAACGTTATGGCGAGCAATACCTGATCCGGGTGCCGGGTCAGGCGGAAACGCTCGACGACCTGCGTGGCATCATCGTGGTCAATCGCGGTGGCTTGCCGATCCGGGTGGCCGACGTCGCCGATGTCGGTCTGGGGCAGGAACTGCGCACCGGGGCGGCGACCGAGGACGGCAAGGAGGTCGTGCTCGGGACGGTCTTCATGCTGGCCGGAGAAAACAGCCGCACGGTGGCAAAAGCCGCCGCCGAACGGCTGGAACAGGCGGCTAAGGCGCTCCCCAATGGCGTCGAGGCTGTGGCGGTTTACGATCGCACGGGTCTGGTCGAACGCGCCATCCACACGGTCGAAAAGAACCTTGCCGAAGGGGCGCTGCTGGTCGTGGTGATCCTCTTCCTGCTGCTGGGGAATATCCGCGCGGCGCTGATCACGGCGCTGATCATTCCGTTTGCCATGCTGATGACCATCACCGGCATGGTGCAGGCGGGGGTGTCGGGCAATCTGATGTCGCTGGGGGCGCTCGATTTCGGCCTCATCGTCGACGGGGCGGTGATTATCGTCGAGAACTGCCTCAGGCGGTTTGCCGAGGCGCAGCATAACTACGGGCGGTTGCTGACGCGGGACGAGCGGTTCAGGCTGACGGCGGAGGCGACCTCCGAAGTCATTCGTCCCTCGCTGTTCGGGGTGCTGATCATCACGCTAGTTTATGTGCCGATCTTCGCCCTGACCGGCGTCGAGGGCAAGATGTTCCATCCCATGGCGATCACCGTCGTCATGGCGCTCACGGTGGCGCTGATCCTGTCGCTGACCTTCGTCCCGGCGGCGGTCGCCATGTTCGTCACGGGCAAGGTGCAGGAAAAGGAAAGCACCATCATGCGCGCCGTGCGCGGCGTCTATGAGCGGGCCTTGTCGGTTGCCCTGCGCCTGCGCGTCGTCATGGTCGGAGGCGCCGTCGCTTTGGTGCTGCTGGCCGGTTTTGCCGCCAGCCGCATGGGGTCGGAGTTCATCCCGAACCTCGACGAAGGCGATATCGCGCTCCACGCCCTGCGTATCCCCGGCACCAGCCTGACCCAGGCCGTGCAGATGCAGTCGGCGCTCGAAGCGCGTATCAAACAGTTCCCTGAGGTCGAGCGCGTCATCGCTAAGATCGGCACGGCAGAGGTGGCAACCGATCCCATGCCGCCCAGCGTCGCTGATACTTTTGTTATGCTCAAGGACCGCAAGGATTGGCCCGATCCGAACAAGCCCAAGGCGGAACTGGTCGCCGAAATCGAAGCGGCGGTTAAAACGGTCCCCGGCAATAATTACGAGTTTACTCAGCCGATCCAGATGCGCTTCAACGAGCTCCTGTCCGGGGTGCGCGCCGATGTTGCCGTCAAAATCTATGGCGACGATCTCGATGTGCTGCTGGCCAAGGGTAGTGAAATCGGTGAGGTCATCGAGGGCATTGACGGCGCGCAGGACGTCGGCGTCGAGCAGGTGACCGGCCTGCCGGTGCTGCAAATCCGCCCGGATCGCGCGGCCCTGGCGCGGTTGGGTCTGAACGTCGCCGATGTGCAGGCGGTGGTGGCGACGGCCATCGGCGGCACCGAAGCGGGGCAGATCTTCGAGGGCGACCGACGCTTTGCCATCGTCGTGCGTCTCCCCGAACATATCCGCAGCAATCTCGACGAGATCGGGCGGCTGCGTATTCCGCTGACGTCCGGTGAGACCGTGACCGGCTTCGTGCCGCTTCAGGATGTCGCCGCGATCAGCATGGAGAAAGGCCCGAACCAGATCAGCCGTGAAAACGGCAAGCGCCGCGTCGTCATTTCGGCCAATGTGCGTGGTCGCGATCTGGGCTCGTTCATCACCGAGGTCCAGCAAAAGGTCGGAGCCGAGGTCGAGGTGCCTACAGGGTATTGGATCGGCTATGGCGGGACGTTCGAGCAGCTTATCTCGGCGGCCAAACGGCTTCAGTTCGTGGTGCCCGCCGCGCTGATTCTGATCTTCGGTCTGCTGTTTGCCCTGTTCCGCTCGGTCAAGGATGCGGCCATCGTCTTTTCCGGCGTGCCTCTGGCCCTGACGGGTGGCGTGGCGGCTCTGTTGGTACGCGACATGCCTTTGTCGATCTCGGCGGGGGTTGGGTTCATCGCGCTTTCGGGCGTGGCGGTGCTCAACGGCGTGGTGATGGTCACCTTTATCCGCAGCCTTATCAGTGAGGGCAAACCGCTCGATGCCGCGATCTACGACGGCGCGCTGACCCGTCTCAGGCCAGTGCTGATGACGGCACTGGTGGCATCACTGGGCTTCGTGCCCATGGCGCTCAATGTCGGAGCCGGAGCTGAGGTTCAGCGACCACTGGCCACCGTCGTCATCGGCGGAATCGTCTCCTCTACGCTTCTGACGCTTCTGGTCCTCCCGGCGCTCTACCGGTTAGTCCACGGGCGAGGAAGAGGGTAGTTTCCGCAACACGGGTAGATGGAAGGCGTGCTGCAAGCGGACGCCTTCCTGATACGACATTACTTGGGCTCAAAATGTCGAATTCGATCAGTATGTCAGGCCCAAATACGCACTTGGGGCCGCTTTGCATTGCTTAATTTTAGGGTGAATTTATTCCGTCCGGTAACTCGTGTCTGCATACCCGCCGTACATCACGCTTGCGACCGTTTGAAATTAGCCACTGCGGCGATGGTCGGTAATGTCAATGTCTGCTTTCCGGCGCTCCTACGCATCGTTGAATAAGTGCCCGGATTGGCGCTTTGGCGTTATAAGGTTGATTTTTTCCCTATTGATGTGAGGATTCCTGGGTCACTTTCATCTATGCATATGAGGGCATGTTGCCTTTGCAGGTAATGAGATGAATGAGCCATCAGGGCAGAGTTGGGAGCAAGCGACGTTTAGCGACCTTCTGGTGCGTTATACGCCGGCGATCCGTAACTATCTGGCCCGGCGAACAAGCTCTTCTATGGAAGCGGAAGATCTGACGCAGGAAGTTCTGGCCCGGGTGCTTAAACGTGCCGAAAGCGGCCCTATCGACAATGTCGAAGGTTATCTGTTTCAGGCGGCGGCCAATCTACTGCGCGAATCCGGGCGGCGGGATACGCTGCGCAATGCGGCGCAGATCATAGAAATCCAGCCGGAACTGGTTGAGGGTGAAGACGTTCAGACGCCCGAACGCATCCTGATGGGCCGAGACGCGGTGCGCCGCATTCAGGCGGCCCTGAACGAATTACCCGAGCGTACGCGGACGATATTTATCCTGAGCCGTTTCGAGGATATGAAGGGTACCGAGATAGCACGGCGGCTTGGCATATCGGCGTCGGCGGTCGAGAAACACATGATGAGAGCGCTGGCTCACCTTAGGCGTTGCGCACAATGACCGATAAGACGATGTCCATGACCAAAGGCCTCATCAAAGGTATGCCGCAGGCCGCATCGGACGCCGCCGACTGGTGGTTGGCCCGGCGCGTGCTGGGGACCTTAAGCGCGCGCGACGAGGCGGCGTTTCAGGTCTGGCTGTCCGATCCGGCCAATGCAGAAGCCTATGCCGCAGCAAGCCGTTTGTTCGACGATATCGGCGGACTGGCGGCGGAGTCTGAATTTCTGCATCTGCGAAAGGAGGCGCTCACGGTCGCACCCGAAGTTCGCTCGAACCGGATGCGCGTTGCGGCATCGATCGGGCTGATGGTCATCGCCGGCGCAGCGGTCTTCGGTGTCGTGGCCACTGGATCCGACTATGCGCCGGGTCGTTCGGAAGCCAGTCTTGCGGCGACCAAGCGTTACGAGACGCGTCTGGGCGAACGCCGCAAGGTGTCCCTTGACGATGGCTCCGTTGTCTCGATGAATACGGATACGATTGTCGAGGTCGTGTTTTCCAAACACAGACGCGACATCCGGTTACTGCGCGGTGAGGCCCTGTTCGAGGTCGCGCACAATACGGCCTGGCCCTTCGTCGTCACAGCGGGAGACCGCCATGTCGTGGCCGTCGGTACAGCCTTCAATGTGCGCCTGAACGGAGATGATGTCCGGGTGGTGCTGGTTGAGGGCAAGGTCCGGGTCGAGCCGTTGCAGCCGAAAGGCATAGAGCGCGTATTGCCGCAACTGGCGGCGGAGCAGCTTGTGGCGGGTGAGCAACTGACCGCGACGACGGGCGTTAGCGACGTCAAGGTCGAGACGGCCGATGTCAAACGCTCGATCAGCTGGCAGGAAGGGCAGGTCGTGTTCCGTGACGATGCCTTGTCCGTGGCCGTGGCCGAGTTCAATCGCTATTCCGACGTGCGCCTTATGATCACCGATCCAAAGGTCGCCGATCTACGCGTCAGCGGCGTGTTTCGCGTCGACCGCCCGCAGAATTTCGTGGCCGCCGTCACGGGTTTCTATCCCGTTGAAGCACGCCGGACCTCGGCGGGCACGACTGAGCTGGTATGGCGCGACAGCGGGAGTATAGAAAAATAATGTAAGAGAAGTGAGGAGTCCTCCCGAGCATTCATCTTACAATTCAGAGGCCCACATAACGAGGGCCCGCTGCCACCCAAAAACAGGCAGGGGAAACAACGCGAATGCTCAGCACCACTCTACGCGCTCTGGCGGCCGGCGCCGCCACCGCGCTCGTCATGTCCAGTCCGGCCTATGCACAGGCTGCCAAACCCGTCGACATTGCCCCGCAGTCCCTTATTTCGGCGCTCGAACAATACGGACGCCAAAGTGGCGTTGAATTGATGTTCGACCGTAGCCAACTGGGCGGGAAAACGACGTCCGGCGTCAAGGGAACCTTTACACCGAACGAGGCACTGCGCCGATTGCTCGAAGGCACCAATGCCACGCTCGAACAGGTCAACGGCACGACCTTTCTGATCAAGATTTCCGGTCAGAAAACCAGCCCGCGGGCGGATGCCCCCGACGCCCTGCCACAGGTTCTGCCGGTGCGCGCCATCGTAGCGGAAGACCGTGTCAGCGTCGACGGCGTTCAGGAGGTCGTGGTCGTCGGGGCGCGCCGGGCTCAGCAATCGGCCATCGACCGCAAGAAGCGCTCGAACACGGCTCAGGACTCCATCGTCGCCGACGATGTCGGCTCGTTCCCGGATCGGAACCTCAACGAAGCCCTGTCGCGTATCCCGGGCGCGGCCTTGTCACGCGATGAAACCGGCGAGGGGTCTTCCATCAATATCCGCGGCAACGGCGGTGGGGCCATTCGTATCGAAATGGACGGCATGGGGGTCGCGACCAATGGTGCCGATCTGGCCATCAACGGCTCGAACGGTGGCGGACGCGGCTCGGACATGCGTGAATTGCCCGCCGACCTGATCAAAAGCGTCGATGTGATCAAGGGCAATACGCCCGACCTGACCGAAGGCGGTCTGGGCGCCAGCGTTCAGATCAAGACGCGGGATGCGCTCGATTTCAGCAAGCCCTATTTCCAGATGCGCGTGGCTGGCGAACGCAATTCGCTCAGCGAGAAATGGTCGCCCAACATCAATATCATCGCCTCGCGCAAGTTCTTCGACAACCGGTTGGGCGTGCTGCTCAACTTTTCCCAGTCGGAACGGCTGGGTGACAGCCACAAGATGGGCATGGCGGGGACCAATGACCGCGCCGGTTACCTGCGCACGACGGATTTCGACAATTCGCCGGAAAAGACCTATTCGCTGAACCCGGCGACGGTGTCGGGCGAAGGCCTCGACACGCCGGTGTTGCGCTCGCCGCTGGCGGCCAATACAAGCACCTTCTTCGATTCGAGCTCCCGGCGTCAGATCATCGAAAAATCGGCAGCGGCCAAGTCGAAAGCCGACTGCGTCGCGGCCTTCCCACTCCTGACGGCGGCAGAACTGAACGCGATTCAGGCCGGATCGAACAATGCCAACCGCTCGGCGGCGCAGGCGCAAAGGATCAGCGAGCAGCAGTCCTGCCTGAACCAGTGGAACGATTATGCGCCAAACTCGGTGCGCGACCAGCGCTACACTGCCTATGAGGACCGTCTGGCCTGGGATGTCCGGTTCGACTTCCGCGTCAACGACCACCTCAAGGTCTATGCCAAATATCAGGTGGCGGATCGCTATCAGGAGGAAGACACGCGCTTCCGTTCGCGCGGTGGCGTATCTGTTCTGACGGCGGCATCGACGGGTTTTGTCACCCAAAGCCTCAACAACAACACCAATATTCCGGTCGGTTCGTCGCAGGTTCTGACACCGGTGGCAGGGGGCGGGTACTGGATCTATAATCCGACTCAGGTCTCTGGCGGGATACAGCTGGACGCCAACGCGACGTCAACCACGACCAACTATACCTTCCCGATCCTGGGGCAGGCGCTGAACGTCAATCCGGCGACGCTGGTGATGGATGATAATCACCACATCACTCAGATGGACATTACCAATGCCACGCTGGGCATCGACCATATCCGCAACCGCGTGGAAGCCAAGAGCAACTATGTGCTGGTCGGGGGGGAATACAAGGACGGGCCGCTGCTCGTCACCTTTCAGGCCAACCAGACGGAGTCCTCCTATTCGCGGACCGATCGCCGCGTCGCCCGAACCTATAATTACGGCAATGCCCGTATGAGGCTGCTGCCCAGCGGCATGTGGACCTACGATCTGCCGGCGGACTACAACGAAAACGACATGGCCAATTTCGTCAAGTTCAACCCGGTGACAGCCGGTTTGCCGCTGACGCGCAATTTCGGCATCCAGCTGAATCCGCGCATGACGGAAAGCTCGGAAACCGCGGGCAAGATCGACGCCAGCTATAACCTCAAGGGTGTCGTGCCGTTCTTCACGCGGGTCAAGACGGGCGCCAGCTATCGCGACATGAAGACGGCCTACTGGAGTGGCGGCGGTTTCCAGCCGGTGAGCGGGGTCGAGGTGCCGACGCTCAATCTGCGCGGCAATGTCCGTGCCTGCGAAAACCTGCCGACGACGACGGTCGCCAACCAGTGCGTCTACGGCTACGTGCCCGACCCGTCGGCGCGCAACCGTTACTACGGCGTGGAGACGATAACCCAGGCTCAGGCGATTGCCATTCTCCAGCAATCGCTCGAAGAAAATAGCGATGTCTTCTTCAACGGCTATGACGGCGCGGAAGGCATGACCAACTGGACCAGCATCGACGCCGACAAGTTCTATGCCCTGGTTAATTCCGAGCACTATAACCTCGACTGCATGAAGGTGTGCGAGGGCAGCGACGGAAAGATGTATGCCCAGCCGGTCAGCAAATCGACCGAGCAGATCACGGCGGCCTATTATATGGCCGAGTTCGAGCAGAACCTGCCCTGGGGCATGTCGTTCAACGGTAATTTCGGCGTGCGTATGGTCAGCACCAGCGTTCAGGCGTCGGGCTTTGTCCGCCTGACCTCGATCCAGAAGACCGCGCTCTACGATCCGGCCAACCGTGACGCCGCCGCGGGCATTTCCTCGTTCAATCTTCAGAAGCCGGTGGCCATCGACAAGACCTATACCGACTGGCTCCCCAGCTATAACCTCGCCCTCTGGGTCCTCGACGACAAGCTGGTGGCCCGCTATTCGTGGTCGAAAACCGTGGCCAGACCACCGGTCGGCCGTCTGTGGCCTGCCGGGGTCTGCACCGTCGATGAGCGTAATGAGAACGAATTCGACGCCGACGGCACCGCCAAGGACAATAGCTGCGACACGTTCGGCAACCCGGACCTGAAGCCCTATCAGGCCGCCAAGGCCAATACGAGCCTTGAATGGTATCCCAACCGTGACACGTCACTGTCGCTGGCCTATTATCGCCAGACCATCCGCGTCGGTGGCCCGGTCACGGTCACGGTCAACAACGCCAATCTGTTTGCGGGCACCGGCGAAGTCGATCCCCAAACAGGCGAAAGCCTGGATAATCTGACCTTCCGCTATAACACCTACGTCAATGGCGAAGGCTATACGCAAAGCGGCTGGGAGTTCGCCTCTAAGACCGCTTTCACCTTCCTGCCGTGGCGTCTGCGCTATACGGGGGCCGATTTCAACGTTTCGACGACCAAGGCCAGCAACAGCCGGACCTATGTAGACCCCATCACGGGCGAGTACCAGACCCCGCCGGGCCAGTACAAATACTTCGCCAATCTGGCGCTATGGTACGACGATGGCAAGACCAATGCCCGTATTACCTGGCAAGGCCGAGACCGCGTCTTTACCTGCGTTTCCGCCTGCGGCGACAGCGGGGTGAACAACACCCCCAACGCCAACCCCATCAACGTCACCGGTCAGCCCTACAACCCCGGTGAGCCCTATTTCACCTAAGCCTATCAGTATGTCGATGCCAAGCTGACGCACAAGTTCAGACCCAATGTCGAACTGTATTTCGAAGGGCGGAACCTGCTGAAGGAGGCGGCGATTATCGTGGGCTCCGACGACCGCGGCTTCTCCGACGGGGTGCCCAACCTCTGGCGTATCGGCTACGGCGGTCGCCGTTTCTCCGTTGGGGTGATTTACAAGCTGAACTGATTTTGATCCTGGCGCGAAAGCCACTCCCTTCCCGCGCCATAAACTCTGTGTGTGTGTTTGCCCATTTCCTGAGCCATCGGAAAGCCCGTGCAAAGTCACGGGCTTTTTTGTTCTTTAACGACCCCTGGCAATAAAAAGAGGTCTTAAAGTCCGCTAACGGGCAACTCAATCGCTCAACGGTGCGATGTCCGCTTCGGGTCGCGGCGTCCTATACGCCCCACGAATGGGGCGTATGGGTATCGCCTTACGGCTGGACGAAGTCGTTCTTGCCTTCCTTGGCCGCTTTTTCGGCCAGAGCGACGTCCTTGTCGGTGACAAAACCGTCCTTGTCGCGGTCGTGCATCCCGAACATGCGCAGGCCCGAGGCCAGATATTCCCCGAAGCTGATCGCGCCGTTCTTGTCGGTGTCGAGGACGCCGAAGCGGACCTTGGCCTGACGCATCTGGCGCTGGTTTTCCTCAAGGCGCTTTTCCGGATCGGCGATCTTGCTCAGGCGGATCATCAGGCGGCCCTCAAATTCGCCGACATATTCGGCCTCGCTGAGCGTGCCGTCTTCGTTGAAGTCGGCTTTGACGAACTCGACCTTGCGGCCGGTCTTGAACTCTTCGGTCGAGACCTTGCCATCGCCGTTGAGGTCCTGTTCTTCGATGAAGACGGTGGAGGAATGCGACGCGGCAAAGGCCGGGGCGGCGAAGGCGATCAGGGCGGCGGTGGTGATAAGCAGGTGTTTCATACTCGGGGGCCTTATTGGGGGAGGACTTCAAGGGTCAGGGTGGCGGTGTGGCTGTTCCACAGGTTCGGCGTGCCCTCGGCGGGACGGCGGACGCGGACCTGAAGCAGGTAGAGACCCGCCGTTTTCGGGGTGAAGGTGACTTCGCCCTTGTCGTTGGATTTCAGGTCGTATTCGGCAACCTTGTTCGCGGCATAGGTCTGGCCGTCGGTGATGACGGTCAGGCTCTCGCCCTTCAGGCCCTTGCCGTTTTCACGGATCTGTACGGTGACCGGCTCACCGGCATAGGCGTCGTAGGGGGCGGTGACCGGGTGGATCTGAACGCCGTCGACCGCCACGTCGGGCTTAGTTGGCGTGCCGTGCGCCACATAGACGTCGGCGCGGGTCAGGCTCTGGACGTCGACCAGTTGCGCCCCGGCGGCGGGGGTCTTGCCCGGCTCGACGAACTGAACCTCGCCATTGACGATGGCGGCCTTGGCAATGCGGCCCTTGCGTACGCCGGACGAGATGAGGAAGGTGCCGGGCGCGGCCAGCGGCACTTCCAAGAACACCGCGTCGCGCAGTGTGGCGGCGGGCGTCAGCGGTGTGACCTTGCCGTCCGGACCGGTGACGGAAAAGCTGTCCGACTTCATCGCCACGTCCGGGCGCAGGTCGCCCTCGGCGAACGAGGCCTCGACGGTCACGTGGTCGCGCTGGGCGGCGGGCGTGAAGCTGTTCGGTTTGAGGTAGGGCGAGTGAGCGAGAGCGGGCGTGGATAAAAAGCCCAGCAGGATCAATGAGCTGACGCCCATTTTCAGTGATTTTGACATGTGGTCCCCAAGGGTTGAAACGCGATGTTGTCGCATTGCCACAATCCACTAATGAGAATCATTATTATTTGCAAGACCCTTGACGCATCGTGGTGTGAGGTATAGGTGCCGGGTAAATGAGAATTATTCGCAATAATAATAACGGTGTTATGTTGCCGCCTCGCTATGTTTTTGCAAAGGAGTAATGGGGATGTCATTCAAATCAAATTGCCTGCTGGCGGCGTCGGTTCTGGCGCTTAGCGCAGCGCCGGTTCTGGCGCAGGAAACAGACATCAAGGTCACCGAACGCGACGCCACCACGCAGCTGTCGCTGGGCAAGATCGTCGTGTCCGCCGGTAAGGAAAAGGTCGCCACCGACACGCCGCAATCGGTCACGGTTCTCGATCAGGAAGATATCGACGCGGCGCAAGCGGGCACTGTCGGCGAACTGCTGGAAAGCGTTGGGGGCGTCGATTCGGCGGGCGGTGTCTCGTCACTGGGGCAGGGCTTCAACATCCGCGGCATGGGCACCGCCCTGTCGGAATCGGACAGCCGCGTCGTCTTCACGGTCGATGGCGTGACCAAGTTCTTCGAAGGCTACCGCATGGGAAGCCTGTTCACCGACACCGAGCTTTACAAGCGCGTTGAAGTCCTGCGCGGCCCGTCGTCCTCGACGGTGTTCGGCACAGGCGCGCTGGCCGGGACGGTCAATTTCACCACCAAGGACGCCTCGGACTTCCTCAAGGGCGACGACACCTTTGCCGTGCGTCTCAAGGGCGGTTACGACACCAATGCCAAGGGGACGCTGGCTTCGGTCATCGTAGCGGTAAAGCCGCTGGAAAACCTCGACCTGCTGTTCGTCGCCAATAAGCGCGATTCCAACGACTATACCGACGGCAATGGTAACGTCGTTTCGCCGTCTCAGGCGTCGGGCGACTCGGTGCTGGTGAAGACGCGTTACTATATCGGCGGCGACCGCAAGCACAGCGTCTGGGCGTCGGCACAAAAGTGGACCAGCGACTCGTACCAGCTTTACGATCAGCAGGCGGCCGCCTTTACCAATATGGTTCGCCGCAAGACCGACGACACCAACTATGTCATCGGCTACTACAACAGCTTCGAAGGCAATGACTGGCTCGACGTCAAGGCGCAGATCGCCTTCGACGAATCCGCCACCGATCAGCGCGACAACACCTTTTCGCCGACCGCCCTCGGCTATACCTCGCAATACAGCTACAAGACCGTCCAGACCAAGATCGAGAACGTGTCGCGCTTTGAAACCGGCGCGGCGGCGCACTTCCTGACGGTCGGCCTGCAAACCTATCATCAGGAACGCCGCAACCCGCGCTACAGCCTGACCGGCACCGTCACCAACGGCGCGACGACGCACCCCGAAGGCGACATGAACCGCGTCAGCCTTTATGTGCAGGATGAAATCCTCATCGGTGACAAGCTGACCGTCATCCCCGGCGTGCGCTTCGACAAGTCGAAGCTGAAGCCCGGCGCGGGCACCTATGTCATCGGTTCGACCGGCACCCCGTCGGAAGTCGATCTGGACGCCGTCTCACCCAAGGTGGCGGTGATCTATGCCGTGACGGATAAATTCAATGTCTTCGGCTCGCTGGCGCACACCGAACGTTCGCCGGTGCTCGATGAGATCTACACCCGCGGCGCAGCCCAGACGATCAGCCTCAACCTTCAGCCCGAAGAGTCGGAAAACCGCGAAATCGGGGCGTCTTTCTCGACGCGCGGCCTGCTCCAGTCGGGCGACGCCTTCAACGTCAAACTAACCATATATCAGAACGACATAAAAAACCTGATCACGCGCACCACGGCGACGTCGTCGGCCTATACCAATGTCGGCGAGGCCCGCTACGAAGGCGCCGAGCTTGAGGCCGAATATGCTTCGCGCCGGTTCTTTACCCGCGCGGCCTATTCGACGGTCAACGGCTATAACAAGGTGACCAATATCCCGTTCGCCACCATCCCGGCGGAGCAACTGAACCTGACGGCGGGCTATATATTCCCCGATCTCGGCCTGACGCTTGGCTGGAAGGGCGAGATCGCCGACAAGCAATACGCCTATACGACGGCGGGTGTGGTCAGCCCTTCGACCTCGCACGGTTCCTATACGATCCACAACCTGTTCCTCAGCTATCGTGCGCCGTCGGGACCGCTGGAGGGCCTCGATGTGCGTCTGAACTGGGACAATATCTTCGACAAATACTATCAGCGCCACCTGTCGGCTTTGCCGGCCGAGGGCCAGACCTTCCGCCTGAGCGTCGGCAAGACCTTCTAAGGCTATATGCTGACGTTCAGACATAAGCTGTTCGCTACAGGCGCCTCCGTTGTCATCAACGGAGGCGTCCTGCTGGCGCTCGCTTTCTGGTCGCCCACGGTGAGCAGGCCCACCTCCGATGTCGTGATGGAGGTGTCGATGGAACCGCTTGACCTGTCGGCGGAGATCGCCCGCGACAGTGCTGCACCGCCGCCCGCCGGGGCCACACCGCCTCCGCCACCAATCGCGTCGGAACCTTTACCGAAACCGGCTCCGGTATCCGAGACGAAATCTCCGGAAAAAGCGCAGGAAAAGCCAGCCGATAAACCCGCCGATATCCGCGCCGCAGCGCCGTCGAATACGGCGACCAAATCACCGGCGACGCTCACCCCTGTCGCGCCGGGCACTGGCCGTGCGGCGTCCGATGCGCCGCAATCGCCCCATCCCGGCCCCGCGCCGCAGACGGCGGCAAAGACCGGCAAACCGACAGCCGCCTACCTGGCCCTGGTCCGGCGGCACGTCGAAAGCTTCAAGGTCTATCCCAAACAGGCCAAACGCCGCCGCATCGAGGGGGTAGTGACGTTGAGCTTCACTGTGGATCGTCAGGGACGTCTGCTGTTGTCGCAGATCGTCAGGGGCTCGGGCTCGACGGAACTGGATCAGGCCGCCCTCGATATGCTGGTGGATGCCCAGCCTTTGCCGAAGCCACCCGCCGACGTGAACGGCGACCGTATCGACATCGTGACCGAAGTCAGTTTCAGGCTGGACCGTTAGGGTGTAGCGACATTTCAGTCGTCATGTACGGGTTGTCGCCTTGGCTATGTCGATAAAGCCTTCGATATAGGCGACCGCGCGATCTTCCGTACGCAGGCCGACATGAATGCTCTTGGGGATACCCTTTTCCCCCAGCCGAAGGGCGTGCGCGCGGGCACCTAAAGGCATTTCGTGTAGAAGCCAGTCCGGCATGGCGCTTACGCCCCGTCCGGCATCGACCATCTGAAGCATAAGCTCAGACGTCTCGACGGTTCGGTGGCGTCGGGGGCGCCAGCCTGCGGGGACGAGAAACTGCGTGAAGATATCGAGGCGCTCTACAGCGACGGGGTAGGTGATTAGGGTTTCTGAACCCAGGTCCGATGGGCTGGCGATGGCCTTGCGGGCCAAAGGGTGTTGTCGGCCGACGGCCAGTACGATCTCGTAGTCGAACACCGGCACAAAGGTAAGGCCCGGATGCGCGATGGGGTCCGGGGAGATGATCAGATCGATCTCATGACCCAGCAGAGCCGCAATGCCGCCGAATTTGAACGCCGTCGTGACATCGATATCCACCTCGGTCCATTGTCTCAGATACGGGTCGAGCACACGCGTGAGCCATTGCTGACACGGGTGACACTCCATGCCAACGCGTAGCGCCCCCCGGCGGCCTTGGGCAAATTCGTACAGGACGCGCTCGGCATGGTCGATCTGCGGCAAGACCCGGCTGGCTACCGCCAGCAGATATTGCCCCGCCTGAGTCAGGCGAATGCCGCGCCCCGCCTTCTCCCATAAGGCGATGCCGAAACGGTCTTCAAAGCGCCGAACCGCATGGCTCACCGCGGATTGCGTCAGGTTCAGCCTGTCGGCCGCGGCGGTCAGGCTTCCGGAGCGATCGACTTCGCGGAGAATGGCAAGGTGTTGAAGGTCAAGCATATTCATGACTTTAATTCATTGATAGGTGAAAACAAGTCATTTTTTGTCATGAATTGAATGGTGTATGCGTCATCGCGATCCTGATGGGAACGTCGTCGGAGCCCGGCGGTCGATCCTGTCAAAGGGGAGATATGGAACCCAACTCAAAACCTAGGACGCGCGATCAAGATGGCTGTCGAGCTTGAATTCACCCTAAAAAGCCTCCGCTTCGATGAGGATTATCGACCTGCAGATAACACCCGCGCCACCACCAATTTCGCCAATCTCGCGAGAGGTAATAATCGTCAGGAGAACCTGCGCAATGCCTTGAGGATGATTGACAATCGTTTCAATGCGCTGGCGCACTGGGATAATGCCAGAGGCGACCGCTATTCGATCGAGCTTGATATCATTTCCGTTGAGATGAGCCTGGGTTTGGAAGGCCATAGTGAGGCCTTCCCCCTGATTGAAATACTGAAAACGACGGTCGTTGATCAAACGACCAGCGAACGCATTGAAGGCATGGTGGGGAACAATTTCTCCTCTTATGTACGTGACTACGACTTCAGCATCTTGTTGCGGGAGCATAACAGAAATCAGGCTTCATTCAGTGTGCCGGACAATTTTGGCAATCTGCATGGAAATCTGTTCAAATGTTTTCTGAATTCAAAGGCATACAAGGCGAATTTCAATAAGTCGCCGGTCATATGTCTGAGTGCCTCAAGCAGCAAAACCTATTATCGGACTGACAATCGCCACCCTGTACTGGGGGTCGAATACAGGCAGGGCGAATGCTCTTCGACCGATCAGTACTTTAGTAAGATGGGTCTGAAAGTCCGCTACTTCATGCCTCAAGACAGCGTTGCGCCTTTGGCCTTCTATTTCCTCGGCGACCTGTGTGGCGACTACACCAATCTTGAGCTTATCAGCACCATCAGCACGATGGAGTCCTTCCAAAGGATCTACCGGCCCGAGATTTACAACGCCAATTCTGCGGCCGGGGCGCACTATCGGCCCAGTCTGGAGCATCAGGACTATTCCCTGACTCAAATTGTATATGACCGGGAGGAACGCAGTCGACTGGCTGTTGAGCAGGGGAGGTTTGCTGAGGAACACTTCATCAAACCCTACCAGCCCCTCCTTGAGCAATGGTCCGCCACCTACGCCGCCTGATCGGCCCAAACCACAAGGTCACCCGCCATGAAAACGCTATTGCCCACCTCAACCGCCGGCAGCTTGCCCAAACCCGTCTGGCTTGCCCAACCTGAAACGCTCTGGTCCCCCTGGAAGTTGCAGGGTGAGGCCCTCATCGAAGGCAAGCAGGATGCCCTGCGTCTGGCACTGGCGGATCAACAACAGGCCGGCATCGATATCGTCAGCGACGGCGAGCAAACACGTCAGCATTTCGTCACCACCTTCATCGAGCACCTCGACGGAGTCGATTTCGAAAAGCGCGAGACCGTTCGGATTCGCGATCGCTACGACGCGAGCGTGCCGACCGTCGTCGGCGCTGTGGCGCGCCGGAAACCGGTTTTTGTCGAGGATGCGAAGTTCCTGCGTCAGCAAACGAAGCAACCGATTAAATGGGCCTTGCCAGGCCCGATGACCATGATCGATACGCTTTATGACGCCCATTATAAGAGCCGCGAAAAACTGGCCTGGGAATTCGCCAGGATACTGAATCAGGAAGCCAGAGAACTGGAAGCGGCTGGCGTCGATATCATCCAGTTCGATGAGCCCGCCTTCAATGTGTTCTTTGATGAGGTGAATGACTGGGGTGTCGCCACACTGGAGCGGGCTATTGAAGGGCTCACGTGTGAAACCGCCGTCCATATTTGTTATGGCTACGGTATCAAGGCCAACACGGACTGGAAAAAGACTCTGGGGTCGGAGTGGCGCCAGTACGAGGAAGCCTTCCCCAGGCTGCAAAAATCCAGCATTGGCATGGTCTCGCTTGAGTGCCATAATTCTCAGGTGCCGATGGACCTGATCGAACTCATACGCGGCAAGAAGGTGATGGTCGGGGCCATTGATGTGGCCAGCCATGCCATCGAGACCGCGGAGGAGGTCGCCGATACGCTGCGCAAAGCGCTTCAGTTTGTCGATGCCGACAAGCTCTACCCCTGTACCAATTGCGGCATGGCCCCTTTGCCGCGCGGCGTTGCCAGAGGCAAACTGGCGGCTTTAGGGGCCGGCGCAGATATCGTCCGCAAGGAGCTCGCGGTCTAGGTTTTGTCTACCTTGTGATCACGCCGACCTTTCTGGCGCTGAAACTGGTTGAGGATTTTGTTCAGGGTCGACACCTGGATGATGTGCCGAAAGTTGAAATAAAAGGGACTGTCGTAGATTAAGGCAACTTATCTACGACAGTCCCTTTTTGAAGCGAATGACCCGGCCCTGTTCGGCGCTTTCGCGGGCGGTATCGAGCAGGCGCATGACGTTGAGCGCCTCTTCCGGCAGCACGGGCAGCGGGGCTGTACCGCGCACGGCCGCGGCGACGCCCTCATAAAAGCTCGTCCAGCGACCGCGCTCGGTCGGATAGGCGTGCGGCGGTTGCGGGTCGATGCCCGAGACCGGCGTCAGCACCCCGTCGCTGTTGACACCCCAGCGTTCGTCCCCGATGGCGATCCCGGCGCGCAGATGGTCTTCCTGCGCGTCGAGGCCGTATTTGACATAGCTGCCCAGATGGCCGTGGACCTCGTAACGCGGTCCGGGGGCCGGCGTCAGGCAGCCGCCTTGCAGCCGGACCCGGCGCGTCCCGTAATGCAGGGTGACGTGGAAATAGTCGGTGACCTGAGAGCCGTCGCGCTGGGCCGCCATGTCGGCGGAAACGGCGTCGGGCTGACCGAACAGGGTCAGGGCCTGATCGCCGAGGTGCGGCCCCAGATCATACCATACGCCTGTGCCGGGGGCAGGGTCTTCGCGCCAGCGATTGCGCAGAAGCGGACGGAAGCGGTCGAAACGCGAAATCAGCAGCGAAACCTCACCCAGAGTGCCGCTTTCGACGAGGTGTTTCACCGTGAGGAAGTCGCCGTCCCAGCGGCGGTTGTGGAACACGGTGACCAGACGGTTGGCGGCCTTGGCGGTGGCGACGACGTTTTCGGCCTCACTGATGCTGGTGCCGAACGGCTTGTCGACGACGACGTGCTTGCCCGCTTTCAGCGCGGCGATGGCCTGAGGCGCGTGCAGGTCGTTGGGGGTGGCGACGACGACCAGTTCGACCGCCGGATCGGCCAGCAGGGTCTCGAAATCGCAGACCTTGACGCCGGGCAGGTCGGCATGGACATCGTCGGGGCGGCTGGAGACAACAGTGCTCAGATTGAGACCCGCGGCTTTGATCAAAGGCGTGTGCAGGATTTTCCCCGCCGGACCGAAGCCGACGAGCGCGGTATTAACGGGTGTCATGGTTTCCTCACCAACTATAGTTGAAACTGATGCTTATGCGGACGTCTTCGCTGAGATTGATCGGGACTTCGTGCCTCAGCCAGCTTTCCCACATCAGAAGCGTGCCGGGCTGCGGCGCTTCGTAGACGAAGGCCTGATGGTCGCGGCGGGCATTGGCCTTGCGCGGGGGGCTGTTCATGAACGAGGTCAGGCGCGGGTCTTCGAACTTGAGCGCACTGGCGCCATCGGGAACGTGGACGTAGAAGGTGCCGGAAATCAGGCTGTGCGGGTGGATGTGACCCGAATGGGTGCCCATCGGCTCAAGGATATTGATCCACATATTGTCGAGCTTCAGCGCACCTTCGGGCAGGTCGTATTCCAGCGCCTCGGCAAAGCGCGCGGCGTGGGCGTCGAGGTGGGTTTTCAGGTCCTCGAACACGCTGGCGAGCAGCGGCAGGTCGTTGAGCGAGCCATAGGAGGTATAGCCAAGATAGGCCTTCTGCTGCGACCAGTTCTGTCCCGCCTCGTCCTCGTCGGCGAAGGCGCGGCAGGTGTCGTCGAGGTCTTCGAGCAAGGTCTCGAAATCGGGGATGGCGCTCAGGTCGGCGCGATAGACCTCCGACACGAACAGGGGCGTGACGGAAGCGTCGTTAGCGGCTTTGGGCGGAGTGTTCATGCGCTCTTGTCGCGCAAAGGCGGGATGGGGGCAAGCCTATTCGAAAACGTCGACGTCGGGTGTCAGCTTTCGCCCAGGTGGCGAGCCGTAGCGGTTCGGCTGTTTCTGACCGGGCCAGAAAAGGAGCGCTAAAAACGTCAATCCCCACAAACCATAATAGATCGTCTGGACGACCAGCCGGGTTTCGCCGGAAAGTCCTGTCGATAACTGAAGCGCCTTGAGCGCCGTGGCCGCCAGGACAAACGCCGACGCGAAGAAAAACAGCCCGAAGGCCGGCCAGCCTACGGCGCCTGTATCATGCAGCCGCTTGCTGGTGATGCAGGACAGGCACCACAGAGTCACGATATTCAAACCCATGATCCCTAGAAAAAGGCTATCTATGGCTCGTTCAGGCAGGGCCGCGCCAAACGTGCGAAGAAACGCTTTCGGACCGATGATAAGGGCGGCTTTGAAGATATAGATCGCCATTATGCCCCATAGGAACGCGCGGCGCGCGATCCGGCCCCGAGGCGAAAAAAAGACATTCAACATTGAGGCGCCTATTCGAACACGCTGTCGTCGGGTTGCGCCGAGTCGAAGCGGTTAGGGCCTTTGGTGCCGGGGACAAAGCACAGCGTGGCTATAAAGGCGAGGCGGGCAAAAAAGAATATACTACCCAGCATACTTAGAAGGCTTGCGGCGGTTTCATACAGGTTGCTGACTATCCCTATCTCCAGATCGATCGCGGGAACGATAAGCGGCACCATCAGATAAAGTACGTCCATAACAAAGGACGACAGAATGATCAGGGCCGGAAAGCCCGGCCGGTTCAGATCGTGCAGGCGCTTAACGGACAGAACATAGATCGGCCAGACCAGCAAAAGGCGCACGATGTCCAAGCTTATCAGGGGCAGACTATAGGCAGGTATATGCAGGCCGGGAACCAGCCCGCTAAGAATTTCACCTGTAATCCACAGAATGAGGGTTGGCGTCAGCGCAAACACCACATAGGGCACGCGCTTTACGCGACCCTTGGTCGAAAACAGAAATGTCAGCATGAATAATCCCCCCGTATTGAGATTACCCTAAAGACAACCCTGCGCTTTGGCCAGAGTCTATTCCACCGTCGGGCAGTCGCCGCCCAGCTTGCGCTGATAGGAATCGACCAGCGCCGTATAGGGCGGCACGAAGTCGTCGGCGCTCAAAACCGTACCGTCGGACAGGGTTTCGGTCTGGCCCACGCGGATCTCGAAATGCAGGTGGATGGTCGTATATTGCTGCTGGCCCTGCGAATTGACACCGAGATTGTTGGACACCAGCCCCAGCTTCTGGCCGCGCACGACGGTGTCGTGCAGGGCCACGCGCAGGGTCGATTTCTAAATATGCAGGTAGCGATAGACGCGGTGCGGCGGGGCATTGCCGGTGATGGCCACCGTCATCGAGCCCATCTGGGTGACCACGCCGTCTTCGGGGGCCACGGCCCAGTAAAGGTTCGACTTACAGGTTTTCGGGCGGATGTCCTGCCCCTGATGGCCCTGACCGGACGTGCACAGCGGGTTCGACCAGCTGCGGCTTTCGCAGAAATTATCCTGCCACGGATAGCTGTAGTTTTCCGTCGCGCACTGGCTCGGTTCGGAGGGACGGGCGCTGCCGCCGGGGCGATAGACCTGCGAATTGGCATAGGCCGGGGTATCGGCCAGCGGGAAGCAGATGCCCGGCGCCCAGTTCGACAGGTCGGTATAGCCCGACCCGGACCCGGCGGCCAGTTGCGTGGCCGGATCGTGCGGAAAGTCGGGCAGGGCGATGGACGATGAGGATTCCGATGAGGACGCCGCGCTCGATGACGACGCGGCGCTGCTTTCGGACGAAGATGACGAGGCAGACGAGGATGACGTGCCGCCGCCGGTGCCGGTCTGGTCGCAGGCCGCGAAGAGCAGCAGGGGGATAAGGGCGAAGGCGCGCATCACTTGACCCCCGCCGCTTGCGCTTCTTTCATCGCCTCGGCCCCCAGCGTGACTTCGCTGATGTCGGCGATGGCGGCGCGCAGATAACCGTCGGTGGCGCAGGCGGCGCTTTGCAGGTCCTCGCACAGCAGATCGACCGTATAGAGGACGCCGTAGCGGCGGAAGCTGGCCGTCCAGCCGTCTTCCAGCTTGGTGATGCGGACGGTTTCGGCGACGCCGTTGACCTTGGCGCGGGCCTTGGCCGAGATCATGCCGCGGTCGGCCTTGATCATCGAGCGGTTGCCCATCAGGGTCAACTGCATCCCCTTGTCCTGCGGCAGGTTGAGCGAATAGGCATCACCGAAGGACACGACTTTCGCCTTGTCGATCTTGATCAGGCCGCCGGTCTTCGGCATCAGCATGGGCAGGCGCGTCTTGTCGAGTTCCTGACGCGGCAGGCGCGCGGCCAGCGGCTGGATCGTCGGGGCTTTCGGATCGCGCGCGGCCTTGAGGTTCAGCGTACTGATCGGCGCGGCGCGCGACTGCATGACGGCGGCGGACCAGTCGACGCGGGCGGGGGCCTCGGGCTTGCGCAGCAGGACGGGATTGATCTTTGCAGCGCTGACCGCGGTGGGTTTCAGCGTTGTGGCGCGGCTGGCGGTGCTATTGCTTTTGGCGTCTTGCGCCTGTGCAAACCCGACGGCGACCGTCACGGCCAGCGCGCCGCCGATCACGATGGCGCTCGCCCATTTCAGGTGTGTTGACATGCCCCGCATCCCCCGGAAAAATATCCTTAATAAAAAGTTAACACCGATATTTGGGTTTGTCATCACAGTCGTGTGAGCGGACACGAAAAAAGGGCGGCTGTTGCCAGCCGCCCTTTGTCAGAAAAGGTGTGGAGCCTATTCCAGTTCGAACACGGCATTGAGCGTCAGGCTGGTCGAGACCTCGCCGCCGGCGATCGGTGTGGACTCGGCGCGGTCCATGGCCATGGTCTTGTACATCGGCACCGGGCGCGGACCGGAGGTATCAGCGGCTTCGCTCAGAACCTTGATGCGCTTGACCGTGAGGCCCAGCGACCTGGCATAAAGGTCGGCGCGGGCACGCAGGGTTTTCGTGGCATCCATGCGCGCCTGATCGGCGGCTTTCGAGGAATCTTTCAGGCCGAACGAGATGCCGTTGATCTGGTTGATCCCGGCCTTGACCACGGCATCGATCGTGACGCCCAGCTTCGACAGGTCCTCGACGCGGACGCTGATCTGGTTCGAGGCCTGATAGCCGCGCAGGACCGGCGTGGCGTTCGGCGGATAGTCATAGACGGCATTGAGGTTGAGGCCCGAGGTCTGAACGTGCTTGTCGGCGATGCCCTGCTTTTTCACGGCGGCAAAGACGCTGTTCATCTGGGCGGCGTTGGCGGCCATGGCCTCCTGCGCGGTCTTGCCTTCGCTGACGACGCCGAAGGTGATGAAGGCGACGTCGGGCGCGCTCTTGACCTCGGCGGTTTCGGACAGATTGAGGATCGTGCCCTCCGGCATCATTTTCTCCACAGCAACGGGGGCGGGTTGCGCCAGAACAGGAGCGGCGGCGAAACCCAGAATCAGGATGGCGGCGGACAGGGACAGGGTCTTTTTCATAGTCGGGGTCTCTTAAGGTTGCGGGACGGTAGGGCCGTGCCATCTGGGTTAGATAAATGCCGTAATGCGTCGGCCTTACGTCGCCCGTGTGATCGATTTGTGATCGATTACCGAAGCTGAAATCAATTATCGATTGGGGTGTCTGAACCGGGCATGAACCCGCCTGTTAGATTGCCATTTGTTGATAAACGCGGGTGTGGGGCTTTAAATCGGCAGGCGGTCATGTTAGGCACGCTGCCTTCCCTTGACGGGGGCCTGTAGCTCAATGGTTAGAGCCGACCGCTCATAACGGTCTGGTTGGGGGTTCGAGTCCCTCCGGGCCTACCAACCCTTCCTGCCACCTCAGGTTTACGAAACCCCTGCATTGACCGGCGGCGGCCAAGGCTGCTATGCGTTGTTTTCAGGGGATTTAGTGAACAGGAGTAGCCCGTGCTGGAAGGCGAGAAACACCCGGTTGACGTGCATGTGGGACAGATCGTCCGCATGAACCGAAAGCGTCTGGGGATGACTCAGGAGGCTCTGGCCGATGCCATTGGTCTGACCTTTCAGCAGGTGCAGAAGTACGAAAGCGGCGCCAACCGCATCAGCTCGTCCAAGCTGTTCGAAATCTCGCGCTTTCTGGGCATACCCGTGGCGCGGTTTTTCGATGGCATCGATGCCGCCGCGGCGTCGGACCCGGGGGCGGCGGAGAGCAAGGCGAGCCCCACCGGGCCGGATTTCGGCCTTGAATCGGGCATGAGCGTGGCGCGTTTTCTGGCCAGCGCCGAAGGGGCCGAACTGGCCCGCTATTTCGTGCGCATCAACGCCACCAAGCGCCGCAGCGTTCTGGCGCTGGTCAAGGCCATGTCGCACGACGAGCCCAAATAGAAAAAGAAGGCGCGCCCCCTTGGGCAAGGCGCGCCTTTCAGGGTGCAGACGTCCGGTTCAGGAAACGGCGGAGGAGGCCGGACGTCTGATTTCCAGCACGTTTCAGATCGGGCGTGTATTGATCTGACGCGTCTCCAGCGAGGTATAGAGGCCGCGCATCTTGTCCTCTACATACCGGTCGGCGCAGGTCTCAAAAGCCTTGTCGATGATATCGGCGAACCCGTTGAGATCGTGGGTGCGCAGGTCTTTACGCATGAAGTCGAGGGCGTCGAGCAGTTGTTCGACGGAAGCATCGCGATTACGCAGCATGGTGGGGGGTGTCTCCGCTGAGCGCATCCCGAAAAGTGCAAGGCGGTTTTCGGATCAGATGCGCGTTAAAAAAAATTGGCGTGCCGGTTCGATCGATTAGATCGGAGTGTGCGCCATAACTTTGGACAGGCCGCTGGTGGCGGCGGCGCGAGTGATTTGTTCGACGCAGACCTGGATCGAGGCGGCCTGTATTTTGGAGTGAGCGCCGATGGCGTGGGGCGCGCCCAGCCGGTCGAGTGCGATACCGGAGCGTTCGAACACCGACCTCAGGATGAGGGTCGGCATCAGGCCGATAATATGGGTGGCGTCCAGTTCGAGACCGGCTTCGACATAGGCGAGGGCGAGGCTCTGACAGATATGCCGACGCTGTTCCGGCGGCAGGCGGCTGTCGATGCAGAAGCGCGTACCTTCCCAGACGTCGGCCTGCGACAGGATGGCGTGATCGTCGACCAGATGCGGAAAGTGATCCTTCAGCATGCAGCCCATGACCACCGGCGTCAGGCGGCTGGCGCCGAGTGCGGTGCGACCGTCCTCGCTATAGACGAGGTATTGCGCCGCCAGGGTGTCGTATTCGTCGAACTCCATGCCGTCATGCGCCTTGACGTCGTAATCCTGCCGGTCGATGAACTCGCGGTGGCGCAATCGGAATTGATCGAAATAGAGTTCGGCATTTTGCGAAATGTTTTTATAACTCAAAAGCTTGATCATATCAGCCTCCCGGTGTGGTGGTCTGGATATGGTGCCGTTGAGAGGGCGGAAAAAATACCACGCGAACGCGTGGGGTTTGCGCCGGAAGGCGATGAATTTTATCCTGATTTACCCGTCAGGCGCGCGGACGCACACGCAGGCGTGGAAATGCGGTGATGGGGGTGATGCGGAGGCGAGTCGCGTTCAGGGGTTGATCGGGGTCTGATCAGAGCTCGATGAAGCCGTTCGAGATGCCTTTGATGGCGGCGACGACGCGGTTATTGACGCCCAGCTTTCCGTAGATATTGCGGATGTGGTAGTCGACCGTATTCGAACTGATGCCGAGGATGCAGCCGATATCGTCGTCGGTCTTGCCGTGGGCGACCCAGGTCAGGATTTCGCGTTCGCGCGACGACAGGACGGCCATTTCGGGCGTCAGGCCGTGCGACTTGGCGACGATGCGCTTATAGACCGTATAGAACTGATTGCAGTAGGCGCTGACCAGATCCAGCTTGGCATAGGGCTTGATCTGTTTCGCCGAGGTCGCCAGACCGACCCCGGCGATCTGAAGGCGCGGTCCGTTGAAGGGTATGCCGATACCGTTGTTGAGCCCGGCCTCTTCGCCCATGCGCAGGAAGCGGATCTGCTTGTCGCTGAGGCGCAGCTTGCGTTCCAGATCCGACCAGCGGAAGGGGCCGTAATGGCTGACGGCGCAACGAAACACCGGATCGATCTTCACGAAGTTCTTTTCGGCGTAATATTTCTGCCAGTCGGTAGGATAGTTGCTGATCAGGCCGAAGCCCATCTCGCTGGCGGGGACGTCCTGATCGCGGCCGATGGAAAAATTGACTCGGTCATAGCCAAGCGCCCCCATCGCCTCGCGAAAAACCTCGTACAGTTTTTCGCGCGACGTGATTTCGGAGGTGTCGTGGATAAAATCCTCGAACATATAGCCGGATGCCGCAAACAGCATGCACGCCTCATTGCACTCGCTACTCGTCTCATGAGCGTAAAATAACAGGACACAGGCGAGCAAGCCGAAAACGTCGCCCCGAGGGCGTTTTTCATCAAAACGCTCAACTTTTCGACGTATTTTTGACGAGTGCGGCGAAAATAATACATAACGCCGGTTTATTTTTCGCCCCCGTCACTTTTGAGGAAAGGCTTTTACTCCGGCCCCGGGGATGACAAAATCAGCTGCTTTGCTGCCTGTGATTCGCAGGCGAGGGCGCATCGCCCGCCATGGTCCGGCTTTTGACACTTGAGTTGAGCCCGGCATTCGTGGGATAGGCGTTTTCCGGCATGTTGCCCAGGGCGGTGCCGGGAATGATTTGGAGTGAGGACGAGGGCCATGGTGGAAGATAACGAGCGCGGTACCTATTCGCCGCCGACGGAGGATCATCTGAGTTACGAGACGCGCCGTCCGGCCCCGTCGCGCGACCAGACGCCGATCACCCTCATCGCCTCGGGCATCGTGCTGGTCGTGCTGTTGCTGGCGGTGGTCCTGTTCTATAATTCGGGCCTGAATTCGCGCAAGGTCGGCGATGTCGGTGAGCCGCTGGCCGGTTATAAGGATGGCGCTATCGAGGAGGCGAAGCCGCTGAGTGAGGACGACCTGATCGATTCGGCGGCCGACACCTCGGCCACCGCGCCGAAATTCGCCAACGACACCGAAGCGCCGCAACTGCGTGACGCCTCCAGCGCCGTCGCGCCGGTCAAGCCCGCCGATGCCGCCGAAAACATCCTGCCCCCGGCCAGCAAGACGGCACCGCCGGTCTTCAAGGCGGAAGACAAGCCCGCGCCGGTGAGCGATGCAAAGCCTGCCGCCCCGCCGGTCAAGCCCGTTGAAACGCCCAAGCCCGTTGAAAAGCCTGTGGCCGTGTCCGGCGGCAGCGCTTCGGTGCAGATCGGCGCCTTCTCGTCGCAGGCCATCGCCGACCGCGAATACGCGCAGGCGGCGTCGACCTACGGCATGTTCGTCGGCGGCACGTCCAAGACCGTTCAGAAGGTCGAAGTCAACGGATCGACTTTTTACAGGACGTCTTTTAGCGGTTTTGCCTCGAAGGAAAAGGCGAAGCAGTTTTGCGACGCGCTGAAAGCGGCGGGCAAGAGCTGCTTCGTCAAATAAGACAGGATCTGTAACGACGTGCTTAAGACGACATTCAAGGGTAAGATCACTGCGGCCATCTTCGGTTGCGAAGGGCTGGAACTGAGCAAGGCGGAGATCGCCTTCTTCGCCGCGAAAAAGCCGCTGGGCTTCATCCTGTTCAAGCGCAATATCGACACGCCGGAACAGGTCAAGGCGCTGGTCGCCGCGCTCAGGGCCGCCGCCGGTCACCCGCACGTGCTCATTCTTATCGATCAGGAAGGCGGCCGCGTTCAGCGCCTGAAACCCCCACACTGGCCGACCTATCCGCCCGCCGCGACCTTCGGCGACGTCACCGAATCGGTGTTCGAACATCGTGAGCTGGTCCGGCTGGGGGCGCGTCTGATGGCGCACGATCTGGCGGCGCTGGGGATCAATGTCGACTGCGTGCCGGTGCTCGACGTGCCGCAGCCCAATGCCCACGACATCATCGGCGACCGCGCCTATGGCGACACGGCGGAAACCGTGGCCACCATGGGCCGCGCCGCCTGCGAAGGCCTACTGGCCGGGGGCGTCCTGCCGGTGATCAAGCATATTCCGGGTCATGGCCGAGCGCTTGCCGATTCGCACCACGACCTGCCGGTGGTGAAGGCGAAGCGTGAGGAACTGGACACAACCGACTTCTATCCGTTCGCCGTCAATGCCGACATGCCTTTGGCCATGACCGCGCACGTGGTGTATGCGGCCATCGACCGTCGTAACCCGGCGACGACCTCGAAAAAGGTCATCAAGGTCATCCGCCAGGATATCGGTTTCGACGGGCTGCTGATGTGCGACGACCTGTCGATGGGGGCGCTGAAAGGCACCTTCGCCCACCGCACCAAGTCGTCCCTGCGCGCCGGATGCGACGTGGTCCTGCACTGCAACGGCAATATGGACGAGATGCAGCAGGTCGCCGCCGCGACGCCGGTCCTCAAGGGCAAGGCGCTGGAGCGGGCGATGTCTGCCGTGGCGCGCCTGAAGCACGTCGTCGAGCCGCTCGACGTCAATGCCGCGCGCACCCGCCTGAGCGTCGCCCTGCGCCGCAAGGTCGCCACCGTGCGCGAAGACTACGAAGGCTATGCCGACCCGACCGTCTATCAGGTCGGTTAAGTATGGCCACACGCGGGGACAATGTCCGGCTGGAGAACGAGGTGCACCAACACCGCCTCGACTTCTCCGCCGACGCCGTCCCCGACAGCGACATCGAGGCCGACGACGCGCTGGTCCTCGATCTTGACGGTTATGAAGGCCCCCTGCACGTGCTGCTCGTTCTGGCGCGGCAGCAGAAGGTCGACCTGCTCAAAATCTCGATCACCCGACTGGCCGAACAGTATCTCGGCTTCATCCAGCAGGCGCGCAAACTGCGCTTTTCGCTGGCGGCGGATTACCTCGTCATGGCCTCGTGGCTGGCCTATCTGAAATCGCGCCTCCTGCTGCCGGTGCCCGAACGCAAGGCGACCGACGAACCGGAACCCGAAGAACTGGCCGCGGCGCTCGCCTTTCGCCTGAAAAAGCTCGAAGCTATCCGCAAGGCGGTCGAGGCGATCACCTCACGCCCGCAATTGAAGCGCGATGTCTTTGCGCGCGGCGATCCGGAGGCGCGCGTCATCCTGCCGTCGTCGCGGCTGGATGTGTCGCTGTTCGACCTGATGGGGGCCTATGTTACGCAGCGCCAGCGCGAAATCGCCCGCCATTACGACCCGTCGATGCGCGTCGAGGCCTATCCGCTGGAAGACGCCCGCGACCACCTGCGCGATGTCCTGCCGGAACTGAAAGAGTGGACGCCACTGGATGAGATCGCCCCTCAGCCGATCGGCGAGGGCGGTCCGAAGCGCGCCTCCTACGTCGCCTCGACCCTGTCGGCCAGTCTGGAACTGACCAAGGAGGGCCTGATGCAGGTCCAGCAGCTAGGGACGTTCGAGACGCTCTATATGCGGCAACGCCCGCCGCTGGTGGAGGGACGATGATGACCATTCTGACATCCCTCCCCGTTTACGGGGAGGGGGGACCCCGAAGGGGTGGGTGGGGGGAGCCACACGAAGAATGCCCCCTCCGTCAGCGCTTTCGCGCTGCCACCTCCCCCGTATCGCTTCGCTCACAGGGGAGGATGTAGATGGCTATCGACACCGAACGCGCCCTCGAAGCGCTGCTGTTCGCCGCCGCCGGGCCCATGTCCGCCGCCGATCTGGCGCGGCGTCTGCCCGAAGGCGCCGATGTCGGCAAGGCTTTGGCGGCGCTTAAAGGCCGCTATGCCGATCGTGGCGTGACGCTGGAGGTCATCGCCGACAAGTGGCAGTTCCGCACGGCCGTCGACCTCGGCTACCTGATGGTCGAGGAGCGCGAAGAACCGCGCAAGCTGTCGAAGGCCGCCCTGGAAACGCTCGCTATCATCGCCTACCATCAGCCGGTCACCCGCGCCGAGATCGAGACGATCCGTGGTGTCGGCCTGTCGCGCGGGACGCTGGATGTGCTGCATGAGATGAACCTGATCCGGCTGCGTGGACGGCGGCGCACGCCGGGCCGCCCGGTGACCTATGGCACGACGGAACACTTTCTGGAGACCTTCTCTTTGCCCAGCCTGCACGACCTGCCGGGCGCGGCGGATATGCGCGCGGCGGGGCTGCTCGACCTCAATGTCCCCGCCGATTTCGTCATCCCCGACCCGGCGGGGTCCCGCCCCGCCGAAGACCCGATCGAGGCGGACGAGATGGAGCAGGTCGAATTCGCTCAGGACTTCTTCGAGAGCGCCGAAAACGGCGACCGATAAGCTTTTGCAACAGGGCTTATTTTCGCTTTGATGTCGTCATACAATCCGCCTATAATACAGAGGACGCCACGGCTTTCGGAGGGGATATGGGAAGCGTAAGTCTATGGCATTGGTTGATTGTATTGGTTGTACCGCTCTTCTTTATGGCAATTATCTTCGTGCCGGTGTATCTCGCTATCAAATTGGCGAACCGCAGATCTAAGATTGTGCAGAAGAGCAAAGCAGGAGAGTAGTAATGGGTGGTATGAGCATCTGGCATTGGGCCATCGTCGCGGTCGTCGCGCTGCTGCTGTTCGGCGGCCGTGGCAAGTTGTCGGGCATCATGGGCGACGCGGCCAAGGGCATCAAGGCGTTCAAGGAAGGCCTCAAGGACGAAGACGCGCCCAAGAAGGACGAGTCGGCCAAGACCGTCACCGACAAGGACGGCAACTAAGCGCCTTTCGCACCTCGGTGTGCTGTATAAATACTAAGACAAAGGCTGACTGATGCTGCCCGGTATTGGGGGCTCCGAGCTCATATTGATCGCGGTCGTGGCTCTGATCGTGGTCGGGCCCAAAGATTTGCCGAAACTTCTGCGCCAACTGGGCAAGTTCGTCGCGAAGATGCGGTCGATGGCCGACGAATTCCGCACGTCCTTCGACGATATGGCGCGGCAATCGGAACTGGACGACCTGCGCAAGGAGGTCGAGGCCCTGCGCTCCGGGCAGATATCCTCGCCGGTCATCGACGATATCCGCGAGGATATGCGCCGCATCGAAGGCGAAATCGACGAAACGCTTCAGCCCAAGGGCCACTATTACAGCGGTTCGGACGACGTGCCGTCGCCGGACAGCAACGATTTCAGCGATGACTATGGCCAGCCTTCGGTGACCGATGCGCCGGTCGCGGAAACGCCCGCGCCGGTCAAAAAGCCGAGAAAACCCAGAGCCAAAGCTGTCGAGGCCGCACCGGTCGTAGAGGACGCGGTCAAGCCGAAACGCACCCGTGCCAAGAAGGTGGCGTCATGAACGACATCGTGACCCGCGACGACGCCGACGAGCACGATATCGAATCGTCGCGCGCTCCCCTGATGGACCACCTGATCGAGTTGCGCTCGCGCCTGATCTGGATGGTGGCGGCCTTCGCTGTCGCCTTCATTGCCTGTTTCACTCAGGCCGAACGGATTACGATCTTCCTGCTGCACCCCTTTGTGGTTGCCAACGAGATGTTCGCCGTCACCGGGGCCAATAATGGCCACGCGCACGGCCCGTTCGACATGATTCTGGTGCTGCTCGGCTTCAAGGAAGTGGTCGCGACGACGCCCGCTCAGGTCATTTCGACCGGCGCGCTCGAAGTCCTGTTCACCAAGATGAAGATCGCTGGGTTCGGTGCGATCATCGTCTCGTTCCCGATCATCGCCTGGCATATCTATCGCTTCGTCGCGCCGGGTCTGTACAAGCGCGAACGCATGGCCTTCCTGCCGTTCCTCATCGCGGCGCCGATCCTGTTCGTGCTGGGGGCGCTGCTGGTCTATTACATCATGCTGCCGATGGTGCTGTGGTTCTCGCTCGATCAGCAGATCTTCGGCGCCGGTCAGGTCTCGGTGCAGCTTCTGCCCAAGATTTCGGAATATCTGTCTCTGGTGACGACCCTGATGCTGGCGTTTGGCCTGTGCTTTCAGTTGCCGATCGTTCTGACCCTTCTGGGCCTGACGGGGATGGTGTCGGCCAAGATGCTGTCGCAGGGGCGGCGCTACGCCATCCTCGGTATCGTGGTCGTGGCCGCCGTGGTAACGCCGCCGGACCCGATTTCGCAGCTGATGCTGGCGATCCCGATCGCCATTCTGTACGAGATTTCGATTGTCTGCGTCCGCGTCATCGAATGGCGTCGGAAAGAACCGGCGGCTTAGGTCGCGGCGCTGACGCATTCCCCCTTCCGTCTTTCTCGTCAATGAAGCATTGACGAGAAATCCAGCTTCCCCGTAAACGGGGAAGGATTTTTTACATCCCTCCCTGCACAGCGGGGAGGGGGGACCGCGAAGCGGTGGGTGGGGCAAGCCACCTGTTGAGACCTAAGGACCAACGCCATGCACGATATCAAAGCCCTGCGTGAAACCCCGGACATATATCTCAAGGGCTGGACGTCGCGAGGCCGCGAAACGGCTCAGGCCGATGTCGATCAGCTTCTGGCGCTGGACAAGGACCTCCGCGCCGCCAAGACGGCGTTCGAAACCAATCAGGCGCAACTGAAAAAACTGTCCGGCGAAATCGGCAAGGCCAAGGCGCAAAAGGACGAGGCGCGCGCTGCGGAACTGATGACCGAGGTCGAGGGCCTGAAAGGCGCGATTGCCGAGGCTCAGGAGCAGGAGCGCGTGAAGGACGCGGAACTGCGCGACCTGCTGGCTTCACTGCCGAATATTCCGTTCGAGGACGTGCCGCAGGGCGAGGACGAGGCGGGCAATGTCGAAATCCGCACACATGGTGCGCCGAATATTCTGAGCTTCCCGGCCAAGGATCACGCCGATCTCGGCGAGGCTCTGAAAGGGCCGCTGGGCGGTTTGATGGACTTCGAAGCGGCGGCGAAGATGTCCGGTTCGCGCTTCGTGGTGCTCAAGGGGCAACTGGCGCGGCTGGAACGTGCCATCGGTCAGTGGATGCTCGACACCCAGACGACCGAGCACGGCTATTTGGAAGTCAATCCGCCGGTGCTGGTCAAGGACCACGCGCTGTTCGGCACCGGGCAACTGCCGAAGTTTGAAGAGGATTTGTTCAAGACCACGGTCGAGCATTACCTCATCCCCACCGCTGAAGTGTCGCTGACCAATCTTGTCCGCGAGGCGATTACCGCCGAGGAAGAACTGCCGCTGCGCCTGACGGCCCTGACCAACTGTTTCCGTGCCGAGGCCGGATCGGCGGGGCGCGATACCAAGGGCATGATCCGTCAGCATCAGTTTCAGAAGGTCGAACTGGTCTCGATCACCACGCCGGAAGAGTCGGCGGCAGAACATGAGCGCATGACCGAATGCGCTGAGGCGATCCTCAAGAAGTTAGGTCTGAGCTTCCGCACCATGTTGCTGTGTACGGGTGATATGGGTTTCGGCGCGCGCAAGACCTATGATCTGGAGGTATGGCTGCCGTCGCAAAATACCTATCGCGAGATTTCCTCCTGCTCGAACTGCGGGGATTTCCAGGCGCGTCGCATGGACGCCCGCACGCGCAAGGCCGGCGAAAAGGGTACGCGGTTTGTCCATACGCTGAACGGGTCGGGTCTGGCGGTCGGTCGGACTCTGGTGGCGATCATGGAGAACTATCAGGACGAAGGCGGTCGAATCGCGATTCCGGACGTGTTGCAGCCGTACATGGGCGGCCTGACGCATATCGGGTAGATTTCCCTCTCCCTTGAGGGAGAGGGTGGCGCGGAGCGCCGGGTGAGGGGTAGCTGTTTCCTATTGTACTTATGTGGCGTTTTAAAGTGTCTGATCCTCAAGCGCGTGTGTGCGGCATTTCCCCCTCACCCTAACCCTCTCCCTCAGGGAGAGGGGATTTTGAGAGCGAGCCGTGCCACCTGCTCCAAGTGACGGGTGCAGGGTCCGCGACCCTGCATAACTTGACTTTCCGACTGCGACCAAGCTTGCGGATTTACGCGAAATCGCAGTAGTACGGTTGCATGCGTATCCTCCTGACCAATGACGACGGTATCGACGCCTACGGTATGACCGTGCTGCGTGAGATCGCCGCGCACCTGAGCGACGATGTGTGGGTTTGCGCGCCGTTGTATGAGCAGTCCGGTAAGGGGCGGGGGATTACCTTGCACGATCCGATCCGGGCGCATCGCCGGGACGACAAGAGCTTTGCGGTGAGCGGGACGCCGACCGACTGCGTGCAGATCGCGGTCAATGATTTGCTCCCCGAGCCGCCGGACCTCGTGCTGTCGGGGGTCAATCGCGGCTTCAATCTGGCGCAGGACGTGACGCTGTCGGGGACGGTGGCGGGCGCCCTGCAGGGCATGAGTCTGGGGATTCCGTCGATCGCCCTGTCGCAGTGCCTCGATTTCGATATCGACGTCGAGGCGCAGTGGGAAGCGTCGCGCATCCATGGCGCGCCGGTGATTAGCGCTTTGTTGTCAAAGGGCTGGGCGAAGAATCTGATCTTCAATATCAATTTCCCCGACTGCGACGACGCGGCGGTGACCGGCGTTGAAATGACCCGTCAGGGGTTCCGCGACCTGCACGACCTGCATGCGGTGAAACGCGTCGATCCGCGTGGGCGCAACTATTACTGGCTTGATTTCCATGCCCATCAACATACGCTGCTCGATGGCACGGATTTGAAGGCCGTGGCGGAAAACCGTATTTCGGTAACGCCGCTGCATCTGGACCTGACGCATTATGAAACCCTGAACGATTTCAAAGGTGTGCTGGGTGGAGCCGTGCCGAAAAAAGTCATGCTGGAGGCCGATCAATGATGGACGATACGGATAAGGGCCAGACCCGGATCGAGCGTCTGCTGGAGAGCCTGAAGGCGCAGGGCATCAGCGACGAAAAGCTGCTGCACGCGATGGAATATACGCCGCGCGATCTGTTCGTGCCGGAGCTGTTCCTTGACCGGTCGTGGGAGGATTCGGCCATCCCGATCGCCGCAGGCCAGACGATTTCACAGCCCTATATCGTCGCCCTGATGACACAGGCGCTCAAGCTGGAAGGCCGTCACCGGGTGCTGGAGATCGGCACCGGGTCGGGCTACCAGACGGCGATCCTGTCGCGGCTGGTGCGGTATGTCTATACGATCGAGCGCTACCGTTCGCTGATGCTGGAGGCGGAAATCCGCCATAAGCGGCTGATGCTTGAAAACATCATCTACCGTTTCGCCGACGGCTGGGCCGGCTGGCCGGAGCAGGCGCCGTTCGACCGGATTCTGGTCACCGCTGCCCTGCCGGACGAGCCGATGCCGCTTTTGTCGCAGCTCAAGGTCAAGGGGATCATGGTCGCGCCGCAGGGCAAGGGCTCGGTGCAGCGTCTGCTGCGCTATACGCGGACGCCGGACGCCTATGAGGTCGAGGATCTGGGCGAGGTGCGTTTCGTGCCGCTGATCGAAGGCGTGGCTAAGGACGGTTGAACCGCGCCTGACGCAGGATCGCGAAGACGGCGGGGATGGCGCTGATCATCACCACGAAGACGGGCAGGGCATAGAGGCCGTCCAGCACCGGTGCAACGGCGGGCGTCAGGGCCACGGCGGCTATCAATAAAGACAGGGCGACGACGATCATCTGACCGACATGGCGGCGGAAGCGGCGGCGCTCGACGGCGGCCATGACGCGTACCTCGAAGGCCCAGTCGCGCGTCGGCACGACCGGTTCGGCGGCAAACATCGCTTTCAGGCTATCAGTCATTTTCAACTCCCAGCAGCGCACACAGCCGCGCACGGCCCCGCTGAATATGCGATTTTACGGTGCCGAGGGGAAGCCCCAGAATCGCGGCGGCCTCAGTATGGCTGTAGTCTTCGGCGACGCAGAGCGATACCGCGGCACGCTGCTCGACCGGCAGGGTCTGCATGGCGGCGTCCAGCGTCAGGCGCGTCTCGTGCGCGGGCGTCTCGGCGTCGTCGCGCAGGGATAGCCAGGCGGCGTCGCGTTCGCTGCCGCGTTTCAACCGTCGCCGGTCGTTGAGCGCCTTGCGGTAGGCGATGCCGCAGACGAAGGTGCGGAACGCGACGCCCGGCGCGATACGGTCAAGGCGCGACCACGCGGTGACGAAGGCTTCCTGCGCCAGATCGTCGGCATCGGCGGGGGTGGCGACCAGACGACGCAGGAAGGCGCGCACCGCCTGCTGATGCGCGCCGACCAGAGCCGCGAAGGCCTGATCCGATCCCTGCTTCGCCTGCGACAGGCGTGTGTCGTCCCCCGGCTGGCGCACCTCAGTCCTTACGCTCGGTGCGCAGGCGGTAGATGAGCAGGATCAGCATGATCAGCGCGGCGGGCGCGAAGCCCAGACCCAGCGCGATGAACACGGTCTCGCCCGTGCGCCAGCCGGTGTAGCCAAACGCCAGCGCCAGCGCCGCGAACACGGTGAAGGCGGAAACGAGGCTGGTGATACGGCCGGAGCGCGTGCCGCCGCAGCCGTCCGTACTGTCGTTGTCGCTGAGGGTGGCGAGCAGGGCGGGCGGAGGTTCCTTGCCCTGTTCGACGTAGAAGCGGATCAGGCGGATCTTCTCGGTCCGCGCGCGGTGGGCGCTGTACATGCTGAAAAAGCCCATCCCCATCCCGAGGATCGGGAAGATCAGCCACCAGTACTGATGAAAATAGTCCATGATTGATTTCCTTTGCGCCGGACGACCCCTGTGGCGTCCTTATGCGACTGAATGTCCGCCGGGGCGGGTATTGGATGCGGATCACGAAAATTTTTTCGATTCGATCCCCGAATTCCTTTTCAAAACGTGACTGGAACGCGCGCACGGTAATCTTTCATTATCCATAATTCCCCCATAAAGAGCGCGTAAAGACGTCCTGAAGAGATTTGTCGGGAGAGACCCCATGCGCGTACCGTTTCTTTTATCCACGCTTCTGGTGGCCGGTGTCGGCCTGACCGGGTGTACGGTCGCGCCGCAAGCTCCCAAATATCCGATCTATATGCAGGACAAGCCGGTCGCCGAAGCGCCTTCGCCGGAAAAAGCCCTCACCCCTGAAAAGCCGGTCGATGAAAACGCCGGGGTGCAGGGATTGGGCACGAAGGGTGAGATCACCACCAACGAATTGCCGCCCCCACCGCCACCCCCGCCGCCGCCGGTCGAGAAGGTGGTCGCGGTGAAAGCGCCCGAGGTGAAACCGGGTGCGCCGAAACCGGCCGTCGCCCCGGCGGTAAAGACGCTCACGGCGGGTTATGTCTATACGCTTCAGGCGCAGGATACGCTGTACGGCGTGTCGCGCCGGTTCGGCGTGCCGATTCAGACGCTTTATCAGATGAACGGCCTGACCGCGGCGTCGGTGACGCGCATCGGTCAGAAGGTGCTGCTGCCGGAAACGGCGAAGGACAAGGGGCTTGAGGCCTATGCCAACGGTCCGGCGCCGGAAAAGGTGAAGACCGTCGTCGCCCAGGCCGACAAGGCACCCGCGCCTAGGCCGGTCGAAAAGCCGCCGGTCAAGGTGGTCGACGCCACGGTCGTCACGCCGGCGCCGAAGCCCGTCGTCGTGCCGCCTGCGCCGAAACCGGTCGTCAAGGAGGCCGAAAAGGTCGAGCCGATCAAGCCGGCGGCCCCGAAGGTGTTCCCGGATTCGACCGGTATCGCCAGACTGGGCAAGGGTAAATTCGTCTGGCCGTACAAGGGCAATGTGCTGGTTCGCTACGGTCAGCTGGGGCCGAACGTGCGCAATGACGGCATCAATATCGGTGGTCCGGAAGGGGCCGAGGTCGTGGCCGCCGATGAAGGCATCGTCGTCTATGTCGGCGATCAGGTGAAAGAACTGGGCAACACCGTCTATATCAAGCACGCCAACGGTTTCTATACGGGCTATTCGCATCTGGGCAAGGTGAGCGTGAAGGCCAACCAGAAGATCGAGCAGGGGCAGGCGTTGGGGACGCTGGGCAAGACCGGGGCGGTCGACCGCGCGCAACTGCACTTCGAGATCCGCTATACGCCGTCGTCGGAAATCGCCAAGCCGATCGATCCGACCCTGGTCCTGCCGTAAACCGTTTGCACGATAGGCCCTCATAAGGGCGCATAAAAAGCGCATTGACCTTTTTGTTTCTGCGCCTATGTATGGCGCATCGATAATTGCGCCTGTTTTCAGGCCCCAATGAGACTAACGGAGAACCGTCTTGGATCAAGCTGCCCTGCTTCAGCTTCTGCCCTTCGTGGCGATTTTCGCCCTGATGTACTTCCTGATCATCCGCCCGCAGCAAAAGCGCGCCAAGGAGCATCAGGCCCAGATCTCCGGCATCAAGCGTAATGACACGGTCGTCCTGTCGAACGGCATGATCGGCAAGATCACCCGCGTCGAAGAGGCCGAGGTGATGGTCGAAATCGCGTCGGGCGTCAATGTCCGCGTCGTCAAGGCGATGGTCACCGAGGTGCGCACCAAGGGTGAGCCCGCCGCCGCCAACGACAAGGCCGCCTAATACCTCTCCGAGCTACCCGGCCTGTTCGCATATCCTGCGGGCAGGCTTTTTGTGTTAGAGCGATATGTCGAAAAGTGTACAGCGGTTTTCGACTATAATATCGCGACAGTCAAAAATAGTATATTCAGGTTTCTCCGCCCATGATGCAAACATCCCGCTGGAAAATCGCACTGGTGGTCATCGCCACCCTTGCCGGTATCTGGTTTTCCCTGCCGAATCTTCTGCCGCAGGGCGTAAAGGACGACCTGAAGTTCCTGCCGCAGAACGGGCTGAACCTCGGTCTCGACCTTCAGGGCGGATCGCAGCTCCTGCTTGAGGTCGATACCGATGCTCTGGCGGCGGAGCGCGTCAAGAACCTGACCGAAGAGGTGCGCGAACGTCTGCGGACCGCGAATATCGCCTTTACCGGCCTGACGGCTCAGGGCGACACGGTGCGCGTCAATATCACCGACGCGGCGCAGGTGACGCAGGCCCAGACGGCGCTCAACGCCCTGTCGACGCCGCTGGCCAATAACCCGTCGGCGCGCGAATTCACCTTGAACCGCGACGGTCAGGCCCTGCGCCTGACCTATACGACCGAAGGCAAGGCTTCGGCGGCGACCGGGGCGGTGGACGCCTCGATCGAGACGGTGCGTCGCCGGATTGACAATCTGGGCACCAAGGAACCGACCATCATCCGTCAGGGCAGCAACCGCATCATGGTGCAGGCCCCGGGCGAGAGCGATCCGGAGCAGCTCAAGCGCGTCATCGGCACCACGGCCAAGCTGACCTTCCAGATGGTCGATCAGTCGGTCAGCCAGAGCGATCTGGCGGCCGGGCGTATTCCGCCGGGTTCCGAGCTGCTGCCGACCTCCGACCCCAAGCTGGCCCCCGTCATGGTGGTCAAGAAGCGCGTCGTCGTGTCGGGTGAGAACCTGACCAAGGCCTTCGTCGATACCGATCAGAACGGTCGCCCGGCCATCGGCTTCCGCTTCGATGGTCAGGGCGCGCGCAAATTCGGCGAAGTCACCGCCGCCAATATCGGCAAGCCGTTCGCCATCATCCTCGACGGCAAGATCGTGTCGGCCCCGAACATCGTCAGCGCCATCACCGGCGGTTCAGGTCAGATCACCGGCGGCTTCTCGATTCAGGAAGCCTCGGAAATGGTCAATATCCTCAACGGCGGTGCGCTGACCGCGCCGCTGAATATCGAGGAGCAACGCGTCGTGTCGGCCGAACTGGGCGCCGACGCGGTGGCCAAGGGCGGCCTGTCGACCGTCATCGCCTTCATTTCGGTGCTGATCTTCATGGTGCTGGCCTATGGCTGGCTGTTCGGCGGTATTTCGATCGCCGCACTTCTGGTCAACCTTGTCCTGCTGATCGCCGGCATGTCGGTGACGCAGGCCACCCTGACCCTGCCCGGCATCGCCGGTCTTATTCTGACCCTCGCCGTGGCCGTCGACGCCAACGTGCTGATCTATGAGCGGATGCGCGACGAGGTACGCTCGGGCCGTAATGTCATCGGGGCGCTCGACGCCGGTTTCTCGAAGGCTATGGAAACCATTATCGATGCCAACCTGACCTCACTGGGCGCGGCGGCGATCATGTTCTTCTTCGGCGCGGGTCCCGTGCGCGGCTTCGCCTGGACCCTGTCGCTCGGCGTCGTGACCTCGGTCTTCTCGGCGGTTCTGGTGACGCAGGTTCTGCTGGCCTGGTGGTATCAGGCGCGCCGTCCGAAGACCCTGCCGATCGAGGATCACGTCTCAAACTCCAAGTGGCCGCTGATCAAGATCCTGCCGCAAAAGACCAATTTCAACTTCGTCCGCTTCTCGAAAATCGCGGGCATGGCCTCGGTGGTTCTGGTCTGCGCCTCGCTGTTCTTCACCATCTGGCCGGGCACCCCGCCGTGCGGCGGCCTGAACTGCGGCGTCGATTTCAAGGGCGGTACGATCCTCGAAATGTCGAATCCGCAGCCGGTCGGCGACGAAGCGGTGCGCGATAATCTCAGCAAGCTGGACCTCCACGATCTTCAGGCTCAGGGTGCGGGTACCACCGGTCAGGACGTGCTGATCCGGTTCGAGACCCCGACGGGTAATCCGCAGATTGCCATCGACAAGGTTCAGAACAGCCTCAAGGCTGAATTCCCGGGGGCGACCTTCAAGCCCGCCACCGTGGTCGGCCCGAAGGTCTCGGGTGAATTGCTGACCGGCGGCGTGCTGGCCCTGGTCTGGGCCATCGGCCTGATGATGGTCTATATCTGGTTCCGGTTTGAGTGGCAGTTCGGTCTGGGGGCCGTGTTCGGCCTCGTCCACGACGTGATCCTGACGTTCGGCCTGTTCGCCGTCTTCAAGCTGGAATTCACCCTGACGGCGGTCGCGGCCATCCTGACGATCATCGGTTATTCGATGAACGACACCGTCGTCGTGTTCGACCGCATCCGTGAGAACCTGCGCAAGTACAAGAAACTGCCGCTTAAGGACGTGGTCGACCTGTCGATCAACGAGACCCTGTCACGGACGATCATCACCGGCGTGACCGCGGTCATGGCCCTGACCGGTCTGGCCGTGCTGGGCGGCGAAGCGCTGTTCTCCTTCTCGGTGGCGCTGATCTTCGGGATTATCATCGGCACCTATTCGTCGATCTATGTGGCGGCGCCGGCGATCCTGCTGTGGGGCGTCAACCGCAACCAGACCGAAGCCGAGGTCGTCGATGTCGGCGGCTTCAAGGGCAAGAAGTCGCCGCAGGGTTAAGCCGTTCGCCTTTAAAAACATCAAACCGCCCGGTCAGTGCCGGGCGGTTTTTTGTTGCTTTTGCTGCCGGTGGGTTTAAGCGAGCGTCATGTCCGAAGCCTTGACCGATAACGAAACCGTGCCGCGCGACGAGATCGTCCGCCTGAGCGCCAACTTCATCGACGATGCGCAAAAGCGTGAGCAGGTGCTGGCGATTTTCGCCTTCATCGAACTGCTGCGCGACGTTCCGGCGCGCGTGTCGGAGCCGCTGCTGGGCGATATCCGCTATACGTGGTGGCTTGAGGCCATCGAGGAAATCGCGGCGGGCGGCAAGGTGCGTTACCACCCCTTAAGCGCCGCGCTGGAGCCGTTGATCCGTGAGCACGGCCTCGACGCGGAGGCTTTCCGTGAGGCCATCGAGGCGCATCGCGTCTTGCTCGATGGCAAGCTGTCGATGCGTGATGCGCTTAATGTCGCCGATCAGGGCATCGTCGTGTTGATCCGGCAGGCGGCGCAGTTGCTCGACGCCGAGGCCGATCTTGACACCCTTGCGGCGCCCGCCCGCTTTCAGGCTTTGGCGGCGTTGAAAGCGGCGCGTCTGCTCAAGGCCGAAGAGGCTGGGGAGGTCGAATACCGGCACCTGTATCGCGAAGCCCGCGCGGCGCTGAAACGCGTTCCCACGGCTTTGTTGCCGCTGGTTCTGCCGTCGGCTCTGGCAGGGGATGCGTGGTTCGGCCGGACGCGCGGGGCGTTTTCGGTCCGCGCCCGCCTGTTGTGGGCGTTCGTGTCGGGCCGGATTTAACCAATCCCGAACAGAGGCTTCTTCTTCGGCTGTTCCACGATCACGGGCTTCGGCGCATAGGCCTTCCAGCCTCTGGCCACCATTTCCTCGAAGCCCTTGCACTGCGGCAGAACCATTACCACACCGGTCTTGGGTTTCGCAAAGGGGGCGGCCAGTCGCACGGTTGGCTGTGCCGGATTGATAAAGACCCAGTCCGATGCCAGACCGTAGCCGCGCTCGCCGCCCTGACGGACGGCATTATAGGCGATGCGGGCCTCGATCTCGCTGACGCCCCATTTGCGCATGGCATAGTAGAAGATGTCGTCGGCATCCTTGCGCTTGCCGGTCTCACCGATGGCATAGAGCCAGTCGTGGATGATGGCGGCGCGGATCGTCGGGCCGTTGGTATTGACAGCCATCTGACCGTACCACGGCACCGAGGCGAAGTCCGTCTGGAACCATTTCGGCACCACGATGACCTTGCCCGTCGTGCGGTCGCAATAGGGGAACTCGTCGTTCAGGGTATAGAGCTTGCGCCCTTCCTTCTGCACGTCGAACATCAGGACCGGTTGCGGCGTCAGGGACGAGGGGATGACGACCGGCTGCTGAATGGGCGCAGGTCCGTCGGTCGCGCACCCGGTCAGGGCCAGAACGCTCACGCAAACAAAAGCTTTCAGCGAGGTCTTAAGCATTGGTCGTCTCGGATTGGGGCATCAGCCACTGATCGATATCGCGCAGGGCGCGCAGGCTCATCAGGCGTTTTTTCGCCCGGCCGCGTTCCTTGAGCGGGATCTTGACGCCGTTCTCATCGACCTTCGGCGCTTCCAGCGGCGGCAGCAGGCCGTAATTGATATTCATCGGCTGGAACGAGGCCTTCTCGTCGGCTAGGTGCCCGCCGGTAATGTGCGCAATCAGGGCACCTAAAGCCGTCGTTTCCGGCGGTGCGTCCAGCGTCTCACCCTTGGCCTGAGCCGCGGCAAACCGCCCGGCCAGCAGACCGATGGCCGAGGATTCGACATAGCCTTCGACGCCGGTGATCTGCCCCGCGAACCGAAGAGAGGGAAGCGATTTCAGACGCAGATTGCGATCCAGCACTTTCGGTGACTGGATGAAGGTATTGCGGTGCAGCCCGCCCAGACGGGCAAATTGCGCGTTTTGCAGACCCGGAATCATGCGGAAGACCTCCGCCTGTGCGCCGTGCTTCAGCTTGGTCTGGAAGCCGACCATATTGTAAAGCGTGCCCAGCGCATTGTCCTGACGCAACTGGATGATGGCGTGCGGCTTGACCAGAGGATCTCGTGGATTGGTCAGGCCGACCGGCTTCATCGGGCCGAAGCGCAGGGTTTCGCGGCCGCGTTCGGCCATGACCTCGATCGGCAGGCAGCCGTCGAAATAGGGGACGTGCTCCCAATCCTTGAAATCGGCCTTGGGGCCGTCCAGCAGGGCATCGATAAACGCCTCATACTCAGGCTTGGTCATCGGGCAGTTGATATAGGCCGCCGCGTCACCGCCGGGGCCTTCCTTGTCGTAGCGCGACTGACGCCAGGCAATGTTCATATCGATGGAGTCGGTATGCACGATCGGCGCGATGGCGTCGAAGAAGCTCAGATGCCCTTCGCCGGTCAGTTCGAGGATGACGTCCGACAGGCGCTCGGACGTCAGCGGCCCGGTGGCGCAGATGACATTGTCCCAGTCCTTGTCGCGCAGGGAAGTGACTTCCTCGCGCACCAGCGTGATCAGCGGATGCGCGGTGAGGGCCTTCGTCACAGCCTGCGAAAAGCCTTCACGGTCGACGGCCAGAGCGCCACCGGCCGGCACTTGATGCTTGTCGGCGCAGGCCATGATCAGCGAGTTGGCGCGGCGCATCTCGGCGTGCAGCAGGCCCACCGCGTTGAATTCCCAGTCGTCCGAGCGAAACGAATTGGAGCAGACCAGTTCGGCCAGCCCGTCGGTCTGGTGCGCATCGGTGCCGCGCGTCGTCGTTTGACCGGCGGCGTCGGTCGTTGCCGAACCGCGCATTTCGTGAATGACGACGGGCACACCGGCCTGCGCCAACTGCCAGGCGGCTTCGGAACCGGCCAAGCCACCGCCGATGATATGAACTGGGGAATAAGAATGTGTCATGCGCGCTCTATAGTCTCAGCGTGTCGTCATGTCACGGGGCGACGACAAAATCATGGCAGGCTTGCCTTTGCGCTTTAAAAGCGAAATGATTTGTTTCAGATTGGCGCATGATTAAGGCTTGGGGTTAAGGCCTTTGTGTGTGGGGATATGGGTGTCATGAGTTTCGGTCCGGCGTTCCATCTGGTGGGCGCGTTGAAAAGCGCGGTGACGACCTTGCCGACCCTGTGGCGTCAGGCGTGGCTGGCGCTGCTCGTCCTGTTCGGGCTGGTTCTGATTAGCCAGTTACCGCAGATCGGCCTGGGGACGCGCCGCGCGCTGATCGTGGCCAGCCTGCTGTTTCAGTTCGTGGTCGCGGGCGGCCTCTACCGCGTCGCCCTGTTTGGGGAGCGCTATGCCAAGCCCGAAGGTCTGGGCTTCGGCGGGGTGCAGTTCGGTAAGCCGGAGGCGCGTCTGATCGGTGCCGGGCTGCTGGCCGGATTGTTCTGGCTGATGGTGTTTGCGACCCTATGCGTGGTGCTGGCCCTGTTTCTCGGGGCGGCGGGCCTTGCGGATCAGAGCCACAACACGCCGCACGGCTTCTTCCTCGAACTGGTCAACGGGCCTCAGCCGCAGGGCGTCGTGCTCCTCGTGGCCATTGCGGGGGTCATGTTGACCCTGACCATCCTGTCGGTGAAGCTGTGGCTGCATCAGGCGGCGACGGTGGCCGAACACCGGGTCGTGTCGTTGAATGCGCTCACCCTGTCGTCGGGGCAGACGGTCAAGCTGTTCCTCGGCTATCTGTATCTGGCCCTGCCGTTCATCGTTCTGAGCGCGGTAATTCCGACGGCGGGCAACCTGTCCCTGATCGTCAATCTGGCCTTAGGCGTCGGCGTCTTCCTGCCGGTCAGCATCGCTTTTTTAGCCTCGGCCTATAGGCAAATCATGGACCTGCGCGCTAAGGGATAGTCTGTACAAGATTTCTCCCGAAAGCCGCCCCATGGCCCTGTCCGTCGATTTCGCCTTCGAAGGGTTTCGCATCATCCGCGAACGCCCCATCCTTATCGCGTGGTGGGGCGCGGTCTTGCTGGTCGGGGTCGTCCTGTCGACGGCCCTGCTGATGTCGGTCGCCGGGCCCGAGTGGAACGCCCTGATTCAGGGGCAGGTGCCGGAAGACCCGCAAAAAGCCGCCGATATCATGCTGCGTTTCGGACCGGCCTATCTGCTTACCCTGATGATGTCCCTGATATTCAATGCGGTGATCACCTGCGGCGTCTATCGCGCCGTGCTGGGCGGGCATTCACCGCGGTTCGGCTACCTTAGACTGGGGGCCGACGAGGTGCGGCAGATCGTTCTCTATTTTATCCTGTTGTTTCTGGTGCTTGTTGTCGGCCTGACCTGCGCCGTGGTGCTGAGCATTGTCGGGGGGTTGCTGTCCATGATCGCCGGGGCCGTCATGTCGGCTCTGGTGCCATTGGTCGGCGCGCTGACTTTTCTGGCGGCGGTCATGGCCAATATCTGGCTGATGGTGCGTCTGTCGATGGTCAGTGTGCAAAGCTTCGAGGAGCGGCACCTCAATATCACCGGCTCGCTCAGACTGACTCAGGGGCGGTTCTGGTCGTTGCTGGGCGGTTTCGCTCTGGCGTTTCTGCTGACCGTGGTCGTTATCGTACTGTTTCAGTCGATCTACATGGCGCTGGCCGCGCTGATTAGCGGTAAGGACATCGAAACCCTGTCTGAAATCCCGCGCCCGGATATGTCGCAACTGGCCAATATCCTGCTGCCGCTGAATGCGCTGTCCCTGCTGGTCAGCGGCCTCATCGCGCCCCTGACCACAGCCATTCTGGTCGGTGCCGGAGCCTCGGCCTACAAGATGCTGAAAGCGGCCCGGGCGGTTTAACCGCCGATAATGTGCAATATGTCGCGGCCCTGCGCCGTCTGGATCGGGCGGGCATTGGGGCCGGTCAGGCGCTGATAGGCGTCGACCTGTTCGGCGCTGATCGACAGCGGCGAGGCATAGACCAGCCAAGTGACGTTTTCCGAGCACGGCGGCGTGGTCAGCGAGCCCGAATAGGCATAGAATTCCTCGGTCGCCGGCATCAGGTCGCGCGCATTGATCAGCACGTCGGGGATGACCGCCGCCGGACCGGGATCGGTCGGGAGATACGTCCAGATCGGCGCCAGCATCGGGTCGGCGACCCCGACATCCGACAGGACGCCGATGACCAGCAATTCACCCTTATCGTTCTTATGGACGAAGTGCGCCTCGATGGCGGCGCGATGGCCGTCGATCGTGTGTTCCGACGGGGTGTGGAAGTGGAACTGGATCAGCTTGTACCGCACATTGTCCATGATGACGCCGCCGCCGTCGGTCGGCGAGACCTGAACGACGTGGCCGAGGTTCTGGATCTTGGCGGCGGACGAGGTGTAGTCGAGCGTCATATTGACGGTCTTGGCCCCGGCCATACCCGACAGGTTGATCGGCGATTGCCGGTGCCCCGTACCGCAGGTCTTATTGTCGCCACCGAGCTGGCTCCAGTGGGTCGGGCCATCGTCGCCTTCGTAGCTCCAGTGGGCGATCTGCGCCATTTGCGCGCCACCGTGTTCAGCATCGCCGTGTCCGGTATCCGCCGCATCACCATGGCCTTCGGCCGCCGCATGGGCATCGCCGCCGCCGTGATCGGCGCCATGTTCAGTTTTAGGCTTGCCGCCGCAGGCCGTCAGGCCCATCAGGGCGAAGGCGGCAACCGAAAACAACAGGGCAGGGCGGCGCATGGCGGAATCCGAATCTGAGCGGGAATGTTCTCAGATTAGATGCCCGAATAGGGTTAACGCCGGGTTCATAGGTTGGCTACGATGTGAAGAAAGGATTGGCCACGAAAAACACGAAAAGCACTAAAAAGATGCGTCACCGGCTTTGCGCGAAGCGCCACAAATTGAGCCGCACCGCTATGCAAAAGGCCCTTTGGGCAAATATGTTTTAATCTGCTTTTTTGTGCTTTTCGTGTTTTTCGTGGTTAAATCTACTTTTTCTTCCGCGTCTTGTGCCGCGCCAGAATGTCTTTCAGATATTTGCCCGTCCACGATTTCGGATTGTCCGACACCTTTTCCGGTGTGCCGAAGGCGACGATTTCGCCGCCGCCATCGCCGCCTTCCGGGCCGAAATCGAGCAACCAGTCCGCCGTCTTGATGACGTCGAGATTGTGCTCGATGACTACCACCGTATTGCCGTGGTCGGTCAGTTCGTGCAGCACTTCCAGCAGCTTGCGCGTATCCTCGAAGTGCAGCCCGGTCGTCGGCTCATCCAGAATATAGAGCGTCTTGCCCGTCGCGCGTTTCGACAGTTCCTTCGACAGCTTGACGCGCTGGGCTTCGCCGCCGGAGAGCGTCGTCGCCTGCTGACCGATCTTGATATAGCCCAGCCCCACGCGTTTCAGCGTCTCCAGCTTGTCGCGGATCGTCGGCACGGCCTTGAAGGCCTCGGCGCCTTCCTCGACCGTCATGTCCAGCACGTCGGCGATGGAATGGCCCTTGAACGAGATTTCCAGCGTCTCGCGGTTATAGCGCTTGCCCTTGCACACGTCGCAGGTGACGTAGACGTCGGGCAGGAAGTGCATCTCGATCTTGATCAGGCCGTCGCCGGTGCAGGCTTCGCAGCGCCCGCCCTTGACGTTGAACGAGAAGCGCCCCGGACCATAGCCGCGCGCCTTGGATTCGGGCAGACCGGCGTACCAGTCGCGGATCGGCCCGAACGCCCCGGTATAGGTCGCCGGGTTCGAGCGAGGGGTGCGGCCGATGGGCGATTGATCGATCTCGACCACCTTGTCGAAGAACTCCAGCCCTTCGATCTTATCATGCGGGGCAGCATTGGCCGAGGCGTTGTTCAGCCGTCTGGCCGCCGCTTTGTGCAGAGTTTCCAGCGTAAACGACGACTTGCCGCCACCGGAAACGCCGGTGATGCAGGTCATGACGCCGACCGGGATTTCGCCGGTGACGTTTTTCAGGTTGTTGCCGCGCGCTCCGATAACCCTGAGCATCCGCTTCTTGTCGATGGGGCGGCGTTCCTGATCGGTGTCCTTCGAGAAGAACAGCGGGATTTCACGCTTGCCGGTAAGATACTGACCGGTCAGGGATTTCGGGTTGTTCTTGACCTCTTCGGGCGTGCCTTCGGCGACGACTTCACCGCCATGCACCCCGGCAGCGGGGCCCATGTCGATGACGTAATCGGCGGTCAGGATGGCGTCTTCGTCGTGTTCGACCACCAGCACGGAGTTGCCGAGGTCGCGCAGACCCTTGAGGCTCTCCAGCAGGCGGTCGTTGTCGCGTTGATGCAGGCCGATAGACGGTTCGTCCAGTACGTATAACACGCCGGTCAGGCCCGAGCCGATCTGCGAGGCCAGACGGATGCGCTGCGATTCCCCGCCCGACAGGGTGCCGGAATTGCGCGACAGGTTGAGATAGTCGAGCCCCACCGCATTGAGGAAGTTCAGACGATCCAAAATCTCTTTCAGGATACGCCGGGCAATATCCATCTGCTTTTCGCTCAGATGCCCCTCAAGCGCCGCGAACCATTCGTGCGCCTTCTTGATCGACAGTTGCGAAATTTCGGCGATGTCGCGGGCATCGACCTTGACCGCCAGGGCTTCGGGCTTGAGACGCTTGCCGCCACAGGCCTCGCACGGCGTTTCGGCCTGATAGCGACCGAGATCTTCGCGCACCCACGACGAATCCGTTTCACGGTAGCGGCGCTCCATGTTCGGGATGACGCCCTCGAACGGCTTGGTCACATCGTAGCGGCGCGAACCGTCCTGATAGGTAAACTTGATCTTTTCCGAGCCCGACCCTTGCAGGATGATGTTCTGAGCGTCGGGCGTCAGGGCGCGCCACTTGGTGTCCATCTGGAAACCGTAGTGCAGGGCCAGGGCCTCAAGGGTTTGCGCATAGAGCGGCGAGGGGCCTTTGGACCACGGCGCGATGGCCCCGCCTTTCAGGGTTTCGGCCTCGTTCGGCACGATCAGGTTCGGATCGAAGGTCAGCTTGACGCCCAGACCGTCGCAGGTCGGACAGGCCCCGAACGGATTGTTGAACGAAAACAGACGCGGCTCGATCTCGGCGATCGTAAAGCCCGACACCGGACAGGCGAATTTTTCCGAGAAGATGATGCGTTGCGGTTCGGTCTCGCCTTCAGCTTTATCCGCGAATTCGGCGATGGCCAGACCGTCGGCCAGACGCAACGCGGTTTCCAGCGAATCCGCCAGACGCTGCATCAGGCCGCCCTTTACGACGACGCGGTCGACGACGACGTCGATATCGTGCTTGTACTTCTTGTCGAGCTTGGGGGCCTCTTCGATGGGATAGTATTCGCCATTGACCTTGAGGCGCTGGAAACCCTGACGTTGCAGGTCGGCGATTTCCTTCTTGTACTCGCCCTTACGACCGCGCACGAAGGGGGCCAGCAGCAGCAGGCGCGTGCCTTCCGGCAAGGCCATGATCTTGTCGACCATCTGCGAAATGGTCTGGCTCTCGATGGGCAGGCCCGTGGCGGGCGAATAGGGGATGCCGACACGCGCCCACAACAGGCGCATATAGTCGTGGATTTCGGTTACCGTGCCCACCGTCGAGCGCGGGTTCTTAGAGGTCGTCTTCTGCTCGATGGAAATGGCCGGCGACAGGCCTTCGATCAGGTCGACATCGGGCTTCGACATCAGCTCAAGGAATTGCCGCGCATAGGCCGACAGGGATTCGACGTAACGGCGCTGCCCCTCGGCATAGATGGTGTCAAACGCCAGCGACGACTTGCCCGAGCCGGACAGGCCGGTCAGGACGACCAGCTTGCCGCGCGGAATGTCGACATCGACGCCCTTGAGGTTATGCTCGCGCGCGCCGCGCACCTTGATGAAGCCCTGCATCAGGTTCGAGCTGCTCATCAGGGAGTCCTTATCGTGTCGGGCATCGGCCATAGTACGCACATTCCATTCAGCACGGATCAATCCGCCTATATAGGCAGACCCCTGCTGACTGAAAGTGTCAGTATGAAATTTATCGCTACGTCAGGCAGGCCCACGATCCTTGCCCGAATTCGAGCGAGGGTTCAAGAACGTTTTGTGAACTAGAGCATGCTGCGAAAAAGTGGAAACCGGTTTTTCGCATCAAGCCTGCGACCACTAAGGCCGTAAGCGTCGTGTAAGCTACTTAGCCAGACGGATATTGGTCAGGCCGCCGCTGCTGCTTTTGTTCGTCGTTTCGGGCGTGAGGTTCCAGGCCGTCTGATTGACGATCAGGCGGTTGATGACCATGGTCAGGCTGTCGCTGTCCATCAGGGACTGGGCATTGAAGGTGACGTTGCGGCTGGGCAGCCAGATCAGGCCGGTCATCTTATTGGATTTGGCGTTGTTGAAGATGAAGTCCGACTTCGACAGGGCGGGCTTCTCAAAAAACAGCACATTCTTATAGGTGCCGGAGGTCGGGGCCGAGAGGCTGGCGGCAATGCCCGAATTGAACTGAATCTTCGAGGTGTCGGCGAAATAGAAGGTGACGCCGTTGCCGGTCCAGGTGCCGCCATTGACGTTCCAGCCGCCGTTCTTGATGACATACAGACCGGGCGCGAAATTGACCTTGGCCGCGCCGTTGTTGAAGTTGAACCAGCCGCAATAGGTGCCGGGGCTGAGGTTCACGCTTGCGTCGTTGAAATTGCCGTTCGAGGCTGTGCAGGCGCTGTCGGCCACGGCAGGCAGGGTCGGCCCCCAGCTGTCGGCGGCGGTCGCACAGCTTAAGGACAGATTATTGACCGTCGTCGAATTGCGAATGACGTTGCTGCCCTCAAGGCACAGCTTTTTGAAGTCGAGCGACGAACCGGAATTGAAGATGGCGGCGGGGCTGGCCTTCGACTTGACGTGGATTTCGCATTCGGGCGCCACGATCTTGGCACCGGAATTGACCAGCAGGGCCTGCGCACCGGTCGGGTCGAGCACGAGGATGCAAGGCCCGGCGGTGCCGGTGCCGGGCGTGCCGATGGCGGTAGCCGCGACGCGCAGGGGCAGGTGGGAAATACCGATAAGCCCCAACATCAGGGTCGGACTCTGGTAGCTGGCCTGACCGCTCAGGGTGGTGGCATCGGTCGCGTAGGTGGGGGTAAGCGTCATGTCGGCGGGGAGGTTCGAGGCGAACACCTTGCCGGCCTCGGCCGCGCGCTGATCGGTGTCGCGATGCAGACCAGCCAGCACCGAGGCGTCCATGGCGTCCTGAAGGCTCGATTTCACCGACCAGGCCGAATAGTAGTCGATCGCGCCGCCGGTCAGGCCCAGCAGAGCCGTCAGGGTCAGGGCAAAGATCATCGTCACATTGCCCTTATGGTGACGACGATAGCGTTCGAGCAGGCGCGGCAGGCTGAATGTCATGCGTAAAGACCCCCTTATCCGGGGCAGGGTAAACGCTTTCGCCTTAAAAAACCGATAAGGTCTATGTCTCTAGGCCTTAAAGCCGTAGTTGAGCGAATGGGCCGCCTTGTCCCTGAGGCCGGCACCGGGGCCGTAGGTCAGGCTGGGCTTGCGCGTTTCGGCCATTTCGTCGGCGACGGCCTTCATGATGCCTTCGGAGATGGTCTTGGCGGCTTCGACGGCGCGGGCGTGGCGTTCGGACACAGCCATGAAGCTTTCGGTCGCGGCGCGCAGAGCGGTTTTGGTCGCGACGTCCAGACCGGAGAGCAGCGACGGATCGGCCTTCACGCGGGCCGTTTCCTGACGGTACAGGGCCGACAGGGCGCGGGTCTCTTCGACGGTGGCGTGGATATCGAACGGTCGATGCGCCTCGAAGGCGGCGATTTCGGCGGCCAGACGCTCGCTCAGACGCTCGGTCAGGACGAGCAGTTGACGGGCGTGATCCTGAGTGTTGTGGGCGGAAATAGCCATCAGCCTTGCGCCTCCTGCATCATAAGCAACTGTTTCTGGACGGTGGCCGAAATGCCGACCCCACCCGATTTTACCACCTGACCGGCTATGGCGTCGAGATAGAAAGACCGGAAGGCCTCTTCGCCTTCGCCGCCGCCGAACATGCCGTCGGTCTCAAGGCCTTCGAACATCGGCTTGAGCATCTGGGAAATGACCATCGACTCGAATTCGTCGCCGGTCTTTTTCGGGTCCTTGCCGGTCGACTTGTGCAGAGCCGCCGATTGCAGGTTGAGGGTGCCGATAGAGGTGTCGGGCGTGTTCATTACATCATCTCCCCTACATAACTTCAATGTCGGCTTGCAGCGCGCCCGAAGCCTTGATGGTTTGCAGGATCGAGATCATGTCGCGCGGGCTGACCCCCAGGGCATTGAGGCCGTTGACGACGTCGCTCAGAGACGCCGTCTCCTTGAGATCGTAGAGCTTCTTGCCCTTTTCTTCCTCGACCGAGACCTGACTGTCGGGCAGGACGGCGGTCTGTCCCTGCGAAAAGGCACCGGGCTGGCTGGCGAAGGGGCGTTCATTGACCGAGATGGTCAGATTGCCCTGAGCGATGGCGACGCGCGAGATGCGGACATTGTCGCCGATGACGATGACGCCGTTGACCTCGTCGATGATGACCTTGGCCGGGGTATCGACCGTGACGGGCAGGTTTTCGATCGAGGCGATGAAGTTCATCATATTGCTGCCCGGCGGGGCGCGCACGGCGACGATGGTCGGGTTATCGGCATAGGCCGTGCCGGGTTGCGCCTTGTTGATCGTGTCGGCGATGCGCTTCGATGTCGTGAAGTCCGGGTTTTTCAGGGTCAGGCGGATGATCGGCTGGGCGTTGAAATCGAAGGCGATTTCCCGTTCGATATTGGCTCCGGAGGCGATGCGCCCGGCGGTCGGCACGCCCTTGGTGATCGAGGAACCCGACGCGCCGCCGGCGGAGACCGAGCCGGTCTGCACCGTGCCCTGAGCGACGGCATAGACTTCGCCGTCGGCACCGAGCAGCGGCGTGATGAGCAGGGTGCCGCCCAGCAGGCTCTTGGCGTCGCCCGCGGCGGAGACCGTGACATCGATCTTCGAGCCTGCGGCGACGAACGGCGGCAGGCTGGCCGTGACCATGACCACGGCGGCGTTCTTGGTGTTGAGATTGGCGTCGCGGATATTGACGCCCATGCGCTCCATCATGCTCTCAAGGCTCTGTTTGAGCATGGGCGAGTTGCGCACGGTGTCGCCCGTGCCGTTGAGCCCGACGACGATGCCGTAGCCGATCAGCTGGTTGTCGCGCACGCCTTCGATATTGACGATGTCCTTGATGCGCGACGCGGCATGGCCTGTCATCGGCAGGAGCATGGTCAGGGTCGCGAGGAGCAGGGGCAGCAGACGCATAATCGGAAATCTCACAGAAGTGGCGTTAACCATGTTTTCCAACGATGCGAATGTCGTGCCAGACGGCAAAAATCTTTTATTTATAGAAATCAAGGTGTTTCAAGCGTCTGTTTTTGGTCATGTCCTCAATGCGGAAAAAAATGCCGCCCGTTAAGGGCTTGGAAACCGTACCCGGCAAATAATGACCGTTACCCGCGATGTCTATTGAACCTTGACGTTGTTTGCGCCAGAACGGCTGTGACCCACATGAGTATATTACCGCTTACCAATACTGGGGCAGCCATGAATATGAAGATCAACGGACCTATGGGGACGGCCGCGACCGGCGCTGCCAGCGCCCCCAAGCGCGCGGCGGGTGGGTTTTCGCTCAAAGGCTCGGGCGAGGCGCGTTCGACGGCGTCCGCGGCTTCGGTGTCTCAGGCCATGTCCCTGAGCGGTCTGGACGCGCTTCTGGCGCTTCAGGCCGAAGACGACGTGATGACCGGTCGCCGCCGCCGTCAGATCAAGCGCTCCAACGATATTCTCGATGCGCTCGAAGACCTTAAGGTCTCGCTGCTGGGCGGCGTGATCGACGATCAGGCGTTGGTCTCCCTGCAAAAGATGATCGAGACCCAGCGCGAGGATATCGAGGACGAGCGGCTGCAGGGCGTGCTGAACGAGATCGAGACGCGCGCCTATGTCGAGATGGCCAAGCGCAAGCTGATGTAGGATTCGCGTATCGGGCGAACGGGGTGAGGTTCGCTTGTGTGCGGCGCACCATTTTCGATTTTTACAAAACCTTTATAAATAAAGGGGTTGCGGGCGCTATTCGCGACGGCTTTGCGCATTAAAACCGCTTCACAGTTCCCGGAAAGCGCATTATAAGCCGCCCCATCGGACCCGTGCATTTATGGCCTCGCTTTTGCAGCCTAGGGTGTCATGTCGGGCTATTGTTTCCTATGGGGAAAGGTGGCGCGGGCTCCGGTGAACAAATTCTGTGGGGTGTGGTGCTAAAATGAGTGCAGTCGAGCTTTCCAATACCGATACCTATCGTCCGCGCGACGACGAAGAATATATGAACGAGCGTCAGCTCGCCTATTTCCGCAAAAAGCTGGTCAACTGGAAGAATGAAATCCTGGCTGGCTCCAAGGAAACCGTCTCGATCATGCAGAAAGAGACCGAAAACCACCCTGATCTGGTTGACCGGGCCTCGTCCGAATCCGACCGTGCGCTGGAACTGCGCACGCGCGACCGTCAGCGCAAGCTGATCTCGAAGATCGACGAAGCCATCGGGCGTATCGACGACGGCTCCTACGGTTTCTGCGAAGAGACCGGTGAGCCGATCGGCCTCGGTCGCCTGGAGGCCCGCCCCACGGCGACCCTGTCGATCGAAGCGCAGGAACGCCACGAGCGTTCCGAGCGCGTCCACCGCGACGATTAAAAGCTGAAAAAGGGCGCTGGCGACAGCGCCCTTTTTGCTGTTCGGTTCAACCTGCGCTATACTGCTCACATGGGGACATTGCAGGAGCGCGCCATGACCGAGCGTTACGACCAGCCGTCCGATCTTATAGACCATTGTCTGAGGCCGCTGAGCCTCGATCACGAAAGCGCGGCCTTCGAGGAGGCCTGTCTGCGTCTGAGTTATGTGCTGGAGAGCTATCAGCGCCGCCTGACCGAGGCCGGGCAGCCGGTCGAGGTCGATTTCGCGCGTACGGCGGAAACCGTTTAAATCCGCACTTTAAAAACGAAGTCACAGGGCGTATGAGAGCCAACTGATTTATTACAAGCTCCGGATACCCTATGACCGTCAAGGTTCGTTTTGCCCCTTCGCCCACCGGCCGCATCCACGCCGGCAATGTGCGCGCCGCGCTGATCAACTGGCTGTTCGCGCGCAAGAATCAGGGCGTCTTCGTGCTGCGCATCGACGACACCGATCTTGAGCGCTCGACCAAGGCAAACGAAGACCTGATCGAGACCGACCTGACATGGCTCGGTCTCGAATGGCAGGAGCGCTATAATCAGTCGAAGCGCTTCGACATCTATCAGAAAGCTGCCGACGCGTTGAAGGCCGACGGGCGTCTCTATGCCTGTTACGAGACCGCCGAGGAACTGGACCGCCGCCGCAAGGTGCAGTTGTCGCGCGGCCTGCCGCCGGTCTATGACCGTGCCGCGCTCAAGCTGACCGATGAAGAGAAGGCGGCTTATGAGGCCGAAGGTCGTCGTCCGCACTGGCGTTTCAAGCTGGAAGGCAAGCGCGTCGCGTGGGAAGATCTGGTGCGCGGGCACTGCGAAGTCGATACGACCTCGATGTCCGACCCGGTGCTGATCCGCGAAGACGGGGCGTTCCTTTACACCCTGCCGTCGGTGGTCGACGATATCGACATGAAGATCAGCCACGTCATCCGTGGCGAGGATCACGTCGCCAATACCGGCACGCAGATCGAGATTTTCGAGGCGCTGTCGGCGTTTTTTGGTGGCTCCCCGCTGCCGACGTTTGCGCATATGACCCTGCTGGTCGGGGCGGACGGCGAGGGCCTGTCCAAGCGTCTGGGCTCGATGTCGATTTCCCAGATGCGCGAAGACGGTATCGAGCCGATGGCCATCACCTCGCATCTGGCCAAGATCGGCACGTCGGACCCGCTGGAGGTCGCGCCGTCGCTCGACGCTTTGGCAGACCTTCAGGACTTCGACAAGATGGGCCGCGCCCCGGCGCGCTACGACTTCGACGACCTGATGCGCCTCAATGCGGGCGTGTTGCAGGCCATGTCCTATGCCGAGGCGCAGCCGCGTCTGGCGGCATTGAACGCCGATCTGGGTGAACTGTTCTGGGACACGGTCAAAGCCAATCTGCACAAGTTCGCCGAGGTCACCCTGTGGGCGCAGGTCGTCGGCGGTGAGGTCGAGACCACCATCGAAGACGCCGCCTTTGCCGCCAAGGCGCTCGAACTGCTGCCCGCCGACTATACGCGCGAGAGCTGGAGCGCGTGGACGGCGGCGATCAAGGACGCGACCGGGGCCAAGGGCAAGGCCCTGTTCATGCCGCTGCGTCTGGCCCTGACGGGGCAGCCGCACGGTCCCGACATGGGCGCGCTCAGCTTCCTGATCGGGCGCGACAAGATCGCCCAGCGTCTGCAAGGCTGAGACTGGCGAGCCGCGCTGAAATAGCTTAATCTCCCTGACGGGTTCAGGGAGATCGGGCATGAAATATCTTATCGTTGCAGGACTATTGCTCAGCGGCAGCGCTCAGGCGCAGACCGTAAGCGACCTGTCGTGGCTCACCGGTTGCTGGGTGCAGGACAAGGGCGCGCGAAAGATCACCGAGCACTGGACACCCGCCGACGGCGGTCAGTTGTTCGGCATCGGGCGCACCTTTTCGGCGGATAAGGTGCTGAACTACGAATTCATGGTGCTGGGTCAGCGCGACGGCGTTCTGACCTTCACGGCGCATCCGTCGGGACAGGGAGGGGCGTCGTTTCCGCTGAAATCCTTTAAAGACGGTGAGGCGGTCTTCGAAAATACCGCCCACGATTTTCCTCAGCGTGTTATTTATAAACGCGGTGAGGGCGGCACCATGAGCGCCGCCATCGAAGGCACGATCAAGGGGCAGACGAAACGCATCGATTTCAGCTACGCCGCCTGTCCGAAATGATTACAGCACCTTACGGGTGTCGATATCCTCGTCGTGGCTCGACAGCTCGTTGATCGCGCCCAGGATTTCCTCGACCGTATCGACGCTCTTATAGGTACGCAGGAAGCTTTCCGGCGTGAAGTTCGTCGCGATGGTGGCTTCGACCAGTTTGAAGAACGGCTCCCAGAAGCCGCCTGAGTTCAAAAAGATGATTGGCTTCTTGTGCAGGTCCAGACGCCGCCACGACAGAAGCTCGATGACCTCTTCCAGCGTGCCGACGCCGCCGGGAAGCACCACAAAGGCGTCGGATTCCTCGAACATCATCATCTTGCGCTCGTGCATCGACTGCACGACGATGGTTTCCACGTCGTCATAGAGACGTTCGCGCGACATCAGGAACTGCGGCATGATGCCCAGCACCTTGCCGCCGGCCTCGTGCGCGCCGCGCGCCGATTCGCCCATCAGGCCGACCCCGCCGCCGCCATAGACGAGGCGCAGGCCGTTGCTGCCCAGAATTTTCCCCAGCGCGAAGGCTTCGTCCTTATAGCGCTGATCGACCGCGTCGGACGACCCGCAATAGATGCAGACGGACAGGACGGGGCGGCGGGGGGCGGGCGAAGCGTCGGGCATACGGGTATCCTCGGTGGTACTTAAATTACAGGCCATCGCTATTGATCGGGCGATGGCGAAAACGATATGATCTTAGGGTCAAGACTATTAACGATAATAAAAGTCTGCGTTTGGCGCGCGTCCTCAGGTTAAGCCCGGAAGACGAATTTCGACAAGCGCTTTATCAGATCGGCCGTGCTTCATGATGTCCTGCAAAACCGCCTGCCTCGTCCTCCTCAGCCTGACAGCCGCCGCGGGCGGATTGTCCGGCTGTGGGCAGGCCGGGCCGGAGACGAAAGAGGCCGCTGCCTACGATTCGAGCGCGCTGGGCTACGAAAAGACACCCGAAGTCACGTCTGTGGCGGTGACGGCGGCGGGCGAGCTGCTGGTGACGGGCACGGCAGCCGCCGAAGGCCGTGTGCGCCTGACCAGCATCACGGGGCAGGCCTATGGCGTGACGGCGGGCAAGGACGGGCGCTTTCAGGCCAGCCTGCCGCAGACGCCGGGCGGCAGCCTGTACGACCTGTCGATGGAGCAGCAGGGACGCCTGATGAAGGCCCAGGGGCGCTTGTTCGTGCCCCCGGCGACGCGGATAGACGAGCCGCCACGGGCCGTATTCCTGCGCATGGGCGCGCCGGGCCTGCCCCTGTGGCCGCAGGCGCCACTGCTGGCTCTGGCTGATTATGACGCCGGGGGCGCGCTGTCGGTGTCGGGTCGGGCCGAAAGCGACGCCCTGATCGAGATCGACCTGAACGGCCAGAAGGCTGCCGAGGTGCGTTCCGGCGCCGATGGCATATATAGCGTGCTCATTCCGTTGGAAGCGTCGGCGATCGGGCAGAGGCTGGTCGTGGGCGCGCGGTCGCGTCAGTCCTACGAAACCCATCCCCTGATCCTGCGCGCCCCGCGCCCGGCGGCCAGCGCCGGGATCGAGAACGGCGTCTGGTACGTGGACCGGCCCCTGACGGGGGGCGGTACTCAGGTCACCGTGCTTTTCTGATCCTGCGCGGCAAAAAACTCAAATTGGTGGATAATTTGCAGCTTAAGGCTTGCGTTCCCGGCGGAACCCTTGCTATAGGCCCGTCCTCGCTGCTGAATATTCCCCGGTAGCTCAGTTGGTAGAGCAGTCGACTGTTAATCGACTTGTCACAGGTTCGAGTCCTGTCCGGGGAGCCAGCATCGCCACAAAGGCCCTGAACTTCGGTTCGGGGCCTTTTGTTTTGGCCACGCGATCCAACACCCAAAGAAAAAGCCCGAACAGATGCCCGGGCCTTGAAAGTTTGGTGATGGTGGGTGTCTTCAAAAAAGCAAAGACAAGGCTACTTCGCCCGATTTGGGTTAATGGCGCGTTAATTTTGCAACTCCCGTTACGGGAAAGCGTTTTTTATGAAAATGGAGGGGGTGGAGGCCTGACCCGGAGTCGAACCGGGCTACACGGATTTGCAATCCGCTGCGTAACCGCTCCGCCATCAGGCCTTACCTGAAAACACCGGGGACGAAGCAGTTGCGGTTATCCGTCCCGATGCGCAATCTAGTCCCTTAAGGGTCGCATGCCTGGCGCGAAAAACCGGTTTCCACTTTTTCGCGGCATGCTCAAGATCGCGAGACAGCCCTGCTATCAGATGATTCCGGCCGCTTCAATGCGTTCGTGGAATTATTTACAGGAAAAAATGCCACAGGCGGCGATTTCGACGTCGTTTGCCCGCGCCGTACATTGAAGCGGCGCGCGCAAACGCCTATAAGCGCAGAATCTAGAACGGTAACTGTATCAAGGCCCGACCCAATGGACTATTTCGCCGCGCGTCAGAACATGGTTGAATCTCAGGTGCGGGTGAACGACGTCACCGACGCGGCCCTGCAAAAGGCCATGCGTCATATCGAGCGCGAGCGTCTGGTCGCGCCGGGTCAGGGTTTTGCTGCCTATGGCGAGGTCGAGGCCTCGGTCGCCCCCGGTCGCGCCCTGATGAAGGCCCGCGATATCGCCAAGCTGCTGCACGCCGTGAAACCCGCCGCCGGTCAGTCGGTGCTGGCCATCGCCGCGCCCTATGCCGCCGCGGTTCTGAAGCACGCCGGTCTTGATGTGACGGCGCAGGAAGCCGATGCGCGCGTGCAGACCGTGGTCGAGCCCTATCTGACGTCGCTTGGTGTAAGCGTCGTCAATGCCGACCTCAAAACCGCCGCCGAGGGTCAATACGATATCATTATCGTCGAAGGCGCGGTCGCCGAGGTGCCCGAAGCCTGGCTGGCGGCGCTTAAGCCGGGCGGTCGTCTGGGTGTCGTGGTGCGCACCGACGCGGTCGGCCATGCCAAGGTCTTTACCCGTCTGTCGCATGGCGTTTCCGAGGCACACAGCTTCGATTCCAATCCGTCGCTGCTGCCGGGCTTCGGCAAGACGTCGAGCTTCGTGTTTTAAAAAACACTTCCGCATCGAAATCGTTTCAAATTTTCCAATGTGAAAAAAGCGTAACTCGCCAAACCCGGTTCCTTCTGTCAGGGTGCGGCGATAGTCTTCCGAGGGGGCGCGACGCAAACGGGTCAGGCGATGTCATGACCGGCGGGCGGGGGTGCGGACCTTCATCTTCAAGGGAACCATTTTGATGTTCAAGCTTTCGCGCCTGCTGATGGCCGGTCTGTCCTTTGCGGCGATGATGGGGGCGGTGGGGCCGGTGTCGGCAGAATCGCTGGCCGACGCGATTTCGATGGCCTATGCCAACAATCCGACCCTGCAACGCGCCCGCGCGCAGCAGCGCGCCACGGACGAAACCTACGTACAGGCGCGCGCCGGTCTGGGGCCGACGGTCGACGCCAGCGCCAGCACCGACTATACCGACTACGATCAGGACTTTGTCGGCACGCGCTCGACCACGGCCCTCAACCTGTCCGCCAACCAGACCCTGTTCGCTTCGGGCGGCCTGTCGGCGAGCGTCAAGGCCGCCGAGGCCGATGTGCGGTCCGGTCGCGAAGACCTGCGCGCGGTCGAAGCGCAGGTGCTGTCGGATGTGATCAGCGTCTATACCGCCGTCCGCCGCGATCAGGAAGCCCTGCGCATCGGCAAGGAAAACTACGACGTGCTCAAGCGTCAGCTGGATGAAACCCAGGCGCGTTTCGATGTCGGCGAACTGACCCGCACCGATGTGGCACAGTCGCAGGCGCGTCTGGCCGCGTCCTCGGCGTCTCTGGCGCGGGCGCAGGCGCAGCTTGACGTCAGCCGTGCCCAGTATGTCGCCATCGTCGGTCAGGCGCCGGTCGCGCTCGACGCGCCGCCGCCGCTGCCGAACCTGCCGGCGACCTTCGATCTGGCACTGGATCGCGCCGAGGGCAACAACCCGCAGCTCAATGCCGCCAAATGGGCCGAAGCCGCCGCCCGGGCCCGCGTGTCGCTGGCGAAGTCGGGCCTTGGGCCGCGCGTGACCCTCGGTGCCGGCTATGGGGCCAGCGCCCCGACCGACGATTTCAAGAACCTCGACAGCCGCGACGCGGCGACCGCGACCCTGCGCTTCACCGTGCCGCTGTTCAGCGCCGGCTATAATTCCTCACGCGTCCGTCAGGCCGCCGAAGGCCACAACGCACAGAAGATCACGGTCGAGCTGGCCCGCCGCAGCGTGGTGCAGGACGTGTCCAGCACCTGGGCCAATATGACCGCCGCCCGTTCGGCGACCCTGGCCAATCAGGAGCAGGTCCGTGCCGCTCAGGTCGCCGCCGAAGGCGTCAAGTACGAGCAGCAGGTCGGCCTGCGCACCAATATCGAGGTGCTCAATGCCGAGCAGGAACTGCGGTCGGCGCAGCTGGCGCTCATCGATGCTCAGCGCGCCGAATATGTGGCGGCGTCGCAGCTTCTGGGGGTAATGGGCGACCTCAACGCCACCACCCTGACGCCGGGCGTCGAGGCCTATGATCCGGTAAAGAATTTCGACTCGGTCAAGCGCAAGGGCTTCACCCCGTTCGAGCCGGTGATTCGCGTTCTGGACGGCACGGCTGATTCGTCGGGCGAGATCGTCACGACGCGTCGGCAATAAGCTAAGCGGTTGAAATCTAAAGGGCGGCAGGGACTGAAACCCTTGCCGCCCTTTTGCATTTCGGGGCCGATTCCGGCGGATTTATCTCTTGTTAAGCATAATTGTGTTTCGATAGACGCAAATACAGAGTGCGGGCTTTAGAAAATAGCCTGTGAGGCGAAATTCCCCGGCGAAAACATCGCTTAGCAGTTGCCAAAAACCCCTAAGCCGTGTCTTTATGGCACACTATTTTTCCTTTCGAGCGATTCACACATGTCCGAGACCGCACACGAACCCACTATGGAAGAGATCCTCGCCTCGATCCGCCGGATCATCTCCGAGGACGATGCGCCGGAAAAGGCCCAGCCCGAGCCTGAGCCGGAACCCGAAGTGGAAGCGGTGGCCCCGGAGCCCGAGCCTGAGCCCGAAATCGAGGAAGAGGACGACGACGTCCTTGAGCTGACGACGCCCTATGTCGCGCCGACCCCGGCCGTCTCCATCGGCGATATCGACGCGTTCGATCCGGCCCCGGTCGCCAAGGCCGCGCCCAAGCCCGCCCCGAAGATCGACTATGCCCCGACCGAGCACCTGGTGTCCGAACGCACGGTCGCCAGCGCCGTTTCGGCCTTCGGTCAACTGACCTCGGGCAGCCTGCTGCCGAAGGAAGGCCGCACGATCGAGGATCTGCTGTCGGAAATCCTGCGCCCGATGCTGCAAAACTGGCTTGACGACAACCTGCCGGCTATCGTCGAAACGGCGGTGCGTGAGGAAGTGGAACGTCTGGCGCGCCAAGCCCGCCGCTAAGACAAGAGCTTACCTTTTTACCTGTTACCGGAGCGGCGTCTTGTGCTAAGACGCCGCTCTTTCCGTATCTGCACACAGCCCAAAAGCGATCATGTTAGACAAGACCTTCGACCCCAAGTCCGCCGAACCCCGCCTGTACGAAATGTGGGAAAGCGCCGGCGCGTTCAAGCCGAGCGAAGACGAGGGGGCTGAGCCGTTTTCGATCGTTATCCCGCCGCCCAATGTAACCGGGTCGCTGCACATCGGTCATGCGCTGAACAACACGCTTCAGGACGTGCTGACGCGCTTCGAGAGGATGCGCGGTAAGGCAGCTCTGTGGCTGCCGGGCACCGATCACGCGGGTATCGCCACGCAAATGGTCGTCGAGCGTCAACTGGCCGCCGGGAACATCAGCCGCCGTGATATGGGCCGCGAGGCTTTCGTCGAGAAGGTGTGGCAGTGGAAGGCCGAATCGGGCGGCACCATCGTCGGGCAACTGCGCCGTCTGGGGGCGTCGTGCGACTGGTCGCGTGAACGCTTTACGCTGGATGACGGCCTGTCGGATGCCGTGCGCAAGGTCTTCGTTACCCTGCACAAGCAGGGCCTGATCTATCGCGACAAGCGTCTGGTCAACTGGGACCCGCATTTCCAGACCGCGATTTCGGACCTCGAAGTCGAACAGAAGGAGGTCGATGGCCACTACTGGCACTTCGCCTATCCGCTGGCCGATGGTGTGACGTTCCAGTATCCGGTCAAGGACGAAGAGGGCGTTGAGGGCTTCGAGACGCGCGACTATATCGTCGTCGCCACGACGCGGCCTGAGACCATGCTGGGTGATACCGCCGTGGCGGTTCACCCCGACGACGAGCGTTATAAGGACCTGATCGGCAAGGAGGTCATCCTGCCCATCACGGGCCGTCGCATCCCCATCGTCGGCGACGATTACGCCGATCCCACCAAGGGCTCCGGCGCGGTCAAGATCACCCCGGCACACGATTTCAACGATTTTCAGGTCGGCAAGCGCCACAACCTGCCGGTCATCAATATCCTGACGGCGTTTGCGACGCTGGATGACAGCGTGCCGGAGGATTATCGCGGCAAGGACCGTTTCGTCGCGCGCAAGGAGATCGTCGCCCGCGCCGAGGCCGAAGGCTGGCTGAAGGCGATCGAAAAGACCAAACATATCGTCCCGCACGGCGACCGTTCGGGCGTGGTCATCGAACCGTTCCTGACCGATCAGTGGTACGTCAATGCCGGTGAACTGGCTAAGGAAGCGCTGGCCGCCGTCGAGGATGGCCGCACGGTCTTCGAGCCGAAGAACTGGGAAAAGACCTATTTCGAATGGCTGCGCAATATCGAGCCGTGGTGCGTCTCGCGTCAGCTCTGGTGGGGCCACCGTATCCCGGCGTGGTTCGGGCCGGACGGTCAGATCTTCGTCGAAATGTCCGCCGAAGAGGCCAGCGCTGCCGCCGCGACACATTACGGTAAGGCCGTCGAACTGACTCAGGACGAAGACGTTCTCGACACCTGGTTCTCGTCGGCGCTGTGGCCGTTCTCGACCATGGGCTGGCCGGAGAATACGCGTGATCTGGAACGCTTTTACCCGACCCATACGCTGGTCACTGGGTTCGATATCATCTTCTTCTGGGTCGCCCGGATGATGATGATGGGTCTGCATTTCACCGGCAAGGCGCCGTTCCAGCGCGTCGTCATCAATGCCCTCGTTCGCGACGAGAAGGGGCAGAAGATGTCGAAGTCTAAGGGCAATGTCATGGATCCGCTTATCCTGATCGATGAGTTCGGCGCCGACGCCCTGCGCTTCACCCTGACGGCCATGTCGGGTCAGGGCCGGGACATCAAGCTGGCCAAACAACGCATTGAAGGTTATCGCAATTTCGGCACCAAGCTGTGGAACGCGCACCGCTTCGCCCAGATGAACGAATGCGCCGCGCCCGTCGGTTTCGATCCGGCGAACGTCAAGCTGACCCTGTCGCGCTGGATACGCGGCGAGACGCACAAGACCGTCAGGACGGTGACCGAAGCGCTGGAGGCCTGCGCCTTCGACGACGCGGCCAATGCCCTTTACCGCTTTGTGTGGAACGTCGTCTGCGACTGGTACGTCGAACTGTCGAAGCCGATCCTCAATGGCGACGATGCCGACGCCAAGGCCGAAATTCGCGCCACGACGGCGTGGGTGCTCGATCAGTGCCTGATCCTGCTGCACCCGGTCATGCCGTTCCTGACCGAGGAACTGTGGCAGGCGACGGAAGGCCGTGCCAATGCCCTGATCGTCCAGTCGTGGCCGACCTATGACGCGGCGGCCATCGACGCGGCAGCGGATACGGAGATTAACTGGCTGATCGACTTGATCTCGGAAGTCCGTTCGGTCCGTTCGGAAATGAACGTGCCGGGTTCGGCCAAGGTGCCGCTGACCCTCACGGGGGCCAACGACACGACGAAGGCGTGGCTTGAGACCCACCGCGATCTGATCCTGTTCCTCGGCCGTCTGGGTGAGGTCACCACCGCCGAGGCCGCGCCGACCGGCTCGGTGCCGTTCGTCATCGCCGAATCGACGGGTAATCTCAGTGTGGCCGAGTTCATAGACCTTAAGGCCGAGGCCGCGCGTCTGGAAAAGGCGATTGCCGACTTCACCAAGACGATCGACGGCACCAGGCGCAAGCTCGATAATCCGGAGTTCGTCCGGAAGGCCCCGGAAGAGGTCATCAGCGAAAATCAGGAACGTCTCAAGGATGCCGAAGACGGCAAGGCGCGCCTCTCGGTGGCGCTTGAGCGGCTGAAAGCCGCGCTGTAATGATAAAGCCCTCCGGTTTGTACCGGAGGGCTTTTTTATTCGGCGGCGGTCGCGACCGGCAGCGATGTCGCCTGTCCCGAAAGACCGGTACGTATCCGGCCGCGCCGCGCCCACAGCATGAGCCCGGCGGTCGTCGTCAGCAGCAGAGTGAAACTCAGTACCGACAGCGGAATGATCGGTATCGCATCGCCGTCCAGCAGGTTGATGAGCAGTATACCGGTAAACAGCGCCAGAAAGGCCCAGCTCAGCCAGCGGTAACCGGTGCGTCCCGTTTGCCGCGTAAGCCTCAGCAGGATGACGAGGCAGGGCGCGACATAGAGGATGTCGTAGTCCATCAGGCGCGGATTGACGAGCTGCGCGATGCCGAGGCCGAAGAGAAGGCGTTCTTCGCCGTTCAGGCGGCCGAATTCGGCGATCAGCAGGCCGGTCAGGGCGACGCCCGCCATATAGATCAGGGCCAGCCCCATGGACAGGGGCGCGTCCGGTGTCAGGCCGGTCCAGCTCAGCCACGCGAGGAGGCCGATGCCGGGCTGCTCGGTCATGACGATCTGAGCGAGGCTGGCCTTCCAGTCGTCGCCCCACGCCCCGGCGGTGAGCACAAGGGTCGCATAGGCGGCTATGCCCAGAACTCCGGCGGCAAGCCCGACACCCAGACGCGAACGCCAGGGCCGGTCCTGACACAGCAGCACCAGCAGGCAGGTCAGTAGCGTCGGCTTGAACAGGGCGCCGAAGATGACGGCGGCAATGAACGGCCAGCGCCGCCGGTCGAGCTGAAACAGGCCGCACAGGATCAGGCCGTGCAGGATGATACCGATATTGCCCGAGGCGATGCTGGAGCCGGTCAGGACTCCATAGACGGGGATACGCAGCAGCGGCGAGGCCTTGGGGAAGGCCTTGATCATGCCGACCCAGCCGATATAGGCGAGCGCCAGGCACAGGCCGAGCAGGTAGAGCCCGCGCGCGGCGTCATGGCCGATCAGGTCGAGCAGCGGCGCGAACGCTCTGGCGATCTGCGGCGCATAGACGTAGGGCGTGGGACTGAGTCCTTCGCACACCGGCGTCAGGCTGTAAGGCGATTGTCCGCGCCCGACCGTTTCCGCGGCGCAGGCGTAGGCATCGAAATCGACCAGCCACGGACGACCCTTGACGATGCGTCCGATGACGCCGGCGGTGAGGGGGAGGGTAAAGGCAAGGATCAGCCCGTTCCGCGCCGCCGTCGTGCCGCATACGCGCTTCAGCCAGCTAATGGCATCCTCAGCGGGGGACAGTTTGCCGGCAAGGCTCAGGCCTCGCTGAGCGGCGGAAAGGAACGACATGCAGGACTCCGATTTCGAGGCTCTGACCAAAGCGTTTTATTGGGGAGAAATTGAGGCTCGAAATGTGACTTTGTGGCAATGTCGGGTGCGGGAAACCTGATGCCTTGATTGTAGGGGTTGTGTTGGCTAACCCGGTTTTTGATATAAAAAAAGCATAAAGACAATTTTCATACGAATTTTCAGACGCCCGTCGCCGAAAAGTCACGAAAATCGCCAGACGGATGATTTGGTTCAGATTTTTCGTGCCAGTATTTGGCGAAGCCTGAGGGGCAAGGTGGCGGCCTCGGCCCGTAAGAGCGGCCAGTGGGCGACGACCACCGCGCTCGTGACGAACCCGCACAGAAGCGCACTCAGCAATATGCCGAGCGGAGCGGCCTTGACGGCGTCGATATCGGCCATGCTGAAAAACAGGGTGATGGACGTCACCGTCCACAGGCCGCGTTGCGCCCACCGGGCGGCGGTCGCCCCGGCATGGCGGGCCGTCAGGGCGATCAGCGCCAGAAACGGGCCGAGGATCAGGATGTCGTAATCCATGAGGCGGGGATTGAGCAGATGCGCGAACCCCAGCCCCAGCAGGAGCCGCTGATCGGCGTTCAGGCGCGTGATCTCGGCCAGAGCGAAGCCGCCCAGAGTCACGACGCCCAGATAGACGAGCAGCAGGCCCAGCCACAGCGGGCTGTCCGGGCTGCCGCCGAAGACCGAGGCCCAGGCGAAGAAGCTAATGCCCGGCTGCTGGGTCAGGACGATCTGATCCATCCGCGCCAGCCATTCCGCATGCAGGGGGCCGCTACCGTGCGACACCCCATAAAAGGCGGCGATCCCGCCGACCGCGCCCATCAGGGTGAAGCCGATGCGGCTGAGGATCTTACGGTCCTGATACAGCAGAACGACCAGATAGGTGAGCAGGACCGGCTTGATGAAGGCGGCGGTCACGACCGCGATCAGGAACGGCCAGCGGCTGCGGTTGAGGTACAGGGCCGCCGCCAGAATCACGCCGTGCAGGATCAGGCTGACATTGCCGCTGGCCAGCGAACTGCCGGTCAGGATGGCGCAGCCGAGCGCGCGCCAGCGCAGGCTCATCTCCGGGAAGGCCTTGATGAAGACGTACCAGACGCTGAGCGCCACCACGGGCACCAGCATCAGGGCATAGATGAGCCGCAACTGATCGAAGCTGAACAGGGCCGTCAGGGGAGCGAAAAACGCGGCGATCGCCGGCGGATAGACGAAGGGTGCCGGGTTGATGCCGGCGCAGACGGGCATAAGGGCGTAGGGCGACAGGCCGCGCCGGAGGTGATCGGCGCCGCAGATGAGTGAATCGAAATCGTTGAGCCACCATTTGCCCTTGAGCATCCGCCCCAGAAGCGACGACCAGACCGGCATGGTGAACAGGGCGACCCACAGGGTGGTGACCCAGGGTTTGCGGACGGGAGGCGGGGATACGGTCATTGGGGGGACGTCTTCAGGCGGGGCAGGAGGGCGCTCAGAACGATGTCGCGGCGCTGCGCGAAGGTCAGGACGCCGAGCGTCAGGACATAGAGGCTAAGACCCAGAGTGGCCAGTCGGGTCGTGTAATCGCCTAGTTCCGCCGCACCGCCGATCAGGCACAACAGGCAAAGGACGGTCAGGATCGTCAGGCCGCGGTCCTTGAACACCATCAGGGGCTTTGACGGGGCGCTGAGGTCGCGCGCATGAAGGGCGGCATAGACCAGACCGACGCCGATCAGGAAGACGTCCTGCGACATCAGGCGCGGGATCATCAGCACGCCGAGGCTGAGGCCCAGCCAGATGCGGGCGCGGGAACTCAGTCTGAGCCCTTCGGCTATGGCAAGGCCGCTGAGGGTCATCAGCCCGGCGAAGACCAGCCAGCCGATGGAGGCGATGGAGCTGTCGGCGCGGATACCGACCAGCGACAGCCAGCCGTAGAAGCTTTCGCCGGGGGTCAGGCTATAGACGAAATAGGACAGGGTCTGCCGCCACTGTTCGGACAGGGGGCTGTGTTCGGCGGCGAACAGGACGGTCGGCAACACCCCGGCGACGGCGCCGGCGATAAACAGGCCCAGGCGTTTCCACACGCTGAAATCGAGAAACAGCACGACGGCCAGATAGGTCAGGAACACCGGTTTGACGACCCCGCACAGGGCGACGACGGCGACGAACAGCCACGGAAAGCGTCGGGCCGTCATGGCCGACGCCAGCACGGCGGCGTGGCCGAGGACGGCGATATTACCCCACACGATGGCGCTGCCGGTCAGGAAGGCGGCGAAGGGCAGTTTCTGCATGAGGGTGGGGGCAACACTTTCCGTCTCTGTACTGTCTTCCTTTGTACCGGGTAGGACGCAATAGGTGCCCCAGAACAGTACTGCCAGACTGAGGACGTAAAGCCCGGTATAGAGCACGAACAACCCGTCCTGTCCGATGACCCGCACAACCGCCGCAAAGGCCTCGGCCACCACGGGCAGATAGACATAGACCGCCGTCGTGCCGTCCATGTCCTCGCACTTGAGGTTCATGTCGTAGAGCGCGCCGCCGTCGATGATCTTTTGCGCGCCGCAGGCCACCGCGCGATAGTCGCCGAACCAGGCATTGGACTTGCTGATCTTGCCCACCACACCGCTGAGGAGCGGCAGGGCGAACAGGAAAATGAGCAGGGCGCGCTTTACCGGCGCTGAAAACAGGGACATCTTTAGGCCTTCACCCCTCGAAGCCAGCACCCTCTGGTGTTGGTTTGTAAACCGCGATATAGCGGGCGGACATCTTGTCGCCGCTATAACAAGCGAAAGGCCTGTTGCCTACGGCGATGACGCCGACCTTATGTTTTAGGAGTTCTTTTTGCCAGACGCAAAATTTGCCGCTGACAATGCCCCCGCTCTCAGCCTCATTATCTGTACCCTGAATGAAGGCGCGGCGATTCGCAGCGTCGTGACCGAGATCGGCGAACACCTGACCGGCATCGACTATGAAATCGTCGTCGTCGATGACGATTCCAAGGACAATACCGCCGCCGAAGTCCTCGATCTGGGCAAGACCGATCCGCGCGTGCGCCTGTTCGTGCGCAAGGGCGAGCGTGGCCTGTCCTCGGCGGCGATCAAGGGCTGGGATATCGCAAAGGGCCGGGTGCTGGGCATCATGGACGGCGACGGTCAGCACGACCCGGTGGCGATCCGCGCCCTGGCCGACATGATTCTGGCCGGCGACAAGGATCTGGTCTGCGCCTCGCGCTATATCGGCAAGACCGATACCGGCCTGAGCTTTATCCGGGATCTGGGGTCCAAGGCCGCGACTCTGGCGACCGGTCTGGTGCTCAAGGTGCCGCTGACCGACCCGATGAGCGGCTGCTTCATGATGACGCGCGACTGGTACGATACGGCGCGCCCCAACCTGACCGGTGTGGGTTTCAAGATTTTGGTCGATGTCGTGGCCTCGACCAGGGTCAAGCCGCGCTTCGGTGAGGTCAAGGCGGCCCTGCGTCAGCGTCAGGGCGGCGAATCGAAACTCGATATCCGCGTGGTGCTCGATCTGGCGGCGCTGCTGGTCGAAAAAGCCACCAATGGCATCATCACGGCGCGCTTCGTCCTGTTCGGGCTGGTGGGCGTGTCGGGCGCGTTCGTCTATGCGCTGGTTCTGGCGGTCAGCCACTATCTGCTGCGCGTCGAAGGGGCCCTGCCGCTCTATCGCTATCAGGTGCGCTGGGACGATATCATCAATTACGGTCTGGCCATCTGGCTGTCGATGACGTGGAACTTCTGGCTCAACAATATCCTGACCTTCCGCGACAAGCGCCTCAAAGGCTGGCCGATGCTGACCGGGCTTCTGGGCTTTTATTTCGCCTGCTCGATCGGCGCGATCCTCAGCCTTGGCGTGGCGATCCTGCTGAAGGATTATTTCGGCTTCCACTGGTTCGCGGCGGGTATTTCGGCGGCGCTGTTGAGCGGCGTGTGGAACTACTGGGGCGCCAAGGCACTGGCCTGGAACCAGAAGAAGGGGATCTAAGGGCCTCGAAAGCGCATCCCAAAAAGTGCCTTGCGGTTTTTGGAATCAGATGCGCGTCTGTGAAAGCGCATCCCAAAAAGTGCCTTGCGGTTTTTGGAATCAGATGCGCGTCTGTAAAGACTCAAAAAAAGCCCCGCCTCCGGGGGATGAGAGGCGGGGCAAGTCGATCTGGAATCCCTCAGGAAGGGACGCTCTTCGGGGAGAAGGACTTAGTAACGACGGTCGTAGCGATCGCGACGGTCATAGCGGTCGTCGTAACGCTCGCGACGGTCGTAACGGTCGTCATAGCGGTCGCGGCTGTTGCCGTAGTACTGGCACTTGGTGTTGTCCGAGCCGACCTTGGCACCTATCACGCCGCCGAGGACCGCACCCAGGATGGTGCCTTCGGTCTTGGCGTTGCGGGCCGAGACGCCGTTGCCGACCGCCGCACCGGCGACGGCACCCAGAATGGCGCCATTGGTCTTGTTGTTGCTCTTCTGATCGCCGCAGTTTTCAGTGTAGCGGCGGTCGTCGTAACGATCGCGAGCGGAGGCCGTGCCGACCATACCGGCGCTCAGGAGCATACCCGAGGCCACGGCCGACAGAATGATCTTCTTAGTGGTGTTGATCTTGGTCATGGTGGTTATTCCTCAATTTCGTGAGCGTCGGCGGGGATCGCCTTGGCCGTTGATGACACCCTTTATAAGTCTCCGAACCTGAACGGTTTTTGAGAAACCCGTTCATCTTCGTTCAGGTTCGCTTTTTTCAGGCGGCAGCATTGAGGTGCAAAATCGGGAAATTAGCGTAAGAAAACAATGCTTACGGGGTGGTGAGGGCATGTGGGACAGATCAGACCCACGAAACCATCGAAACTTTTTTTCAGATTTTTGTTCAGGTTTTCTCACAGACTGTCTAAGGCCTCCCTATGAGCGAACTGACGTGTAAAATCGAAAAAGTCGGCTTTCAGGGCGACGGTATCACTGCCGACGGCCTGTTTGTGCCCCTGACCCTGCCCGGCGAAGAGGTGCGGGTGCGCGCCGACAAGGACCACGCCAAGCTGCTGGAGGTCCTGACGCCGTCGCCTGAGCGCGTCGAGGCGGCCTGCAAGCACTTCACTGTCTGCGGCGGATGCAGCCTCCAGCACTGGGACCTGCTGCCCTATAGCCAGTGGAAGCAGGAGACGCTTGAGGTCTTGCTGTCGCGCGCCGGGCTTGAGACCGAGGTGCGGCCGATCCTGACCACGCCGCCGGGTACGCGCCGTCGCGTCGGGTTGCACGCTAAGCAGTTCAAGGGTGCCAAAGGCATCGTGCGCACAGAACTGGGGTACAAGTTGCGCCGGTCGTGGGATCAGGTGCGCATCGAGGAATGCCCGATCGCCGATCCGATCATCGTGGCGGCTATTCCTGTGTTGACCGAGATCGCGTCTCATCTGTTCGAGCACCCGAAATCGGCGCCGATCCTGTCGGTCACCGTGTCGCAGACCGGGCTCGACATCGATATCCGCGGTGTCGAACGCACCAAAAGCGGTGGCCTGAGCGCCCAGGCGCGGATGGAAATCGCCATGATCGCGCAGACCTCCGATCTGGCGCGTATCTCGCTGTCCGACGAAATCCTCTATCAGGTGCGCCTGCCTGCCGTGCGTTTCGGGCGCGCGATGGTCGAACTGCCGACGGGCTCATTCCTGCAAGCCTCGCCGAAGTCCGAAGCCGATATGGTGGGGCTGGTCAAGGCGGCGGTGAGCGGTGCGAAATCGGTCGCCGACCTGTTCTGCGGCGCGGGGACCTTTACCTTTCCGCTGGCTGAGACCGCCTCGGTCTATGCCGCCGATACGGCCGGCGGAGCGCTCAAATCGCTTAAGGCCGCGATCGGACGCACGCCGGGCCTCAAGCCCATCACGGCAGAGGTCCGCGACCTGTTCCGCGCGCCGGTGGTGGCCGAGGAAATGGCCGGTTTCGACGCCATCGTCTTCGACCCGCCGCGCGCCGGGGCCGAGGCTCAGGCCGGGCAGATCGCCCGCTCGAAAGCCGGTCGCGTGGTCGGCATCAGCTGCAACCCGCAAACCTTTGCCCGCGATGCCAAGATTTTAACGGCGGCGGGCTTTAAACTGGAGCACGTCACGCCTATAGATCAGTTCCTGTGGTCCGGCCATGTCGAGCTGGTCGGGGTTTTTTCGCGTTAGGTACAGTTCTTGATTTCCGTCGTCATTCCCACCCTCAATGCCGAAGCGTCGCTGGTGCGCACGCTGGGCGCGCTGGTGCCTGCCGTGGTCGAAGGTCTGATCAAGGAAGTGATCATCGTCGATGCGGGGTCGGAGGATTCGACGCTGGAAATCGCCGATTCGACCGGCTGTACGATCATCCGCGCCGACGCCAATCGTGGCCTGCAACTGTGGCAGGGATGCAAAGAGGCCAAGGGCGACTGGCTGCTGATCCTGCATCCGGATTCGCTGCTCGGCGACGGCTGGATGGAGCACGTCCGCGCCCATATGCGGCATCATCCGCTGCGCGCCGGTTATTTCCGGCTGGCCTTCGACGATCCGTCGTGGTTCGCCAGCCTATGGGCCGAGGTGGTAGCCTTCAATTCGCGCTGGATGGCCATTCCGTCGGGCGACCACGGCCTGTTCCTGTCGCGGGCGCTGTACGACGCGGTCGGCGGCTATAAGGATCAGGTGGCGTTCGAGGACCTGAGCATCGATCTGGCGCTTGGCCGGGCGCGGTTGCGGTCGATCCCGGTTAGCCTGACGACCAACGGCGAGCGCTTCCGCAAAGGGAGTTGGTATCTGTCGCTGTTCGGCAAGTTCTTCGGCTTCATCGCCTATTTGCTCGGTTTCCCGCCAAAGCCGCCGATAAAGAAGAGTTAAAGCGCATTCCGAAAAGTGTGCAGCGGTTTTCGGAATTAAATGCGCGGCTAGAAAAAAATCAGTGATCCGCCATTACGTCGATGATCTTTGAATCCGACGCGGCCTGAGCCAGCGACTTGCTCTGTTTGCCCATAAGCTGACGATAGATCCAGTAGGACGCCACGACCTCTTCGACATATTGGCGGGTCTGGGCCACGGGGATTGATTCCATGACCAGCAGCGAGTCGGCGTCGTCGCCGACCGAGCGCACCGCGTCCTGCACCCACTTTTCGCCGGCATTATAGGCGGCCACGACGCGCAGCAGATCGCCGTCGATAATCCCTGATGAGGACAGTTTCAGCACGTAATCCTGACCGACCTGAAGATTGACCGCCGGGTCGAGCAACTGATCCGGCTTGCTCATCAGGCTGGAGTCGCGCGTGACCACATAGGCGGTGGCGGGCATCAGTTGCAGCAGGCCATAGGCCCCGGCATAGCTCTTGGCCTTGGCGTTGAACTTGCTCTCTTTTTTGGCAAAGGCATAGAGCAGGGCCTTGTCGATCTTATAGCCTTCGGTGGGCGCAAGGTCCGGCATGGCGTAGTTAGACGCGTCGAACAGGCGGTCCGAGGTCTTGACCTGATTGACCGACAGGTCGTGCGCGGCCGCGAGCGCCAGCCAGTTGTTGCGCGTATCCTGATCCGGCGAACGTTGAATGGCGGTTTGCAGTTCGGTCTTCGCCTCGCCCTTACGGTTCAGTTGCACCAGCATCGAGACGCGCTTTGCCTGCGGATTGCCCTTGGCCCAGTCGAAATCGGCGTTCAGCGTCGCGGCATAGGCACCGCGCGTGCCTTCCTGAAATACCGGCGGCAGGCCTTTTTGCGCGCGCATGACGGCGGGCTCGACGCCCAGACGCTGCTCGGCCAGCAGACCGTAGAAGGTGAAGGGGAAGGAGGCCGCGAACTTGAAATAGAGGTCGGCCTCGTCCTTGCGGCCCAGCTTGGTGGCGATGCGTCCGGCCCAGTAGGCGCCGCCCGACTGGCTCCACGCGTTCTGGCTGGGGTCGTTGACGACGAAATCGAAGTGTTTCAGCGCCTCGTCATAGCGCTTGAGCCGGAACGCCGCGAGGCCCGCGACCCAGCGGTCGCCGATCTGAACGCCCAGACGGATCGCCTGATCCAGCTTGCCGTCATTATAGGCCGAACGCGCCGATTTGGGCGTCAGGGCCGAGTCGGGACCGGCGGTGGCGGCCTTGACTTCGGACTTTTGCGGCTGATTGAAGCTGACGCCGGAGAGTTTCTGTGCGCCTTCAAGCTTCGGAAACGGTGGGTCTTCGGCACCGTCGGGTTTCTTGCGCTTGGCCAGGTTCCAGGCCCGCATGGCCTGAGGATGATCGGGATAGCGCTCCAGCCAGCTCATAAGCTCTTCGTAGGAGGCGGTGTAACCGGCGTGGAAGAGCTTGTTGAACTCGACATAGCCCATCAGGCTCTTGTCGGTGATCTTTTCGATCGAGGCGTCGGCGGCGGCGAAATCGCCTTTTTCGATGGCATCGAACGCCGCCTGATAGAGTTGCGCATCCCACGGCGACAGGCCGCTATCGAGCGCCGGATTGGCAGGGGCGACTTTCTTGAGGCTGGTATAGGCGACGGGTTTTTTCGGGGTGTCGGACGCCGAGACCAGTTGCACCACGCCCTTGTAGGCGTTCTGCGGGGCATTGAGGATGGCATCGACGGTTTTGTCGCCCGTCTGGGCGAGGAGGGGGGAACCCACGCAAAGGCCGGTCAGCGCGGTGGCCGTCGTGATCAGGGCACGGAGGTTTCGGGCGCGCATCGCGTCTCTGGTCAAGGGGGCTCTCCGTCGTTGTTGATCCGAGTCGTAGAGTGTCCACCGTCAGGCCGGAAAATCGCGGCGCGAAATCACGATGTACTAAATCAGCATCCCCCAGTGACCTATTGGTCATGATGCCCATCAAGGATGCAGTTGAAAGTCTAATCAAATCTTAATGCAAAAGCAAGTCTGACGGCTTGCACGCTTATGTGAGGGCCAATTACAGAGAGGCCGTCGCTGCGAGGAAATCGGCCCAGAACGCCTTCTTGGCCAAGGGTTGCGTTAGCAAAAACGCCGCTGGGAAGGTGGCATAGGCGGGCACCTTGGTGCCGTTGGGCAGGGCGATGTCCTGCGGCTTGCCACGCAGTTTCTGGACGCTGTCGCTGGTCCCCAAGGTCACGCGAATGGCCGTCCCACCAAGCAGAATCACGGTTTTCGGCGCGCTCAGTTCGATCAGGCGCGTCATGAACGGCGCGGTCAGGGCCACGTCCTCGTCGGTCGCCGGACGGCTGCCTGCCGGACGCCAGAACAGGCCGGGCAGCAGGGTGGCGCGCTCGGTCAGGCCCAGCGCCTTCAAAGCCGCATCGACCAGACGACCGGGTTTGCCCGTGAACGCCTCCAGCGCTTCGTCTTCGTCCGCGTCCGGCACTTCACCGATGATCAGGACCTCGCCTTGAGTCGCGCTGCGCCCCCTGATTACGCCCTTGCCGCCTTCGTAGCGCATCGGCGCGTCGGCAAAACCGTCGATGGCCGTATAAAGCGCCTCGATCGTTGGCGCCTGAGAGGCCAGCGCGGTTGCCAGGGTGACGGCCTGATCGAGATTGAAATTTTTCAGGTTTTCCGGCCGCAACGCATTGACGCGCGTCGCGATCGGCAGGGGTGTGACCGTGGCCAAGGTGCTGGCTTGCGCGGAATTGGCCGGGCCGCCCGCAAAACGCGATTTATTTTCCGCCAAAAGACGGTTAGTAGGCTCGGGATCGAAGGTGTCTTCCAGCTCATGGTCGCTCAGAAAGCTGAGATAGCTTTCCCACTCCCGGATCTGTTGGGGGCTTGGCGGCATGGCGGCGCGGACACTTTGCGAAAAAAGAACCGATGAGGGTCTTTACAGTCTTTACGGAAACTGTGCCAAAAGATCAAACATCATAATCAAACGCGCCTCTGCGAAAGGCGCGACCGAGGGTTTAGAGACATGTCCGACGCCGCAGTTGAACGCGAATCGATGGAATATGACGTCGTCATCGTCGGCGGCGGTCCGGCGGGCCTGGCGGCGGCAATACGTCTGAAGCAGAAGGTGCAGGCCGACGGCGGCGACATTTCCGTGGCCCTGCTCGAAAAGGGCTCGGAAATCGGCGCGCACATCCTGTCAGGCGCGGTGATCGACCCGTCGGGCCTGTCGGAACTGTTCCCGAACTGGAAGGAACTGGGGGCACCGCTGGAAACCGCGGTGACTGAGGACCGCTTTATCTATCTGGGGCCGCAGGGCGCGCTCGATATTTCGGCCCTGCCCATGCCGTCCTACATGAAGAACCACGGCTGCTATATCGGCTCGCTCGGCAATCTGGCGCGCTGGCTGGCCGAACAGGCCGAGGCTCTGGGCGTCGAAATCTATCCCGGCATGGCCTGCTCCGAAGTGCTCTATGACGATAGCGGCGCGGTGGCCGGGGTCGTGGCGGGCGTGTTCGGTCTCAACCGCGAAGGCGAGCCCAAGGGCGATTATCAGCCGGGTCTGGAACTGCGGGCGAAATACACCTTCTTCGCCGAGGGCGTGCGCGGCTCGCTGTCGCAGCAAGTCATCCGTAAGTACGAGCTCGACAAGGACAGCGATTATCAGAAATACGGCCTTGGTATCAAGGAGTTGTGGAAAATACCTAAGGCGAAGCACAAGCCGGGTTATGTCCAGCACACGCTTGGCTGGCCGCTGGATGACAAAACCGGCGGCGGGTCGTTCCTCTATCACTTCGGCGATGAGTTCGTGGCTATCGGCTTCGTCGTTCACCTGAACTATCAGAACCCGTATCTGTCGCCCTTCGACGAATTCCAGCGCTTCAAGCAGCACCCGGTGGTGCGCGAGCATCTGGAAGGCGGGTCGCGCGTGTCGTACGGCGCGCGGGCGATCACCGAAGGCGGCTATCAGTCGGTGCCGAAGCTCAGCTTCCCCGGCGGGGTGCTGATCGGTTGCTCGGCGGGTTTCGTCAATGTGCCGCGCATCAAGGGCAGTCACAACGCCGTCAAGTCGGCCATTCTGGCTGCCGATGCCGCCTATAAGGCCATTGCGTCCGGCGACGCACCGTCGACTCTGGAAGCCTATGATGCGGCCTATAAGGCGTCGGACATCGCGCGCGAACTGTACGCCGTGCGTAACGTCAAGCCGCTGCTGACCAAATTCGGCACGACGCTCGGCACGCTGCTGGGTGGGGTTGAAATGATGACGACGGGCCTCTTCGGCGGCTGGTCGCCGTGGGGTACGCTGAAACACGGCAAGTCCGACGCCCAGTCGATCAAACCGGCGGCGGACTTCAAGCCGATCGCCTATCCCAAGCCCGACGGCAAGCTGAGCTTCGACAAGCTGTCCTCGGTGTTCATTTCGAACACCAACCACGAGGAAGACCAGCCGGTCCATCTGCGTCTCAAAGACCCGGAGGTGCCGATCGCCATCAACCTGCCCAAATATGCCGAACCGGCGCAACGCTACTGCCCGGCGGGGGTCTATGAGATCGTCGAGGACGCGGGCAAGCCGCGTTTCCAGATCAACGCCCAGAACTGCGTCCACTGCAAGACCTGCGACATCAAGGACCCGACCCAGAACATCGTCTGGACGACGCCCGAAGGCGGCGGCGGGCCGAACTATCCCAATATGTAATCCTCTCACTTTTGCCCCTCTGACGAGGGACAAAAGTGGTGGTGGATATCGACAAATTCAGGCTCGGGGCGGCCCTTCGCCTGAATTTGGCATTATTTTAAGTTGTTTAAGGACTTGATCCAGCCTTGTTTCGCGGGTTCACTGCATGACAAGCCTAGTCCGAAAGCGTCAATTATGAAGTCTATCCTGAAATCCGCCGTTGCCGTTGCGGCGCTCCTGTGTCTGGCGGCGCCCGCCATGGCGCGTGATGCGCGCTTTACCGACAATCCCTATGGTGATTATCTGGTCGGTAAGCTGGCGGCGTCTCAGGGCGACACGGAAACCGCGGCGCGGGCGCTGATGGCGGCGGCGGACGCCGATCCGGCCAACAACGCCTTGCGTGAACGCGCCTTTCTGGCGGCGGTACTGGGCGGCGATATGGACTTTGCCGCGAAGCACCTGCCGGAATCCGGCAGCCGCTTTTCCCGCAATCTCGGCACGCAGGTCAGGGCACTCGATGCCGTGCGCTCGGGCAACGGCAAGGCGGCGGTGACCGCCATCGAGGCCTCCGTCGCGCTCGACGCCAACGACCGCACGACCTTGCTGCTCAAGCCGCTGATCTATGCCGAGGCGAAGCAGTGGGACAAGGCCATCGACAACGGCCTGATCGCCGAACTCAGCCCCGAATCGGCCAGCAAGCGCGACCGGCTGGTCGTCTTCCTGCAAGCCGCCAATCAGGCGCGTCTGCTCGAACTGAAAGGCCGCAATGCCGACGCCGAGTCGGTCTATAAGCTGATCTGTCAGCCCGGTCCGGCCAATGTCCTGTTCGGGCCCTATTATGCGTCGTTTCTGGAGCGTCGCGGTCGCAAGGACGAGGCGCGCAAGATCTATACCGATATCCTCAGCGTCTCCGAAGACCGGCTGGTCCGTCATCAGTTGGAGACGCTCGATGCCAAGGGCTATCGCAAACCGAAAAAGCCGACGGTGCGACTGATCATGGCCGACAGCCTGTTCCTGTCGGCGACGCTCTACGCGTCGGAGCAGCAGCCTGAAATGGCGCTGGCGACGGTACGCCTGTCGCAGTTTTCGTCGCCGGATACACCCGACGCGGCCCGCACTCAGGACCGGTCGCGGCTTCTGGCCGGGCAGGTGCTGGTCCGCATGCGCGACACACAGGCGGCGCAGGAGGAGTGGGCGTCGATTGAGCCGGACTCGCCGTTTTATCAGGAAGCGCAGTTGCGCGCCGCCTGGGGCCTGAAGGAAGCCGACGACCTCGACGGGGCGTTCGAGATTTTCACCCGCCTGAACGCCGCCAATCCGAAGGACGCCGACATCGCGGTCGAGCGCGCCCGCATCCTGTGGGAAAAGGACGACACGGCGGGCGCGATCAAACTGATGGACGACTACGTTGCGCAATACGGCGACGGGGCCTTTACGTGGCAGTCGTGGTTCACGCTGGCTGTGTTGCATCAGGCGTCGGGCGACTGGGAAAAGACCAAGGTCGCCGCCAGAAAGGGTCTGGCGTTCCAACCGGATAGCCCGGAACTGCTGAATCTGCTCGGTTATGGCATGATCGACCGCAACGAGAACCTGCCCGAAGGCGTGGCGATGGTGCGCAAGGCGCTGGACAAGAGCCCGCGGTCGGGTGCGATCATGGACTCGCTCGGCTGGGGCTATTTCAAGCAGGGGGATAACGATCAGGCCCTGCTGTGGATCGAGCGCGCCATCGCGCTGCAACCGGCCGATCCGGAAATCAACGAACATCTGGGCGACGTCTATAACGCCATGGGCCGCGATATCGAAGCGAAGTTCCAGTGGTCGCGCGTCCTGACGCTTGAGGCCGACGACGCGCAGAAAGCCAGCGTGACCGCAAAGATCGAGGCGGCGGATAAGCTTGCGGCGCAGAAGCTGGCCGAGGCCGATGCGGTGAAACCGGCGCCGAAGCCCGTGACCAAACCGGTTATCAAAACCAAATAAGCTGATGCCCAAAATATCCCGATTGGCCCCGGCCAAGGTCAATCTGTACCTGCACGTCGCCGCGCCCGATGCGCGGGGCTATCATCCTCTGCGTAGTCTGGTGGTCTTCGCCGACTATGGCGACGAGGTGAGTTTGTCGCCGGGGCAGGGTCGGCTGACTATCGACGGGCCGTTCGCTGAGGGCCTAAGTACAGGCGAAGACAATCTGATCCTGAACGCCGTGCGGCGGTTCGAGGCGGCCACGGGCGTGAGCGTGGATCGGCACGATATCCACCTGACCAAGAACCTGCCAGTGGCGTCCGGTATCGGGGGCGGTAGCGCCGACGCGGGCGCGGTCCTGCACCTGCTGCGCGAAGCCTATGCGCCGGACATGTCTGACGCGGCGTTGGAAGCCGTCGCGGCGCAGACGGGAGCCGATGGTGTGATGTGCCTGTGGTCGAAAGCCGCGATTGCCGAAGGTTACGGTGAGGTGCTGACACCGGTCGAAGTGCCGTCGCTGGCGGCGGTGCTGATCAATCCGGGCATCGCATGTTCGACGCCCGCCGTGTTCAGGGCCTACGATGCGCAAGGGTCGTTCGAACCCATAGACGCGGATATATCGGGGGATTTCATCGCGTTTCTGCGCACCACGCGCAACGACCTTGAGGCCCCGGCGATGGCGCTGCATCCCCTGATCGGGCAGATTTTACGCGCGCTGGAGACCTACGAAGACGCACGATTTGCCCGCATGTCGGGCTCGGGCGCGACGTGTTTTGCCCTGTGCGATACAGAGGCCGATGCGGACAGATTGGCTGCCAGACTGCGTCAGGACTGGCCCAATGCGTGGGTGCAGGCCTGTATGTTGAAGTGAGCCTTAGGCCGTCTCAACCGCGCGCCGGTTGCGCATGGCCTTTTCGACCCTGACCTCCGGGTCTTTCAGGAACTTGTGATAGGCGACGGAATCGGCGGGGTAAATGGCGATCTTACCCGCGTGATTATAGTGGGCGCCGAAACCGTAGGTCTTGGTCAGGGGCGAGGCGCGCATGCACGGATGGCCCTTCGATAAAAACGCTGCGCGGGCCGCAACATCCTCGCGGTCGATGCCGTTTTTCAGCGCGTGAACGGTGAAGTTCAGATCGTCGATCGTGTATTCGTAAGGATGCGCTTCCAGCAGATCGAAGTGTAGTCGCGCCAGCGTCCTTGGGCCGTCCTTGTGCGGCGGTACGGTGCCCTGACGGGTTTTCGAATCTTCGGCTATCGTAATGAAGGTATTGGTGATTTTCATTTCGGCCCTGCTACTTTTTATTATAGCGCCGAACGAAGATACACCCGTTTCAGGCGCTTTTAAATAGCCCACGATGCCGCAGCATCAGACAAAGAATCAATGCGGGAATCCCGGCAAGGGCCGTGCCGACAAAGAAGGCCTGATAGGCCCCGAACAGCCCCAGATCGGGTGTCATCGAATCGACGATCTGCCCCGAAAACCCTTTCAGCAGCTTGCCGGCAAGGTCGGCGGCTGAATACATCAGGGCGAAATGGGTGAGAGTGTGTTCCTTGACCGTCAGGCGGGTCAGGAAGGCGATGAAGGCCGTTTCAGCGATGCCATTGGCGATATTGTCGACGATCAGTGTACCGCCGAACACCGACACCTCGCCCGGATAGCTGGCCATCAGCGCAAAGCATATATTCGACAGGGGGCCGGTTACCGCCCCCAGCCAGAAGGCGCGCTCGATGCCGAGCCACAACAGGCACGCACCGCCCAGAGCCACACCGGCAAACGAGGCTGCCAGCCCGATGGTCGAGCGCACATAGGCGATGTCGGCATTGCTCAGGCCGGTATCGCTATAAAGCGGTCCGGCGACCGGGCCGATCAGATAGTCGGGCAGGCGATAAAGCGCCACGGTCGCCAGTATCCACCACGCCAGAGAAGAACCTTTTTGGGTGTGTTCGCGGAAGAAGCTTTTCAGCGGTTCAGTGACATAGGTGTCGAAGCTGTAGGGCACTTGCGGCGTCAGGGCCTCAGCGGTTGACGGGCGGGCGATCAGGGTCGCGCCGACCCCGATCAGCATGAGCACCGCCAGACCGGTGACCGTTGCAGGCCAGCCATAGGTTTCCGCCGGCAGCAGGATCAGAGAGCCCGACACGATGGCCGCGACCTTGAAGCCCAGCGAATAAAGGGTGGGGTTGAGCGCTTCGGCGGCCTGACCTTCGGTCTGTTCGATGCGCCAGGCATGGATAGCGATTTCCTGAGACGCGGCGCTCAGGGCCAGCACCAGAGTCACCGCCACAAAGGCCCAGATGTTGCCGCCAGGGCCGATGGCGGCCATGCCGATCAGGCTGAGGATCACGCCCGCCTGCGCCAGCAACATGAAGGATCGCCGCTGCCCCAGCCAGGCGTGCAGGATCGGCAGGCGTACCTTGTCCATCCACGGCGCCCACACGACCTTGAAGCCGTAGAACAGGCTGATCCAGCCCATATAGCCGATGATTGTCAGGCTGATGCCTTCCTCACGCATCCAGAAGCCGAGCGTCGCCCCGGTCATCAGGAACGGCAGGCCCGCGGAAAACCCCAGCACCAGAAGCAGCCAGGCGTTTGGGGTTTTCAGGGCGGCGAAGATGTCGCGGGCGGTGGGTTTGGTTGAAGCCATCGGTGCGTCTCCCCCTCTCCCCATGGGGGAGAGGGTCGGGGTGAGGGGGCAACACCGGAGCCGGGCATTTTGCCCCCCCTCCTGACCGGCCCTTCGTGCCACCTTCTCCCCACTGGGCTAAGGGTGGTAGAAGCAAAGCGCGATTCTCCGCGATCTGAACAGGTTTTCTTTGCACCCGAAGCTTGCCCGGTGCGGCGCACCTCTCTATGGTCGCCGCCAAACCAAATTACGGCTTAAAATCTATGGCTAGAGACACCAAAGCGCCCCTTTCGTTTCAGGACCTGATCCTGACCCTGCACCACTACTGGAGCCAGCAGGGCTGCGTCGTGCTGCAACCCTATGATGTCGAGGTGGGCGCGGGCACCCTGCACCCGGCCACCGTTTTGCGGGCGCTGGGCAAGAAGCCGTGGAAGGCCGCCTATGTGCAGCCGTCGCGCCGCCCGGTCGACGGGCGTTATGGCGAAAACCCCAACCGCCTCCAGCACTATTATCAGTATCAGGTCATCCTGAAACCGAACCCGGATAATCTTCAGGACCTCTATCTGGGCTCGCTGAAGGCTATAGGGCTTGATACCGACGTGCACGATATCCGCTTCGTCGAGGACGACTGGGAAAACCCGACCGTGGGCGCGTGGGGCCTCGGCTGGGAAGTGTGGTGCGACGGCATGGAAGTCACGCAGTACACCTATTTCCAGGGCGTTGGCGGCATCGAGGTCGATGTGGTGTCGGGCGAGCTGACCTACGGGCTTGAGCGTCTGGCCATGTATCTGCAAAACGTGGACAATGTTTACGACCTCAAATTCAACAATGACGGTGTCAAATACGGCGACGTGTTCAAGGAGCAGGAGCGTCAGTTTTCGGCCTTCAATTTCGAGGCCTCCGACGTGGCGACCCTCAAGCGTCAGTTCGAAGACATGGAACGTCAGGTCACCAAGATACTGAACACGGAAAATTCGCTCGGTTACAAGCTTGTTCTGCCGGCTTACGACCACGTGCTCAAGGCGTCGCACCTGTTCAATCTGATGGACGCCCGCGGCGCCATCGCGGTGGCCGAACGGCAATCCTATATCGGCCGCATCCGTGATCTGTGTAAGGCCTGCGCGCTCGAATGGGCGGCTCAGGAAGAGGCGCGTTAATTCTGATGGCACAATTACTTATCGAAATTTTCTCCGAAGAAATCCCCGCGCGCATGCAGCTTCAGGCCGCGCGCGATTTCGAACGTCTGTTCGGCGACAAACTCAAGGCGCAGGGCCTGACGTGGGAAACGTTGAAGGCCTATGTCGGGCCGCGCCGTCTGGCCCTGCACGTCGAAGGCCTGCCACTGGAGCAGGCTGCCGTATCCGAAGAGGTCAAGGGGCCGAAAGAGGGCGCACCGGAACAGGCCATGGCCGGGTTCCTGCGCAAGGTCGGCCTGACTCAGGACCAGCTGGTGCTGGAAAACGGCGTGTGGCTGGCGCGGATCGAAAAGCCTGCCAAACAAACCGCCGAAGTCCTGCCGGGCATCCTTGAAGAGGTCATCCTCGCCTTCCCGTGGCCGAAGTCGATGCGCTCGGGTATGTCGAGCTTCCGCTGGGTGCGTCCGCTGAAACGCATCATCTTCCTGTTCGACGGCGCGGTGATTCCGTTCGAAATCGGTGGCGTCACGTCGGGTAACCTGACTCAGGGCCATCGTTTCCTGTCGTCGGGCGAGCCCTTCGCCGTCAGCGATTTCAAGTCGTACAAGCAGGGTCTGAAAGACAATTTCGTCATCCTCGACCACGCCGAACGTCAGTCGATCATCATCGAAAAGGCGCACAAGGTCACGTCTGAGGCCGGGTGCGCCCTGATGGAAGACCATGGTCTGCTCGAAGAGGTTGCCGGTCTCAACGAATGGCCGACGCCGCTGCTCGGCGATATGGACCCGAAGTTCCTGACCCTGCCGCCGGAGGTCATCAAGACCTCGATGCGCACGCACCAGAAATATTTCGCCGTCCGCGATCTCTCGACGCAAAAAATGGCCGCCAAGTTCCTCATCGTCTCGAACATGAAGGCTGCCGACAAGGGCGCGGAAATCAAGCGCGGCAACGCCAAGGTGTTGTCGGCGCGTCTGTCGGACGGGGTGTTCTTCTGGTCCGAAGACAACCGCAAGGGCAATTTCGATCAGTGGCTTGAGAAGCTGAAAGGCGTCACCTTCCACGCCAAGCTGGGCACCATGGCGCAACGCGTGGCGCGCATCGAAGCGCTGGCCGGGAATCTCGCGCCGCTGCTGCGCGCCGATGCGGGCATGGCGAAGGAGGCCGCGCGTCTGGCCAAGGCCGATCTGGCCTCCTACATGGTCGGGGAGTTCCCTGAACTGCAAGGGATCATGGGCGGCTACTACGCCGAAGCCGCCAAGCTGCCCGGCGATGTGCGCGACGCCATCCGCGAACACTATAAGCCGCAAGGGCCCTCCGACTCGGTACCCGAAGGCGCGGTGTCGGCGGCTGTGGCCTTGGCCGACAAGATCGATACGCTGGTCGGGTTCTTCGCCATCGACGAAAAGCCGACGGGCTCGAAAGACCCGTTCGCGCTGCGTCGGGCGGCGCTGGGCGTGCTGCGTATCCTGCGTCAGCACAATGTCCGTGCCTCGTTGTCGGACATGGTGGCGCTTTGGTATCAGACCCTGCTGATCTATGCGGGTCCGGATCAGGCGGTCTATGTCGACACCGAAAACTGGCGCGGGTCGGCCGGTCCGCGCTGGGCCGAAGGCGAGACGGAGGTCTATGAGAACTATCTGCGCGACTTCCGCGCCGGTCTGCAGGAAAGCCCGGTCTGGGTCATCCCGACCGACCGCGACTACGATCTCGATATCAAGTTCGAGCACGTCACCAACGCGCCGAAGGTGGACAACGCCCGCCTGAGCTTCCGCGACTACCGCACGGTCAGCGCCGAATTCGCCGACTTCTTCGCCGACCGTCTCAAGGTCATGCTGAAGGATGAAGGCGTGCGCTTCGACGTCATCGAAGCCGCCTTTGCGGCCAAAGACGACGATCTGGTCCGCACCATCGCCCGCATCCGTGCGCTGGAAGAGGTGCTGGCCGGTGCCGAAGGTGAGGCGCTGGAGGCCGGGTTCAAGCGCATCGCCAATATCCTCAACGCCGAAACCAAGAAGGGCGCGTTGCCCGATCATGCGCCGAAGGTTCTGCCGGGCGCGCCTGAGGTCGAGGTGACCCTGGTCCACAAGGCCCTGTCGCTGGCCCCAACCCTCGACAAGCAGGTCGATGATGAACGCTTTGCCGAGGCTCTGACGGCGCTTTCGGCGCTGCGTCCGGATATCGATGCTTTCCTTGACGGCGTGCTGGTCAATTCGGAGGTGCCCGCCGAACGCGAAAACCGTCTGGCCTTGCTGAACGCGCTACGCCGCCTGATGGACAGCGTGGCCGACCTATCGAAGCTGGCCTGAAACGGATAATCTGATGAAATGCGGTAGCTTTCCAAGCTGCCGCGTTTTCGTTTTGCACGTGTATTCGGGCTTTTACGGCCACAGTAAAGGGGTTGTGATCACCTTGCCGGAGCGGCACCCCTTGAGGCACGCCGCCACAATGGTATACATATTGCGCTGCAATGTAGGCGGACCAACAGTAAAGAATTTTTACAATAATCTATTTAGGCGTGATCGCCAGCGTGTTTATATGGCTCACAAAAAGCCACATGAAATATTTTCATGTAAAAACAATAATATATCAGACAAATGAAAGAGGGATTTTCGATGTCGAAACACTGGGTATACGCCTTCAAGGCGGGCGCGGCGGACGGCGATGCGACGATGAAGAACCTGCTGGGCGGCAAGGGCGCCAACCTGGCCGAGATGTCGGCCCTGGGGCTGCCGGTGCCGGCGGGCTTCACCATCACCACCGAAGCCTGCGTCCATTATTATAAGAACGACAAATCCCTGCCGGACGATCTGGTCGAACAGGTCGCGACCGCGCTGAAAAATCTGGAGACCTCGACGGGCAAGGGTTTCGGCTCGGTCGAAAATCCGCTGCTGGTCTCGGTGCGTTCGGGCGCGCGCGCCTCGATGCCGGGCATGATGGACACGGTCCTCAATCTCGGCCTCAACGACGCCACCGTCGAAGGTCTGGCGGCCCTGACCGGCGACCGCCGTTTCGCCCTCGACTGCTACCGCCGTTTCATCACCATGTATTCCAACGTCGTGCTGGACCTCAGCCACCACAATTTCGAAGACGTGCTCGACGACCATAAGGACCGTCTGGGCGTGTCGATCGACACCGACATCACGGCGAAGGACTGGGAACGCATCATCGTCGACTATAAGGCGTTGGTGAAGCGCGAACTGGGCCACGACTTCCCGCAGGACCCGCAGGACCAGCTGTGGGGTGCGGTCAAGGCCGTGTTCGGGTCGTGGATGAACGACCGCGCCAAGTTCTATCGCAAGATGCACGACATCCCCGAAGACTGGGGCACCGCCGTCAATATTCAGTCGATGGTCTTCGGCAATATGGGCGACACCTCGGCGACCGGCGTGGCCTTTACGCGCAACCCCTCGACGGGCGATGCGTCGCTGTACGGCGAGTTCCTGCTCAACGCGCAGGGCGAGGATGTGGTGGCGGGCATCCGTACGCCGCAGACCCTGACGGTCAAGGCGCGCGAAGAAATGGGCGAGCGCAACCCCTCTATGGAGGAGGCGTTGCCGGACGTTTTCGCGCAGTTCAAATCGACCGTCGAAAAGCTCGAAAACCACTATCGCGACGTGCAGGACGTGGAGTTCACGGTCGAGCAGGGCAAGCTGTTCATGCTGCAAACCCGCAACGCCAAACGCACCTCGCGCGCGGCGCTGAAAATCGCCGTCGACATGGCTCGAGAAGGCCTGATCACGCCGCAGGAAGCCCTGATGCGGCTCGATCCGTCGGCGCTGGATCAGCTTCTGCACCCGATGCTCGACCCCAAGGCCGAGCGCGTCCTGATCGCGCGCGGTCTGCCGGCCTCGCCGGGCGCGGCCTGCGGCAAGATCGTCTTTACGGCTGATGACGCCGTGCGTCTGGCCGCCGCCGGTGAAGACGTCATCCTCGTCCGCGACGAAACCTCGCCGGAAGACATCCACGGCATGCACGCCGCCAAGGCCATCGTCACGGCGCGCGGCGGTATGACCTCGCACGCCGCGGTCGTGGCGCGGGGCATGGGGCGTCCGTGCGTGTCGGGGGCCGGGGAGCTGGTCATCTCGACCGAGCGCGGCGAGTTTTCGACTCGTGGTCAAGTGTTCCGCTTCGGCGACATCGTGACGCTGGACGGCTCGACCGGTGAAATCCTCAAGGGCGCGGTCCGCATGATCGAGCCGGAATTCTCCGACGACTTCCATCAGATCATGGCCTGGGCCGACGAATTCCGTACGCTCAAGGTGCTGACCAACGCCGAAACCCCGACCGACGCCAAAACCGCCGTTGGCTTCGGCGCCGAAGGCATCGGTCTGTGCCGCACCGAGCACATGTTCTTCGACGAAGAGCGCATCACCGCCGTCCGCGAAATGATCCTCGCCGATGACGAAGCCGGTCGCCGCAAGGCCCTGGCCAAGCTGCTGCCGCACCAGAAGTCGGATTTTGTCGAGCTGTTCAAGATCATGAACGGCCTGCCGGTGACCATCCGTCTGCTCGATCCGCCGCTGCACGAGTTCCTGCCGCATACCGCCGACGATATCAAGGCCGTCGCCGAAGCCACGGAAGTGTCTGAGGAAAAGCTGCTCAAGCGGACCAAGGAACTGTCGGAAACCAACCCGATGCTGGGCTGGCGCGGCTGCCGTCTGGGGATCACCTTCCCGGAAATCTACGAGATGCAGGTCGAGGCGATCTTCGAGGCCGCCGCCGACGTCAAGGCCGAAGGGTTCGACCCCAAGCCCGACATCATGCACCCGCTGGTCGCGACCAAGGAAGAAATGGCCAATCTGGTCGCCCTGACTCGCCGTATCGCCGATGGCGTGCTGTCCAAGCGCGGCGCATCGGTCGAGTACAAGGTCGGTACCATGATCGAGCTGCCGCGCGCCGCCCTGCTGGCCGACAAGCTGGCGGAATCGGCCGAGTTCTTCTCGTTCGGCACCAACGACCTGACCCAGACGACCTATGGCATCAGCCGCGACGACTCGGGCCGCTTCCTGAACCCCTATATCGAAAAGGGGATTTTCGAGAAGGACCCGTTCGTCTCGCTCGATCCCGATGGCGTCGGCGCGCTGATCGACATCGCCCGCACCAAGGGCCGCACGACCCGTCCGGATATCAAGCTGGGCATCTGCGGCGAGCACGGCGGTGACCCGGCGTCGATCGCCTTCTGTCAGAAGGTCGGCCTCGATTACGTCTCCTGTTCGCCGTACCGCGTTCCCGTGGCGCGTCTGGCGGCGGCTCAGGCGGCCATTAACGTCGGTAAATAAGCGGTTGATTTGAATTTATAATTGAACGTCCGGTGTCTTTGGCATCGGACGTTTTTTTTTTGACCACGAAAAACACGAAAAGCACGAAAACGCAGGCTGATATATCTTCGCCCGAAGGGCAAATTTTCAACAGTGTGACCATTCAGGTTTCAAGCGCTTCGCGCAGAAGATGACGCATCTTTTTAGTGCTTTTCGTGTCGTTCGTGGTCAATCCTTTTCTCTTCAATTCCCCCCTCAGGGGTATGTCTTGGCGCTGTCATGCAGAGCCGATAGGGTGCAGGGCAATAAGTGTGTCTCCGGCGCTATTGTCAGCCGCCGGGATTTGGGGTTAACTCGTTAACGATTTTCATCGGCGGTATTTCGAGGGGTAGGACATGTCGTCGAAGACGGTATGGGGATTGGGATTATTGCTGCTGGCGGGCGGTGGCGCGGTAAGTCTGTACAAGATGCTGCCGCCACTTGAAGCCTCGCTGACGGAGCGCGTCGATACGGCGCTCAAATCCGAGGGCATCGACGATGTGAATGCGCGCGTCGATGGCCTCAATGTTCACTTAAGCCTCAAGGCCGGAGCGACGCCGCCCAGTGCTACCGCGCGTCTGGCGCAGGCCGCCGCCGCTGTGCGCGCCTTGCAGCCGGAACTGCCGGACACGATCAAGGCCTATGCCCCGCGCGGCGAAGGCTATCTGTACGGTCCGGCGCTTGATGTCGTGACCGATACCACGCAAAAACCCATCAGCATTGCCGTCGGAAAGGTCGATCATGCTCTATCTGATCTTTGAATTGCGCTGGCTGCTGCTGGGGGTCGCGGTGCTGGGGCTGGCGACGGGTTTCCTCGCGCGCCGCGCCGGTTAAGGGGGATTTATGTTACTGCTTATCCTGCAATCGGCGGCCTTGCTGCTGGGGGTGTTTCTGATCAGTGGCGCGGTCGGCTGGCTTTTGTCGCCCAAGCCGAAGCGCAAGGCGCACCGGGTTTCGGTCTTTGATGACGCACCTGTGTTTGCGGCACCCGAGCCCGTCCGTCAGACGGAGTCCGATCCGATGGTCGCCGCCGCCCGTCAGATGACCTCGGCGGAAATCATTCCGCTGCGTCCGGTCGCGACGACGGCCCCGGTGGCTGCGCCAGTGGGCGTGTCGACCGAACTCGAACCCGCCATCATGGCGCATATCGAAGCGCCGGTCGTTGCCACAACGGTGGTCGCGGAACCGGTTTTGGAAACGCTAGACCGCACGTCGCGCCCCAAGGCGTCGATGCTGTCGGCCATGACGCCGGAAAGCGTCGAAGCCGCCGTCGAACAAGCGGGGACGGGGCTTGAACCGCATCGTCTGCGCGGGCCGGACGGCAAGGCCGACGACCTGACCCTCATTTCGGGTATCGGGGCACCGAACCAGAAAGAGTTGAACGATCTCGGCATTTTCCATTACTGGCAGGTGGCCAGTTGGACGCCGGAACACGTAGCCTGGCTGTCGGCGCGCATCCATTCGGCCAAGCGCATCATGCGCGAAAACTGGATGGCTCAGGCTGCGAAAATGGCCGCCCGCGCGGCTTAAATTAAGCGCGCGGCAGGCTCAGGCCAAGCGACGGACTGAAGCGGAACTGATCGCGGTTATAGGCGTACAATTCCGCCGGTCGCCCGCCGGTGTCGTCGCGGTAGGCCGCCGTCGGGGTAACAAACCCCGTCCGTTCCAGCGCGCGGCGGAAGTTCTGCTTGTGCAGGCCGAAGCCCGATACAGCTTCCAGAGATTTTTGCAATTCCAGCTGCGTAAACCGTTCAGGCATCAGCTCGAAAATCACCGGGCGGTATTTTAGTTTACCTCGTAACCGCGACAGACCGGTGGCGAGGATGCGGCGATGGTCGGACATCATCTCGCAACCGCTGGAAACAGATGTTTGCGACGGTCGTGCGGATTCCCCGATCAGTCCGGCGCTGTAGAGCAACTCGTAACGATCCAGCACGCGCTCTTCGTTCCAGTGGTCGGCATCAGCCGGAAACAGGGTCTCGATCCGTCCCCGGCGATCGGCGGTGGACGGTAGGTCCGGGGCATCGTCGCACCACTGACGCAGGGCCTGACGTAAGCCAGACAGGGTCGCGGGCTCGCCCTTGCGCCAGTCTTCCCACGGGAAAAATGCCGAATAGGGCCGCCACGATGCCGATAAGGCCGACTGAAAGGCGCTGTCCGAGGTCAGGGCCAGATAGCCAAGCGAAATGACGCGTTGCTGTTCGTCCGGACCTTCGGGGGCCAGAGAGCTGAGGCCCTGACGGCCTTCGTCACCAAAGGAATAGAGCTGTTCGACATAGCCGGGCGAAAAGCCGGTCTGTTCGGCGACAAATGCCCGCACGGCAAGGTCGAACGTCCGGTGCGCCTCGGGCATGAACGGTCCCGACGGCAGGGCCACCCGCCGGTCGGGCAGGTTCAGGCACAGGACCATCGCTTCGTTGTCCTTAATGGTGACAACGACGGCGGACAGTTCGATGGTCAGGCTAACGGACAAACGAGGCCCTCATAATTGCGCGCTTAACCGTTCGCTTAAAGCCTCGAACCTGTCAACGAATTGCACGCAGGCCTCGCGTGTAGGCAGGGGATCGATGGTCAGATGATAGCCTTCCGGCGGTTGGCCGAAGAACTGTCGTGCTTCGGCGTCTGAAAACCCGACCAGTTGCGTGGCTTCGAAATAGGCGCAGGCGTGATCGGCGCGCTTGATCAGGGTCTTGATCGCGGCAGGTATTTTGGCGGGTAGGCCGAAGCGGATATGAATCGCCTGCTCCAGATGATCCTCGAAGCGGCGGTAATCGAGCCCCAGAGCCGCCTTGAACGGGGAAATCATGTCGCCGATGACGTATTCCGGCGCGTCGTGCAGCAGCGCCACCAGCCGCCATTTTGTGTCCAGCTCCGGCTCGATATGGGCGCAGATCTCTTCGACGATCAGGCTGTGCTGGGCGACGGAAAAGCCGTGTTCGCCGGTCGTTTGCCCGTTCCACCGCGCCACCCGCGACAGGCCGAGGGCTATGTCGTCGATCTCTATATCCATGGCCGATGGATCGAGCAGGTCGAGGCGCCGGCCCGACAACATGCGCTGCCAGGCGCGCGGTGCCACCACAGCGGATTTAGACGGGCGAGGGCGCACAGGCATTGGAACTCACGAAGGATTGACGGAAAACTTATGGCTTGAGGCCATATGCCGCGTGCCGAAAATGGCCGGATGGGTCTATATTCAGGCAATGTTGACGCGTATCGCGGCGACCGGATCATAGCGATTTAGCCGGTTCGTGACACGCCGAAATGCAGCTATGCACAAAAACCGGAGGCCCGCCATGACCGATACCCCTGCAACCGCACCCGCTCAAAGCTGGGCGCGTATTTCCATACCGGTATCGGGTTCGGACTCCGAAGCGGTCAGCGTCGATATCGCCGCCAGCGTCGCGGCGGGCTTTGGGGCGCAACTGAACTTCCTGTTTGCGCCGCCAGATCCGGCCGAACTGGCCCCGTGGCTGGGCGAAGGGTTCATGGGCACGGTGCAGGTCGCCGCCATGGATGGCCTGAAAACCGCCGCCGAAGAGGCCGAAGCCGCCGCGCGCGAGGCGTTCGACGCGCTCGGTTACGACAGCAAGGTCTTCCTGCCGCTGAAATCACCGGTGTGGCAGTGTCTGGCGGTCGAGACGCGCCTGTCCGATCTGGTGGTTTTCGGGGATGAGAGCGCGCGCGGACGCGGCCTTCTGTCCGAGGCGTTCCAGCAGGTGCTGATGGAAGAGCGTGCCGGGGTGTTTATCGCCCGTCAGCCGTTCGACCTGTCCGGCCCCGCCGTCGTGGCGTGGGACGGCAAGGAGCCGTCGTCGCGCGCCGCCCGCCGCGCCATTCCCTTACTGAAAAAGGCCTCGAAGGTCGTCATCGTCGGCGCGCCGGTCGGCGAAAGCCCCGCCGATCTCGGTAAGCTGGCGCGCTACTATATGCTGCACGGCCTGAATGTCGAAATCGACCTGCTGTCCAAGACCAATGATCTGATCGGGGCGCTGGTCGAGGCCAATAAGCGGCATGGCGCGCAATATATGGTCGCCGGGGCCTTCGGGCGGTCCCGCCTGCGCGAATTCGCCTTCGGCGGCACGACGCGCGCCCTGCTGCATAATACGAACCTCAACCTCTATATGGCGCACTAAACGCTCGATAAGCTTAAGGCCTTGAGGCTTATCGCCACGTGTGAGAGCAGGGCGGCCCAGTCGTTATGCTGCGGCTGGAACAGGCGGACCTTGGGGTACCAAGGATAATGATCCGTCCCGAGCGTCGTCCACGTGCCGGTGGGCAGCAGCATCCACACCGTCGCCCCTGTCGCGGCGGCGATTTGTGTCGTGGCGTTCGACGGGCCGATGATCAGGTCGAGTGCGGCGCAAAGCGCACTCAGTTCGTCCAGATCGTTCATCAGATCGATCGGCGGATTGTAGATATGGTATCCGGCGGCCTTCGCCTCGGTCAGTTCGGCCTCGACATCGCCATATTGCAGATTGACGAAGACCGGGCCGGATTGCGACAGGATCGGCGTCCACTGATCGAGCGCCGAATAGAAGCGTGACCGGCGGCTGTCGTTCTTGAGGCTCTTCCACAACAGCCCGACCTTGGGGCCGTCACCGAATTTGGCCAGTTCCGCGTGCCAGAAGGCCACGCGCGTCGGGTCAGGTTGAAGATAGGCACCGGAGGCCGCGAAGGCCGCTGTGTCATTGCGATAGACCGGCAGGAAATCGCCCAGCAAGACCCATTCATCAATCGTTGATAATTCAAGATCCGGCACGCTGCGGTGGCGCAGACCGTCTTCAAAGCGCGTATGGTGGGCTAAAACCGTCGCTTGCGGGGCAGCGCGTTTGAACAGCGGCACCAGACGCGGTTCTACCGCCAGGGTCAGATGTCCCTCACCCAGATCGCGCAGGACATCCGGCAGCAGGGTTGCCAACATGACTTCGTCGCCAAGGCCTTGCTCCGCGACCACCAGCAAACGCCTTCCATCAATCGTTGATTTTGGATCGTGACGCGGCACATTGATCTCATGGACCACGGCTTGCGGTGTCCCCTGCATATGCCGCGCCTCATAGGCCTTCCAGCCATCGGCGACGCGCCCCAACGCCAGATAGGCATAGGCCAGCGTCAGTTCGGCGGATCGCAGGTTCGACGGTTCGCTGAACCGGTCGAGGCAGACCTCGATATCGGGCAGGGCCTGGTCAGCCAATCCTTGCTCCATCCACGCGCAGGCGCGGTTGAAACGCGCCGCCAGACTGTTGTCGAGGTTCACTGCCTCATTGAAGAATATCAGGGCGGTATCGAGGTCGCCCTGAGCCATCAATATGGTGCCCAGCGTGTCCCACAACTCGCTCTGTTTCGGATATTCGCCGAGATAGGTTTGCAGGGTTGCGATGGCGACGTCGTATTTCGACTGCTCGCGCAGGGCCGCCGCATAGTAGTTGACAGCGGTCAGGTGCGTCGGGTCGCGGGCGATGACGTGGGCGTAGAAGCGTTCCGCCATATCGTACTGACCGATGCGGAAGGCCAGTTGCGCCAGATCGGCGGCGATATCGAGCGAGTCCGGCTCAAGGCCCAGCGCCCGCTGATAGGCGTCGAGTGCTTCGGGCAGGCGGTTGAGGCGGTCGAGGGCGGTGGCCAGAGCCTGCCACGCGCCGGAATGGGTGGGTGCCACGTGGGTCAGGGCGCGGGCCTGCGCCTCGGCGTCGTCCCAGTCGCGCATGAGCAGGGCGCGTTGCACCTGCTGATAGGTGCGGGCGAGATCGGCGGCGGGCGGGGCATCGATCGCTACAGCAATCTCCTCGATCAAGGCCTCGTGCATGGCGGTCAGGGCCGGGGTCCAGTCGCTGAGGTCCGGATTGACGAACATGCGCGCCACGGCGTACCACGGATAATAGTCGGTCCCCAGCATCGGCCACGAATTGGGCGGGGTGAGCAGCCAGATCGGCGTCCCGACGCCGGCGGCGATATTGCTGGTGGCATTCGACGGCCCCAGCACCAGATCGACGGCGGCACACAGGGCGCTCAGGTCGTCGAGGTCCTGTTTGAGGTCGATGCCCGGCGGGTTCCAGATCGTCAGGCCTTCGCGCGCCGCTTCGGCCAGTTCGGCGCTGGCGTCGCCATATTGCAGATTGACGAAAATCAGCCCCGGCGTGCGCAGGATCGGCTTCCACGACTCGAACGGCGAGTAGTAGCGGTCGCGGCGGGAATGCTTGACGAGACTCTTCCACAGGAGGCCAATTTTGGGGAAGGGCCCCAGCTTGTCGAGTTCGCCCTTCCAGTAGGCGACGCGGTCCGGATCGGGGGTGAGGAATGCCGTCCGTTTCGGGAAGTCGGCCACGGTCTTGCGATACTTCGGCAGGAAATCGCCCAGAACCGCAAAACCGGAATAGGGTGCAACATCAGTGATTTCCGGATAGAATCTCACCTGATAGGTACTGTGTTTGGCGGTCAGGTGCGGCGTGACGTGCGCTTGCGGGTACGACCGCTGGAACAGCGACACCAGACGCTTTTCGACGGCCAGAGTCAGCTTGCCGTCCGGGCCCAGCTCTTCCAGCAGATCGGGCAGGAGAGTCGCAAACAGGATTTCGTCACCCAGCCCCTGTTCGGTTGAAATGAACACCGACTGACCGCGCAGATCGGCCATGACATCCAGTTGCGGGATGTCGGTGAGGTACTTCATGCCGTCGTGGCCGTGGGTCTGTTTGCGCGCCTCGTAATATTCCCAGCCGCGCGCAAGATCGCTCTTGAGGAAGTAGTTGAAGGCCTGAGCCAGTTGCGCCGCTTCGACGTGATTGGGGTCTTCGAACCGTTTCAGCGCTTCATCGAGGCTCTCTATAGCCTCATCGACGCGGCCGATATTGCCGAGGATCAGGCCGCGGTTGTGCCAGATCTTGCCGTTGCTTTTATCGTGTTTCAGCGCCTCGTCGAAGAAGATCAGGGCCGTGTCGAGATCGCCCTGGGCATTCAGCACCGTTCCCAGCGTGTTCCACAGGGCGGCATTGTCCGGGGTCTGCTCCAGCGCCGGGCGCAGAACCTCGATGGCGTCCTCAAGGCGGCTCATCTCGCGCAAGGAGCTGGCGTAATTGTTGATCGCTTCCGGGTGAAACGGCTCACGCTTCAGGACGTAGCGGTAGAACTGTTCGGCGTTTTCGTGCAGCCCCATGAAAAACGCCAGTCGCCCGATATCGTTGGCGATGCCGATATTTTCCGGCTCAAGCCGCATCGCTGCTTCGTAGCAGGAAAAGGCACCGCTCAGGTCGCCGGATTTTTCGCGACTGATGGCCAGTATGTGCCACGCCGTGGCGCATTTCTCGTCGACCTCCAGCGCCTTGAGCGCGTCGTCCCCGGCCTCTTTGAATTCGCTGTCCTTGAGGTGGACGAGCGCGTCCTTCAGCTTATGGAGCAGCTCAAGCTGCTTGATGTGGGCCGTGGTCTCCAGCAGCACGCGCAGGGCCTCGTTCGACAGGGAGTCGCCGAGGATGATCGACTGATCGTCGGGATTGCCGACGGGCTGGGGCAGGGCGGCGTCGCCGGATACCCGGATTTTCGCCGGATCGAAGGTCGCGGCAGGCTTCGGGTCGGGGCCCGGCTCGGGGTTTGGGGCGACCGCCGGCGTCAGGTGCCGGGCGATTTCGGGCGGCAGGTCGAAGGGAATCGCAGCGGGCTTTTGACCGGATGTCATGGGCCAGGTTTTTTTCGGCATATCCAGCTCCCGCAGCAAGGCCTTGTATTATAAGCAGATTGCGGCAATTTCATCAAAAAAGCGACATTCTGCGATAGTCATGTCATCCTTATGGCTTGATTCGATAAGACCACGGTAACGGACACGGCGTCATAAACTTGCTGCCGCCCGCGTCGCCTGAAACCTGGTGTTAACTGTGTAAGGGTTAAGTTCGTCTCAGGCTGTGTCCTGAAGCGACTGTTTCAGGCCGTGGCCAAGGGGATATCTATGCCGCTCAAACTCTCGCTCAAGCCGGGTGAAAAATTCGTCCTTAATGGTGCGGTCGTGCAGAACGGCGACCGTCGTTGCTCGCTGGTCCTGCAAAACAAGGCTTCGGTGCTGCGTGAAAAGGATATCATGCAGGCGTCGGAGGTCACCTCGCCCGCCCGCCACATCTACTTCCCGGTCATGATGATGTACCTGGACGAAGCGGGCGCGGAAAAATACTACGACGAATTCCTGACCCGGATGACCGAGTTCATGAGCGTCATTGCCAATCCGGCGGTCCTGGCCGATTGCGTGCTGGTCTCCAAGGCCATCATGGGTCGCGAATACTACAAGGCCCTGATGGGCGCCCGTAAGCTTATCGAATACGAAGACGAAAGATTATCGAATGTCTCTACAAGCCTACCAGAAGGCGACGCTGCGGTCTGAAGATCCGCGTCAGACGGAGTACCGCCTTTTCGGACAGGTGACGCGGGCTCTGATGGAGGCCGATCGTCTGGACAAGAGTGAAATCGCCAAGCGCATGGATGCGCTCGACTGGAACCGCCGCCTGTGGTCGGTGCTGGGGTCTGACTGTGCGCTGGCCGGCAACGGCCTGCCGGAAGGCCTGCGCGCGCAGATCATTTCGCTGTCGATCTGGGTCAACCGTCACACTTCGATGGTCATGCGCTCGCAGGAGGACATCCAGCCGCTGATCGAGGTCAATCGCCTGATCATGCAGGGTCTGGCGCCGCGTGACACGTCGTCGCCCGCGCAGGATGCGGCCTTTGCCGGCACGGTGCGCGGCACGTTGGGTTAATTTTTCCCTTAAGCAATATTTGCCGGGTAAGTCTTAATTTGAATGGCGAGAATCTCTGATTCTCGTCATTTTCAATTATAAAATAACCAATAAAAACAACCTATTAAATATTTAACAAAGTCTTCCGTTCTGGCACTGGCATTGCAGTGCTGAGGGTCAAGCCAAAATGGCTATGCGGCAAAATTGCCGTTTGAAACCCGACCAGAATGGAAAGGACGCTACGTCGATGTCGAATGTATCGATTAACACCAATGTCGGCGCCATGGTGGCGCTGCAAAACCTTAACAAGACCAACAGCGATCTGCAGACGACTCAAAACCGGATCAATACGGGCCTAAGAGTAGCGAGCGCGAAGGACAATGGCGCCATCTATGCCATTGCCACCAAGCAGCGCTCGGATGTGGCGTCCCTCGGGGCGGTCACCGACTCGCTCGACCGCGCTAAATCGGCGGTCGATGTGGCTCTTTCGGCCGGCGAAAGCGTCTCGGACATGCTGATCCAGATGAAGGAGAAGGCGCTCGCGGCGTCCGACACCACGCTCTCAACCATCAGCCGCAACGCGCTGAACGAAGACTTCAAGGCCCTGCGGGATCAGATCTCGAAGACGGTCTCGAATGCGACGTTCAACGGTGTGAACCTGATCAAGAGCGGCGCGGCGAACATCGCGCCCCTGGCCAATTCCGACGCCTCGTCCTCGCTGACGGTGGCGGCTCAGGATCTCAGCCTGACGGGCAGCAATATCACGCTGTCGGTAGGTTCGGTATTCACCTCTGCGGCTCAGGCGAAAACCATCGCCGACGCGGTGGCTGTATCGATCGAGAACGTCTCTGCGGCTCTGGGTCGTCTGGGCACTTCGGCAAAATCGCTGGAGGCGCATACGGTCTTCATAGGCAAACTGTCTGACTCGCTGGAAGCCGGTATCGGCAACCTGGTGGATGCGGACCTGGCGAAGGAAAGCGCCAAGCTGCAAGCCTTGCAGACCAAGCAGCAACTTGGGGTGCAGGCCCTGTCCATCGCCAATCAGGCGCCGGGCATCGTCACCAGCCTGTTCCAGTAAGCGTAAACCGGAGCGCCCGCCCGCCATCTTTGCGGGGCTGGGCCTCCGGTCTCTTTTTGCCATTTTTTTGTCGCGCATTTAATTCCAAAAACCGCTGCACACTTTTTGGAACGCGCTCTGGGCAAAATATGCCGAGGTGGGCAAAAATTGCCGCGCACGGGCAAAAAATACCCAGTCAGTGACGTGCTTAACGCATATATAACGCAATAATTTCAAATATTTATGGACGATTTTAAAAATGGCCGCAGTGGCCCGTCCCTTGCAGCCTTGAGGTCAGGCAAAATGCCGCCGAACGACAAAATGTCTTCGGTTCATCTAGAAGAAGGACTAGAATCATGGCGCTCAACAGCGTGAATACCAATTTCGGGGCTATGGTTGCCCTGCAAAACCTGAACAAGACCAACTCTGACCTGCAAACGACCCAGAACCGTATCAACACGGGCCTGAAGGTCGCCAGCGCTAAGGACAACGGTGCGGCTTACGCCATCGCGCAATCGCAACGTTCGGAAATTACCTCGCTGAACGCGGTTCAGGACTCGCTCTCCCGTAACCAATCCGTCGTCGACGTGGCCGTCTCGGCCGGCGAAGGCATTTCCGACATGCTCGCGCAGCTGAAGGAAAAGGCCCTGGCCGCTTCCGACACCACGCTGAACACCACCAGCCGCAATGCGCTGAACGAAGATTTCAAGGCTATTCGCGATCAAATCAAGAAGACGATCTCGAACGCTTCGTTCAACGGCGTAAACCTGCTGGACGGTTCGAAGACGGAAATCGCGGCCCTGGCTAACGCCTCGGGCGGCGGTCTGACCGTTGCGGCTCAAAAGCTGTCGGTCGGTGGCACGAACTCGGCCATCACCCTGTCGGCTGCGGCCGTTATCGACACCGTGACCAAGGCTACGGCGGCGATCTCCACCCTGAACACTTCGATTGCCAACGTTTCGGCTTCGCTCGCGAAGCTGGGCACGTCGTCGAAGTCTCTGTCGAATCACGCTTCCTTCATCGGGAAGCTGCAGGACTCGCTGGAAGCCGGTGTGGGTAACATCGTCGACGCCGACCTGGCGAAGGAAAGTGCCAAGCTGCAAGCGTTGCAAACGAAGCAACAGCTCGGCGTGCAGGCGCTCTCGATCGCCAACCAGTCGACCTCGACTGTCCTGAGTCTGTTCCGTTAATGGATTGAGAGGGGCGGGCGCGTTCGGGCGCGCGTCCCTCTTTTTCTTTAAGCTGAACTCAGCAGGCTCTGTCTATTGACGCGCATCTTTTCCGAAAACCGCTTCACACTTTTCGGGATGCGCTAGCAACAGAGGGGCGTCCGTTCCACCTCCCCGTGGCGGGCGTATTTTTGGAGATGATCAATAATGTTGTGAGTTTTCCGCCGGCCACCGATCTGGCTCAGGTAGCACCGCCCGAAGCGGTCAGGCCTGTCAAGGAAGTCGCCCCCGCGGACACCGGTAACAAGACCGGAACCGAATCCGACCTGTCCAATAAGGCCAGACCCGAATCGCAGCCCGCCTATATGCTCAAGCTGACGATCGAGCAGGACCCGGACAGTGGTGAATTCATCTACCGCGCCATCGATCGCTACACCGGCGAAGTGGTGCGTCAGTTTCCGCAGAAGGAACTGATGAGCATGCGGGAATCCAAGGCTTATCAAGCCGGTACGCTGCTCAAGACCGATATTTGAGGCCCGTGGGCGTCCGTGCCCTGAGGTAACATACGCCACGCAAACCGTGTCCTGCAAAGGGCGCGGATAAAGTCGTTTGCGTTTGTTAACCTTTTGCTTACCATGTTCGTTAAGACTTGTGAGTCGAAAAGTACATGGAGAATCCCAATGCCTACCGTCAGTGTCAACACGAATAAGACAGCCATGACGGCGTTGCAGAACCTGAATGCGACGACCCGGAAACTGGAGCATACGCAGACCAAGATCTCGACCGGCCTTGATGTGTCGAGCGCCAAGGACAATGCGTCGCTCTATTCCATCGCACAGGGGCAGCGGGCGGACCTTTCCTCATTGAACGCTGTGAAGACCTCGCTCAACCGGGCAACCTCGGTGGCGGATGTGACGCTGGCGGCCGGGGAATCGGTATCGGACCTTCTGGTGCAGATGCGCGACAAGGTCGTCTCTGCCATGGACCCCTCGATCTCGACCGCGTCGCGCAACGCGCTTAACGGTGACTTCAAGGAACTGCTGAAACAGGTCAAGCATGCGGTAGATAACGCCACCTTCGACGGCACGAACCTGCTGAATAACTCGATCACCAACGGTATCGCCTTTATCGACAACGCCGACGGGTCTTCGGTCATTACCCTGTCGTCACGTAACTTCTCGCTCGGCGGCTCGATCATCTCTCTGGCCTCGACGGCCAATGTCCTCAGCCTGACCCTGGCCACCTCGGCTCTGGCCAAGCTCGACTCGTCGATTGAGCTGGTCAATGCCAATCTGGCGGCGCTCGGTTCTCAGGCCAAACAGATCGAAGGCCACCTTGGCTTCGTCTCCAAGCTGTCGGATGTGATCGAGGTCGGGATCGGCAACCTGGTCGACGCCGATCTGGCCAAGGAAAGCGCCCGCCTGCAGGCCCTTCAGGTGCAGCAGCAGCTGGGGACGCAGGCCCTGTCGATTGCCAACCAGGCACCGCAGGCCATCCTGTCGCTCTTCCAGGGCTAATCCTCACAAAAGTGCAATCGATTACCGCCCGCCAGAGCCGTCTGGCGGGCTTTTTTGCGCTTTTGCAATGGCGGGTTAACGACTCTTAAGCTTTGTTCGGCGAAACTGATCCCGAATTCTGTATGCCGAAGGCCCGATGACCGTCTCGTTCGATTCCAGCCTGCTGACGAGTTACTTCAACTCGAAGCTCGCCTCCGCCAACAGCGGTTCGGCGGCGGCGCAGGCGGCTGCGACCAAGGCCACGTCGCCCACCGGAACCAGCAAGGCGCCGACCGCGCCGTGGGAACGCGGCGGTACGAACGACGAGGAACTGGTCAAGAACATCCTTGCCGGCAAGAGCTTCGTGCGCGAATCGGCGACCAATATCGATGTGGCGGGATCGGCGGCGGACTATAAGAAGCTCTATACTCTCTATACGGGCCTCAGTTCGCTGCGCGCCGTAGCGTCGAAGGCGCAAAGCATCCTGACCGGATCGAATGCGGATTCGATCACCAATACGACGACGCTCAACACCCTGCGCCGCAATTTCAGCAAGGGTCTGACCGAGGTCAGCGGTTATGTTAAGGATGCTCAGTACGAGTATCTCGACCTCATCCAGGGCAAGATTACCGACAAGCTGAAATCGACGGTAGGGGTCGCCAAAACCGACACCAACTATTTCGCCAAGGACATCCATCAGGGCACGGCGACCGACGCGGTCGACGCCTTTCAGGGCGATGTGAAGTTCAACATCTCGATCAAGACGACCGGTTCGGCGACACCGAAAAACGTCAGTATCGACCTCAGCGAGATGGGCAGCGATACGCGCTCGATGTCCAATGTCGTCAACTATATCAACGGCAAGCTGAAAGACGCGGGTGCCTCGACCAAGTTCGAGGTCCAGCGCACGCCGGGTACCGACAAGACGGTGACGGTCAGCGGCAAGACGACCAAGGTCGGCACCAATCCGGATACCTTTTCGCTCAAGATCAAGGGCGATACGACCGAAGCCCTGACCTTCTCGGCACCCACGACGGCCGATTCGATCTTCATGGTTCAGAGCGTCGGCAATACCGACAAGACGACCGAGTACAACAAGACGACCAAGAAATTCGAGGAAGTCACGCCTGAGCAGACCATGGAACTGGTCAAGTTTCAGGCCGACGCCACGCCGACGACGACAACCGCAACGCCGGGCGATACCTACTGGACTGCCGGGCGCAGCGTGCAGGAAGACCTGGCCGACTCGATCACCAAGGTGCATCAGACGGTGTCGGGTCCTGACGGCTCGGTCTATGTGCTGGCCGATGTCAACGGCACGATCGACGGTCAGACGATCAAGGGCACGCAGGATGTGGCCCTGATCAAGTACGATTCGGCGGGCAAGGTGGTCTATACACGGACGCTGGGGGCCGCCGACACGGCGACGGGCTATGCGCTGGCCGTATCCGATGACGGCAAGGTGGCCATTGCAGGGTCCGTGACCGGCAGCCTGCCGACCGTCACCACGACCTCGACCAGCTATACGGTCGAAGGCCAGACCTATACGGTCAGCCAGACCAAGGAAGACACCGGCACCTCGGGCACCAATGCCACGGTCGCCGACAGCTTCGTGACCGTGTTCGATGCCGATGGCGTCGAGCAGTGGACCAAGCGCCGCGGCTCGACTGAAGAGGACATGGCGCTGGGGGTGACCTTCGGCGCCGACGGTTCTGTCTATGTGGCGGGCAAGGCGCGCGGCGTCATGCTGGGCGGCGGCGGTTCGGCCGGGGGTTGGGATTCCTATGTGATGGGCTTCGACGCCACGGGCAAGTCGACCTTCACGACGCAGTCCGGCACGGCGGGCACCGATCAGGCCAGCGCGGTCAAGGTCGTCGGCAATACCATGTACGTGGCGGGCATCGAAGACAGCAATATGGTCCTTAAGGCCTACGACCTGTCGGTCGCTGGCAAGGCAACCCTGACCGGCACACGCAATCTCGGCGGGCTGGGGGGCGGTCAGATCGGCGCCATCGATGTCTATAACGGCCAGGTCTATGTCGGCGGTTCCTCCGGCAACGCCAATATTCTGGGCGGCGGCACGGGGGCCACCGCCTTCCACGGCGGTCAGGACGCTTTTGCCGCCACCGTCAATGTCAACTTCGCCGACACCAGTGGTGACAAGGTCGTCTATTACGGTGGCACCGATGTCGAGGACGACGTCAAGGTGCAGTTCTCCAGCGGCAAGGTTTATTTCAGCGGTCAGACCGAGGGCGAAATCACCGGCACGACCAAGATCGGCGAGGCCGACGCCTTTATCGCGCGCATGGACGTGGCCTCGGGCGCGGTCGAATGGTCGCAGCGCTATACGGGTAAGGACGGCGAGGTCAATCCGAACGCGATGGCCGTCTCGAAAGGCGGGGCGTCGGTGCTGGATCGGCTGGGTCTGCCGCAGGGTACGATCAAATATACCGACTCGACCCTGATCACTTCGGCGACCTCGACGCGGGCCGGGGACAGCTTCTATCTGCGCGACTCGCGCGGCAGCGAGAAGAAGATCACCATCGAAGCCAGCGACACGCTGGAAACCCTTGCCAAGAAGATCCAGCGCGCGGCGGGCTATACGCTCAAGGTTACCGTAGCCAAGGTGACCGGCAAGGCGGAATCGCAACTGGTCATCGAGCCGGCCAACAAGAACTCGTCGATGGAAATCGTCAAGGGACCGGCGGGCAAGGATGCGCTCGAAGGGCTGGGCCTCAGCGAAGGCCTGATCACCACGACGGCGGACACCTCGTCTTCGTCGTCCGCCAGCAAGAAAAAGAGCTCGACCGACGAAAAGCTGATCGGGCTGAATTTCAACGCGGACATCAATCTGACGTCGGAAGACAGCATCGTTGCGGCGATCAAGACTCTGGACGACGCGCTGAAAAATGTGCGCGCCGCCTACCGCTATCTGCGCTATGGCGAAGAGGACACGTCGGACGACGCCGCGAGCAAGAAAACCTCGACGGCCTCGTCGACGGCCTACTGGAATGCCCAGTCTTCCAACTATGCGGCGGCGTTGTCCCGCTTGACAGGCGGCGCATAAACAGGCCTTTAGGAGGGATTGGACTTACACCTCCGAGGGGAAGATTTTATGGCTATGGGTCGCAAGCAAACGATCTGGCTGGCGGGCGGCGGTGCGGCACTGCTGCTGGCGGTTCTGGTGGCCTGGGCGATTTCGTCGTCGCAAAAAGAAACCCCGCGCATGAACACTGAAGGGCCCGGTCTGGTGCTCGATATCGACGACGCGCCGGCCCTCGACAATCAGAAAACCCTGCGCTGCTTCGTCGACGGCAGCTTCGTCGGCATGCTGACCATCGCCGAATGCGCCAAGAAAAACGGCGTGGCGGCCAATGCGCTGGATGTCGGCGTTGACGAAAGCGGCGAAATGACCGCCGCACCGACCGCGTCGCTGGCCCCGCCGCCGCCGGTCAAGGTCGATCCCGCTGCCACCCCGGTCAAGGTCGAGCCCGGTGAGGTCGTCCCCGAGCCCAAGGCCTCGTCCGGCCCCGTGGCGGCCTGCCTGCGCTATGCGGGTAATGAATGGAACCGCCTGTCCGATGCCATTTCGCTCAATGCCTGCGTGACGCTGCTCTATGACGGGCGTTGCGTGTCGCCCGGTCAGGCGCAATATGCGCGCTGGGGGACGCAGACCCTGCGCCTGGTCCCCAAAAGGGTCGAAATCTCGGATGATAACAAGAGCTTCCGCACCCTGATCGAACAGGGCCAGGGTTGTTCTGTAAAATAAACGGCTCGGTAAAATAGGGAGCGCTTCATGAACGCGAAGATCATCATGGCGACGGGGCTGATGGCCCTGTCGCTGACCGCCTGCGATTCCAACCGTCTGGTGGCGCCCAAAGATCAGGGCGTCTGCTATCAGATCGCCTTCCCGAAGGACCAGAAACCGAAGTTCAACGTCGTCAAGCGCGACCTGCCGTCGATCGAATACTGCGCGGCGCATCTTGACCGGGTACGTATCGATTTCATGAGGCTGGGCTCGCCGCGCAAGGAACTGGTGGGCTCTTTTCAGGGCACCTTCCTGTTCGTCGATGCGCGCGGCGTGAAGATCGGCCAGACCTATGAGGGACCGCGCTTCCAGTTGCTGGCCAAGGCGCCCGACGGTCGTTTGCTGGTGCCCGGCGCGTTCGAGCAGGAAAAGCCGGACTTCTCGGATGTGCAGACCCTGCCGGATAACCTGCCGCAAAAGAAGTAAAACGCGTCGCGGTGTTCACGCCGAAAGATGTGAACAAAGCGTTAACATATCTTGGCAGATTTGGTTTTGCGACCTATGCTCATCTGATTCAGATAGGTGTGTCCGCAGCTGGCGGGCAGAACAGGAAGCACATGGCGGGTTCAGTCAACAAGGTCATCATCATCGGCAATCTGGGCAAGGATCCGGAAATCCGCACGCTCAATTCGGGTGAACGCGTCGCCAACCTGACGGTGGCCACGTCCGAGCAATGGCGCGACAAGATGTCGGGCGAGCGCAAAGAAAAGACCGAATGGCACCGCGTGGTCATCTTCAACGACAACCTGGCCAAGATCGCCGAGCAGTACCTGCGCAAGGGCTCGACCGTCTATCTCGAAGGCTCGCTGCAAACGCGCAAGTGGACCGATCAGCAGGGCGTCGAAAAATATACGACCGAAATCGTGCTCCAGCGCTTCAACGGCAATCTGACGCTTCTGGGCGGCCGTAATGATAGCGGCGGTGGCCAGTCCTATGGCGGCGGTCAGTCGGGTGGCTATGACCAGGGCGGCTATGGCGACGACAATGGCTATGGCGCACCGGCTTCGTCGGGTCCGAAGGCGCAGGGTTCCGGCCCGAAGCAGAACTTCGACCTCGACGACGAAATCCCGTTCTAGGGATTGCGGATAAAGGTTTCAGGGCCTGCGGTAACGCAGGCCTTTTGCATTTCAGGAGGCGCTCATGACCCATCCCGCTATCGTTCCCGGCACTGTCGCGGTCATCACCGGGGCGGCGTCGGGCATCGGTCTGGCCGCCGCGCAACGGTTCGCGGCGCTGGGCCTGAAAGTGGTCCTTGCCGATATCGGTGCGGCGCGGCTTGAGGCCGCCAAGGCCGCGATCTGGACGCAGACGCCCGAGGCCGACCTCCTGGCGGTGGAAACCGATGTGCGCGACCGCGCGGCGGTCGAACGGCTTGAGCAGGCGGTCCGCGTCGAATTCGGGCGCGTCGATCTGCTGATGAACAATGCCGCGATCGGTGGCAAAAGCGATATCTTCGGTCCGCTCGATAACTGGCAGAATGTTCTCGACGCCAATCTTTGGGGCGTTATCCACGGGACGCAGGTCTTCGCGCCGGGCATGATTGCCCAGGGCTCGCCTGGCCTGATCATCAATACCGGCTCGAAACAGGGCATCACCCTGCCGCCGGGCAACCCGGCCTACAATGTATCCAAAGCCGCCGTGAAGGCCTTTACGGAGTCGCTGGAGCATCAGTTGCGCAACACGCCCGATTGTCAGATCAGGGCGCATCTGCTGATCCCCGGTTTCGTCTTTACCGGCATGACGGGCGAGGGGGCCGGGGGCAATCCTTCTGCTAAACCGGACGGTGCCTGGACGTCCCAGCAACTCATTGATTTCATGTTGGAAGAAATCGCAAAGGGCGACTTCTACATTCTGTGCCCGGACAACGATGTGTCGCGTGAATTGGATGAAAAGCGCATGCAGTGGGCCATGGGCGACCTTATCGAAAATCGTCCGCCGCTGTCGCGCTGGCACCCCGACTATGCTGAAGCGTTCAGGGCGTTTGTCGACACAAAATAGTTGTTAACAGGCGGGCATTTAAGCCCTTAAACGACGGGCTGCATTTGGGAATTAAACATAAAAATGCTAAGGTGACGGATCATTTGCGGGCATCGAACTGATTCCCGTCAAATCCCCGTATTTGCTACGATCAAAGAACCGAATTCATGACCGATACGCCCGCTTCCGGCCTGACGCCTCAAGGTATTGCCCACATTACCATCGAGGACGAACTCAAGCGGTCCTATCTCGACTACGCCATGAGCGTCATCGTCTCGCGCGCCCTGCCGGACGCCCGTGACGGTCTCAAACCCGTCCATCGTCGCATCCTCTACATGATGCAGGTCTCGGGCTATACGCCGGAAAAAGCCTATGTGAAGTGCGCCCGTCCGGTCGGCGACGTCATGGGCCGGTTACACCCGCACGGCGATCTGGCCATCTATAATTCGCTGGTCCGTATGGCGCAGCCCTTCTCGATGGGCCTGATGCTGGTGGACGGTCAGGGCAATTTCGGCTCGGTCGACGGCGATGCGCCGGCGGCCATGCGCTATACCGAATGCCGCCTGTCGAAGGCCGCCATGCCGATCCTGGCCGATATCGACAAGGACACGGTCGATTTCCAGCCGAACTACGACGGCAAGGAAGAAGAGCCGACCGTTCTGCCGACGCGTATCCCCAACCTCCTGGTTAACGGCGCGGGCGGCATCGCGGTCGGCATGGCGACCAATATCCCGCCGCACAATCTGGGCGAAGTGATCGACGCCTGTTTAGCTCTTCTCGATAATCCTCAGATTTCGCTCGAAGAACTGCTCGACATCGTGCCGGGACCGGACTTCCCGACGGGGGCCGAAATCCTTGGCCGATCCGGCGCGCGTCAGGCCCTGATGACGGGCCGCGGCTCGGTCGTCATGCGCGGCAAGGCGAGCGTCGAGACGATCCGCAAGGACCGCGAAGCCATCATCGTCACCGAGATCCCGTATCAGGTGAACAAGGCGACCCTGATCGAGCACATCGCCGAAATGGTGCGCGACAAGCGTATAGAAGGCATTTCCGACATCCGCGACGAATCCGACCGTCAGGGCATGCGCATCGTTGTCGAGCTGAAGCGCGATGCCTCGGGCGATGTCATCCTCAACCAGCTTTATCGTTACTCGGCTCTGCAAACCAGCTTCGGCGTCAATATGCTGGCGCTCAACCATGGCCGCCCGCAACAGATGGGTTTGCGCAAGCTGCTGGAACTGTTCCTCGAATTCCGTGAGGAAGTCGTCGTTCGCCGCACCAAGTTCGAGCTGAACAAGGCGCGCGACCGCGGTCACGTCTTGGTCGGTCTGGCCATCGCGGTCGCCAATATCGACGAAGTGATCCACATTATCCGCTCGTCCGCCGATCCGTCGGAAGCCCGCGAACGCCTGACGGCGCGCAACTGGCCCGCCGGGGACATGAAGCCGCTGATCGACCTGATCGCCGACCCGCGCTCGATCGTGCTTGACGGCGGCGAAGTGCGCCTGACCGACGAACAGGCCCGCGCCATTCTGGCCCTCACCCTGTCGCGTCTGACCGGTCTGGGGCAGGACGAAATCTTCGGTGAAGCCCGCACCCTGGCGGCCGCCATCGCCGGGTTCCTCGAAATCCTGTCGTCGCGCGACCGTATTGTCGGTATCGTCCGTGAAGAGCTAATCGAGGTGCGCGACAATTTCGCCGTGCCGCGTCGCACGACCATCGTCGATGGCGAAGGCGATATCGAGGACGAAGACCTCATCCCGCGCGAGGACATGGTCGTCACCGTTACCCATTCCGGCTACGTCAAGCGCACGGCCCTGTCGGCCTATCGCACCCAGCACCGCGGCGGCAAGGGCCGTTCGGGCATGGCGATGAAGGACGAGGACGCCATCACCGGCATCTACGCCGCCTCGACGCACCAGCCGATGCTCTTCTTCTCGTCGGTGGGCAAGGCCTATAAGCTGAAGGTCTGGCGCCTGCCGCTCGGCAATCCGCAGTCCAAGGGCAAGGCTTTCGTCAACCTGCTGCCGCTCGAAAAGGCCGAGACTGTCACCAATATCCTGACCCTGCCCGAGGACGAAGCCGGCTGGGACAAGCTGGACATTATCTTCGCCACCCGTTCGGGCGACGTCCGCCGCAACAAGCTGAGCGATTTCGTCAACGTCAACCGCGCCGGCAAGATCGCCATGAAGCTGGAAGACGGCGACGCCATCGTCGGCGTGGCGGTCTGTACCGAGGATCAGGACGTGCTGCTGTCGACCGCCGCCGGGCGTTCGATCCGCTTTGCCGTCGATGAAGTCCGCGTCTTCAAGGGCCGCGACTCGACCGGTGTGCGCGGGGTGCGCCTCAATGGCGACGACAGCGTCATCTCCATGGCCATCCTGCGCCGCGTGAATGCCGATCCGGCGGAACGCGCCGCTTATTTGAAGCACGCCGCCGCCTTGCGCGCCGCCGTATCGGGTGAAGGCGAAGAGGCCGTCGACACCCCGGTGGTCGAAGAGGAAACCGAAGAGGTCGAGGGTGAAGCCGCCCTGTCGGTCGAACGCATCGCCGAGCTTGGGGCCGCCGAAGAATTCATCCTCACGATTGCCGATACGGGCTTTGGCAAGCGGACCTCCTCCTATGATTACCGCCGCACGGGCCGGGGCGGACAGGGGATCGTCGCCATCGACCTGTCGAAACGCGGCGGCAAGCTGGTCGCCTCCTTCCCGGTCGAGGACAGCGATCAACTGCTGCTGGTCACCGACGGCGGGCAACTGATCCGCACGCCGGTCGGGCAGGTCCGCATCGCCAGCCGCAATACGCAGGGTGTCACCATCTTCCGCACCTCGGGCGACAAGGTCGTCTCGGTCGAGCGTCTGGCTGAAAGCGGTGACGACGCCGACGAAGCTCCGGACGATACGACGGTTGAAACCACGCCGGATGCCGGATAGAAGACCCACATAATAAGAGGGCACACCATGCGTATCGGGCTTTATCCGGGGACCTTCGATCCGGTTACCAACGGCCATTCCGACATCATCGGTCGGGCGGTCAAGCTGGTCGATCATCTGGTGATCGGGGTGGCGCGCAATACCGGCAAGGCGCCGGTCTTCACGCTGGACGAACGCGTCGAGATGTTGCGCGAAAGCTGCGCCCCGTTTGCCGATCGCGTCGAGGTCTTGCCTTTCGACAGCCTTTTGATGCACTTTGCCGAAGAGGTTAAGGCCTCGGTCATCATTCGGGGGTTGCGCGCGGTCGCGGACTTCGAATACGAGTTTCAGATGACGGCGATGAACCAGCAGTTGAACCGTGAGATCGAAACGGTGTTTCTGATGGCCGATCCCCGGCATCAGGCGATTGCGTCGCGTCTGGTCAAAGAAATAGCCCAATTGGGCGGCAATATCGCGCCGTTCGTCTCTCAAAGCGTCGCCGAGCGGCTCTTGTCTAAGGTTGGAAAGTGAATATGACGTCTAAAATGGGGGCTATGGGTGCCGTCGGTCTGGCTTGCGCCGCAACGCTTATCGCGGGCACAGCGTTCGCCGCCTCGCCCGGCTATCGCGACGTCGATGCCGAAAACACGCTGGTGATCGATACCAGCAAGGGCCGTGTCATCGTTGAAATGTACCCGGAACTGGCCCCTCAGCACGTCGAGCGCATGAAGACGTTGACGCGCAAGGGCTTCTATAACGGGCTGAAATTCCACCGCGTCATCGAAGGCTTCATGGCCCAGACCGGCGACCCCAAAGGGACCGGCGAAGGCAATTCCGATCTGCCCAATGTGCCGTCGGAATTTACGATCCGCCGCGATGGTGCCTTTCCGATCAGCGTCATCGACGATACGCGCGGCGTGGTTACCGGCTATGTCAAGGCCATGCCGGTGCAGACCCAGACCAACGGCCTGATGGCGATTACCAAGGATAGTCGGGTCAGTGCCTGGGGCATGTATTGCTCTGGCGCTCTGGGTATGGCGCGCGCGGGCGATGTCAATTCGGCCAACAGCCAGTTCTTCCTGATGCGCAACTATAATAACGTGCTGGAAAAGAAATATACCGCCTTCGGCATGACTCTGGTCGGGCTCGATGTGGTGCGCAAACTCAAATTGGGCGAACCGCCGGTCGATCCGGACACCATGACCAAGGTGCAGGTTCTGGCCGACATCCCCGTTGCCGAGCGACCCAAGATCGAGGTCATGGACACGGGGTCCAGCGAATTCAAGGCCCTGATCGAGGCCAAGAAGAAGGAAGGCCGCGCTGAAATTACCGGGTGCGACGTGCCGGTCCCGGTCAAGGTTCTGCCCTGATGATCTTTGAAAAGGCCTCCGTATGGAGGCCTTTTTTATGGCTTGGGTTTTTCCATGGACGCGGTCGGCAGCGCGCAGCCCTTGAGGATTTCGTCGCCGATATTGGCTTCGGCCGTCAGAGGGTAGGTGCGGCCGCTCATCCCGTCGGAGCATTTTTGCGCGATCAGGGTCAGGCTGATCTCGTTGCTGATAAGTTCGGCGCGCTGGGCCCCGTCCTTGTCCTTGTTGACCTCGAACATATGGCGCGGAAAGACGACATCCTCCTGGCCGGGTCGCACCAGAATCATGTCGTCTTCCTTGAGGGTCAGGCCCCAGAAGGGTTCGGTGCCGATCACCGACAGGGGCGCATTGATATCTATGCCGCCCAGCGTATCGACGCGCTGGCTTTCCGGTTCGGGCGGCTTTTCAACCTTGGGCGAGCAGGCACTCAATCCCAACCCCAACCCAAGCCCGGCAACCGCCAGACCCGCCACGGTCAGACCGATCCGGCGACGCATCAGTTGTCGTCCTCGTCTTTGGACTTCTTTTTCTTGTCTTTTTTGTCTTTCTTTTCGTCGTCGCCATCGGGGATGGCCGCGCCGACGACCTTGCCGGTCGTGCCGATAACGGCCCCCGTCACCCCGACGGCGGTCCCGACCGCAGCGCCAGTAACGGCAGCGGCCAGACAGCCTTGCAACATAAGAGGCAGACCCAGCAGGGCCGTCAGGGTGATCAGGGGCTTCAATCGCATCTTAGGTCTCAACAAAAGCGATATGCCGAAAAGTGTAAGCGGTTTTCGGCTAAATATCGCGACAAAAAAGTATCCGGCGCTATTGGGCGTCGAGCAGGAGGATTTCCGCGTCTTCGGTCGCTTCGAAGGTCAGGATATCCTCGTCGATGATCGCCGCCCCGTCGCGCGCCTTAAGGTCCACACCGTTAAGCTTAACACGTCCGGCGGCTAAAACTACGTAAACATGACGGCCTTTTTCGGGCGCGTAGGTCTCGGTCTGTCCGCTCAGCAGCGTCGCCCCCAGAAGACGGGCCGGGCTGTTGATCTTCAATGCCTCGGTGTCGGCCTCGAAACCGGACGCCAGAGCCACGAACCTGCCCGAACGGTCGGTCTTAGGGAAGGGCTTGGCGCCCCAGTGCGGTGCGTGGCCGCGTTTGTCGGGAATGACCCAGATCTGAAAGATCTTGGTCAGGACGTCCTCGACATTATATTCGGCATGACGGATGCCCGTGCCCGCCGACATGACCTGAACGTCGCCGGCTTCGGTGCGGCCTTTGTTGCCCAGATTGTCCTCGTGGGTGATGGCGCCTTCGCGGACATAGGTGATGATCTCCATGTCGGCATGCGGATGCGGCGGGAAGCCCGACTTCGAGTCGATTTCGTCGTCGTTCCATACGCGGATCGAACCCCAGCCCATCTTCTTCGGGTCGTAATAGTCGGCGAAGGAGAAATGGTGACGGGCGTTCAGCCAGCCGTGTTTGGCATTGTACAGCTTTTCGAAGGGGCGATGGTCGATCATGGCGATCTCCTCAGGGTGTGCGTGAATGTTGAGGTGAATATAGCGACGATCGGCGTTGCCAGAAGCCGTTCGATCAAAAACCTTGCGTTGCTTATTTTGCAACGAGGTTGCCCTTGCAAACGATATTGTAAACAAGTGATGCGTGGCGGATGAGAAACACCACATAGTTTCTTGAGTTATTTAGAGAAAATCCATACGGCGAAGTGAACCGTTCCCGCTCCACAAGCGTTTTTGATCAGAGACCTGAGAACGACCACCTCATGAATGGAGCCTTACAATGACACTGAACGCTTTCCGCTGCGGGCTGCTGGCGGCGACCGCCACGATTTTCGCCGTGCCTGCCGTGGCGCAGGACTGGACCGGTCCCTATGTCGGCGGCCACGCGGGCTATAGCCGCCTGTCGGACAAAAATAGCGAGCGTCTGAATTTCGACACCAATCTGGACGGCAACTACAATGATACGGTGAATACCTCGGCGGGGGCCAATGCCTTTTCGCCCGGCTTCTGCGACGGCGCGCCCAATGGCAACAGCGCGGCCTCGGCGTGTCGCGACGATGACGGCGGGGCCGATGTCGGCCTGCGCCTCGGCTATGACTGGCAGTCGGGCAACTTCGTCTACGGCGTGGTGGGCGAAATCGCCAAGCTGGACCTGACCGACAATGTGACGGGCTTTTCAACGACGCCCGCCGCCTACACCTTTACGCGTAAAACGGGTACGGTAACGGCGCTGCGTGGCCGCGCCGGTTACGCCATGAACGACTACCTGCTCTACGGGACGGCGGGTTTCGCCTGGGCCGATCTCGACCGCAGTTTCACCACGACCAATACCGCCAACAGCTTCACGCCGCGTGGTGGCGACAATGCCAAGGGCTATCAGATCGGCTTCGGTACCGAAAAGAAGGTTATGGAAAACTGGACGCTGGGCGCGGAATATCTCTACACCAGCCTCGATGACGACGACTATACTGTGCGCGTCGGTCCGGGCACGGCTCCGGCGACCAATCCGTTCCTGATCGCCAATGCGCAGGGCACGGACATGAAGCGCAGCGAAGACAAGCTGAAGGCGCATTCGTTGCGCTTCACCGTCACCTATCGCTTCGGAATGTAAGTGAAACGCCCGCCGTTCTCAGGAGCGGCGGGCCTTTAGAGACTGTTTGGGAAGTCTTCGGGTCGCTCTCACGGGTCTTTATTTCCGCCCGCTATGTTGGAAACTTGCCCCGATGATCACATCGAGGCTTCGTTTCCGCCTTGCGGCCAAACTACGTTTTGCGAAAAAAATCCCTCGCGAGCGCTCAACCGCTGACTTCCCAAACAGTCTCTTAGCTATTTGCAGGCCAGATCGTCCTTGGCCACAAATCGCGGCTTGGCCAGAAGGATCGGCCCGATCGGGTGCGGCCAGTGTTCGATGGCGATCTTACCCGACAATACCGGGCAGGACGAGGTCGGACGGAACTGATATCCCGTTTCGCCCGCCGGTTTGAACAGCATCATGAGGGCGTTGTATTTCAGGTTTTCGGGCAGGGTCGATTCGATCTTCAGCCACGTGTCCGGTTTGTCGTCCATCTGACCGTAGGACACCAGCAGGGTGTTGGGCGGCAGTTTCGCCACCACGCCGTCGCGCTCGACCTTGGGCAAGGTGGCATTGTCCGGATTGGCGACCGCCTTGCCGTCCTTCATAATCTGCGCGGGCATGGCCGGGGCGTAGCGCTGGATCAGTTTCGGTGCCGTCGGCTGCCCATCGACGATGGTGTATTGAATGGCCAGGGTTTCGCCCGGATAGAGCATGATCGCGCCGTCGGCGAGGACATAGGGGCTTCGGCCGACCGGCGCGGTACGGAACTCCGTCGGGCTGATGCGCACGACGACGTCGACGCGGCCCGCGGGGCGGCAGGCGGTTTCGGCACAGAGCTTTTCGATATCGACCTTTTGCGGTGCCGGCTTATCGGTTTGCGCGGATGCGGTTGTGGCGCAGGCAAGCGCGATCCCCGCTAACAGGACGGTTTTGATCATCATGGCATTTCCCCTCGAATTATGAGGTGAGACTAGCCCTGAAGGGCGCCTGGTGTAAAGGCAATCCCGCCGGTCTGACCGCGATGACGCAGGAAGGCGTCGAGCAGGGTGCAGGCCAGCATGGCCTCGGCCACCGGTACGGCGCGCAGGCCGACGCAGGGGTCATGGCGGCCCTTGGTGCGGATATCGACGTCCTGCCCCCTGACATCGACCGACTGACGCTCGGTCAGGATCGAGGAGGTGGGCTTCAGCGCGATGCGCGCGACGATGGTCTGACCCGTCGAGATGCCGCCTAAAATACCGCCCGCGTGGTTCGACAGGAACTCGACGCCGTCCGGCCCCATGCGCATTTCATCGGCGTTGTCTTCGCCCGACAACGTCGCCGAGTGGAAGCCTTCACCGATTTCGACACCCTTAACGGCGTTGATCGACATCAGATTGGCGGCGAGGTCGGAGTCGAGCTTGCCGTAGATCGGTGCGCCCCAACCGGCGGGGACGCCCTTGGCCTGTACCTCGACGACCGCGCCGATGGAGGAACCGGCTTTGCGGATCGAGTCGAGATATTCTTCGAACAGAGTCAGGTGCGTCGCGTCGGGTGAGAAGAACGGGTTCTGATCGACCTGCGCCCAGTCCCACTGCGTCCGGTCGATGGTGTGAACGCCCAGCTGCACCATGGCGCCGCGCACCTTGATCTGAGGCCCGATCAGGGTTTGCAGCACCTTGAGCGCCACGGCGCCTGCGGCTACACGGGCGGCGGTTTCGCGCGCCGAAGACCGACCGCCGCCGCGGTAGTCACGTACGCCGTACTTGGCGAAATAGGTGTAGTCGGCGTGGCCGGGGCGGAACTGATGGGCGATTTCGCCATAGTCTTTCGAGCGCTGATCGGTGTTTTCGATCATGATCGAGATCGGCGTGCCGGTGGTGACGCCTTCGAACACGCCGGACAGGATTTTCGCTTCATCGGCTTCACGGCGCTGGGTGACGAAGCGCGATCCGCCCGGCTTGCGACGGTCGAGCGCCCATTGCAGGTCGGCTTCGGTGAGCGCGATCCCCGGGGGGCAGCCGTCGATCACGCAGCCGAGCGCCGGCCCGTGGCTTTCGCCCCAGGTGGTGACGCGGAAAAGGTGACCGAAGCTGTTGTGCGACATAGGTTTTGCGCCCTGCGAAATTTGTCACAGTGCCTTAGGACACTTCGTGGCCCGGCGCAATATTCAGCGCAACCTTACGCCCAGCGCTTGTGGAATTCCGACAGCAGGTCGGACGCCGGACGGGCGGGCAGGGCGGTCGCCGCCAGCCGGACATAGAGATCGCCCGCCGCGTGCGTTGCCGTAGCAGGCAGGCCCAGACCTTTCAGGCACAGGCACGCGCCGTCGGTCGTGCGGCCCAGAAACAGGTCCTGCGGCCCATGCGGGGTATCGATGCTGACCGGGCCGCCACCAGAAACGCGGCGGGCATCGACCTCGGCGGTCATCCACAGGTCGTTGCCGGCGACGTGCATCCGTTCATCACGCGTGATCTCGATGCGGAACAGATGTTCGGCGGTCCCGGCGCGGGACGCTTTGAGGCGCAAACGGTCGCCGTGACGCAGGCCTTTGGGCAGGGCGATGCGCAGGGATCGCGTGTGCATCAGGCTGCGATTCGGGCCGTTGTCGCGGATCAGTTCCAGCGGCATCGGCACGTCCTGAACGATGACCCCGCCATTGACCGCCTGTTCGGGCGTGAGGCGTAGGATCTCGGCGGGATCGGCCAGTTCATCAATGGTTTCAGTTGGATTTACGCCAGTCTTCAACTGACGCAGCAACAGATCGCGCGCCAGAATCAGGCGGCGCAGATGGGCGTCCGTGCCGCCATTGAGGTCCGGGTGGGCCTGCTTGGCGCGTTTGCGGAACGCGCTCTGAATGTGGTCGAGGCTGGCGTCGTCGCCAAGGTCGAGCAGGGCCAGGGCCGAGGATCTGTTCATTCTGAAAGAGCCGCTGAGGGAAGGGAAGACCTGACTATGGCGGCAACATGGTCAACAGGGCGTTAATTCTGCGGTTGAGGTTGGGTTGACTGGCGGTTTCTGCTAAACGGCGCGGGATATGTAAAGGATGTGCCTATGTCCCGTTCCGACCTGATACCCCCCAGTCCCGACTACGCTGACGCCCACACCGCGCATGAGGCCGACATCGACGGGGCCGAGCCGTTCACCTTGTTCGGTCAATGGTTGATCGACGCGCGTGCCAAGGAGCCGAACGACGCCAATGCCATGACAGTGGCCACCGTGGACGCCGATGGTATGCCCGACGCGCGCATGGTCCTGCTCAAGGACTTCGATGCGCAAGGCTTTGTTTTCTATACCAATACCCAAAGCGCCAAGGGGCAACAGCTTTTGTCGGCGCGCAAGGCGGCGCTGCTGTTTCACTGGAAATCCCTGCGCCGTCAGGTGCGCGTTCGCGGTACGGTCGAGATCGTCACGGATGCCGAAGCCGACGAATATTTCGCCTCTCGGGCGCGCAATTCGCAGATCGGGGCATGGGCCTCGACGCAATCGCAACCGCTGGAAAGCCGCTTCGCGCTGGAAAAGCGGGTGGCAGAATACGGTTTGAAATTCGGTCTGGGGGCTGTGCCGCGGCCGCCGCACTGGACGGGGTTCCGCATCGTGCCGCAACAGATCGAGTTCTGGCGCGACAAGCCGTTCCGTTTGCACGACCGCCTGAAGTTCGAACGCGTGGGCGACGGCTGGACGACCTCCAAGCTCTACCCTTAAGTTTTGTCGCGCATGGGTTCCAAAAACCGCTGGGCACTTTTTGGCATGCGCTTAAAAACCGCAAATCCGCCCTACAAAAGTCATGCGGTGGCAGTCCTCTCTCCGCAGGGACAGTCACCGTACTGAAATGGGGGGGGGGGGGAGCGCGTGCGCATCCTGCTTATCAATATCGCGCATCCGGCGATCGGCAGCCGGATTCCGAAGGAACAGATGCCGCCGCTTGGTCTGCTGTGGGTCGGCGGGCCGCTGATTGACGCCGGGCATGAGGTCAAGCTGATCGACGCCGAGCGTGGCCCCTTGCCGGACGGCGAGGTGCTGAGGCAGGCGGTCGGTTTCGCGCCTGATGCCGTGCTGTTCGGGCATTCGGGATCGTCGTCCGGCCATCCGATCATCGCGCGCATGGCCGCCGAGGTAAAGCGCAGGATGCCGTCGGTCACCATCATCTATGGCGGCGTTCACCCCAGCTATTTCTGGCGCGAAATCCTGTATAACGAGCCGCATGTCGACTATATCGTGCGCGGCGAAGGCGAGGCCATATGTCTTGAACTGATCACCGCCCTCAGCGAACAGCGGCCGGTCGAGGGCATCCTCGGCCTCAGTTACCGGCGTAACGGCCAGATTGTCGGCAACCCCGCCGCACCGGTCATTGCCGATCTCGACGCCCAGCGCATCGGTTGGGAACTGATCGAGCACAAGAACTACGGCTACTGGGGCGGCAAGCGCGCGGTGGTCATCCAGTTTTCGCGCGGCTGCCCGCACCTGTGCAACTATTGCGGCCAGCGCGGGTTCTGGACACGCTGGCGTCACCGCGATCCGCAGAAACTGGCCGCCGAAATCGCGCGTCTGCACCGCGAAGAGGGTGTCGAGGTGTTCAACTTCGCCGATGAGAACCCCAGCGCCGGGCGCAAGCCGTGGATCGCCTTTCTGGAAGCCGTGATTGCCGAAAATATAGACGTCACCCTGTGCGGCTCGACCCGCGCCGGGGATATCGTTCGCGACAAGGACGTGCTGCACCTCTACAAAAAAGCCGGTTTCGAGCGCTTCCTGATGGGGATGGAGACCACCGATGCGGCGACGTTGAAATTGATCAAGAAAGGCGCGACCGAAAGCGTCGACCGCGAAGCGATCCAGCTGATGCGTCAGCACGGCATATTATCGATGATGACCTGGGTGGCAGGATTCGACGAACAGACCGACAGGGATTTCTGGCACGGGTTGAAGCAGATTATCTCCTACGACCCGGACCAGATTCAGTTGCTCTATGTCACGCCGCACCGCTGGACGCCCTATTACCGGCTGGCCGAGGACCGCGAGGTCGTGCAAACCGACCTGACCCTGTGGGATTATAAGCATCAGGTGCTCAATATGCGGCACATGCCGCCGTGGCGGGTGCTGCTGTGGGTCAAGTTCATGGAGATCGTGGCGCAGGCGCGGCCCAAGGCCCTGTTACGCTTGCTTTATCATCCGGACCGCAAGATTCACCACGCCATCCGCTGGTATTACCGGATGGGCAAGCGCGTCTGGTTCCGTGAGATCTGGCGCTTCCTGACTCAGGATCGCGCCAAACCCGCCGGGCTTACCGTGCGGCAAATCGTCGGCGAAGCGCAGGACCACGAGGAAGAGGCCAGCGCCGTGCCGGTCCGCAAACGGGCTTAGTTGCTGCGCGTCTTGTCTCCCAAAACCGCTTCACACGTTTTGGAACGCGCTCTGATTACCAAAGCGCCGGATCGGTGGTGTAGAACGGCCGAATATCGCTGACCGTCATGCCGGCGGCGCGGGCGGCCTCCATGCCTTCGTCGCTGTCCTCATAGGCATGGGCCTCCGAGGGCGCGACACCGAGCCGGTCGCAGGCGGTGAGGTAAAGGTCCGGCGCAGGCTTGCCGACGCCGGTATCCTCGAACGTCGTCACGGTCTCGAAATAGTCAATCAGGCCAATGGCTTTCAGCGTAGCCTTCACAATCAGCTTCTGCCCGCCTGACGCCACGCCGAGCTTCAGCTGGCCGTGATATTCACGCACCAGCGCTTCGGTGACGGGAATAGCGGCCACACGGTCGATATGGTCCATGAACAGCGGTGCATTGCGGGCGGCGATATCGTCGGCGTCGAAGGGCAGGGGGGATTGCCGGGCGTATTCCTCCAGCAGCACCGAGCGCGACAAACCCAGCCGGTCGGCATAAAACTGCGGCTCAAGATTTATGTTGTAAACCTCAAGGGCCACGCTTAAAGCCCGGTAGTGCGCGGCGAAGGTATCGGCTAAGGTACCGTCGCAGTCGAAGATCAGCGCCTTGACGCCGGGTGGCGGGAGGAGGTCAGCGGGTACAGACATGCGCAATGCTATAGCCTTGTCGTGGCTTCGGTAAAACCCTCAATCTGAACAAAGACGCACATGTCCGACACTCAAGATCAAGACCTGACCTTGCCCGATTCGCTTATCGCCCATCTGTCGGAAGGGGCGGACGATATCATCACGACGTCCTGTGCGGTGGTGATCCTGAAAGGCAAGCGCGCCTATAAGGTCAAGAAGAGCGTCGATTACGGTTTTCTCGACTTCACTTCGGTCGAGAAACGCCGCAAGGCCCTGCTGCGCGAACTGCGCTACAATCAGCGCATGGCGTCGGATATCTATCTGGGCGTCGAGGAGATTCAGGGCGAAAGCGTGCTGGTCATGCGTCGCTTCGATACGGCGGGTGTGTTGGCCGAACAGAGCCAGGCGCAGGACGATTGGGCGCCGGACCTCGGCCTGATGCACGATCTGGGGAGCACGGTGGCGAAGTTCCACGCCGGGTCCGAAATCTGCCGCGATGCCGAGCACGAATTCAATATCAAGTACGTCATCGACTCCAACAAGAAGAACATCGACGTCTTCCGCGACGAACTGGGGGCCGAGGCGGTCGACGCCTATGACGTGGCGATTCAGGCGGCCTATGCGGAACTCGAAGACGACGTGAAGCGCCGATTTACTGAGGGCTATGTTCGCCACTGCCACGGCGACCTGCATCTTGGGAATATCCTGATCGAAAACGGCAAGCCGGTCCTGTTCGACTGCATCGAATTCAATGAGCGCCTCAGCCAGATCGACGTGCTCTACGACCTCGGTTTCCTGCTGATGGACCTGTGGGTGAGGGGCCACGAAGACGCCGCCAATACGGTGCTCAATATATATGTCGAACGCGCCTCGCGCCTCGAAGACGACATCCACAGCGTCTATGCGGGCCTGAAACTGCTGCCGCTGTATATGTCGGTGCGCGCGGGCGTGCGCTGCCACGTCAATGCCAATTACGGCGGCACGCCGAACTACGCCATGGAAAAGGCGAAGGTTTATCTGGCGGCGGCGCATCGTTTCCTTGAGATCAAACCCGCGGAGTTGATCGCGGTCGGCGGCCTGTCGGGGTCGGGCAAGAGCAGCCATTCGCGCCGTATCGCGCCGGCGACCGGCCGCGCACCGGGAGCCCTGATTCTGCGCTCGGACGAGATGCGCAAGCGCTTGTGGGCTTTCCCGGAATTCGAGACCCTGCCGAAAGAGGCCTATACCCCGGCGGAAAACGAGCGCGTCTATAACCATATGTTCGATCTGGCGCGCACGGCGATCCAGAGCGGGCAGTCGGTGATCCTCGATGCGACCTTCCGCAATCAGGACCGGGCGCGCGAAGCGAAGGCCTTGGCCGAAAACGCCGACGTGACGTTCAGCGCCCTGTGGATGGACGTGCCGGCGGAGGAGCGACTGCGGCGTGTGCTTCAACGCACGAACGACGTCTCCGACGCCACGCCAGATATTGCCGGGGCGCAGACCGATCCGGTTCTGGACGAAGCCTTATGGACGCGGACACCGAATCCGTGACGCTATATTTATTATATGCGCTTTGAGCCAGGGTTGAATTTTTGACACCTTGTGCCTTTAAATTCCCTTTTTGGAAGGTATGGCAGTGACGGCGGCCTGCGAATAGCCGAGCCTGAGTGTCATAATAGTCCGCGGCGTGTATCGCGGTTCAAAAGCGAGATTGTATTTCGCAACTACTTCAAGGGGTTCGGACAATTGTCTGAAGAGATTACGCATCACGAGACGCCCGTAGCGCCCAAAAAGCGCAAAAAAGGTTTCGCCTTCGCGCATCTGGCGCTGATCGTCAGTCTTATTGCGCCGTTGACACTGCTGGCGGCCATGCTGTCGACCAGCGTCGGCTATCTCAGCTACGATCTGGGTTTCAATCAGATTGCACTCGATTACGTGCCCAAGATCGCCACCACGGCGATGATCATCTGTACCCTGTCCTTGCTGATATCGCTGTTTATGGCGCCCCGAACCTACGGGCCGTGGGCGCTCATGTCGGTAATCGTGTCCGGCGGGCTGCTGGCCGGATACTACGCGTATGAAACCCGATTGAAGGCCTATCCGCCGATCCATGACGTTTCGACCAACTGGGAGCGCCCGGTCACCTTCTCCAGCAAGCTGGTGGCGGCCCGGGGTGCGCAGGCCAACCCCATAGAGGACGATCCCTTCACCGCCAACACTGTGTCCTATGAGTGGCGCGGTCAGAGTGTAGCGGCCATCAATGCCCAGACCTGCCCAGATGCGATCCCCATTCTAGGCAAGCCGAAAAATGCCGATCAGGTCGCCGACATCCTCAAGGACGAGGGGTATGTTGTCTTCGGGCGGTCGGAATGGCGGGTGGAGGCGACCTACGAAGACCCCTATTGGGGGCTCAAATCCGACGTCGTGGTGCGGATCGAGCCGGACAAGACCGATATCCGTTCGGTCAGCCGTGAAGAACTGGCCGACCTGGGCGGCAACTGCCGACGGGTCCTGACCCTGTTGAAGCGCATCAAGGGCGCGTGATCCGTCCGGACGGCGCGGGAATTGCTTAACGTCTGGTTAAGACGTCAAGGGTTCCTTTCATGCTCGCTTCCGCCGGATATTTTGTCTCAAAACGCGCCCTTTACGTGGCTACCGGCTGGCTGTGTCTTTTTCTGGCACAGGTGATCCTGGCCAGCTGTACGCCGGAACCTACGGCTTCCTATGCGGTGCGTGTTGCGGTGCGGCCCGCGCAGGCCGCAACTGTAACATCCCGTTAAAACAAATATTTTTCCTCATAAAGGCCGATCGGTTATCGGAACGCAGGTATCTGGCGTCTTGTTTTGCTAAATTTATGTTGCGCCGCAATATAAAGAGCCGTGAGGCCTGTGCATAAGTTTCAATATAAACTATATGTGGTTTTTCACGCCTCAGGGGTGCGGAGGGGGTCGCTTTTCCCTTGTGGGCCGTCGAATCGCCAAGTTTTTAGCGTTTTTGATGCGTTTGCCATCGGAAAGAAAAGGCGTTCAGCAGGTAATGTGCCGGCCTTATGTGCTGGTCTTTCCCTGTCTGAAATTTGCGAATTTATTCAAAGAAAACAAAATAAAATATTGTAATAAATGGATTATTTTTCATAAATTTTTCCGACCTCAGAATTCCATAATGGCATTTTTATGATTTTCATCCTCTTTCCCTTGCGGCATGTTGCGTATGTGACTTTATTGAAACAGGTTGCAATCGATATTTAAAAATCTGTGACGCTCGATTGACGGAAATATGACGCAGGTGTCCTACTCGACGTTAACAGCTTGTAATGCTGGGCAACGAAGGTCGGACCCTCAGGGTATCGGCCAAATTCCGGAGAACTTAGAGTGATCAAGAAAACGATGCGATCAGGCCTCATGGTCTCGACGACGCTGTGCGGCGCGCTGCTGTCGCTGGCCGTCCCCGCACTTGTGACCGCTGTGGCGACGGCTGTGCCGACCACGGCTCTGGCGCAGGACTTAACCTCGGGTACGCTCGGCGGTACCGTGAAGTCGGAAGAGGGCACGCCCGCCGCCGGCGCGACCGTTACCATCACCGGTGAATCGACCGGCTATACCGGCACCGCCACGACGGACGCGGAAGGTAAGTTCCAGATTTCGCAGATCCCGCTGGGTCGCTACACCGTAGATATCACGACGAAGTCGGGCGCCAAGGCATCGGAAACCGTGCTGGTGACGCTGGGCGCTGTGTCGAGCTATGACTTCACCGCTGGCGGTTCGTCCATTCAGACCGTTGTCGTCCGCGGCAAGGCGCGTCGTAACCTCGACTTCGACCGCACGACCCGCGGTTCCGTTCTCGATGTTCAGACCCTGTCCGAGCGCTTGCCGATGGGGCGTTCGATCGAAGCCCTGGCCGATCTCGTGCCGGGCATCACCATCAACGACGTCTTCGGCCCGCCGTCGATCGCCGGTGCGTCGCCTGCCGAAAACATCTACTATGTCAACGGGATGAACGTTACGAACTTCCGTAACTTCCTCGGCGGCACGACCGTTCCTTACGATTTCTACGACCAGATCGAAGTCAAGACCGGTGGCTATTCGGCCGAATACGGTCGTTCGACCGGTGGCGCTTTCATCGCCACGACGCGTTCGGGCTCGAACACCTTCAAGGGCGGCGTCGCCTATTACTATCAGCCCGATAGCCTGGCTACGAAGGGCGACTTTACCTACGACAAGATTTATAGCCAGAAGACCCGTAAGGAATATCCGACCAGCTCGGAAGCCAACCTGTGGCTGTCGGGTCCGATTATCAAGGACCACATCTACTTCTTCGGTTTCTACAATCCGCGCGACCTGCAAAGCGAAGTCAACACCTACGACACGACGTCGGGTAAGCTGCTCTACAAGACGACCGAAAGCCGCGAAGACCCGTTCTGGGGTGGCAAGCTGGATTTCGTCCTGAACCCGCAGCATCGCCTGGAATACACCTATTTCAACGACGATCAGTCGTCGGTAAAGCCGACCCTGGATACGTCTACGGGTAAAGCGCCGGCCGTGACGCGTATGTCGGGCGGCAAGACCGAAATCGTCAAATATACCGGTAAGTTCACTGATTGGTTCACCCTGTCGGCCATGTACGGTCGTTCGACCTACAATCAGACTTCGTCCTCGGATGTCGACAGCGAAGCCAACGTCTATGAAAATGGTCAGGTCGTTCGCGGCAACACCGATCTGCTGATCGAAACCGGCACTGACGATCGTAAAAACTACCGCGTCGATGCAGACTTCTACTTCAACCTTGCCGGTAAGCACCACCTGAAGGTCGGCGTCGATAAGGAAGAGTTGCACGCCGATGCGATCTCGTCCTATTCGGGCGGCGTCTATTATCGTTATTACACCGGCGCGACGAGCTGCGGTGGTACGACGATCACCAACTGCGTGCGCGTTCGTAAGCTGTTCAGCGGCGGTGCCTTCGATGTCGAAAACCAGGCTTTCTACATTCAGGATAGCTGGGAAATCACCGATCGTCTGGCTCTGAATCTGGGCCTGCGTTCGGATAATTTCGACAACATGAATGCGGCCGGTAAGTCGTTCCTGAAGATGGAGAACAAGGTCGCACCGCGTATCGGCATCTCCTATGATCCGACGGGCGACAAGTCGAGCAAGCTGACCGCCTTCTATGGCCGTTACTACCTGCCCGTCGCTGCCAACACGAACATCCGTATGGCCGGCGGTGAAAATTTCACTCAGGATTGGTACAGCTACACCGGTCGCAACGCGACCACCCTGGTGCCGACGCTGGGTACGCTCTATCTTCACGAAGTGCTTTCGGACGGTACTGTTCCGGATGCCGGTACCCTGGTGTCGCAGAACCTTGAGCCGCAGTATCAGGACGAATTCATCGTCGGGTACGAAAAGCGCCTCGACAGCGGTTGGAAAGTTGGCGTCGATTTCACCTACCGCAAGCTCTCGGCGGTTATGGAAGACGCCGACGTCGACATGACCAATGCCGCCGCCTATCTGGTGTCGAAGGGCGTCATCACCCAGGCTCAGGCCAACAGCGGTTCGTTCGGTAGCTCGGGCTATGTTCTGCTCAACCCGGGCAAGGATCTGGTCGTCGCACTGGGTGACTCCTTCGGTGCGGCCGCTGGCAAGGTCGTGACGATCTCCGCCGACGCCCTCGGTTTCCCGGAAGCCAAGCGTAACTATCAGGCCCTGACCTTCTCGGCGGAACGCCCGTGGGATGGCACCTGGTATCTGGGTGGCTCGCTGACCCTGTCGCGTACGGTCGGTAACATCGAAGGCGGCGTCAAGTCGGACAACGGTCAGGACGACACCGGCCTGACGCAGGACTTCGACGAACCTGGCTGGACCGACGGTTCCTACGGCCTGCTGCCGAACCACCATGGCTATAACCTGAAACTGTACGGTTCGTACGAGTTCAGCGAAAACCTGCGCGGTGGCTTCAACGCCAACATCCTGTCGCCGCGTCATTACGGCTGTATCGGTGCCTATCCGCTGAACGACGGTCGTGCTGTGGCGACGACAATCACGGCCTGGTACTGCGGTGGCAAGCTGACGCCGCGCGGTGAGTCCTTCTCGGGCGACTGGATCAAGAAGCTCGACGTCAACCTGACCTGGACCCAGCCGATCCCGATCGGCACGGTGAAGGTGACGGCGGATGTGTTCAACGTCTTCAATTTCCAGGGCGCGGAACAGTACGTCGAAACGGGCGATATCTCGCTGACCAGCCGCAACCCGAACTACGGTTCGCCGTCGAGCTATCAGAACCCGCGTTACGTCCGTATCGGTCTGAAGTACGAGTTCTAATTCCTCAGAGTAGCGTAAAGCGTACAGAAACGGCGGCAGGGCAACCTGCCGCCGTTTTCTTTTGGGCGAGGGCCGGGGAAGGGTGTTGTGCGGTGGCTAAGGAGCGAAGCGCATTGACGCGTTCGTTCATCCTCTGGAGCCGGATGGCGCTCGTTACGACCGGGTCATTGTTAAACGCAATCGAGACGACGCCAGCTTGACCTCTATGTATTGAGGGCGCGTACTGCGCCCCTGAGACTTTCAAATCGCGGCTTCGACGTAATCATCCTGAACGATCGTGCCGCCACGGGTCGCCATGTCGGGCGCTTTGCAAACAAAAACGCCGCCCGGATGATCCGGACGGCGTTTTTATTAAAGCTGCGAACGGTGGTTTACCGCGCGGAGGGAGCGTAGGGCTCAGGGGCCAGGACGCTGGCGCCCTGTTCGCGCAGGCGGGCCTGTTTCGCTTCCTTCATGATCGCTTCGGCCCGCGGATCGGTCGAGGCCCAGCCGAGGAAAGACAGGGCTTCGACGCCCTTGACGCTGGCCTCCACACCCTTGCCGAACATGGCGAACGGCGACTTGGTGTTGGGGTAGCTGACCAGCTTGACCTTGGCATCCTTGTCGATCTTGGCCAGAGCCTTGGCCTTTTCGACCGCCGCATAGAAGCCGCCCAGATCGTCGACCAGACCGCGTTCCTTGGCCTGAGCCCCGGTCCAGACGCGACCCTTGGCGATTTCCTTCACGCGATCGACCGGCAGCTTGCGGCCCTTGGCGACGCGTTCGACAAAGGCGTTATATATACCGTCGATCCAGGTGGAGATCGAGGCGCGCTGGCTGTCGCTGAACGGCTTGCCCGACGAATAGGCCTGAGCGTATTCGCCGCCGACGCCGATCTGGCGGAAATCGACGCCGAAGCGCGCCGCCGCGTCGCCGATGGCCAGCTTGCCGCCATAGACGCCGATCGAGCCCGTAAGGGTCGAGGGGTTGGCGACGATGGCATTGGCCCCGGCGGAGATCCAGTAGCCGCCCGACGCCGCATAGTTGCCCATCGACACGACGACCGGCTTGCCGGAATCCTGTGCGAACTTGATCGCCTGAGCGATTTGCTCGGACGCCGTGTCCGAACCGCCCGGCGAAGAGACACGGAAGACGATGGCTTTGACCTTGTCATTGTCGACGGCGTCGTAGAAGGCCTGAGCAATATCGTCCGACAGCATTTCCGGCTCACCGCCGCCGAAGCCGCCACCGCCTTTGCCGGTCATGATCGCGCCTTCACCATTGATGACGGCGATGGTCTGCGCACCGGACGAGGTCACCGTGGCGGCGTAGGATTGCACGTCCATCAGCTCGGTATCGGCACCGCCCTTGGCCTTGGCGGCCTCTTCGGCTTCGTGGACCTGACCCAGCTTGGTGATCAGGCCCATTTCCTTCGCCTGTTCGGCACCGTAAGGCCCGGCTTCGAGGACCGCCTTGAGCTTCGGCAGGTCCATTTTCAGGTCCTTGCGGTCCACAACCACCGCCGACAGCAGCGAGTCGTAGATCGAGCCCATCCACGAGAGGGTCGCTTCGCGGTGCGCGGGGGTATAGTCGCTTTGCAGATAGGGGTTCACCGCGTTCTTGAATTCATAGCGCTGCTCGAACTGCGGCGTGATGCCGTACTTGTCGAAGGCGCGCTTGAAGAACATGTTCTCGGTCGAGATGCCGGTCACCTGAAAGGCCGAATGCGGCTGCATCCAGAACTCGGTCGCCGACGAGCCGATCATGTAGGAGGCGACGACCATGGTGTCGGGATAGAGCCCTTGCGAGTGGGCGATAACGGTCTTGTTCTTACTGCGCACATACCGCACGGCGGTGCGGATTTCCTCGGCCGCCGCCGGAGCGATGCCGCCTTCGGGCAGACGGATGAGGATCGACTTGACCTTGTTGTCGTCGGCGGCGTGGTAGAGCGAGGTGACGATGTCCATGGTCGACAGCGGACGCCCGGTGAGGAAGGCGAACGGGTCGGGCTTAGACTGATCGGTCAGGCCTTCGCGCAGATCGATCAGCAGGGTCACCGCCGATGGCGTCGTCGGCTTCGAAGAGGCCGCGACCATGGTGATCAGCAGGAAAGGCACGCCGATGAAAAACAGGATGAAGGCGGTCAGGACGGCGCCCACCGTAATGAGAAACTGTTTCATAAGATGATCGTCATCCCCGGATGCGGTAAAAATTGCGCCGAAAATTGCACTACGCCCCCCGCACAGACGCACGCGCACTACCGCCTAGCATAGACGGTTGCGGCCACAGGTCAAATGAAAGGGCTGTAATAAACCCGATGGGGTAAAATCAGAATTTCGTGCGACCCGCCGCCGGGCGGGCGGTGGACGGGCGGTCGTGCTGATACCGGGGATCGCCGTGGCAGTGCGGGCAGGAAACGCCGCGCAGGTAGAGCGGGCTCTGCTGGTCTTCGGCGGTCAGGGCGTGGTCGCAATAGAGGCACAGAAGGGCGGTCTTCGACGGCGTCAGATTATGATCCACGGCGATGCGCTCGTCGAACACGAAGCATTCGCCGTCCCACAGGCTCTCTTCGGCGGGGACGTCCTCGAAATATTGCAGGATGCCACCCTTGAGGTGGTAAACCTCGTCGAAGCCGTTGTCCTGCATCCAGGCCGTATATTTCTCGCAACGGATGCCGCCGGTGCAGAAGGTGGCGATTTTCTTGCCTTTAAGCTGCTCGGCATTATCGCGCGTCCACTGGGGCAGAAACTTGAAGGTCGGGATTTGCGGGTCGATGGCGCCGCGGAAGGTGCCCAGATTGACCTCATAATCGTTGCGGGTGTCGAGGATCACCACGTCGTCGCGGCTGATCAGAGCGTTCCAGTCCTTCGGCTCCACATACTCGCCGCGTCGCGTCAGGCTGACCGGCTCACCCAGCGAAATGGTCTCTTTCTTGAGGCGCACGCGCGTCTTGCCGAACGGTTGGGTGTCGGCAAACGATTCCTTCCACACGATCGGCTCGCCGATCAGGTCGCTTTGCAGATAGGTCAGGAAGCTGTCGATGGCTTCGCGCGTCCCGGCCATGGTCGAGTTGACGCCTTCGCGCGTAATCAGCAGGGAGCCCTTGATGCCGAGATGTTTCAGGCGGTCGAGCAGGGGCTGCTGCATTGCTTCGAACTGCGGAAAGTCGAAGAAATGGTAGAAGGCGGCGATGACGTAAGGCTTATCGGACATCCGCGAGGCGCTATCACAAACGCCCGGCATATTAAAGCCCCTCACGCCTGGCGCAGGAACGGCAGGATATGGTTTTCGCAGATACCGGCCGGGTCGCACTGAAAGATCATATGCGGCAGGCCAAGGCGTATCTGACGGATATTCTTGCCGAAATGGCGCGGCAGGACGGGCGGGATCAGCCGGTCCTTACCGGCATTGAGGCTGAGGATCGGCATTTGCAACGCCGCCAGTTGCGACCGCATATCGCAGGTCAGGACACTTTGCACCCGCGCCAGAAGCGTGCGGCGGTCGATGGGACTGACGGTGTCGTGGATCATTTGCGCCGTCTCCGCGTGGCCGCCATTGAACAGCATCAGGCGTATCTGCCACGTCCATAGCGGCAGAAACCGCCCCAGCGGGATCAGCGGTGAAACGATCTGCCCCAGCCGGCCATAGGGCGAGGCGGCAAAGGTCGCGCCCAGAATCAGTTTGAGAGGCTTGCGTGGTGCATGAAGGGCCAGCCAGATGGCCAGCGGCCCACCGAACGACTCGCCGACCAGTATATAGTCGCGATCGAGCGGCATTTCCGGCAGTAAGAGCTGCCCCAGATGTGCATAGGCCTGATCACCCGTCTGCGGATAGGCGAGGGCGCACACCTCCTATTTGGGCGACAATGCGGCTTTCAGGCCTTCGAAAAAGGCCGCTGTGCCATCGGTTCCGGGCAAAAGGATCAATAAAGGCTGTGAGGTAGAAGAGGGGGACATAAACGGAAAACGCGAGAACCTGGGGAAAATTTCAGCGGAGGGATTGCATGTCACAAAAGCTTGGGTTAGTGAAGCGCCTCTCTCGCGGACACAAGCGAGACCAGCAAAGCCGCTAAGGCTTTAGCCGATTTGCTGGGGAATGGTGTAATGGTAACACTCCGGTTTTTGGTACCGTCATTCTAGGTTCGAGTCCTAGTTCCCCAGCCAATTTTCTTTTCCTGCATTATGATACAGTTTGCTCCCATGTGCAGGTTCGAACGGCTGTAGATTTTCCGCAAGTAAGTTAAAGGGTTCTCGGAAATCTGCGGTCAATCGACCATCTTGCTATTTACAGTTCGATAGTACGAAATTTAGGAGTTTTTTTCGGCTATTTCCGCGTTCCTTCTCAAAAAGGTGATGCGCATTTTGGGCCAAATTGAGCAGAGCGACGCCCTCATCCATATAAATGTCGCTGGCATCTTGGTATCGCTCCATGTCGTTTTGACATCGAGCCATCTCGTCTCGCCATTGAGCGGAAACGCGATGGTAATAAGCTTCGTCGATCCGGCCGTCTAATTTATCAATATAGACGGCATCGAGACGCTGCTTCAGGCGGTCGATTTCTCCCCGCACTCGGCGGACAGCGTCAGCATGCTCACGACGCTCGACGTCGAAGCTGGACTTGAGAGCGTCGACAACCAGATCATGAATTTCCTGATCAAATCTCAAGCTTTCCAGAAGGCCGGCAAATTGCGCCGCCAGCTTTTCCTCACGGACATACTTCTTGGGGCTGTCGTAGATAAGTATCAGAGTTTGGCCCAAAGTCGCAGTGTTTTGAGCCGCTCTTTGGGCGACCCGTGATTGAATCTAAACTCGCACTCCTTGATGAACAAGAAGAAGTTTTGCTTTGGGATTCCGTTGTATTTTCTAAGCACCCGCTTGGCCTGGTTCCAGAAATTCTCGATGCCGTTGATGTGGTTCTGTCCGTTGGCAAACAGCTTGGAGTGATTGATACGGCTGTGATGAAACTCGGATACATCGAGCGCGCTGTAGCTACCGAATGTGTCGGTGTAAACGATGCTATCTGGTTGAATTTTCTTGCGAATAATGGGCATCAGGGTTGTGGCCTTGGCGTCTGAGATAGGGACGACGAAGACCTTTCCGCCCCGTTTCAGCAAGCCGAATACGGGCACCTTGCCAAGCGCACCACGCCCCCGCTTGCCCTTGCGCACACCGCCGAAATAGCTCTCGTCAATCTCGACTTCACCGCCGAGCAATTCTTCGTTGGCCGCCGCCTGCTCGACGATCAGTTCGCGAACCTTGCGGTAAAACAAGGCCACTGTGTTGGCCTGCAAATCCAGCACATCCGCAGCCGAACGCGCGGTAACCTACAGAACAAAAAATTCCAGAAGCCGCAACTGCACTTTTCGACTTAATTTACAGCGCTTTAAACCCACATCGCCACCATAGATAAGTTGCCTTATCTACGACAGCCCCATCGCCTTTTGTAATTTGTGCAATGATAATAGGTTGTTGATTTCCGCTGAGAAGTGACCCGCCTAAAGGGTATAATGGTGAGGGTCAGGTCGTGGTCAAGTCACGAGTTTTTCCTTCTTTGATTTTGCGGTCGCCGAGCTGGCTTTGAAGCGGAAGCTGTCATTGCCAGTTTCAAGGATATGGCAGTGGTGAGTTAGCCGATCGAGCAAGGCTGTCGTCATCTTGGCATCACCGAAGACACCTGCCCATTCGCTGAAGCTGAGGTTTGTTGTGATGATTACGGAGGTCCGCTCGTAGAGCTTGCTGAGCAGATGGAACAGCAAGGCGCCGCCGGAAGAGCTGAACGGCAGATAGCCCAGCTCGTCGAGGATGATCAGGTCGAGCTTGAGCAGACGGTCGGCCATCTGCCCGACCTTACCCTGCACCTTCTCCTGTTCGAGCAGATTGACTAGCTCGATAGTCGAGAAGAAGCGCACCTTCTTGCGATGGTGCTCGACAGCCTGCACGCCGATGGCCGTCGCGACATGGGTTTTGCCGGTGCCGGGTCCGCCGATCAGGACGACGTTGTGCGCGCCGCCAATGAACTCGCAGAGATGAAGCTGGCGTACCAGCGCCTCATTGACCTCGCTGGACGAGAAGGCGAAGCCTGACAGGTCCTTGTAGGCCGGGAAGCGTGCCGACTTGATCTGGTAGGAGATCGAGCGGACTTCGCGTTCCGCTGTTTCCGCCTTCAGCAACTGGGCCAGCATCGGCATGGCGGTTTCGAACGCTGGTGAACCCTGCTCCATCAGTTCACCGGCGGCCTGAGCCATACCGTACATTTTGAGGGACTTGAGCATGATAATGATAGCCGCGCTGGCGGGATCATGACGCATGGCGGGTCTCCCTGCGCAGGGCGTCGTAGCGTTCAACGTTTGCCCGCGGCTCCTGCGCCAGACGCAGGGCCTGCGGTGCATCGATCGTGTCCGGCGGCGGGGTTCCGTCGATCAGTCGGTGCAGCAGGTTGAGGACGTGCGTCTTGGTCGGCACGCCGGCTTCCAGCACCAGTTCGACAGCCTGCAGAACGACGGCCTCGTCATGCTGGAGAACCAAAGCGAGTATTTCAACCATCTCCCGGTCGCCGCCCGGCCGCCTGAGCGGGTTAAGCTGTAACCGGTGGAAG
>NZ_JAQQKX010000012.1 GCF_028550415.1 Asticcacaulis aquaticus
AACCCATTGGCAACATCCCACCAGCCGAGGCCGAACAACTCTACTACGCTGCCCTCGACACTTTAGAATTGGCCGCGTAACTTAAACCAATGAGCCTCCGGCAAAGCCGGGGCGGTTCATTGTCTCCGGCAGGGCGTGCCCTAACAGCCTCCCCACGTGAGCGAGGTTGATCCCATTTTGCACGGCGATAGATGCGTAACTGTGCCGGAGGTCATGGAGGCGGACGTCTGGCAATCCGGCTCTTGAGCGGAAGTTCATCCAAAACTTGCCCAGATAGGCGGGGGTTCGGCCATTCGGCGAGAAGACGAGGTCGTGATCGTCGCCTCGTGGCAGTGACGCTAGAATGCCTTGAGCCTGCCGGCTGAGAAGAATGGTCTTCGGGCCGGTTTTACTGTCAGGAATCTCAAGGCGACCGCTAGAGACATGGCCCCAGCGAAGCCCACCAATCTCCATATGCCGCGCGCCGGTGTGAAGGAGCAGGCGGATAGAATTTGCCCGAAGTTGGTCATCGCACTCGTCCAACCGCTGGAACAGTCGCCGGTATTCCGGCAACGTCAGGAAGCGCTCCCGGATTGTCTGCTTCAGGCGAGGAATCCCACGGGCGGGGTTGGTGTCGATCTTACGAATACCCAGCTTCTCAGCGTATTCAAAAAGGGCGCTGAGAACGGCAATTTCGATGTTAAAGCACTTGGTGTTTCCGATACGTGTGTCCCGCCATCGCATCACGTCCTCGCGCCGCAGACCCTCTACGCAACGCTCGCCAAACTGCGGAAGGATCGCTGACCGAATGCAGGCTATATGGCGTTTCTCGGTTCGTGGTTTCCACGCAAAGGGGCGATCTTCCAAGAAGGTATCGACCAATGCGGCGAACACGGTCGTCTGCGCCTTGGACTGATTGTGGGCCGGTTTCTTTGGAAGACCGATAAGCGCTAACTGCTTGAGGCGTTGCTGCGCAGCCAGCCTCGCTTCCTTCGCTGGCATCTCTGCCACGGCACCAAGCGTGACCGTTCGAGCTTTGCCGCGTTCAAAAAATCGAGTTATCCACCGCTTAGTGCCGTTTGCTCTAAAACGGAGGCCAAAACCGGGGATTTCAGTGTCCCAAATATAAAAGTTTTTGCCGGTAGCGGCCCGGCGGGCGACGTTGCCGTTGAGGCGTGCTTTAAGTGGTTGTGTCGCTGTTCTTTGCGAATACTGGGCATCAGTACGGCCACTTTTCGAGTGGGGGCCGAGACCACCATCAATGTCTACGAAGCCATTGATTTTATGTACAAAAGAGAGACTTAAACCTCCAGAGGAGGCGTCAGGTGTACCTCTCTTTTTACCCTTTTTGGGGGCTGTTTCTGATCAAGGTCCAGAATGTTCATTTCGGCTCTAACGGCTTGTGGACAAGGGCTTTTCGATCCTACCGGTGGCCCGGTCCAGAACCGGACATTTTCGGATTACGCGGTCAAGCCCCCGAAAATGTGTTCTGGAGACAGTATAGCCACTTTCCACCTCTCAGAAGGCCGATCGGATTCATCCGGGGTGCCGCACTGGGAGCCCGCGACGACTTGTCAACGAAAGCGCATTTTCGCTAACACGTCCCGCCCCCATGTTAAAAAAAGCCAATTCCGTTAACATGGAAAACGACCGATGTTGAACGTGCAGACATGCGAACCCCGACCTACGTGATCCCGGATATGCCGCGGCCGAATGAGGGGAAAAGCGATCCGGGCCCCCAATGGATCGCTGCAGATAAAGATCAATAGTCGGAGCGCATCTCGCCGAGATTCTGGCGCGCCCACCTCACCTCTTCCGCTGCCGTTCGCCGGAAATGTCGCTTAAAATCACGGCTGAACTGGGCGGGACTGGCATAGCCTACGGACATGGCGATTTCGGCAATCGTCCGGTCTTGTCGGGCGAGGAGAGCCCTGGCCCGATGAAGGCGCAACGCCTTCACATATTGTATTGGACTGGTTCCGGTCAGCGCCTTGAAGTGCGCGTGGTAGGAAGGAATGCTCATGCCGGCTTCACCCGCCAACGCCGCAATCGAAATCTCAGAGCAGAAACTTTGACTCAGGCGGGCGATACTTTCCGTGATCCGTCCGGCCACGCCCCTGCGGTTTAGAGCCGCGACCATTACTGATCCCTGAGGACCGACGAGAATCCGGTAGTGCAGTTCTCGCAGGATGCTGTTTCCCAGGACTGCCGTCTCCGCCGGGTTGGATAAAGCCACAAGTAAGCGCAAGAGAACATCTTCAACCTCGGGCTCCATGCGGCTGGATACAAGGCTCCTTGCCTGGATCGCGGTGTCCGTTTGCTGACCGTCGAGCGCAGACAGGATCTCGGCTACGACGGTCATATCGAACTCGAAATAAACAGCCAGAAGTGGCCGTTCAGGGCTTGCCGCAGATTCCATACGGAAGGGAGCTGGGACTGCCACGGCGAGGTAGTGGTCTTCGTCGTAAACGTAGACGTCGCCAGCAAGAACACCCTGCTTCCGGCCCTGCAACACGAAGACAGCCCCGGCATGATAAAGCACGGGAACATCGGTCAGAACCGCCTCTGTTCTGAGAAGCCGGACGTTGCGAAGCCCAGTTGGATTGTATCCCTGATGGGGCGCCAGAGCCCCAGCGACGTCGATCAACCTACTGCGCTTTTTATGGCTGCTCTGCGTATTCATAGGAACTGGCAAGACTTTGAGATGAATTGGCCTCGATTGTAAAACCCTGGGAGACTATCAGTCAAATGGACGAGCAACAAACGAGGTATCGTGAATGTCCCAGAAAACCTTCTTTATCACCGGCACAAATTCCGGTTTTGGTTTCGCGATCGGGAAGGCCGCGGTTGCCAATGGGCACAAGGTGATTGGCACTGTCCGCTCCGAAACATCGAGAGCAAGGCTCAAGGAACTGCTGCCCGATGCCCATGCCGTACTTCATGATGTCACAGATTTCGATCGAATTGAGGGAATCGTTGAAGAGGTCGAAAGCGAACACGGCCCGATCGATGTTCTCATTAACAACGCCGGATACGGACATGAAGGCGTTCTTGAAGAATCGCCGCTTGACGAAATGCGACGGCAGTTCGACGTCAATGTCTTCGGTGCCGTTTCCGTCGCCAAGGCGTTCCTGCCGCGTTTTCGTTCACGGCGTAGTGGGTTTATCGTCAATGTGACATCGATGGGTGGCATGATCACCATGCCTGGGATCGCCTACTACTGTGGCAGCAAATTCGCGCTGCAGGGCATCTCTGAGGTTATGCGCTCCGAGATGGCACCTTTCGGAGTTCACGTGACTGCGCTGTGTCCGGGGTCTTTCCGAACAGACTGGGCGGGACGTTCGATGGTCCGAACCGACAGGTCAATTGCCGACTACGATCATCTGTTCGATCCCATTCGTCAGGCCCGTGAGGAAAAGAGCGGCCATCAGCTCGGAGACCCGGACAAATTGGCGAGCGCCGTCTTGAGGCTCATTGCATCAGGTAATCCGCCGCCGCAACTGCTGCTCGGAAGCGATGCTTTGAAGTTTGTATCGGCCAGAATAGAGCGCCTGCGCGATGAGATAGAGGCGTGGGAGGCAATTACCCTGTCGACCGACGGGTGACTAAGAGGATGATTTAGCCGCAGCGATGTTTCGCAGGTCCGTATGCACCTTCGCGGCCTCTTTCCCCCAGACGGCACGGCCGGGCGTCCCCCCTCATTGGAACCGAGTGTGGATCAGACCCGAAAAGGCTCTCGTCCCTATGTCCGTTTCTAACGGGAGTTACGCCTGGATTGTCATCTCGAAACGAAAAAAAGCCCACCAGGTGATCCTGATGGGCGCCTTCGATTACCGTTTTTTGCGCTGACGCAAATACGCCATCCGCTCCTTCTGTCTCCGCTCCCGCTTCCACCGTGTCTCCATGGCGTCAAGCAAAGCCAAGGTCTCCGCATCGTTGTAGTCGTAAGGCTGAGGCGCTTTGTAAGGGTGTGGGTTGAACATGGTCTTGATCCTTTCCTATCGAAATCGATGATAGGAGCGAGGAACAGATCGGAGCCCTCGAATGTCACCGGAGGAAAGGGCCTGCCCTTTCCGGAGGGAAACGGCTTAGCCGTTGACATTGGAGGTGATCTGGTACGATGGGACGATCATTGATGAGATGACCGTACCGGCGACCAGCCGGTACTCGACGCGCCCGAAGGTCGGAGACCGAGCGGCGGCCAGGCTAAGGCGAAGCCGGCCTGCATGTCAGCCCTAAAAGCCGTCGTTTGCGTCCCTCACTGGACCGCGCCGCTTGTGCGATAGGGATCGAGGCCCGAAGGGCGAAGACCCGCCACCGGCGGGGCTGACTTGCGAAGAGCCCGGCCCGCCCTGCGGGATCGCCCCACCGGCGCGCGGACCCGCCCTGCTCTCTCTATTGGAGCACTTCGAGGATCGCCGGAGCCTTCGGATCGACCGGGTTTCCGGACAGATCATAGGTCTGACCTGCAATATCATAGTGCAAGCCACATCGATCGGCGATGAAGATGGGACGTCTATGCCCACGGATATCGAGCCGCACCTTGGCACCATCATGCAATTGGACACACGGGTTCGTTGTCTGAATTCTGTCAAACATAGGTCGCACCTGAAGAAGTGAATGTGCCCCTAAGCTAACTCCGGTCAGGCCCAGAGTCGAGTCATTTGTTCTTTTTTTGTTCTTTTTGAGTTGCCAGGTTTTCTCTGATCTGGCGCAGCGCCACCCTCACGCCTTCCTTTGCCATAATGTCTTCCACGGTAGTCAGAAATGACCCGTCCTTTTGCAGGAGAAGCATCTTCATTTCCTCATCCACCTCATCGTCAGTCATAAGCCAGAACTGCCAGCTGAAGCCCCGAAAATGGTAATGTACCGCCAGCCTTCTCGACCCGATCGCGGCATAATCAAAGGTTGCCTATCAGGTGGGATCATCCAGTTTTTGGCGTGGAGGCCTTTGTAGGTGTGGCACCCGATCGCGCACCCGTAGTCACCGACTTCACCCGGATTCCCGTGCAACACCCATTGCCTCAGCACCTCTTCATCGGATCCGAGGCTGACGGCCGCAAACAGGGGATTGGCGGACACTCCCATGCGCCAGAGAACAGATAGCTGAAACAGTTTGAACCGGCTGTAATCGAGGCCGCCAATGACCGCTAAGTTGTCGGCGACATCCTGACTGAAAAGACCTGTTCCATCGCGCAGGCGCTTGGCTTCATCCTCATATTTCTGGATGATGGCCTCGCATTCCTGACAAAGCAGATACTCGTGATAACCCTTCCGGACCCGCTTTGGATGTTTGGAAACGTCTACCGACACCTCGTTCATGTAACCGTCTTCGTTATAAAGACCCGCATACCAAAGCTCTGGAATGATGTGGCTGTCACGCAGCGTCTTGTATTCCAGACACAGGGCGCACCGACCGAAGTTTTTCTTCTCTCTGCCCACCGCCGAATCCCGCTAACCATCTAAATACACAAGCAAGATAGCGCGGGTCATCGCGTCGGGGGAGACATGACACGGGAAGAATTCGAGCGGACCTACCACGAGAAGCTCGGCGACATCATGCAGGCATCTCCCAAGATGTTTGAAATGCGCGTCGGGGCATGGCTGGATCTTCTGGACTCCGAACCTGCGGTCGCAAGCTATATCGATGCGGCGACCGCTGGATTTAAGTTCGAGCCTTGGTTCGAACAGGCTACGCGGGGTGGGGTTAGCCGACAGCTCTCTGAACTCATCAGTACCGACAAGCAAGAACGGGACGCCCAGTTCATCGGGCTCATGCGGCAGTTCCGAGAGCCCCATGGCTGGCACCATTTCGGCCTGGCGCACTTTCGGGCGGGAAACAACGTCGCGCAAACGCTGGACGCCCTGAATCGCAACATCGTCGGCCCCTTTGCTCGCGACCTGCTCAGGGATCTTGGGCCACTTGTTCGAGACGCAGAAAAGGTGGAACCGGAGCCGGATGAAGCGATTGCGACCATCGATCCGCAGTCGCCGGCCATCCTGGAACTGAATGACAAGATCGACGAGCTGATCATGCTCCTCCGCAGCAGTAATATGGCCTCAGAAATATTGGGCGAAGACAAGGACAGACTGAGTGCAGAACTCAGCGCGTCCAAAGTGCTTATCCGGGTAAGTCGTGTGGAGCGGTCCATAATGGAAAGGCTCCTGACCCCGGCGCTGAGATTTATTGCGAAGACCCTGGCCGATCAGGCAGGCGAAACGGCAGTAAAGGCCGCGCTCGCCTTGCTCGCGGCCCATCTCGGCATCAATATCGCTCTCTAGTCCTCCCAGAAGCGTTTGAGAAAAAGCGTGGCTTTACGCTTGTTGCGTCGCTCCGCCCGCCACACCCGGTACGGCACGGCCTTGATGGTCATCTGAAACTCCGGATGTGGCATGGCGATTTCCAGAAAGGCATCTGCGGCCACCTGGTCCCGGTGCATCTTGCGCAATGCCGTCAGCGTCACTTCGTTCAATTGCTCGGCAATGACGGAGCGCATGCTCAGATGAATGTCTGGGTCTATCGTCCGGTCGCGGCTGATCAAACGGAATGCGAACCCGCGCGAATGCCCTATGAAACCGATGAGATTGTCGACCATGTAAACCATGAAAAGGCTCCTTTTGCCTTGAGGTGAAAGAGGCCTCCTCCCTGCCAGCCAGGGCCCCGATCAGTCACCGAAGGGGAACGGCGGCAGCCGTTGACGGATCGGGATGGCTGGTAGGATGGGATGACCTGCACGCCGCCCCATCGTCGCGCACCGCGTCTAGCGAAGCGGCGGTGCGGCCATCAGGCGACGCCCGGATGCACGGGTATCGGTTCGGAGGCCCGAGGCCTCCAGACCCGATACCCGCCAGCAACAGATCAGTCGGCACCCAGCCTCTGGTCGGCCTCGGCGATGCCGAAATACTCGGCCAGCTCAAGGCGGTAATCTTCGGCCTGCTCGTCCAGCCGGTCCTGCGCACGAGCTGACTCCAGGATCAGCTCCCACTCGCCGTCATCCGGGCCCACATCGTCGAAAGGTTCGAAAGAAGACGGAAAGGTCATGGTCGTCGCTCCAGAAGAAAGCCCTCCGACCGAAGCCGGAGGGCCTTGTGTGATCAGAAGGGGATTTCGTCGTGCTCGTTGCTGGAGCCGCCACCGGCAGTCTGTTCGTTGCCGCCCTGGCCCTCGTTGAACGACAGCGGCATGATGTTGGTGCCGTTGATGACCGGGACCTTGTTTTTTACGCCCTCGCGGTCGTTATATTCCTCGTAACGGAAGGTGCCTTCGACCTCGACCAGCTGGCCCTTGGCGACGTTGCGGCTGATGTAGCCGATCGTGCCCTCGGACCAGAACTTGACGCGGTGCCAGGTGGTGCGGCGCTGGGCCTGGCCCTGCTTGTCCTTCCAGTATTCTTCGGTGGCGACCGAGAGGTTGGCGACCTGAGCGCCGTTCGGCAGGGTGGTGATTTCCGGTTCTGCACCGAGGCGGCCGATCAGTTGGACTTTGCACTTCATGGGTAGCTCCATTTAACCTGACCCTCGGGGCTCATCCCCTCGGGCTCGCGGCTTTACCGCGATCATGCTGAGGGATTTCCCGGCCACAGGGCCGGGGCTCACCCGAAGGGTCGAAACGGAGTGGAGAAGGGCTTGCCCCTTGAGCCTCGGCACGGCTGGGTTAGACCTGGCATGATTGATCGCGGTTTTGCCAACGCGGCCGAGGGATGTGCCCAAGGATCGGATTTGGGGATACCGTGCAGGTTCCACCGCGCCGCCGGTTCAGTCCGGCAAGTTCAGAGCGGATATGGCCATTTCCAGGAACCCCGTCGTGCTCTGGAACTCGATACCATCGGCATGGATCAGGCTGGCGCTCCCACCGAAGCCATCCGACCGCATCTTCGTGCAGGTGTGGGCCGTCTCGATCGTGAAATAGGAGACCGTGGGCGAACGGCGGACGATGTCCTGAAGTATCACCTCGTGCGCATAGGTATCGAGATGGGCGTCGAAGTCGAAATCGGTCTCCTCGGCATCCTCGGCATCACTGACCTTGTCGATCCACAGCTTAACCGCCGGCAAGATCCGGCTCTCGAAGGCGAGGGACTCGGCATAGGCGACGCGCAGTTTTCCCACATTCACCGACGGCATGGTGTCGACCGACAACTCAGCAAACAGATAGACCCCGCCGTCGGCCGGCTCGGACTCGTAGATGTGCGTCAGCAACAATTGCTCCAGCGGGCTCATGTCGACGAGTGGGACTTTAGGGTCAACGACGGACGGGGAATGATAATCGGCCATGGCAGGCTCCTTCAGGATCAAAGACACCCATCCCGGCCCTTCCTTTGTCTTTGGCGCGCAGCGCCCCATTCAATTCGCCGGGCGCCCTCCCCCCATGCGGATTCCGTTGCACTGAGGGTATTTGCGGCATCCCCAAAATGTCTGCCCGATATTGCGTCCCCGTCGAGCCGTGCGCTCCACCATGGCGCCGCCGCAGTCCGGGCAGCTCTGGCCATCGAACACCGCGGCCACCTGAACGGCCTCCGTCACCGATACCTCAGACGGCAACCTACCGATGCTTATCAGCCGGTGGAGCTGTTCACCCGTCACCAGGGTGATATTCTTACCCGACGCGAAGCGTCCTGCATCGCGGGTATAATCGCCGGCGCTGACGAGATACCCTTGCGCGGCGCCTCGTTCGGCCATCAGACCGAACAGTTCCCTCACCTTTTCGACGCTGACCTTGTTCGCCTTCCAGTGCTTGCACTGGACAAGGGCCGTTTCCGATCCCCGACGCAGGATCAGATCGATGCCGCCATCGGCCCCGGCCCGGCCTGTATGCTGTACCTTATAGCCCATAGACACGAAGGCGCGCCCCACCAGACGCTCGAATTCCTGCCAGGTCATCTCATGGAGAGAGCTGTGAACGGGAGAAGCCGCGACCCGCGCGAAGCGCTTTTCATCCTGCCAGCGGACGAGAAACGCCTTGAACCACAGGACAATGCTAAACAGCATGATCAGGGGAACGAGATATTGGAAGACAGTGGCCCAGGCTTTGATCACTGCCCAGAACAGAACATCTTGATAGAAACTGGCGACGGTCGTCACATCTTCCGGTGCAGGTAACACCGTCCATCTTGTCACCTGGCTAAAGCCGATGTGCGAGATCAGCGCCAACGGCGCCGTGACAAACGGCGGTACGCGCGAAAATTTCCGTACCAGGGTTTCGAGTACCGAAACCTGATCATACTGCGGCACCGACCCCGGGGCCTATATCCGACGGCTGGCTCACTCCCGTCAAGAGCGTCAACGCCATGACTCATAGGGCCTGTGACGCTTTTTTAAACTCTTCTGGGCATACCCCTAGTAAGGGGAGTTTAGCGTATGAGTAGCGGCAGCGAGGCCCGATTGGTCTTCATGGCCAATTGTGCAACAGCTCGTTGCACAAATAATCTGGAGGATCCAGATGATGATCCTGCTCTCGGGCCTATCTATACCCCATTGGACCGACATCGTCGGCTTGACGGCGCATCATAACGCCTTCTCCTTTGCGGCACCGGCACTCATCTAGGCGGCCCGGCGAAAGGTGGAAGTGTGGGAGAAACCTCAAACGTGCTGACGGGGTTGTGATCAACGATCCTTTGTACCAATCGCGTTCGTTGCCTATAGTCGGAGTGTCGCCGGGCTCACTTCCCCCCCCCCCTCGAATCTGGCGACATTGGCGGGCGCCCCTCCGGGCGCCCGTTCGCATTTCAGCCGCGAATACATAAAGCGAAAGGTAAAGCACTTTATAAAGCGCTTTACCCGTCATCTGCGTATTGAGACATCCTACCGACTAGGACTGTTCATTTCGTCCGCCCTTGCCGCCTTCAGACACGCACGTAGTGCCTGCCTGTTGCGATCCTTCCGCCCCTGATCGAAACCGAAGTGCCATGCCGTTGGTTGATTATTGTCGGTGTCGAGGCCGGCCTTTCCAGCCCGATAGCCCTGTGTCCAATGGTTGTCATATCTACCCGCTCAGTCGATTGCTCTTGAGATCAGTTCGGTCTCGGGGTGCGTGTAAGCAAACTCGCGGAGCCGGTGATAATTCTCGGACAGGGCGTCCGACTTGAACCGAAACGAAAGATGGGACATGGCGAACAATGTCGCCACGATACCCGCCGCGTCTTCGGTCATCTCGTCGTCAAAATAGTTGCCGTCGCACATCAGCCGCATCCGGCCGTAGCCCGCCGGGGCCATGTAAAGCGCGCCATTGCTGGTGCGGTAATAGTTCCAGAATCCACCCGCATATTCCCGGCAGAGATTGGACATGATATCGAAGACATAGTTTTCGGCCGAGATAAGCGGCACCCCGGGTAACATCGTCGGAATGAAATTCGTCCGCTCGTCGTCTGGTACCACGGTCGCGGTCGGTAAATTGGTCGTGACGGTATCGGTCATGGGAAAGGCCTCCTTCAGGCAGTGAACCGCCTTCGGGAAGCCCTTCCTTTTTCTTTTAGCGACCTGTTACGCCTAGCCCCTCAGTCGAGGATCGTAAAACCATTTGCGAACGATCTCGACGTCGATCCGCGCCATGTCGTGATGTTCAGGATTTATCAGGATGCAGGATTCCTCCGGCACAACGATCGAAGGCACCACCAGCAGGGCTTCGGCCCCCGACTTCACCCAGTTCGTGCCATAGGCCATACTGGGAAGACCGGCAGGCGAAGCATCCCATCCCTTTGGTGCCGTCGTGTCCGTCAGTACCTGCCTTGCCGCCCAGATATCATCGGGTATCTCATAGGCCACGAGAAAGCGATTGAACGGCAGCTCAGTCTCAATGTGGACCGCAGTCTCCAGGCAACACAAGGCCCGGCTCTCCGCCGTGTAAATCAGGCGGGTGTCCTTGTAGTTCCACCGACCGCCGGTCTTGGACGCGCCAATGCCTGTTTTGTCATCCGCGCTATAGTCGGGCGTGACGGTCCCGATTCGCCACACCACGTGACTCATGAGTAGGCGCCACTCTGCTGCCGTGAGAGCAAGTCCGAAACGAGCTTCAAGCCTTCATTCGTGTCGAGGAATTGCAATGGCGTGCTTCCCCCGAGCGCCCGATGCGGTTCGGTCAGCCACCGACCGACCCAACCGGCTGCGTCGAATTCATCTTCTCCACCGGAGTCGCTGATCATCGTCTGGACCTGACCAACCAGCGAAGCCACGCCCAGCACCTTTTCGCTGTCGGGCGGCGACAGGGGTTTTTTCTCCGATATCTTCCGGCTCACTGTCGCTTGCGAAATCCGCAGAGCCGACAGGAATTCCTTCTGTGCGAGGCCCAGGTCGTCGGACATATTTCGCACCGAAACCGCTTCCACGCCGTGTCGGATGAGATCGATCCGTTCTGCGGCCGCACATCGGAAAAAGAATAGATATTTGGATCTGTCCGTAGCGACCCAACGATGCCAAGCATTCACCGTTGGAACCTGCGTATGAACGAACTCGCCCGTCGAAGCATCGCGGGAGATGCGCGGCACCGCGCCGACTTTGCGCGCCTTGCCTGTTGAAGGCTTGATGACAATCGACATGTCTAACTCCAAATGGATGTTTTGACACTATCATTTGGATGCGCTTTTGTACATTCGCAAGATGTACGATTCCGCAGGTTGCGAGGGAGCGACACTCTCCGGAGTCTGCGCGCGTGGCCGTTTGCGCGACGGGTCCAATAGTGATAGGCGATGCGGCAAGGCAACAGGAATCGGGGCGGGCTAAGGGTTGGGACTGATAATCGACGATAAGGTAGTGATCGTCGATCACGCGGTGAACGGGCATCTGGTCACCACAGTCGACGGCAATCCAGCCTTTGATAAAATCGACCATCTGCCGATCTACAGCGTGTTCCAGAGGCTGTTCGACTCGGCCAAGGCGTCACGGGATCGGGGCCAGAAGGTTCGCGGCGACAATTTTCCGCTGATATACGCTTTGAAGGGGCTCGATGAGCTGACCATTCCCTTCAGCAGCCTGAAACGATTGAACGAGAGCATTCCGGGTATTTTGGCCGTGATCGAGGCCCAACTGGCTGGCCAGGTCGATGTGATTGCCCCGATGCCCTCCTCCTCGACTCTGGCCGATATGCTGGCATGCCGGCTGGCCTATGACATGAAGCTTCGCTATGTCCCCCGGCTGTTCTCCAAGGCAACCAACGCGCAGGCCATCGCCGATATTGCCCAGGTTCTGGAAAACGACCCGAAGTCGATCCCACGCGGCGATGAAAAGACCGTCCGGAACGTGGTGCAGCACCTTCGGGATCGTCCTGAGGAAGCCTTCACCTCAAAAAGCGTCCAAACCTCGGTACGCCACTACTTCACGCCGCTTGTTCTGAACGCAGTGCCTGAGGACCTCGCTGCCGACAGTCGCTTCTTGCTGGTCGATGACTTGCTCAGCACGGGGGGAACGCTTATATCTGCCGATAAGAGGCTGGCTGAGGCCGGCTTCGGCGCACCGCGGCAGTGCGTCACATGGTTTAGTCGAGCGGGCAAGAAGAAGCGCGTCTAACCGTAACGGCCCCGTGCGAAGGGGCTTAGACATTGACAATCCGCCCTTACGGTGTTAGAGATAAGGTCCACTTCGGTGGCGAGCGTGCTTGAGATGCCCCGCTCGTTAAAGATCAGAAGCATCCCGCGTAGCGCTTCACGGCCAGGTCGTAAAGACCAAGTAGTGGACGATTAGGCAGCGGCTAATCAGATTTATATGGAATGAAGCAGGCTCAACGGCCTGCTTTTTTTCTGCCTGCTATTCGGACTGGGGCTTCGCCATGCCACCCGCGCGAGGGATCGAGGCCCGAAGGGCGAAGACCCGCATCGCGGGGCTGACTTGCGACGAGCCCGGTCCTGTCGAAGACAGGACGCGCCCCCTTCCCTGCCCGACACTAAACAGATAACGGGTGCTTACCTATCGAGCGCGAGCGTCAGTTGGGCGATTTCCTGACTCTCCGCCAGTGCTATGCTTTCCGCAATCAAATGTTCCAGCACTTGCCTGATGCGACTGAAATCATATTGACTATGGGTGTCCGCCAGCGCCAGAAACGCCCGCATGACCTCACCTTTATTGACGAGTTCCCCCTGATACACACCGAGTTCGCGATTGAAATTGTTCCACTGGACAAATGCGCCCTCAGGCAGTTGCAGGTAACACTCGATGGCGGCGGCCTTGCCGTTGATGTCGGAAAAATGCGCGCCTTCCGGTCCTTTGGTTGCGAAGCGCTTGAAGTCATCGAGATCGGGAAGCTTTAGGGCGCGCATATTCGGCAAAAGGGACAACTTCCGTGTCCTTTCGTGGCCGGCGACACCTTCGGCATCGTTGTCGAAGAGGAACAGGACGTTCCTGGAATAGCCTATGCTTACCAGCCCTTTTGCGAAATTACAGAGGTTGCCGATACCGGTGAACGGATAGCCCTCCTTCATATCCACGAACTGGAAGAAGTCGGCCAGGTGCGGGAAGAGAAGGTCGAAACCGTGACGGATGATATTGGCGTCGGAACTGCCTTCGGTAACGATCAGGAAGCGCTCAGAAGGCGAAGCCCCGCCCTCAAACGTTTCCTCCCGCGCCCAACCGCCATCCAAAACGTCGGCATATTGCCACGTCACCGGCAGCTTGGCCGCCAGTGGGTTCTCGGCAAGCAAGTGCAGAACGGTGTAGGCGCTGAGATTCTCCATCGCTTCCGCCGCTGCATGGCGTACATGAAGCGGGTCATCGACAATGTGCTCAAGTCCCAACCGATCAAACAGCTGACGCCGGAAAAACTTTCCGAAGTCCTCACCGTCACCATAATCGGCCGACATAGCCTCAACGTCACAGGTTCTGAGCGCTTGGGCCAGATGCTCATAGGTGAAGGCATCCGTATCGGAGTCATTCACCCCCGAATAATAGGCAAATTCCTGACGGGCCCACGCATCCGTGCACCCTAAAAGCTTCAGCCGATCAATAATCAGGGCGAGCGGTTTGGAAAGGCCCGGCTGATCCACGCGCACCAGATTGTAACCGCCGTCGGCCTTATGTTTGTTGTTCTCGTCGACATAATAGTAGGGAACAAGCGCCTGGTCCCCTTTTTGGAACAACGAACCATGGTCGGTAAAACCGGAGTTCTTGCCCCAGTCTATTTCCAGACGCCCTACGCTCAGATGAATCATCGACCCCATGAAACGCAGCTTACATCAGCCATCCTAACGGCAAAAGGTCGACGGCTGCGATATGAACAGGTCTCACACCAGCCCTGCCGCAACGAGCAGTTCCCGCAACTCCGGCTCGACGTCAGACACGCGGACCAGATGATCGCGGGAGAGATGGCGCGCATAGTCGTTCCCTGGCAATCCCTTCTCATACTGGGGCCACTCACGCTGCAGCGCCGACATAGCGGTGGCTGCATCCGGCGGCTGATGCCGGGTTCGTCCCTCGAAATGCCGAAGCAGGACCGCCTCGTGCACGGGCACTTGCCGGATGACCCTCACGCCGATCCGTACGGCAAGCGCATAGGCCTGAGCCGCCCTTTGCGGTGTTCTCGGATCGCGATCGGTATCGAGGAGTGCGAACCTGTGATCGAAGGGGAAGGTTCGCGCTTCCTCCTTTTCAATGAAATCTTCGAACCACTCCAGTCGAGCCAGACTGTCTCCACCGCGCAGATGTCTGGGCTGGATATAGACGCCCTGGCCCAGATCCCGGCTCAGTCTGGCCAGAAAGGCGGCATAGCCCTCCTCCGACTTCCCTTCGCAGCCAACCAGTATCCTTCGATGTGGACCTGACGCACGCATCAGCCGACAATCGGCACGCCGCCGAGCGCGCCCGACAGGTACTTCTTATAGAGGTTGGCTGACCGGCGAACCGGCGCCTTGTCTTCCTGCGACGACATATCCGCCAGAGTGTAGAAGTGTGTGCGTCCTTGCGACGTCTTTTCCGCGATGACGACTTCGTCCTTGGTCAGATATTCCAGCAAGGTTGCCGAATGACAGCTCATCCATAGCTGGCTGCCTCCGCGGTTCCGATCCTGATCATCATAGAACCAGCGCAGGATTTCGGGGAGAACCAGCGGGTGAAGAAGCGTATCGAATTCATCGACCAAGGCGACGCCGCCCATCGACAGGGCCTCGGCCAAAACCGGAAACAGGCGGACGAAGGCCTGCGTACCCTGGCTCTCCATCTCCCATGGCAGATCGCGCGTGTGGCCGGCATGGGTAAACCGCCCTTGCGGGCCGAGATTGGGCACATCCTCGACGGCAAACTGCTGAATACCCAGATCGATGCGGCTCAAATCGCGGTTCAGGGCCTTCAATAGAACAGGATCGGCCTTCAGGCGCTGCATCAGGGTGTGGTCGCCGGACATGAAGGCGGGAACAACGTTGAGATTGGTGTAAACCCAGCTTCCCAAGGCCTTGGCGTAAAAATGTGCCGTCGGATGCGTAAAGAAGGCGAACGTCGAGATTAGCGAGGCATCGGGTTTCAGGGTGTTCAGCAGGTGGCGGAAGCCGTTAAGGCGGAACTGCGCGGCGTTCTTGACCACCTCATTGCCTTGCCGATCGAACACCTTCGACCACTTGATCTTTCGGGCCGGTCGCTGGGAAAGGGTCTCAGAAATGACGTGCGACACCATCCCGTGCTCGGCCTGAACGACCAGTTCATAGCGCAAGGTGCCCATTTCATAAGGGGCGCCTTCTGAGAGATATTCCGGATTGATGATCCCACCGACTTCGATGGCGAGGCGGGTCGGCTTCGTCAGGCACTCGTCGTCATTGAAGGGATGGATATCCTGACTGATCTCGGTAGGTGTCGCCGAGTTGCAGACAAACCCCGCGATAAACTCGATCGCGCGCAGGAGGGTCGTCTTACCGGACGCATTGGCGCCATAGATGGCGATAATCTTCGGCGCGCGCTGATCAGACCCCTCGTACAGAGGCATAAGGTGCTCTTCGTCGGCCCGCACATTATCGGCCACGGTGAGGTCGAGAACCTGCCGCTCCCGCACCGAATAGAAGTTCTCGATTTCAACCCGATAGATCATTCTCGTCCTTCCACAAGCCTATATAAATGCGACTTCGACAATAATTTGTCAATCTCGGCATTTCATTCGGCAGGGAACACAAGAAACCCCCGCGTGAGCGGGGGTTAGCGGCCGTCAGGCCGCTATCTTCGCGGCTGCCGCCACCTTGAAGGTCAAGATGCCGCGCTCGGCAGCTTTCTGCGCGACATTGAGGACGATCCCCGACGCTTCGGCATCACGTTCGTTCAGCGGATTTACCGGGGTCGGCATGTAGAAGACCATGACCGGCTTCAGGTTCAGCAGGGTGTCGTTGGCCACGAAGGGCGCTCGGCGACCGGCCGCTTTCGAGAAATCGGACTTGTGAACGATTATATTGTTGTTCTTCGCCCACATCATGGCGATCTTTTCGGAACCGAGATTGCCGGTGCAAGCGAGCTGCATGTCCGGGCATTGAGCCTTGGCATAATCGAGCGCCGCGAAGATGCGTTCGGCATCGGCCTGGGTATTGGCAGCCTGCACACCGCGGAAAACGACATATTTGGCCGTCGGCTCGGCACCCTTCTGAGCGTGCTGGCGCTTACGGCGCAGGGTTTCGCCGGCTTCCATCACCGCGAAGGTCGTCAGACGATTTGACGTCGAGCCACGATAGGGCGTCCAGACATCGCCGGTCTGAACTTCGTAGGTGCGTTCAGCGGAGCGGCGGAAGGTCTCCAGCACAACCGCAACCGCTTCGAACACACGCGAGCGGTCAGTGGCATCCTGGATCTGACTGTCTTTGACCTCGCTGCCGTCGAACTCCCTGTGCAGGCCCGTCAGTTCATTGGTGGCGCGGTCATATTCACGCTCGATGCGCTGCTGGGCGGCGTGGATGCCCCCGATGATGCAGTGGGCGATCATGCTGGCGTAATCTTCCATGGCGTCCTTGCCGAAGGTGTCCAGGATTTCGGTCATCAGGGCGTGACCCAGATGCTCGACTTCGCCCTCGGAAGGGAAAGGACGGGGATCGTTGGCAAGGCCGGTGACGTGATCGTAAGAGGTGGTGGGGGCGCCGAAAAGAGACATGTGCGTGATCCTTGAAGGTCGAATGGGAAATCGAATGAAGGTGAGGCCCGTTGACCTGGCCTCTGAAATCCCGATGCTGCCGGCTGAGCCGCGCGCAGGGGTCGCCAAAGGCGACAAGCGACAGCGCCTGCCCCTTGCGCGCATTAGGCTCGGCACGGTGGCAGGGTTTTCAGAACTGAGGGCCGGTCTACGGCGTCACAGAAACCCACCCGATTTCCCGACCGAAACACGCAACTCTGACAGGCCCCGGCGACGTGTTTCATAGCGTCCCATGCAAACCCCTCCCCCGAGGCGTCGAGCCGCACACGCCTAGCCCGCACAGCGATACCCGGCGGCCCTCGCACGGCGCGCATCACGCAGGCCGCCCGCATCGGGTACCTGAAGCCGGGCAAAGAATCTGCGTTCAGGTACCGCGATGATGCGCCGGTGTGTTTACGCTCCGAGGTGTCGACGGTAACAAGGTAGTATGGACATGGATAAGATAGACACCACAACAGCGTGCGAGACGGTTTTGCACGATATCAAGGCGCGAAATCTCGACGGCGGCATATCTCCCGACCACAACGAAATGATCGGCGTGATGCTCAGTCGACGGCTCGAACTGGCACCGGCCTATGAAGAGCTGCACCGCAAGCTAAAGGGCGACTACGATGCGCTGTGGCTGGTCTTCGACGGCCTGCTCTGCGTCAGCGCCGAATGGAACACCGCCAAGGTCGCCAAGTCACGCTGCGACCGAGCCCAGCTTAGGGATGTGAACCGTAAAATCTCGGAGGTGGCAGACGAACTGGCCCAATTGCTCGACGAACGCACCGAGCTTAACGCGCATTCCGGGTTTTGCAGCGAGACCCACACGGATATCTGCCAGGTGATCGAGGATGCGGCTATTCACAATGGTCGATTCACGGTCTGGGTACAGAAGCCGCTTGCCCAACTGAAGAATCGGTATGACATAAAACACTGGCCAAGCCTTAGCGAGGTCGTTCAGGTGATCGCAGACGATGCCGAGGCGGCAGAGATAGGTCCGGCTGATCCGACGACGGCGGCTGCCACTACTGGGCCGAGGTCCAGCGATGCGGACTTTTTCAAAGCCCTCTTCTCCCGGCTGCGCGACGAGGGTGAAAACCACGCACAGCTCCATCCATCGACTTTCTCGCTTACGGATAGCACGGTGGCCATTCTGGGCAGCTGCGTCCTCAATCGCGACCCGGATGAACTGTTCGACGGGGACTACGTCAAGCGTCTGCGTCAGCGCGAGCGTAATTCAAATGGGCAAGACGAATGAGGCCACGGTCCGATCCGTTCGCCGGACAGTCCGTGGCCTTGTAGGGTTTCATCGCTACGGTGCGTCCAGCGTCGCGACGTGAACCGCGCACTACGATCACGACGCTCTGGCTACCTTCAGTGTATCCCGCGGGCGCTGCCCGAGCGGCGTCAGCGCCAGTCTCGAAATTCAGGTGGCGGCTTCAGCCGCCCGACGCGCGCGGCAAGCATCAGCGCCACCAATGCAATCGTCGGAACGGGGAAATGGTGAAACGACGTCGTCAGGGCGACAATCGTCAGGCGCTCGGCCCAAACGGAAAATTGGGATCGGGAAACACTCTGCAAGGCGACCTCCTCAAATGGTGCAATCGCCTTGTCCCTGTCTTTCTCCTTCCCTGTGGCCGCTTTGACGCGCTCAGGCCTTGGCCGGGCTGTGAATCTCCGTCCAGTCCCTCTTGCCGCTCTCAAGCCAATCTTGTCGCTTCAGGCGAAATATTTCCTGCGCATTGCGGGTCAGATCCTGGCTCACCGCATGCACAAAGCCGGAATTGATACCGGCCAGCTCGCGGGCGTCAGCAATGCGGAAAATGAATTTCGCTGGAATGAGCCCCCGGCGCGGTTCGATAAATTCCACGGTATGCACGACTTCACCTGAGTCGTTGTAGACGATCAGATTGAATATCTTATTGTATTCGTGAGTTTTCGTGACATCTCGCAAATACCAGTTCACCCCTTCAGAGTCTCTGGTTTCCTTAATCCACTCTCTAAGCTTGACGACGTCCATTGGGCCTAGTCCGCAACATTTGTGTCTGTGTCAGAGAGGCAGTGGCGAGAATCATTTCCTCAGAACTGCACTGTCTGCACTTGTGTAATCTAACAAACCCCTGTTGGGAATCGGGTTTTTTCCCGCGATGCCCGAAGTTTGCACCTATGAAAAGGGCAAACGCCGTGAAGGCGCTGCCCTGTTGTAACCCCGTCACGCCACCAGGACGTCCGGAAGTGTGGACTGTCGAGATACCTTGATCAGGAAATCGACGGCTTTTGAAGCCCTGCCGCTGGCCTTGATCAGCTCGGCCGGATGATCTTTCAGAATCCGCACCCACGACTGCAGGTAGCCGGCGTGATTGTCGAACAGCTTTTCTTCGACGGGCAACCCGATCAGCAGCCCCAGCTGCAGGGCGCCAAGTTCGGCGACCAGTTCTTCCCGCGCCCGGCAGTCCTGGTAGCGATAGGTTTCGAGCTTGCGGTCGAGCCGGTGCTTGGCACCAGTCCAGTGGATCAACTCGTGTCCGAGGGTGGCATTGTAACGATCCAGATCCTCGAACTGAGACGGGTGCGGCATGACGATCTGATCGCCTTCGGGATTGTAGAACGCCATATCGCCCTTGTGCAGCAGACTAAAGTCTATTCCGCGGAAGAAGGCATTTACGGCATCCGGATTGACGGGCACCGGGGCCGAAACCTGATAACACGCCTCCGGCAGCCCCTCGATCTGCTCCGCATTGAAGCAGATATAGCTCTTCAAAAATCGAAGGATTTTGGGGTCGTCGCCACCATCATCCTCAACGGCGGTCTGCTTGTAGAGGATGGCCGGGCAGCCCTTCTCGCCCTTACGGACGAAGCCGCCCAGTTCCTTGGCCTGGTGGAACGTATAGAACCGGGGGTTCGACCAGCCGTGCATAGCCATCTGCATGGCGAGCATCCACAGATTGGTGCCGGAAAAGGGCTGGCCATCGGCCCGGGTCGGGAGTTGGGGCTGCGACTGGTGTTTCCACGGACGTCGCCAGGGCAGTTCGCCCTTATCCATCCGGTTGATCAGTTCGGCGAGCAGGGTGTCGAGGGCGTTGGGTTTCACTGGAAATCTCCTTCTTTCACCTCCCCGTGGAGGCTCACCTTCGACGTCCCTTCCCTTCCTCCTTTCTGCGCCCGCGCGAACCAATCCTCCGTACGTCCCCTACATCGCGACGTCAGTGACCGGGTACTTCTCGATGATGCGGGTCAGCACATCGTCATTCGCGGGCACGAACACGCGCGGGACGCCGTGCAGCAGCTCGATGACACAGCCGAGTGCCCGCAGCGTCGGGAATTCGGCGCGGTTACCGGCGATCTCCAAACGCTTCTCTCCCATAAATCGGGATGACTTCAGGTGCAGACCGGGGGACAGCGACAGAGAGGCGCGCTCGCGCATGACCAGATCGCGGCAACGATCGGCGGTATTCGGCATCGAGCGCGTGACGTCGTGACCAAGCACACGGAGGAAGGCCAGGGCCTCAGCTTCATTGAGGATACGACCGAGCCACCGCTCTCCCGATGGCGATTTCAGGCGCTTGACCCGCGTGTACCCCTTAGCCAGATGCTTCCAAACAGGCAGCAGAAGCCCTGAGACGAGATAGAGGCGGTTCGTATCCCACGGATCAAGTTCGGCGTGTTCGGTCGACCAAGCGGCTTCCCACGCCGATAGTTCGGCTTCCTGCCAGCTCGATTCCTCGTATGTCGTCAGGGACGCCATGGTTCGCGATCCGTTGGGACGATAGATCCGGACCGCCGGTACGAGCAGATCCTTCTCGTCCGTGGTCGTGAGGCCGGTGATGAGGAGCCCGGTACGGTTGGTCTTAGTATTGATGACGGGAACGGCCTGACGTTGATTGTCGCGGATGACGCCGCGGGCATAGTCGAGATCGTACAAGTCGCGCTTGTAGCGGACCTTGAACTCGATCATCTGGGTCTCAGCCCCCGTCTCGTCAACGCGCACGACCCGGCTCTCGATCAGCTCCAGTTCGTCGGCAACCAGATCTTCGACGCCATTATCGATCGTGCCCGCGGCCTCCGCCTTCTCGATGATCCCGCGTAACCGGGTCTCAAAAGCGTCGAACAGCGCGTTCTGGTCTTGAATACGTTGCGCCAGAAGACGGTTCAGAAAGGTCGAGATGGGCGGCAAATCTTCGGCGGACTTCAGCACCCCGTCCCCGTCCCGCAACTGAAGCGCCGTCTTCTCTTCGAAGTCGGCGAGTGACATGCATTCGATCTGGCCGGCATACATGGCCTGGAAAAACGAAACCAGTGCACGGCGGGCGAACGCATTCTCCAGACTGTCTTCAGCCTTGAACATTCCGTTCGACGTCGAGCGACGCTCACCCTTCGACAAGGCCCCCAGGCTGTCCAGACGCCGGGCAATGGTGCTCAGGAAGCGCTTTTCACCTTTGATGTCGGTCGTCACGGGGCGGAATATCGGCGCGTGAACTTGATTGGTGCGGTGGGTCCGGCCGATACCCTGAATGGCCACATCGGCGCGCCAGCCCGGTTCCGCGAGATACTGGCACCGGCGGCGTGTATTCGAAAAGCGCCGATCCGCGTGGTAGCTGCGCCCCGTGCCACCCGCCGCCGTGAAGCAGAGAATGAGCTTTTCGCCGTTGTTGAAGGCGTCGGTCTCCGCCTTGTTCGCGGTCGTGCCGCGTCGCTCCAGCACCTGTTTGCCGTTCTTGATGACCACTCGGCGCGACCGGCCTGTCACCTCAGCGACCCTCTCCGGCCCGAAGTGGTGCAGGATCGCGTCCAGAGCGCCTGGGACCGCCGGAAGCAGCGCCAGCCCCATCAGGGCCTCCTCCCGCAGTGCCAGAGCCTCCTGAGACACCACAGCGCGTCCATCGGCGTCGAGAAGAGGTTTGACCGTCTTTTGGCCGTTGTCGTCCTCATCCTCCTGCATGGCATGGATGGGGAAGGCGTTGGTCAGATATTCGGTGACGAAATCGCGCGGGGTAAGATCGATGTTGAGGTCGTTCCAGTCAGCCGGAGATACCTCATTCAGGCGGCGCTCCATCGACGCTTCATTGGTAGAGATCAACTGCACCACGCAGCAATGGCCCGCCTCGACCTGCTGTTCCATATCGCGGATGATAGTAGGTGCCTTCAGCCCGCACAGGAGGGCATTGAAAAACCGCTGGCTGGTTGACGCGAAGGCCGATTTGGCCGCCGACTTGTGCTGGCCGGAGTTCGTACCCTCTTCACCGACGATGTTGGTCGCTTCGAGCGCCTTGTCGAGATTCTTATGGATCGTCTGGAACGCGCCGGCCCATGCATCCCAGATGGCGACGTCCTGTTCTGTCAGTTCGTGGCGCAGCGCATCGATCTCGACACCCTCGAAACTGATCATACGGGCGAGATAGAGCCCCTTGGCCTTCAATTCGCGGGCCACCAACTCCATAAATGCGATGCCGCCGTCGTCCGCCGCCTTCATGAAGTCCTCACGGGTCAGGAAGGGCGCTTGTGCGCTGCCCCAGAGGCCCAGACGCGGGGCGTAGGAGAGGTTGGCGGGCTCCGTCGCGCCGGTCGCGGACACATAGGTAACGCGGGCATTTGGCACCCGATATTGCAGCAGCAATCCAGCGAGGCCCTGCTGCGACGCCTTCCTGACGCCACGGTTGCCCTTGCCTGACGCAGCGTTGGCCAATTCGTGGCTCTCATCGAAGACCAGCGCCCCGTCGAAATCTTCGCCGAGCCATTCGACAACCTGATCCAGACGCGACTTTTTGCCGTTTCGCGCGGCCTGTCGCAGTGTGGCATAGGTGGTAAAGAGGATGCCCCGATCCATGCGGATGGCGGCGCCGAACTTGTAGGTCGACAGACCCACAATATCGTTCACGTCGCCACCGACCGACAGCCAGTCCCGGCGGGCATCTTCGATCAAGGTGTCGTTCTTCGAAACCCAGACTGCACGGGTGCGCCCCTGGGCCATGTTCTCAGCGATGATCGCGGATACGGACGTCCCCTTCCCGACGCCCGTGCCATCGCCGAGAAAGAAGCCCTGCCGCAGGGCAAACCCGCTCTCATCGTCGTCCTTCAGCGACGAGAAGCCCTGACCATCGTCATCGAGCTTCCAGCGTCCGGGTAGGACCTTGGAATGGGCCTGACCCGCATATAAAACGACTTCAAGCTGGGCTTCGGAGATATGACTGGCGATGGTTGAGGCCGGCAGCCGCGGGACGTAGCTGACCTCTGGCGCCGGTGTCGTTGCCATGGCGGAGGACTCAACCAGCACCGCCGGATGCGGGCGCTCCCGATCAGGCGTGAAGCGTGACACCTGATAAGCCGAGTAGAGCCCGACATCACGGGTCTGGCCTGACCATGCCTTTGGCTGGTAAGCGAGTTCAGCTACCGTCGATAAAAGACGGAGGCGGCCCGAGGCGAGCGGTCGCAGCGACGGGGTATCAGTGACCGTCGCAGACACCGTTCGGAACAGGCGAGGTTTCGCATTGGTCCGGGCCGGAAGGCATTGGACGGCCGCGATGGCCTCATCGAGCGTCTCGGATACGACGCGGTCAGGCAGGATGCCATCCCCGTTGATGCGATCAAAGACCAACAGCCCGGTGTCGACGCTGGTTCCGTGCTTGTAAAAGGCATTGGTCGGCAGCAATAGGCGGCATCGGATCTGACATACAGAGGCCAGGCGGCGGATCTCGGTCCCATCGAAGTATCCAGCGGGCACAATGGCGGCGACGCGGCCGTTGTCGGCCAGACAGGCGAGAGCCGCGCGCAGGTGGTCGTCAAGGTCAGTGAAGGGTGGATTCATCACCACAGCATCAAAGCTGCCGGAGGTCGACACGCGATCCTTCAGCTGGCGCGCGTCAAAGGCGGAATGGCCAGCCTGCGGGAAAAGCCCCTTCAGAACGCCATGGCGGGTCTCAGCCAGTTCGTTCAGATGAAGGCGCCCTCCGGCGACCTCGGCCAGAACGGCGAGCATCCCGTTGCCAGCGGAGGGTTCAAGGATCTGATCGCCCGCCCTGACCTGCGCGGCCAGAACCGCCAGAGCGGATATCTCCAGCGGCGTCGAAAACTGGTCGAACTCCACCTGTTCTTCAGACCGACGAGAGTGGGTCATGCCAAGGTTGGTGTAGGTGGCCAGGAGGCGTATCGTCTCCGCCGGCGAGTCTTCCAGACGGCCCAACTGGCTTTGCAGGCGGCGGGCATTGATAACCTGAGCCACTTCAATGGCCTCATAGGCCTGCTTCCAGGTCCAGCGACCGTCAGCATCGGTGCCGCCGAAGGCGAAGGCCATGATGTCGCGCATCAGTCCGGCCTCGATCTTGCGACCGCGGGCAAGGGACGGGAAAACTGAGCGACCGGCACCGAGGATAGCTGCGGCTTCATCGAACCTGGAGGGCGTGGCGGCAAAGAGGGAGAGGGTCATTGTAGAAATCCTTTTTCTGACGTGCCTGGTCATCAGGCATCCGCCCCTCACCTCCCTTTCCTCCTTCTTTCCCCTCCCCCGCTCCCGCCTGCACGCTTTTAGTTCGCGCGCATGAAAAAGGCCCCCTTGCGGGGGCCGTCCTCACGCCGCCAATGGCGCCTCCCCGTCTGTCGCTTGCAGTTCGGGATCGAACTCAGGCTCGAATTCGGATTCGGCGGTCGAACCGGTCTCGTCATCGCTCTCAGACAGGGTTTCATCGCCATCGTCAGGTGCCGCCAGTTCGAGATAATCGTCCTGATGGAAATTCAGCGCCGGGGGCACATAGCCGCGTTCATGGGCCAATCCGTGGATGGCTTCAGCCAGCTGACCGCGCTTGAGATGCGTATATTCTTCCGGATCGAGACCCATCTTGACCAGGATGGCCAGCAGAGCCTTTTTCGAGAAGGCCAGATAGTAGTCCGCGGCGACCTCCATATGAGATTTGAACTCATGGCCGATGGTGCGCGCGATCAGGATGGCCTCGGCGCGGGCATCCTGGCGGACATAGTCGGTTCGCAACTCCGACATATCCACCTGCGCGGCCGTGATATGGGCCAGCAGATCGAGCTTCTCACTCGGAGAGAGGGATGAGACCCATTCAAACGGGTGAAGGCCGGTGTCTTCGTAAAGCGCCTTGTATTTGCTCAGACGCTCGATGACCGGTGCAAGGAGCGGTGTATCGACGTCCTTCAGGCCTGACATACGGGCGCCTGCGCATACCTTGAGGATATATTTCGAGGCGTCATGGCTGCGGCCGAGCACAACCTGCTGAAACTGAGCCGAAAGCTGGACGTCGAGCGCGACCATCGGCGTGTCGATCAGACTGCGCGCCAGTGAACGGCCGGCAAGCGTCGTAGCGCGCTGGTGATGGGCGTGACCATAGAGGGTGACGTCGGGACGGAGATTGGATTTCGGGAGCGGCGTGGCGTCGACCGTCGGACCGTGACTGTAGGACGAACCGGCTGTACTGGTGAGATCATCGTCCTCCGCATCACGGGTCAGCAGGGCCTGATATTCGCCTTTATCGACATAGAAGCTGACCTTCACCTCCCCCTTGGCGCCAACGCACGCCTTGCAGGCCTTGGCGATCAGAGGGGTTGCTTCCGCATTGAAGGCTTCCAGCGCCTTGGCTGCGTAACTTTTGCAGAGATCGATGAACCGGCCGTGCTCGCCCTGTGTCCCGGCCTCATCTATATCCGCCTTCAGAGCTTCGGCCTCTGCCTTCAGCTCGGCGATGCGGCCGGTATCACCTTGGCTTAGACGCCTGTATTCCCATCCCAGTTCCTTGAAGCCATCCGGCGTTCCGTAGGGCAGGTTAAGAGAAAACTCGACGGAGAGCCCTGCCCCCTTCAGGGCCTTGATCACAGGCTTCATAGCGGCCTTCCACAGGTCGCCGACGATCTTCGGATCGAGGATCTTGTCGGGAAATTCTTCGAACAGATCCTGTTCGATACGACCGCCCTTGGCGAGGTAAGCCGAAAGCGGTACGGCATGGAGAAGGACGTCAGTGGCGAACAGGCCTTCGTCGAAGAGCTCGCGGATATTATAGTCCTGAATGGGACCTTCAGACTCCTCGATGAATTCGATCAGGGCCTCGATCTTCTCGGCGTCCTTGATGCGAGCGATCTGACGCAGGAGCGGGAGGCGGAAACGTTGCGCTTTAAACGCCGACAGGATGCGTATGTCGAGCTGGCCGAGGACCGACATTTTGCGGATTTCCTTGACCTCCATACCCAGGCTGCGGGCGATGTCGTCGAAGCCGTAGTGCTCGGAAATCAGCCTGTTGAGCGTGAGCAGAATGTCTGCGTACTGGATTTCTTTTCGCATGGCATTGGCGATAACGACCGCCTGGGCGATCTCGTCGTCGGTCTCGCACAGGATAGCGGTCACGAGATGATCGCTGGCAAGCCTTCCGGCTTCGATCAGGGAGGACCAGGCCAGGAAGCGGCGGCGCCCGTCGAGTATCTCGTAAATATCGGGCTGATCGGCTCGCTTTACGAACAGCGGTATTAACTGCCCCGCCGCGCCGGGTGCGAGGGTGGAGGCCAGTTCGGGGATTCCATCGTCTGCCCCCTCCCCTGCCCGCAAATTAAGAGAGGACAGCACCAGTTGGGCCACGGTCAGGGCGATAGAGGGTTTAGATGCGATTGAGGTCATTTTCGAGGTTCCCAGATCGGCTGAGGCCCATCCCCAGACCCGATCTACCCTGAAAAGCCCTTTCTCCTTCTTTCAAACGCCATCACCCCTGCGCCGGTGTTTCAGTCATTGCCCCCTGCCCTGCAACTTCGCCTCCATGATCAGCTCGCGGGGTATGTACTGGCGCCGTGAATCGTCATCCTCGTCCGCCATAGTACGCATTGAAGTCACTGTGGCCATTGGGTGGGAATTCAAGATGGCACGCATAGCCTTCGCCCAGGAGCGCACGTTCCAGCCGCTTTGAGAACGTCTCCCCGGCGGCCCCTGGTTCCGCTGCGATAACAACTCTCCGGACGCCTTCGGGTGGACGCCAGCTTGGGAATGATTTGACGCCTAGAAGCGCGTGGCATGGCAAGCTGAAGAACTGACTGGCCGACAGGGCTGAAGTGATCCCTTCTGCGATTACGATCTCAGAGTCGGGCTCATCGATCCGAACGGTCGCGCCCGGGGGTTTGCCGCCCACGAGCTTTCGAGGAATGTGCAGACGGGTATCCTTTCGGCCTGTTGGATCGAGATATGTAATCTCGGTGCCTGTATGCGTGCCGTCTCGGTTGGTGACCTTAGCCAGGAAGGCGTTTCGAAATTGGCGGCAATCCGGGGCATAGGCGCTCAAGGGTGCGTTTGGCGCGTGCCGAAATGCGGGTGAATCGACCTGTCTGGAAATTCTACGGGTCACGGTGAGCCATTTTTGTGAAAGGGTTTCTGATATCGGCTGCCCCGCCTCCCAGATCAGTCTTGCCATTGCCCGTTTCTCAGTGTCCGAACGCATAGGAATTGACGTGCGCCCTGGTTGGGGTCGGTCGATCAGCCTGTGGTCGTCGGAAACCAGATCCTCGGCCTTCAACCAGTCCATGACGTCTCGCCAGTCGTGATCACTGAAGGCGTGGACGCGGATCTTTCCATTCGGTGAGAGCAAAAGTGATATCGACCGGTCTGTGGGGCTGTGTCCGGGGCCCGGAATCATGGCTTTGTTGCCTCCGGCGTAAATCTCGCCGCCGAGCTTTTTAACGATGCTGTACATAGGTCCCTCCTCATTCACAGCCTTCAGACCCTGTCTCCGTTCTTTCAGGGGGTTATGGTCGGTCGTGATCTAAGTCGGTCGACTGGGCAATTCGGTCGTAAAGTGCATCATCATGCACTTTATAAAGCACTTTACCTTTTACATTACCGCATCAATAGCTTTCTGTTGTCACTAGCTTGTGATTGGCGTTATGAAGTGACCGTATTGCTAAATTGCTTTCAGAAGTGATTGACATTCTCATTATATTGTGATGGTAATTTACCATACATTATAATGGCATTATAAAGCTGTGGTGTGTCGAAAGATCATTATGTTGTGCAGGACTTTTGAAAGTATTGCTAAATGTGATGACCACATAAAGCGATTGTATTGTTGCGGTATCGCTCCGGCACAAGAAACGCGCAAGCTAATGACGTTATAAAGATAAAGTACTTTACCTTTTGCAAGACCAGATAAAGTGTCTGCATTTCATAGGGACGATAGGCATGACCTTCATAATTGCTTGTGCTTCTTCGAAAGGTGGCTGCGGCAAGAGCACGCTCGCTGTCGCCATCGGTGGCGTCTACGCCAGTAACGGCAGTTCGGTGCTGCTGATTGACGCAGACACCCGCCGTCGACTTGAAGATGAATGGTATAATCCGAAGACGGTAAGCTCGAACATCAGCGTGATCTCGACACGTTCAGAGGACATTGCCAAGGCGGTCGAAGCTCAGCGCGACAAATACGACGTCATCATCATCGATGTCGAAGGATCGGCCAACTGGGGCCTCGCGGAAGCGATCAAGGCAGCCGACTTCTGCCTGGTACCGTCGAACGTCAGCTTTCAGGACCTACGGGATGCCCAGCGCGTATATGATCACGTGGAATCTCTGAACAGTGAAAGCAAACGATACAGGCACTGCTGGATCGTCTGGAACCGTGTTCCGCCGGCCATTCGCTCGAAGGAGATGACCGCGACGATGGAAGAGGCTGTGGCGAACGGCCTTCGTGTCATCGGCACTGTCCATGAGCGCGATGCCTACAAGGCCATGTTCAGCTATCAATCGACGCTGGACAAGCTGAGGGCAGGGAACGCCGTGCCTTCGGCTGCCAAGGCTGAATCGGAGATCGCGCGCCTAATTACCGCGATGCACGACGAACTGCAGAAGAAAGCCGCTTAGGAGACGACCAATGAATGAACCCATGTCACGCGCCTCCTTGCGTCCGCCGTCGATCAAGCGCGAACCGATCGAGGAAGACGACGCCAAGCTTACGGAACTGGCTAAAAATAACGGCTTTGCGGCATCTGGAGGACCTTCATCCCCGCCGGAACCCAACCGGGCGCCGCCGGTAATTTCGCCGCAAGGGCAGGGGCAGGGGCAGGGGCAGGCTTTATCGTTGCGTGAACGCCGTCCACCGAAAGAGATCCGGAGCGTCGCCTTTAACTGCAAAATGAAACCCAGTGTCAAAGCCAGGCTTGATGAGATATGCGTCGAGCGGGGCATCTCCCAGGCAGACCTTCTTGAAGAGTTGGTCGCCCAGTACGAATAGACATAACGGCCCACCTATCCGGTGGGTCTTTTTTTGGGAGTAGGCCAGGAGATATCCACAGCCCTTCCTGCCGAGCCCTCGTTGTTATATATATGTTAGAGTCTTGTTACGGTCCCTGAACTGACCTCTATCTGATTGTATCTATTTAAGAATGATCATACCCCCGGTGGGCACTATGACGTATGCCGGTGGGCTGATAGACGAATGACGGTGGGCAGTCCGACGATGCTCTAACGGTTTTGATATTTGCGCCGGTTCTGAGCATTATAATACCGCATGAGTCTATTTCAGAGACTCTTTGGGCACCGATCGTACCTAAAGGGGGACTCGGATATGCCGACGTAGGTGGGTACTACGACGAAAATTGCCGGCATGATCTGTCAACTCGGTCTGTCAGTTAATTGAATCCATTGGGTTTATTCTAAATGTTAATTCTAACCCACTGCTTTAATAGCGGTTTGGCGTCATCGCGGTGGGTAGTCCGACGAAAACTGATTCGGTGGGTGGGTACTACGACGAAGAATGCATTTACCGAAGGCTCGAATCGATGTTTGCTACCCGTTGATCAGAAAATTTGAAAAACGCTCCTTATTTCAAGTTCTTACAAGCACTCTGATTGCCCGTCTCAAACGAGGCTTTCGAATAGGGTGTGCAGAACGACGAAAATAGTGTACGCAAGGTGGGCAGAACGACGAAAACATCTGCACCGATTCCCGAGTTTCTTTGGCTGCCCGTCCTGCGTTGGGCCAGAATGCCCACCGGGTGGGAAGAACGACGAAGATTGGGTGGGTAGAACGACGAAGATTTTATAGGCTTGAACGCGAGTGGAATGATGGCGCCGGCAAAGTTGAGAAAAAAAGATATCAACATGGTCAGCGGCAAGTTCCTGCGCATTGAAAAGCAGGCTTCGCTATTTGCTGAAGAGGATCTGCCGTCCCTTGAGGAGGAGACCGCTGACCCATCCGAGACGGAAGAACCCGCAAAAGCGGGTAGGGGCAGGGGAGGGAAGGCCGAGCGTTCAGCGCTGCTTCCCGAGCGCCACGCACCGGATCTCTTCTTCCTCGTCGAGCCTGTGGGGGACCTGACTTTTAAAGGCGACATGGCATCCCTCGAACACCCGTTGTTCAGCCTGAGCATGAAGCCCGACCTCAAGATCCGGAAATACGAACACCGCGACGTCGTCGTAACGGTCACGCCAAGCGTTAAGGGCCTCGCCAATATCTATGATTTCGACATCCTGATTTATCTGATGAGCCATCTCCGGCGCGCGATGAATGATGGCCTGCCCACAGAAAAGCTCATTCGATTTACCGCACTCGATTTTCTTCAAAACACAAACCGTCCGACGGGCGGGTCTGGGTACAATTCGCTGAGAGACGGTTTGGAGCGCCTGGCGGGTACCCGGATCGGTACGAACATCAAGACCGGCGGCGAAAAGGTCTATCACAACTTCACGCTCATCGACCATTTCACGATCGTTCGCGAGGAAAAGAGCGATCGCATGTTGGAAGTCGAGGTCAGAATATCCGACTGGCTCTACCGCGCGGTCGACGCGAAGGAAGTGCTGACGGTTCATCGCGATTATTTCCGCCTGCGCGGTGCGCTTGAGAGAAAGCTCTACCAGCTGGCTCGAAAGCACTGCGGCACCCAGACGCAATGGCCGATATCCTTCGAGGTCTGCCACAAAAAATCCGGGGCACAGTCGTCAATGAAGGAATTCAGGCGGATGGTCCGCGACATTGTCGAGGAAAACGAGCGCTCCGACCACTTTCCCGATTACAAGATACACATTGAGGAATCGAATATCGTCTTCACCAAGCGGCTGCGCACGCGCTTGCCGCGGACGCCTGCGGCCGAGCGCAAGCTTCGGGTAAGCCTCGAAACCTACGAGAAGGCGAAGGCTGTGGCGCCCGGCTACGATGTGTATGCCCTGGAAGCGGAATGGCGGGATATGTCCTTGCAGGTCGGCGAGCCGGTGAAAAATCCGGATGCCGCCTTTCTCGGCTATTGTAAATTCCGAGCCGGGCAATCCCCAAAACGATAGCCTGTTTCTGGGGATGTCTTTGTGTTAAAGAGTGGGCAATGCCAGCCCCGGAACCCAAACGACAGCAGGATTGCCCGATCGAATTTCGGGAAGATTACGCTGCGCCCTTTGCGGGTGAGCGCCGCCGTGGGCTACATCCAGGTTTCATCCTTTTCGCGATTCTAGGCCTTGCTGGCGCTGCTATTGGCTTATGGGTTCTGATCCGCGGATAGGTGAATTCAGGCCGTCACTCCCTCTGACGACACCCGCCATCGAAAGAAGGCGCCCCTGGTATCCACGACGCGATCGGCAAAATCTTCTCTGAGGAATGACCTGGCCCAGCCCGCCCGGTTGCGGACGGCTGGATCACAGGCCGCCTGGATCAACAGATAGGACGCGCCAATCTCTCCGAAGCGGTGCTGGAGCTGGTGAACGATTGCAGCCTTGAGCCGAATGTCCGCCGCGGCCGCATTTCCGTAGAGCCTCAAGCGGGAACCGGGTGGAAGCTTTTTCGTTTCCAGGAGGGGTAGCCCCTTGGCCTCGAAAGCGTTCTCGACATTTCGAATGAGGGTTTCTGGGTCCGGTCCCAGGACGCCGGCACGCCCGGCTATTTCAGCCGTGTCGGGCTCACATACCGTTTCTGAGGTCGTCTGTTCGTCCACTACATCTATAGAGATGATCTTCGGATTGTACGTCATTTGGGCGTCGTGAGAGTCACCCTGGGGTGACTCGTCTTTACCTACATCGATGCCGATAGCGATGCGGCGCTTCAAATCGTCCACGGCTTTGGTGGTCTCGATCAGGGGCTCGATCCCGCTTTGACTATCCTCTCGCCTGCGGCCGACATCGCATGTTCGGATTAGGGCTTCAACCTCTGAGCCCAACGCGCCGTGTGCAGACAGCCGCAGGCCTTCCAAGGCGATTTTCAGGGTCGAATATTGCCTCCGGATCATGGTGAGGGCCGACCGGCGGCCGGCGCGTTCGGCTTCGGCGATGGCCAATTCCGAGGTCCGGGCGAATGCAGGTAATAGATTGATCCCGTTTGATCTCGACCGATTTCGGTCAGGCGCGTCGTTGCACCATACAAGCACTCGGTCACGTAACTCTGCGAGTGCCTTTTGGACGGTGCGCCTGGCCATACAAAGCATGTGCTCCAGAGTTTCATTTTTGGCGAAGACGGTGAAGGCGGTCATATCCGAACCCATACCGCTGTCCGCCATAAGTATAGCCTTGGCCTGTATTTGGAGGAGGGCGAGCATCAGAAGTTTCGCCCGCCGACTGAGGTCCGGTGTGCCGTTGACATAGCGCCGGATGAGTTTCAGCGCCTGATGATAGGTGACGCCGTCAGGAAGGCCGATATAGGTTTGCGCGAGATGCTCGCCCCGCAGACTATTGGGCGTGACGGTTCGATGCCCGGTTTTGCCGTACATGGAATATCCTTATGAGGGAAGCGTCAGGCAAAGCTCCGCCATGGCTCATTTTGAGCGCATATTCGTTGACAGGGCAGGGGAGGGGGACTTATAGTTTAGGTGTGAATTAACTCGATGGCTTAGGCCATTTTTGTTCCCCCGCCGCAGCTCTGTTGTGGCGGTTTTTCTTTGTCCGGACCTCCGTATGGTGACAGGCGCCTTGACGCGGGCGCCGGCGAGATACCCGGCGGCGGAGACTTTTCTCGTCCGCAGCCGAAAGCAGAAAGTTACGCTTCTCTGTTGCCCAACCGGCCTTTGGCCGGTCGTGTGCCGGGGAGAAACCCGATACTGAAACGATTCCCACTCAAATCAATCACTGATTGATTTGAGTGGGCGACAAAAGACCATGAGGCCTTGTCGAAGGTCAGACGCCGTAGAAGCTCTCCTCCATTTGGCGCCGGACTTCCCAGACAGATCTGGGATGGCCGCGGCGATCAAAGAACAAAGACCGGTTGCTGCTGGCCGCGCGCGGGGTGATGAGAGGTGCGGGGAGGGAAGGGCTTGCCGTTAAAAAGCGGGTGCCTTCATCGGCTCCGAAGAAGTGGAAGGCATAGAGATCCACTGCGCTGGGCCCGCGACCCAGGAGTTGGCGTAGTTCAGCGGCGTTGTCTCGCGTGTGCAGAGCGGCCATCGCTGCGTTTAGCTTGGGATCGTAACGCAGCGCCAGCAACCGCCACCGGGCAAGCACCGATGACGGTCGGCATCGACCGCTTGACGATCTGGACATCGCTGAAGCTTCCTCGATCCCGTACGCCGCGCCGTACTGACGCAGAACGCAAAGCCAGGTATTCTCTGTAAACTGGAACAGGCCCGAGGCTGACGAGGTCGGCGCTCTTGCCAGATGATCGAAACGGCTCTCCCTATGGGCCAAGGCAAGGAAATACGCAGGGTCAACGGAATATGAAACAGCGGTGGCCCGCACCAGGGACTGGTTCGCCATCTGGGCAACTGACAGGGTCGTCTTGCCGTTTTCGAACCGTCGCGCCAGATTAAACCGTCTTTGACGGCCTATGGGCTTTCTCACATGGTTAAAAGCCTTGAGGCGCTCCAGCCGTGCCCCCGCTATAGCTACGCGAACGTCAGGCGCGATGCTCATCTCGGTTAGAAAATCGGAAAAGGCCTCAGGTTGAAATGCGATCGGATCACGCGGCGCGCTCTCGGCCCGGCCAGACGTGAAAACGGCAATCGCGAATGTAACGCTAAGCCAGACGCCGTTGGACATGGCTAACCCTAAGTTTGCTGGCGCCAGGAACGCTTTTCTGGATAAGCGACGAGACCCGATAGGTGAGGTCCTCGTTGCTGGTGTAGGATTCCGCGATCAGGAATACCTCATGATTTTTGACGGCAAGATAGTGCGTAAGCGCCATCAGGTGCTCGACTTTGCCGACATCGCCACTGAGGAGCTTTTTCAGGGTCGGCGGAGATATTCGCATATGGTTGCAGATTGCGGTCGTGTGCATAGCATCGGGGTCAGACGCCGACCGCATCTTAACCAGGCACTTGAGCACGCGAGAGAGACGCAGGCGCGTATCATCTCCCGAGAAGGCGTTTTGAGAACTGTTGGTCATGTAGCCACCCCTCCCTCACGCGAGGATAAGTGACATAGGTTCGCAATCAAATCAAGCGGTGATTGATTTGTCGCATCACTAGCGCCCAAGGCGAGGTGATAATGTTGAAAATATTGAGATTAATACCGGACGATGTAGATATTTGGGGCGCGTGCACGGCAAGGGTCACGTTGTCCGCCAGACGCGCATTTTAAGGCTCAGGTCGCGAGTGCGCCATCCGTCACCAGTTCCGCGACCTGTTCCGGCGGAATGACGTATTTATTGCCGTTGTGAACGATCAGATAGAGGCAGTAGAGATAAAGCGCCGCCACGCCGACGGTCCGCTTGTTCCATTTGTACTGGATGAAGGAATCGCGGGTCGATTCCCGAATGCGTTCGACGGCATCTTCAAGGCGGGTGTTCAGCTCCGGGGTCAAGTTGACACCCTGCTTCTTCTGCTGATCGTAAGTGTACTTGTCGTATATCCGTTGCCAGACTTCATCGCCAGAAAAGCTCAGGAGGTAGCACAAGGCTTCCGGGAGAATGCTTTTGGTCGAAGCGGGTCTTTTGTATCGGCCAATGTACTCGGCCAGCCCAAGTTCAATGACATTGCTGAACTCTTCATCGCTGATCAGATTCAGCACGACCCGGCGCCCATTGGCCAAAGGCCCTGGCGACCCTTTCTTTTGCTTTTTCGGCCGAGCCGGGGTCGAGGTTCGTACCGCCTTGGCGGGCTCTCCGGCAGCGTTGTTTTCGGCGGATTTTGTCGAACGCGGCATGTCTGATCCAGGAAAGTGGAAGGCTGGTGAAGAATATCGTCAATTGCACATGAGGGCAAGTCAATCGCCGCTTGATACGGGGCGCTCCTACCTAACCGCAGGATCTATGTCATTGGCAAGACACGGATTTTGGCAGCGGGTCTCGAAGAAGGCACCAAAGCGAAACAAAATTATTTTTGTTTCCAGAATCGAAAGAAAATTTTCCGGCTTGCAAAGATTTCTTTTGATTTTGAAACTTTCCTTTGGTCCGAGAAAAATAATCTTTCAAAATCTAAAATAATTTTTCACGCTCTATTATCGGTCCTTCGTGGTCTATTTGACGTCATCCTAAGAAAAGTGAATTTATTAAAAGGCGTTAAGGTTTTTGCGCGCCTTTCATCTCACTTCTCCGAAGGATATACCATGAAGAAGCATCTCATGCTGAAAACCGACCTTGCCGCTGCACTCGGCGTGGTCGCGGTTACCGGCCTCGCACTGGTTGCGGCTCAGGCCGGTACGGACACGACTTTCGATGCAACGACGACCGTACTCACCGGCTGGGCGGAAGGCTCCCTCGGTAAGATGGCCGCGGTCGCCGGTGTCGCCGGCGCGCTCGTCGGTCTGGTCATGAAGTTCGACTGGCGCCTGATCGCCGGTGCCGCCGGTATCGGTCTGACGGCTTCGACCGGCCCGGGCATCGTCACGGCCCTGACCTCCGCTATCTTCTAGTTGGCTTCGCCGCGCAACCGGTGAAGAGGTCCAGGCCACGGAAATCCACCGGAATGGGGGGAGCCCACAGGTTCCCCTCGCGCGATCGAAGCGCGTGCTGACACGACAGGGGCTGTCGGAGACCCCACTCGTGAAAGTCTTGGGTAGGAAACTCAATGGACACCCGTATTCCCCAGTATCTGGACGAGCCAGAGCGATACTTCATTTTCACACCGGATGAGCTGGTCGTGGTCGTTGTCCCTCTGGGCATTCTGACGATTGTCGCCAACTTTCTGATCGGTCTCGTCGCGGGTTTGACCGCCTTCTGGCTGCTGCGCCGCCTGAAGAAGGGCGGCTCGCTCACGCGCCTGCTCTGGCTGATGTTCTGGATTCTGCCCTATGAGGTCATGGGCCTGAAGAAGACCCCGCCGGCTCAACATCGTCTGATGGTGGGTTAGATGGACTTTGCCAAGACCCAGCAGGAGCGCAAGCTCTACGCTTCGCGGCTTTCGGTGATGACCGTGGTCGCCGCCGCCAGCATCGTGACCAATGCCTGCCTCTCGATGGTGCTGGTGGGACAATCTCGAACCCTCATCATACCGACCATTCCCGCGGAAGTCTCCATCGACGCCTATGGGGCGGCCGATCCCCTTTATCTCGAACGCTTCGCCCGCGATGTCTCGTTCCTGTTTCTGAATCGCTCTCCCGAAACCCTGCTCTATTTTCAGCGGGAAGCGCAAAAGATCATGGAGCCGACGGCCTATCAGGAGATGCATAAGATACTGGTGCGTGACCGTCAGGAGGCCATCCGGGAAAACCGTTCGCAATCCTGGTTTCCCAACGATTTCTATGTCGATCCCAAGACCATGTATGTCGAGATCCGCGGCACGATCCGGATTGAGGCCGGGGGCCGCGAGGTCGATGCCCAGAACAAGATCTATGCACTGACCTTTTCCAAGAACGGTCAGCTGGTTCGCCTGAAAAGCTTCACCGAGATCACGCCGGAAGATGCGCGCGGTGAAAAGGTGAAACCACTTCAAACGCTTACGGAAGGATAGGGCGATGATCAGATCCCTTTTGCTCGGCGGCGCCGCCGCGATGATGATGGCCGCGTCAGCCGGCGCCGAGACCCTGAATGTCAAGGGTGACCAGGTGCTGTTGCAGGTTTCCTCGTCGCAAATGTCGCGCGTCCACATTCAGGGCGAACGCATTGCGACGGTGCGCACCGTACAGGGCGGAGACGGCGCCGAACTCCTGATCGAAAAGGATGAGACGACCGGCGACGTCTATGTGGGCTTCGACGGCGACACGTCTGGCCAAACCTTCTCGGCATTTTTGACGACGGAAAGCGGAAAGACCGTGCAGGCGACTTTTCACCCGGTCGACGACACCGCCAAGACCTTTGAGCTGAAGCTTGAAGGCACTCTGTCAGCAACCAGCCCGGTCACCCTTCAGTTCAAGCGGAACGGCTATCCAGAGACCATGGCCGCCTTCGTCAAGCTCATGTTCAATCCGGATCGGCCGGGCGGTGTGGTCTGCCGGCAGGGCCGGGCACAACCGACCCAGACCTCGAACTTCCGGGTCTGGACTATCGAGCGGTGTGATGCCGAAGGCATCGCCGGAACTGTGCTGCATTTCAAAAACATATCGACCGTGCCGCAGACCTTGAGCGCCGATGGCTTTCTGGTCCGGCAGGTGCTGGCCGTCGGGATCACCGATGAGCTGCTGTCGCCGGGCGAAGAGGCCCGCGTCTACATCGTCGAGGAGGCCCGCTGATGGACGGTATCTCGACTCCGCCCGCCGAAGAGGCGACCGACGAGCGCGTCGTCTCGCCCAATGCGGAGGCCAAGAAGAACTCGACGCTCCTTTGGGCGTCGATCATCGGTGTGGCGGCTGTCCTTGGCGGCTTTGCGGTCTACAGCACCGTGTTTCCGCCTGACCCCAAACCGAAGCAGAAGCTGACCAAGGAAGAGGCGGTTCGCATCAAGGGCACGGCGAGCGTCGCCAGCGGTGTGCCGATATCGCCGACGGCAGAGAATGCGCAACTCAAGTCCGAACGCTCGGACATGGACGCGCGGTTGCGTCAGCTCGAAGCCGAGAACGCGGCCCTCAGCGCTGAGAGGGACACCCTCAATTCTCGCAATCTCCAGGACCGCGAAGAAGCCTATCAAATGCTTCAGGCGGAACGAGATCGTCGAGGTGGCAGCGATCCGCATCCTACCCGCGGATACCCCGCCGAGACGGCAGATGGTGCCGGATTTTCCCCGACCCCAAATCCGGCACCATCGCTCCAAACTGACGCCGCCGGCACGGCGCGTCCGCGGCGTTCCTTCAAAACGGTGTCGCTCAACACGACCTCATCCGAGGGAACCGAGAACGGGGCCCAACCGGCGGTGCTGAAGGGGAGTGCGGTCACCGATCGCATCGAGACCTTCGACCCGAGTGAATATGTCCCACCCAATTCCTACGCGACCGCGAGAGTGCTGGTGGGTGTCGATATGCAGACCGGCGTGAGCGGCAATTCGGACCCCAAGCCCGTATTGCTGCGGATCAGGTCTCAAGCTTTCGGAGTCGGCATGGACGGCAAGTTCCAGTCGTCGGATCTGCGCGGCTGCACGATCAACGGCGCCGCCTATGCCGAGCTGTCGTCCGAGAAGGTCTATGTCAAACTCCAGCGCATCACCTGCGAAGGCAAAAACGGAAAGTTCCTAACCTCGCCGGTCGAGGGCTATGTCACCTACAAGGGCAAGACCGGCGTTCGCGGCAAGGTCGTGCGCCGTGAGGGCGACTATGCCTCCAAGGCCTTCATCGCGGGTACTTTCCGGGGTCTGGGGCAGGCGATGGAGAAGAACGTGCAGGGCACGATCTCCGGCCGGTTCGGTGAAAGTGACGCAGGCTCGATCATCAATGCGCGTCCATTGAGTTCAAGTGAGATCGGGCAAGCCTCGGTCGGGTCTGGTGTCAGCAACGCCGGGGGCATGCTGGCCGACTACTACATCAAGCGCGCCGAGCAATATCAGCCGGTCATCGAGATGCCAACCGGCATCGACGTCGAGATCGTCTTCCTTTCGGGCTTCCGCTTCAAAGAAACCTCAAAGAAATAGGTGCTCTATGCGACGCATACTGAACATCAGGTACGCCTTGCCAGCAGTCATGGGACTTGGGGCGCTGGCCGCCGTCGGCATCGTTACCACTTTGCAGCCAGCGGCAACGGAAGCGACCGTCAAACGCCGCATCGCCGAGCATTTTCCCAACAGCACAGTCAATTCGGTCTCGTGCAAAACCGCCATCGGCCTGTGCGAGGTCGTGATGGGGAAGAACCTCCTCTATGCGACCCGGGACGGACGCTATGTCGTGGTGGGTGCAGTCCTCGACCTGAAGGCTCGCAAAGACCTGACCGATCAGCGGCTGAAGGAGTTGGCGGCGGTCGACGCGGCCACAACTTCGGTTGAAGGCCAGCGCGTCGAGACCCCGGTGAAAACGGCTGCGGCCGGCAAGCTCAGCGTCAGCCTGCCCAAGGCCAATGCCGTCATCCATAATCCAGGTGCGCCGCTGAAGATGACCGTGTTCGGTGACTATAGCTGCGGCTACTGCCACCAGCTTTTCGCCCAGCTGGCCGGCACGACCAACATCGAAATCACCGAATACCCCATCGCCATTCTGGGCCCGCAATCGGCGGAGAAGGCGCGCCTGGTCATGTGCGCAGGCGACCGGGCGGCGGCGGCGGAAGCCGCCTACACCGGTGGCGAGATCAAGACGGGTGCCGACTGCGCGAGGTTTGACGCGGTCATAGCCGAAAACACGCGCTTCGCGCAGGCCAACGGCATTAACGGGACGCCGGCGATCATCCGTGCCGACGGAACGGTCAACGCGGGCTTCCTGCCCCTGCCGGATCTCATCCGCTTCCTGGAGGGCAAGAATGTTTAAGCGCCTCATCGTCCTCCTTCCCTTGCTACTCAGCGCCTGCGCGTCCAGCAACACCTCGACCAAATGGACCTGCATCGCCGAAGGCGATCATTGCACCACGATTGCCGACACCGACTCGCGGAAAGATCGCCCGCAAATACCGGCGGGCGACGCGGTCATTTTCGATGCGAAACCGGCCCGCTGGTGGGAACCCAATGCGCCCGGCACGGCCACGCGCGACTTCGACCCGCGCCGCGACGGCGACCAGGTCATGCGCGTCGTCGTGGCGCCCTATGTCGATGCCCAGGGCGACTATCATGCGCGCAGCGAGATATTCGCGGTCGTGCGCCGGGGCCAATGGTGGCTGACGCCACCTGCGGCCAAGTCCGCCGCACCGGAACCCGGTACGGATCTGAACGTCGACGAAAACCCCAAAGTCGGTTCAGGGGCGAAACCATGAACCTGAACTTCGACGCGGTCAGGCGGGAGGTGTTTCGAGGCGCGCAGAAGCTGGTGGCCGAGCGCATCTTCGGCGACATGCCTTCCGTCGATACCGGCATCAGCCGCGAGTTTCCGCCGAGCCTATCCGGCTATCTGCCCTATCGGTCATTCGATGAGGTTCGCCAGCTCTATGTACAGGACGCGACCGTCGGCCTCGTGATGGAACTGATCCCTCTGCTGGGCGTGACCGACGCTCAGCACGCGCTTCTGGCGCAGGTGTTCAATGACGCCCTGCCCGATGGCGCGCATGTGCAGATCATCAACTATGCGTCGCCGCGTACCGGGCACATTGTCGACACCTGGGCGCGTAGCCGGTCGGCGGGTGGGGAGATTTTCGAGGAACTGGCGCGCCACCGGCGTCAGCACCTGATGAACGGCATCTGGGCATCGTTTTCGAAGTCCGCCCCTTTCAGCATGCGCGACTACCGCGTCATCCTGGCCATTGAGGTGAAGGGCGATGTGGGCGGGCCCGCCGGCGACGCCCTGGCGGAGTTGCGCGAGGTGATCAAGGGCACCTTGGCATCTATGGGGGGCGCGGCCTTCACCCTGATGCCGGATCAGTTGCTGTCGTTCTGCGCTGCCGTGCTCAATCCGACCTCATCGACAGTATATGACGCCATACCCTATGATCGGGAGGACTGGCTTAACCAGCAGATTGTCAGGCGCGACACGACCGTCACGCAATATCGCGACCGGCTGGTCGCCACGACGGCCTATGCCGGAGATGCTTACGACAAGGACCTTCTGCCAAAGGATAGCCGTCGGGAGCGCTGGGAGTTTCGGGCCTTTTCGCCGGTCCGCTATCCGGAAAATGCCTCGCAGGCCGTTGTGGCGAGGCTCATCGGCGACTTTTTCAACAATCAGCTTCAGAACATCGGCTCGAATCTGACCGTGCTCTATTTTTCGCCTATGACGCTCGACGAGAGCAGGACCACGGTCGAGATGAAAACCATGCGCACGAGCCAGCAGGCCGCGTCGCCCACTGCCAAGTTCTTCCCAGCGATCCAGCGTGCGGCGGATGACTGGACGGCGGCCAACCAGGCCGTCTCAATGGGCGCCAAGCTCTGCCATATGGGCATGTTCGCCATCTCTATCACGCCGCTGCACGACGCCGACCGGGCCGAGCGCCAGCTACGTGCGGTCTGGGGCGGGGGGGGCTTCGAGCTGTCACGCTCCGATGTCCTGCATCTGCAGACGCTGCTCGCGGCACTGCCGCTGACTATGGGAGACGGTCTGGCCGATGACTATAAGGCCCATAAGCGTCTGCGGCGGATGCCGACCAGCTGCATGGCCATGCTCGCGCCGTTCCAGGGTGAGTTCCGCGGGTTTCAGCGACCTGACATGCTGTTCCTCGGGCGTCGGGGCCAGCCCTTCTTTTTCTCACCCTTCTCCAATGAGGAGGAGGGGATGGGCGGCGGCAATCACAATGTCTCCGTTATCGGCGCATCGGGGTCGGGGAAATCGGTCCTGATGCAGGAGATGGCCGGGGGCCTGCGCGGGCGCGGCGCCGATGTCATCGTGCTCGACGACGGATATTCGTTTCGCAACACCTGCAAGATCCAGGGTGGGCAGTTCATCGAATTTAATCTGTCCAGCGACCTGAACATCAATCCGTTCTCGCTGGTCGATTATCAGGAAGCCGACCTCGATGAGGAGTACCGGTCGGAGTCGATCAACGCCCTTAAATATACCGTGCTGCAGATGGCCAAGGGGGATGATGTCTACCTGAAAGAAGAGCTGGGCATGATCGAGCGCGCGGTCGTCGATGTGTTCGACACCAAGCGCGCCGACGGCGGCATCGAGGACGTCGCGGTCTATCTGGAGGCCCATTTCGGCGATCCGGGCCGCGCCATGGCGATCGCCATGGAACCCTACCGGCTGCGGGGCAGCTACGGCAAACTCTATAACGGCCAGGCCAATCTGGAGATCAGAAATCCCTTCACGGTGTTCGAGCTTTCCCCCCTCGAATCCAAGAAGGATCTGCGCGCGGTCGTCATTCTCTCGCTGCTGATGGTTATCCGCCAGCGTATGAAGCATGGCGGCCGCGCTCGGAAGAAGGCCTTGTTCATCGACGAAGCCTGGCAGTTGCTGGGCGACGGGGCGGCAGGTCCGTTCATCGAAGGCTTTGCGCGGCGCTGCCGGAAAGAGGGCGGGGCGCTGATCACCGGCACCCAGTCCCTGGAAGACTACCAGCGAACGGCGGGTGGTCGCGCTTGTATCCAGAATTCGGAATGGAACATCATTCTGAAGCTCAAGCCTGAATCCGTCGATGCCTTTGCCAATGAAGGTATCCTTCGGGCTTCCGAGGCCGAGCTTGAGCTGATCCGGTCGCTGTTTACGTCCCAAGGGGAATATTCAGAGGCCTATATCCGGGGTGCCGGTACCAAATTCATCGGTCGCCTCGTGCTCGATCCTTATTCGCTGGCGCTATATTCGACGAAGCCTGAAGTGCTCGACGCGATCGAGCGTCTGGTCAGTGCCGGATATTCCGCCAAGGAGGCTGTTCGCTCTGTCGCGTTCAAGGCCCCGATTGAGACCCACTGGTCGAAGGCGCAGATACGGCAAGCCGAGCTACTGATGGGTGACGGCGAATTGAAGCCGTTCATCGAGCGCTATGGCGCCATGTCCAGCCGGGAGCGCCGGATTTTCGCGCACCGCCTCTTCGGGGAACTGGAGGGCAATCATGCGCAGGCATCTCTGTAACGCCCTGGCCGCGACCCGCCGGTATCTACCCGATTTGAGCTGGTCTGGTTTGTTTCACCAATTGGAGACCGGGGCCATCGCGTTTGCTGTTTCAATAGGCCTGACGCTCGTCGTCTTCGGTTTTCGAGTGGATTCCTGGATGCACGAATGGGCCAACTTCCTGCGCCACTACGTGGCCGCAACGTCCGTCGCCCGCGAGCCGGTCAACCTCTTCCTCCTCGCTGTCTATCTGACCCTGTTCGCCGTTGTCTGGCTGAGCCGACGAACCAAAAGGAAGCCTGATGCAAGCCTCCCCTGAAGCTGAAGCCGAAACACCCTCGACGGTGCCAACGCTCGCTCCGAAACGCAAGGTCGCGTTGCCGCGCCTGAGTGGACAGCACGTTCTGATTGGGTTGCTGGCCATCAACATGGTGGTCACTGGCGCCTTGTGGTTCCGGGTTATGACCGACACACGACCGGTCATCGCGACCATCGGTCTGACCAGCCTCGCGCGCAACTATGCCCAATCTCTGGCGAGCGATCCCACCATATCACCGGAAGCCCTGCAGATACGCACCCAGCTCTTTATGGCCGAAGGCCAGAAGGAGATTAACCGCCTGACAGCGGACGGTGGGATGGTGCTGCTGGCGCGCGAATGCGTGCTGAAAGGCGAGGATGTCGACCTTACCCCGCAATTTGCGGCTTCACTGAACACGCAGCTGGCAGCGACGAAATCGCGTGCCGTGGGGACGGTCGCCGATGTCCCTGCGCAATAGGCTCCCGAAGATCAGCCGCTCGGCGAAGATCATCTGGTCGGTGGCGGCGGCACTTGCCGTCTCGCAGCTGGGCGGCGCGATCGCGTCCGACTACCAGTTCTTCCTGAACGAGACCGACAGTCTGCCCAACTGGGCTTTTTGGGTGAACAAGAACCAGGTCGCGCCGCGGCGCGGCGATTATTATGCCTTTGTGGCCCCTCCAAACCCCTATTACCCGGCGGGGTTTCGCTTCGCCAAACAGGTCGTCGGCGTGCCGGGTGACGTCGTCGAAGTGCGCGGCCGCGAATTCTGGATCGGTGGGCGTCTGGTAGGCATTGCCAAGACCCATGATCAGACGGGTAATCCGGTGGCGATGTCGCCGGGCGGCAAAATACCCGCCGACAAGTATTTCGTCGTCACCCCTCATAAGGATTCCTTCGACAGCCGTTATGCGCTGATCGGACTGATCGACCGCAAGAGGCTGGTCGGGAAAGCCTACCCGGTGCTGTGATGGGTCATTTGCGCGCCTCGCTCTTCATCGCGGTGACGATCTGCGCCGGCTTGCCCGCACAGGCAGGCGATCTTGGCGCCTATGGCCCGACCTTCGAGATCATCGAAACGGATCTGCTGAAAGACATTCTGTCGAAGCTCAGGAAGGCGGAAAAGGACGGCCGGATCGATGAGTTGAACCGGAAGTTTGCTGAGGCGACCCGGAAGAGGGTCGAGAACCCGCCACCGGTACCCGGCATCGTCACCACGGTAAAGGCGCGCACCTGGCTTTACGATCCGTCCATCGTCGTGCCGGAGGATATAGCCGACGACAAGGGGCGGGTATTCGCCCGTCGGGGTGAGCGGATCAATCCGCTGGAGCGGCTGCCGTCCTACAATAAGGTTCTGGTCTTCATCGATGGGCGCGATGCGCGCCAGGTCGAGTTCGCTGTCTCGCAATCCAAAAAGTTCGGTCAGGACCGCACGGTTCTGGTTCTTGTCAATGGCTCGCCTATGGCCACCATGCGCGCGCGCAAGCAGGTGTTCTATTTCGACCAGCTTGGCACGCTGACCACCAAGTTCGGCATCACGCAGGTGCCCGCGACCGTAGCCAAGGAGGGGACTGCGCTTAGGGTCCGTGAGGTGGCGCTATGAGGTGGGTGGCGCTACTGACAATTTTTGTCAGCCTCCTGTTTTCAGGGGCGGCGGCGGCATCGCCCGCCGATGCCCTTCGAGTGTGCACTGGGCGTTTCGTCAACCCGATCACCGCGCCCTGCTGGGACTGCATCTTCCCTCTGACCATCGGCTCGGTGCCGATCTGGCGGGGGAAGGGGGTTCGCATCGATGCGCCCAATCCGCCCAGCCCCATCTGTGCCTGCGGCACGCCGATCCCGCGTATCGGCTTGACCATCGGCTATTGGGAGCCGTCGCGTCTTATGGACGTTACCCAAAAGCCGTTCTGTTTTCCGAACCTCGGCGGGCTCTCGATCAGCCCCGGCTTTGGCTATGCGGGCAAGAGTGAATACCGGCATCAGAGCGGGGCGGCGCGCACGGCGTATCATGCCCACTACTATGTCTACCCGCTGCTCGCCTGGCTTCAGATCCTGACCGACTTCGTCTGCATGGAATCGTCGGGTTTCGATATCGCCTACATGACTGAGTTCGACCCGCTGTGGAATTCCGACGAGCTGAGCGCGATCATCAATCCCGAGGTGTTTTTGTTTGCGAACCCGATTGCCCAGCTGGCCTGCAGCGCGGATTGCGTGGCGGCGACAACGGTCGGTCGGCCGATCCAAAAGCTTTTCTGGTGTGCCGGCTGTCAGGGCAGTCTCTACCCGATGACGGGGCAGGTGGCGGGTGACTATGGGCCGCTGACCGGGTCGCTGCATGTGGCCGAGAAGTTTCAGGCGAAGCTGCACCGGGAGCTGTTGGCCTGGGGGACACGCGGCAGCCTGTCGCTTTGCCAGCCCATCCCTCAACCGACTATGGACAAGCTCCAGTACCGGTTTCAGCTCGTGACGCCGGTGGCCCATAAGAACCTCTTCAGCTGCACCGCCATTGGCAAGTCGACCGTGCCATACGAACACCTCAAGGTCATTCCGGTGAAGGGGGAGGACATCGGATACCTCGTCTGGAAGAAGAGGAACTGCTGTGCGCTCTGATCCAAAGTCTAAAACCCTTGCCTGCGCCGTCTGCGCGCTTCTCCTGTTGTCAGGTCCTACACCCGCTCAGGAAAATCGCTTCGAGATCGAGGATCTGGTGAAGAACGCGCAGGCGCGGTCTGACGCCATAAAGGCGGATCTGACCGGCCTCGATTCCAGCACGGTGGAGAAAACGAAGCGCTATACGCAGGATGCCGTCCAACTCGCCAATGGCAATCGCGAGCGGCTAAGAACGGGCCTGACCTACTTGGGCAAGCAGTACGACATAGACTTTTTCGACACCGAAGCCGAGGTCGAGGGCGGGGTTGTCTACGTGGCCGTTTCGCTGGCCATGCCCCGCGAAGCGCTGCGCCAATTGTCGGCGGATGCGCAGAAGGCCGGCGCCGTCCTCGTCATCCGGGGGTTTGTCGGCGGCAGTTTCAAGACGACGCGCCAGATTCTTCTCAAGACCTTCAGCGAAGAGGAGGCCGCGGGCGTCCTGATCGATCCGCGCGTTTTCCAGCAATACCGGATCGACCGCGTACCGAGTTTCGTGGCCGCCAACGGGCCGGTGGCGTCGTGCGAAGACGGCGGGCTTGAGTGCGTTCGAACCGATGTGCCCTTTGATCTTGTCAGGGGCAATATTCCTCTGGCCACGGCGCTGAAGGTGCTGACGGAGAAGGGCGACGCCGCGCCGCGCGCCGCGCGCACAGCCATGGATCGGCTGGAGAGCCCGCTATGAACCGGCTCCTGCTCATCGCTGCTACACTATCCCTTGCCCTGCCTCTCAGCTTCGCAATCGCGCAGGCACCCAAACGCGAGGATTTCGGGGCGGCGCTCAACGCCTCGAATGCCGCGACCAATACAAGTGATCTATACCAGACCTTGCCGGGCTATCAGGGTGACGCGCCGGACGTGCAGGCCAGATCCGATGATGCGCCTGAGGACCTGAACGCCAATGGCATGGTCGCCTCGACGTCCAACAGCCTGACGCCTGTCATCCAGTCGAACCAGAGCTTCCTCGGCGCCAACCGTATCGATGAGAATGCGGAGTGGGTGAAAAACGCCCTGGCCATCAACGCCGACCCCACGGCGACGGCAGGTAGCGCGGCGGGGTCCGGTTCTAACGCCTGCCATTTGCAGACGACGTCATCCACGGAGACGACCCTCTACACCTGCGAAAGCGGCAATATGATCGGGGAGGGCGACTTCAGCTGCTCCGTAACACGCGGCTTCCGCAAGAAAGACCCAGTCACCAAGGCTTGCATCACCAGCCGCCTGACGGGGGTCTATGGGGCGGTGCCGGACGGCTATCGCTATATTCACCACTGTCAGCGCGCCATCATGCACCACGGTTTGCCGGACGCCAGCAATGGCTGCGGGTATTTGACAGGGTCAGGCAGTTGCCTTGCGCTTTATGGCTCCGGTCCAGACTGGTCGACCGTCTGCAACCGCGTGGTCACCGGCCGGTCGAAGGTGACCTATATTGGACTGTACGAGGAGACCTGCGGTGAGACCTCGGCCTGCACCCTTCAGTCGTCCCTGTGCCGATCTGAATTCGGTATAGGGTTTTGCGAGCGCGAAGAGCGCAACTATCTGTGCGATGCCGGCGGTTTCGAGGATCTGGGTACGGGCGATAGTGGCTGTACCGCTCTGCTGGCCAATCCGACCTGCGCCTTGCGCAGCCAGACCTGCACACAAACCGCCAGCATGTTCCCGGAGATCATGGCACACTTTGGCTTTGCGGCGGACACCTGTTTCTCGACGGCCTTCAGCTACACCTGCCAGAACATCACGGGCACTGGCAGTAACTGCACGCCCGACGCCAGTTGTAGCTTCAAGACGCGAAACTGTATCGACGCGACGGCGTCCGGTGATGCATCCTGCCAGAGTTGGGAGAATGTCTACGAGTGCAAGAAGGCGGTGACCACCCCGGTCGATGCCTCGGTGTGCGACGCTTCCTGGGTCATGGGCACGACGACGATCGAAGCCGTCGATGATCCCGATCAGGATATTGCCTCGGCGGTATCGGCCCTGAATGCCGTAAAAGCCGCCTCGAACACCTACGAGGCGGAGATGTCCATCTTCAAGGGGCAGGACCTGCGCTGTGGCAAGGCGGTGCTGGGCTTCGCCAACTGCTGCAAGGATTCCGGCTGGGGCACGGATGTCGGGCTGGCGGAATGCGACTCCAATGAGCTGAAGCTGATGGAGAGCCAGAAAAAGAAGGCCTGCCACTATGTCGGCACCTATTGCAGCAAGGATAGCCTGTTCGGGTGTCTGCAAAAGAGCATGACCTATTGCTGTTACGGCAACAGCCTGGCGCGGATCATTCAGGAAGCGGGGCACCAGCAACTCGGCATCGGCTGGGGCAGCGCCAAGTCGCCAAACTGCGCCGGGTTCAGCGTCGAAGATTTCCAGAAGCTCGACCTGACCAATGTCGATTTCTCAGACTTCTACAACGAGAAGCTGGGTCAGCTGGCCGAGACCGACAAGGCCTCGACAGTGACCGCCATCACCACCTCCATCGAAGCCATGAACGGCTCGGGTTCACCGAAGAAGTGACGCCATGAATAAACTCGCTCACCACCTTGCCATAGCCATTGCATTTTTGAACCCTGCCATGGCGCACGCCCAAACTTCAGAGGCGCTGGACCCCATGCCTGCAGAGCCTGCGGCGGGAACGGACTATTGCGAGCGTCGACTGGGGCAGTGGTTTTATTGCGAAGTGCCGGTTGCGCCCAAACCGAAGCCGAGGGCTAAAGCCACGGCAAAGGGTGACGACGCACCCAAACATCCCGATCTCGTGGCGGCTGAGCAGTTTAAGAAGGACATGGAGGACGCGCGCCTCATCGCCGTCTGGAACCCGTCGGCCGAAAACATTCAGCGCTATTACGCCTATCAGCAAATGGTCCTGGAGAAGGGCGGCACGTTTGCCGATACGTGGCGGCGCATGGTCTGGGAGAACCCTGACAAGGATTACACCCTGCAGCGGCCGATCAACACGGCCGGAAAGGCCGAGTGGCTTCAGGCGCGCAATACCGACCGCGACCTGTTCTTCCGCGCCGCCTACGACCAGATCGGCATCTTCTATGTCTATCGTGGCGACTGCGGGCCCTGCCGCGTCGCCTCCCCGATCGTGCGCGAGTTTGCCACCCGGTATGGGATTTCGGTCAGGGCGATCTCGGCTGACGGCGGGGCCAACCCGCACTTCCCGGATGCGCAGATCGACAAGGGGCAGCTCAAAGCCTGGGGCCTGACCTCGGCGGTGACGCCGGCCTACATGATTTTCCAGAAGCCGACCGCGACCGGCAAGGACGGCATCAAGCCAGTCTCGTTCCGGGTGACCGATGGCAAGACGATCACGCTCCGGCCGTGCCGTAACCCGAAGGGGTGCCTGACCTATATGGGCGCCGGCGTGCTGTCGGTCGATGAACTGGCCGACCGGCTTTTTGTGACCCTGGCCACCGAGCCGGGCAAGGATTTTTAGGAGGGGTATCGTGAGAGCACATCTGAAGGCTGGCGCCTGCATCTTCCTGACGCTTCTGGCAGCGACCCCGGCGACGGCCGATGTCGACGGCGCCATGGATGATTTCTGGTCGGATTCCATGACGGCAACCAACGGCTCAGGACCGTCGGTCTATCAGGGACAAGCAGCGGGGTATTACACACTCGGCAACTACAGCTACCGCGCACCGCAGATGAACACTCAGATTGCCTCGGTCGGCGTGCCGTCGGTCAAATCGGGCTGTGGCGGCATCGACATTTACGGCGGCAGCTTCAGCTTTATCAATTCCGACCAGATCGTCGCCACAATGAAGGCCATTGCTCAAAACGCGCTGGGCCTGCTGTTCCAGATGGCGGTCGACTCGCTGTCGGAACTGCTGGGCTCGAACATCAAAGACGCCTTCAAGAAGATGCAGGACCTCAATGGGGTCAATATCAATAGCTGCGAGGCGGCGCAGAATCTGGTGGCGGGTACGGTCAACCGGATACAGGCCGCGCAGGCGAAATCCTGCACTGAAGTCGGCACGACGAGTGGTCTGTTCAGTGATTGGGCTAAGGCTAAGGAACAATGCGGGGTGGGTGGTCAGGCTGAAGCGACAGCGGCAACGGCCGCGGCGGATCAGAAGCCGGTCAATCGCAATGTCGCCTGGGAGGCCATTCAAAAGCACCCCCTGTTTCGCGACGACACCGAGCTGGCCCTAACCATGATGACCCTGACCGGGACAGTCGTCATCGGCTCGAACGGCGGGGTGACCTCCATCGACGTCATTCCGGGCGATGCCAACAAGGACGGCATGATAACCAAGTTCCTCGATGGCGGCACCTATCGGGTTCACCAATGTGCCAACACTGAATGTACGCAGGTGACCAAATACTCCCGGGATGTGACGCTCGACGTGAACCGAAGCCTGAAGCGCCGGGTGTCGGCGATGCTGGTCTCGATCGTCAACAAGATCCGCTCTCGCACGGCCCTGTCCGAGGATGAGAAATCCTTCCTCGGACTGGTGAGCCTGCCCGTCTATAAGATGGCGAGCGTCCAGGTCGCCTATCAGGGCGGGTTCGCGGCCATTGAGATGGAGCGCTATTCGGACGTCATTGCCCTCGATCTCGTCCTGACCTGGATGTCGCAGAACATGGCCGAAATGACGGCGGCGTCGCAGAACCTCGTCGGTGTCGACGAGAAGCTGCTGGTCGACTGGCAGGAGAATGTCCAGTCCGTGCGGCAGGAACTCTTCCAGCGCCAGGCTCTGGTGCAGGACCGGATCGTCGCCATGGAGTCGATCATCGCCAAGACGCGCGAGGTCGAGAAGATCATCTTCTCCGAGGGCAATTCGCGGATCGCGCAAAGCCTGATGTTTTCCAGCACCTTCAAGAACTAGGGCCGAACCATGTGGGAAGTACCCGTTTATGGCGGCGGCGAGCTTTATCGCAGCATCTTCAGCGCCGTGGCCCTGATGACGGGCATGGATGCGGCGGGCTCCATGATCGGGCTCGCCATGATTCTCGGCCTGATCTTCGGCATCATCAAAGCCATCTGGGATGTGAACCTCGGCAAGATCGTCAAATGGTACATCATGTGCGCGATCATCTACGGCGTCATGTGGGTGCCGAAGGTGACGATTCAGGTCACCGACAAGCTCAATCCATCGGTCACCTACGCGAACGTTGCGAATGTGCCTCTGGGTGTCGGAGTCACCGCCTCTCTGGTCAGCCGGGTAGGGGACCGGGTCATCCAGTTGACAGAGACAGCCTTTGCTGACCCGGCCGACCTGCAATATTCCCGCTACGGCATGGTGTTCGGCGCGAAGCTCTATTCGCGGATCGCCGAGGCGCGCCCGATTGATCAGCAGCTCTACGTCAATCTGAAGATCTATATTCAGGACTGCGTTTTCTACGACATCCTCGACGGCACGATCGCACCGGATGCGCTCAACAAATCCAGCGATCTATGGGGTGTCATCTCAGCCAGTCCGAACCCCGCTCGCACCATGCTCTATTATTCGGGTGCAGCGAGCGAGATCAAAACCTGTGACGAAGTTGGTAACGGCACGGGCGGACTTCTGGCGCCGCTGATCGCGGCCGACCTTACCAATGTGCAGAAAGTCATTCAGCGCAATGTTGATCCCTATGCGGTTGAGGCCAGCCTGACAACGCGCAATGCCGGCGCATCGAGCGCCATGCTCACATCCATGGGCGTGGCGTCACAGAACTCGACGGATGTGCTGCGCCAGGCCGTCATCGCCAATATGCTGAAGGACGGCCTGGGTAACAGTCCAACCACCTCGGATGCTCTGGCGTCTGCGCAGGCGGAAATTCAGACCCACAACGCGCAAAAGCTGCTCGGCGTCATCGGCGAAAAAGCCGTCGTGAACCTCAAGATCCTGATCGATCTGCTGTTCATCGGGATATTCCCGACCATCTTCCCGATCTTCCTCTTCCCTGAAATCGGCCCGCGCATGATCAAGGGGTATCTGTCGGGCTTCGTATATCTCCAGCTCTGGGGGCCGATGTATGTAATCCTGCATAAGATCATGATGTTCAACGCGGTCAATCGTTCGACCGAGGCGATGTATCTGCCGGGGTCCGGAACCGAACTGAACCTGATGAACATGGACGCGGTGTCGAAAGCCAATGATGACGTCTGCGCGCTGGCCGGCTCGATGATGCTGATGATCCCGGTGATCGCTGGGATGCTGACCAAGGGCGCCATGGCGGTAGGTGCGCAGGGGGAGACCCTGCTGAGCAATTTTAGGTCCGGCGCGGAATCGGCGGCATCCTCGCAGACGACGGGGAATTTCAGCTACGGCAATGTCACGCTCGATACGGCGAGCTTCAACAACGTCCACGGCAACCAGCAGGTCACCAGCGCTCGGCACGACAACGGCAATGCCCGTGTCGTCGACGGCTACGGCAACGAGACCTTCTACGGTGCGAACGGTTCAACCGGCATGGTGGCGAACACCTCGAAGATGGCGACGGGCCTCCTGTCGAACCAGGGCTGGTCGGAAAGCCTTGGACGAACGAGCCAATCCTACCAGGACACCGGCACAGGCCTTCGCCATTCGGTGCAGGTCGGTTCTTCGGTGGCAAATTCTCAGATTAAAGAGGCCTTCTCAAACTGGTCGCAGGGAAAGGAATGGCGGAACTCCAATAACAGCGGCCATCAGGCGCAAATCGGTCAGATGCTCTCCATCGCCGATGAGGCCGTGAAATATCGCCAGACCCGATACGGCGAGAGCGAGTCTGAGGCGAAAGCACAGATCGCGGCCGGCAGCATGGGCGTCGGCGCTCAGGCGGGTCTCAGCGCACCTGGCGGAAAATTAAAAGGCCTGGATTTGGGTGCTTCCGTCACCGCCAATGCCAGCAAGACGGGTCAGACGACGGGCACGGAGTCGAAGTCCAGTGGTCGAGACGCTGGCCTGGACCAACGGTTTAACCAGTCCCTGACCGATACCTACCAGCGTATTGCGACCGATCAGGCCCAGCAATCGTATTCGTCGTTCCGCGCGACCGGGAAAGGTGGGCGAGACGTCGATGCCACGACCTGGACCAGCACGCGGTCGATCAGTGACACGGCTGACGCCTATCAAAACGCGGGCAACCGTCTGAGCGCCGAAAAATCGAACGTCCAGAATTCCGGGGAATCGATTTCGTCGGACGAGACCCGAGCCTTTTACGATTGGCTGGTGAACACGAAGGGAATCGACCGGATGTCGGCAAGCGAAATCGCCGCCGGCGTTTCCCCGCAGGCGCTTCAGACAGGGCGCGCCTACGGCATGGAGTATTTCGACTGGAAGGCAGACCAGATTGGCGACACGAGCCTCAGGGCCGATTGGACGGGTGTCGCGCAGCCGAAGCCAATTGACAGTGCCGAGGTCGAGCGAGACCTACGGCGAGCCGGCTCCTTGGACGACAAGGACTATCGATCAGCCAGAGAAATCGAAACGATGCAGAGTGATGGCGGTACGTCTGCAAGCGCAGCAGGGACGCCCCGCCGTTCCCGAGCAAAATCCACTTCGAAAGCCACACCAGCAGTCGAGGGCGAAGCGCCGTCGGGTTCGGGAGATTTAAGCTGGAGTGGGATTGCTGGCGGTGTTGATCAGATGATGAACACCGCCGGGACACATGTCCGCAGCGGCCGCGGAGGGGTGGAAGGCGAGTTGAACAGATTGAAAGGGCAATCCATTGATACGGAGCAATCTATCGTGGATAATGGGCGAGAGACGTTTGAGAAAGTTGTCGATTCACCAATCTCGGCTGCTATCCCAGGTCTTACTCCGCTCCATGCGGTGCGAACGTTGTCCAAACGAACAAAGAATAAGGACAATTAACCGTTACAGCTTTTGGTACAGCTTCCAGAAATGCCGGGCACCAAATACGAAGCCCGCCGGGATCATTCCCATTATGACAAGTGCGGTTACTGCGGTGGGATCAGTCGGTGGGTCTCGCAGAATTGAGTCCAAACCGAAAAGGATGGCTCCTGCTCCCAATCCCAATAAAACTAAAGCCATAATCAGGTAAGAGTTTTTGTGCGCTTGATAGGTATGCGTCAGGTGGAAGTTCGAAAGCTTTTCGAGATTGGCTTGAGCTTCCGGGCTCAAATTGACACCCAACGTACGGGCAGCCGCCATCTCGTTCAGCATTTTGACCGCTTCTGGAGACAGTTTCGGATCGTTTGCGTCGGTCATATCGGCCCCTCCCATCGGTTCTTGACTTGTTCCGAGATATAGACGGACTGGCGCTGCTATTCAAGCGCGAGTTTTTATCATTTTCGCTCTTGATCAAAACCTCTCGATCGTGCTTTATCATGCCAATCAAGCAGTGATTGATTTCGTTTCACAAACATCTATTTTCTGTGCAGATCGAATGAGTTGCCGCATATGCGAAGCTCTATTTTCGGGAGTGTAAATGGATTGGCTCGATCTCGTCTCTAACGAAGACCTGAAACCCAAGGTCGAGGTCACTGGCCTTTTGGACCGTATCGTCATTCGCTTCGGCAAACCGCTCGTCGACAAGCTCGGCTGGCGCGTGGCGACGGCCAAAATTCAATTCGCAGAGACTACAGGTCGGGCGCGTATTCGTATCGTACCCGACAGCGAAGCAGACTGGCAGCTTGCCTCAGCCGGGAAGGGCGGAGGTCTCATCCTCGATGCTGTTCAACTGGCACCGGCTACCGCGTTTGGGGCAGTGCAATGCGTGTGTGAGATATGCGATGACGGAGGGGCAGTCATCAACTTGCCGGCGGGGTTCCGCCTTTCCAAAGGCGAAATGATCAAGCGGCGTCGGAAGTAGCCGGCGTGTACGGCGGGTAATCTTGGTATCCAGTGAGATAACTCACTCAATAGGTGAAAGATTTTGCGGATGGAACTGTTAGCGTTCACACGCCGTCGGCCGCAACCATAACGATAAAGTAAGGCGCGTTCTCGCTAATGATTTCGAGACAGTTAGATGATTGATCGATTAGATGTTGCCGAACTTTCAAAGTACCAAGTTTATGTTGATCACGACCATCATGTTGTTGAAATTCGCTACCCCAGTTTAAATCCGAATATTAATTTGCCTAATGTTATACTGGAAACATTCCAAGGTCTTTCCGAGCCGTGGAACTATGATCTCATAGCTGACATGTCTGAATTCGACGGATTTGTTCCTTGGGAACAGTTGGAGTCGTTCGCAGATATCTGGATGGAGGCTGTTGAGCGCAAGGATGATGGCCGAGGCGTTGCTATCGTTTCGATCAACCCACTCATTTTTGAGCGCATGGACGGTTACCAGGAACTGTGGCCTGGCCGAGAATTCAAGATTGTTCAAACGGCGGCAGAGGCGCGTGCATGGCTGCTCGCCCGAAATATACCGTCCTAACGTCGTGCCCTGCCGTAGCCGCCAGACTTCAGTGTTTTGCCTTCAGAAGCATGACCCCAAACCCAAAAAATAGGGTGCCGGTGAGGCGGTTGAACAGCTTGTTCAGTGACGGCTGCTTCAAATACGTCGCAAGCTTTTGTCCGCCCAGACCATAAACGACGTACCAAAAGGCCTCGATCATCGCGAATGTCACGATCAAGATGGCAAACTGTGGAAACTGCGTGTTGATTTCCACTGAGAACTGACCCACTTGGCGGGCTAAGGGTCAGTTCTTGTCTTATGATTTTGGCGTCACCTCTGGCAAGATGTGACCGCCGCCGCAGTGCTCCGCAACACAAGCGGCGGCGGGCGGAGAACGGATCGTGTCAGTTCTTGGTAATCAGAACCGCCGCTGAGTAAGATCGTCTCCGCCATTTCCTTTCGACCTGAACGGATACTTGGGCGTAGGGCCCGGACGACAAGAAAAGGTAGTGGAAATGACCGTCATTTTTAACATTGGAGTCGACGTTTCGAAAGACCATCTCGACGTATTTATGCTGCCAACCGGAGAAGCAACACGACTGACCAACACAGCAACTGGCTTTGTTGATCTGTTTAATTGGCTTGGTAACCGAGCCATCGCTCGCATCGTTTTTGAAGCTACCGGCGCCTATCATAAGAGCTTCGAACAGGCGCTATCAGCGCGAGGGATGCCGTATACGAAGGTCAATCCCTACAGGGCGCGTAGATTTGCGCAGGCCATTGGAAAACTCGCAAAAACAGATCGCGTGGACGCGGCACTTCTCGCACGGATGGGTATCGCGCTTGAATCCAAGCCGTCAAAACCGTTCGATCAACGACTTGACGAAATGAAAGAATTATTGGTCGCGCGCCGCAGCCTGTCTAAAGATCGAACGGCCACTCTGACGCGGCGTAAGACCTTAAAATCCAACCTTCTCCTCGCACAAAATGCCGCCCGATTGCGTCAAATTAACCTCCAGCTCGCATCGATTGATAAAGCCTTGCTAGGTCTCGCCAGTCAAAACGAAAGCTTCGCAGCGAAACTACGTCTGCTCAAAACCATCCCAGGCATCTCTGACAAGTCGGCACTAACCCTGCTCATAGAAATGCCGGAACTTGGCGAAATTGAAAGCAAGCAAGCCGCCAGCTTGGCTGGCCTGGCTCCTATGGCGCGGCAATCTGGCATCTGGACCGGTGCGTCCAAAATCACTGGCGGGCGACGGGCGTTACGTCATGCACTGTATATGCCGGCATTAGTCGCCTGCCGACACAACCCAGATCTAAAAGCGAAATATGAAGCGCTAAGAGCCGCGGGCAAGCCAGCGAAGGTGGCGCTCACTGCGATCATGAGGAAGCTTCTAATCGTCGCCAATGCCTGCATAGCCAGAAACGGCGCGTGGCATCATAAGACCACTTGATCAAGACGGATACTCAGCGGAAATCAACAGTCCGGGCCTAGGCTTTGCGGGGGAACAACTGCTCGCGGTAGACCAGATTAAGCAAGGCCATGGGCTTGCGGCGCAGGCTATGGATGATGTGGCGATAATCGACGACGTGGCCATGGGCGCCGTTGCGTTTCGACCGCCCACGCGGCAGCGTCATGAGGTGGGTGCCGCCCACAAACACATCCAGCCGATCACGTAACGCCGAACCCGCAAGCGATGGCCGATCAGTCGCGACGGGACGGTGTAGAACACCTTCCTAAAGGTGAAGCTGCTGGTCGACGTCACCGTGACGATGACCTCTTCGTAATCCGTGGTCCGGCGGTCAGGCAGCGGCTGCAATGTCGCGCGTTCCGTATCGATGCGGGCGCCATGGCGCCGGTTTCGACGCGCGACCACCTCATCGATAAAGCGACGGTAGGCCGCCAAGTCATCGAAGTCGCAGGATCCGCGCAGCAGCACCGCGTCCTCGACGGCTGCTTTGAGATGACCGTGAACGCTTTCGATGCCGCCGTTCTCATGGGCGACGCCGCTGTTATTCTTCCCGTTGGAGATCATCTTGGACTGATGGAGTCAGAGCAAGGCCAAATTAGCCGACGGCGGCGACCGTCTGTTTGTAATCCCCCACAAACAACACGTTGTTTTCTATATGAATGTGCATCAAGAGATCGTCGTAGAGTCTTTCGAGTTCGGTATAGAGGCGATGCCAGGTTCCGCACGCTTCGGCCGGCGGTATGAAATCATTGGCCAGGACCTTCAGTTGCTTGAGGGCGTCCGTGTGCTGGACGTGTTCCATCTGCATGACGCGGATAGGACCCTGAGCCATCGGGAGCGCTCCGTTGCAGAGCATCGGAAATAGCATGTTCTCCTCTTTCATCATGTGCATGAAGAGATCTTCGAACATGGCATGAAGGTATTCGGTCAGCCCATGCGGACATTGTGGATGATCCGGGTGAACGGAGAGAACGCGCTCTGACAGAGCGATAAGGTCGGCCATCTGCGAGCGATGGGTGTCGTGAAAACGGTCGACAATATGCGCAACAATCTCCGATGCGGTTTTCTGACGCCAGTCCGTGGCTGGCACGCTATCGCTTTGAAGCAGCGGCTTGAGATGTTCGATCACAGCGTTGAGGTCTTGTCTGTTGTGCTTTGCTGTAAGGCCCAGCTCCTGGAATCCTTCATTCAGGACGTCAAAACCGTTTTCCTGCAGATAACGCAGTGTGCGGGGGTTTTCCGAAACGATTTCCGCAAGAGTACGCGATGACCATTCCATATCTATTCTCCTCATGTCGGGAGAAGAGTACCTTAGAGGCAACTTCAGCGTACTTGATCGAGGTCAATAGTGCGGCAGTGACTTCAAATCTTCTGGGGTGTTAAAATTTTTGAGCGCAGTCCGCCCGTCGAATGGGATAGTGACCGAGCCAAGTTCAGAAAGAAAAGCGCGAACAGATAAGGTCTCGCCTGCATGTAACCGGCCTAGCGCGTTTTGAATAACCCGTTCGCTCAACAATTGCGTTGGGCAAGCAAAGGGCAGGGGACTGCCCAGATAAAACGTCGGCCGATTTGACGACTGAGCTTGCTCAGCCAAACCTATAAGGTCAGGGGCGGACAAAGTCGGCATATCGACAGGCACCACGATGACCAGATCTTGAAGCGCTTCCTGACCAGAAAGAGCCGAACAGATGCCTGCCACAGGTCCACAGTTTTCCACCACATCAAAAACGCCGAGCTCGACGTCCGGTCTGCCCGCACAAACGATATGTGCCGCGCCAGCTTCTGCGAGTGTGTCACAGGCATGCTCGAGCCAGGTTTTTTCACCGAACAACATTTCCGTTTTATCACTGCCCATGCGGCGCGACTTGCCGCCGCACAGGACGATCCCCGTAATCATGTCTATCGATCTGGTTCGACGGATTGGCCCTCAAGCCATTCCGGCTGGCCGTCGGTGTAGTGCTCTTCCTTCCACACCGGCACACGTTTTTTGAGCTCTTCGATTATGTATCGATTGGCCCGGTAGGCGCTGTCACGGTGAGGGGAGCCGACCGCGATAATGACACTGATACCGCCGATTGGCAGGAAGCCTTTGAAGTGTTCAACGAAACAGGTCAGGTCTTCCCCAAAGCGACTGACAGCCTCCGTACAAATCTCGCGCAGCGTATTTCTGGCAAGATCATCGAACGCATCATACGATACGCCGTCTACAGGCCTGCCGAGATTGTGGTTTCGCACGCGTCCGACGAAGAGTGCGCAGGCGCCATTCTCGGCGCGGTCAGCGAAGTCCATAGCGTCTTCAATGTTGAGACGGGAAACTTTGATTTCGGCATGGATCGATGATGTCATCTCAACCTCCCGATACCGGAGGAATAACTGCGAGACGGGTGGGGACGTCAATAATGGCGCCGGCAGGAAGCACGGCTGTGTCAGTCGCAAAGGCTGACACCTTGTATAAGCCTTCCCGGCTAAACCCATCGTGCGTCTCAGATAGGTGGTCCGCCAATACCTGCCTAAGATCGCGAATCATAATGGGAAGCGTGACTTCCAGATCGACAAAACCGTTGGTGCCGAACCTTTTGAACGCACCGAAAAGTTCGATTTTCAAAGTTTCTTGAGGCATCAGAGCTTTTCCAGGAAGGGGAATTGAGCACTTAGAGGGTACACGTCAACATAGGTCGATATGGTCAGCCGGGTGCACTTGCCGGTGAGTTTGATAAAAGCATTCGCCTGCGCCAGGGAATGAATTTTGAAGGATTCTTGCCCGTCCAAAGGATCAACCCAAAGTCCATTATCCGGATCCAGTGTAACGCTTGCCTTCAGAAAAAGCGTCAGGTCCGGCTTCCGCGTCACGGGAGCATTCAGTCGTCCTGTGAGCGGCCTTTCAACTGGCAGCTCCTGAAGTGCGCGATAGAGAGGCAAGACGAAGAAGCGGAAACCAACTGCCGCGGCAGCCGGATTACCAGGCAGACCGAAAAAGTAGCTTCCGTTTTCGAGTTTGGCGAAGAGAACAGGCTTGCCAGGTTTGATGGCCGCTTTGTGGAAGAGGATTTCCGCTCCGGCCTTTTCCAAAACCCCGCGCACGAAATCGTGAACGCCGGCCGAGACGCCCCCTGTAGAGACGATGACGCTGCCTGGAGGAATAGTCTCAAGTTTCGCCCTTAACTGTCCAGGAGTGTCATTGATGCGGCCAGCAAAATCACACGGTATGCCCTCCCGTGCAGCAGCGGCGAGAAGATAGGGTCCATTCGCGTCGAAAATCTTTGTCTTGTCGTCCAGGGCTGCCGAAGATTCAGAGACTTCGTCACCCGTGCTGATGACGTAAAGTTTTGGACGTCGGAAAACCTCCACGGCGAAGACACCGGCGGCCGCGCACAGCATCAGCTTTTCCGCGGTTATCTGCTCGTGGGCCCGGAGAATACGTGTCCCTGCTATCAGGTCCTCTCCGATGCGGCGAATGTTTTCACTTGTTTCCGGGGCATAGGGCGTGAGAAGGCGATTATTGGCACTCGTCACCCTTTCAATCGGAATGACGGCGTCAAATCCTTCAGGGATGGGCGCGCCGGTCATAATCTGAACGGCTTTTCCTCGCAGATCTGTGGGCAGCTGAGGTTTAGAACCAGCTGTCACCAAGCCGGCAATGTTCAGTCCCGCCGGCTTTTGCGGCGATGCGAGGCGGCAATCGGCCTGTCGGACCGCATATCCATCCATCGCGGAGTTGTCGAAAGAGGGAAGATTGCGAGGACTGTCGATCGCCTGGGCCGCAACACGACCCACAGTACTCGACAACGCCAAAGTCTCAGTATTCCTACAGGCCCCTTCCGACATCAGGATGTCGAGCGCCTCATCATACGATATCATTGCGCCTCTCCGTGGCTTATGCGGATGAGATGGGGCAGCAAGGCTGGTAGCAGAGCCGATATGCCTTCAGCGACCGCCCGCGGACTACCAGGAAGGGCCACCACCAGTGTCTTGCCGATAAGCCCCCCGACAGCGCGGCTGCTCCAGGAAAGCGGGGTGAACCTTGCCCCATCGCTGCGGAGCAACTCTCCGATCCCAGGAATTGAGCGGTCAAAAAGGCCTTCAAGCGTTTCCGGCGTCAGATCGCGCTCGGCGACGCCTGTGCCGCCGGTACATATGATCAGGTGCAAATCTTCGTTTGAAAGAAGATCCTTTATCGCGTCCGTTAAAGTCTGCACTCCGTCAGCGATGATCCGCTTATCAACGATCTCGGCGCCGTATTCTGAAAGGCTCTCGCAAAGGACGGGGCCCGATTTGTCTTCATAAACGCCGGCAGCCGCACGGTCGCTCAAGGTAATAACGGCCGCTTTTCGCCCTTTGAGTACTGGCTCTTTTGCCGCTGTGATATGTTCGTTCACCCAATCTGGAACGCCGCCAGGGTTCAACCAGAGACCGGACTTCCCCCCTGATTTGACCAGAAGGCGCACGTTGGAGAGACGCAAACCCGGTTCGATCATCTTGGTGATATCCCAGATGTTCAGGAGTGCGGCGTTGACGCCCGCCAGCGCCTCCATCTCGACGCCGGTTTTGGCGTTCGCGATGACTTTGCAGAAGACATGTATTGCGTGGTTTTCTGGGTCGGGTTCGACGCCTATGTCCACGTGGTCGAGGGGCAGGGGATGGCAGAGCATCATAGTCTGCGCGGCAGCCTTGGCACCCTGGATGCCTGCAAGTTGGCAAAGGGTCAGGGGATCGCCTTTAGGTATGGAACGGTCATGGATACGGACAAAGGCTGGAGGCCCCACCTCGATGGTGCCGCCGGCAATCGCCATGCGTCGGGTTATTTTCTTCTCGCCGACATCAATCATTTTATAGGTGTTCATTTTATCCGCCAATTGAGGCCAGGTGAGGTGTAAGACCGGTCATGCCGTCCTGAAGTCGGTGAGTCGCAACCTTCGACCTGAGGAGGTCGCCGATGCGTGCCTTCAGTTCGCCTTGCTGATGATGGTGTTGGAGAAGCGGGCGCAGGTCGTGTCCGAACTCTCCAAACAAGCAAAGCCGGAGTTGCCCTTTGGCAGTTACGCGTAGGCGATTACACGTGGTGCAAAAGTCTCTGGAGTAGGGCGCTATGACCCCGATACTGCCGCGATAATCCGGGTGGATATAGACTTTAGCCGGCCCATCGCTGTCGCCGCGAGGCTTCAGCCAAAACCCCTCGCCCTGCAGCCGCTGCTCGACTTCCTCGCCCTTATAGTGATGGCGGGCGAAGTATTCGGCGTTCTCGCCCGTTCTCATAAGTTCGATAAAGCGCAGACTGACAGCCTGACTGCGAGCGAAGGACAGGAAATCAGGCCACTCGTCGTCATTGATGCCTTTGAGAAGGACGCAATTGATCTTGATATTGGTGATACCGTACCGCCGGGCGTCCTCGATACCTTCCAAAATCGCATGCAATTTGTCATGGCCGGTGATTTGCGCAAAGCGGTCGGCATTGAGACTGTCGATGCTGACATTAAGTGCGTTAATCCCCGCATCTGCGAAGATGCGAGCTTTCTGTTTAAGATTATAGCCATTGGTCGTCATGGCCAGGGTGGTGATACGAGGCAAACCCGAGATCGCGGACGCGATGGTCGCGAGATCTGATCGCACCGTTGGTTCGCCACCTGTCAATCTGATCTTGGAGACACCCAGATCGGAGAAGGCCGAAGCCAGGCGAATGATTTCCTGAGGTGATAAAAAGGATTCCGACGACGTCTTTTTATAGCCGTCGGGTAAGCAGTAGGTGCAACGAAAGTTACAAGCTTCCGTTATTGAAAGGCGCAGATAGGGGAACGCGCGCCCAAAGGCATCGGTCAGCAAACCATTATCCTTTCCAAACATGGGAGATGGCTGCGTTTCCGCGTCCACCCGGTGGCAACGCGCCACGGGCCGTCAGCCTTATGGGATCACTTAGGCTTTGGGCTTCGGATAGGTTTGATATTAGAGAGATGGGATCTGGACGTACTTGACCAAGGTCAACCACGCGTCAAAGCCTTGAGTTTCCGGCTCTTTAAAGATCAGGATTTGGACAATCGTCAGTGTGATGGCGGGGGCAATTGCCCGCCAGTTCGATGTCACAGTAATCACAAAGAGCAAAAAGGCTGGGTAAAGTGATCTCGTTTCGCTCCACCTCTATACCTTCGTCCTTAAGGGTCTGCAGTGCCCTGGAAAAAGTCTCGGGTTTCATGCCCAGATATCCGGCAATGAGGGATTTGTCATAGGGCAGTTTGAAGTGGGTTCCGCGTTCCTCATTCTGCAGCAACAGCTTGAGCAGAAAACGGCCGACCCGCTGACTAACGGATTTGAGCGTAAGCTGTTCGAACTGGCTTATCATGGCCTGCGAGCGCACAGCGACCGTCGACAGCATATTCATAGCCAGGGTCGAATTAGTCTGCAGCTTTTCGCGCATGATCGAGGATGGGATTGATAGAAGCTCCACCGGCTCGATCGCCTGGGCGCTTACCGGCAGTATCGCGTTGTTGAAAATGGCCGTTTCGAGCAGTGCATCCCCGACGCTCAAGACCTGAAGAATGGATTCCTGCCCGTCAATGTCGCCCTTGAAAAGCTTCACCCAGCCTTTCAGAACGATATAGAAGCGAGAAGCCTGTTCGCCCTGCATGAAAATAAGCGCCCCCTTTTCGTGGTGGGTGACGCGGGCAAAGCGAAGGATTTCTTTCAGGTCCTCGCCTTCTATGCCGGCGAACAGAGGCAGGGTTTTGATACGGTCGGTGTGAGCGGCGAGGATTCCTGTAATTTCAATCGAACCCGGTTTTGACTTTGCGACCGGCACCTCAAGATCGACACCGGCGCTTTCACGATTTAGCGAATCCACCATGGCGAGGCTCAGTTCGTGCAGCGCATCCATTTTCTGCGTGAACAGTTCAAACCACTCTGCCGTATCGATCCCCGCCTGACCGAGTCCACCCACACCCTTCAGAAGGTCCTTGTTGAGCTCGCGGATACGATCAAAAGCGGGGGTACGCGCGCGTATTTCCTCAAACAAATCCCTTGTGTCGGCATCACACAGGCTGAGGAACATGCGCTCGTATGCATTCTGTTTAGCGATGATATATTCCAGGAGGCTACGGTCCTCCGGGCCTTGCTGCTCGTCAGACTGCAGGAGATAGCCGCCGAGGGCCCGCTGCCGTCCCACGCGTTCTTTCCAATGCAGAAAGTTCACAAAGGCTGATACCCGGCCTGGATTATTGTCCGGGTCGAACACGGCCAACTCCTGAATGATATCGATGGCCGGGTTGATGATTTCGCTTGTGTAGAAGCTATGGATGTCGTCGGGCGTGACCATCCGCGAGATGACGTATTTCCGCCTGGACGGCAGATAATTCACTGCATTCAAAAGAGGTTCAATTTTGGCGCTTTGCTTGCGCGGCAGCGCGGTAAGCTTACCAATGTTCAGGTCTGACTTTACAAACTGAGCGTCCAGCAGTTCGGAGAACCGACCAGTTGTGCCTCGCAGATAGAGAGAGGTGACCCCACGCTCTTTTTGTGTGTCATGAACGAAATCACACAGAGTGCCGATTGCAGCCTGATTCATCTTGGCCATTCCGGAAGATTTTTTGGTTGCCACGATCATAACACGAATCCGGAAACGCTCAGACGAAAATTGCGCATATGGCACGAATCCGCGCCAAAGAAATGTGACGAAATGTCGTCCCAAGTCCGTTGGGTTGACCTGTATCAAGGTCGCGGGAGTGCCCCGAACCTATGCCTCGTAAGGTGTAGGCGCGGAGGAAGAAATGGCACAGGAAGCCGGTTCAGCTCATGGTTCATTTCAAGGGCTGGGCGCTCTTCAACTATTTGGCATCTTACTGTCGCAAGTCCCTCGTTCTCTTTTGGAGAGGCTGGCATCTGAACTTGAGACTCTTCTTGCCCTTCGACATCCGGGCCTGTCGGATCGCTTGGGGGAAGCCGAAGGGCGCTCGTATCGTTTCGTGCTCAAGGATTTCCCGATTGATGCACTGGCCAAGGTGGAAAAGAGCCGGCTTCGGATAGGCCTCCTTGATAAATCCGCCGTCGCCGGCGAGGACGTGCGGGTTTCGGGACGGCTGGCCGCACTATTCGAATTGCTACAAGGCGAGCGCGACGGTGATGCCTTGTTCTTTACGCGGGATATCGAGACCAGTGGCAACACGGAGGCGTTGCTGGTGCTGCGCAATGCCCTTGAAAGCGAAGAAATCGATCTATTCGAACTGCTGAGCGTGCGATGGAGACCTTTCCACCGTACGGTACGTCAGGGACTGACTCTGGCAGCCGGCAGACTGGATCGCCTGATTCTACAGTTCGACGACCTGTTTTCCCAAAAGCTTTCGCCGTTTGAATTGGCGCTGGGTGCGCAGGGCCGCCGGATCGCGGACATCGAAAAGCGGCTGCAACGGCTGGATCGCACAGCCCGCAAGGACGCTGAACATGAAGCGCATTGAGATCATCTGCCCTGCGGGCACGCCGGCCGCGCTACGCGTCGCCATCGACGAGGGAGCGGACGCCGTATACTTGGGATTTCGCGATGAAACCAATGCCAGGAACTTTCCAGGCCTGAACTTCTCGAGAGCCGAGTTAGTTGAAGGCGTGAAATACGCTCACGCGAAAAACCGTCATGTCTATGTCGCGATCAACACCTTCCCCGATGCCGGACGAGAGAAGCTTTGGCATCAGGCTGTAGACGACGCCGTCACTTCGGAGGCAGACGCGATCATATTGGCGGATATCGGGCTTCTTGCCTATGCACGAAAAACGCACCCTCATGCCAGGCTGCACCTTTCCGTGCAGGCGTCGGCTTCAACGGCTGATGCGATTTCCTTTTACGTACACCGGTTCGGCGTTCGACGCGTGGTGCTGCCTCGAGTCCTTACTCTGAAAGATATCAGCGCAATAAACCGTCAGGTCGATGTCGAAACAGAGGTCTTCGCATTTGGAGGCATGTGCCCGATGGCCGAAGGCCGCTGTTCACTCTCGTCCTACATCACCGGACAATCGCCCAACCGGAATGGCGTATGCTCGCCGGCGAGCCATGTCGAATATGCAAACGAGGGGGGAGCATTGGCGACGCGGTTAGGCGGCTTCACTATCAATCGCTTCTCCGACTCAGAAGGGGCGGGTTATCCAACGCTTTGCAAGGGCAGGTTCGTCGCGCAGGATAAGGCCTCTTATATCTTCGAGGATCCCGTCAGCCTGAACGTGCTTTCCTCTCTGCCTGAAATAGCAGCCACCGGCGTAAAGGCGCTTAAGATTGAAGGTCGGCAACGCGGTAAGGGATATGTGCGCGACATCGTTCGCACGTTCCGTCAGGCCGTCGACGCCTTCTATGCCAATCGACCCGGTCCAGGGCCCGAGAGTGTTCAGCATCTCTGCGAAGGTCAGGTTGCGACCACAGGTGCGTATGAAAAGGGCTGGAGATGATAGACAGGCTGACGCTTGGACCATTGCTCTATAACTGGTCTCCCGAAAAGGCGCGGGACTTCTATTTCGGGGTCGCGGACGAGATGGACGTCGATCGGGTCTACCTTGGTGAAGTCGTTTGTTCAAAACGTCAGCCGTTCCACGAAACCTACTGGCCAGAGGTTGTCGAGCGCCTCGAACGGGCTGGCAAGCAGGTGGTGTTCTCAACCTTGGCGCTGGTCACTACGGAGCGGGAAATCAAAGGCTTGAGAGAGCTTTGCGCTGACAGCGAGGACCGGCTGGTCGAGATCAATGATTTGACCCTGCTGTCGCGTTGGACAGGTAAGCCGTTTCTTGTCGGCCCCTACGTCAACATTTACAACGAGTCCGCGCTTGCGGTTTTCGAAGACATGGGCGCAGTAGGGGCTACCCTGCCGTTCGAACTCCCTCAAAAAACCTTGGTGAGCCTTGCGTCATCGGCGCAGTGCGCGCTGGAGGTTCAGGTCTTCGGCCGTCTCCCTTTGGCGATCTCAGCTCGGTGTTACCACGCCCGGGCTTTCAGACTGCAGAAGGACAGCTGCCGATTTGTATGCGATCAACACCCGGATGGAATGGTGGTCGACACGCTTGATGAACAGCAATTCCTCACGGTCAACGGTACACAGACCCAATCCATGACCTGTGTAAATCTTATCCGGGAAACTGCGGCGTTAAAAGCGCTTGGAATTCGCCAGTTGCGTCTGTCTCCGCAAAATGTGGACATGATCGAAGTCGCGCGTGTTTTCCGCGCAGTCCAGCGCGGAACACTTGCAGGGGATGAGGCATTCGCTCACCTTGAAGGACTGATGCCGCAGTTCCAATTCTCGAACGGATATTTTCATGGCGTGGAGGGACGACGCCTTTTTGAGGCGAGTTGATCTTGATCAAGTGCTGGAAACTTAGCTTTCCGATTTCACCTGACGTGCATCAAAGAGCCCATGTCGGCTTTGTGGGAATTTCCGGCCAGGCGTGTTGCGCCTGGAAAGGACGGGAACTCACATGCAGGGGCAGAGTTCATCGGAAGGTTTGGTCAAGGTCTCGGGTGCCGCCCAGGTTCGGGCGTTGAGTCTGACGACCATTGCCTTCACTATAAGTTTCGCCGTCTGGACGATTTTCGCCATCGTCGGCGTTCAGATCAAGAAGGAGCTGGGGCTCAGTGAGACCCAGTTCAGCCTATTGTTGGGCACGCCAATCCTCACCGGTTCGCTGGTGCGTCTGTTCATGGGTATCTGGGCCGACCAGTATGGTGGCCGGCCCGTGATGTTCCTGGTGATGATCTCATCAGCGATCTGCACCTGGCTTCTCATCTATTCGAAGACCTACGAGATGTTACTGGTGACGGCCCTTGGTCTGGGCGTCGCCGGCGGAAGCTTCGTGGTCGGGATTTCGTACCTGTCGAAGTGGTACCCGAAAGCCCGTCAGGGAACGGCGCTGGGGATTTACGGCATGGGCAATGTGGGCTCTGCTGTAACCAAGATTTGCGCTCCGTTCGTCATGGTGGCCTTCGGATGGCATGCCGTCGCGCAAATCTGGGCAGCTGCACTGGCCATCATGGCAGTGCTGTTCTTTATCCTGACCAAGGATGAGCCGGAACTGATCGAAAGGCGGCGGACGGGCGCCAAGGCTAAGTCGACGGCTAGGGCGCTCAGCCCGCTGAAGAAGCTGCAGGTCTGGCGTTTCTCCGTCTACTACTTCTTCGTCTTTGGCGGCTATGTGGCGCTCGCCCTATGGCTGCCGCGTTATTATGTCGGCGCCTACGGTCTTGATATCGCTCACGCCGGCTTGCTGGCCGCCAGCTTCTCCATTGCGGGCTCGATGTTTCGTGCGGTCGGAGGGTATTTGTCCGACACGATCGGTGCGCGCAAGGTGATGTATATCACCTTCATTGTCTGCGTGATCTGCTGCTTCATCCTCAGCTACCCGGCAACCGACTATGTGGTGCACGGCATCAAGGGTGACATCCGCTTCTCCATCAGCCTCGGCTTTTGGCCCTTCACTGTCGTGGTGTTCTGCCTCGGCCTCTTTATGTCGTTCGGCAAGGCGGCGGTCTACAAGCACATCCCCGTCTACTATCCCGAAAACGTTGGGTCGGTCGCGGGTATTGTAGGCCTGATCGGCGGGCTGGGAGGTTTCTTCCTTCCACTGGCTTTTGGCATTCTCAACGATCTCACCAATGTGTGGACCAGCTGCTTCATGCTGATGTTCGCTCTGGTCGCCATAGCGCTGACCTGGATGCACCTCGCCATTCAACGAATGGAGAAAGCCCGTCATCCCGAACTGCGTGGACCGAAATTCTTCCCGGAACTCGATCAAGCCGTCGGCCCAAAAGCCTGATCCTTATTCCTCCCTCTCGGAGAGAGAAAAATGTATGCCAATCTGACTGCCAAACAGGCCCTGGATCAGTGGAATCCTGAAGATGATGCCTTCTGGTCCGCCAAGGGCAAATCGATCGCCACCCGCAATCTGTGGATTTCGGTTTTCTGCCTGTTTCTCGCCTTCGCCACCTGGATGATCTTTTCCGTGGTGGCGGTAAATCTCAACAGTGCGGGCTTCAACTTCACCCAGGCACAGTTGTTCACGCTTCTGGCCATGCCGGGCTTGTCCGGAGCGGTGATGCGGATCTTCTGTTCCTTCATCGTCCCGATCGTCGGCGGCCGCAACTGGACCGTTATCAGCACCTCGCTACTGCTCATCCCTGCGATTGGGATTGGACTGGCGGTGCAGAACCCGAACACCTCCTATGCAACGATGGTTTTGCTGGCTTTGTCATGCGGTTTCGGTGGCGGCAACTTCTCGTCCTCAATGTCGAATATCAGCTTCTTTTTCCCAAAGAAGGCGCAAGGGGCAGCATTGGGCATCAACGCAGGCCTCGGCAATCTCGGCGTCAGCGCGGTGCAGTTCGTCGTACCTCTGGTCATCGGCTTCGCGGCTTTTGGTTCGCTGGGCGGCGAAGCGCAGACCCTGGTCAAGGAAGGCGTCGAAAAGACCGTCTGGCTTCAAAATGCAGGTTTCGTCCTTGTCGGTCCGATCGTGCTGGCGGTTCTGGCCGCGGCTTTCGGCATGAACAATCTGAAGTGCGCCAACGCGCCGCTGTCTGAGCAGCTCGTCATCTTCAAGCGCAAGCACATGTATCTGACGACCTGGCTCTACATCATGTCGTTCGGTTCGTTCATCGGCTATTCCGCTGCTTTCCCGATGTTGCTGAAGTCTCAGTTTGTCGAAATCAACGCCCTGCAACTGGCATTCATCGGTCCCTTGCTGGGCGCACTGATCCGCCCGCTTGGCGGCATGGTTTCGGACAAGCTGGGTGGCGCAATCGTGACGCTGTGGTCACTGTTCTTCATGATCGCTGCTGCGCTTGGGGTGGTGTGGTTCATTCAGGACGGCAGCCGCAACTTCGTGGGCTTCTTCATCGCCTTCATGGTGCTGTTCACGGCGTCGGGCGTCGCGAATGGCTCGGTCTTCCGCATGATCGGCGTGATCTTTCCGCCGAAGGAAAAAGCCCCGGTTCTGGGCTTCTCCGGCGCGGTTGCAGCCTTTGGCGCCTTCTATATCCCCAAGGGCTTCGGCTGGTCGATCGAGTCCACAGGGCACGCTGACGCCGCGCTCTATGGCTTCATCCTCTACTACCTGACCTGCGTAGCCGTTCTCTACGTCTGGTACCTCGGCAAGCGCGCCGAAGTGAAGTGCTGAGCCAAAGACAACAAAAATACCGAGGATAAAATAATGAGCCAGTTTTTGGATAGAATTTCGTTCTTCCGTCAGGAGAAGCAAAGCTTCTCCAATGGCCACGGCGCCAAGACGACGGAATCGCGCGAATGGGAAAAGGGTTACCGGGCGCGCTGGCAGCACGACAAGATCGTGCGCTCCACGCACGGCGTGAACTGTACCGGTTCGTGCAGCTGGAAGGTTTACGTCAAGAATGGTCTTGTCACCTGGGAGACCCAGCAGACGGACTATCCGCGTACCCGTCCGGACATGCCGAACCACGAGCCGCGAGGCTGCGCCCGTGGCGCCAGCTACTCCTGGTATCTTTATAGCGCCAACAGACTGAAATATCCGCTCATCCGCTCGAAGCTGATGAAGGCATGGCGCCGGGCAAAATCGCGGTTTGGCGACCCGGTCAAGGCTTGGGCCGCCGTCGTCGGCGATGCCAAGGTACGCAATGACTACCAGCAGGCCCGCGGCCGGGGTGGTTTTGTCCGCGCGAGCTGGGACGAGGTGAACGAGATCATTGCCGCGTCCAATATTCATACAGCCAAGACCTACGGTCCGGACCGGATAATCGGGTTCTCACCCATTCCGGCCATGTCCATGGTGTCTTACGCCGCCGGCAGCCGGTATCTTTCGCTCATCGGCGGCGTCTGCATGAGCTTCTACGACTGGTATTGCGACCTGCCGCCGTCGAGCCCTCAAACCTGGGGTGAGCAAACGGACGTGCCGGAAAGTGCCGACTGGTACAATTCGGGATTTATCATCGCCTGGGGCTCGAACGTTCCTCAGACCCGTACCCCCGACGCCCACTTCTTCACCGAGGTGCGTTATAAGGGTACCAAGACGGTTGCCGTGACGCCCGACTATTCGGAAGTGGCGAAACTCGCCGACCTTTGGATGCATCCCAAACAGGGAACGGATACGGCGCTGGCCCTCGCCATGGGCCACGTCATCCTCACCGAATGGCATCTGAAGGGAAAAAGCGACTACTTCGACGACTACTGCCGTTCCTTCACGGACATGCCGTTCCTGGTACGTCTGATCGAAAAAGACGGCCGACTGGTGCCCGAGCGTATGATCCGGGCCTCGGATTTTGAGGGCAGCCTCGACATGGACAACAACCCCGATTGGAAACCGGTCGTGGTCTGTGGTCGCAAAGAGCAGATCCGCGTGCCGAATGGAACGGCCGGCTCTCGCTGGGGCCAAACGGGCAAGTGGAACCTCGAACCCAAGGATGAGAAGACGGGCGAGGATATATGGCCGCTTCTGACCATGCTGGATCACAGCCAAAAGGAGGTAAAGTCTGTCGCGTTCCCGTACTTTGGTAACCTTGAGCACGACTTCTTCAACTCCACCGGCCACGACAGCATTCTGGAACGCAATGTCCCGGCGGTGAAGCTAGACCTGAAGGATGGTCCGGCCTACGTCACGAGCGTCTTTGATCTGTTCGCGGCCAACTATGGCGTGGACCGCGGGCTCGGCGGCGATAATGTCGCGACGTCTTTCGATGACGATGTACCGTACACGCCGGCCTGGCAGGAGGCGATCACCGGTGTGCCGCGCGATCAGGTGATTGAGATTGCCCGTCAGTTCGCCGAGAATGCGCACAAGACGCACGGTCGTTCCATGGTCATTGTCGGCGCCGGATTGAACCACTGGTACCACATGGACATGACGTATCGCGCCATCATCAACATGCTGGTGATGTGCGGATGTATCGGCAAGTCGGGCGGCGGCTGGAGTCACTATGTTGGCCAAGAGAAGCTGCGACCCCAAACCGGCTGGGCGCCGCTGGCCTTTGGCACGGACTGGAGCCGTCCGCCACGTCAGCAGAACTCGACCTCCTTCTTTTACGCGCATACCGACCAGTACCGGTATGAAAAACTGGAGATGGACGAAATCCTGTCTCCGCTGGCCGATCGCAACGAGTGGGCAGATTTGTCGCTCATCGACTGCAACGTCAAGGCAGAACGGATGGGCTGGCTGCCGTCGGCCCCACAGCTCGAAGTCAATCCGCTGGAGCTTGGCCGTCGCATTCATGCTGAAGGTGCCGATGCTGCCAGCCATGTCGCGCAAGGTCTCAAAAGCGGGGATCTCAAGCTGTCGTGTCTCGATCCCGATAATCCGGTGAACTGGCCGCGCAATATGTTCGTGTGGCGTTCGAACATTCTGGGGTCAAGCGGCAAGGGTCACGAATATTTCCTGAAGCATCTGCTCGGTACTCAGCATGGTGTGCAGGGAGTCGATCTCGGGCAGGAAGGCGCCAAGCTTCCGAACGAGGTCGTCTGGCATGAGGACGCGCCGGAAGGGAAACTTGACCTGCTGGTTACGCTCGATTTCCGTATGTCGACCACCTGTATGTATTCGGACATCGTGTTGCCGACAGCCACCTGGTACGAGAAAAACGACCTCAATACGTCCGACATGCACCCCTTCATTCACCCGTTGTCAGCGGCGGTGGATCCGGCCTGGGAAGCGCGTTCGGACTGGGACATCTACAAAGGCATTGCCAAGACCTTTTCGGAGCTTTGCGAGGGCCACCTTGGGGTCGAGCATGATGTGGTGATGAACCCCATCAAGCACGATACGGCCAATGAGCTGGCCCAGCCGATGGATGTCCAGGACTGGTATAAGGGTGAATGCGAGCCGATCCCGGGCAAGACGATGCCCACGGTGACCCTGGTCGAACGCGATTACCCCAACACGTTCAAAAAGTTCACGTCCTTGGGACCGCTTCTGACCAAGCTCGGCAATGGGGGCAAGGGTATCGGCTGGAATACCGAGCCGGAGCTGAAACTGCTAGGCGAGATGAACTATACCGTAACCGAGGACGGCATTTCGAAAGGATTGCCGAAGATCGATACCGCCATCGACGCCGCCGAAGTCATCATGACGCTCGCACCCGAAACCAACGGACACGTGGCGGTCAAGGCGTGGAATGCCCTGTCTAAGGCGACCGGACGCAAACACGTCCACCTGGCTGAGGCGCGCGAAGACGAGCATATCCGGTATCGCGATATCCAGGCGCAACCGCGCAAGATCATCTCGTCGCCGACCTGGAGCGGGATCGAGTCCGAGCATGTCAGCTACACGGCGGGCTATACCAATGTCCACGAACTGATCCCCTGGCGCACCCTGACGGGCCGTCAACAGCTCTATCAGGATCACAAGTGGATGCGGGCCTTCGGCGAATCCCTGTGCGTCTATCGTCCGCCGGTCGATTTGAAGACAACCGCGCCCGTCATCCATCGCTTCGGGAAGGACCGCAAGCAGGTCGTGCTGAACTTCATCACGCCGCACCAGAAGTGGGGCATTCACTCGACCTATTCGGATAACCTCTTGATGCTCACCCTGTCGCGTGGCGGGCCAATCGTGTGGATTTCCGAAATCGACGCCAGGAAGATCGGGGTCGAGGACAATGATTGGGTGGAGGCCTACAATTCGAACGGCGCGCTGACGGCGCGGGTGGTCGTGTCCCAGCGTGTGCCGGAAGGCATGATCATGATGTATCACGCGCAGGAAAAGATCATCAATGTGCCGACGTCAGAGATCACGGGCGCGCGGGGCGGGATCCACAATTCCGTAACGCGGACCGTTCTGAAGCCTACCCACATGATCGGTGGCTACGTCCAGCTCGCTTACGATTTCAACTACTACGGCACGGTGGGCGCCAATCGGGACGAGTTCGTCATCCTCAGAAAAATGAAGAAGGTGAACTGGGACAATGTCGAGGGCTACGGCCGCGGCGAACTCCCGACTGTCGACAATCGCACCGCGCAAGGAGCCTGATCCCATGAAAGTACGTGCTCAGATCGGCATGGTGCTGAATCTTGATAAGTGCATTGGTTGCCATACCTGTTCGGTAACCTGCAAGAACGTTTGGACCTCACGCCAGGGCGTTGAATACGCCTGGTTCAACAACGTCGAAACCAAGCCCGGCGTGGGCTATCCAAACGACTGGGAAAACCAGGATCGCTGGAAGGGCGGCTGGAAACGGCACGCCTCGGGCAAGATCACGCCCAAGCAAGGCGGCAAGTGGCGTACCTTGGCCGGGCTTTTCTCCAACCCGAACATGCCGTCTATCGACGACTACTACGAGCCCTTCACCTTCGACTACGAGCACCTGCAGAAGTCGCCGGAAGCGAAGACCATGCCGACGGCTCAGCCGGTGTCGGTCATCACCGGCAAGAAGATGAAGAAGATTAACTCGGGTCCCAACTGGGAAGAGATCCTGGGCGGCGAGTTCGAGAAGCGCAGCAAGGACAAGAATTTCGAGAACACCCAGAAGGAAATCTATGGGCAGTTCGAAAATACCTTCATGATGTATCTGCCGCGGCTATGTGAGCACTGCCTCAATCCGGCGTGCGTGGCCGCTTGTCCGTCAGGCGCTATTTACAAGCGTGAAGAGGACGGCATTGTCCTTATCGATCAGGACAAATGTCGCGGCTGGCGCATGTGCGTTTCGGCCTGCCCCTACAAGAAGATCTACTTCAACTGGGAGTCCGGCAAGTCGGAGAAGTGCACCTTCTGCTATCCGCGTATCGAGGCGGGTGAGCCCACAGTCTGTTCGGAAACCTGCGTCGGGCGCATTCGCTATCTGGGCGTTCTGCTCTATGACGCCGACCGGATCGAAGCCTCTGCGTCGGTTGAGGACGAACAGAACCTCTACCACGCGCAACTGGACATGTTCCTCGATCCCGAAGACCCAGAAGTCATCCGGGCCGCGAAGGCGGAGGGCATTCCTGACAGCTGGCTTGAAGCGGCGCGCCGTTCGCCCGTTTACAAGATGGCCATCGACTGGAAGATCGCCTTCCCGCTCCATCCGGAATACCGCACCCTGCCGATGGTCTGGTACGTGCCGCCGCTGTCTCCGATCCAGAACGCAGCAGCAAAGGGCCAGGTCGGCCTCAATGGAATCATCCCTGATGTCAAGTCACTGCGCATTCCTCTGACCTATCTCGCCAATATGCTTACGGCAGGCGAGGAGCGGCCAGTGCAACTCGCATTGGAGCGGATGCTGGCCATGCGCGCCTATATGCGTGGCCGGCACGTAGACGGCGTGGCAATGCCTGAGCTCCTGGAGCGGACGGGCATGGATACGGGCATGGTCGACGAGATGTACCGGTATCTGGCCATCGCCAATTACGAAGACCGGTTCGTCATTCCGACTTCGCACAAGGAGTATGCCGAGAACGCCTTCGACATGAAGTCTTCTTGCGGCTTTTCATTCGGAAATGGCTGCTCGACCGGTGACAGCAAAACCAATCTCTTCGTTTCCCCTAAGCGCAAAAATCTCTTCGGAGGCACTCATGTCGGCTGAACATCAAAAAGCTCTTACCTTCAAGGCTCTCGGCCTCATGCTCTGTTATCCGACACCGGAATGGACGGACAACCTGCCTGAACTGCTCACTGTGATTCAGGCGGAAGGCCTTCTCGGTCCGGCGCAGATTGACGGTGTGAATGCACTTGCCGATCACCTGCGCTCGGATGTCATCGCCGCGCAAGAGTCCTATGTCGCGACCTTCGACCGCGTCCGCTCACTCTCGCTGCATCTGTTCGAGCATGTGCACGGCGAATCCCGCGACCGCGGTCAGGCGATGATCGATCTGATCGATCGCTACAGGGAGGTCGATCTGATTCCGCCCACCAATGAACTTCCGGACTACCTTCCGATGTTCCTCGAATATCTGAGTAATCTGGATATCCGCGAGGCCAAGGAAGCGCTGTCTGAGCCAGTGCATATTATCGAGGCCGTGGCGAAGCGGCTTCAGGATCGGGAAAGTCCGTACCTGGCGGTGTTCAATGCCCTTCTGCATCTCTTGGGCAAGCCCGCTCTGCGCAAGGCTCATGTGATCATCGGCGGACAGAAGACGGCCGATCCCACTCTTGAAGACATCGACAAGGAGTGGGCCGAAATGCCCGTGGAATTCCTCGGCGCCACAGCGCCTGACACCGCGCAGCCCCACGCGCGCTGCGGTTCATAGGAGCCTGTCATGATCGATCAATATTACACCTTTTTTTTCGGGCTGTACCCGTATATCGCCCTGAGCATTCTCGTGATCGGCAGCATCATTCGCTACGACCGGGAGCCCTACACATGGAAGGCGTCTTCATCGCTTCTGCTGGCGGACAAGGGGCTGCGTATCGGGAATATTCTGTTCCACATCGGCGTGTTGTTCATCTTCGGCGGACACCTTGTCGGTCTTCTAACGCCACACTGGGTCTATGCCCCTTTCATCACGGCCGAGCAGAAACAGATGGTCGCGATTGTCGCGGGTGGTATTGCCGGCGTCATCGGCTTTGTCGGCCTGACCATTCTTGTCTTTCGCCGGCTGTTCGTGGCGCGTATCCGTCAGACCAGTTCCTTCTCTGACATGGCGGTGCTGCTTTTGTTATGGGTGCAGATCACTCTGGGCCTGACCACGATACCCTTTTCGCTGGGGCACCACGACGCCACTATTATGCTGAAGCTGTGCGACTGGGCTCAGTCTATTTTCACCTTCCAGCCGGGCGCTGCTGACTACATCAAGGGGCTTGCCTGGCCGTACCAGAGCCACATCATTCTGGGGCTCACCATGTTCGTCCTGTTCCCATTCACCCGCCTGGTGCACATGCTGAGCGTACCGGTAAAATATGTATGGCGCCCCTATCAGGTCGTTCGCAGCCGTATGGCGAAGCGCTGAGGAGACAGAGATGCCTATTTTCGTCAACGACACCGAAATCAGTGATGATCAGGTTTTCCGGGAGATGCAACATCATCCGGCGGAAGACCGGGAGACCGCTATGAAGATGGCGGCCGAGGCCCTAACCATCCGGGAGCTTCTTCTTCAGGCTTACGTCTCCGAAGGTTTGGGCCCCCGCGAGGGCTCGGAAGAGGGGGATCCTGAAGCGGACGACGACCGCATCCAGACGTTGCTCGATACGGTGATAAAGGTGCCGGAAGCGGACGAGGAAACAGCGCGGCGCTATTTTGAGAACAACAAATCGGAGTTCGCGTCCCTGGTTCCGGACGGCCTGCCCACTTTCGATAAGATGAAGCAGGTGATCATAGATTTCCTGCGTGATTCCAGCTGGCGAACCTCTGTGACCCAATACATCAAGATTCTGGCGGGCAAAGCGAAGCTCGCGGGCATCGATCTTGAAGCTGCGGAAACTCCGCTGGTGAGATAGTTAGCCTGCAACAACAACCTACGCCCGCGTTCACCGAGAGCGCGGGCGGTTCTTTAAGACGCTAGACAAGTCGTCAGGCCACATGCTTTTGGATCAGGCGACTCTCGAAATGCTCAAACGCGCCGCCCCCTTGCGTAAACCGCCGGCGGAAATCTCTGGCGAGGAAATAGAACTGGTTGTTCCAGTTGAGTATTTTGTTAATAGGTGAAGGTGGTCCCCACGGGGTGTTCTGTTGTCATTACGTCAGCTAAAAATGGTTTTGCAGCTCCGCGAAAATATCCGGGCGGTAGACGCATTTGGTTGATAGGGATGTAGCTATCGATTGCGCCACCACTGGGCTTAGCAAATACCCGTGGCGATACATTCCGTTGGCGCTGATCAGGCGGTTCTCGCACCCCCATTTTATCTTCGGAAGCTTGTGCGGATAAGTCGGCCGCACACCGGACATAATCTCCACAACTAATCCCGTACCCAGGCTTTCGCCGAAAAGGTGCCCGGCTGACATCAGTTGCCGCAGCCCATCGGCGCGGGCCATACCTTCGATCGGATTCTCCTCCTCGCGCATGGTGGCGCCCAGGATGAGGGTATCGCCGTCTTGCGGGACGATGTAGAAAGGCGCTTCCTCAGCGTGAAAACGCACCGGCCGGGATATGCGAAACTCATAGCTGGGCAAAAGTCGAACAGCTTCTCCCTTCACAGCATAAAGTTCGGGATCGCTATCTTCCGTCCAACCACGACAATCGATCACGCGATTGTAGGCTTCGAGCAGCTGGCTTGGCGATGCCTCTTCGCGGATCAACTGGCAACCGGATTTCAACAGAGTGTCGACCAGTGCTTTCAGCGCCCGGTCGACGACAAGATGGGCGTCGTTCGGGAAGAAAAGCGCTGTCGAAAAATGATCCGGCAGATGAGGCTCCAGAGCCCGCAAATCTGACCGTGTAAGCTGCACCCACTCGTCTGTCTGAGCCGCAATGCTGGACTTAAAGGCCTCCAGAAGGTGTAACTGAAGGTCCGTTACGACATAGAGGCTGCCATTGCGGATGAGCGCTTCGGGCGCCAATTCCTGCAGCCAGTCCTGCCAGACATTAATTGCATCACGACCCGCTTCTACAAACCGGAACGGCAGTTCGCCGGCTTCGCCCATGGGGGTAAGCATACCGGCCGCCGACGCGCTGGCCCCAGTGCCAGGGAAGCCGCTTCGGTCGTACACAGTCACCTTGTAATTCTGTCTCGCGAGTGTGAGCGCGCAGCTTAGGCCGCAAACGCCGGCGCCGATCACGGCAACGGTCTCTGTCATAGGCACCTCCATTCACTACGTCTTAGAATGGCAACGTTTGCGGGCAATTGACCTTCCTCAAGGCCTTCATTCACCGCACGTGCTTTTTTGTCTGAAAGCAAATTATGGAGGCGGCGATGACTGCAGCCCGTCACAAGGTAATCTCACGTCCAGGCGCGCAGCCTGCAAAGCCGGAGAGCGGCTTACCCTTTTTGAGCATAGGGTTTCGGCCACTGTTTCTGTGCGCCGCTGCCTTCGCGCCTCTGGCGCTGGTCTATTTCATATATACCTTCGCTCACGGCTCGACATCCTGGCCGAGCCGGTTTTCAGCCGTTGACTGGCATCGCCACGAGATGATTTTCGGGTATGCCATGGCGATCATCGCCGGCTTCCTCTTTACCGCGGTTAAGAACTGGACTAGCCAGCCTACACCTAAGGGAGCGTGGCTGGCGGCGATTGCGGGCATATGGATCGTGGGCCGCGTGGCGGTCCTGTTCTCTGCGTCAATGCCGGCGCTGGAGGCCATGATCCTTGATTTGCTCTTTCCGCTGGCTGTCGCGTTTGGGATTGCCATCCCTTTGATCAAGGCCAAGAACAAGCGAAATGTGTTTTTCATCGTGCTGCTGCTGCTTCTTGCCGTTGCAAATGGTCTCACCTGGCTGGGTCAAAGCGACCTTGGAATCGCAATCGCCCTGAACATCGTCCTGATGATGATCATTATCATTGGCGGCCGCGTGATAGCCATGTTCACAGAGCGGCCGCTGGGGTTGATGCTGAAGCGCCACCCCAAGGTTGACGTTATTGTCCTTGTTACATCCTTGGCGGCCTTTCTGCTGGAAATCGCGACGCACCTTTACGACGGCTTGCCAAGACCCATTATCGGTACAGCTTTTCTCTTCGCTGCTACGGCAAATGCCTGGCGCTTCAGCAGCTGGGAGACACTGAAGACGGGAAAGCATGCCCTGATTTGGGTGCTGCATGCCGGCTACGCCTGGCTCATCGTCGGTCTGGCCTTTAAGGCTGCCCATTTCCTCGGTGCAGATATTTCGTTCTCCATAGCAACGCATGCTCTTACGTCAGGTGCGATCGGCGTCATGACGCTTGGCTTCATTTCGCGCGTTGCGCTGGGGCACACCGGCCGCCCTCTTGTCGCTGGCACTGATATGGCTGTTGCATTCTGGCTTATAAACCTCGCGGCATTCTGTCGCGTCTTTGGAATGTGGCTGCTCCCTGAAGGATCGCGGACCTTCTACACCTTGGCTGCAGCCTTCTGGTGCCTGGCTTTCGTATTCTTCCTCTATCGATATACGCCTTATCTCCTATCCCCCCGCGCGGATGAATCTCCCCGTTCTAAGTCCACTTGATCCGGGTCAAGTGCGGCAGTCGCAACTACATCTAGTATGCGATTTGCAACAATTGACCATATGTTGATCTATGGAGGATCTTATGGCGGACAGCGAGCATGGAACGCATTTTGCGACGGAAGCACAGGCATTGGACTTTCTGTTCGGTGAGCGGACGGATAGCCAGGTCAGCTGCCGACAGACAGTGGAAGAATATATTCATCGACAGGACTGGCGTATCAACGCCAACGCCAACACGTCCTATTCCAATGCCGGACTGATCAATAACGCCGCCGGCAAGATTATTGCCAACTACTGGCTCGACAATGTGTATGCGCCGGAAGAGGCGAGGGCGCATCGCGATGCCGACATTCATATTCACGATCTGGACTGTCTGACCGGGTACTGTGCGGGCTGGAGCCTGCGGGGGCTTCTGGACGAAGGATTTAACGGGGTTCCGGGGAAGGTTGCGTCCAACCCGCCGCGGCACTTCCGTGAGGCGCTCGGACAGATGGCGAATTTTCTGGGTATCCTGCAGTCCGAGTGGGCGGGCGCTCAGGCCTTCTCCTCGTTCGACACCTATCTGGCGCCCTATGTTTTCAAGGACAAGCTGGGCTTCCCCGACATCAAGAAAGCCATCAAGAGCTTTGTTTATAATCTCAACGTGCCAGCGCGCTGGGGGCAAAGCCCCTTCACCAATATTACGCTCGACATCACGGTCCCGCCCGACCTGAAGGACAACTTCCCGACCGCCGGTAACCTGCACCTGTTCAGGGGTGTCGAAGACGCTGACCTGCTGGCTGCCGCGAAGGCCAGGGGCGTCGAAGCGCTGGAAGACCTGTCCTATCGTCATTTCCAGCCGGAAATGGAGCAGATCGTCGTCGCCTATTACGAGGTCATGACCGAGGGCGACGCGCAGGGGCAGCCCTTCACCTTCCCGATTCCGACGGTCAACGTCATGGAGGACTTCGCCTGGGAAGGCCCGGTGGCCGATGCCCTGTTTGAAAACACGGCCAAGATCGGTTCGTCCTATTTCCAGAACTTCATCGGGAGCCAGTATCTGACCAATGCGGATGGCGAGCGGGTGCCCAATCCCGACGCCTACGCGCCTCATGCGGTCAGAAGCATGTGTTGCCGTCTGCAACTCGATCTGCGGGAACTTCTGAAACGCGGGAATGGTTTGTTCGGTTCAGCTGAGATGACCGGATCGATCGGCGTTGTGACTTTGAATATGGCCCGTCTCGGCCACCGCTTCCGTGCAGACTGGGATGGCCTACTTTCCGAAGTCGATCGTCTGATGGACCTGTCGAGCGCTTCACTGGAAAAGAAACGCCGGTTCGTCCAGGACATGTACGATCGCGGCCTTTATCCGTACACCCGGCGGTACCTGCCGCACTTCCGCAATCATTTCAGCACCATTGGCGTCAACGGGGTCAATGAGATGGTCCGCAACTTTACGGCCGATGCGTACGATATCACTGATGTGCGCGGGGCCAGGCTGGCGGCAGATATCCTCGAGCATATGCGCGCCCGCCTGAGGATATATCAGGAGAGCACGGGCCATCTCTATAATCTGGAAGCGACGCCGGCCGAGGGGACGACCTATCGCTTTGCCAAGGAAGATGCCAAACGGTTTCCAGCGATGATCCAGGCAGGTTTTGACCAGAACATCTATTACACCAACTCAACACAGTTGCCCGTTGGCTATACGGATGATCCGTTCGAAGCCTTGAACCTGCAGGATGAGCTCCAGACCCGGTACACCGGCGGTACTGTGCTGCATCTCTATATGAACGAGCGCATTTCATCCGGCGAAGCCTGCAAGCGGCTGGTACGCAAGGTGATCGAAAACTATCGGCTGCCCTATATCACCATAACGCCTGTTTTCTCGGTCTGCGAGACGCATGGTTATCTGAATGGGGAGCAATCGAACTGCCCGCAGTGCGGACGCGAAACGCTCGTTTGGACGCGTGTCATGGGCTATCACCGGCCCGTGGCTAGTTTCAATCTTGGCAAGAAGGGCGAGCACAGGGAGCGCAAGCACTTCCGTGAAAATGAACCGAGGTTGCCGCTCTTCAGTTGTGAAGCCGTCTGACCTATGTGGGCGAAGCTTCCCGTCACCAGCCTCACACCGTTTACGTTTCAGGATTTTCCTGAGCATACGGCATGCATTTTATGGTTCTCCGGTTGTAACATGGCATGTGCCTATTGCCACAACCCGGATCTGGTGACGGGAGCTTTCAAACGGTTGCCTTCAGAGCGTATCGAGGGGTTCCTGGAGTCACGGCGCGGGCTTCTGGAAGGCGTCGTTCTTTCCGGTGGTGAATGTACGCTATCGAGCGCTCTGCCCTGGTTATGTCGCAAGCTGAAGGCGATGGGCTTTAAGGTCAAGATCGATACCAACGGCTCCCGGCCAGATCGTCTTGAGGCGCTCTTGGGTGACGATCTGATCGATTTCGTTGCGCTTGATTTCAAGGCGCCGAAGACAAAATATCGTCAGGTAACTCACCTCGACGATTGGGCGTCTTTTGAGCGCTCCCTGAGATTGTTGATCGGGTCTGATGTCGGTCGTGAAGTCAGGACCACGGTACACACCGACCTGCTGGATGAGCATGACGTCGACGCCATAACATCGACACTTCAGGATCTGGGCTACCAGAACAGCTATGTGGTGCAGGGGTATAAGGATGGTCCCACCTTGGGAAGCCTCGCACCACAGAAGCGCCGGTTCGATCGATCGCGTTTAGCCCCGCGACATTTCCCGTTCGTTTTCAGAAACATGGAATAGGCTGTGAAACAGACAACGGCAGAACGGCTCAGGAGTTATAAGGGCAGCTGGTGGCTGGGTTCGCCGCACCGGCTCTTTTTCGCGAGCGCCGCCACGTGGGCGTGCCTGGCATTGATATTGTGGATTGGTCAGGTTGGCAGGCTGCTGCACCACGCCGCGCTCACCCCGACCTGGCATGCCCATGAGATGCTTTGGGGCTATTTCTCTGCCGTGTTGATTGGACATGGATTGCTATCGGTCCCGAACCATACTGGCAAGCTGCCGGTAGCCGGCACCGGCTTGTTGACGCTGTGGGCACTCTGGCTCGCAGGTCGGCTTGCCATGCTCAGTCTGGCGCCTGCGGTCCTTAAGGCAGCCATCGACCTGAGCTTATGGGCATTGGTGCTCTTCGTACTGATGAGAGAAGTGCTTTCGGCGCGCAAAATCGCAAACCTGCCGTTTTTGACCGCCATACTCGCGTTGGGAGGGTGCAATCTCGCCTTTCACATCGGCTTGGTGGCGGTGACGCCTCGGTTGGCGATCTGTGCCATCGTGATGATCATCACGCTTATTGGCGGACGCATGATCTATAGCTTTACTGAAAATGCCAGGGTGGAACGTTTGCGAATGGCGGGTCAAAGCGCGAGCGGGCGGCCGATGGAAACGAAGCTATCGCAGCACATCATGTCTGGCATGACCGCGTGCTCGCTCCTTGCCTGGCTGATGGCACCGTCTGAGACGATTGCGGCTGCTTCGCTGCTGGTCGCCAGCATCATCTCCTTCATGCGTTTGGGCGTCTGGTTCGAGATGAGGCCGGCAAGAGATGTTTTTCTGAAAGGCATGTACGCGGCCTATGCGTGGGTATGCGTCGGCCTGATGACGCTGGCGACTGGCCCAGCCTATGAGCTCATCGCCCTGCATATTCTCATGATCGGCGCGATGTTTACGCTTACCTTTACGATCATGCTAAGGTCACTGCTGCGTGGTGTGGGGTATCCAAAGCCCCTGGTAAAGTCTGTCGGCTGGCTGCTCCTCACTCTGCAAGTAGCAGTCGTCGCTCGGGTCGCCGCCATCCTGGTGCCGAGCCTGCGCATGCCAGCTCTGAGCGCTTCCACGGCGGCGACCCTCATCGCCTTTATTGGGTTTCTGATCGTTCTTGCGGCTACGCGCAGGTTCAGTACTTCACCTGCACATAGGGCATGATCTTTCGCGTATCCGTCGCGAAAGTGTCCGCAGAATAGTCGGCGAACTTAATGCCCAGAGTGAGATGCGGGTTGATGTCCTTCTCGAGCAGCGCATTCCATTCCGTCCCGTAGCCCGTGTGTCCCTTATAGGCTTCATAGCTATGGTAGCTTAGGGTCGCACGGATGGAGGGGATGCCTTTCGCAGCCGGCACGGGGGCGTATTGCAGAGTTACCGCCTTATCGACAAGGCCATTTACCGGCGTGGTGAGGAACTTATCCGCCCAACCGTTGAAGAGATGGTTGGAGCCCAGACCGAACTGAACAGCTGAACGGCCGTCACTCCCGACGGATTCCCGCAAGTATTTGACTGTCCATGGTCCGCGTGTAATGGCGGGTTCGACGCTGAAATAGGGAAGATCATAGGCACGGGGAGCGCCGTCCAGGGATTTTTGCCGCGCCGCATCGACGACCAGTACGAACGTGTTTTCACTCACCTTATGGCGGGCTTCGATCCGTACGCCGGCAGTTACAGAGGATTGCGCCAAGGCGTCCGGAATATCGAGATGATAGTAGTAGCCGGTTGCTTTGATCGTGGGAGAAACTGACCAGACGAGATTGGCAAGACTGATGTTGGTGTCATCCCAGGTGCCGGCAGGTGCCCGCGTCCCAAGGGTACGATTCACCTGGTAGATGTGGGCGACTTTGAACGAGAGATTTTTGCTCAGCGGCCCTTCGAAGCTCAGTCCATCGAGCGTCTGGTCGTTCTGCCTCCAGCCACCTGTTCCGACGAACCGCTGATTGTCGATTACAAAGGTCTGGCGTCCCAGAGTGATTTTTTGCTTAGACGGCAACACATATTGAATAAAGGCGCGATTGATCAGTGTGTCCGACGGGTCTGGAACGGTCGGGTATTGCGTCTTTCCGTTCAGAGTATCGTTGAAGCGGGCCGAGCCCAGCACCGACACATTCTCGATTTCGAAAACACCGCTAAAGCCTTTCGCGGCGGGGGACAGGTAGGTCAGCCGCGTGCGAAGTGTATTGGCGTGTGCGGTTTCAGCGAGCCCTTTTTGGTCGACGTTTTCCGACCTGAGCCGGAGATCAAGCTTGACCTGCCCCCAAGGTGCAGGCGGGTTGCTGACATCCGCCGCCGCAGCGATACCGGGAAGAAGGCAGCCGGCGCCCAACAGACAGGAGGTCAGAAGCAGGTGTTTTTGCATGACGAGATCACCTTAATTAAAAGCTGGCTCTCTGTATTCGGTGACGCTGGTCTTAAGCCTTGACCTGTATCAACGCGGACAACTGGTCGCAGGGGCTATGAAAGAGGAGGAGGCGAGCTATGAATATTTCCGAGAACCCGTTGGGCGCGCTTGTCAGAGTCGCAAGGCCAGGGCGAACTGATAAGGCGGCTGAAGACTACTTAGGTGCGCGGCTTGCCGACGTCGGATACGGACAGGTTCTTATCGAGACGGTGCATGAGGATATCACCGCCATAAGAGATGCGGTGACGCGGCTGATCGCCAAACGCGTTCAGGTCATAGTAACGCTTGGCGGTACCGGGCCGGGACTTTTTGACGTTACGCCGGAGGCGATCGAACCCTTGCTAGAGAAACGCTTTGATGGTTTTTCGGTGCTCTTTCACATGTACAGCCATCAGACGGCGGGGCTTCCTGGCATGTTATCACGGACATTCGCCGGCACGATCGGCTCGACGGCTGTATTTGGTCTTCCCGGCAGTATCGGCGCTGTGACAGATGCGTGGGAAAACATACTGGCGTTTCATCTCGCACCGGACACAGACCAATGCACCCTTAGGCGCGTTATCAGTCCTGGTCGAAAGCCCGTTCAGGACTAGGCAGGCCTACCCTCGAGGGTCGTAATGTCCGCAAAACCAGGTCAAAGCCAGTCAGAGGGAGAGCTCGAAGCCGCTTCTCCACATCTAAAGATTTACCTGCGGGTTGTCAGTGCGGGCGACGTCGCGATTGGGCCCGGCAAGGCGGATCTAATGGCTGCGATACAGGCCTACGGCTCGTTGTCAAAAGCGGGTCGGGCACTTGGTATCAGCTACCGTCGAGTATGGGATATGGTTGAGGCGATAAACAAGGGATTTGATAAACCGCTGGTAACAACAAGCCACGGGGGCGCAAAAGGCGGAGGCGCCAGGCTGACGGAAACAGGTGAAATCGTCCTCGCGCTCTACAGGAATATGCAATCCGACGTTTCGGAGACTGCCGAGGCCCACTTCGATGAAATTAGAAAATATTTGAAAACAGATACATAAAGATTTTCTTCACTACCTCGTCATGGCTTGATGCACGTCAAACCAGCGATATGTTCAATTGTATATATCGTTTCGCTCTGTAGGTGTTCGGAGCGTTGAATGCGCCTTTTCCTCCTGTTTTTGCTCCTGTCGATTCTCGGACCTCCGGCGGCTGCAGGCGGTCGTACGGCTGATGTAAAGGTCGCCGTCGCGGCAAACTTCACGGACACGGCAAAAGCGCTAGGCACGGCGTTTGAGAAGAAAACAGGCCACAAGATCGTCTATACATTCGGTGCTTCGGGGCAGTTTTACGCCCAGATAGCCCATGGCGCCCCGTTCGAGGTTTTCCTCAGCGCCGACGCTGAACGGCCTCAGAAACTTGAAGCTGACGGTTTGACGGTGGCAGGCTCACGATTTGTCTACGCTTACGGCAAGCTGGTACTCTGGAGCGCCGATAAAAGAGTGGACCGCCGCGGATTGATCCTCGCAAAGGGCAATTTCGAAAAGATCGCCATCGCCGATCCGGCCGCGGCGCCCTATGGGATTGCAGCGGTCGAAACCATGAAGAAGATGGGCCTTTATGACAAGCTGCAGCCGAAAATCGTAAAAGGAAGCAGCATATCACAGACGTTCACTTTCGTTTCGACCGGTGCCGCGGAGATTGGCTTTATTGCCTTGTCCCAAGCCAAAGTAGCAAAGGGCGGCTCAATGTGGCTGGTACCGGAAAGTCATTATACGCCGATCGACCAGCAGGCAGTTCTCCTGAAAACGGGCGCTGGAAATCCGGCGGCCCGCGCCTACCTCGATTTTCTTAAATCACCGGAAGCCGTCCGAATTATTCGCGCCTACGGATACGAGGTACGGTAAACATGTGGGACGCGATCCGGGTCACAATTTTGCTGGCCGCTGTGACCACGCCGCTGATGCTGGCCCTGGCCACTCCCGTTGGCTGGTGGCTCGCCAAAGGTGGAAAGGGGAGCGCTGGCTGGCTTCGTGATATGGTGGCCGCCGTGGTGGCCCTACCCATCGTCCTGCCGCCGACCGTGCTGGGCTTCTATCTGCTGATCGCCATGGGCCCGAACAGCCCTTTGATGGGTTTATTGCAGCCCTTCGGCGTGCGGACTCTGGCCTTCACCTTTACCGGGCTGGTCATCGGCTCGCTGGTCTATTCGCTGCCCTTCGCCGTGCAGCCCATCCGCAATGCATTTGAAAGTATGGGCCCGCGTCCGCTTGAGGTGGCCGCGACCTTGCGCGCCTCGCCGTGGGACGCCTTCTGGTCGGTGGCCCTGCCGCAGGCGCGACGTGGCTATGTGACGGCGGCGCTGCTGGTCTTTGCGCACACGATCGGGGAATTCGGCGTGGTGCTGATGATCGGCGGCTCCATTCCGGGGCAGACCGAGGTGGTGTCGATCCGCATCTTCCAGGCGGTCGAGCAACTGAACTTTGCCGAGGCGCATCTGATTTCTGGCGGGCTGCTGGCCTTCTCCTTCGTGGCGCTAATCGTCATGCTGGTCGTTGATCGGCGCTTCGGCGCGCGCTCGGCGGGTATACGTCCATGATCAGCATCGATCTGAGCGGAGAAATCGGCGATCTTGACCTGTCCGTGGCCTTCGAGGCGGGTGCGGGGCTTACGGCGATCATGGGACCGTCGGGGTCGGGCAAGACGACATTGCTGCGCGCCATCGCCGGGTTGGAGCGTTTGAGCGGGCGGGTGCAGGTGGGAGACGCCGTGTGGCAGGAGGGCCAGAGTTTCGTACCGGTCCACAAACGCGCGGTCGGCTATGTGTTTCAGGAACCGTCGCTGTTCAGTCACCTGTCGGTCGAGGGCAATCTGGCCTTCGCGTTGAAACGAAATCTCAAGGGGGCGGACAGGGCGGCCATCATCGATCTGCTGCGCATCGGTGCGCTCCTGCCGCGCAATGTGGCGCGGCTGTCCGGTGGGGAGCGCCAGCGCGTGGCGATGGCGCGGGCGTTATTGTCTGGGCCGGAGTTACTTCTGATGGACGAGCCGCTGTCGAGCCTCGATCAGGCCGCACGGGCGGAGATATTGCCGCTGATCCGCGATGTGGCGGCGCGCGTGCCGGTACTGTACGTCAGTCACGATCCGCTTGAAGTCGCACGCCTGACCGAGCGCGTGATCTATATGGAGAACGGACAGCTAAGCGGACGACCTGCGGTGACCCTGGACGGGTTGTCTCAGGCCGAGATCGAGGCGCTGGCAATGAAAGCGCTCGGTTACGAAATCGCACGGCCTAGCGCGGCAAATAGCCGTCTCAGTTCAGATGGTTGATCACCCTGAACGTCCAGCCTGGCAATTGAAGAGTGCCTTAGGTCGCAATAAAGGAAGTTTACGTGCGGCGCAATGACATCCCGAGTTCGCGGTATAGCGTGATCGAACAGCGGTATTTAAGATGTCGGAAGCACGTGAAAAGATAGCCATCGGCTGATTCCGTGCAGCCGCATAAAATCCACCCATAATAGAGTACATATATTTTACAATGAGGGATTGACTCCTCCTGTGGTAAAAAATAACCTCGTTTTGCGTCGAGGGGTGCACGACAACAATTTGTGCGCAGAGTTGTTGCTCCCAAGTCCTGTTAGGGATTAAAGACAAGAAATGCGCCACCGGCATAAAGCCGACTAACGAAATCGGGAGAGTCAGATCGAGCGATCACGATCCGACCGGACCACGCAGCATCGACAGGAGGTCGCGGAGTTCGTGGACCGGATTCAATCGGCTTAACTACACATCGCACCTTCTAAAACCAGACACTTATCCATCCGAGGGGGTGATGGGTGAGGGCGGTTCCGATGATATTCAGGTAAACGAGGACCGAGGCCACAAAGGTGGCGATCCTGACTTTAAAAGGGAGCTTCTCTCTCATTGTTGCTATCCCCAGACCGATATACAGGACCACCTGAAAAATCTTTGTCGTAAGCCATTGGTTCGAGAAGACCTCTTTTGGCAGGATAAAGACGAGGGTAATTGCCGCGGCAAGAAGGAGGGAATCGATGAGGTAGGATGCCATTCGAAAAGCGCGCTGTCGGGGCCAATGAGCCCCTCGGAACATAGCGACCGACCGAACGAAATAATAAAGTCCGCTGAGCACGGCCGCGCAGATATGCAAGGTTAAGACGTAAGGGTAGAGGACCATGCGGGCAAACCTCGGTAAACTCTCGCTATCCCTACTTGTATATTTCGCAGAGCGTATCGACAATCCGCTTCGCCGCCGGATCACTGATCGAATAGTGGATCGTCTGTCCCTCACGGCGCGTTTCGACCAGCTCTTCAGCGCGCATCTTGGCCAAATGCTGCGAGGTAGCTGGAACGCTCTGTCCAAGGTAATCAGCCAGTTTAGACACGCTGGCTTCCCCCTCGAACAGCTTGCACAGGATCATCAGCCGCTGCTCGCTGGCAAGCAGCTTAAGAAGCCGCGTGGCCTTGCAGACATTGGGTGTGAGGGACTTCAGCTCTCCAGCAGTTACGGTCATCGGAGCCTTCTTCCCACGACTTTTCCTTGAACACAATATAGATAGCCGGAATGACGAGAACGGTCAGCAGGGTCGACGAGAGCAGGCCAAACAGCAGCGAGATGGCCAGCCCCTGAAAGATTGGATCGAACAGAATCACCGCCGCCCCGATCATGGCCGCCAGAGCGGTCAGCAGGATCGGTTTGAAACGGGTCGCGCCAGCCTCAAGCAGAATGTCGCGCAACGGACGGCGGTTGCCCGCGGCGTCGAACTCGGAATGGCGGATGAAATCGACCAGCAGGATCGAGTTGCGAACAATGATCCCCGCCAAAGCGATAAAACCGATCATGGAGGTGGCCGAAAACGGCGCGCTGAACAGGATGTGGCCGAAGACAATGCCGATCAGGGTCAAAGGCACGGGCGTCAGTATCACCAGCGGCAAGCGGAAGTTTTTGAACTGGGCCACCACAAGGATATAGATGCCGAGCAATGCCACGCCAAAGGCCGCGCCCATATCGCGAAAGGTCACCCAGGTGATCTCCCATTCCCCATCCCAAAGGACCGTCGGCACGGTTTCGTCGGCGGGCTGCCCGTTGAGGCGGATGACAGGCTTCGGCAAACTGCCCCAGTCGGCTTTGTTGATGGCGTCATTGACGGCGCCGATGCCATAGATGGGGGCCTCGTAACGGCCCGCCAGCTCGGCCATCACCATTTCGGCGTCACGGCCATCGCGGCGAAACAGGGCGGTCGAGCCCTTTGTCACCTCGAAATCAGCCACTTCATCGAGCGTGATGAGGCGTCCTGCCGAGGATGCCACCGGCATCGCCTTGAGGGTGTCGCTGAGATAGCGTGCGTTCTGCGGCAGGCGCAGCGCGATTTCCAGCGGCTCACGCCCTTCACCCGTCCGGGTCGCCTGCTGTGCGTAGCCCAGCACCCGGCCGTTCATCAGCATACTGACTGAACCGTAAAGCTCGCTTTCCGACACGCGCAGGGTTTCCAGACGCGGCCGGTCGGGCACGACGCTGAGCGACGGGCGCGGCTGGCCATAGCTGTCGTCAATATCGACGATATAACCGACACTGTGGAAAATGCCCTTGGCCTTCTCGGCCACCGCACGGCGCGTGGCGGTGTCGGGACCGTAGATTTCCGCCAGAAGAGTAGCCATGACCGGCGGCCCCGGCGGGGCTTCGACAACCTTTATAACGCCTCCCTGCGGCAGTTTCACGGCCTTGAGCCGTTCACGCAGGTCCAGGGCGATATGGTGGCTGTTGCGCTTGCGATGGTGCTTGGCGGCCAGAATAACGTTGAGGTCACCCTGCTCAGGTCGTTTGCATCGATGAACTGGGCTTTGTGCCTCTGTCGAAGACCGGGGCTGAGTTACTGTTCGAACTGATCTCGCAGCGCTACGAGCGCGGATCGACCCTCATCACAAGCAATCTGCCCTTCGATGAATGGACCGAAACCTTCGGATCCGAGCGCCTCACTGGTGCCTTGCTGGACAGCATGACCCACCGCGTCAGCATCCTTGAGATGAATGGCGACAGCTATCGTCTGGCCCATAGCCGCGCCCGCAAGGCCAGTCCTACTCCCTAATCACCCCCAAAAACAGGCCGCCCGCGTATGGGAGCACCTTACGGGCTACGCCCTCCAGGCGCTTCCATACGCGCGCCTCAACTGGCCTGATTTTGCGCCGCCCCGTGGCCGGATTTTGCTCCGCCCTTGACACAACGATGACCCCTCTGTCACCGAGGCCGTGGCCGGGGCACCGAGAATCTTACTGGTCGAGGATCTTCCGGCGAATGTACTTATCGCCCAGCATTTTCTCGAAGAATTCGGCTTTGCCCACGATCTTGCTACCAATGGCCAACAGGCACTTGATCGCATTCTGGCAGGCGAGGAATTCGACGCCATTCTCATGGACGTCCAAATGCCAGTGATGGACGGACGTGAAGCAACACGACGAATTCGAGCCTTCGAACGGGAAACCGGAGGCACCGCCAACCAGATTATCGCGATCACCGCGCACGCGATGGCGAAAGATCGCGAAGAATGTTTTGAGGCAGGAATGGACGATTACATCACCAAACCGTTCGACGGCAGAGTACTGGAGCAGAAGCTGGTACGTGCCATTGCTATCCGAAGAAAGTCGGAAAACCGGTTCCTGGGCGATGTATCAGTTTCAGATATCCACACTCAGCAGGCTCCAACCTCCGATAGTGCGGTGGGAAGCACGAATTAGCGCCACCCTACTCGCGTCCCAACGGGGCATATATCTGGCGAAGCCTGGCTTTGGCGGGCACTGAAGACGCCCCTTGGCGCTCGGCCTATTGTGCCACCTCCAGCGTCAAACTGGAAAGCCAGGTGCGCGGATCTTCAGGGTTTCCCTTTTCCCAATTGCGCAGGATTTCGATCACGTAGACGCCAGGCTCTGCGAAGTTGATTTGCGCGGTGCCATCACTTGCTGTCTTGCCAGACATATTGAAAGTTCGCGCGGCGTAGGCGTCATTGGCGCGAAATGCCTGCCATTCGGTGTCTGCCAAAGGTTTGCCATCGAAGGCGAGGCGAAACTGGAAAATGCCGCCGGCGAATAACTGGTTGGGATGGGTGAGAGGCACAATTTCCAGCCCCTTTCCGTCCGGGGGTGGCGCCATAGTAGAAGGTTTTTTATAGGAGATGTAGGTCTCCGCACGAACCATAGTCTTAACGGGGACTATTCGGCTCGTGGGCGACAGTTTCGACTGGTCTACGAACGGCTCTGGCACAACGCCATTCACAGGCATTTTGACAGGCCTCCACTTGCCATCAATTCGCGCAAGATTGAGCGTGCGAACATCACGGTTTCCAGTTGAAATCCGATAGGTGCCTTCGGCCGACAACTTCGCTTCGAACAAGCCGACCTCGGTAAAGCTGACGCCTTTGCCTGCAGTGACCTTTCCATCGGCGTCCGTAACCTCGTAGTCGTCACCTTTGATCGGAAACTCCGGCACGAAGAAGGTATTGTTGGTTAGTCCGTTATGAACGGTGACTACGCCTTCAGTCGGTGCGAAATTAAAGGGCACCAGGTAGGGCGTGTGTGCGACCGCCGGCGTCGTAAGCATCATTGTGGCGACAGTAACAGCAAGTATCCGTTTCATAGGCATTCCTTTCATTATAAGGACCGGCTGGCAAAGGGGAGCGCTGCCTCCAAAGAGGCTTTGAACATCGCGCCGTGACCCAATCCCGGCAGGACCAGGGTTTGCACCTTGTGCAACGTCGACAGTCGGGCCGCCGTCGCTCTTATCTCTGCCACGGTTTGGTCGGGTGAGGGCAATTGGCGCCCGGGGATCTCGCGTTTGTGGCTCTCGGCATCTCCCGTCATAAGGAGAACCGGGCGGGCATCAGAATGCAGGGGCGGTGCCGCAAAGGCGCTGCCCTCGTACCACCACAGGGAAGGGCTTGCGGCCACATAGGCGGTAAAAAGTGATGGATGACGGTAGAGAGTATGCAAGACGAACAGGCCACCGTACGAATGCCCCCAAAGTCCACGACGCGTTTCATCGAGCGCAATGTCGGCACTCAATGTCCTCCACACTTCTTTTTGAAGCAGAGCCAGAAATACATCTGCACCACCTGCCCGCCATTCGCGCTTGACCTCGTCGACTGTGCCTTCGCCATTGACCGCGGGCGTGTAGTCGTAATTTCGTGATCTGAGATCGAAGCGCACTTCGGCGTCGTAGCCTAGCGCGACCAACGCCAGATCGGGCTCTTTTTCGACCTGTGCCGCCGTCAGCGCCATGAACGCAGCATTGCCATCACACAGCCACAGGGACGGGTATCCGCCGTTTGGCGGCAGCCGATTGGGAATGGCGACTTCGACCCTGTATTTGCGCTCACCGTCTACTGAGACGAATCTATAGGTCGCAAATCGATGAGTCCCGACGCCGAGCGAAGACACCAACGGGCCGACTTCCGAGGCAGGCTGGGCGCCAGCGCCGGTCGCCAGAGCCAATCCGCCAAGCACGGCGAAACGACGGGACATACTCATTGGCGGTCTCCAAACAGAATGATCAAACCATCGGAAAGTGTTCCACGCCACGCGGCGTCGTCATGCCCCCCAGCGAACGGATGAAAGCTTGCGTCGTAACCCTTTGCCTTCATTGCCTTGTAGAGGGCTTCCGTAGTCTGAAAAATGCTCCCGGAATTATCTTCTCCCGCAGGACGCTGTTCCAGCACCCCGGCGTCGAGATAAAAGCGGGCCGGGGAAGGCGGGCTTTCTCGGACACGGCGGATGACGAGGAGATCGTCGGGCGCCTTGCCTTCTTTACCCGCCGGGTCCCACCAGAAAGATCCGGACTGACTGAGCGCATTTCCGAATACATCCGGGTAGGTGAGAACGGTACAGACAGCCATCAAGCCGCCATAGCTGGAACCTGCTATGGCGATGTCCTTCGCATCTTCAGATATTTTCACACGTTCACGGACCCAGGGCATCAGTCCCTTGACCATAGCTTCTGAGAAAGCGGGATTGCAGGCGAGATCTTCGGAACGCGATTGTCGGGTCGGATTTCGAATAAGGATCGCGCTGATTGGCGCAATGGCGCCATCAGCGATCATGTTGTCCAGAATGGTCGGTGTGGGAATGTCTTTGAGGTACCGTTCGGCATCAAACAAGACGACGAGCGGTGTGGCCTCATTTTTCGCGACGCCCGCGGGGCGATAGAAGGTAATTTCGTAGGTCCGGCCGTTAAGAGGGTTGTCAATGCTCTCAGACCAAACCCGCCCCTTCTGCACGCCTGGCCGACTCTCCACGAAAGGCTGGTCGGGCGTGCCCTTCAGTTCCAGCAATGACATTTGCCCAAAACGCTTGGGATTACGCGGATCAAACTGCAGCGCCGCCATTAGACTGGCGCGATAGGCTTCGCGATCTCCGGGAGCGCCACGAGCGAGGTCCGGGGCGATCTGATAGGACAATCGCGTTCGGGGAGGCAGCATGACCGTCTTGAACCATACGTCGCTGCCATCAATTCTTTGCAGATGGTTTTCCCGACGGTCTGGCGTCCAGACCGGCCAACTTAGTTCGACTTCTCTCAAATCGTCTCCACGCCAAAGAAAAGTCACCTTCACCGGGTCGTCAGGTGTTTTCCCATACTCAACCAGAGGAGTGCCGCCATTCGCTGCGACCCTTTCCCAAAATCCAGGGGTAACAACCTGAATATCCTGTAAGGTAATTGGGGGAGAGGATCGTCCCTGCTCCTCACCCAACGCTGAATTGGCCGCCAGCGCGAAGCCGGCGACCAAAAGAACTCGAAGGGCGCGTAGACGCATCAGAACCGCTTTGTCACAGCGAAGAAGACGCGGCGGCCATCCTCGTTGTACTCGGTCGTGTTCTCGCGTACGATTTGCTTGTCGGCTACGTTGAGGACGCCGGCACGCAAGGTGATGGCATCGCTGAGATCGTAGGATCCGCCAATGTCCCAGGTCGCATAGCCCTTCATGATCACATCGTAAGCCGGGTTTGTATAAGCCGCCAGATATTGCTCACCGACATAATTTACGGCGGCGTATAACTTCCAGCCATTTGCCGGGCGCCAATACAGGGTCGCATTTGCGCTGTGCTCAGGTTGATAGATCATCGCAATAGGCGAGGCATTGCTCAGGTTCTTGGAGTCGAGATAGGTGTAGTTGGCGGAAAGCTCGACTGATTCGCTAAAATCGACTGAGAGATGGGTTTCAACGCCTTTGCTCTTCACTTTTGCGATGTTCTGGTAGCGGAATATCGGACGGCCATCCGGCAGGAATCCGACGAAATTGGGATAGGTGGGCGCCAGGACAACGTCGCGTGTGCGGCTGGTGATGTCGATCATATTCTTCAGATCCGTCTCGAAGAACGTGACACCGCCTGTAATTGCCTTTCCACGATAGCTGATACCAATTTCCTTGGAAGACGCCGTTTCTGGCTCCAATTCGGTTGAGCCGATAATAAAACAGCCCGTGGTCGCGCTACCGCACGAAACAGAACCCCAGTTTGGGCTATTCTGGAGCAAGGTGGGCGCACGGAAAGCTTCGGACACTCCCGTTTTCAATGTCCATTGCGGGGTGATATGCCACACGAGATAAGCACGTGGGCTATGGTGACCGCCGAAATTCTCGTGATCGTCGTAGCGGTCGCCCAGAGTAATTCTAAAATCGTCCGTCAGACGAATTTCGCCTTCGAAAAACACAGCCGTCTGGGTAACTTCCGCTTCAGGGTTCTTGCCATAGGTGGGCGTCCCGGGAAGACCTTTCAGGTTAGCCGGATCCGTCAGGGCTTGTTTGCGCCATTCTGCGCCGAGCGTCACACTGTAACGCTGGGCGAACTGGCGCGTAATCCGGCCTTCCAATTGCTGGTTTTCGGCTTCGTTTGGATTGACCTGGCCAGTGACGTTGCCGATTTCGTTCTTGATGGTGTCCCCCGACAGCCGCAAAAGTGTCTCACCGAAACCGAAAGTTCCCTTATGCGTAACCGCATAGTTTTTGCGCTCCATAGGGAAATTGTCGTGGTTTAAGCGGTTATAGCCCAGATTGAAGTCGATGGTTTGTGCGGCATCCGGGGTCCAGACGAGCGTACCGTCGAGATATTGCTCGCGCTTGTCGGCGAAGCCGGGGACCGTGGCCACGGGATTCACCTGCCCCTTGTCGCGCTCACGGCGATTGTACCCGCCGTAGACCTTGAGCCCGAGCTGGTTCTGAACCAGCGGGCCAGCAGCGAAAAATCCGACCTTATAGGCATCGCCGGCGTCCTGATTTTCCTGAAGTATGTAGTCGGCACTGACAGAGCCCGACCATTCATCCCCTACCGGTTTAGTGATGATGTTGACCACGCCCCCGATCGCGTCCGAGCCGTAAAGAGACGACATTGGACCGCGGACGACTTCGACGCGCTGGATGGCTTCGACCGGCACCCAGCCGGCGTCGAAGTCATTGCCGCGGAACATGGCATTCGTCGAGGAGACGCGTTTTCCATCAATCATGAACAAGGTGTAGGCGCTGCCCAGGCCGCGTAACTGGATGGTCCGCTGATTACCGGCGCGGTTCATCGTTACACCTTCGGTGCGATTCAGGATCTCGGTCAGATCGCGGACAGGGCGTTCGTGAAGCTGTTCCTGGGTGACGACCGAAACGCTGGCGGGAGCATCAACCAGTTTGAGCTTGGTCGATGAGGCCGTGATGACGACTTCTGTCGTTGGCTCTGCAGTCGGCGAAACGTCCGCTTCGGCGGCAAATGCGGCACCGCTTGCCCAGACTATCGCGAGAGCTGAGGCCGCTGCGGCCAAACCGGTTTTTCGAATATGATGTGCCATGGGCTATCCCCTAATCAATACGCGATTTCTGCTAGTGCATTTCATTCGCATATTCAATGAGAATCGTTTGCATCTGGGTGCGCCAGTCTGCCGCAGACATTTTATCGCTTATAAAACGGACAGTTGAGCGGCCTTCACACAGCCAATTGACTGGCATTCAATCCAAAATGGTCAGGCGACTTTCGAATACCGGTTCTGAGCGTCAGAGCCTCGGGCATAAGAATCGAAGGCGCATGCCACGTTCCGGACAAGCATCTTCAAGGGAGAATGGAAACTGACACGGCGGTCTTCAACCGTAATCATTCCCGCGTCAATGAAATCCGCCAACCGGGCGATATCTGCGTCGAGGTAGTCTGCTCCGTAGCCGTGCCGTGCAAGAATAGCAGGGATCTCGGCTTCAAAGTAGCACATCAGATCGCTGATTACCGCCTTGCGGAGCTTGTCGTCGCCCCGGTACGTCCACCCTCGCACGCTGGCCCAGTCGCCGGAAAGAATGCGGTTTTGATAGGTCGTCGATTGCGGAATGTTCTGTACGATTCCGCCTTCGAGCTCCCCAATCGATGAAGCCCCCAGGCCCAGGAGATAATCGTTTGGCAGAGTCGAGTAACCCATAAAATTACGGCGCAAGGTACGCCCATCGAGGGCACGCGTCATCTCATCTTCGGGCTTGGCGAAATGATCGATACCAATAGCGCGGTAGCCGTTGGCGGTCAGGTAGTCCGACAGGCGCAGGAACATGGCAACCTTGTCTTCGATACCCGGCAAGGCTCTCTCATCCATCAGGCTTTGATGCTTCTTCATCCACGGCACATGAGCATAAGAGAAGGCTGAGATACGATTTGCGTCGAGCGCGCCAACGTGTTCGAGCGTATTCTCGATGCTCTGAAGACTTTGTTTGGGTAGGCCGTAGATGAGATCTATCCCGATATGATCCATACCGTGGTCGCGCAAATGCCCCATCACGGCCATGACCTGCTCCAGGGGCTGGATGCGATTGATCGCCTGTTGGACTAACGGGTCAGTGTCTTGTACCCCAAGCGATACACGGTTAAACCCGAAAGCGGCGTAGGCTCTGATTTTGGTCAGGTTCATGCGACGAGGATCGAGTTCGATGCTGATCTCTGCATCAGGCAGAAAAGCAAAAGACTCGTTGAGCGAGTCGAAAACGCGGCCCATGTCGGCCGGCGTCAGCATGGAGGGCGAGCCGCCACCGAAATGCACACTGTGGACCTTAGGGCGGAAACCGAGATGCGTGCCGACCATGCGGATCTCGGCAACCAGCGCCGCGACATAGGCTTCGACCGGGGCGTATTTCAGTGTCGCGCGCGTATTGCAGCCGCAAAAGTGGCACATCTGCTCGCAAAAGGGGATATGAAGGTAAAGCGCGATGGGCTGATCTGGACAGAGGGTGGAGAGCCACCCCTGATAAACCTGAAGCGTCAAGCTGCCAAAATGATGGGCTGAGGGGTAGGAGGTATAGCGCGGCGCCTCTCGCCCCATGAAGCGCATGAGATCATGGTCCTGCCAGGATTTTTGCGGAAACAGCGAGTCAGGCATAATCGAACATCCTCTCGGAGACCCGTCAGTATACCCTTATTTTCATCGCTGTTCGGATGTGGTTATTGGCCGCAGGCAACCGATTGCGATCCCTGGGTTTCAGCGTCAGATGCACGAGCCACATCAACCAGCATGTTGCCTGGAAATTGGCCATCTGCTTCTTCGAGCTGACGAGCGCCTACATAGAAAACCGCCGTGTCGGTATTGTCGCTGCTGTACACTAGCCCGTGTCGCACAACCATCATTTCTTTGCCTTCAGGGGAAAACCAACGGGCTGAATGAATACGGTAGATTGGCTGGCCCGTTTTCAGTTCGTAAACGTAGTCTCCGTAAAGGAAATAGGCTTTTTGCCCTGTCGCACTGTCATACACATACTGTCGCAAATTCGTTCCCCAGTTGCCCAACGCAATTTTAGCCTGAAAGCGTTTTCAGGTAATTGATTTTGCAAACTACGAACAATGTTCTGTCCAAAAATGCAAAATTCGAGCGCTTGCGATCATTGGCGAGCGTTGGATCACTTAGTCAGAGAACATCAACGGCTTCGGCCTCGTTCTGTTGCCGCCGCCGGTATTGGGACGGCGTACAGTTAGACCAGCCTGTGAAGGCTCGGGTAAACGCGGCGTTCGATGCGTATCCCAGGAATTCACTGACGGAATCTATTGGGATGGAGGTTTGCGCCAGGAGGTTCGAGGCCATATCCTCGCGGACGTTCTGAAGGATGGTGCGGAAGGACTCACCTTCATCATTTAGCAACCGCTGCATCTTTTTCTCGCTCATTCCAAGCGATCGCGCCACTTGGGCGGCCGTGCATAGCTCGCTACCGATAACGATCGCGATAGCTTGAAATACAGCGGTTCTAAGGGTCTTCTGCATCGGCAAAATTCCCGATATTTGCCCTCTCAGATAGGTTTCCATGACTGCTTTAAACATCCCAAGGCCACCGCGTGTGGGCAAGTCGAGCACGTCAGCGTCAAATACGATCTCGTTGTAAGGAGCGTTGAAAACTACCGGGCAGCCATAGATTTCGGCGTGCAGATCAGTTCTTGCGGGCGCCTCATGATGAAAGTGAACACTTCTCAGAGCCAGGCAGGTGCAACGGGGTGGATGTAAACCTCTGCCGTTTCCGAAATCTCCTCACCGAGCTTTAATCCGAACGAGGCCAGTGTTTTTTCAATCAGGGCAATAGAGCGCGCACCGATCCGAGGATTCCGGCGCAAATCGTCGGCAGAGATACGGCAGAGGTCGCCCACGAAATGGACATCCTCATTTCGAAAAGCGTCACGGACCCTCGGCGGCCAGACTAGCTCATCGAGGCGCATGAGAAATGGAGATTTGGCGGGACGGAGAGGGCCCTGATTAGGCGCGATGTGGAGCTTTACGATCGTGCCGGCTTTCACGCCTGTGGCAAGCAGCTCAAGAATTTCCCCACCGTCGGCTAACGGCGTGCGACGAACCACCTCGCAGTCCAATATCATACGTTCTTTATCGTGGCTCATTTGGACAGTCTCACTCTTAACCTGAACGCATTCAGGACGACCAGTAGGGATGATGCCGACATGGCGATCGCTGCCAGCATTGGCGTTACCAATCCTGCAACGGCCAAGGGGACTGCGACCAGGTTGTAACCGAGTGCCAGCAGGAAGTTCTGGCGGATGATACGCTGCGTGAGGCGGGCTATGTCAAACGCAAACACCACACTTCCCAAGGCCTGGCCGCGGAAGACGAGATCAGCGGCGTTTTGAGTAATATCCAGTCCGCTCGACGGCGACATAGATACCGTCGCAGCTGACAGAGCAGCGGCGTCGTTCAGCCCATCTCCCACCATCAGCACCCGTTTTCCTTCGGCCTGGAGTGTCTCGACGACGCGCAATTTGTCGGCCGGAGTCAATTCGCCTCTGGCATCTTCGATCCCCATTCCGGCGGCAACATGACGAACCACCTTTGCCCGGTCGCCGGACAGCATCATGACGTTCAAGCCACGGCTCCTGAGTGCCTGGGCAGTGGACAGGGCGTCGGAACGCAGCGCGTCCTCGAATGTCAGACGAATGGCTGGCTGGTTTCCTCGTTTGAACCACATTTCGAGCTCGACATCGGATGACGACGGCACGCCAATCCATGACGCCTTTCCCAGGCGCACGGTATCAGTTCCTACAGAGGCCTGCAGACCGAAGCCCGGCAGTTCTTCCACACTGCCAATTCCGGCATCAAGCTCAACCTGATGTCTGCAAATTGCCGCAGAAAGCGGGTGCCGGCTCAGGGAGCACATGGTCACAGCCGCACGCCTGTCTGCCTCGCACAAAGCGTCGGGATTGGTCCATTCCGCCTGGCCCATTGTGACCGTGCCGGTCTTGTCCAGTACTACGGTGTCGATCGTCGCCAAGGTCTCGAGACCTTTGCCGGACTTAACCAGCACCCCGCGTTTAAACAACTGGCCCGACGCCAGGACCTGGGCTACGGGTACAGCCAAACCCAATGCGCAGGGACAGGTAACGATCAGGACCGCAGTGGCCTTCAGCAGACCGTCCTCCCAAGGGGTATGGGCCACCAGCAGCCAGCCAAGAAATGTAATTGCAGCGAGGATATGTACGGCTGGCGCATAGATGGCGGCTACGCGATCAGCGATGCGAACATAGCGAGCCTGCCCCTGTTCTGCGATCTCCATCATCCGAACGACCTCGGACAACAGGCTATCGCCCGACGCGGCGTCAACCCGAGCTTCCAGCGGCGCCGAGAGATTAATAGTCCCGGCAAAAAGTCGCTGGCCAGGCTGAACACTTACAGGAAGCGTTTCACCCGAAATAAGGCTGGCATCGACTTCAGATACGCCGTTCACAACCGTGCTGTCGGCGGCGATCTTCTCGCCGATGGCGATGCGCAACATCATTCCAGCGACAAGCTCACAATTTCGAAGCGTACGTACAGCACCATCTTCAATGACAGTTGCCGTCCCGTCTAGCATAGCCAGCAGGCCCTCTGCGGCTTCGCGAGCCTTGCCTCGCGCCTTTACATCGAGGAACCTCCCAATCAGAAGAAAGAAGAGGAGCATGACCGAAGCGTCGTAGTAAACAAAGCGCCCATGGGTCACCGTCTCATATAAGCTCATTCCCCCGGCGAGCAGGACCGCGATCGAAATGGGCACATCCATATTGGTGCGGCCGTGACGAAGGGCCGAAACTGCGCTCAGATAGAAGGGACGACCGGCATAGAGCATGGCGGGCAGGGCAACGAGCGCCATTGCCCAGTGCATGAGGTCTCTTGTAGCACCAGTAAGGGCGGCTTCAGACGTAAACCACAAAGCGTCCGAGAAGAGCATGACATAGGTCGTGGCGAAACCCGCTACCGCCATGCAGCGGAGTATGAATTGTTCTTCGTCATGTTGGCCGGCGAGCTTGGCGCTAAGATCGAAGGGTGCCACAGAAAACCCCATGCCCTCGATCATCTCTGCGAGTTCGTTCGCTCGGGCCCGGGCTCGCTCACCTACGTTATCCCATACGATTCTCAACCGCTGGGTTGAATAGTTTATGCGAGCTTCGACTCCGGGCTCTGCGTTAAGGGCGCTTTCGATCTTCCAGGCGCACGCAGCACAGCTCATTCCGTCAATCTGCAGAAACAGACCGGTGCGGCCATCTTTCTCTTCGGTGGCATAACATGCATAGTCAGTCACGTTCATCATCCTCGTGAAGGATGCGTTGAGCCTGCATATCCGGGTCTTCGAATTGATGGGTGCGCACCGCCCACATGAACGCCCCGACCCCAAGACCTGCCAGACATCCTGCCGCCACGAAGAGAAGGAGGAAAATATCCATATCAGTTCTCGAAGATGTATCGAGTTTGCAGCTGTTGACCGTGGTCCTCGACGGTTACGTGCGCTGACCAGCCGGCTCTGACGGGCAGGTCAATCTTTGCCTCGTATATCCCGCGGCCGCTGTGGGTGAGAACGGCGTGACGATCGTTCGTCTTTACGGAAGGATGAACAAACCAAACCTCGACCCTTGCGTCCTCCATGGCGACTCCTCGATCTGAAGCACTAACTCGATAGACACCGTCGCGGAACGCCCCATTTACTTTCCAGCCGAGCCCTTCCTGCGCGGCCTCAGCATCGAGGGCATTGTTGTAGGCCAACCCTTTTTCGTATGCCTGAGCCGTCACTTCGCTGGGCGCATGGCGGAAAGCCAGCACGGTAAAGGCAATCAGGGGCAGCATGAAGCTGATAAAAAAGGCAGCGATGAACCATGGCACGAAACGTCCACGACGACGATCAATGTCTGCCTGGGTTTCAGCGGACGAAATAGCTTTCATGGTGCGCACTTTCGCGGGTTACTGGATCGGTCAGAATAAAGCGGATTTCCGTGCGGCCGGCGGCGTTGCCGTCAGAGACCAGTCTTACGCGGAATGTGCCCACACTGTTTGCGGGGACCAGGAGACGCTGAACAGGTGTGTCCCCGGCGGCCAGAACCGTAAGTTCATTAACTCTGACGCCATCGACTGACAGATTGTAGGCCCGATCATCGTGAGACTTGTTCAGGATTTTCAAGCTGTAAGTATTGCGGACTTCGCCGTCGCTCAATCTGACAAATTGCGGCGCACGGGTATGAATCACATTCAATTCGGTAAGGGGACGGGTAATAATAGCACCAACCATGGTCATGCCGACGCTCAGCAGGATTGCCGCATAGACAAGCGTTCGGGGCCGCGCCCAGCGGAGCGATTGATTTGAAGCGCTGTCGTTCCGTTTCGATTCGGGCGGTTTGGCTGCGAGCCCAATATTCAATCTGTGGCTGGTGCTACGACGGGCCAACTGATTGTTTTCGGTGTCATAACGTATCAGCCCGGTTGGCAGGTTGACCTTGGTCATTATGTCGTCGCATGCATCTATACAGAGCCCACAGGAGATGCATTCCATTTGCAGGCCTTCTCGTATGTCGATACCCATTGGGCAGACAACGACGCACGCCTTGCAATCGATACAGTGTCCTCGTCCTTCCCAGGTTGCGCCCGCCTTATGCTTGCCGCGCGGTTCCCCCCGTTCGGGTTGGTACGATATAATCAGGGTATCCTTATCGAACATGGCCGACTGGAAGCGCGCATAAGGACACATGTAGGTGCAAACGTTCTCGCGCGCGAAACCCGCCATAAAATAGGTCGAGAGAGTAAGGGCAATCACCCAGCCCAACACTGTCCATGAAACGTTGAAATGGATTATGTCCGTAAAGAGCGCAGGCGCATCATTGAAGTAGAACACCCAGGCACCGCCGGTTAGCGCCCCAATCAACAACCAGCTCAGATGGGTAACAGCCTTTTTCCAGATCTTTTCGGAGGTCCAGGCACTTTCGTCGAGCTTTCGGCGCGCATTGCGATCACCCTGGACAAAACGCTCTACCCAGACAAAAAGATCTGTCCATACCGTTTGAGGACAAGCGTATCCGCACCAGACCCGGCCGAGGAGCGCAGTGGCAAAAAAGAGTCCTATGGCTGCCAGAATAAGAACACCCACGAGCAGGTAGACTTCCTGCGGCCAGATCTCGATGCCGAAAAAGTATCCGCGTTGTCCGGTTAGATCCACCAATATGGCCTGATCGGGGACATGAGCCCCCCGATCCCATCTCAGCCAGGGTGCCAGATAGTAGATGCCGAGGAGGACGCACATCGCGATCCATTTGACAGATCGGAACGTCCCTTTCACCCGGCGAGGATAGATTTTGGCAGCTTTTTCGAAGTACGACATATGGATTACTTTGAGTTCGTCTCCCGGCGCAGGGGAACGCCGGGAGATGCTCAGTCACTCACCTTCGCCCAAACTGTGAACGTAGATGGCGACCTGACGGCGTGAATCGTCGCTTAGTCGGCCTTCCCATGTTGGCATAACTCCAGCCCGACCATTTGTTATGGTTTGGACGATCGAGGCCTTATCGCCTCCATATAGCCAAATGGAATCGTTAAGGCGCGGAGCGCCCATTTGGCGGTTTCCGGCGCCGCCGGCGCCGTGACAGCTGACGCAGTTCTGTTCGAATACGGCCTGCCCGCGCGTAAAGGCGTCATTCCCGGTACCAGCCCGCATATTGACGAGATAGGTTGCTACATCGTCGACCTGCTCGGCCGTAAGCATGCCGCCTCGGCCAAATGCTGGCATCAAGGTCTGATGCGTATCGGGATGGGAGGACCGGCTGCCGACCTTTATGGTGTGGTAGATATCCTCGACAGTGCCTCCAAACAGCCAGTCGTCGTCGTTCAGATTGGGGTAACCCTTGCGGCCTTCACCGCCCGATCCGTGACAGGCGGCGCAATTCTCCTTGAAAACAACTTCACCGCCGGCCCGCGCGAATTCGTAAAGACCGGGGTCGGCTTTGATTTGATCAAAATCGGACGCGCGAAACTTGGTCAGCCACACGCTCTGTCGCTGTGTGATCTGCGCTTCCTCGCGCTTGAGCTTGTCATACTGTGTCCATCCCATGATGCCCTTCGTGTGACCGGTTAAGGTCGGCCACGCGGGATAGACAATCCAGTAGCCGACAGCCCAGACAATGGTAACCAACCAGACAATGAGCCACCAGCGTGGTGCTGGGTTATTCAGTTCTTTCAGACCGTCCCATTCGTGCCCTGTTGTTTCGACACCGCTTGTTTCATCGATCTCTTTTCGCTTTTCGTGGTCATTGATCATTGTGGGTGTCCTCGTCATTGAGAGGAATCAGGCGATGGGCCTGGAGCTTGTCCTTGTTTTTGGGCCAGTAGGCCCATGCGGCGATGCCGAGGAAAACGACGGTGAAGGCGAGCGTGATCAGGCCTCCAAGCAGGGAGGTATTCATCATTTGGATTTCTCCGCAGGCTTGGCTTGCTTCTTGATGACGTAGTCGGGATTGTAGGTCGTAAAATCGACGTCCGTACCCAGCTTTTGCAGGTAGGCGATCAGGGCGTCCATTTCGGTAATCTCATCCGGATTGCCATCGAAGTCGCGGACCGCAACCTTCTCTCCGTACCGTTCCAAAAGGCCCGTCGGATCGATGATTGGATCCGGGTTGGCCTGGGCTTCATAGTCATTCGCGGCTTCGGAGATCATTTCCTTTGTGTAGGGAACACCGAGGCCGGCAAGCGTCTGCAGGCGTCTTTTGATACGCCAGTCGCCGTATGGTCTGTCGGCCAGGAAGGCATAGCTCGGCATGATCGACTCCGGCACTACAGCGCGCGGATTCTTTAAGTGTGCGACATGCCATTCATCCGAATATTTGCCGCCCACGCGGGCCAGGTCCGGACCGGTGCGTTTCGAACCCCAAACAAATGGGTGATCGTACATACTTTCCGCCGCCAGCGAGTAGTGGCCATAGCGTTGCTGCTCGTCTCGTAGGGGGCGAATCTGCTGGGAATGGCAGGTATTGCAGCCTTCGCGTATGTATATTTGCTGACCCATAAGCTCGAGTGGCGTATAGGGACGCACGCCCTTCACCGGCTCGACAGTGGTTTCCATGCGGAACAGGGGCACGATCTCGATGATGCCGCCGATCGACACGGCAATCACTGTGAAGATCAGCAACCAGATCGAGTTGCGTTCGAGTTTTGCGTGTTTCTCAAGCATCAGGCATGCTCCGGCAGAGGCGCAGGGGAGGCGGGCAGGGCTTCGTTTTCAGCAGCATCGGGAGTCTTGATGGTTTTCCAGATGTTGAAGGTCATGATCAGTACGCCCAGCAGGAACAACACGCCGCCCACGGCGCGAATGATGTAGTAGGGGTGCATGGCTTGGACCGTCTCGACGAAGGAATAGGTCAGGAAGCCCATTTCGTCGTAGGCTCGCCACATCAGGCCCTGCATGATGCCGGCGACCCACATGGAAGTGATGTAGAGAACGATGCCGATGGTCCCGATCCACAGATGCACTGAGATCAGCTTCGTCGAATACATGCCCGCCTTCTTCCACAGGTGCGGCACCAGATAGTAAATCGCGCCGAAAGAGATAAAGGCGACCCAGCCCAGCGCCCCGGCATGCACGTGACCGATGGTCCAATCCGTGTAGTGCGAGAGGGAGTTGACGGCTCTGATCGACATCAGCGGACCTTCGAAGGTCGCCATGCCGTAGAAGCTGAGCGCAATGATCATGAACTGAAGGACCGGATCGTCGCGCAGTTTGTGCCAGGCGCCCGACAGCGTCATCATGCCGTTGATCATGCCGCCCCACGACGGCATCCACAGGATGATCGAGAAGGTCATGCCCAGGGTCTGCGCCCAATCGGGCAGCGAGGTGTACAGCAGGTGGTGCGGGCCGGCCCAGATGTAGATGAAGATCAGTGCCCAGAAGTGGATGATCGACAGGCGGTAGGAATAGACCGGGCGGTTGGCCTGCTTGGGGATGTAATAATACATGATGCCCAGAAAGCCTGCGGTCAGGAAGAAGCCGACCGCGTTGTGGCCGTACCACCACTGTATCAGGGCCGATTGAACGCCCGCCCAGGCACTGTAGCTATGGACACTGCCGATTTCGAAGGGAACAGTGACATTGTTGACCAGATGCAGAATGGCCACCGTCACGATGAAGGCGAGATAGAACCAGTTCGCGACATAGATGTGCTTTTCCTGGCGCCTGGCCAGCGTGCCCATAAAGTTGACGAGATAAGCCACCCAGACGATGGTGAGCCACAGGTCCGCATACCACTCCGGCTCGGCGTACTCCTTGCCTTGAGTCACGCCAAATACGTAACCAAGACCCGCCATTAGGATGAAGGCCTGATAGCCCCAGAAGGTGAACCAGCTCAGAAAATCCGAATAGAGCCGTGCGCGACAGGTGCGTTGGACCACGTGGTATGAGGTGGCCATCAGGATATTGCCGCCAAAGGCGAAGATCACCGCCGAGGTGTGCAGGGGGCGCAGGCGGCCGAACGTCAGGTAAGGTTCGACGTTAAGCTGCGGAAACGCCATCTGGAATGCGATCAGGACGCCCACCGCCATACCCGCGATAGCCCAGAAAACGGAGGCGATCGTGAAATATTTGAGGATGGTCTCGTCGAAACGCGGCTTTGCGCGTGTTTCGGTGGGGGGCGCAAGCACCGGGGGCGACTGTGCGATATCCGGCATGTGGTTATCCTTGTGCGGTATCCGAAGGGTCATTGTGGTCTGAGGCTGAGAGCGAAGAGGAGGCAGGCATTGATGCCCAGCGCGCTTAAGCGGAGAGCGTCTTGCAACCACGGCCACCGCTTAAGTATCGGGCCTCCGAACCAGCCGAGGCCAGCGAGAGCAGGGACTGTACCCAGTCCAAAAAGCAGCATGGCCACAGCGCCACGCAGCGGGTTTGCGGTTGTTGCGGCAGCCAGGAGCGCGGTGAGGAGCAGACCACACGGCAGCAGTCCCAGCGCCAGACCCAATGCATAGCGAGGCAGAACGTTCTTTGTGGCTGCAAGTCGGCCAAACGCCTTGAGTCCGCATGGTATTCCTATGCCAAAGCGGAAAGGCAGGCGCAGACCCACGCGCGCCAGGAGGCTTTCGATGAGAATAAAAAGAAAGGCCGTGGCCACCAGCGCCAAAAGCACACGCCGAAGGAGTTCGAACTCAGGATGAGGCGAAAGGAAAAGCAGCGTCCCGCCAGCCAGTGCCCCCAGAGCCGAGTAGGTTGTCAGACGCCCGGCATGATAGGGAAGAAGAAGTCGGATCCATCCCGTTTTTGCCGTGTTCGCAGCGGTTTGCATCAACACAAAAGGCCCACACATTGTGAGGCAATGGGCGACGCTTCCAGTAAGCCCCGCAAAAAACATTACAAAAAATAAGGTTTTTTGCCCCTCAATGATTTGCCCGCACGTTGCGAGCCAGTGATTACTCAATTCCATTGACGTTCACCCGTTTCCGCCCATAGTGATGCTTAGAGCATTTCTACTATACGAGCAGTAAATCCCCGACACTTTCGCAACATCAGCCAAAACTTTGAACATTAAGGCCGACAAATCTGAGCTCTCGTTACCGCATTGACTGACCGTTGTCGCGCGTCAGGATGTCGCAATCACAACTCAACACATTCACTAAGACTTTTCAGTCATATTTCTTTCGCCAGAATCGCCAATTATTAGGGCTGCGACACCCAAAAGCTCTTCGGTCGTCATGACAACTCTTTCCAGAATCCATTGCCCTTCGGCTGTGGTGGCCACCGGCCAACCGCGCTCACGTAGCGTTCTAAGGGCTTTGTCGATTGAGATTTTCATGGCGTCCTCGCGGAGAGGCGCCCGGCAAAAGCCGGGCGCCAGTGGTTCAGGCTGCGATTTTCTGAATGCAGACGCTTTCGTCGTGCACGGGATAAGCAGCTACTGCCGTGTGATCGACGGCCAAACCATGCAGCTCATTTGAGAAAGCATGGTTGACGTCCCGGTGATGGGCCTCGTCAGCGCGAACGACCAGGACGACATCGCGAAGCGTGGCGGTCTCTGGAAGCTTCCAATAGCGCTTGGCGATGGCCGGTGCCGGAACATTTTTGCTGCGCCCCTCATCGATTTCGGCGAGATAGTGCGTGTAGCTGATAACGGCCTCTTCCTCGAAATAGCCGACCACACGGTGAGCTGTCTTCGGCGAGATCAGGTAGAGCATGAAGAAGGCGAGGTAGAAGACCCACTGCACGCCGACAATAACCATACGCTCAAAAAGAGTCGGCTTAGCGACCTCTATAAACGTCATGAGGTGCATGCGCTCGTTCTCGGCTTCCTCCATCAGAGTGCGGATCCAGCCGTTGTCGTCCTTCATCCGGCGCAGGCACTTAAGGTGCGTGAGGGTGGCCCCGACCATGCCAGGCACGGCGGCAACAGTCTCCAAAACGATGGCGCGGTGGCCGTAACGCTTGGCGAAGAAGGTGTCAGCGCAGAAGCGCAACAGTTTGGTGAAGCCGAAGGCGAAGCGATCGGCGAACGACTGAGGCTTATGGTGGACGGTGAGGTCGATGGTGGGCTCGATGAACATGTATGCGTTCCTTCTACTTAGGTAACGCCTTTATGCCCTCATGCCCGCGGTACCGCCTTAATGTCGGATAAACGGCCTATTGATCGAGTACGTTCGACCACTTGATTTTTGTTAAGGCGTCTCGATGTTACTCCACCTCCGCGCCGCAGCCCCGGTCATTGCGCAGGGGCCAGAGCTCCTTGTCTGCCTTGCCTTGCGCAACACCCTTTGGCAGCGCGTGATTGTCAATCAGCGCATTGGGTCGAGCGAGGCGTCTGAGGCCTGCAGGATTACCGATACTGACGCGACTGCCCGTGACCTCCACATCGTACTTAGCAAGACTGGCAAAAGCTCTGGACAGGCTCTCTGGTGTCAAATCGAGTAGCGAGGCCAGAATTCGCTTTTCGTGGGGAAGCTCTATTGTCGTGTCGCCGCCCTGCCGTATTTGCTGGGTCAGCAGATAGTTTGCCAGTCTTTCATTGCCGGAACGCAGCTTGTGGTTCTTGATCGTGCGAACAAGCCCGCGATAGCAGCCCGATAACTCCTGGGCAACGGCGACGGCGAACGCTGCATCCTCTCGCATGGCGGCTCTGAAATGCTCAGCCGGCAACATGGCAACCTGAGATTTTTCCAACGTCCTGGCCGACATGAGGGCAGGGGCATCCAGCACCACGGCCGCAAGAATGAAAGTCGACACTGGCCGAAGCACGGCCAAGGTGCTCTCTTTGTCGTGCCAGCGTCCTTGAAGCTCCACCGATCCATCGAGCAGGATATAGAGATAGTCGACGTTATCGGCTTCGTAGATCAGATTTCCATTTGCAGGAAACGTTTGCAAGAGTGCGCCCCGAGTCAGCGCGCCGAAGCGTTCTGACTGCATTGACGCAAACAACTGCAGGCTTCGTATTCTGTTTGCGTCTGCTTCCCTCATTCGGGCCTCCATAACTTTTCAGGGAGAGCATATTTCGTCTCGCCTCAGTTGAACAGTTACAGAGTTCATAGATTGAGTATCGCCGGTAACCGCAAGCCCCCTTTCGAATCTCCAAGGCAGTTTATCAGATGCAGCACGTATTTCGGACCCGATCGCAGGCGGAGAGCAAATACCAACTATGCAGGACCTCTCAGGCGGCAAAGCGAACGAAACGAAATTGAAGTGTGATCCATAAGCCAAATCCAAAGTTGGCGTCTGCGCGGACCAGCCGGGCAGGTATATCCAGAGCACGGCCTTGGAGTAGAACCTTACATGCCGGAGAGCAGGGTATCCCTAACATTCAACATAGATCTCACCTATGGAATTACAGTAAACCCTTAATCTTGAGACTAGACGAAAAGGTGGCCAATGGCATCACCAATGTTAGTGGGAGATTTTTGAGCGGTTCAGCGCCGTATGAAGCATACCAGCTTGCAGCACGTTCGTTCTTGGCATCGATGATGAGAAACTTTCCGCCAACCTGTTCTGAAGTTCGTAAGCATCTAAGGGCTGCGGCCGCTAGTAGTTGGCCGCCGAGCCCTAACCCTGCTACAGAGAGGTCCGTCGCTATACGTGCCAACTTAAAGCCCGCGATCTCGTGCCTCGCCAGTCCTTTGACAAAATGTGCTGGGACCTGATCGTACGATACCGCGGACGGCGTTACCGTGTAAAAGCCGATAATCCGTTGTGGCTCTCCAGCTTCAATAGCGCAAAAGGTTTTTGACGCGTTTTGCTCGTGGCTCTGCCGCGCAAAACGCTGCAGAAATTCGTTCATTTGGGCGTCGCCACAATTAAACGATTTTCTATCATGCGACTTCGAAATTGGCGCTTCGTGCCAGTCCCGGAGGATCATAGTGTGGATGGCAAAGCGGCGATAGCAGCCCGTAGTTTCGCATTTGGCACAGGAGGGTTTTCGAGCAGCTCAAGAACGCGAGCGAAGTCCCGCTGAGAAAGGATGACGGCTTCGGCGGCCGCGATCACTGAGTCTGCTTCTTTTAACGCAGTCTGCACGATGAAGTTGGTGTGAGGTGCCCCTAGAAAAGTAGACGCTTTGCTTGTTACAAATTGGAAGCAAGGAGAGCTGATGATGAAGACGGGGAACAGGTTTTCGGAGGCGTTCAAACAAGACGCGGTTGCCCAGGTTGTTGACCGTGGCTATGCGGTCAAAGAGGTCGCTGCGCGGCTAGGTATCAGCACGAAGTCTCTCTACACGTGGAAGGCTGAGTATTCGAAGCCTGCCAAGGTCAGGCGGGAAGACGACGCGGTGGCGGCGGAGCTTCGCCGGGTGAAGGCCGAACTGGCCCGCGTGACGGAGGAGCGGGATATCCTAAAAAAGGCCGCAGCGTACTTCGCGCGAGAGTCTCGGTGAGGTACGCATTTATCGAAGCTCACAGGCCTGAGTTTTCGACCCGGGCCATGTGCCGCATGTTAAGTGTGCATTTTAGCGGCTTCTATGCCTGGCTGAAGACGCCTGTAAGCCAGCGGGCTATTGAGGATGCCCGTCAGACCGCGCTGATCCGGCAGGCTTGGGAAGACAGCGGCAAGGTCTATGGTTATCGCAAGTTGCACGATGATCTGCGCGATCAAGGCGAGGCCTGCTCGCCCAATCGCGTGTCCCGCTTAGCGAGCCTTGCCGGCATTGCAGCCCAGATCGGCTACAGGCGGCGCCCTGGCCGCCATGGAGGCAGTCCTGCCATCGTTGCCGAGAACAGGCTTGAACAGAAGTTTGATGCATCGTTTCCCGATCAGGTCTGGGTGACGGACATCACCTACATCAAGACGTACGAAGGCTGGGCTTATCTCGCGGTCGTCATCGACCTGTTTTCGCGCCGTGTCGTCGGCTGGTCGATGCAATCACGCATGACGACTGACCTGGCTTTGCAGGCCTTGCTGATGGCCGTCTGGCGGCGTAAGCCCAAGGCCACCGTCACCATACATTCCGATCAGGGTTCACAATATACCAGCCGCGAGTGGCAAACCTTCCTGCGCCAGCACAATCTGGAAGCCAGCATGAGCCGGCGGGGGAACTGCCATGACAATGCCGTCGCGGAAAGCTTCTTCCAACTGCTGAAACGCGAATGGATCAGGCGCAAAGCATATTCAACCCGTGAAGCCGCAAGGCAGGACGTCTTCGAATATATCGAGATGTTCTATAACCCCAAGCGCAAGCACACCAACAACGGCATGTTGTCGCCCATTGACTTCGAAGACAGGCAACGCATTTTGAAGGCGCAAAGTGTCTAGAAAGCTAGGGGCACCTCAGTGAGGTCCGTATTTTGAATCGCCGCAGCTCGCATCAATTTGGCTTTCGCTTCTGGCGAGACCCTCAAATGCATCCGCTTATTGTCATCAATGGCTACGCTTGGCATCGGAAGCTCCACACACAGATTTCGAGCTCATTGTACACGCAAGCATGCAAATGTCAATTTTGTACGCCATGAATGCGCACGGCGCATAAGAAACCTTATGGGAAATTATTATGCAGTTGTTGCAATCGGTTGGAATTTTAAGTCACGGAGGATCGATGGCCTTCCACATCAATCATCAGCTCACCGTCTTCCTTTTGGAACGGACCGGCCGGCCAGGTCTCAAGCACATCGAGTACTGTTTCTGACGGACGGCAAAGCTTCGTACCCTTTGCCGTCACTACGAACGGTCGGTTTACCAGAATGGGTTCTGCGAGCATGGCAGCCAGAATGCGTTCATTACTGACGCCCTCGTCCAGCAGACCCATCTCCCTAGCCGGAGACTTGGTTTCACGCAGCGCCTGTCTTGGCGTAAGTCCGGCCGCAAAGAACAAACCCAGCAACGTCTCCGCCTTCCAGCCGACTTTGAGATAATCCACGACGTTTGGCGTGTAACCGGCGGCCTCTATAACGGCCAGCACGTTCCGGGAGGTGCCGCAGGCCGGGTTATGGTAGATGGTGATGCTCATAGATCAGCCTCAACTGGAACGGGAAACGGCGTGGTAGGCGTGTGCAGCATCCAGCCGAACACGACGACTGCGGCGGCGGCACCGGCGCACTGTGCCAGAATAAATACCGGCACCGACGATGGGGCGATGCCCGCAAACGTATTGGACAATGAACGGGCAACCGTCACCGCCGGATTAGCGAATGACGTCGACGCGGTGAACCAGTAGGCCGAGGTGATGTAGAGGCCGACCACGACCGGTGTAGAGGCCGAACGAAAGCGCAGACAGGCCAGGATGGTACCCACCAGACCAAAGGTCGCAACCACCTCCGACATCGCCAAAGCCGACCCGTCCCTCAGCCTGGTGGAAACCTGAAGCAGGACCTCCCCGAACATCCCATGAGCGACAAGGACGCCCACTACGCCGCCGACGAATTGGGCCGCAATGTATCCGAGAGCCAGCGTCGCGCCGATCTCGCGGCGCACGGCGAAGGTCAGGGTGACGACGGGGTTGAAGTGTGCCCCCGATACCGGCCCAAGAATAGTGATCAGAACGATAAGCCCGGCACCGGTCGCCAGTGTATTGCCGAGTAAGGCGACAGCGGAGTTTCCGTTGGAGAGGGTCTCGCCCATTATGCCGGAGCCGACGACGATCGCCAGAAGCATCGCGGTCCCCAGCGCCTCGGCGGCGAGTTTGCGCAAGGTGGTTACCATAGCTTAACAGCAACTCAGCTTGGCGAGGACGGGCTGGCACTGGGCAGGATCACCACCACAGCAGTTTTCCAGCAGGTAGCCCATAAAACCCCGCATACCGTCAAAGTCGGCGAAGTAGCGGATACTCCGGCCTTCCCGCTCGGTACGAACCAGCCCCGCGTGTGCCAGCACGGACAGATTGGCGGACATGGTGTTCTGTTTGACACCCAAACGCTCCCCGATCTCACCCGCAGGCAAACCCTCGGCCCCCACCCGCACGAGCAGGCGAAAGACGTCGAGACGGGTTTCCTGACTGAGGGCCGCCAGCGCTTCGAGGGCCTTATTCTTATCCATATATCATGATTAAATGATATGTGTAATGCCGTCAAGATTGGCTATTGAAACGCCGCGATCAGCCGGTCAAGTCGCATCAGGACCTCAGTTGACGCTACATTCATAGCCTCAAAGGCCGCGCGTGCTGCGACCAAATCGCCATCGGCATAGCGCTTCGCTGCCTCACGGCCTCGCACGTGCACCTCTTCATGGGGCTTCACAAGCGCCCTGAAGTCCGGGTGGTTTCTCAAGACAGGATCGGCCACATGATCGTACCATTTCCCGAGCCGACAACTATGGTGATCGACAAGCTCATCGACACGCAGCCCCTCAAGGCCGGCCATCATTCCCGCTAATCGCTTTTTCCAAAGCGTGTGGTCCGATTTGGCTCTGTGCAAAACGTAGTTTTTGATTTCAAACGCTTCAAGAGAGGCGAATTGAGCTTTGACGACGGAGTCCGTCGCCGAAACGGCACCGACAACCTCGTTTGCAAAGATTTCACTGGCTGAAACGTGAGTTAAGGTTGAGGCAATGCCTTCCTCAAGCTTGACCGTCGCGTCTTTCTGTCCCGCAATTAACCCCGCGATCATGTCCATAGAGGCGGTATTTCGCTCAACGGCGCCCTCGACATCCTGAATATGACGGTTTGCCCTTTCAGTGGCGTTTCGACTATCGTCGAGCCGCGCACCTACGCCATTGGCGGTCTCTACGAGTGCCGTGACGTGAGCCTGCAAACCGGAAATGTGCTGACGGATATCGTCCGTCACTTTGCGTGTCTGCGTGGACAGGGCTTTAACCTCGGTAGCGACGACCGAAAACCCGCGGCCGGCCTCGCCCGCACGCGCCGCTTCAATCGTCGCGTTCAGAGCCAATAGGTTCGTTTGCTGGGCCAAAGCGTCAATCGCCGCTACAAAGGTAGAAATTTCTGCGGCAGTATCAACAAGCCGCTCTGCTGCGCTGCGCATGTCGTCGAATGCGCTGCCTATGCGGTCACACGCTGCACCCGTGTCACGCGTCGCTTGCGCGCCTTCTCTCATGGCTAACAGCGATTGCTCCATCAACTCCGCCACAGCGGGCCCCTGAACATTGAAGGGGCACAGGATTACGGTAGGAAGGGAATGGGCCTGAAGCCATCGTCATCGAGCGCAGGTTCGTCCTCCCAGATATAGTCGCCTGTGAGGTTGATGTGCTCCCAACCGAGAGGCGAGAGTGTCGACAGCCATTCATCGGGAATCTGCTGCCCACGTTCGCGCAGCGCAGCGACGGCCCGGCCCATGTGAACACTGTTCCAGTAGATGATGGCCGTCACCACGAGGTTCAGCGCCGAGGCCCGGATAGACAAGTTCTCCTGGCTACGATCGCGGAACCGGCCAAGGCGATGAAGGTTGACGGCCCTGACGAGGGCGTTGCGGGCCTCACCCTTGTTCAATTCTGCAGTCGTTTGTTTGCGGAGGTCCTTGTCGTTGATCCACTGCAGGGTGAATAGAGTGCGCTCGATCCGGCCCAACAACCGCAACGCATTGCTCAGGCCTTGCCGCTTTGGGGCGGAACTCAGTCGTTTCAACAGAAGAGACGACGATACCGTCCTCGTGCGCAACGACGTCATCATATGCAGGATGTCGTCCCAGTAAGGGGCGATCTGGCTGGCATCGAGACGATCTCCCATCACATCGTAAAGAACGCCATAGTCTTTCGCCGGCCGAAAGCCGTAGAGACAACGTCCATCCAGGTTCGGAATACGCGGGTTGAAGGCATAGCCTAAAAGGTGGCAGGTCGCGAAGACGAGATCGTTGACCCCGCCACCGTCGACATGGTGGCGCGTGACGGCCTGCCCCGTAGGCGTTTCGAGAAGGGCATCAAGCACATGCAGCGCCTCGCTCGCGGTCGCGGCCATGACGCGGGTGTGATAGGGCGCATAGCGGCCGCTGATCGCCGTGTAGAGTTTGATGATCGGATCTCGGCCGTAATGGGCATTCACTTCGCCAGCGTTCTCGGCGGCCGCGCCCAAAAAGATATGCTGCCCGTCAGAGGACGAAATCGTGGGTGAGCCGAAAACCGTAGCGAACGCGTCCTTATGCTGGGCCTCGATCAGCTTCGCCAGCGCCAACGCGAAAGTGTCCTCCCGGAAGTGCCAGATAGCTGTTTGCTGTAACTGTCGGCGCGTGCGACCGGGGCTGGCCTGAGCCATCTTGCTAAGGCCGAGGTTGGTCGCTTCAGCGATAAGCGCTGTGAACAGGGCGCGCTTGTCCGCACAAGGGCGCCCCGTCTGGAGATGCTCGAACGTTTCCGTAAACCCCGTCATCCGATCGACGTCCATCAGAAGATCCGTCAACCGGACCGTCGGCATATGACGTGATAATAGACCGGCAAAGGCCACCGCTTGCTCACTTTCCTCAGTGAAGACAGCTGGCACGCGAAGGCCTTTCGCGCCGATGCGGGTATCGCCCCGATTATCCGCCAGATGCTTTGCTGCTGCCTGAAAGGCCGTCTCAAGTTCAGCCTTGCGCCTGGCGATATAGTCCCAGAAATCCGGGTTTACAGCGATGGGCAGCGTGCCGGACGTCTGAATCAACTCGAACTGGCCGCGTGGAAGCAGGTAGGTTTCAATTGTCTGATAGGCCCGTGAGCCGACAACCGTCACGTCGCCCGACGCGAGGCGCGCCTTCAGCTCCAGCAGAAAATGGATTTCCATCATCTTGTGATCGAAGCCGCCGTCGACCGTCATGATTTGCTGACGGGCTCGCGAGGGTACAAACGGGAGGAACCGCGCAACCCAATCCGCTTCGGTCATTCGGCCTGGACGGCGGTGCCACCGCTGGCTCAATTCAAGGAGCGCCTCTACCAAGCCCTGATACCCGGCCGACGCCTTGAACTCGAAGGCCGCCAGAAACGGCGACGCATAGCGCCGTACAGCCGCATATTCGGCGCGTAGCTCAACGAGCAGGTTGTTCTCGGCAGAAAACCGGCGTGAAGGTTTGATGCTGCCGACGATCCTGCGGATCTCATCCCAGGTGGTGAACGTGGTGATGGCGGTATCAAGCGGCCGCTCAGTGTCATGAGCGTCGACAAGAACGACCGCCAGATCGCGCAGGAAGGCCATAGCGTCCTGGCTATTCAGCGCCTCTTCTTGGGCGCGTTCCTCGCGCCGGCGGTGGGCCCGGCGGACAGAGCGGGCGATCAGAGCCTCGAACATGTTGATCGCCTGATCGGTCAGGTCCAGACCCAGCTCAAACACGGTGGCCGCCAATGTGGTGTAGCGTCGTGGCGCATTCATCTGCCTGTAGTTCTGCGCCGTCAGGCGTTTGCCTTCAGCCGCCAGATTGATCCGGCGCTCCATACCGATCAGTTCCGGGGTCTTTGGGGGGATGTCGATTTCCCGAATAAGATCCAGACGCTGAATGATCGCGATCATGGCCCGGCTGCCTTGCGGTCCCGGCGGTTCGCGCAGCCATGAGATCTGGTGCTGACGCCCATGTACCGACTTATCCGAGACCAACGCATCGAGTGCACCTAGGGCGAGGTCTGTCAGCGACCCGTGGACGCCCTCGTAAAGGTGGCTCTCCGCCTGATGAAGGGCTTGCGCCACCAACCGTTCCAATACGGTAACGCCTGGAATGATGATCCGGCGCCGTCGCATCTCCTCCGCCAGTGAGAATACCAGCGGGCGGGCCTTGGGTGAGGCGATCGCCATGCCGCGCACCCAGTTCAGTAATTCGGCTCGATGAGGCTGGGTCATTTCCTGAAAGCCGTAAGCTCGCCTCAGGACATCCAGATGTTCGGAGCGCGTTGCCGCCCGCTTACAGGCATCCAGCAGTACGTCCGGACGGGTCGCTAATTGCTCGGCAAGGAACTGCACGGCCCCCGCCGGGATGGTGTCGCCGGCAGCGATCAGGCGGCCAGGGTAACGCAGGGAGCAGAGTTGCAGAGCCAGCGCAAAGCGGGTCTCGGCTTTTCGTCGTGTATTAACCAGGATGAGGTCTTCCGGATGGAGCGTCCAGTGCTCGATCAGTAAGGGCTCGTCGGTGGGGTGCGAAAGCAAACCCGCACGCTCTCTGGCCGTGAGGATGGATTTTCTGGGCATTGTCGGAACCTCGGCAGCAGAGGTTCATCTTTGCACGCTTGACATTGCATCAATATATCATTATAGCCTGATATATGGATAAAAAGGCAGCAACACAGGCATTCGCCGCCCTGAGCCAGGAAACCCGGCTCGACGTTCTTCGCTTACTCGTTCAGGTGGGACCGGAAGGCCTGCCAGCGGGAGATATCGGCGAGCGTTTGGGCGTGAAGCAAAACACCATGTCAGCCAACCTTTCAGTCTTGCAGCAATCGGGTCTGCTGAGAAGCGAGAGGGAAGGGCGGTCGATCCGCTACTTCGCGGACTATGATGGTCTGCAAGGGCTGTTGTCGTTCCTGCTGGAAGACTGCTGCGGCGGCCGCAAGGAGCTATGCGAGCCGCTGATCCAGAAAATCGTCTGCGCCTGTTAGGCGTGTAGTTCAAATAGGTCGGGCCTGATCAACGCGCTGTCCGTCGGCGTGATTGCGCCCTTGCGTCTACAGCCGAGAGTCCCATGGGTAAATTCGAGCGCTATCTTTCAGTCTGGGTCGGTTTATCGATCCTCGCCGGTGTGCTGTTGGGCCACCTGTCCCCGCCCGTGTTTCAAACGGTCGCCCACCTCGAATACGCCCACGTCAATCTGGTCGTGGCCGTGCTGATCTGGGTGATGATCTTCCCCATGATGATCAGTATCGACTTTTCGACCATAGGCGAGGTCCGCAAGAAGCCGAAGGGCCTGATCATCACCTTTTTCATCAACTGGTTCATAAAGCCCTTCAGCATGGCAGCCCTGGGTGTCGTGTTTCTCCAGTATGTTTTCGCGGGTTTTATTCCAGCGGAAGATGCCAAATCCTATATCGCCGGTCTTATCCTGCTCGGCGCCGCACCCTGTACCGCGATGGTCTTTGTGTGGAGCCGCCTGGTCAAGGGCGACGCCAACTATACGCTGGTGCAGGTCTCGCTGAATGATCTCGTGATGATCGTGGCCTACGCCCCCATCGTTGCCCTGCTGCTCGGCGTAACTGATGTCGTGGTCCCGTGGGACACCCTGATCCTGTCGGTCGTGCTCTATGTCGTCATTCCTATCGTTGCGGGCTACCTAACCCGCAAGGCGCTGCCCGCCGCCAAGGTTGATGGCCTGCTCGATGCCCTGAAGCCGTGGTCGATCATCGGCCTGCTGGCGACCGTCGTTCTGTTGTTCGGCTTTCAGGCTCAGGTCCTGCTGGAAAAGCCGCTGGTGATCCTGATGATCGCCGTGCCGATCCTTCTGCAAAGCATCCTGATGTTCTTCCTGACCTTCAAATGGATGTGCAAGGTCAAAATCCCGCACAACATCTCCGCACCCGCCGCCCTGATCGGTGGCTCCAACTTCTTCGAGCTGGCCGTCGCCGTCGCTATCAGCCTGTTCGGTCTTCACTCCGGCGCGGCGCTCGCCACCGTCGTCGGTGTTCTGGTCGAGGTGCCGGTCATGCTGTGGCTGGTAAAGGTCGCCAACAAACAAACGTACGAGGTCTAAGATGCAGCCCGTCATCTATCACAACCCGGACTGCGGCACCTCGCGCAACGTCCTGGCCATAATCCAGGCCGCGGGCTACGCGCCCGAGATCATCGAATATCTGAAGGTGGGTTGGAACCCCGACGAACTGCGCAATCTGCTGGCCTATGCGGGCCTGACACCGAGGCAGGCGCTGCGGGAGACCAAGTCGCCGGCCAAGGAACTAGGCTTGCTCGATCCGGGCGTGACTGCCGACGTGATCTTAGAGCAGATGCTGGTGCATCCGGTCCTTGTCAACCGGCCCATCGTCATCACCGATAAGGGCACCAAGCTGTGCCGCCCGTCGGAGGTCGTGCTGGATCTGTTGGACACCTGGCCCAAGGGGCCGTTCCTCAAGGAAGACGGAACGGAGATGATCGACAGCGCCGGTAAGCGCGTCGGTTTGCCGGGGATGCCGAACATGGACGCCGAGAGCTTTCAGGCGATAGACGAGACCAAGCTGCTCGCGCCCGAGCCTATGAACCACGCACCGCGCATTCTGCTGCTCTATGGATCGGTTCGGCCGCGCTCGTTCAGCCGTCTGGTCTCCGAAGAAGCCGCGCGCATCCTCAACCGCTTCGGGGCGGAGACGCGCACCTTCAACCCGTCGGGCCTGCCGCTGCCGGACGACGCTGATGTCAGCCATCCCAAGGTGCAGGAACTGCGCGAGCTGGTGCAATGGGCGGAAGGCATGGTCTGGTGCTCGCCTGAGCGCCACGGCGCGATGACCGGCGTCATGAAATCGCAGATCGACTGGATACCGCTGGCGCTGGGATCGGTTCGACCGACCCAAGGAAAAACTCTGGCGGTCATGCAGGTCTCCGGTGGCTCACAATCGTTCAATGCCGTCAACCAGCTACGCGTGCTGGGCCGCTGGATGCGCTGTATCACCATCCCCAATCAGTCGTCCGTGGCCAAGGCCTTCACCGAGTTCGACGAACACGATCGGATGAAGCCGTCCTCCTATTACGACCGCATCGTCGATGTCATGGAAGAGTTGATGAAGTTTACCCTCCTGACCCGCGAACGCGCCGACTACCTCGTTGACCGCTATTCCGAGCGTAAGGAGACCGCCGAAGAATTGTCGAAGCGCGTCAATCTCCGCTCTATCTAAGGCCGCCGACATGAAGGTTCTTTTTCTCTGTACGGGTAACTCCTGCCGCTCGATCCTCGGTGAGTTCACCTTCAACCATCTCGCGCCGAGTGGCTGGCGTGCCATGAGCGCCGGGAGCCGCCCGACGGGCTATGTCCATCCGAGGTCACTCGCACTGCTGGAGAGCGAAGGCATCTCGACGGACAGCGCCTCCAGCAAGTCGTGGGAAGACCTGCCGGAGGTGCCGGACATCGTCATCACCGTCTGCGGCAGCGCCGCCGGGGAGGAATGCCCGGCCTATATCGGCAATGTCTTGCGTACCCATTGGGGCGTCGAAGACCCGGCCCATGTCACCGGCACAGACGCACAGATTAATGCCGCCTTCCGCAAGGCCTATACGATCCTGCGGGCCCGCATCGAAGCCTTTCTGGCGCTGCCGCTCGATCGGCTGGTGTCCGACCGAGGCGCCATCAGGACGGCGCTCGACGAGATTGGCCAGTTGATGCCGACAGACGAGGCGGGCGTGTTCACGCAGATCGATCCGCGCGACGGTGATCTGGTCGAAGCGCTGGCCGCTGCCGGATTGCCGACCACGGACCTGGGCACAGCCCAACAGACGTTCTGGCGTCATAGCGCTGGCGGTGAAGTTCGCGGCTTCGTCGGAATAGAGGCTTACGGCAAGGCCGGACTGTTGCGCTCGCTGGTCGTCCCGCAAACCCAGCGCGGCAAGGGTCATGGCGTTCGGCTCATCGACTTTGCTGTCGCGCAAGCCGATCGCGCCGGTCTGACGGAACTTTGGCTTCTGACCGACACGGCGGCGCCTTTTTTCGCGCGGACGGGTTGGACACCGAGGCTCAGGGCCGATGCGCCCGACGACATCCAGTCCAGTGCCGAGTTCGCCGGGCTTTGCCCGTCCAGTGCATCCTGTTTTTCACTCAGCGTCCCGGCCTACCTGTAGGCGGGCCACCACTTACATATTCTGGGGGTTTCATGCGTCTGTTCCGATCACTGACGGGGCCGAAGGCCCGATGCTGCGCGTCCATCATGGCGGGCTTTTTTCTGGCGCCGACCGGGGCGTGGGCCGAGACCCCGGTCGATGACCGCTGGCGGGTGAAGGTGTCGGGCGAAGCGCGAGGCCGGTACGAGACGCTGTCGGGGCAGTTTCGCGCGGGTGGCAAGGGCGGCGATCAGCTTCTGGCGTTTCGCACCCTGATCAAGGCCGAAGCCAAACGCGGGGCCTGGACCTTCGCGGCCGAAATGCAGGACTCGCGTAGCTATCTCGGTGACGCCGGCACGGCCTATTCGACAAGCTGGATCAATCCCGTCGATCTGCTTCAGGCCTATGCCGAGGTGGAGGTCAAGGAACTGCCCGGTCAGACCACAACGTCTGTCCAAATGGGGCGGATGACGCTCGACATCGGCAGCCGTCGCCAAGTGGAGCGGGTCGAGTTCGCCAATGTCATCTATAACTATACCGGCGTCCATGTCCGATCGCGCACGCCGAGCGGGGCGCAGTGGCACGTGCTCTACGTCGTGCCGGTCACGCGCCTGCCAGCGGACCGGACGGCGCTCAGCAATAACGACATATCCGGTGACGAAGAGGCCACGAACCGCAAGCTTTGGGGACTGCATTACATCCGTCCCGATAGCTTCACAGCGCTGGCACCCGGCCTGACGGCGGAACTTTTTGTTTATGGGCTCGATGAGCGGGATGCCAAGGACAATCCGACGCCGAACCGGCACTACACGACGCCGGGCTTCCGCGTGTCCCGCGCCCCCAAAACCGGCCAGTGGGACCTGGATGTTGAAGGCGCGTGGCGATACGGCACCCGCCGCAATACCAGCAATGCTAGCGACCTGCGCGATCTGAAGGTGCGCGCATGGACGCTGCACGCCCACCTGGGCCGCACGCTCGACCTGAAATGGCAGCCGCGCCTGGTGCTGGACTACGACTACGCCAGCGGCGATAAGAACCCGACCGACGGTCGCTACGATCAATACGAGCGCCTGTTCGGCTCCCGGCGCACCGACCTCGGCAATACCGGCATCCACGGGCCGTTGACACCCGCCAATATAAACGCGCCGGGGTTCAGGATCGAAGTGAAGCCGAATGCGCGCACCGACGCGCGTGTGGCCTATAAAGCGGCCTATCTGGCGTCTGATACCGATAGCTGGGTAGTCGCCGGCGTTCGTGATCCGCAGGGCCGTTCGGGTTCGTTCATCGGCCACGCCGTCGACAGCCGCGTGCGATACTGGTTCAAGCCGAAGCATCTGCTGGGCGAAGTCGGGTTATCCTTGCTGCTCGATAGCGAGGTCGGTCGCAATGCGCCCAACGGCGCCCGTCAGGGCGATACCGCCTTCAGCTATGTTCAGCTTACGGGCTATTTCTAAGCTGGGTTCAAAGCGGAATATAACGCAATTTCCCATAAGTTTACTTATGCGAAAATTTATAACTCATTGTAATTAAATTATATTTTAAGGCATTTAGTGTAAGGTGGCCGCAATGGACTCACTGCGGCCACCCCTCTAATCGAGGAACCGGGCCCTAGTGCTTGTGGTCCTTATGGACATCCGGCTGATCCGCCTTGTCCTTATCGCAGCAACAGCACTTTTCCATGGCTTCGCAACAGGATTTGACGGCGTCCTTGACCGCTTCCGGGGCGGCTGCATAGGCGGCACCGGCGGCGAACAGGGCAACAAAAGCAGATGTGACGATGATACGTTTCATCGGATAACTCCGTTAGATAGATTGAATGTAAGGTGTCTTATCTGTCGGAGGATCAGCGCGGAGGCGGCGCCCGCGGGCCGAAGGTAATCCCGTCATAGTGGGCAGGCTTGATGGTAAAGGTCAGGACATCCGTCTTCATAACCATCGCGAAGTCATAGGAGGACGGTGCGATGACCGGGCACTGAAGACCGCAGGTCTTATAGACGGCGGGCGCCTTTTCAGGACAGCAGGGCATATCCGGCATGTCGTTCGCGTAAACGGCCCCCATCGCCGAATGGGTCATCATCGTCTCGGCGGCCGCTGGCGTGCTGACACACAGGATCATGGCCATCAGGCCCATGATCATCGAGACAGCGTTAAAGCGAAGATGGCGGCGCATGAAGTAGAGTGTATAGGGGCTTTGGCCTTTGGGCAATCGCTTCGTTATGAGGCTTCTGGTGTGGGTGCCAGCGACTCGATGATGGCGCAGTCGGCCACGATATTGCAGTGGCAGCTTTCAATCACCTGATCGAGCACGACCTTCAGCGACTGAAGGTCTTTGATCTTTCGCTCCACCTCGTCCCGATGCGCACGCGCAATTACATCGACGGCCGCGCACGATTGCGACCGGTCGTCAGAGAGCGTCAATAACGCACGCACCTGGTCGAGCGAAAACCCCAAATCGCGCGCCCGCCGAATGAAGCTCAGCCGGTTCAGATGCGCCGGCTCGTAAGCCCGGTAATTGCCTTCGGTTCGACCGGGTTGCGGGAGCAAGCCATTTTTTTCATAAAAGCGGATGGTTTCGACCTTGGTGCCCGTGGCGCGTGAGAGATCACCGATCGACAAATGTGTGGAACTCATGGCTTGACCCTATAGCGACTATAGGGTGTATATATGCGAGCCTGTTCCGTCCGTCGAGGTCTTGAAATGGCGTCTCCCTCCCCCATTCGTCTACGCGTCGAAGGCATGGACTGCGGCGCGTGCGCGCTCAAAATCGAAACGGCCGTCAATCGACTGCCGGGTGCCAGCGATGTCGCGGTGTCCTACCAGAACGAAACGCTGGTTCTCAATCTGGATGAGGACCTGACCCCCGCCGCAAAGCTCGAAGACCAGATTCGCAGCCTGGGATATGCACCGTCCGCACTGGCCGAAAAGACGCGCGCGCTTCCAATCGCTAAGACCGCCGAGCCCTGGTGGAAAACCGGTAAGGGTAAGCTGGTGTTGATGACGGGTCTTATGCTGGCTGTCGGACTGGGATTGGAACGCCTGCTCCCCGCCTATGCGCTTTACATCACCTCCATCGCCGCCCTGATCAGCGTGTTTCCGTTCGCACGCCGTGCGGTTTCGGGCGCGCTGGCAGGCTCACCCTTCTCCATCGAAACCCTGATGTCGGTGGCAGCCATCGGCGCCGTGTTTATCGGTGAAGGCGAAGAGGCCCTGACGGTCGTCTTCCTGTTTGCCGTCGGTGAGGTTCTTGAAACCGTTGCCGCGGGGCGTGCTCGCGCGGGTATCGAGGCCCTGATCGGATTGGTTCCCCGTACAGCCCGTGTGGAACGCGATAGCGGCGTCGAAGAGATCCAGGCGGAAGCTTTGGAAATCGGCGATATTGCCATCGTCCGGCCCGGCGATCGTATCCCCTCCGACGGAGAGGTGGTTGAAGGCGAAAGCGAGGTCGACGAGTCGCCCGTGACCGGCGAGTCTGTGCCCGTGTTCAAGGGGTCGGGCTCGGACGTGTTTGCCGGCAGTATCAACGCCAATGGGGTTCTTCGGGTGCGTATCACGCATAAGGCCGCCGACAACACCATTGCCCGGATCATCCACCTCGTTGAAGAGGCGCAGGAGAGCAAGGCGCCCACGGCACGCTTCATCGACAGGTTCAGCCTGTGGTATACGCCGGCTGCGATGCTGGTGGCAGCCCTGATCATCGTCATTCCGCCCGTGCTCTTTGCTCAGGACTGGACGACGTGGATTTATCGCGGACTGGCGACCTTGCTCATTGCGTGTCCCTGCGCGCTGGTCATCTCAACCCCGACAGCGATTGCCTCGGGTCTGGCCGCCGGGGCGCGGCAAGGTCTGCTGATCAAGGGCGGCGCGGCACTGGAAACGCTCGGCAAGATCAAGACGGTCGCTTTCGACAAGACCGGCACGCTAACGCGCGGCAAGCCGCAAGCGACCGACGTCATTGCTCTTACGGGGAATGAAGACGACCTGCTGGCGCGCGCCGCTGCCGTCGAAGCCAATACCAGCCATCCGCTGGGCAAGGCCATTGTTGACGCCGCCCGCACACGCGCGTTGGACATTCCCGCCGCCTTCGGCGGCTCGACCGCCGTGCCGGGAAAGGCCGTGACGGCGCGATTGAAGTCAGGCTTTGTCTCGGTCGGCTCCCCATCCTTCGCAGCCAGCAAGGCGGCGCTATCAGACGAGACGACGGCCAGGATCAACGCCCTTGAGGAGGAAGGCAAGACGGTCGTGGTTGTCCTCGGCGGCAAGGTCGCCGAAGGCTTGATCGCTATACGCGATGAATTGCGCGAGGATGCGAAGTCCGCCGTAGCGGCCCTGAAAGCACGCGGCATAAACGCGCTGATGCTGACCGGCGACAATCGCCGAACGGCTGCTGCCATCGCCGCACAGGTCGGCGTTGAGGCGGAGGCCGAACTGCTACCGGAGGCCAAACTCGCCCGTATTGCGCAGATCGCCAAGGATAGCCCGATTGCCATGGTCGGTGACGGGATCAACGACGCCCCCGCCCTCGCTGCCGCCTCGGTCGGCATCGCCATGGGCGGCGGCACCGATGTGGCGCTGGAAACCGCCGACGCCGCACTGCTGAAGGATCGCGTCTCGGGCGTTCCCCAACTCATCGCCCTGTCGAGGGCAACGCTGGGAAACATCTGGCAGAACATCGCCCTGGCTCTCGGTCTGAAGGCGATCTTCCTCGTCACTACACTGACTGGGGCGACGACCCTGTGGATGGCGATCCTCGCCGACACCGGTGCGACCGTGCTTGTGACGCTGAACGCCTTGCGCCTTCTGGGCTTCAGGAGCCGGTAAGCTTCAAAGACAAAAGGTGCTTAGTCACCGGCGCACGTTTCCTCAATAGACTTTCTGCTTGAAATCAGAAGCGGACCCGAAGCCCGGCATTGGCGGTAAATCCCTCGGTCGGTTGCCAGGCATCGACGGTCCAGCGGCCATCAGGGGCACGGCGTGGTCGCACCAGCGGATCGTGCTTCGTCTGGCGGACATTGAGCAGGTTTTCCAGGTTCAGGAACAGGCTGACCTTACCGAGCTTGACCTCTCCCATGGCACCCAGTTCCCAGTAGGGCTTGCTTTCGGTGCGATAGGGATTGTCTTCCAGGATCTGGCGGCCTGTGTAATAGGCTTCAAGACCTATCCGGCCCTTGCCGTGCTCCTCCCACATGGCAACCAGACCGCCCGTATGCTTCGGGGTATCCGGCATGTCGCGGCGCAGGCCGGTGGCTGGATCAGTCTCAGTCGCATCGACGATGACGTAGCTGCCGGTCAGCGAGAAGGCCTCATGTCGGTAGCGCAGGCGCAGTTCCGAACCACGCGTGCGGGTGACACCGATCGCGTTTATCAGCCGCACGCTGGTGTCGCTGGTCTCCTGAAGCTGGACGGCATTGTCGATGTCCGACCCGAAGAGCGTCATGTTCGCCTCCAGCGGTCCTGCCGTGTAGGTCAGATCAACAGAGGCCGTCTGCGCTTCCTCGGCCTCCAGACGTCCGAGCGGTGACAGACGCGCCAGACCGGCGGCTTCTATCTCCTCCACAAACGGCGTCGGTGCATAATAGCCGCGTCCGACCGAAGCGCGCACCGTCCAGTTACCGGGACGGTAGAGCATCGAGACGCGTGGGCTGAATTGCGAACCATATTCGCTGTGATCATCCAGACGCGCGCTTCCAGCAAGGGTCAAATCGCCCATCTTCTGTTCCACCTGACCGAAAACCCCCGGCACGGTGTAATCGTAGTTGAATCCGCTGTAGCGCTTCGAACGATAGCGGTCGCCCTGCCAGGCGACACCAGCAACCCATGACGTGCCGCCTTTTTCGCCGGTAAGGGAGGTCTCGAAAAATGTCGTATTATGATTGTCGCGGTCCGTGACCTCACCAAAACGATGATTGTGGCGTTGGCTGAGCGTCGAGGCGCGAACATGCAGCGTGCCGACGCCTTCGACCGGGGCTTGCGCGGTCAGGCCAGCGTCCAGACGACGGCTGTCTTGTGCCTCGCGGAAAGTGGTGCCGTCCGCAACGGTGCGGCCCGAAACGGTCCCGCCATCGCGCTGTTCGGTCATAGCGCCCAGCGTCAGCAAGGCCTTGGCGCCATTGTCCCCATACCAGAACAGACGCGGACGCAAAGTCCAGCGCTCGTACCCTGCCATATCGATCCAGCCGTCACCGTCGATATCGTTCTGATCCTGCCGGTGATACCCGCCCGTGATCGAATAACTCAGGCGCTCGCTGATTGGGGCGGAGCTATAGGCCGTCAGGTCCTGACCGCCTCGGCTGGTGACATTGAACAGAAGCTCGGATTCAAGTTCAGGGCTAGGGCGACGCGACACCAGATTGATTACGCCCGCCAGGGCCGACCCGCCGTAGAGCGCTGAGGCCGAGCCCTTAATGACTTCGACCTGCCCCAGATCGGTGGGTGGCGTCTGCAACAGGCCCAGGGACTGGCCACCGTAGAGTGGCAGTCCGTCGGTCAACAAGAGGGTGTAGCGCCCCTTCATGCCCTGCATTCGGATATTGGATGCCCCCAACGACGGCGACGTCACCTGAACACGGATGCCGGGGGTTTCGCTAACCAACATCGCGATGTTGCCGGGCATCATCGCGATCTTTTCTACGATCTCTTCGCGGCTCATCACCTCCACGCGGATAGGCTCATCTTGAAGCTTACGGCTGGCGCGGGTCGCCTGAATGATAACTTCCTGAACCTCTTCCTCCTCATGCGACTTGTGTTCGTCATGGTTCTGAGCGAACGCCGATGGTGTCGCGGCAACTGAGAGTACAGCGAGCGCGGCAAGAGCCGTGCTTTGGGCGAGAAATGGTTTGAAATTACGCACGATCAACCTCGGCAAATGAATACGTGCCGGTCCATACAGTCTGTAGCTACTAGAGGGTCAAGGGTGTTTCTGGGTGTCGACCATAAATGTGACGGAGAGGTTTCAGACGAGGCCGTTCATCACTGCGACCCTGCCGTAATCCGGTGCCCCTTTAATGTTCAGAGGCCCAGCGCGGGCTGTGTCCGAAATTTGAGTTACGGATTGATTGAGCTCTGTGACCGCATCGGACATATGCTGAGCCTGGATTCGTGCGGTCTTTACCTCGGCGGTGATATGAGCCGTGGCTGCCATGGCGTTTGACGCTTGCTGTGACTGCTCAACAGCCTGAATCAACAGCGTCTCATTGTGCTTTTGCAAACTGTCAGCAAGGGCGGTCAATGCCTTTACGACGATGGGAGGAAAGGACTCCAGGTCTGGCAAGGCGGTGCCAGCCTGCAATGCCTGAAGGGCAACGGCTAAAAGAGTGGCGTCAACATAATCGGGCCTTTCCGGCTCAATACAGGTTCTTTTCACGGACTGAGAAAATAGAGTGCGCATGTCGGTCCCCAAGGCTTGATATAACCTTACAAGCACAAGGGGAATTAAGCGGAGATTAATGATGGGTTCGTTGTATTCGATTGTGTATCGAGCCGCCACTTCAGGCTGTTTCGAGAGGTGCCACTACCTGTAAATCGCCAGCAGAACGCTTAAGAGCCCATATATCTCAACATCATCCAGGGTATACCAGATATGCTGGCCTTCCTTGCGTGTCGAAACAATTCCGGCCTCCCTGAATTGGGCGAGATGCTGAGACAAAGCCGATTGAGATAGGCCTGTGATGACCGTCAACTCGCCGACCGTTCTGGGTGAGTGAACTATGGCGTAGAGCATTGTTAAACGGGCTGGGCTGGCCAATACCTTCATAGCTTTGGAAATTTTTTCTATTTTTGGAGTGTCAGGCTGCCGTACATTGCTTGGGTCGATGACGGACAAGTCTGCCGCCCCCCTGCAATTACCCTCTTTCAAATCGCGCTTACTCATCAGAGGCCGCGCCATCGAGGACACGAATCACCGGCTCGAACGGGGTGAAACCCTTGCGTTTAACCGAGTCGAAATTCTTGGCCGGATCATAGGCCGCGACACCCGGCGTAAGGGTCGTGGCATTGAGGTCGCCCATCACCGCCAGAACCTGCGACGCCGCGACATATTCGGCACGCTGGGCATTGATGAGGTCCAGTTGCGCGCGGCGCAATTCCTGCACGGCGTTCAGCACCTCGATATTGGTGCGCAGACCGACCTGTTGTTCATACTCGACGCCCTCGGCGGCGACCGACGCGGCACGGACCTGTTCCCTGTTAGCGAGCGTAGCCGAGCGAGCGGCGATCATATTGGCCCACGCCGTCGATACGTCCTGCACCACGCCGCGGCGGGCCAGTTCGACCGTTATCTTCTGGGCGTTATGACCTTCGGTGGCCTGACGCACGCGCGACGAATTATAGCCGGCGCTGAACAGCGGCATGGTGAAGCGCACGGTGGCGGTCGCGGCATCGCGGCTGTCGAGGTTTTTGAAATCACCCGTCGGCGCGCTGGTGCTGTATCCCGCACCCAGAGTGACGCGCGGCCCCAGCCCGGCCTTTGCCTGCGCTACGCGCGCCCGTGCGGCGGCCTCTGCCCATTTGGCAGCGTTCAGTTGTGGGTTATTCGCCTCGGCGCGGTCCAGCGCGGCATCAAACGTCTCGGGCAGGTTGGGCAGGCCCGGAACCGGGTCGAGCGCGGTGGGCGTCTGACCGACGACGGCCACGTACTGCGCGCGGCTGACGTCAAGCTGCGCCTGCGCCTGCGCCAGAGACGCTGAAGAGGCCGCCAGACGCGCTTCGGACTGCGCCACGTCGGTGCGGGTCAGTTCGCCGACGTCGAAGCGCGCCTTGGTTTCGTCAAGCTGACGCTTGAGGACGGTATAGTTTTCTTCGCCGATGCGCAGGGCCTCCTGGTCGCGGCGCACAGCGGTATAGATGCTGATAACGTCACCGAGGACCTGAGTCTCAACAGCACGCAGGTCCTCTCGACCGGCCAGCACGTCAGCCTCGGCGGCCTTCACGCCTGACGACAGGCCGCCCGACGCGAACAGGGTCTGACTGGCGGACAGGTTCAGCGCCGTATTTGACTTGGGTGAACCAAAGGCGGAAACATCGGTATAGTCGACACTGGCCCCGGCATCGAGTGTCGGGCCAAGGTCGGCACGCGCCTGCACATAGGTTTCATCCGTGCTACGCTGTTGAGCGCGGGCGCGTTGCAGCGTCGGATTGTTGGCATAGGCCATGGTAACAGCCTCAGCCAGCGATTCCGCAACGGCCGGCAGGGCCATCCCTATCAGTGCCGTGAACGATAGACCGGCCATCAGCAGAGATCTTACCGGATGCAAACACCTATGCATTACTTTGTATCCGAAAACTGTTCAAACGCCATAACCGCGTCGGCGGCGTACATGAGTGACGGACCGCCGCCCATGTAGATGGCCATGCCGAGGGTTTCCTCGACTTCCGCCTTGGTGGCGCCCAGTCGGGCCAATGCTTCGGTGTGAAACCCGATGCAGCCATCGCAACGGGTGGCAACACCAATGGCCAGAGCAATCAGTTCCTTTGTTTTTTTGTCTAGCGCCCCATCGGCCGTTGCCGATTTGGCTAGCGCAGAAAAACCCGCCATCGTCTCCGGTATGTCTTTGCGCAGTGTCTTCAGATTGGCCGAAAGGCGCGCTGTAATTTCAGGGTAGGACTTGCTCATTTAAAAGCCGCTCCTGACTTTGCGCCCAATGCCTTGAAAATCATCGCTGCCGGACAAAACCCCGTGATGCTGGCCTGAATGAGGTTCGCACCGACAAACACAGTCAACCATATCCAGGCTGGATTTACAAAATGGCTAAGAGCAACACTGATAAGCACGACGACGCCTGCGAAGGCCATGACCATACGATCTACTGACATAGGGATATCTCCTTGGTTTATTTGATCTTGTGCGCACCGATAAGGTCGAGCGCGAGCTTTTCGTAAAACGGTTCGGACTTTCCGGACTTCACCTTGCCAATGAAGTATTTCTCGAAACCGACCTTGGCCAGATGGACCCACTTGCCCGACGCCGACCAGTTGATGTTGCGCGGTGGAATCTGCGGCTGCGCAAAAAAGGCAACGCCACCATCGCCGAAGTCCGCCAGACAGATGGCGTTCCAGGTCGCTTCGTGCGTCGGGGCCTTACCTGCCAGTATCAACTTGAAGTTGTGCGCGATGGCCGTGACCATGGACTCGATCATAAAACCGGTCTTGGGTACGCCGACAGGCACCGGGGTCTTACCCGTGGGCGCAATGGCGACGCAGACGCCGAGTGCGAAGATATTGGGATAGGTCGGATTGCGCTGATGCTTGTCCACGAGGATAAACCCGCGCGGATTGGTCAGACCCTCATGCCCGCGTACGGCTTCAACGCCCCGGAAGGCCGGAAGCATCATCGAAAAGCCAAAGGGCAACTCGTAATGCGCCTTTGTCGAACCGTCTTCATTGACCTCGTCGACGTGCATCAACCCGGCCTCGACCTTTTCGACCTTGGCATTGGTGATCCATTTGATGTGACGCTGGCGCAGTTCACTTTCCAGCAAGCCCTTGGTGTCACCCACACCATCCAGCCCCAGATGCCCGACATAGGGCTCGGAGGTCACAAATGTCATTGGTACCTTGTCGCGCAACTTGCGTTTGCGCAGTTCTGTATCGAGGATGAGGGCAAACTCATAGGCGGGACCAAAACACGAGGCCCCCTGCACCGCTCCGACCACTATGGGCTTCGAGTCCTTGGCAAAAGCCTCAAACACATCTGATGCCGCCAAGGCATGATCGACGTGACAAACCGACTGTGTGAAATGCTCCGGACCGAAGCCCTCGATCTCGTCGAAGGCCAACTCTGGACCGGTGGCTATAACCAGATAATCGTAAGCCAGGTCCAATCCACTGGTCAGGGTAACTTTATTCTCATGGGGCGCGATCGACTTGGCACCCATCGGATAGAAGGCAACGCCCTTACGTTTGAACACCGGCTTCAAATCGACTTCGATAGCGTCGCGGGTCCGCCATTTCACGGCGACCCACGGATTGGAGGGCACGAAATGAAACCGATCGCCTCTATTAACAACGCTCACATCGGCCTTGTCGCCTACAGCGTCCTTGATCTCGAATGCAGCGATAGTCCCACCAAGACCGGCCCCTAAAATCACGATGTGTGGTTTAGTCATCTCAACGTCTCCCGACCAAGGCGCCGCCCCTCCCTGCGAGGTATTGATTTTTAGCGCGCCATGATCTTGCCTTTAATTGCATAATATCTTAAATACGAAATTATAGAAATTCAACCCCTCATTTGGAGGCCACGATGTTCGGACTTTTCAAAGCCAACAACCCGATTGTGAATTTTACCCCGCAGGCGGTGTCTGACGGCCTTAAAAAGGGGACAATCACCCTCGTAGATGTGCGCGAACCGTCTGAATTTGCGGCCGAACATATCAAGGGCGCGATCAATATCCCGCTGTCGCGTCTCGCCCCGGAGGCTTTGCCTGAGGCGAATGGCCGCACACTGGTTTTGCAATGTCTGGCCGGTGGACGCTCGGCTCAAGGCGTTAGTAGCTGTCGTGGATTTGGTCTGGAGGTTGATCACCACTTGCAGGGTGGCCTCAATGCCTGGAAGGCCGCAGGCCTGCCGACGGTTCGCTGAGAAAGGTAATAGTTATGCCTCGCGCAACTGTACGTCTGTTTATCGCATCCGCCTTGACGGTGATCGCCGTCTCAGGACTCTCGGCCTGTTCCGATGAGCACACATCGCTGCCAGATAAGACCGCCACCGCCCAAAAGGTAATCGGTGATCTCATTAACGTTAGCACGGCGGAGATCGATGATATCAAACGCATGTCCGGTATCGTAACCACCCGCGACATGGGCGAGGCTGTGGCCCGCATCCCCGGCGTACTGGTTACGCTGAATGTCCGCGAAGGTGACACGGTTTCAAAGGGGCAGATTATCGGCGTAGTGAAAGATCAGCGGCTAAATTTTGAAGCCAGCGCCTACGCCGCCACAGCTACACAGGCTGAGGCCGACTACAAACGTATCAAGACGCTCTATGACAAGGGTATCTATACGAAGGCGCGGCTGGAGCAAGCGGAGTCCGTCTGGAAGGCGGCGCAGGCCCAAAGGGCGGCTGCGGGCGAACTGGCCGGACAAGGCGTCATTCGTGCGCCGGCTTCAGGCGTCGTCGTAAAGGCCGACGTTCCGGCCGGTGCCGTCGTCATGGCCGGGCAGTCCGTGGCAACCGTCACGGCCGGCCCGCGCGTCGTCCGCCTTCAGTTACCGGAACAGCAGGCGCGCGCGCTTCGGGTCGGACAGTTAGTAGACCTGGATGCCAATGGCGTTACCGCTACAGGGACAATCAGCCAGATCTATCCGTCTGTGGAAAACGGTCAGGTGGTCGCCGATGTCACGCCCTCCGGACTGGAGCAGGTTCTGGTGGGTGAGCGCGTCATCACCTCGCTCAGCCTCGGTAAACGTCAGGGGATTCAGGTGCCGACCGCCTATGTGGCCACGCGCTACGGCCTCGACTATGTGCGTCTGATCGCACCTGACCGCACCTTCAGCGAAATTCCAGTGCAGACCGCGCCTCTTTCGGGGGGACAGGTCGAAATCCTCAGCGGGCTCAAGGATGGAGACAGACTGGCTCCCTATGGAGCGGTGAAATGAACGACGCCAAATTAGGACTGTCGGGCCGCCTGACTAAGGCCACGCTGAACTCACCCCTCACGCCTCTGGCCCTGCTGGTGGCCGTGTTTGTCGGCCTGATGGCGGTTATGTCCATCCCGCGTGAGGAGGAGCCGCAGATTTCGGTTCCCATGGTCGATATTCAGGTCGCGGCAGCCGGGCTTAAAGTCAATGACGCCAAGGAACTGATCGCAAGGCCGCTTGAAACCATTGTCAAAAGCATCAACGGCGTCGATCACGTCTATAGCTTTATCGAAGACGATGCCGTGATGGTGACGGCGCGCTTCAAGGTGGGGACCGACCCCGATTCCGCCGCCGTGCGCATCCATGAAAAGCTGCGGGCCAATGCCGACAAGATGCCAAAGGGCATCCCCGAACCGCTCATTTCGACGCGCGGCATCAATGACGTGCCGTCAATGATCATCACCCTGTCGCCCACGGCCGGTGCCGGAGCGCGCATCGACGACGTGGCGCTGTACGGACTGGCGCTCAAACTGCGCAGCGAGATGGCCAAGGTGGACAATGTCGGCCTGACCTTCATCACCGGCGGCCGCCCGGAAGAAATACGCATCGAGCCGGACCCGGCGCGCATGAGCCTGCACGGCGTGTCCCTGACGGCGCTAACCCAGGCGATTTCGGCGGCCAACCAAACCCTGCCCGCCGGTGTGGTGCGCGACGGAGGCCAGACGCTTGACCTTAAGGCCGGGCGCTCGCTCAACACCGTCTTCGATGTGGGGCAGATCACCGTGACCTCGGTCAGCGGTCAGCCGGTTTTGGTTCGCGACGTCACCACTATCGTGCAGGCCCCACGGGAAGATCAGGCGCGCGTGACCCGCTATCGCCAGACGGCTCAGGGGATTGAGTCCGCGCCCGCCGTCTCATTGGCCATCGCCAAGCGTCAGGGGGCGAATGCGGTTATCGTCTCTGAGGCCATTCACAAACGGCTTGAGGGGCTCAAAGGCTCGTTGATCCCGTCTGGGGTTGAGGTGTCGATTACGCGCGACTACGGCGAAACGGCCAATGAAAAGGCCAATGAGTTGCTGTTCCATCTGGGGCTGGCCACCGCTTCTATCGTGGTGCTGATCGGCTTTGCCATCGGCTGGCGCGAAGCCGCGGTCACCGCCGTGGTCATCCCGACCACCATCCTTTTGACGCTGTTCGCCTCGAACCTGATGGGCTTCACCATCAACCGCGTCAGCCTGTTCGCCCTGATCTTCTCCATTGGCATTCTGGTCGATGATGCCATCGTGATGATCGAAAACATCGCGCGGCACTGGGGTATGAAAGATGGCCGAAGCCGCGCGCAGGCCACCATAGAAGCTGTGGCCGAAGTCGGTAACCCCACCATTGTCGCCACCCTGACCGTGGTGGCGGCGTTGCTGCCCATGCTGTTCGTCTCCGGTCTTATGGGGCCCTATATGGCCCCTATCCCGGTCAATGCCTCGGCGGCCATGGTCTTTTCGTTTTTTGTTGCCGTGATCCTCGCGCCGTGGCTGATGATCCGCTTTGCGCGCAAATCGCTGAGCGACGGCCAATCACACGACCACGAAGGCTTTATCGGCCTCCTCTATCGCCGTGTGGCGTCGAAGGTTATCGCCACGAAAAAGACGGCCTGGGCATTTCTGCTGGTCATCGGCGCGGCCACGCTCGTCTCCATGAGCCTGTTCGCCTTCAAGGTGGTGACGGTCAAGCTGCTGCCGTTCGACAATAAATCGGAGCTTCAGGTGATCGCCGACCTGCCCGAAGGCACGTCGCTGGAGATGACACAGCGCGTGCTGGCCGAGGCCGCGCGGGTTACCGCCGGCTTGAAAGAGGTCGAGGCCATAGACGCCTATGCCGGGACCGCCACACCGTTCAACTTCAACGGGCTGGTGCGTCACTACTATCTGCGCAGCCGTCCCGAACAGGGCGACCTCAATGTGCTGCTGGCCCCCAAGGGCGAGCGCTCGCGCGCCAGCCATGCCATTGCGCTGGACCTGCGCCAGAGACTGAAAACGGTGGCCCTGCCCGCAGGGGGTGTATTGAAGGTGGTCGAAGCGCCGCCGGGACCGCCGGTCATGGCCACCCTTTTGGCTGAAATCTATGGACCGGATGCCGCCACGCGCCGCGCCGTTGCCGAGAAGGTCAAGGCCATCTTTAAGGACATCGAATTTATCGTCGATGTGGACGATTCCTATGGTCTGCCGCGCCCGACGCTGAACGTCGTGCCTGATCGCACACGTATGGAAAGCCTCAGCGTGTCGGAAGGCGAACTCTATGCCTCGGTCAACACGCTGATGAACGGGCAGGTTCTCGGCTATGCGCAGCAGGCCGGGCGCAGCGGCGAAGGCCGCGAACCGCTCGAAATAGCCCTGCGCCTGCCTCAGAACGCACGCTATATTAGCGAAACTCTTGCGTCCATGCCCGTCGCCACCTCTGGCGGACGACTGGTCGCACTGAACGAGATCGCAGCCTTTGAACGCGGACAGGGCTCGACCGCCTACTTCCGCCGTGACGGGCGCGATGCCGACATGATCATGGCTGAACTGGCCGGACGGTATGAAGCGCCCATCTATGGTCTCGGCGCGGTCGATGATGCGATTAATGCCGCCGATTGGGGTAACCTGCCTAAGCCGGTGATCCGCCTGAACGGTCAGCCCGAAGACGAAACCCGCCCGACGCTCTTGTGGGACGGCGAATGGGAGATCACCTGGGTCACCTTCCGCGACATGGGGGCAGCCTTTGGGGTGGCGCTTCTGGGCATCTATATTCTGGTGGTGGCGCAGTTCAAAAACTTCCGACTGCCGCTGGTCATACTGACGCCAGTGCCGCTGACCCTGATCGGCATCGTCATCGGGCACATGCTGTTCGGCGCGCCGTTCTCAGCCACATCGATGATCGGCTTTATCGCACTGGCCGGAATCATCGTCCGCAATTCGATCCTGCTGGTCGATTTTATCCGCCATGCCGAGTTCGGTGCGGATGGTCAACCTCGCCCCTTGCGCGAAGTGCTTCTGGAGGCTGGCGCGACGCGCTTCAAACCGATCCTTTTGACGGCCCTTGCGGCCATGATCGGGGCCAGCGTCATCCTGTTCGATCCGATCTTTCAGGGGCTGGCCATTTCCTTGCTGTTTGGCCTGCTGTCCTCTACGTTACTGACTGTGTTAGTAATTCCCGCGATCTATGTCGTTTTTAAAGACGACGCCGTAAAACGAGTTAAGTAAAATGGTCACCACACAGGATATACAGGCGCTCAAACCCAATGTGCGGCGTGCAACGCGAATGCTCAAATTGCTCGCCAGCGAACATAGGCTGATGATCCTGTGCCGGCTGTTCGAGGGCGAAGCCAATGTCACTGACCTCGCCGAAACGCTTGGCCAGACTGTGTCGTCAACGTCGCAACATCTAGCGAAGATGCGGGCGGAAGAGTTGGTCGAGACGCGTCGGGACGGACAGACTATCTATTATTCGATCGGCGACCCGGCCGCCAAAAAGGTCGTCGATACTCTCTGTCAAATTTACAAATAGCGAAGACACAGTTGAAGATGCCTAACAATAGCCTGTCGCTGGATAATTATCTTCCGTTTCGTCTCTCCGTCGCTTCCAACGCGGTATCGACGCTGATTTCATCTGCATATGACAGCCTTTACGCATTGGCGATCCCCGAATGGCGTCTCATCTGGGTTCTGAATGAGGATGGCCCCTCAACGCAACGTGAAATGGTTCAACGTACGGGAATGGACAAGGTGACGGTCTCACGCGCAGCGCACAGTCTCGCCAAACGAAGGCTGGTCACCCGATCACCGCATGAACACGATGGTCGCTCTCACCATCTAATTCTCACGCCGGAAGGGCAACGGCTGTTTAACGATGTGGCACCTTCCGCTGGGGAGTTCGAGCGTCAGGTTCTCGAAGGACTGACCGAGACTGAAACGGCATTACTAAAGGATGTTTTGCGCCGGATAGAAACAGCAGCCATTGAAAGACGACGGCATCTTGAACTGTGAGGGTCTTATGGCAATCGGAATCCAGGTTTGTGAATTGTGAGGTGTAGGCGCTGCCACACTTGCATCGATGCGGTTTGCCAAGTGACCTTCCGGCTGTTAATTTGCACTGAGAAGTGACCCGGTATTTGCACCGAGAAGTGACCCGCCTAGTTGGTATAATGATGCGGTTTGTGGTGTGGTCAAGTCACAGGCTTCTCCTTCTTCAGTTTTGCCGTGGCGGAGCTGGCTTTGAAGCGGAAGCTGTCGTTGCCGGTTTCTAAGATATGGCAGTGATGGGTGAGCCGATCGAGCAAGGCCGTGGTCATCTTGGCATCACCGAAGACACCCGCCCATTCGCTGAAGCTGAGGTTTGTCGTGATGACAACAGAAGTCCGTTCGTAAAGCTTGCTGAGCAGGTGGAACAGCAAGGCTCCGCCGAACGAACTGAACGGCAGGTAGCCAAGCTCGTCGAGTATGACCATGTCGAGCTTGAGCAAGCGATCCGCCATTTGGCCCACCTTACCCTGTGCCTTTTCCTGTTCGAGCAGGTTGACCAGTTCAATGGTCGAGAAGAAGCGAACCTTTTTGCGGTGATGTTCTACGGCCTGCACACCCAGAGCTGTCGCCACATGGGTCTTGCCGGTGCCTGGGCCACCAATGAGGACTACGTTTTGAGCGCTGGCGAGGAACTCGCACAGATGCAACTGTCTCACCAGGGCCTCATTAACCTCGCTAGAGTCGAACGTGAAGGCGGATAAGTCCTTGTAAGCTGGGAAGCGCGCGGATTTGATCTGGTAGGAGATAGATCGGACCTCGCGTTCGGCGGTCTCGGCCTTCAGAAGTTGCGACAGCACTGGCATTGCCGCTTCGAATGCGGGCGAGCCTTGCTCCATAAGGTCGCTGACCGCCTGGGCCATCCCATACATTTTCAGCGATCTGAGCATAATGACGATGGCCGCACTGGCCGGATCATGACGCATGACGGGCCTCCCTGCGCAGGGCATCGTACCGTTCGACATTGGCCAGCGGCTCCTGCATCAGCCTCAGAGCTTGCGGCGCATCAATGGTGTCGGGCGGCGTGGTGCCGTCGATCAGGCGATGCAAGAGGTTCAGGACATGCGTTTTGGTTGGCACGCCCGCCTCCAGTGCGAGGTCGACGGCCTGGAGCACGACCTCTTCGTCGTGTTGAAGGACCAGCGCGAGTATTTCGACCATTTCCCGGTCGCCGCCAGGATGCCTTAGAAGGTTTGCCTGCAGGCGCCGGAAGGCCTCCGGGAGATCAACGAACGGTGCGCCATTGCGTAGAGCCCCCGGTTTGCGCTGGATGACGGCAAGGTAATGGCGCCAATCGTAGACCGTCTTGCCCGGAGCGCTGTGCGAACGTTCGATAATGCGCTCATGCTCACATAGTATCTGGCCTTCGGCTGCCACCACGATACGTTCCGGGTAAACCCGCACACTGACAGGCCGGTTGGCGAAGGAGGCCGGCACGCTGTAACGATTGCGCTCCAGGTGGATCAGGCAGGTGGGTGATACGCGCTTTGTATGCTCGATAAAGCCGTCGAAGGGACGTGCAGGCACCATGAGGTAAGCCAGCTCTTCGGCCCACACGTCGGCGATCGTACCGGGAAGATCCCCGTGGGGAACCTCCCGCCAGTAAGCCAGGCAACGCTCTTCCAGCCACAGGTTCAATGCGGCCAGGTCGGCGAAGGCTGGCATCGGAACCCACAGGCGATGGCGCGCGTCCTGTACGTTCTTCTCGACCTGTCCCTTTTCCCAACCTGACGCCGGATTGCAGAACTCAGCGTCAAAAAGATAATGGCTGACCATGGCCTGGAAACGCATATTGACGTCGCGCGCCTTACCCTTGCCGACCTTATCAACGGCCGTTTTCATGTTATCATAGATGCCTCGCTGCGGCACGCCGCCCAGAACACGAAAGGCGTGGAGGTGCGCGTCGAACAGCATCTCATGCGTTTGCAGTAGATAAGCTCGAACAATGAAGGCCCGACTATGCGATAGTTTAATATGCGCCACCTGAAGCTTGGTCTTCTCACCGCCAAGAACCGCCCAGTCCTCGCTCCAGTCGAACTGAAAGGCCTCACCGGCTGCAAAGACCAACGGCACAAACGTTCCCCGGCCACTTGTCTGCTGTTCGCGAAGGCGGTTCGCTTTCCAGTCACGAACGAAGGCGGAAACGCGGTCATAGGAACCGTCATAGCCAAGGGCTGTCAGGTCACCATAAAGCTGCTTGGTTGTGCGCTTCTGCTTACGTGATTTACCCGCCTCTATGCGAAGCCAATGCGCCAGCTTGTCAGCAAACGCGTCGAGCTTACTGGGGCGCTCTGGAACCTTGAATTTAGGCTCGACATCCCCTGATCGAAGGTATTTACGGATTGTGTTTCGCGACAACCCTGTCCGACGGCATATCTCCCGGACCGGCAACAGATCCCGGAAAGCCCAGCGTCGAATGACGCTCAATAACTCCATGTCTATCACTCCTTGAGCCCTCGCTGTTCAACAACGAGGGGAAGTTCAACATGGGTCAAATCTCAGTGAAAATTATCCTGCCAAATGGGTCACTTCTCAGTGCAAATTAACAGCCTGACCATTCCCAAAAGCAGGATGCCGGAATGATGCAATGCCGCTTCTTCCACGGGTCGCGCCAACTCGGCTTAGTTGGGGCCTCCTCGACTTTCGCATTGAACGAAGTCGCCTTCCAGTCCTTGATTGCGCCATGGTGCCAGTGCGGGATGAGGCTCCAGCGGGCCTTAACCCACTCAAACTGACCCTGATGGTTCCGGATGCAGATGGGCACTTTGTTCGTAGGTCTGATCTCGTAGGGCGCGGCGTCGAAAATATCGGGCTGATGCGTGAAGCTGCCCAACACCTGATGAAGCTCAGCCCATGTGTCAGGGCCTTTGTAACGTCCGCACATGAGCTTTCCCTCCTTACCTCTTGGCGAAGCGTAGCACCGTGAAACGGCAGTGACTACAGGGGGAGGTAGACCTTTCCCGACCGGGCCCCGGCGGCGGTCGAGAAAGGTCCGTCATGCCCTATTTCCACGTTAGGCGGTGACGTAAAAAGCCTACGGCAACCTCCCGAAAATCATCAGGGAATTTTCTGGTGATCTTCAGAAAATTCCGGCCTGATCAGCGGATGATCACGCCGAAATATTCGACACGTTCACCCCGAGCCAGACGGCCGATCGCCTCGCTCGGGGAAATGATGTGCATGATAGCGTAGGCCAATGTGCAGACGCGGGCGTTTGGGTTGGGCGCAAGCAAGCGCAACAGGTCACGATCCATTAGAATTCGTTCTCGTGTATAGGATTGTAAGGAGGGCGTCGCAGATTCCCCGAACCTTGCCGACCAAGACTTTATTTCACAGATCGCTCAAAAAGTCAAGATTTCGGGATCGGACGCGACCCTAAGCCCTCCCCAGCTTATCAATCACATCGTACACGTTTTCACCTCCATCAGTCGCCCAGACCAGGGAGTGGCCCCTGGACGCCGCGATCAGTTCCTCCCGGCACCGACACAGGATTTCGGTATCGACAGGCGTCTTGATGAACAGATTGACCTGAAGCGGCCGCGTATCCACGAGGATGACCGATGGCAACGTCCGCCCCTTCCCCAGATTATAAGTCATAGGCTTCAGGAACCGACGCTTCATCGCGACCGAAGTTGAAATGACCAGCCCGTCATGCAGCGAAAAATACGGGAGCCAGTGTGGGTTGACGATCATCATAGTCAGATCCTCGACCTGAAGCGCCCCCGTTTCTGTCACCGAAGCCGTGAACAGGACCATGAGGTGATGCGGTTTCCCGTTGTCGGTCGGATCACCATGCTGGCGCCACGACGACACTTCGAAGCCGAAGCGTTTCTGCAGTTCGGCGTGCTTCGAGCCGCTCAGATAAATTCGGGTATCGCCCATGCTTTTGAGTACAAGGCGGTGCCCGTATTGGCTCGGCTCAATGGACTTGACCTCGCCAAGGACCATTGCGAGCCGCTTTGGCCCACTCCGGGTCTGGAACCCGGCAAAGAACGACTGCCGGCGGGCACTCTGCCGTTCACCATCGATCTGGTTCCACACCGGGGGAATGTAAAGAAGCTGTGGCAGCGCGAGCTGTTTGACTTGTAAGGTCTGTGCGGTCTGCGACAGGTGCGCCGAAATCACCGCCCAGTTCCGCCGATCCTGCATATTCGGCGTCCACCGGCAGAACTCAGACTTGTCCCAGAGATAGTGCAGGATGGATTTCAGGGTAAGCTTCCGGGACTCAGAACCGGGCGACGTCTTGTCGTCGTCAGCGCCGGCATCGACAGGCTCAGGCGCGCTGGCTGCGGTCTCGGCGCGTTTGATCTTCTTGAGCGAAAAATCGACCGCCAGCGAGGTCATGCCGGTCAGGGGTTCCTCCTTGATCGCGCCGCCCATCAGCGAGCCGATGCCGCTGGCCTCCAGGGGTGGCTCATATTTTTCGCAAACGTAGCGATGCTCGGCGCCGCTGTTGGGCCAGCGCTTCAGGAGATAGCGATCTCCGACTTTTGCGATGTAGAGCGGAACGCCGGGGTCCTGACACAGACAGCGCGGCTGTTCGGTTTTTCGATTGTGGTAGTGATCGGCAAGCAGGGACTGAAACGCCTCGTCATCCGTATCCGGATGGCGGCCACCACAGAGGAGATACTGCGCAGTCATCGGGCGTCCACCCGGTGAGCGCAGCCCAATTCGCCTACAGCACGGTCAATGCGACGAGGAGAAGAATGCTGCCAATGAGCTGCGGCACCTTTTTGAGGTAATAGAACTCGTGCTTTACCACGAAGGTCAATGCGCTCCGAACGGGCGTGGCCCGCCAGTTGTAGCCGCCGAGCGCCAGAGCCTGCTTGAACGACCGGTAATGCGCCGCCGCGATCAGGGCGATGGTCGCCGAGAACAGCAGCCAGGTTTCGGCAAATCCGATCTGCGCGTAAAACAGGTCCATAAGAGACACTCCAGATAGAGCGCCAGCCTAACTCACCACCTGGTAAAATTCGGTAAGCAAAACCCTTCCAAAGACTTAATATATAAGAGGTTTTCATATCAATCTGCTCAAAGCGAGAATGGGATGTCGTGCTGAGTGATCTGCTTTTCGCCAATGTCTTTCTCCTTGTTCAATGATTTCTGATCTTCGGCTGTGTGCTGTCCGCCGGGCTTTAGGACCTCCGACTTGTCCTGTTCGGCTGCCTTTGCCTTTTCAGGCTCCGGCTTCGGGACTTCAGGGGCCTTTTCCGGCAAAGGCGGGGGTTTCGCGCGCTCGGCTCGGTCAGCGAGATCCATGGCGCGGTCGATGTGGTTGAGCGCGCTGGGATTGATGCCGTCATTCTCCGCCAGCCTTCGGAACAGGCTTTTCAGATCGTCCGTCACCCACTGAAATTCCTGCTTGGGTCGAGACGCCATGACGTAGCCGCGGGCCTGGTTGGCAAACTCGCCCATGTATGAGCCGAGGACGGCCACGACCTTGTCGAAGGATGCGCCCTGCGCCCGGTTGGCCGTCAGGCTATAACCATGGGACATGAACCGCGCGACCGGGTCGTTCTCCAGATCGAAGACCTGGGTCTTTACCGACTTGACGCCCTCGATCTCGGCCTCTCTCTGGGTGGTGAGTTTTCTGCCGTTAATCGCGACGACGGTGAAGGCGTCGTTGTTGGTGACGCCGGCCTTCTTGTCGGTGATATTCCACGCCAGCTGATCCCCCACGGACAGCTTGATCGTTTGCTCGCGGTAGACCCCGAAGTTCGGCTCGTCGCGGCCTGAGGTCAGACCGGCCAGACTGTATGATCGTTTGCCGTAGGCTGCGCTCTCCAGCGTAAGCCGGTTGGTTCGCATATCGATGCCGACGACGCTATGCACCGTGTGTCGCCCGATACGGTTGGCCTCATCCGCCTTATGGAAGATAATGCGCTGTCCCAAAGCGTACCCGGTGATCATCCCAAGCTGTTCGGGAGTGCGGTTTTCGGACACGTAGGTTTTGTGCGCCACGTCCTCGCGACCGACAAGGCCCATGTCCTGCAGCTCGGCGCGGATCATGGCATTGGCGATCCCGCGCATCTTATTGGTGCCAACGACGACCTTGGTGTCCGGACCCATTTCCTGCCATTTGGCCACCGCCGCGCGCGCGAGGATCTGATCATCGTTCGACTGCGTCTCCAACACATAGGGACGGATCGATGGCAGCGCCTCCCAAGGCTTGCCGTCGGCCATTTTCATAATGCCGGCGCGCAGGACCGGCATATCGGCCTGACGAATATTATCCTTGAGATAGACGGTTGAGGCCCCGGCGTGCATGGCTAGGCGCGCGGGCGCGCCTGCCTCCATGGCCGCGAGCTGGCGTTCGTCAAAGGAAAAGATGACCTTGTCGACGCCGGCGCGCTCCGCGACATCGATAATCCTGTCCATCTGGACGTTGGAGAGCATCGAGCCTTCGTCGACCAGAAGCCATTTACCCTTCAGGTTGGCCATTTGACCGGACGGCACGATCTGACCGGAGCCTTTCTGCTGCTGAAGCAGAAACATCTGGACCGTATCTGTCGCGATCCCGGCCCGGTCTGCCAGTTCGCCCTTGGCCTTGTGGGTGGGGGCCAGCGCGACAATCTCGACCTGACCGCCGGACAACCTGTCGAGCGTCTGGCGCACCAGATCGAAGGTGGTGGTCTTGCCGGTGCCGGCGGACCCATGAATGACCGAGTAGCGCGCGCCATCCGTCAGGACGTGCTGAACGACGGCGGCTTGCTGCGTGTTCGGGGCCAGCGCCTTGCCTTCGGCGACGATGCCGTACATGGCGCGATCGGTTGCCTCCGGCGTAAAGTTTTTGGAACGGGCCTCCGAACGGATAACCCGCTCGACGATGGCGTCTTCCATGGCGATAGCGCGTCTGGTCGTGATGTGCGCCAGCTTTTCCTTATCCGCCTTGACGATCTCCGGACGCTGCAGGAAGCCTGTGGCCTGATAGTCCTGAATCCGGTGCCGGTTCCCGTTGGCCAGCATGGCGTCGAAGATGACGGCATAGGGCGTGAATATCGTGGACTGGCGTTCCTGACTGCGCAGACCGAGCGCCAATGACGCCTCGGCGGAGAGATCACGGGTTCGGCCTAACACCTTCTCGTCGATATAGGCCATGACCTTACCGGCCAGACCGATATCGCCCTTGCGCTGAGGCGTCAGGTCTTGCCCGACCTCCCGCGTTTTGGCCGCACTGGCGATCTGGTCGAGATCGACGCCGGCGTCCTTAGCGACCTCCTTCCATAATGCTTGCTGCACCTCCCGGTCGGTCAGAAGCTTCTGCGGCCGATCTTTCAGGATCAGGGTCTGGCGCTCGCCCTTGCTCAGTTCGCGGCCCTTGTCGGCCTCTGCGGCCTTGATCTTCCCCATTATCTCTACGTGACGCTTCGAGAAGGTCTCGATCAGGAGGTCGGCGGGACCGATCCCCGTCTTGCCATTTTCAGCGCGATGGGCCGCGGAGAACTCCGCAATCTCCCAGGTCCCCTGTGTCTTACCCTGGACCAGATTATAGCCGAGCTTCTGAAGCTCGTGGGCGAACTCGGCTTTCTGGACATTGCCGAGGAACTGTTGGTGCTTATAGAGGGGGTCGGTTTCAAGGGCCCGCCATGTCCCGTCCGCCATCCGGGTCGCGTTGGCCAGGACGACGTGATTGTGCATTTCCGGATCGCCCGCCCGCGACATCGAATGGCTCGTCGTCGCATAGGTGAAGTTCCCCGTGAGCATCTGCTTCGGAGCACCACCCTCCGTTCGCTGGCGGGTGATGGAAAAATGCTTTTCGGCATAGTCCATTGTGGTCTGAACCGACCGATTGAACGCCGCCTGTATGCGTTCATCGCCGGCAACCAGGGCCATGATCGAGGCCGACTTGGTGGCCGAAAACGTCATGTCCCAGCCGGGGGCGTGTTTCGGGATGGTTTTTCCGGCCTCAGACTCGCCTGAGGAGCCCGCCTGTTCACGCAAGGCTTCGTCCGCCTTCGACAGGGCCGGCCCATTGGGGTCGGGGTTGATGCCCTTCAGGACCTTTTTAAAGTCCAGACTATTGGCTTCGCCGACCAGGCCAAGGAGGGTTGCCCCCTCCCCGCCCCAGCGCAGGTTCGGGGTGTTGGCCTCACCGGTGACGTAGTAATCGTCCTTGCCGTAATAGTCGCCGGAGCGAGAAGCGCTTTTCAAACGGGTGATCTTCAACATCAGGGCAACCCGATATATCCGTCGTGATCGAACAGGGACCGTTGGCGATCCTCCTCATCCGACTTCGACTTCTGCTGGGCCGCCGCGGCGTCTGAAGGGGAACCTTCCGATCGTGCGCCTTCCTCGACCGCAGGTCTGGTATCGAGTTCCGGATCTGGCACTTCCCGCTTGGCCTCGGTGGCATCCGGCGCCAGCAGACCTTCGGCTATGCTCGCCCGTTTTTCGGGGTTTTGCGCGTCGAAACCTTCGTCCGTATGTGCCGTACCGCTACTGACGGATTGCGCGGCCGGGTTCGATATGCTTTGGGCGGATGACAGGTCCTGCGCGCTGATCTCCCGATTGTCCGCGCCCTGCCCTTCCGCCTTTATCCGGTCGAGGAGCGCATAGAGCTTGGAACTGGACCGGTCCTTCTTCATGAATTCGTCGATCGGATCGGGCCCGACGCGAGGTACGAAACCTTCCGTGTCGGTTGATCGGTCGCGGTAGCGAAACTTGACCGGCGCGACCGGGAACGGTCGGCCTTCGCGAACATTCGAGACCCGAAGCACACCCTGGAACATGGGAAAGTTCATGATCTCTTCGGGCATGAAGACGAACTCGGTCTGCTCCTTGGTATTCAGCGAGACCCCGTCGCGTAGCTGGTGGGCACCATAGGAGGTATTTTCCTGCGTCCGGCTCACTTCCCGCTGGCCTATCTGCTCAGCCATAAAGCGCGCCGTGTCCGGGTCCTGACAGCGCAGGATCAGCTTGGTCGCAAGCTGGCCGATGATGGTCTGGGCCTTTTTGTCGCCGTAGATGTCATCGAGCTGCGAGACCTGCTGCATGCCCATGATCATCGATCCACCGTACTTGCGCAGGCGCGCCGGGGCATCGGCGAGGATCTCGACCTTACCCAACGAATGGAACTCGTCGAGAATGATGTGGGTGATCTTCTTCGACTGCGCCGGGGTGCGGGTGAACAGGGTTGTGATGGCAATCGACGACCAGTGCGCAATCAGCGGGCTGAGCGAGGCTTCCAGATGCTGGGGCCGGGACAGGAACAGCAAGCCATGGGTCTGCGGACTGTTGATCCATTCGGAAATCGAGAAGTCTTCGCGGCCGTTCAGCAGGTGCATCATCCGGGTGATGCCGTTGACGATAACCGAGCGTAGCGACTCCGAGCGCAGGCCTTCTTTTTCCCCAAGGGTACGCTCGGCCGGGGTGTTCTTCAGGAAGTAATGCAGGGTTTCGAAGTCGCCGATGATGAGCCATATCAGCTCCTCGATGGTCGGCTTCTCATTGAAATGCTGGCGTTTGATGACACCGAGTTTATAGCCGGCGTTGCAGTAGATCTGGCGCGACGCCAGCGTCCAATAGGGGTCCTGGCTGCCTTTCGACAGCGGGAAAAGGTCGGCGGCGGCCTGCTCCCACGAGGCATAGTCGGCGAGATCGTTGAAGGGCGACCAACTGCTGGTGCGGCTGTCGAACGGATTGAGGATAACGTCACGCCCTTCCTTGTAGTGGGCGCGAATATATTCCAGTTCCGGATCGTAAATGATGGCGCATTCACGCCGCCGGTTGATGGATTCGATAAGGCCGTGGATGGCCTGCGACTTGCCAGAGCCAGGCGAACCGACGACGAGGGAGTGCTGATACAGCGAGTTTATCGGCAACTCGACACCGACGATACGGTGATGCTCATAGTCGCTAAACCGCTCATATATGTCGGCGAGACCGGCGGCGCGCGCACGTACCGTGAGATCGCGGACAATATCCGCATCGGACTTGGCCAGCGTGCCAGACACCCAGTTCGGCAGGTCGATGGCCCGGTAATATCGCAACGCCTGACCGTACAGCGCCCCACTTGCGCCACCGGCATAGGGGATGAGGGCGGTGCCGGTCGATGGCGCCGGCAGTGCCAGCAATGGCCGTGACGGTTGAAGACGACGGCGCAGGATGGCGAACGTATCCGAGGGCCTTTCGATGATGCTTTTTAGGACATACAGGGCGTCGCGCCAGCCCGCTTTGAACCCGGTCTCCAGATGCTTTTCGATCGGCGGCGCCGGGTTTCCAACGATGGCTTCAATGGCCTTTCGATTGAGCTTACGGATTTCATCGGCGTTGAACTTCTGGATTTGCTGACGCAGGGAAGCGACCGATGCGATGGTCTGGCCGCGCAGTTCCTTGTCCTCCAGCTTCTGCTGCCCCTGACGGATGAAGAGGATGGTTGCGAGCGCCAGAAGGGCTGCCGCGCCGGCGAAGAAGAGGAGGGTCGCATAGAAGATCAGCTCGCCGTACCGATCCAGAACGCCCGCCACATAGGGCAGGCTTTCATAATCGGAAACGGACACGACCAGCGACGTGCCGTCGGGCTGTTTGACCGTGACCTGTTGCGGCAATGGACTGCCAAAGAACCGGCAAAGCTGCGCAACAATCGCAAGTCCTCCGTACAGCTGTTCGTCGTCCGTGGCGTGCTTGTTGACGCTGTAGATGCAGAACACGCCCCACAGGGCGAGCATGATCAGGAATTTCTTGGCAATCTCCCAGACCATTTCGACGGTGTGGGATACGGTCTGACCGCCGCGCAACCAGGCGGCACCGGTCGTTCGTTCGGGACGGGGCTTCTGTTCGGACATAATGGCTTCCCTCCCTGCTCAAGCCGCTTCGTCGGCGTCGACATAGGCTTCGAGGAGCCGGGCGAATTCGAGCACGAAGCCGTCCTGGGCCGTCTCGATGCGGGCGCGCACCTCGTCGGGAACGGCAGGCGTCGATCCGAAGGTCGAGGTGAAGGTGCCGGTTATCCGATCAAGCCGGCCGCGCAGGTCATCCGGGGGCAGGAGCTTGGTCGCGATCTGCAGGGCCATGGATGCGCCGATATAGGCGTAGCGGGCCGACTGATGCAGAAGATAGTCGCGCGCCTCGACGGTGTGCTTCTCGAGGGCATTCTGGATGAGGTAGCGGATAGGGACGCCGGATTGCTCGGACTGGGCGACGAGCTTGGCGTAGGTTTCCTCGCGGATATAGACGCGAAGTTCCTTGATATTTTCCCGGGGCATGACGGGGCCGTCCTTGAGACAGCTGACAGATTGTCAGCAAACGGCCACGGTCTAAGGTACTGAATAGGCTATAGAATCCGTCCAAAAATGGCAAGAAAATTCGGATACGACACTTTGTCGTACGCCACCCCCCTCATAAGCCATTGATTTCGCGCAAAATACTTATCCACAACCGTGCGTCAGGTGTACATACTTTTTTCGAGTATTTGGAGCCTGTTTTGGGGGCACGGTTCAGAGTCATTTTTTCCGCTCTAACGCTTGAGAAATAGGGATTTGCAAGAGTTTCACTCCAGCTGGAATACAAAAGCATCACGAGATGGAGCGTGTCAATATTCCCCGTTTGTTCCCCGCTGGCGACAGTATGGCCGCATTTTGAGTGCGAAACGCTTGGCGAACCTAGATGTTAGAGCCCGGCTTTATTCGAAGCCGTAGGCTTTTAATTGCGGCGGACCAGCTCCATTAGGCGCTCATTCAGCAGCCTACCCCGTATGGCAACCCTACGTAGTTGATCGCACACGCCAAGCGCGTTACCGTAAACCTCGAGGGGTGGGTTTGCGAATTGGCGTCGTAACTCACGGACAAGAGAAACGTGAGCATGGCCATCATTAGTCGAATTAAAACTCTGAAGGGCGTTGGTATCCTAGCCGACAAAACAGCAAAAGATTTGGGTGCGGAGTTTCTACGCTACAATCTTGTTTACGGCTTCAATGGATCGGGAAAGAGCACGTTATCGCGGGTATTTGCGTGCCTAGAGGCTGGCGAGCACAATGAGGCGTTGCCAGACCAATGCGCGTTCGAGATTGAGATGGATAACTCGCAAACCTACAGCTCTCCAAAGAAGCTCGGAGGTCTTGAGAACCGGATTTGCGTGTTCAACGTGGATTTTGTAGATCGGAACTTGCAATGGGGTGTAGGTCGGGCCAACTCCATTTTCTATATCAGCAAACAACAAGCTGATCTCGCTGGCGAGTTGCAGGCCGCTATAGACTCCGTGCCCGCTGGCGCTGCTGCAAAAGAGGCCCAGTCCAAGGTAGTCAGCACCACTGAAAAGGCGGTTAAAAGCTATCGTACAGAGCGGGCGAAGCTCGTTTCGAGCTCACTGCATCTGGGAAACAGGCGCTACGAAGCTGGCCAGTTGCAAAGTGACTACGAAAAACTACCGACCGGGCCTGAATCAGTGCTTGGGAGTGACGAACTTGAAGCATTGATAGAAATAGCGCGATTGACGGCACCAGCGCCTACCTTACCGAACCTCGCTTTCGATCCATTGCAGGTGCTATTCCAAATCGAACGGGCACGCGCTTTTGGGAAACTCAGTATTGGACAGGTGGTGCTTGATGAACTCGAAAGCCATCCGGCAATGGTGCGATGGATTAAGGAGGGGTATGACTACCACGTTTCAAACGCGCTAGATAACTGCCTTCTGTGTGGAAACTCGTTCAGCGTCGCACGCAAAGAAACGCTGGCGGCTGCGTTGGATGAGAAAATTTCTTCCCTGATGGGACAACTGAACGACGCCCACCTAGCGGTCCGAACCATACTTGAGGGTGCAATTTCGCACCCGAAAGAGTGGCCAACCCTCGTTGAGCTAGACCCCTCACTGCAGGCTAGTTACGTGCAAGCGTTGAATGACCTAACGGTGAACTTCCAAAACACCGTCACGCATCTACGCGAGGCTGAGCGGATCATACAGGTCCGTTTAGCGCAGCCCACGTCGCCAGTCGAATTCACGCTACCAGACGAATCCGAGTTGACCGCACTGTTCGAAGAATTAGCCGCGTCCTTAACAGCGGTGAACAACCTTATCGACGAGCATAATACAGCCACAGCTAATTTCGCAAAGCGTCAGGAGGAAGCACGAGAGAATATCCGAAAGCATTTCCTCGCGGAAGGTAAAGCTGATTACGTAGCGTTGGTATCTGCGCACAGCGATGCGGAGCGGACGTTGGACCAGATCGACGAAAGCAATTCTGAAACTCAAAGGAAAATTCGAGAACTAAGCGCAAAAGTGAAGTCGCATGGATTGGCTGCCGAGCAAATTACGAGCTTGATGCGAACTTACCTAGGGCACGGTGAATTAGCCATCGTAGCCGTGGCCGATGGATACGAATTGCATCGCCATGGGAAACTTGTGCGAGGGCAACCAAGTGAAGGCGAAAAAACCGCCATAGCACTGTGCTATTTCCTCTCTACGCTTGAGGCGGATGGCAGGTCTCTCAAAGAGCTAATCGTTGTAATTGACGACCCAATATCTAGCCTAGATACGAAGGCGATGAATTATGCCTGTGCGCTGATCCGAAACCGTCTATCGGACGTCCGACAACTTTTTATACTCACCCACAATCCGCACTGCATGAACGAATTTAAAAAGGCTTGGCGCAATTGGTCTAAAGCCGAGAACGATAAACCTGCGAAGGCTAAGCTGCTGTTTATGGACGTGCGGATGCCCGCTACATCCGGCCTCCGCACTGCGTCTATAATTGAAATGCCAAGTCAATTACGCGGCTATGACTCCGAGTACCATTTTCTTTATTCCAAGATGCTTGAATTCGAGGCGGTCGGCGAAGGCCACTCTGAGTATTGGTTCATGATGCCAAACGCAATACGCCGTGTTCTCGAAATTTTTCTAGCGTTTAAGGTTCCGGGTAGCCACCCGATCTCACAAAAACTGGATGCTCTAGCGAAAAGGCTCGGCGAATTCGACAAAGCTCGGATCATTGCGCTTGAACGCCTGACACAGGTCGAGTCGCATTCTGACAGCCTTGACGACCTGATAACCCACTCGGCGATGACAGTGGAGGAAACACGGGACGCCAATGCCGCACTTCTCGCTCTCGTGTTAGCCGCAGATGCCGAACACGCAACTGCGATGCGCAGCCAGTGCAGGCCTACCTAGCATTCGATAACTGCGGACAAAGCTGAAAAAACACACCTGCGGCCTTATCCTCATACCATAGTGATGGTAGGCTCTAACACAAACACAGTTCGAGACAATTAATGAAGTCTGAGTTAGTCCACGAGATTCAGCGCTTTCGTAACGACGTCAGCCGGGCAAACAACGAATCTGCCAAAATATCACTCCTCACAAGCCTACTGACGCGGCTATTCGACGGCGACGACGCCGGCGAGATCATTAGGCAGTTCTCGTTAGGGACTGAAAAGGCGATTTTAAATGTTCATAGGGCGGGAAAACTGTCACAACGGGGGCGCGCCGATACTCAGTACCAGCGGATAATCATTGAGTTTGAAAAAGATCTGAAACTGACGGAGAGGCATGCGAAGGACCAGCTTGCCGACTACCTATCCGGTATTTGGAATAGCGGCGAGGTCTACAATTATACCCTTATCTCATCAGATTGTTCCACTTGGATTGTATACTCCCCGGACTTATCGACGGCCGAGAAACTAAAATCGGAGGGAGTAATATTTGCAAGCGATATAATACTTGAAGAGAAAGAGAGATTTGAGCTGAATGTCTCAAATTCGGAAGAATTTTACTATTTTCTAGACGCTTATTTATTTAAGTCTGAAAAACAAAAGGCTAGCCTTGAAAATATTAGGCGGGATTTCGGCCAGACTTCTGATACCTTTATCGAAGCGTACGGAGCAATGTACGCATATTTTCAGACTGTCAAAGACACTGGCGAAGTACAAGTAGCGTTTGAGCAATGGCAGCGCTTTTTAAGCATTGCCTATGGCTCTTTCGATGCGTCAGAACAGATATTCATCATACATTCGTATTTGAGCATTTTTGCAAAAATACTGGCATATGAGATTATTACCCAAGATGATCACATCGACGATGCTGAGCTAAAGGGGATTATTAGAGGATCGATATTTACAACAAAAAATGTTGTAAACTTTACAGATAACGATTTTTTCCACTGGATAGGCTCTGATGCCGCGTTTGTGCCGCTCAAGAGAGCGTATAGAGCCCTTGTAGCAAAAATTGACGGCTACGACTTTAAGGATGTCGATGAGGACATCCTTAAAGGAGTATATCAAGAATTGATTGATCGCGATACTCGTCACCATCTTGGGGAGTACTACACTCCAGACTGGCTATGTGAGCGCGTTGTCGAAAACCTAGACCTGAAAAAATCAAGCAAGATAATGGACCCATCCTGCGGCAGCGGATCGTTTCTTCGTGCGACTATCGGTAGGTTAAAAAGAGAGTATCCAGATATTTCTGCCGACCAGCTGGCCGATCAGGTTTGCGGAATCGACATACACCCGCTGTCGGTTCTAGTCGCAAAAACTACTGTATTGCTCGCTCTGGGAGATAAAATTCAGGCCGCGACACGACCCATCGTATTGAATGTATTTTTGGCCGACACGCTCTTAACCCCGACAGGCTCAGTAAACCTTGACCTGTTCGGGGACGAATTTAAACTTTGGATTGACCGCTCTCAGTACTCCATCAATACGAGCGTTTTCAACAATCCGGGCGCGTTTGACGCCGCCGTAAATATCGCCGAGGGCCTCGCGGACTTTACCAAAAATAGCCCCTCTTTGGATCAGAAGGCTTTCGCGTCTGCACTTGGGAAAAAAGTTCCGAACATTCCAAGCCATCTTATCAACAGCTTCTACAATATCTACATTGGACTCAAGACAGCCAAAGAAGAGAACAGAGATAGCATTTGGAAATTTATAATACAAAATTTGTACAAGCCTTGTTTTTATTATAGACAATTTGACTTTATTGTAGGAAACCCGCCTTGGTTTACTTATAGTTCCATTGGAAATTCACAGTACCAGAACAGACTCCGGGAACTCGCTGCAGACCATAATCTCACTTCAAAAGTTGCAAACCTGCCCCACCTTGAGATCGCTGCTATTTTTCTGGCACACTGTACCAACTATTTCCTGCTCGACGGGGGAAAGCTGGCATTCGTGTTGCCTCGCAGCTTTTTCTCTGCGGATCATCATGACAATATCCGGTCCGGCAAAGCCCTCAATATGAAGATCATAGACCTATGGGATTTGGATGGAGTTTCACCCCTTTTCAATGTCCCTTCTTGCGTTCTGTTTACCGAACGACCTCGACCAAACTCGGATCGCAATTTACCGAAAAGCGGACGCAAGGGCAAAGAATTCAAAGGACGCCTGAAAGCTCACAACTTGAACTGGGAGCAAACGAAGGATAAAATTAGCTTTACTCCACGGACTTACCACTATTCTAAATTAGGCCAAGTTTCGGCGTTCACAGAATTCAAGCTCAAACCGGACGCCAAGCAAAATCATTATAAGAAGCAATTTAAACAAGGCGCCACAGTTGTACCTAGAAATTTTTACTTCGTGGATGTCACACAGGATTTTTCCGGACCGATTGGAAACAGGATACTTACTGTAAAAAGTTCGAAGAGCATGGAGAAGGATGCGAAAGCACCTTGGAAAAACTTACCTCCGTTTGAGGGCAGGATCGATACTAACTTCTTATTCCGAACTGCAATATCGCGAAATGTACTGCCGTATTACCTCCACAATCCCGAACTGGTATTGCTTCCTGCGCGTATTGGAGAAGGTCGCAAGTTAGAGATGTTGTCCTCCGATGACATTTTTTCTTCTGGCGAGATTGACACCGCAAAGTGGTTTCGAAGCACTGAGGATGCTTGGAACAAGCTCAAGACGGAAAAAAATAAATCTATCACTGCGTCCGAGTGGGTGGACTATCATGGAAAACTAACTCAACAAGACATGAGCTGCAAGTATGTAGTTTTGTATACTTCTTCCGCGAAAGACGCAAATGCGTGCGTCGTTAGCAGGGATGATTTCGACTTAGAATTCATAGTTGAACATAAGACCTATGGTTACGGAACCAATGACGAAGACGAAGCAAACTATATATGCTCTTTTCTCAACGCCACTGAACCCAACAGATTAATAAAGGCATTTCAAACTCGCGGATTATTTGGAGCGCGTGACGTTCATAAAAAGATACTCGAGGTTCCATTCCCAGCCTTCAAACGTTCCGACCCAGACCACATGTCGCTAGCTCTGCAAGGAAAAGCAGTGGCCAAAAAGGCCAGTCTGTTTTTCACCGAGAACCAGCTGCCGACGCACCTCGGCACACGTGATCTTGGCCAAGCAAGGGTGAAAGTGAGAAAGTTCTTAAAGTCGGAACTAGAAACCATAGACAAATTGATAAAGCGAATTGTTGAGGACTAACGCCATGTTGCTAGCCGATTAGGTCACTTATTTGTTGCGCAATGGAGGTGAGTTTCAAATCGTCGAAGTGTGTGTAGCGGGCAGTACTGGCCATCTTCGAGTGGCCTAGTAAGCACTGTATGGTGGGAAGTGGCAGCGTGTGTCTTGCTGCAAGACTGGCATAGGTGTGTCGCAAATCATGGAGCCTAAACCGGCCCAACGCGGCATCGCGACGCACAAGGTCCCAGTAGGTTTCCATTGGAACTGGCCGACCATCGCCCCGATTGAAGACCGGTGTCAGTGCTATCCCCCTCTTCAGACTTCGTAAAATAGCCGAGGCCTGAGAACATAGCTGCACTGTACGCGGACCAGTTTTGCTGTCATCCAAGAGAATTCGCGCTCCGCGAACCTCTCCCCAAGTCAGCCCTACGATCTCTTCTCGTCGGCAACCGGTGAGCATGAGGACTTGAAGCGCCTTAGTCTGAATGGGGTATTCCTCCCTGTGCTTTTCCATCGCCTGGCCCAGACGTTTGAACTCGGCCTTTGATAGGTAACGCCCCACCTTACGGCGGGGGTTCATCTTGACGCCTCGACAAGGGTTGCTTCCGTGTGGACGCAGCCCCCAGTCCTCGGCTTTGGACAGCGCTGCCTTTAAACGTTGAAAGACACGATTGGCAGCTCCCGGTGATCCCTTGCGTGTCGCGGCCCCCAGCCAACGCACAACGTCTTGACGGGTGATTTCCTCGACGCCCATCCCTATAAAGGCGTCGTTCAGGTACAAGCGACGGTATCTGTCTTCTGTCACCTGCGTTGACGGCTTCCATAGTGGCCGCGCCACCAGCCAATAATCTTGGAGGTAGTCCTGAAACAGCGGGGTGCGACGCGCGTGCAGGCGACTGTCGGCCAAATTGCCATCTGGGTCCGAGTAGTAGATGCAACGCCTTGCGATATCCAAGGCGTCCCTTTCACTGATGATGCTGGCATTGCCAATTGTGATGGTGCGGCGTCCGGTCGGCGTCGGGCATTCCACGATATAGACGCGACGACCGCTGGTATATTCCCGCAGGCCAAAACCCGGCTGCATTTTCGACCATGTGACGGCGCGCGATGCTTTCGAGGTTGAATCAGGCTGCATCTGAAAACCCCAGAAGCTCGACCACAGTCGCCCCAACGGTTTCCGCCGCGTCGTGAACGCACTGATCGTCGAGGTGGGCATAGCGCTGTGTTGTGAACCGCCCCGGCTTTGCCGGAGGCTCCAACTTCTGAGAAGATGGAGCTACTATGAACAAAACGACGAACAAGTTTTCACCTGAAGTCCGCGAACGCGCTGTGCGGATGTTTCTCGA
>NZ_JAQQKX010000013.1 GCF_028550415.1 Asticcacaulis aquaticus
CGATTAAAGGACTGGAGACGCATCGCCACCCGATACGACAAACTCGCAGCCAATTTTGCTGCCGCCATCGCTATTGCTATCGCAATTACTTGGTGGACTGATTGAGTCTCGAACCTAGATCAGATTGGCCTGGATCGGATCGGTTGCCCCCGCCGCTCTGAGGTGCGGCAGGGGCATACCTGTCCGGTCGATACCTACCACTTCCGCTCGATCGAGAGGGTGAAGGTCCGGCCCAGCAGGTCGTACTGGCTGGTCAGGGCGGCGTTTCCGTAGCGTGCCGCGCCGTAGTTGGAGATTTCCGGCGGGGTTTCGTCGGCCAGATTACGTACCGATGCGATCAGGTTCCACTTGTCGAAGGCCTTGCGCACCGAAAGGGTGTGGTTGGCGTAGAACTCGGTGTTCATGTCGTAGCAGTACGTCTGATTGGCGACACCCAGAAGGGTGCCGGTGTAGCAGTTCGTCTTGTAATAGTCGAAGTCCGACGTCTCGCCGACGAAGGTGCCGTTATAGGTGAAGGTATAGCTGCCGCGACGCAGCGATGCCGTCAGGTTACCGACATATTCCGGATAGCCGACATAGCCCAGATAGTTGGTGGGCGTCGAGGCGTTCTTCAGCTGGTAGGTCCACTTGCGCACGAAGGAGTGCTGGCTGGAGATCGACAGGTTGCCGAAGCTGAACTTGCGGTTATAGGCCAGCGTCAGGTCGAAGCCGCGCATGAACTGTTCGGCGACGTTGACATAGGCGTTCTGGATCGTGCGGATGCTGCCGAAGGTCGACGAGGTGCTGACCAGATCGCGCGTGAACAGCGAGCAGTAGGGCGACGACATGTTGGCCGAGTTCATGCACTCGTACACGATGTTGTACGAGCCGTAGGTGGTGATCTGGTTGTTGATCTTCGTCTCGAAGAAGTCGATCGCCACGCTGGCATTGGTGAATTTCGGCGTCCAGATCAGGCCGACCGTGCGGTTATCGGAGGTTTCGGGCTGAAGGCCTGCTGCCTTGCCACCGCCGGTATAGACCGTGGCCGAAGACCCGAGACCGGCATAGGTGCTGGCGAGGCCCAGCGCCTTACAGTTGGTCTTCACCGTCTCCGAGATCGTCGTCGAGGTGCCGTAATTGATGCACGGATCGACCGACAGCTGGGTTGAATAGCCGACCTGATTGCCGAGATACTGCTCATACAGGGACGGGGCGCGGAACGAGGTGCCTTCGGAGCCGCGCAGGCGGAAGGTGTCGGTCACGGCCCAGTTCAGGCTGGCCTTGTAGGTCGTGTTCGAACCGTAGGAGTCGTAGTCGCTGTAACGGCTGGACACGGCCAGGTCGAGGGTCTTGGCGAACGGCAGGTCCTTGAGGATCGGCACGCCGAATTCGGCATAGACTTCGTTGATCGAGTCGCGACCGACCGTCTGACCGGCAGTCGTCAGGCCCCAGTAGTTGGCGTTCTGGGCGTTGATGCCGGGCGTGTCGTTGATATATTCCTTGCGCAGCATGAAACCGAAGCTGGCCCCCACCGGACCGGCGGGCAGTTCGAACAGGTCGCCGGACATGCTGGCTTCGATATAGGACTGGCGATAGGTCGTCTGACCCTTTTCGTAGCCGAACAGGAAGGCGGTTTCGGCCTCCGAGAAGACGCCGCTTTCCACGGTCGATTGACGATAGTACTGAACGCCGCCGGTCGGGCACGATGTCGCCGTGGTCAGCAGCGCCGTGTTACAGACGCTGGCCCCGACAGTGGCGTTGACGCGGTCGTTATAGATGAAGTCGTAGCCATAGGTGGCGTTGTTATGCGACACCTGAGCGGCGACGTCGTAGGTCCAGCCCTTGAGGAAGCCCAGTTCCGGCAGGTCGCCGCGAATACCGACAAGGGCGCGGGTATAGTGAACGTCCTGATCGACATTGTAGGGGATCAGGATGATCGGGTAGCTGGTGGCCTTCAGGATGTTGTTCGGGTTCGACGCGCTGACGGTCGGGTAGAACTGGCGCCAGCTTTCCTGACGCGAGGTGCGGCGGTTGTACATGAAGTCGCCATAGACTTCGGTGCCGTTGTCGAAGCTGTAGCCGCCGGTGAAATTGACCGACCGGCGGGTCACCGGCGAGATCACCGTCTTCGACAGGTAGCGGTCCTGCATATAGGGCGCGACCGCGCGCGAGGTGCGCGATTCTTCGGCGGTCGAACCGGTGTAGATGACGCGCTTCAGGCCGTTGGAGGCGCTGGGGTCGAACACGTAGTAGCTGCCGGTATAGAGCACACTGGCGATCAGGCCGTAGCACTTGTAGTTGCCGGTGGCGGGATCGACGACGTCGGCGCGCGTGCCGTCCATATAGGTGATGCGCTGTTCCGGGCAGGCCAGATAATCGCGGTCGCCCTGACGCAAGGCTTCCTGCTTGTAATAGTCGAGGCTGAACAGGCCGTGGAAATTGCCTTCGTTGATCGACTGGCTCAGGCTGGCATTATAGGTCTCGCCGCCGCCATGCTGGGGCAGGGAGGTGAAGGCCTTGAGGCTGCCGCCGGTGGACTTCTTCTTGGTGATGACATTGACCACGCCGGCGATGGCGTCCGAACCGTAGATGGCCGAGGCGCCGTCCTTCAGGATTTCGTAGCGCTCGACGATCGAGGACGGGATGGTGTTGAGGTCGACGGGGCCGACCTGACCGCGCGTACCGGCCGGGCCGACGCGGTGACCGTTGATCAGGATCAGGGTGCGGTTGGCGCCCAAACCGCGTAGCGACAGGGTGTTGACGCCCGGACCGCCGGTGACGTTGTAACCGGTATAGCCGTTGTCGATCTGCGAGGCCGACGCGGCGATGGTCGAGCTTTGCAGGATACGCGTCGTATCGACCACGCCTTCCAGTTCGGCCTTCTCGGTCGAGATGATCTGGACGGGCGAGGTGGCGTTGAATTCCGTGCGGCGCAGACGCGTGCCGGTGACGACGACTTCCTCGATCTTCTCGTCCTTACAGGCGGCCTTATCGGCGGTTTCGCTAGTGCAGGTGTCCTTTTCGGCAGTGGTTTGCGCGTGGACGGATGCAGCGGAAAGCAGGGAGACCATCACGGCGGTCGAGCTTATGGCCGCCGCCATAAGCACACTTCGGGGAGATTTTTTCATTTACTGTACGATCCTGAGTCTTGCGACAACTCGGCACTACGGCAGTGCAGACCGTATCATGTGAAAATATATGGCGATCTTAGTCAATAAATCGCCATTAAACCGTCACGCAATCGAAACTATCTATTGTAAAAACAGCATAGTTTATTTCTAATAACATTATTCTTATTCGAGTACGATGCTTATCTGCCAAATTTGTATGCTGATTTTGGCGCTATGATTTCAGAACGTCGATATGGTTTCAATTGCGACATAATGGGAGGTGCGCCCCGGGGAATCGGCGGGGAAAAGCCACCGATTCCCATGATATGGTTGCGATTGTGCGGTATCAGGAGGCCTTGACGACGCCGCGACGGATCTGATCCAGTTCGATCGACTCGAACAGGGCCTGGAAATTGCCGTTGCCGAAGCCTTCATTGCCCTTGCGCTGGATAATCTCGAAAAAGATCGGGCCAAACACCGGCTCGGTAAAAATCTGCAGCAGCAGGCCTTCTTCGCCGACCTTGCCATCGATCAGGATGCGGTTCCGGCGCAGCCGTTCAAGGTCTTCGCCGTGGCCGGGGACGCGTCTGTCGACCAACTCGTAATAGGTCTCCGGCGTGTCCTGTAACAGGACGCCGCGCGCCCGCAGCTTCTCGACCGTATCGTAGATATTGTCGGTCGTCAGCGCGATGTGCTGTATGCCTTCGCCATTGTATTCGCGCAGGAATTCCTCGATCTGGCTATGGTCGTCCTGGGATTCGTTGAGCGGAATGCGGATGGCGCGGTCCGGCGCGATCATGGCCTGCGAAAACAGGCCCGTCGCCTGTCCCTTGATGTCGAAATATTTCTGCTCCTCAAAGCCGAAGATGCGGTTGTAGAATTCGGCCCAGGTACGCATCTGGCCGCGATGGACGTTGTGGGTCAGGTGATCAAGCAGAGTCAGGCCGACGCTGTGGGCGGCTTCGGTCGCGCCCTCGATCGGGGTCCAGTCGTCATAGAGGTTGTCATCGTCGCCTACCAGATAGAGATAGGCACCGCCGATGCCGTTGAGCACGTAGCTGTCCTTCTCCAGAGCCCCTTGCGCGGGATCGGCGGCGGTGGCACCGCGGCGTAACGCGCCTTCAAACGCCGTCTTCGGATCGGCGACGTGAAACGCCATGCCGTTCGCCGACGGGCCGTGTACGGCACGAAAATCCGCCGCCTGACCGCGAGGCTCGGCATTGAGCAGGAAGGTGATGCCGCCCTGCACGTAGCGGGTAATGGCCTTGGTCGGATGATGCGCGGCAGCGGTAAAGCCAAGCCTGACGAGGTGCGCGGCCATGGCCTCGATATCCGGGCCGGTAAATTCGACGAACGCGAAACCGTTCAGTCCAAGCGGGTTGGCGGGTGGTGTCTGGGTAAGCATCGGAACCTCCACAATAGGGAAGCATAGTATCAAATGCAACCTTTGCAAAAAGACACTTTTTTGTGTGCCGTCCGTCGCCGGGTCCGGGGCGTTTATGCGCGCTCATAAGGTGGCCTGCATAGTTTTTGCGCGCGGCGAAGTGGCGAGGGACGGTTTTCGGTCGCCGCAGCGTGAAACGAGGGCTATACAGCCATGACAAATCGGGCCGCCGTCAGAGCGGCCATCAAGGGGAGCCGCCGAATGAAACCATATGCCTGCCTGATCGCCGCCCTGCTGGCGTCGCCCGCAGTGGCTGGAGACGGGTTGTTGTTCTCACTTTCGGGGGACAAGGGACTGGTCGCCGAACAGGCAGCGGGACAGGCAGAGCCGCTTTTCTCTGTCGGCGCGCAGACGATCCCGAACGGCGCCAGGGGCCCGGGACTGGGTCTCAATGATACCCTGACTCTGGTCTGGCCCGCCGCCAACAATATCTATGCCCAGCGCGGCACCCTGTCGTTCTTTTTCCGTCCGCGCGAGCCTCTGGGGGAAGCACCGTTCCCGGTGTTTCGCGTCGGCGCGGCGGACGGCACCAGCTGGGACATGGCATGGTTGCGCATCGACTGGAACGGGCACGGTTTCGACGCCTTTGTGACCGACACCAATCTCAGCCGCTCGCGCGTCTCGTTTAAAATGGACCGTATTCCGGCCAAGGAAGAATGGGTACATGTGGCCTTCGCGTGGGACGAGACGACCGGCGTCAAGCTGTGGATCAACGGTAAGCCTGCCGCACAGAAGGACGGGGCGGCGCTTTATGACTCGGGCCTCTACGCCTTCGGGCCGTTTCAGCGCATCGTCGCGCCCTATCAGGTCCATTCGATGTACAATTTCCGTCGCTCGGGCGATATCGACGAAATCCGCATCTATGACCGGCGACTGGATGATGCGGGTGTCGCGGCGCTGGCGGCGAACGGGACGCCCGCCGTACCGGTTTTGCCGGATAACCGCACCGCATGGCTGAAGCGCTACGGCTGGGAGACGACCGCGCCCGCCTATCTGAGCGATCCTGTCACCCGCATCCGCAAGGTCGAATTCATCGACACGCGCGACCTGAAGGCGAAGATGTTCAAGGGCGCTGACGGTATCCGCGAAACGACGTGGCCGGGGGTCTATAACCGGTCGCGCCTCGAAGGGCGGCACGATTATTTCGAACTGCCCGACTGGAACGTCTATTCCGAAGGCGGCAAGGCCTATGACCTGACGTTGCCCGACGAGCCGTGGAACCGGATCGAGCTGACCGGTGCCGCCTACGGCAGTTTAAATCTCGACGGCAAGCTTTTGTTTAAGCGCACAAAAGGAGTCGAACGAACCTCGACCGTCGTGGCTGATCACACGGGCGGCAAGTTGCGCTTCGAGAACACGGCGCAGGAAACGCCGATTCAGGAAATCGCCGCTTATAATGTCAGTAAGGGCGAGGTGCCTGCGGGTTACGCGACCTTAAGCTACACGGTCGATACGTCCGCCGATGCCGGGCTTTATCCGGCGCTGGACGAGGTGCGCGGCTTTATCGGCGGTCGCTTTGTACCGGAAGAACGTGCGGTGGCCGTCGTCCTGCCCAAGGGCGCGCCGCGTAAAGCTGTGAAACCGGGCGCGAAAGGTGCGCCGGTCGTGCACCTGCTGATTCCCGGCGATTTCCGCGATACGCGACCGGGCGAGGGGCCGACGCGCTTTTCCTATGGCTGGGAGAATATGGACGCGGGGCTGGACGGGATCGCCCTCGACCTGCCGGCGATGAAGGTTGAGCCGACACACAACGGTCTGCTGCCGCTGAATATTCGTGTGCGCGACCCGAACTGGCCAGAGCGCGATCTGATCGATATTAACGTCGCGGTGAAACCCAATGAGGCGCGGACCCTGTGGCTCGATACGCGCGACCGCATCCTGCCGCCGACGGCGAGTTTCATCATCACCATCGCCGCCGCCGGGGGCGGCTTCGACGCGCAGGCGCTCAACGGCGCGCAGGTGCGACTGGTCTTCAAACCCGCGTCAGAGGCGAAAGCCGAACATGTCGCCGACCGCATGGAGCAGGCGCGCGACAATTTCGCCTTCTTCGTCGAGGAACAGCCCAATATCCGCGCCTATCCGCTGTGGACGCGGTTCGAGCGCGATATCACCGACGTCCTGCGCGTCGATCCGGGCAATGCTCTGGCGCGCGCCTACTGGGTCGAGAAGAACCCGGAACAGCCCTATGCGCCGGTCGTCCTGCCGCCGCGCGATCCTGACGTGCCGGTATGGGCCGCGCGGCAGATTGAAGATCTGAAACTATACAAGCGCTTCGTCGACTGGTGGATCGACGAGCGTCAGGTGGACAACGGCGAATTCGGCGGCGGCCTGTCCGACGATACCGATCTGGTCAATGCCTGGGTGCCGCTGGCTTTGATGGGTGTCGATCCGCAGCGCTATATCACGTCGCAGCGGAAGGTGCTCAATGCGACCTACGCCAACAGTATGTGGAGTGGGGGCCTGAGCCGTATTGCGACCGACGAACTGCATTCCTATGAGGAAGGCATCAATACGGTAGCCCAATCGATGCAGATGGATTGGGGCAATCCCACCGCCATCGAGCGCGGCATGGCCGTGGCGCGCGAATTTCCGCGCCTATTCGAGGTCAATCCCGCCGGACACCGCCACGAGGTCAGCGCCTATTTCAGCGGCACGAAAATTTACCGCGAAGGGACGCTGGGCTGGCAAAGGCAGTTCGGTCTGCTGATCACCCATCCGGGCCTGCTGCTGGTCGATTACAACGGTAATCCGACGACAAAGGCCCTGCTGCTGGAGGTCGCCGACGGCTGGCTGGCGCATGGAAAGCAGGATGCCAAAGGCAACTGGTCCTTCCCGTCGGATATCGAATGGGCGACGGACAAGGGCGCGGGCAACGGCGTACAAAGCGCGATCAGCCTGTTCTGGGCGGCCTATATCTGGACCGGGGATGCGAAATATCTGCGGCCCATCGAAGGCGATATCCAGCGCGGCAACCTCAGCAACCTGTCGCAGATCAATGCCGACGTCATGGCCCGCGCCCCCGGTGGGACGGCTCTGGCGCAGAAGATCGTCGCGGGCGAGGTCGGCGGCAAGGGCGGGGCCATCGACCGCAATCTGGGCGGCATCGGTGACACGGAGTTCGCGGCCTTCGTCCGCTGGCAGCAAACGGGTGACAAATCGCTGATCAGCGACCTTTATGGGCGCGAAATCGAGGCCAATATCCAGCGCATGCCGATCCTGACCGAAGGCCATCTGTGGTCCGATCGCGTCAGCGTGGCTAACGAGTTGCTGCAACGGACGCGACTGGGCGGCGTCGGTCATCGTCGCAACGTCTATTATCCCGGTAATCTGGTGCGCTGGGCGTTCACTGGCGGCAAGGCGGAGGATGTGGCGCTTTTGGTCCGCAACGGCGCCCCGAAGGCCTTCCGCGTCATCGGTTATAATCTGCTGAAAACGGGTGAGGTGACGGGCGTGCTGACGGCGGATCAGATGGCGTCGGGGACGTGGCGCGTGACGGGCGGCATCGATGCCGATGGCGACGATCTGCCCGATGCCGTTACATTCGATCAAACGGTCGAAATGGAACGCGGGTCGCCCCTGCCGCTGCTGTTCCCGTCGCGCCGGACCATGGTCTATCAGTTCACGCTCGTGACGCCCGGTGAAGACCCGTCGAACCGGCCCGATATCGGTCTGTCGAAAGACGATCTCACGCTCAATGGGCGCAAATTGACGGTCCGCGTCCATTCGCTGGGGGCGAAACCGACGCCGGCCGGCACGGTTATTGTCGAAACAACCCCCGGCAAGGTTCTGGCGCGCGCGGCGTTTACCACACTGGCGGCACCGCTCGACCTGCTGCCAAAGACGAAGGATGTGGCTTTGACCCTGCCGCAGGGGGCCAAGGCGGTGCGGGTGCGGCTCGAACTGGACGGCACACCGAAGGAAATTTCGACCGGCAACAATGTCGTTGAGTGGAAACCCTGATCCCTGTAGGGTAGGGCACGGTACAGGAGCGACAGGATTTATGCTCAGGCGGTGTCTGGCTTTGTGGGGGGTGTTGATCTTCGTCCTGGCGACGACGACAGCGCCCGCCTATGCGCAGGTGCGTCGTGATGCCCCCGTCGCCATGCCCTGTCATGAAATGGCGGCGTCTCATAAGCCCGCCAAAGCCCCCGCACACGATTGCGACACAGCCTGTCACTGCCCCGTCAGTCAGGGGGCCGTAGCCGATCTGTCCGCGCCCCGGATCGCTACGCCGGTCCATTATACGCCCGTGGTCCTGCGACCTGAAAATGCCGCCGATCGGCCCTCGCATGACGGCGAAGGTCTTATGCGGCCACCCCGCCTGAACGTCTGACACCCGAATTGCGTCCGCACGGACGCCTGTGTTGGCATTCAGGAATATAGATATGAAATTAGCTATTTTGGCCGGTTTTCTCATGTGGTGCATGGGGATAACGGTCGCTTTGGCGCAACCCGCGCCGGTTCGAGACTATCATCTTACCATTGCCCGTCAGATCGTGGCGATCGGCGGTAAGCCGGTCAGTAAAATCACGGTCAACGGCACCATTCCCGGTCCCGTCCTGCGCTTCAAAGAAGGCGACGAGGCGGTGATCCACGTCACCAACGCCATGAAAAGCGAAGCGACCTCGATCCACTGGCACGGACTTTTGCTGCCCGGTTTGATGGACGGCGCTCCGGGATTCAACGGCTTCAAAGGCATCGCGCCGGGTGAAACCTTCACCTATCGCTTTAAGATTCGCCAGTCCGGCACCTATTGGTACCATGCTCATACACTGGGTCAGGAGGCCGATGGGCTCTATGCGGGGGTCGTCATCGATCCCGTGCAAACTGATACAATCAATGTTGATCGGGACTATGTCGTGCTGCTGTCCGACTATCATCAGGACAGCGCCGAGCGCATCCTGGGCAACCTGAAGAAATCGTCGGAATATTACCAGTATAACCGCCGCACGGTTGGTGATCTGATCAACGATGCCCGCGTTCAGGGTCTCGGTAAGGCGCTCAAATCGGCGAAGGAGTGGGGCAAGATGCGAATGCTGCCGACCGACCTGTCGGACGTGACGGGGTATCGGTTCCTCGTCAACGGTATGGATCAGAGCTGGACCGGCCTGTTCACACCCGGTGAGCGGGTGCGGCTGCGTTTTATCAATGCCTCGGCCATGACCATGTACGATGTGCGCATCCCCGGTTTGAAGATGACCGTGGTCTCTGCCGATGGTCAGCCCGTGCAGCCCATCGAGGTCGATGAGTTCCGCTTCGGTAACGCCGAAACCTACGATGTGATCGTCACGCCGCCTGATGACAAGGCCTACACCATCGCGGCGGAATCGCTGGACCGCACGGGCTTTGCCCTAGGCACGCTGGCCCCACGGGCGGGTATGACCGGCGAAAAACCGACGCCGCGGCCGCGGGCGATTCTCAGCATGGGCGACATGAATATGGAACTCATGATGCACGACGATCCCTATATGGATATGAGTGCTATGGACCTGACCAGCGGTTGGACGAAGACCGGTGCGCCGGAAGGGGCCAAGGTGCTGGCCTATGGCGATCTCAAAAGCCTGACGCCGCAAACCGATCTGCGCGACCCGACGCGTGAGATCGCGGTGCGGCTGGGCGGCAATATGGAACGCTATATCTGGACGATAAACGGCAAGACCTTTGACCCGAAACACGGATTCACGCTGGGCTGGAACGAACGGGTGCGTCTGACCTATGTCAACGAAACCATGATGGCGCATCCGGTCCATCTGCACGGCATGTTCACGCAGTTGGAAAACGGTCAGGCCGCCGCCGACCGGCCTAACAAGCACACCGTCATCGTCCCGCCGGGGCAGAGCGTCTCGGTCCTGCTGACGGCCAATGAGGCGGGTGACTGGCCGTTTCATTGTCACCTGTTGTTCCATATGGCGTCGGGCATGATGACGACGGTGACGGTGGCCGCGCCCGATGTGGCGTTCACACCGCCAACTCAGGAAAAGGTCGAAAAGGCGGGAGGTCACCATGAGCATCATTAAATATGCGGTGCTTTTGGTGTTGCTGCCGGTTGTAGCTCAGGCACAGGATCCCGCGCACGATCATAGCGGCGCCGTCTATAACGCTGTGCGGCTGGAGACCGGATATACGTGGCACGACGGTAAGGATGTCGCGCAGTGGGATATCGACGGCTGGGTCGGTGGCGACCGGCACAAGCTGTGGCTCAAGGGCGAAGGCGAGGGCAAAAACGGCGACCTGTCGCTGCTCTACAGCCGCAATATCGCGACCTTCTGGGATGCACAGATCGGCGTGCGGCAGGACATCGGCGACAGCGATCACACCTATCTCAGAGCCGGGGTCAGCGGTCTGGCACCCTACTTCTTCGAGACGGAGATGCACGTCTTCGTCCGCGACGACGGCGCGGTGAGCGCACGGTTGCGGCAGTCGAACGACTGGTTGCTGACCAATCGCCTGATTGCCGAACCGTCGCTGGCGGTCGATTACAACGCCCGCGAAGACCGGGCTCTGGGCCTTGGCACCGGGCTGACCGAAGCCGAGGTAGCGCTTCAGGTGAGATATGAGATCAGCCGTCGCTTCGCGCCCTATGTCGCGTTGAGCCACACGCAAAAACTCGGTTCGACGCGGGATATGGCGCAGATGAGCGATAAACCAACTCAGGAGACGGTTGCAAGTATCGGTATCCGTTGGTTATTCTAACCATATCGACTCAAGGCGAGGTCGTCGGTCCTGATCTCCGGCTTAAGGCCGGAGATCAGGTCGGCCAGCACGCGGCCCGAGCCGCACGACATGGTCCAGCCCAGCGTCCCGTGGCCGGTATTGAGCCACAGATTGTCGTAGCGCGTCTTGCCGATCACGGGTGTGCCGTCGGGGGTCATCGGGCGCAGGCCGGACCAGAATTTCGCTTCGGATTGATTACCCGCGCCTTCGAACAGGTCTTCGACGACATAGGTCAGCATGTCTTTACGCTTCTGCGGCAAAGCTTTTGAAAAACCGGCGATTTCGGCCATGCCGCCGACGCGGATACGTCCGCCCAGCCGCGTAATGGCGACCTTGTGCGCCTCGTCCATGACTGTGGAGACGGGCGCGCGGGACTCGTTGGCGATCGGGACGGTGATCGAATAGCCCTTGACCGGATAGACCGGCACCGACAGGCCGAGCGGCCTGACCATCTGCGGCGTATAGCTGCCCAGCGCGGCGACGAAAACATCGGCTTCGATCTCGCCCGCCGAGGTGGCGACGGCGACGACGCGATTGCCGTCGGTGCGGATACCGTCGATGGTCGTGTCGAACAGGTATCTGACGCCCAAGGCCTCGGCCTTTTTCGCCAATCCTTGCGTGAACAGGAAGCAGTCGCCGGTTTCGTCATTGGGCAAGCGCAGCCCGCCCATCAGCTTGTCGCGCGCACCGCTCAGACCGGGTTCGGCTTTGACGCATCCCGCGACGTCGAGCACCTCGAACGGCACGCCGCCCGCTTCGAGGACTTTCAGATCTTTTTGAATGCCGTCGATCTGTTTCTGAGTACGGAAAACTTCCAGCGTGCCCTGAGTCCGATGATCGTACTGAATACCGGTCTCTTCGCGCAGGGCCTTGAGGCAGTCGCGGCTATATTCGGCAACGCGCACCATGCGCGCCTTATTGATCGCATAGCGTTCCGCCGTGCAGTTACGCAGCATGGCCGCCAGCCACTTCACCGTCGCGGCGTCGAACAGCGGATTGAGGATCAGCGGCGCACGTTTCATGAACAGCCACTTCACGGCCTTTTGCGGGATACCCGGCGCGGCCCAGGGCGATGAATAGCCGGGCGAGATTTCCCCGGCATTGGCGAAGCTGGTCTCCAGCGCCGGGGCGCTTTGACGGTCGATGACAGTGACCTCGTGGCCGGCTTTCGCCAGATACCAGGCCGAGGTGATGCCGATGACCCCGGCCCCGAGGATGACGATCTTCATGCCTTAAGCCTCCACATAATGCCGGTAATAGCGTGACCCTAACGCCGTCAGGATTTCGTAGGAAATCGTCCCGGCGTCGGCTGCCAGGTCGTCGATCGACTGGTTCGGGCCGATAAGCTCGACGAAATCGCCGGGGTTCAGTGCGCCTTGGGGCAAGGCGCTGATGTCGATGATGATCGAATCCATCGACACGCGGCCGATAAAGGGCAAACGGACGCCCTGCCACCACACCCCGGCGTGGTGACTAAGCGCGCGCGGCAGGCCGTCGGCATAGCCCGCCAACAGGGTCGCCAACCGCAAAGGTTGATCGGCAACGACCGTGCCGCCATAGCCGATGCGTGTACCCGCCAGAACCTCGCGCGTCTGGATGACGGCGACCTCAAGCGTCACGACGGGCCGCATGGGATTGCCGTCGGTGGACGGCGCGCCGCCATAAAGCGCGATGCCCGGACGGACCAGGGCTTTGTGATAGCTCTGCCCCAGAAACGCGCCGCCGGAATTGGCAAAACTGACGGGCAGGTGCGGGAACAGGGCCGACATCTCGGTCATGATCCTGAACTGGTCGGCATTGGCGGGGTGCTGAGGCTCATCGGCGCAGGCCAGATGACTCATCAGGTGGGTGAGGTCGATCCCCTCCAGTCGCTGCGGTTCAGCGGCCAGTGTCCGTAGCTGATCAGGCTGCATCCCCAGTCGCGACATGCCAGTATCGACCTGCGCAACCGCCTTGAGCGTGCGACCTGTCTGTTGCGCCGTGGCGGACCAGCGCGCGACTTGCTCAGGGCTGTTCAGGACCGGTATCAGATCATGGGTCACAGCCAGCGCCTCGGCACCGGGCAGCAATCCGTTTAGCACATAGAGGCGGGCGTCGGACGGCAGGTTAGGCCGCAGGGCGACGGCTTCGGTCGTCAGGGCGACAAAGAAGTCCCGGCATCCGGCGTCATACAGCGTCCCGGCGACGCGCTCTGCCCCCAGCCCGTAGGCATCGGCCTTGACCACCGCGGCGACGCGGGCGCCCTCGGCCACCTGCCGCAATCGGTCGTAGTTCCACACCAGAGCCCCGAGATCGATGGTCAGAAGGCCCGCACGGCCTTCGCTCAGCGCCAGACGGGTGGCCGTATCTGAGACTGTTTCCAACGGGTGGTGTTCGCGCACGACCGGCTCCTTTCGCAGATAAAAACCATAACGCAGTCCACGACGGAGATCGTATTAAATCGTCGGAGATAATTGTGTCGCATACCCTGAATAGGCAAAGTCCTGAGACGGTTTGCAAGGATCGTGCGCCAAGGCGAAGGCGCCCTAAGGATCGTCGGACGATTTGCCGTTGCGTCAAAAGATTTATATGATAATTGTCGCAATAGTTGAACCGCCTCTGAAATGATTTCAGTGTTTTTATGACACCGGTATCACGGCGAGAATGGTGTGACGGATGACGCCCTTGGCGGCGTATAAAGCGGCGACAGATCGCGACATAAAAAACGAAGAGGAAACACAATGCCGGTTACTTTGCGTCGCCCCCAATTTGCCTTCAGGGTCGCTACGACATTCGTCGCCGCCACGGCGATGCTCCAGACGGTCTTTTGTTCGGGGCCTGTCGCGGCGCAAAGCCTGCGCGACGGTTTCGATCATCCCCCAGCCGAGGCGCGGCCCATGGTGCGCTGGTGGTGGTTCGGCCCGAAGGTGTCGGACGCCGAGATCGTGCGCGAAATCAAGGCGATGAAGCAGGGCGGCTTTGGCGGGTTTGAACTGGCTGCACTCTATCCGCTCGAACTGGACGGTAATCAGCCCTATCTGTCCGACGCACATCTGGCGGCGCTGAAACTGGCCAATGACGCAGGCCGCGCCGAGGGACTGCGCGTCGATGTGACGCTGGGGTCGGGCTGGCCGTTCGGCGGGCCACACATCAGCGCGGACCTCGCCGCCGCTCGCGTGACGCTGGTCAAGCTGCCGCTGGAGGCGAAGGCCGTTTCGGTCGATCTGCCTGTGTTGAAAGCCGGGGAACGTGTGCTGGCCACCTTTGTCGGTACCTCAGCGGCGGACGCGGTGTTGGTCGAACCGGCAGCGGGCAAGGTCACCGTCAAGCCAGCAGCCGCCGCGCGCACCGTCTTCGTCGTGCTGCAAACCCCGACGGGGCAGCAGGTCAAGCGCGCCTCAGTCGGCTCCGAAGGCTACGTCCTCGACCATATGAGCCCCGATGCCGTGCAGACGCATCTGCACGCGGTGGGCGACCGCCTGCTGACGGCCTTTCCCGACGCCAAACCCTATGCCGTTTTCAGTGACAGCCTTGAGGCCTATGGCACCGACTGGACCGACGATCTGCTGGCTGAGTTCAAAAAACGCCGTGGCTACGACCTCAAACCGCATCTGCTCAAATGGTTCGACACCACCCCCGACAGCGCCGCCATCCGCCGCGACTGGGGCCTGACGCTGGCTGAACTGACCGAGGAACGCTATCTGACACCGGTCAACGACTGGGCGGAGCAAAACGGCACGCGGTTCCGCTCGCAAACCTATGGCCACCCGCCGGTGACGCTGTCGTCGATGCGGCGGGTCGATCTGGCCGACGGCGAAGGGGCCGATTGGCGCATCTTTTCGCGTATGCGCTGGGCCAGTTCCGCCAACCACCTGTACGGTAAACCGGTGACCAGCGCCGAAGCCTGGACGTGGCTGCATCAGGGCGCGTTTCAGGCGACCCCGCTCGACATTAAGGCCGAGGCGGACACTTTGATGCTGCAAGGCGTCAACCACTTCATCGCCCACGGCTGGCCCTATTCGCCGCCGGAAGCGCCTGAGCCCGGCTGGGCCATGTACGCGGCCGCCGTGTTCAACGACCATAATCCGTGGTGGACGGTCATGCCAGAGGTCAATCTCTACCTCCAACGCATGAGCTGGTTGCTGCAACAAGGCGAGCCCGTCGCCGATGTCGCCATCTATATCCCGCAGGACGACGCGCTGGCCGCGTCGAAACCGGGCACAGTATCGGTCGATGGCGAGGCGGGGAAATACATCACCAAGGGCCTGACGTCGCAGATCCTCGATGCCGGGTTCAGTTTCGACTATGTGGACGATCAGGCCCTGTCGGCCAAGGGTTTCCGCGCCAGGGTGCTGATCCTGCCGAAGATGACGCGCATCGACCCAGCGGCCTACGCAAAGATCGAAGCCTTTGTGAAGGCGGGCGGTAAGGTCGTCGCGGTCGATCGTTTCCCCGATAGCGGGGCAGACCTGATGGAGGCTGATGCCGATACGGCGGCGGTCAAGGCGATCAGCGCTAGGCTGTTCAAAGGCGCGGTTGCGGAGAACGCCGTGGGGGCGGCGTTGAAAACCCTGTCAGCGCGCGATGTCACGGGCCTCACGCCGGAAACGGGTTTCGTCCATCGCAAGCTGCCCGACGGTGATCTGTACTTCGTCGCCAATACCGGCAACACGCCGGTGACTCTGCCGCTGACGTTCAGCGCGGGCAAGACCGGCCAGGTATGGAACGCCGTCGACGGTACGGTGCGCGTCTGGGACGGTGCGCCGGTCACGTTGGCCCCGTATGAGTCGCGCGTGTTCGTCTTCGGCGCGGCGGCTTCGGCCAAGCTGACGCCGGTCGTTTCGGCCAAAGCGTCGTCGCGCACCCTCGATAGCGGCTGGACGCTGAGCTTCGGCGCGTCGACCAAACCGCTCGCGGCTTTCGGCTCGTGGACCGACGACCCGGCGCGGCAGCACTTTTCCGGTGTGGCGACCTACAGCCGGACCGTAAAACTGACCAAGGCCGACCTTGCGGCGGGGCTGACGCGGCTCAATTTCGGCAATGGCACGCCCGAAGTGATCCCCGATGGCCGCCGCAACGGCAGCCGGGCATGGCTGAACGCGCCGGTGCGCGACGCGGCGGAGGTTTTCGTCAACGGCCAACGTGTCGGCGCGGTGTGGACCGCACCCTACGCCATCGACCTCAAACCGTTCCTGAAAGCCGGTGACAACCGCCTCGAAATCCGCGTGGCCAATACGGCGGTCAATGCCTTGGCCGGGCGTCCGGCGGCGGACTATACGGCGCTCAAGGCCAAGTACGGCGACCGCTTCCAGCCGCAAAACATGGACAACCTCAAACCCTTGCCGTCGGGCCTCTTGCAGGCACCGGTGCTGGAGACTGCTCAATGATCTTTTCCCGCCGTTCGGTACTTTATGCCGGTTTTGCTGTGCCCCTTCTGGGGACAAGCGCCTGTGCCGGTATTCCGCTCGCAAAACGCAAAACGGTGAGCGCATCTGCGCCCTTCGACATGCCGTCGATCACCGTGCCGGACTTCACCTCGTCCCGACGTTTCCTGATCACCGATTTCGGGGCGCGGCAGGACGATCAGGCCGCGACCGCCGCCGCCATTGCGAAAGCCATCGACGCGGCCCATGCCGCAGGGCAGGGCGTTGTTGTCATCCCTGATGGCACGTGGCCGACGGGCAAGGTTCACCTGAAAAGCAACGTCAATCTGCACCTCTCGAAAGGCGCGACCCTGCTGTTTTCGGAAAAGCCCGAGGATTATCTGCCGCCGGTCCAGACCTCGTGGGAAGGCATCGAATGTTTCAACTATTCGCCGCTGGTCTATGCCTTCGAGTGCGAGAACGTGGCGATCAGCGGCGAAGGCAAGCTGAAAGCCAAGCTCGACGTGTGGAAGCTGTGGTACGCGCGCCCCAAGCCGCACATGGATGCGTTGGTGGCGCTCTACAATATGGCCTACAAGAATGTGCCGGTCAGCGAACGCCAAATGGTCGCCGGGGAAAACCACCTGCGCCCGCATTTCGTGCAGTTCAACCGTTGCAAAAACGTACTTCTGGAAGATTTCTCGCTCGAAGACAGCCCGTTCTGGTGCATCCATCCGCTGCTGTGCCGCGACGTGGTCATCCGCCGCGTCAAGGTCCGCGCCCACGGCCACAATAATGACGGCGTCGATCCGGAAATGAGCCAAAACGTGCTGATCGAGGACTGCGTCTTCGATCAGGGCGACGACGCTATCTCGGTCAAATCGGGCCGCGACATGGACGCGTGGCGGCTCAATACGCCGACGAAGAATGTCGTCATGCGTAATTGCAAAATCAAGAATGGGCATCAGCTTATGGCGGTCGGCAGCGAACTGTCGGGTGGTATCGAGAATATCTTCGTCGACAACTGCCACTTCATCGGCGATGGCAAGGGCGCGGACGGTCACGCCGTGCCGATCATGAACCTGCTCTACGTGAAAACCAACGAGCGCCGCGGCGGTTATGTGAAGAACATCCACATGTCGAACGTCAGCGCCACCTCGATCAAAGGCAGCGTGCTGGCGGTGGAAACCGACGTCCTCTATCAGTGGAAAAATCTGATGCCGACCTATGTGCGCAAGCTGACACCGATCGAGGGCCTGCACGTGTCGAACATCGCGGTGCAGGAGGCCAAGAGCATCGCCTACCTCAAGGCTGAAAAAGAACAGCCGGTGAGGGACGTTACGCTGAAAAACGTCAAGGTCGCCAAGGTCACCGGCACGCCGATCACGACCGAAAACGTGCAGGGCTTCGTGAATCCTTAGGATCAGGCCTTCCAGCCGAGCAGGAACAGCGCGGCTTCGGCATGGGCGCGCACACCGGTTTCCATCGCCGGTTCAAAGATGTCGAAATAGGGCGAATGGTTGGGCGCGATCTCTTCCGGTGTCTTGTTTGGCGGCGCGGTGCCGAGAAAGGCGAAAACCCCCGGCACCTTCTTCTGGAACTGTGAGAAGTCCTCAGCCCCGGTGATCGCCGTGGTGTTCGGCTCGATCCGGTCGGCGCCGCCCGCCGCGCGCGCCAGAACCGGTATGAGGTCGGCGGACAGTTTGGGGTCGTTATAGGTCAGGGGCGCCGACAGGGTGAATTCGACCTCGGCCTTCGCGCCATAGGCCTGAGCCAGTGCCTCGACGGTCTTTGTGACGCGGGCATGGATATCGGCGCGTCGGGCTTCGGAGAAGGTGCGCAGGGTCCCGCCCAGTTTGAAATCCTCAGGGATGATATTGAAGCGCACACCGCCCTGCATGGTGGTGATCGACAGGACGGTCGGTTCGGCCGTCACGTCGATCTGGCGCGCGGCGATCTGATTGACGGCGCCGACGATGTCCGAGGCCAGCGCCGTGATGTCGACGCCGTTCCACGGCTGCGCGCCGTGGGTCTGGCGGCCGCTGAGGCGGATTTCCAGCCGGTCGGCAGCCGCCATGAAGCCCTTGGGCCGCCAGTACAGCTTACCCGCCGCCTTTGGCCAGACGTGCAAACCGAAGATCGAGGTGATGCGATAGGTTTCGATCACGCCTTCGGCGACCATCAGGTCCGCGCCGCCTTTTTCGCCCGGCGGCGGGCCTTCTTCGGCAGGCTGGAAGATGAAAACGATGCTGCCGGCTATATCCGCTTTGAGGGCCGTCAGGACCTCGGCGGCCCCCAGCAGCATGGCGACGTGGGCGTCGTGGCCGCAGGCATGGGTGATCGGCACCGTCTTGCCGTCATAGTCGCCCGTCGCTTTCGAGGCGAAGGGCAGGCCGGTTTTTTCCAGCACCGGCAGGGCGTCCATATCGGCGCGCAGGGCGACTGCCGGGCCGGGACGATCGCCTTTCAGAACGCCGACCACGCCGGTCAGGGCGATCTTCTCGTGAACCTCAAGGCCCAGCCGACGCAGTTCGGCGGCCACCAGCGCGGCGGTACGCACCTCGCGATTGCCCAGTTCGGGATGTTCGTGGATGTCGCGTCGCCAGGCCACGACCTTGGGCTGGTTCTTCGCCGCCAGTGCCGCGATCCGCGCCGTCAGGGGAGCCGCCTGCACCGCGCGCGGCAACCCTGAAAGGCCAAGCAGGCCTGCGCCCGTCAGGCCGGTTATGACGCGCCGCCGTTCCATCATGGCCTTCGCTCCGTGAGATGAGTGTCGTTATCTCAGGGCGGATGTGCTCCGTAGTCAATATTTTATTTAGATGGTCCGTGTCGGATATGGTTTGCCCTTTCGTCTGAAGGAGCAGGTGGTAAAGGAAGGTAATGGCCGGACTACCGCAAATGCTGGACAAGGCCCGGCGCGCCATCCTCAGGAAGGGCGTGGCGGTTCAGGATGCCGACGACCTCGTGCAGGAAGCCTTTCTGCGCGTGGAGGCGTTCGAGCGCACTCAGACGGTCAAATCGCCCGAGGCCCTGCTGATCCGCACCGCCGTCAATCTGTCGTTCGATATGGCGCGGCGGCGCAAGGTGGCGCCCTTTGTCGATATGGGCGATGACGCCGGAACGGCACGCGACCATACGCCCCTGCCGGACGAGATATTGCGCGGGCAGGAACGCTTGCAGCGGGCGGCGCAGGGGCTGGAGCGGTTGCCGGAAAAAACGCGGCGTATCTTGCTCAGCCGCCGCCTTGACGGCAAGAGTTTCAAGGAGATTGCCGCCGCCGAAGGCATGACGGTCGCGGCCGTGGAAAAGCAGGTTGCCCGGGCAACCCTCGAATTGACGAAGTGGATGGAGGCATGGTGAGCGGGGAGGTTGAAGACGAAGACCGGTCGCGCGTCACCGCCGACGCCGCGGCCTGGCTGGCCCGGTTGCAAAACGAGGACCGTACACCCGCGGCCGAAGCGGCCTTCGAGGCGTGGCTGGCGACGACTCCGGGCGCGACGGAAGCCTTCGACCGCGTCAGCGGCGTATGGGATATCCTGCCCGACGCCGCTCCTCTGGCGCGCATTAAGGCCGCGAATGACACACGGGCTGCGCCAAAAGCTCGCCGGTTCTTTCTCCCGGCCGTCGCTGCCGCGCTGATCGCCACGATCGGACTGGGTATCTACGCGTTTCAATCCCGCGCCGTCGTCTATGAGACCCGGCCGGGGCAGCAGCGCACCCTGACCCTCTCCGACGGATCGAGGGTCATGCTCAATACCGATACCGAGGTGCAGGTGCGCTATTCGGGCGCCCGACGCCAGATAAATCTGACGCACGGCGAGGCCCTGTTCGAGGTCCGTCACGACGCGGCGCGTCCGTTTCTGGTGCGCGCGGGCGATGAACAGGTCCGCGCCCTGGGTACGGTCTTCGTCGTGCGTCGCGAACCGGAGTCCGTCGCCGTCACCCTGCTGAAAGGCAAGGTCGAGGTCGCCCCCCTGTCTAAAGACCCGGACGCCGCCGTCATCCTGTCGCCCGGTGAACGGGCCACGGTTCGCGACACGGCCCGTCCGGTGCTGGACCGCCCTGCTGTGGCGACCGTCACCGCCTGGCGGCGGGGGGAGATCATTTTCTCGGACACGAGTCTGGCCGAGGCCGTCGGTGAGATCAATCGCTACAGTACCACCCGCATCGTGCTGAGCGACCGGCGCATGGCGGCACTGCGCGTGTCCGGCGTCTTTCAGGCACAGGATACAGCGGAATTCGCTGCGACCGTGGCGCAACTGAACGGCCTCAGGGTGCGTCGCGAGGGCGACACGCTGCGCTTGACTTACTAAAACTATTTCATGCGTGAAAATTGTCGGCTTCGATTTGCCAAGTCATCTGTTATACAGACGCCACAACAAAGCCAGTTAAACCGGGCCGGGGATGAAAACCACACTCTTTCTATGCGCCGTCGGCGTTATAGGACCTGCCGTTGTGGCGGGAACGGAGGCGCATGCCCAAGTTTTGGCCCAGGTTTCGGCATCTGTGGATTATAATCTGCCCGCTCAGCCCCTGGCCGATGCCCTGACCGGGGTTGGCTCCCGGGCAGGCGTCAATATCGTCTTCGCGCCGGAGTCGGTGGCCAACCGGAAATCCGCCGTGCTCAGGGGGCGCTTCACGGTGGCCGAGGCCCTCGACAGGCTTCTCGGCGGCACGGGACTGACCTACAGCCGGACCCCCGGCGGGTCCTACATCGTGCGCGCCGCTGCCGAGCCGCGTGCAAAGCCCGCGCCCCCCTCGGCACTTCCGCGCTTGCCGCTCGACCCGCCGCGTCGCCTGCAGGATGTTCCGGTGGTCGTCGTCAGGGGGTATCGTCAGGGCCTGATCGAGGCGCTGAAACAAAAGCGACAGTTCAACGGCCTGATGGACAGCATCGTCGCCAAAGACGTCAGTAAGCTGCCCGACAATAATCTGGCCGAGGCGCTGCAACGCGTGGCGGGTGTGGCCGTGGCGCGCGATCAGGGCGAGGGGCGCAGCATCACCGTGCGCGGTCTGGGGCCGGATTTTACCCGGGTGACGATCAATGGCATGGAGGCGCAGGCGGTGACCGAAGGGATCGGCACGGGCGCCAACAAGAGCCGGGGCTCAGACCTTAACGTCTTTCCGTCCGAACTGTTCAGCCGGATCGATATCCGCAAGACCTCCAGCGCCGATCAACCCGAAGGGTCGCTGGGGGCGACGGTGGATCTGGTGACGCCGAGGCCCTTCGACCGCAAGGGGCCGGTCCATGCCTTTGCGGTGCAGGGCAGCTATAACGACCTCAGCCACCGGTCGGGTCAGCGTGCCACCGGCCTGATCAGCAATACCTTCGACGGCGACCGGCTGGGCCTGCTGGTCTCGGTGACCTATGCCGAAACGCCACTGGAACTTCAGGGGGTGCATTCCGGCGGCTGGAATCAGGGCACCGCCAACGGCGGGTTTTGCAAGCCGACGGCGGGGACCGGCGGTCTGTGCGATGTGCCCGCCGCCGATCTGGCGTCGTCTGTGGCGGCCTATGACCGGCTCAATCGCGCGGCGACCTATCATCCGCAATTTTACCGCTACACCAACTCCATCGGCACTGTCGAGCGCATCGGCCTGACCGGCAGCCTGCAATGGCAGCCGTCGCCGCGTACCCTTTTGACGGCGGACCTGCTGCTGGCCCGGCACAAGACGCAGCGCACCGACTATTATCTGGAGGCCATCGGCTTCAGTCGTGGCGCAGCGCAGGGCGGCAAGCCGGAAATCGTGCCGCGCCGGATCGAACTCGACGCCGATCAGGCGGTCATCTATGGTGTGTTCGACAATGTCGATGTGCGCTCCGAAGTCACCATCGACGATTTCCAGACCGATTTCAGTCAGACCTCGCTGCGCCTGCGGCATCAGCTGAGCTCCCGGCTGGGGCTGGATATAGCCGTCGGCGCGTCGCGCTCGAAGCTCGATAATTTCAAGGAACTGACGGTTCAGATCGACCGCTTCAACGTCGATGGTTACAGCTTCGATATCCGCGACAGCGGCCAGACGCGGCCGGTGATCGACTATGGATTCGATGTCACCGATCCGTCGAACTGGTACTTCGGGCCGCTGGTGACGCAGGCGGGCGGCACCGGCGCGGCAGGGCCTGAAATTCGTCTGCGGCCCAACTATGTGCGCAACGACCACGACATAGCAAAGATTATAGCCACCTACGATCCGGGGGGGCTGTGGCGGCTGGAAACAGGGCTGGAACTGAAACGCTACGCGTATAGGTCGATGGGGTCGCGCTATGTCGCGGGGGAGGCCAATTTCCCGGCGCCCGCGAACGGTCTGACCGGCCTGACAACGCTGTTCTGCGGCATGGGCACGATCGATCCACCGGGGGGAACGCCGCGCTGCTGGCAGGTGCCGGATATTGACGCCTTCGTAAAGGCCTACGACCTGCTGTCCAATAGCGGTCGCACAGCCTTGTCCACGACGCCGCCCTCGGCGCGCGGTCTCAATCAGTCGGTGATCGAAAACGATGCCGCCCTCTATGCCCGCCTGCATTTCCGGACGGCGTGGCACGGCGTGCCCCTGCGCGGCGATCTGGGCGTGCGGCAGATACGCACCCATCAGGCCTCGCGCTTCTATAGCAACGTCCCCGCCGAAACCGATCCCAGCCGCTTCGTCCTGACGCGGGTCGAGCGCGTCTATAATGACTTTTTGCCGTCGTTCAATCTGACGGCGGAACTGCGCCCCGATACGCTGTTGCGGTTCAGCGCCGCGAAGATCATGACGCGGCCGCCGCTGTCGACCATCGCGGCGGCGACGACGGTGTCGGTCAATGGCGGTCGGCGGCAGGTGACAACCGGCAATCCGCTGATCGAGCCGATCCGCGCCACCAGCCTCGACCTGGCCTGGGAGTGGTATCCGTCGCGGGACACGGCGGCGTCGGTGTCGTTGTTCTACAAGGACATCTCGACCTATATCCAGACCCTGACCTATGTGGCCCCGTACCGGGTGACAGGTCTGCCGGAGGAACTGCTGCAGTATAGTGGCGTGTCGCCCGACGACGATTTCCACATCATCAGCGTCGTCAATACGCCCGGCGGGCCGCTGCAAGGCGCCGAGATCAACTACCAGACGCGATTCACGGCCTTGCCGGGGCTTCTGTCGGGTCTGGGTATGAAACTCAGCTATACCTACGTGATCAGTCGCATCAATTACGACCTCAGCCCGGTGTCGGACGTCCGTCTGCGGACCGATCTGATCAATATTTCCCGCAACGCCTATAACGGCACGGTCTATTACGCCAAAGGCCCGGTGCAGTTGCGCCTGTCGGCCAGCTACCGCGACCGCTTTCTGATCAACGTGCCGGGCTCGTGGAACACCGATGCCAGCGGTACGGAGCCCGCCACCTACTGGGATGCGTCGGCCAGCTACCGCCTGCGCCCCGGCCTGACGCTCTCGGTCGAGGGGCTCAACCTGACGCACGAAGGCGTCGAGACCTGGGACCGGACCAGCGCGCATCTGCTCAGCGGCACCAATTTCTCCGGACGGCAGTTTTTCATTGGACTGCGGTATCGCAACTAAAACATTGTTCTTTTGTCGGTTTTGGCTATTCGGCGCGTCTGAACTCATGTGAGGCAAGCGTAAACCAGCTGGAGGGCGGTTTGCGTCGGAATGTCATGCGTATTTATAAGATTATTGAATTAATTGAATAAATACCTGGATTTGATCTTGTGTTTCAAAAAAGTTAGCGCTACCATTTGGTATGGCCGCTCTACGCAACGTCGTATTCGGCCCGTAGAACAATAATACAGGGACGATCCGATCATGACCTCTCCAGAAGAGATGCGCGCACGCTGAATTCCGGCCGCGACGCCGTCAACCTGATGTCCCCAATGTTTCCAGCTCCCCGTTGGACACCTTGAGGGGCGGGCATGTCTCCAGATCTATGTCCGCCCTGATCTTTCACCCGTTTCAGACTTCGCTTTACCGAGGCCGTTCATGAAAACCACCCCCCTGTCGAAGACGCTCGCGATCTTGCTCGGCCTGAGTATGGCCTGTACCCCGGTTGGGGCCCAAACGCCGCCGAAGCTTGCGACCGCCGAGGTCAAGCCGCCGTACCTCGATGCTCAGGCGACGGCGCAGGCGCGGGCGGTGGATATCGTGTCGCGGATGACGCTTGAGGAAAAGGCGGCGCAGCTTCAGAGCGGCACTCCGGCCATTGCGCGTCTGGGGGTACCTGCCTACGACTGGTGGAACGAAGGCCTGCATGGCGTGGCGCGGGCGGGTGAGGCGACCGTGTTTCCGCAGGCGATCGGTCTGGCGGCGACCTTCGACACCAGCCTGATGCACGACGTGGCCGACACGATCGCCACCGAGTTTCGCGCCAAGAACCTGAAGGCCCGCACGGCCTCGGGCGGTTCGACGAAACGCTACGAAGGCCTGAGCGTCTGGTCGCCGAACGTCAATATCTTCCGCGATCCGCGCTGGGGCCGGGGACAGGAAACCTATGGCGAGGACCCGTTCCTGACCTCGCGCATGGGCGTGTCGTTCATCAAGGGCTTGCAGGGTGACGATCCGAAACACCCCAAGACCGCCGCCGTCATCAAACACTTCGCCGTCCATTCCGGCCCCGAAGCCGACCGCCATTTCGACGATATTCACCCGTCGAAGCGTGACGAGGTCGATACCTATCTGCCCGCGTTTTACGCCGGCGTGACCGAGGCCCGCGTCGAGGGGCTGATGTGCGCCTACAATGCCGTCAATGGTGTCCCTGCCTGCGGTTACACGCCGTATCTCAAGGACATCCTGAAAACCCAGTGGGGCTTCAAGGGCCATATCGTGTCGGACTGCGCCGCCGTGGCGGATTTCTATCTGACGACCTCGCACGCCTATGTGAAGACGCCGGAAGAAGCGGTCGCCTCGGCGGTGAAGGCCGGGACCGACCTGATCTGCGATTTCAATGGTAACAAGACCTTCGATCCGGCAGTCACCGTCAATGCGGTGAAGCAGGGCCTGATGAGCGAGGCCGATCTCGACGCGGCGCTCATTCGCATGTTCGAGGTCCGTTATCGTCTGGGCCTGCTCGATGCGCCGGGCACCGGGCCCTATGCGGCGATTACGGCGAAGGATTACGACACCCCGGCACAGCGCGAACTGAATTTAAAAACCGCCGAAAAGTCGCTGGTTTTGCTTAAAAATGATGGTCTTCTACCCTTGAAGGCTGCGCCGAAACGCATCGCGGTCATTGGCCCGAACGCCAATACCGCCGAGGCGCTGGTCGGCAACTATAACGGCACCCCGTCAAAGCCGATCACCGTTTATGCCGGGATCAAGGCGCGTTTTCCCGACGCCGAGGTAACCTATATCGAAGGCACGGGTTGGGTTGCGCCGCCGCTTCAGGATGTGCCCGACAGCGTGCTGTGTGTCGACGCCGCCTGTACAGAAAAGGGCCTGAAATTCGAGGAGTTCAAGGGACCGAAGCTGGAAGGCGCAGTGGTTGCCACCCGCACCGATAAGAACGCCAAATTCAGCTGGGGCCGTCCGACGCGCGAAGAGCGTGAAAGCTCGACGCGCTGGAGCGGCTATATCAAGGCCGAGGAAACCGGTGCGCACCGCTTCCGCTTTACCGGCGACGACGGCTATCGCGTCTTTATCGACGACAAGCTGATCGCGGACGTGTGGGACATCGCCTGGCCGACGTCGGACAGCGACGTCCAGTTAGAGGCGGGCAAGACCTATAAACTGCGCGTCGAAGCCGTGCAGCGCGGCACCCGCGAAGACCAGAAGTTCCAGTGGAGCCGCCCCAGCGCCGGCGGTGAAAAGGCCGTCGCGGCGGCGAAGGACGCCGACCTGATCGTCTTTGCGGCGGGCCTGACCTCGCGCCTTGAAGGCGAGGAAATGCGCGTGGCAGCACCTGGTTTCGCTGGGGGCGACCGCACCTCGCTTGATCTGCCCGCGCCGCAGCAGAAGATGATCGAGCAACTGCACGCGACGGGTAAGCCGGTCGTGCTGGTGCTGATGAACGGCAGCGCCATGAGCGTCAACTGGGCGGACAAGAACCTGCCCGCCATCATTGAGGCCTGGTATCCGGGCGGGGAGGGCGGTCGCGCCATCGCCAACCTGATTGCCGGGGATTTCAGTCCGGCGGGCCGTTTGCCGCTGACCTTCTATAAGTCCGCCGATCAGTTGCCGCCGTTCAAGGACTATTCGATGAATGGGCGCACCTACCGTTACTTCACCGGCGAGGCGCTCTATCCGTTCGGTTATGGCCTTAGCTACACGATTTTTGCCTATGGCAAGCCGGTGCTCAGCGCCAAGAGCGTCAAGGCGGGCGGCAGCGTCAAGGTCACGGTCAGCGTCACCAATAGTGGCCAGCGCGATGGCGATGAAGTGGTCCAGCTGTACGTCAAACGCGCCGTTACGGGCGCCCCGGTCCGCGCCCTGAAAGGCTTCCAGCGCATCAGCCTGAAGGCCGGTGAAACTAAAAAGGTCACCTTTACGGTCGATGCCAAGGCGATGAGCGTGGTCGACGTCAACGGCCAGCGTCAGGTAGAGGCCGGAGCGGTCGAGTTATGGATCGGTGGCGGCCAGCCGGAGGCGCGTAAGGACCTCAAACCGGCCGCCGGAACCGCGGCGACCATCACTGTGACGGGCCGCAAGACCATCGGAGCCTTCTAAATGACGCGCACACCGCAGACCCCGAACGGTCGCTTCCGTTCTCAGGAATGGTTCGAAGCCCCCGGTCATATCGACATGGCGGCCTTGTATCTGGAGCGCTTCATGAACTACGGCATCACGCCGCAGGAACTGCGCTCGGGCCGTCCGATCATCGGTATCGCCCAGACGGGGTCGGACCTCAGCCCGTGCAACCGCATCCATCTGGAACTGGCCAGGCGCACCCGCGACGGCATCCGCGACGCGGGCGGCATCTGCATGGAGTTTCCCTGCCACCCGATCTTCGAGAACTGCCGCCGTCCGACGGCGGCGGTAGACCGCAACCTCAGCTATATGACTCTGGTCGAGATACTTCACGGATACCCGATTGATGCGGTGGTCCTGACGACCGGCTGCGACAAGACGACTCCGGCGGGGATCATGGCGGCGACCGCCGTGGATATCCCCGCCATTGTCCTGTCGGGCGGACCTATGCTCGACGGCCACCACGAGGGCGAACTGGTCGGCTCCGGTACGGTCATCTGGCGCTCGCGCCGGGCGCTGGCGGCAGGGAAGATCACCGAGGACGAGTTCTTAGAAGCCGCCTGTGCCTCCGCCCCTTCGTCGGGCCATTGCAACACCATGGGCACGGCCTCGACGATGAACGCGGTGGCCGAAACTCTGGGTCTGTCGCTGCCCGGTTGCTCGGCTATTCCCGCACCCTATCGTGAGCGCGGGCAGATGGCCTATGAAACCGGCCGCCGCATCGTCGAGATGGCGTACGAAGACCTCAAACCGTCGAAGATCCTGACCAAGGCCTCGTTCACCAACGCCATTGCCGCCGTGGCAGCGCTGGGCGGGTCGACCAATGCTCAGCCGCATATCGTGGCCATGGCGCGTCACGCGGGCGTGGAACTGACCGAAGCCGACTGGATGGCGGCCTACGACATCCCGCTGATCCTCAATATGCAGCCCGCGGGCAAGTATCTGGGCGAGCGCTTCCACCGCGCGGGCGGCGTCCCGGCGATCCACGTCGAGTTGCTCAAGGAAAACATCATAGACGGGACGGCGGCGACGATCACCGGCAAGACCCTGGCCGAAAACGTCGCAGGCCGTGAAACGCGTGACCGCGAAATGATCCGCACCATCGCCGAGCCGATTATGGAGCGGGCGGGTTTCCTCGTCCTCAAGGGCAATCTGTTCGACTTCGCCATCATGAAGACCAGCGTCATCAGCGACGAATTCCGCAAACGCTATCTCAGTGAACCGGGGCAGGAAAATATTTTCGAAGGTAAGGCCTTCGTCTTCGACGGTTCCGACGACTACCATCACCGCATCAACGACCCGGCGCTGGGGATCGACGAGCGCTCGATCCTCGTCATCCGGGGTTCCGGCCCGGTCGGCTGGCCGGGGTCTGCGGAGGTCGTCAATATGCAGCCGCCCGATCATCTGCTGAAACGCGGCATCACGTCCTTGCCGACCATCGGCGATGGACGTCAGTCGGGGACGGCGGATTCGCCGTCGATCCTCAATGCGTCACCCGAAAGTGCGGTCGGCGGCGGTCTGGCGTGGCTGCGGACGGGGGATGTGATCCGCATCGATCTCAATACGGGGGCCTGCAATATGCTGGTCAGCTATGAGGAAATCGCCGCGCGCAAGGCCGACGGCATCCCGCCGGTGCCGGAATCGGCGACCATGTGGCAGGAAATCTACCGTCAGACCGTGGGGCAATTGCACACCGGCGCGGTGATGGAACCGGCGCTCAAATATACGAAGATCGCCGATAAAATGCCCCGGCATAATCACTAAAAAGGATATTAGGTCTGAGTATTGAATCTGTTGCAGCGCAACAATGGTACCGCTATCATTTTGCGCTTGCCAGATCGAAAATTTCGGGCAGATTACGCCTGCCTGATCGCCATATAAGAATAAGAGCGCACGGGCAGGACTTGGAAACGCTTAACAGACTGCGCGCCGATATCGGTCCCGTGGGGGAACTGTAGCGCCGGCAGAAGGGGACACTTTAATGACCGCCTCATCAGGCAAGATAAACACCGGGCTGGTGCTGGGGCTCGCCGTCGGCGCCTCGCTCGGCGGCTTGCTGTTCGGCTATGACACCGCCGTGATTTCCGGCGCCGAACAGTCGATCAAGTTCAATTTCGTCGTGCCGCACACCGACTGGTCGGTGGATTTCAAGAACACCGTCCACGGTTTTGCCGTCGGCATCGCGCTCTTGGGCTGCGTCATCGGCTCGGCCATCGCCGGACCGCTGGCGACCGCATTGGGCCGTCGCGCCGGGATGCTGATCGCGGCGTCGCTGTTTTTCGTCTCGTCGCTGTTGTCGGCCTTTCCGGAGACGCTTCTGGCCCCGGTCGGTCAGATGGGGACCGAGGCCATCTGGCCGTTCCTGATCTACCGCACCTTCGGCGGCATCGCCATCGGCATGGCCTCGCTGATTTCGCCCATGTATATTGCCGAAATCGCCCCGGCCAAACAGCGTGGCCTGTTCGTCTCGCTGGAGCAGATCGCCATCGTCACCGGCATCACTCTAGTCTATTTCGTCAATATGCAGATTTCGCGCATGGGTGATGAGAGCTGGCTGCACGATCTCGGCTGGCGCTACATGCTGGCCTCGTGCGCCATCCCCGCCGGCATCTTCTTCGTCGCAGCCCTGCTGATGCCGGACACGCCGCGCTGGTACATGCTGAAAGGCAAGGAAGACAAGGCTCGCGAGATCCTGTCGAAGGCCAATCCCGCCGATGAGGTCGAAGCGACCCTGACCGAGATCCGCGGTAGCCTCGTTCAGCATTCGGGCAAGCTTCTGTCGTTCGGTCTGGGGGTTCTGACCGTCGGCATTCTGCTGTCGGTGTTCCAGCAGGTCGTCGGCATCAATGCGGTGCTTTACTACGCGCCGACCATGTTCGAGAACCTGGGCCTAGGCAAGGACGCGGCCATGCTCAATACGGTGATCATGGGTATTGCCATGGTCGTCTTCACCGTCATCGCCCTGTTTACGGTCGATCACTGGGGCCGCAAGCCGCTGCTGATCCTCGGTTCCGCCGTCATGGCGGCTTCGCTGATCTTCCTTGGTATCCTCTATCAGACGCAAAACCCCGCAGAGCAGCCGGGCATCATCTATCTGATCGTCGCTATCACCTATATCGCCGGGTTCTCGCTATCGTGGGGCCCGATCGTGTGGGTCATGCTGGCGGAGATGTTCCCCAACTCGATCAAGGGCAAGGCCATGTCGGTCGCCGTCGCCGCCCAGTGGATCGCCAACTTCATCGTGTCGCAGACCTTCCCGATGATGGACGGCAATCCGCAGCTGATCGCCGCCTTCAACCACGGCTTCTCGTTCTACGTCTATGGCGCCTGCTCGATCCTGTCGGGCCTGTTCGTGTGGAAGTTCGTGCCGGAAACCAAAGGCCGTACTCTGGAAGCCATCGAACACCTCTGGAAAAAGTAATCCTCTATACAATATGGCCCTTCAAGCGGCGGAACCTGACCGGGTTCCGCCGTTTTTCGTTTGCCCGATGGGGGGCAAAAAATATTTGCCCCATTTTGTCTGAAATTCCGATGCCGACCGTCTTCATATACAAGACCTTCCGAAACTGCCCAATAAGGACAGGCGGAAGCAGGGATGATTTTATTAGATCATGTATTTTGATGTATAATATTCTCCATTATTCATAATAATGGATCGATTTTTCATGCCTATATTTATATAATTACTGTTGTTTTTAAGCAACTTATTCCATTTTAAGTTTAAAATATTTTCGGTTTGAAATTTATAATCTTGCGAATTCATAAAAGTTAGCGCTAACATATTATCAATCCGGAATGCCGATTCAGGCATTACCGTAACGAAACAAAAACCTTGGGGCGAAACATGGATTCTGAACCACAGGGCCTTTGTCCCTGTCTTCGACTTCCCGCAGGTGGCGGACGCGCCACTTTACCGGTCGGTTGAGCCTCAGGCGCAGACCGCTTTCGACAAACTGAACTTCCGGCTCGGGTGACGCTGCACAGGCAGCCTTACTCAGGAGGGCGGCTGCGTGTCTTCATGCCGTCCCTCTATCCCTGAAACTTGCGCAACGGAGCCCCGAGCCCTCCGGCGCGCAGGCAGGTTGCGGTGAAAATCCGCAACCTGCGCCCTTTTTCGAATTCGAGGCCTGAGGCTTCGCATAACCTTTCCCGATCAGGGGTTTGACCGGGAAAACCGCACGTCAATCCGGAAGGTTTCATTCCGGAGGCGAAATAAAAAAGGCGCCGGTCTCACGGCGTAACGGAGGAAGAAATATGTCTAATAAACCCGGGACGCGTTTTGTACGCTACCTCATGACCGGCACGGGATTGGGTGTGCTGGCGCTTATGGGCGTCGGCAGCAGCGCAATAGCTCAGGAAACCGCCCCCGTCGCGGCCAAAGGCGACGAAACGACCGAGGTCGTCGTCGTCGGTGTGCGCGCGTCGCAGCAGTCGGCCATCAACCGCAAGAAGAAGGCCAAGACGGCGGTCGACTCGATCGTCGCCGACGATGTCGGCTCGTTCCCTGACCGTAACGTCAACGAGGCCCTGTCGCGTATTCCGGGCATGGGGCTGCAACGGGGTGAAACGGGCGAGGGCGAAAGCTTCAGCTTGCGCGGTAACAGCGCGGACCTGACGCGCGTCGAACTGGACGGCATGTCCACCGCGCCCAACGGTTTCGCCCTGGCGCAGAACCCCGATGCCTCGCGCGGGTCCGATCTGCGCAACCTGCCCGCCGACCTGATCCAGAGCATCGACGTGGTCAAGGGGAACACGGCCGATATGACCGAAGGCGGTCTTGGCGGTTCGGTTCAGATCAAGACGCGTTCGGCGCTCGATTTCAAGAAGCCTTACTTCTCCATGCGGGTCGCCGGTGAGCGCAATTCACTGAGTGAAAAATGGGCGCCCGATTTCAACATTGTCGCCTCGCGCAAGTTTTTCGACAACCGTCTGGGTGTGATCTTCAACCTGTCGTCGCGCAAATATCTGGGCGACAGCCATCAGGTCGCCAATGCCGGCGGCAACAACTGGGGCGGCTATATCCGTCAGATCGACTGGGACAATTCGCCGGAAAAGACCTTCAGCTATAACCCCTCCGTTGTCGGCGGCGTCGATCAGAACGGCATCGCCTATAATGCGCCGATGCTGAGCTTCAACACCACCAACGGCGGCAAGTTCAATACCAATTCGGCGCTAGATATCGTCACCAAGTCGGCCAATGCCAAGACCAAGGCCGAATGTATGGCGGCCTTCCCGCTCTATACCGCAGCGGAACTGGGCACGATCGTCGCCAGCACCAACAATGCCGACCAGTCGAACGCCCAGCAGCAGCGTATCCGCGAACAGGTGAGCTGCCTGAACCAGTGGAACGACTATTCCCCCAATCAGGTGCGCGAAACCTTCCTGTTCGCCTACGAAGACCGCCTGACCTGGGATGTGCGCTTCGACTTCCGCGTCAACGACAAGATGACGGTGTGGCTGAAGTATCAGGAAATCGAGCGTAACATGAAGGAGAACCGGTCGAACCGGAACCAGGGCGGTATCGCCTTCCTGACGGCCGCGTCGAACGGCCTGAGCACCCTAGCCCTGACCAACAACACCAATATCGCGGTCGGTACGCCCAATACGATCTCGCCGGTCGCGGGCAGCGGCTATTACCTCTATAATGCCGGTTATCCCACGGCGGCGCTGGGTCTCGACAGCACGCAGGGCGGCTCCAACGTTCAGAACGGTTTCGCGGTCACCGGCATTGCCGTCAACGTGAACCCGGCGACTGTGAAGGTGGACAAGAACCATCACGTTACCGAGGTCGTGCTCGACAATACCAGCTACTATATGGACCACATCCGCAACGACGAAATCCGCGATGAATCGACCGTGCAACTGGGCGGTACCTACAAGGACGGGCCGCTGACGATCGACTTCACGGCGGGGCGGCTCGAATCTTACTACTCGCGTTACGAAATGCGCGCGGGTCCGACGTCCAGCCGCGTCACGGGTGCCAAGCTCTACGTGCTGGAGGACGGCAACTGGGCGTTCGACTATCCGTCCACCTTCAATGTCAACGACGTCAACAACTACATGCCGTACAACGCGCTGACCGGCACGGCGGCGGCCAATGCGGCGGCGGCGCTCTATACCAATGCCATTCGCCTCGACTGGAACCCGAAGATCGTCGAATATCAGGAAGATCAGGGCAAGTTCGATATTACCTATCGCACGCCCGACCTGCCGTTCTTCAAGAGCTTCAAGACGGGGGCGTCCTATCGCAAGCGCCTGAACTCCAAATGGGAAGGCGCAGGCTATTCGCCCAAGGCGGGGGTTTATGTGCCCACCAAGCAGCTTCGCGCCTCGATCCGCGCCTGCGACAATCAGGCGACGACGACCGCGGTCAATGCCTGCGTTTATGGCTATGTCCCGAACGCCATGACGACCACCAACTTCAACCACGGCACCCAGACCGTGACGCGCGCCGAACTGGTCGCGCTGATGGGCAACAGCATCCTGTATAACGAAGGCACCTTCATGCCGGACTACGGCGCCTTCGGCGGGATGCAGTTGTGGAACTCCTTCGACCTCGACAAGCTGAAGTCGGGGATCGCCACGACGGAACGCTTCAATTTCGACTGCATGAAGACCTGTACGGCCAGCGACGGCAATGTCTATCAAATGCCGTCGATCAATACGTCGGAAGAGGTCACCGCCGCCTACTATATGGTCGATTTCGAGCAGTCCCTGCCCTGGGGCATGGAGTTCGGCGGTAACTTCGGCGTCCGCGTCGTCAATACCAAGGTCGCCGGTAACGGCTTCGTCTCGGTCAACTCGATCCGTAAGAACATTACGGGCGTCCCGACGACCGAATGGAACCCGAACGAAGGCTATAACCGCACGACGACCACGACGATCAACAAGCCCGTGGCTATCGAGCGCGAATATACCGACTGGATGCCGAGCTACAACTTCGCTCTGTGGCCTCTGGCCGACAAGCTGGTGCTGCGCTACAACTGGTCCAAGACCATGGCACCGCCGCGCATTGACCGTCTGGTTCCAGCGGGCACCTGCACGATCGATCAGCGTATCGAGGACCGCTTCAACGCGGGGGAAACCGAACTAGACATGGGCTGTACCGGCTTCGGCAATCCGGCGCTGCTGCCGTATCAGGCCTCGAAGAACAACACCTCGATCGAATGGTACCCTGGCAAGGATACCTCCGTCTCGCTGGCCTATTACCGCCAGAAGGTGAAGGTGGGTAAGGAAATCGGCCTGACCCTGGCCGATCAGCCGCTGTTTGCCGGTACCGACGAAGTCGATCCGGCAACGGGTCGCAAACTGGCGGATTTCACCTTCAACTTCGGCACCTATATCAACGGACCGGGGGAAACCCAGTCGGGCTGGGAGTTTTCGGTCAAGACGGCCTTTACCTCGCTGCCTTGGAAGCTGCGCTATACCGGCGCCGACTTCAACTATTCGACCAACAAGTCGAGTTCGGGCGGCTGGATCGATCCGGTGTCGGGTGAAAACCTCGGGGCAGCGGGTCGTCCGGATTATTTCGCCAACCTGGCCTTCTGGTACGACGACGGCAAGACCAATGCCCGCATCACCTATCAGAAGAAGGCGCAGGTCTTCGATTGCGTTTCCTCCTGCGGACGTAGCGACGGCGGTGTCTACAGCTTCCCGATCAACAACCCGACGCGGGTCGTCAACATGCCGTACAATCCGGGCGAACCCTTCTACTACGAAGAAAACGCCTATGTGGACGCCAAGATCAGCCACAAGCTGCAGCCCAATATCGAAATCTATTGGGAAGGCCGTAACCTGCTGCGTCAGGCGAACTCGCGGATCGGCTCGGAGCGTACCGGCTTCGAAACCATCAGCCGCACGCCGTGGTTCGAGCAATATGGCGGCCGCCGCTTCACGGTGGGCCTGATCTATAAGTTGCAATAAGAGCCGCAAACCGAAAAAAGGCCGCCATCGGATTACATACCGATGGCGGCTTTTTTTATTGGGCGGGTGAGGCACCGTAGTAGTCGGGCGCGCCGTCGAGGCGGACCTCCAGCCGGTCGAGCAGGAAGCCTGGGTCCATGGCATAGACCTCGATCCGGTGCTGGCCTGCCGGCAACTGACTGAGTGTCACCGTGCGCACGGCGCTGTTGCTCAGGACGTTCTGTTTCCATTCCTCGCTGCGCCCGAAGGTTTCGAAATCGAGCACCTGCAACGGGCCGCCATCGATGCGCACCCCCAGACGGAGGCCATTGGCCGAGGTGAGGGGATGCACCGGCAGGCCGATGACGCGCAGGACCGCGTCGGCCTTGGCCGTCGTAGCGAAACTATAGGTGATCGGGCGGGCAGAGGGTTCCTCGCGCGCCGATGGCAGATCGAGACGGGCGCGCAGGGCGGCCCCTTGCGTGCCCAGACCCGGCACGACCTCCCACTCCAACGGTTCGCTGCTTTGCCACAGCGGGTGGGTGAAGCCGACGGCGGGCAGGGTGATGAGGCGATTGACTTCGGCAGGCGCGTCGCCTTTCAGGAGGCGGGCGGCGACCTTGATCGTCTTGCCGCCGCAGGCGACCGACCCGGCGGCGAGCGTTTCCCCGCCCTCATAGCTAAGGCGCACGCGCTGCTGAAAGCCATTGGCGGTATTAAGGTCGCCGCTCACCGCATCCGACGTTAGGCCGCTGGTGCCGCTCAGGCTCCAGGTGCCCGGCTGCCCGCCAGTATAGACCGACAGGTAGCGTACGGACGGCACACCTGCCGTGAAGGTGAGGGCGGAGGCATCGACCGAACAGCCCGCCTTCGATGGCAGGTTCCACTGCGGCCAGATCGGCGCGTCGAAGACGGGGAGGCGGCGCGGTGCCATATCCATCATGCCGTTCCACTTGCCGTTGCCCAGCCCATTATAGGCCGCCGTGTCGGCGACGATCCGCGCGTGGGCGGCCTTTGCCTGATCCGACAGGGCGTTGACATTGGCGCGTCCGGCCTTGGCATAGACCGCCGCGAGGTCCAGTTTTAGAATACGCTCGTTCAGGCTGGCCGAAGCGCGCACGGGATAGAGGACCAGTTCGAAGAAGGCGTCGCGACGATCGGCGGGCAGGGCGGCGCCTACCGCCTCGGCACGGCGGGTCAGTTCGGCGTACCGGTCGAGACGCGCCTGCGCCTCGTCGCCACCGGTGCGCACATAGGCGCTGATGACGTTCGGACGCGTCGGCTCGGTCTGGCCGCCGCCCATGAATTCCGGTCGGCGCGCCCAGGCGAGATCGTAATATTCGGTCAGGATCGCGGCGATCTCCGACGCCTGATCGGCACCGAACTGCTGCGCGGTCCAGACCTTCAGATGCTCTGACGGCGTCTGATCGAACGCCTTGCGGTCAAAGGCGAGGTCGAGGAAGTACTGCGTCAGATATTCGCCCGGCTTGATGTCGCCGACATTCACGATCCATATCTTGCGCGCGTCCATCCGATAGGCCCGGTCCATCTGTTCGCGGATCAGCGCCGGGTGCGTCGTCGCCAGCCAGAGATAGTCGTGCGGCCGCCCCCAGTAAGAGAGGTGGTAATAGACACCCGCACCGCCCTTGCGCTTGCGTTCCTCGGGCGTCGAAAGCTGGTTGATATAGCCGTAATTATCCTCCGGCCAGACCAAGGTCACGTCTTCGGGCACCTTGAGTCCGGTCATATAGACGTCGAGCACTTCCTTGTAGAGCGTCAGGACCTGCGGCACCTGATCCTCCGGCTTATTCTGGGCTTTGGCCAGCAGACCGCGCTGGATTTTGAACACCTCGGTCATCGCATCGCGCGCCTGTTCCGGGGTTTTGGCGCCTTCCATGGCCGAATCGTGCTTGCCGCGCAGGCCGATGGTCCAGATATTCTCGAACGCCTTTACCTCTTCGGCGCGCTCGCCCCAGTATTTGACCATCGCCTCGCGGTTGGTGAAGAAGTTGAACTCGCCGCGCGCCTTTTCATCCCATTCGCGGACATTGTTGCGCATCATCGGCTCGGCGTGCGAGGTGCTCATGACGATGGCGTAGTCGCGAGCCATCTCCGCATTGCCCTTGATCTGGTAGAAGGGCTTGGTCGAGTCGTGCATGGCGGGCCACAGGGTATTGGCCTTCAGACGCCACATCAGTTCGAAGATACGGGCATAGGTCTTCGGACCGATATCCTTGACCTCGGGCTCAAAGGTCTTCGCCGCCCACGGCTGAAGGCCCCAGTCCTCGTCGTTCAGGAAAATGCCGCGATATTGCACCGACGGCGTTTCGGACGTGCGGTTACCGCCATCGACGACCAGACGCGCGACCTTGCGCGGCGTCACATCGGCCCACCACTCCCACGCCGAAACGCCCATTTCGCGCGTCAGGTCGATCACACCCCACACGGTGCCGCGCGTATCCGATCCGGCGATGAGCAGATAGGATGTCTGCGGATTTGTTTTCGACCGCACCAGCACGCGTTCATAGCGTTCCCACTGACCTTTCAGGCGCGCCGGATCGAGACCGGCGTCACGGGCGAGGGTGGTAACCAGCGGCGAGTCGTAGCGGGCGACGACCACGCAGACCCGGACGCAGTCCTTCAGATCCGACGAGCGGTTCGGTGCCTGACCGGTTACCGCTTTCAGGTCGCGCGCCAGAAGATCGCCAGCCAGACCCAGAGTCGTATCCCTCTCGTGTATGACCGCCGCAACCGACTTTCCGTCGAACAGAACCGCGTCCTGTGCCATGACGGGTGTACTCACGGCCAGCCCGATGAGACCGGTGGCAACCGTTATATTAATCAAGGTCTTGCCCATGATGTTCCTGTGTTTCCCGAGAAAGCCGTTGAGCGGCGCGTTTCAAATTGGTTGGACCAATAAATTTAACTTGATAGGTCCATTCTTTTATGTGACGAGACGGAGCGGCGCAAGTCATGTCGGGCGCGAATTGAAATGTGAATTTGTTTTGTCGCGATATTATTGCCAAAAACCGCAAGGAAAGAATTTTGGCACTTTTTGGCATATCGCTTAATAGGATCGATAAATGAAAATCATCTCCGCCAAGGTTATCGTCACCTGCCCGGGGCGTAATTTCGTCACGCTCAAGATTGAAACCGACGAAGGCGTTTACGGGGTCGGCGATGCGACGTTGAACGGACGCGAACTGGCGGTCGTGGCTTACCTTGAGGAACACGTCATTCCTTGCCTGATCGGGCGCGATCCGCATCAGATCGAGGACATCTGGCAGTACCTCTATCGCGGTGCCTACTGGCGTCGCGGACCGGTGACCATGACATCGATCGCGGCGGTCGACATGTGCCTGTGGGATATCAAGGGTAAGGTGGCGGGCCTGCCGGTCTATCAGCTGCTCGGCGGCAAGTGCCGGACCGGCGTCATGGTCTATGGCCATGCCAATGGCACCTCGATCGAGGATACGATCGAGGTCGCGCAAACGTACAAGGCCATGGGTTATAAGGCGATCCGTCTGCAATGCGGTGTCCCGGGTCTGGCCTCGACCTACGGTGTGTCGAAAGACAAGATGTTCTACGAACCCGCCGATGCCGATCTGCCGACGGAGAATATCTGGTCGACCGAAGCCTATTTGCGCGTCGTGCCGGAGCTGTTCAAGGCGGCGCGCGCGGCGCTGGGCGAGGAGGTGCACCTGCTGCACGACGTCCATCACCGCCTGACACCGATCGAGGCCGGGCGGCTGGGCAAGGATCTGGAGCCCTATCGACCGTTCTGGATGGAAGACGCCGTCGTGGCCGAAAATCAGGACAATTTCAAACTGATCCGTCAGCACACGACGACGCCGATCGCGGTCGGCGAAATCTTTTCGTCGCTATGGGACGCCAAGGACCTGATCCAGAACCAGCTGATCGACTATATCCGCGCCACAGTCGTCCACGCGGGCGGGATTTCGCACCTGAAGAAACTGGCGGCGTTTGCCGATATCTACAATGTCCGCACGGGCTGTCACGGGGCGACCGATCTGTCGCCGATCTGCATGGCGGCAGCCCTGCATTTCGACGTGTCGATCCCGAATTTCGGGCTGCAGGAATATATGCGCCATACCGAAGAGACCGATGCGGTCTTCCCGCATGGTTACAGCTTTGACGACGGCTATCTGAGGGTGCCGGAAGCGCCGGGTCTCGGCGTCGATATCGACGAGGATTTGGCGGCGAAATATCCGTACAAACGCGCCTATCTGCCGGTGAACCGCCTGCAGGACGGGACGCTGTTCAACTGGTAGTTAAAACGCCCTGCCGATGATCGGCAGGGCGTTTTTCATACATCGACGCCCTTGGCGCGGTGGGTAAAGTGCTGCCGTCGGCGGCTGTTAGCGGCGCGCACCTGTTGCACTGCGGCATCCTCGACCGCTTCGAGCAGGTGGGTCACCACCCGGTCGAGATGGTCGCGCATGGCCTGCCGCGCAGCCGCACCCGAACCGCTTTTCAACGCGTCGACAATCGCTCCGTGTTCGATGACGCGATGCGTCATGCCATTGTCGGCAATATCGACCATAAGCTGCCGGGCCGAGGCCGAATGGTACCGCCAGTCCCACAGCATCTCCACCATGGCCTTGATGGCTTCGTTGTCGGAGGCCTGGGCGATGGTGATGTGGAACTCGCGGTCGGCGCGCTCGGCGATGTCACGGTCCGGATCGGTCATCTGCCCCAGCAGGCGTTCCAGATGGTCCAGTTCCGAAGGCGTGATATTGACCGCGGCGAGGGCGCAGACTTCGCCTTCGATCAGACGGCGCGCCTCCAGTAACTTGAACGTGCCAATTTCGGAGTCCTTGAATGGCAGCAGATTTTCAGGCGCGATTTTCAGAATCTCGACACCGCGCCCCTGGGTGATGACAACCCAGTCTCGCGATTCCAGCATGATGAGCGCTTCGCGCACCGTGTTGCGGCTGACGCTATACTCGGCAGCCAGTTCACGTTCGGTGGGTAACCGATCGCCCACCGTGAACTTACCGGACTGAATGTGTTTGAGAATTTGAGAAGCGACCTGTTGATATAGTTTCACGGTTCAACCATTCGCCCTGAATTGCAAGCCGGTTCTCATAGCACTATTTGCAAGCGCTGGCATACAATCTTCATCTGGATACGGAGCCTGTGCACAAAGAAAATCCGGCGCAGACAGGCTGCGCCGGACAGGATCGTTCGGTTAGAAACGGTTTATCAGAACTTGTACTGCAGGCCCAGATTCCACTGGGCGCCGAGGTGCGTGTAAACGAAGGTCGAATTACGCGTCGAGTCGATGTACTGACGATTGAACTCATCGAAGATATTCAGCCCTTCCAGAGTCACGCGCAGCTTGGGCGTGAACTGATAAGAGGCCGACAGGTCGAAGACCTGAAGCTCGTCAACGCCTTCGAGGTCCTGCAACGGGTTATTGGCGGGCAGGGCGATAATGTACTTCGAACGGTACGAGGTCGACAAACGCACACTGACCTTCTCGTCTTCGTAATAGATCGTGCCATTATAGGCATTCTTCGACAGGCCGATCAGGCTCTGGGTGGTGGTGCCGCCCCCCGCGAGATTGTAGGTGATCTCGGAGTCGACATAGGTATAGTTGAACAGCGCGCCGGTGTGACTGAACAGACCCGGCAGGAAGCTGAACGATTGCTGGTAATTGAGCTCGAAGCCTTTCAGCGGCCCGCCCGGCGTGTTGACCGGCTGAGTGACGGTGATCGGCGTGGCGTCCGGATCGACACCGGAATTACCCAGCAGCGACAGCGGCAGGCCGGTGTTGCGGAAGGACGATTGTCGCGAGGCGTTCTGCACATAGGACTTTATGTCCTTGTAGAAGGCGCCGACCGAGACCAGAGACCCGCGCGAGAAGTACCATTCCGCCGACAGGTCGTAGGTATCGGCGCGGATCGGCTCCAGATCCGGGTTACCCGACGACAGGGACGGGGTGCCGGTCAGGGCGAGGTTGCCGCCGGGGGTCAGGAAGCCCAGTTCCGGTCGCGACACGACGCGGGCGGCCGATGCGCGCAGGAAGACTTCGGGCGTCACTTCAAGTGTCGCATTGAACGACGGCAGGAAGTCGCGGTATTCATTCTGAACATAGACCGGATTGGTTTGTCCCACGATGATGCCGCGCGCGGTCAGCTGGGTTTTTGCGAAGCGGAAGCCCGCCTCGGTACGCAGGGTCATGCCGGCGACCTGAGTGGTCAGATCGGCCTGAACATAGCCGGACGTCACCTTTTCTTCGACGCCGCGCGTGTTGCCGGTATTGGGGATAAGGGCGTAGATCCCTGAGTTGCTGTAAATGTTCTGCGACGCGACGAACTTGTCGTAGTCGATCGTCGCCCACGCTTTCGGGAACACGCCATCGTCCAGACCTTCTCCGGGGAAGCTGACCGTGCGTGTGACGTCCCGCAACTGGGCCGCCGTCAGGTTGGGGACAAGGAACGTGTTGGACCGTTGCCAGGCGGCGATGTCGAAACTGAACTTGTTGTAGTGCAGCCCGGTCTTGATCGTCAGCATGTCGTCCGGACGATATTCAAGATTAAGCTCGGCGGTTTCGTAACGATTGTTGACCCGTGACGGATTAAGCCGGATTTCGGCATTGGCGGTATTGGCTGTGCCGTCCGTCGCGCCGAAATTGTAATTGTCCGGATTGGTGACATCGAAATTGTGCGTGATGATGGGCTGATCGCGATTGCGGCGGAAATCGACCGTCATGCCGGCGTTCTGACGCTGGAACATGATCGTGGTTTGCGCCTTTTGATTAAAGTCGGATTCCGACACCCCGATCAGACCGTTGATGCTCAACTTTTCATTGAAATCGTGGCTTCCCGACAAGGTATACTGCGTGAAGGTATTTTCAAATTCGTCGTGCTGGGTGTCCGAGCGGACATCGACACCGTCGAACCGGGCATAGGCAACGTCGGCAACCTGCTTGTTGAAGTTGGTACCGGCGGTCTGGCTCACCCCGGCGGGGAACAGGATCAGTTCGCGCACCGCCGTTTGCGGCTTGCCGTTCTGGCTGATGGCACGGGCAAAGGAGAAGCCTTCCAGCCAGCTTTCTTCACGCATCACGTCATAGTTGGAGTAGAGCGCGTCGAAGTTGATCAGGGTTTCGGGTTGCGGGCGCCATTGCAGCGACAAACTGGCCCCCAGACGCTTTTGATCGTGCTCGAAACGGCCATAGCGAGGTAGGCGGGGGAAGAAGGTCGTTGAAGCGCTGGCCTGGCTGTAGAGCGTGTCATTCGCTGCCGGGCGCGGCACGCCGGTGGCGCAGTTTAGCGCGTCGGTGCCTTTGGACGCATCATTGGCCGGCACCTGAGGCGTCACGCCGACCGGGGTACAGAAGCCGCCATCGACCGAACCGGGGTTCCAGCCGCCAGAGCCGAACTGATCTTCATAATAATGACGTTTGGTATAGGCGATGGAGGCCAAAGCGCCGAACTGACCCAGCGAAGTGTCCCAGCGATTGGAAATTACACCGGAAAACTTGCGATCCTCGGTTTCCTTGGACAACGAATTATAGCCGATCTGCCCGTTGGCGACGGCCGTAAAGCCTTTGTAATCAAAAGGACGCGAAGTGTGCAAATCGACGGTCGCACCGAGCGAGCCTTCGATCGTTTCCGGTGAGGCGGTCTTGCGCACTGTCAGGTTCGAGAACAGATCGGACGAGAAAGTGTTGAAATCGAAACCGCGACCCGTGCCGATGCCGCGATCGGAGGTCGTGGCGCCGGAAACGGACTGAGCTTCCATGCCATTGACGCGAACGCGCGTGAAGCTGGGCGGCAGGCCGCGCACTGTGATCGAACGGCCTTCGCCGGCGACACGTGAGATAGAGACGCCCGGTACGCGCTGCAGCGACTCGGCGAGGTTGGCGTCAGGGAATTTGGAAATATCTTCGGCGCGAATGACGTCAATGACACCATTGCTTTTTTTCTTGTCCTGAAGTGCAGACTGAAGACTACCCCGGAAGCCGGTCACAATGACGGTCTGGATATCGTCGTCGGCACTGGGTGCCGCGGCGGTCTGGGCGTTCACCTGCTGCGGCAGGGCGGTCGCGAGCACCAAGGCGCCAATAAGCGCCGACGAGCGCAGGAGATGATCCTTGCGCGCCAATGAAGTGTAGGGGGACATCCCGTTGTTCCTCTTGTTATGCGCCCGATTGGGGCGGCAAATCCTGTTTTTTAGGCGTCGATCTTGCGGGTGATCGATTATGCTTATGACTTGATGGTCTGCCTTATATGGCAGTTCCGTACGGCCTATGGTGGTAAATCATGACCGTAATGTCATACAATAAGACAATTCATCTGATCATCAAAGCACAAAATGGAGCGAAACCAATCTATGTGTGTCTGCGGATTGAGAGATGGAAAAGCAGGCAAGGGCATGACTTTAACTCCGCCCGGCTACAAGAAAACATCGCATAATATAGATTATGAGAAATTAAGAACGTAGGTTTTAACGTGTCGCTTTCAGAAAAGACGTGATCGTCAGCCGACCTTCCGCCGGATTGTCAGATGGCATTCGGTCGGCAGTCACATCGGCGGCATGAAGCTGACGTGACCGGTAAAGTATCAGCCGGTTGAACCGGGCCTCAACTGAGTGGATGCGCGCGAAAACGTCATCCCTCAGGTCTGATGATCGGGACGCCAGATCAGTTTGCGCCCCTTCCGCATCCAGTTGGCGGGTATAGGAAACGACGCGCTCGGGCGACACCGTTTCAAAGCCCGATGCCCGGTGTCGATAGAACGACGTCCCTCCCCAACCCGGGTCGCACATATATATGACGACCGCCAGCGCCTTGGCATCGGGCGCGTCGAAGTGCGGTATCCGCTGAGACGGACTTAGCTGGTCTGATGATTGGGTGACCATGGCGAATGACGAGGTCATCGACATCTCGTCATGCTCGGAAATGCCGAAGACCTGCAGCGTTATAGACTGCAGCGCGTAAAACAAAACCTGATTAAGATATTCGGGCACCGCGGCCCGCTGCCCCGGATAGGCCGCGCCTGCCGGGCCGAATAGAGCGGTATGGGCGGCGTAAGCGACCACCCTGTCGGGATGCTTGAACACATCGTCGATTACGATCAAGGGCTCTTGTTCTGCACCTATGGTCAGACGTTTCGGTCTGGCCGCCAGATTCAGGTCAAAGTCCATCTCCGCAATCATGACCGCCTCGTCTCACATTCACCGTGTAATAATGCCGATATCCTTGAACGCAACTTTTTCACTGCCCGGTACAGGTTGCGGCAGAATCAAGCGGATAAATCTGCCGGAAACAGGCGCCTTGAAACGTACGGTCTGGAGCGCGCGGCTATTGGCGATGTTGGAAAACTCGCCTTCTGCCACGACCGGCCCCCAGTCCTGCCCTCCATCCTGCCCTAAGTCCTGCCTGTCGAGGCTTACCCATATACGATAATTGGCCGGAGGTCCTTCGCTCAGAAGCGGATTTGCGGCGCCCGGTGACAGAGACAGGCCGCGCAGATCATGGGACCGTCCAAGGTCGATGATCAGTTCGTAAGGCGCCGAGGCCGGACCGGAAAATCTGGCATCACTAAAGGCAACGGCCTCGGGTTTCAATAGCCGCCAGCCGACGGGCGATACGTCGAAATCCGCCAGGGATACGGGGCTGAAAGGGCCTTCGGGCAGCCGCGCCTGAGCCTTGACGACGCCGCCCTCGACGAGGGCAAACGCGCTCCGGTAAACCGGGCTTGTCGCGGTCGGCAACGCACCGTCCAGCGTATAATGGATGACCGCGCGCGGATCAGCGGCGGTCAGCGTTACCAAACCCGCACGATCGCGCCGTATGTCTGGCGCCTCGACGGCCGACGGACGCAGGTACAGGGCAAACTGACCGATCACCGGCGACGCGTCGGCCTTGATGAAGCGCAACCGTACCCTGTCCGTCGTGACGGGCGCCGTGAGGTGAACCAGCCGCTTATAGCCGATGCAGCGATGCTGGGCGACTTCCTGCCATGTGCCGTTGGCGAAGATGTCGACCGCGAAGGTATCGACCCGCACGCCGAGCGAGAGGTCCTCGGCCAGACGGATAACGTCGAACCGCCGGGGCTCGCGCAGCCGGATTTCCGCCCACGCCCCGGAGCGATCGGTTTCACTGGCCGCCCAGAACGATGTCGCCGACAGGATATCCGTCGCCCGACGCGATGAATAGAGACTCGATACCCGCACCTTCGCACCCTGAGCCAGATCGACCGCATACATCTTGTCGCGCAGAGCTTTCCAGGCGGTCAGTTCGCGGATATCGGCGTCGGGCACGCGGCCACGGCGATCCGGTGCCAGATTAAGCAACAGATTGGTGCCGCGCCCCACCGATTCGAAATAGACGCGCAACAGGTTGGCGGCGGAGCGCGGGGTTTCGTCAGCGTGCCAGAACCAGCCGGGCCGGATCGAGGTATTGGTTTCCGCCGGGTTCCAGATGCCGCCGTTACGGGTGCCGCTATTGCCCTTGGCCTTGGTAAAAGGCGTCTCATCGACGGTCGGCCAGCATGGATCGCCCGCGTGGCCTTCTTCGTTGCCGACCCAGCGGATATCCATATGGGCATCGGCAAACATCACGGCGTCAGGCTGATTGCGCCGAACGATGGCCCGAACGGCATCCCACTGATAATAGGTCGCGCCGTCGATTTTGCGCCGTTCGCGCGCCCCGCCATAATAGCCGTCGCCGCCATTGGCCCCATCGAACCACACGGTGAACAGCGCCCCGTATTGCGTCGTCAGTTCCTCAAGCTGATTGTGGTAATATTTGACATAAGCATCCTTTCCGTAGTCCGCGTGATTACGATCCCACGGCGACAGATAGAGACCGAATTTCAGCCCGTTCCTCGCACAGGCGTCCGATAATTCGCGGACGATATCGCCCTTGCCGTCCTTGTACGGGCTATTCCGGATCGAATGGCCAGTGTAGGCGCTGGGCCACAGGCAAAACCCGTCGTGATGCTTGGCCGTCAGGATCAAGGCCTTCAACCCACCGGCTTTTGCGGCATTGACGATCTGATCGGCGCTGAAGTCGGAGGGATTGAACAAGGCCGGGGATTCGTCGCCATAGCCCCACTCCCGGTCGGTAAAGGTGTTGATCGTGAAATGCACAAAGCCGTAGGTTTCCAGCCGGTGCCATTGCGCCTGACGCGGTGAAGGCGTTGCACCGAATGGCATGATATCCGAGGCTGTGGCAGCGGCCCCTGAGCCGAGCAGCGAGACCCCTGTCGCACCGATAACAACTTGTCTGCGGGAAAAACTGAACATGGATACCTGCCTGTATTTATACGCTTAGGGTTTCACTTCCTTGATCGTGCCGTCGGGGCGATACGACATCGGCGCAAGGGTGATCGAACGCCGGTAACCGCCCCCACCCGGCAACAGTTTGTCGTGGTAGAACAGCCACGACTTGCCCTTGTGTTCGATGATCGCCTGATGATTGGTGTTGATCGTGCGGTAATCGAGGATCACACCGCGATACTCGAACGGCCCGACCGGTGATGTCGACGTGCCGTAGATGATCTGACCCGGCCAACCGGTCGAGAAGCTGAAATAGTAGAGCCCGTTGCGCTTGTGCAGGAACGGCGCTTCGCCGTACTTTTTCTTCGCATCATCGGCAGGATATCCCGTCACCACGACATCCATGATCGGGCCGGTCGTCGAGATCATGTCCTTGTTCAGTTTGACGACCTTGGGCACGCGGGTGCCGAAGAACAGATAGGCCTGACCGTCGTCGTCGATCAACACCGCCGGGTCGATCGGCTCGGCCCCCGCATTGGCGTCGCGGGCCTTGTCGATCAGGGCGTCGGTGCGGGCATCGCGATACGGGCCCTCAGGTTTGTCGGCGACGGCCACGCCGATCTTGTCGCCGCCGATGGGGGCGTAGAAATAGTATTTGCCGTTGCGCGCCGCAGCTTCGGGGGCCCACGCCTTGGCGTCGGGCTTGGCCCATTTGAACACCGTCACATCGAGAAAGGCGCCGTCGTCTTTCCAGTTTTTCAGGTCTTTCGAGGTGTAAAGCCGCCACGACGTCGAGTCCCAGTATTTGCCGGAATTGGACGCGTCATCAGTGGCGTAGAGATAGAACCTGCCCTTGAAATAGTGCGGCGACGGATCACCGTTGAAGCGCGGCGAAATCGGCTCGGCCGCGATGGCCGTGGTCGTAAAGGCCATCAAACCTACGGCCAGACAAGACAGGTTTCCCGCTTTCATGTTCCATTCCTTCATTCAACGATTCCGTAATATTTATCCGCGCCATCCAGCCGGATTTCGGCCTGATCGAGCACCACGCCCGGATCGAGCGGCCACAGTTTCAACGCATGCACCCCTGCCCCGAGCATCTTCAGAGGCAGGGTGGCGACCGCCGTATTGGTCAGGACATTGGCCCGCCACTGATCGCTGCGCCCCAGCGTGGCGAAATCCATCAGCTGCACCGGTCCGTCATCCAGTTGCACGGCGATTTTTACACCGGTTTTCGGATTGAGCGGGTGGACCGGCAGAGCCACGATGCTCAGCTTGCCGCCCACCGCGCTATAGGTCGAAAAGCGGTAGATCAGCGGATGACCCTGCGGTGTCGTTAGGCTCGGCAGGGCGAGATTGGAGCGCAAGACCGCTCCCGAATGCCCCAGCCCGTCCAGCTTTTGCCATCCCTTACCAGTTTGTGAGGCCAGTGGAATGATCACCCGGCGGTCGTTTTCGATAAAGTCGGACGTCGGCGGCGCAGGCAGGAGTTTGGTATGGATGCGGATGGTTTTTCCGCCGCACGCGATGTCGATTGGACCGCTGCCTGCGCCGCCGTTATAACTGACCGTCAGGCGCTGTTCATAGCCATTGGTGGCATCGAGCGCGCCTGCCGTGGCCGAAATCCGGATTGCGCCATTATCCGTTTTCAGCGTCCAGTTCTGCGCTACCGCCTGACGCCCGAACAGTTCGATGACACGCGTACGCGGCTGCCCGGTCACGAAGGTCAGGGCGTTTTCATCGTTCCACCAGCCGCCGGATACCGCCGCTACGCAACCGGTCTGCGCCGAGGGTGACCACTGCGGATAGACGGGCTCAAGGAACACGGGCAACCGGCGCGGGGCCATGTCCATCATGTCTCGCCACTTGCCCTTTTCGAGCCCATTATAGGCCGCCGTGTCGGCGACCAGCGCCTGATGTGCCGCCCGCGCCTTGTCCGCATAAAGATTGGCGCTGGCCCTGCCCTGACGCGCATACAATGCCGCCAGAGCGAGATTGAGCACCCGCGCATTGAGATTGGCCGCCCCACGCACCGGATAGAGCACCAGCTCGAAAAACGCCGCCTTGCGATCCTCAGGCAGGGCGGCATAGACCGCTTCGGCACGCCGGGTCAGGTCGGCATAGGCGGCAATCCGTGCCTGCGCCTTTTCGCCGTCGGGTTTGACGAAATCGCTCTCGGTAACCGGCGTGACCGGCTCGGTTTCCGAAAAGCCCATATATTCAGGCTTTCGCGTGAAGGCGAAATCGTAATAGCCCATCATGATCGAGGTGATCTCATCTGCGGTTTCTGCGCCGAATTGCTCGGTCATCCAGCCTTTGAGGTGGTCGCGCGGGGTCTGCACAAACCCGTCAGCGTCAAAGGCCAAATCGAGGAAATACTCGCTGAGATATTCGATCGGCTTGATGTCGCCGACATTGACGATCCACGCCCGCCGCGCATCCAGAGCATAGGCCTTCGACATTTCGGCGTGGATCAGGTTCGGGTGTGTCGTCCCCAGCCACAGATAGTCGTGCGGACGGCCCCAGTAGGACAGGTGGTAATAGACCCCTGCCCCGCCCGACCGCTGGCGTTCGTCGGCATCGCTCAGACGGCGGATATAGCCGTAATTGTCGTCGGCCCACATCAGGGTTACATCGTCGGGCAGCTTCAGTCCGGCGTCATAGGCCTCCTGAAGCTCGTGATAGAGGACATAGGTTTGCGGAATGTCGGTCAGCGGCTTTTTCAGCGTCGTTTTGAGCAGGTCGCGTTGCAGGCCGATGACGGTTTGCAGCACGTCCTTGCGCGCCTCCAGCGTCTCGGCCCCTTGCATAGGACCATCGTGAATGCCGCGCAGACCGACCGTATAGATCGTCTCATCGGCCGCGGTTTCCTTCAGGCGGCTGCGCCAGTAGTCCAGGATTTTTGTGCGGTTGACCTTGAAATTGAACGGGCCTTCGCTGTGCTCGTCCCATTCGCGCAGATTGTTGCGCATCATCGGTTCGGCGTGCGAGGTGCCGATGATGATGGCGTAGTCGTCGGCGACCTTCGGGTTGTCCTTGATACCGTAAAACGGCGTCGTGACGCTATGCATGGCCGGCCACAGCGTATTGGCTTTGAGCCGCCACATCAGCTCATAGACGCGGGCATAGGTCTTCGGGCCGATATTGCCGACCTCGGGCTCGTAGGTCTTTTCGGCCCAAGGCTTGAGGCCCCAGTCCTCGTCATTGAGGAATATACCGCGATATTTCACCGACGGCGTTTTCGACAGGCGCGCCTCGTCCGCGACGGTCAGACGGGTCACGCGACGCGGCGTGAGGTCGGCCCACCATTCCCACGGCGACACGCCCAGTTCGCGCGACAGGTCGGTGACGCCATAAACGGTGCCTCGCCGGTCGGAGCCATAGATCAGGAGGTAGGTTTTACCGTCGCGCTTGACGGCGACGCGACCATAGCGCTCCCACTCGCCTTTAAGCCGCCCCGGGTCGATGTCGCTGTTTTGCGTCAGGTGTTTGATCGGCGCGGAATCGTAGTCACCGATAATCACGCAAACCTGCGGGCAGGTTTTAATATCGGTCGAGATGCGCGGCGTCTGCCCCGTCAGGCTGCGCAGGTCGCGCGACAACATCCCGGCGGCCAGTTCGGTCGTGCGGCCTTTGGCGTAAACGATGCCCGCGACGGATTGCCCATCGTACAGGACCACCTCGGCAAAGGCTGGCGCGGCGATCAGTCCGACCAGCCCCGTGAAAAACCACGCGCGTTTCATCACCTATTCCCCGGTCGACAGGCGGAAGCGATAGCTGACCGGCGCAAGCGGGATGCGGTACTTGACGAGAGGCCGCCCGATGCTGTTCCAGCCCGTATCGCCACCGACGCCCGCCTGTGCGATGTCGATCAGCAGCGAACCCTTGCCGTGCGGGGCGACGTCGGAGGTCTTCCAAGCGCCGCGCGGGTGCAGATAGAGGTCTTCGTAGGGGAAGGCGAGGGCATTGACCGACAAGGGTTGCGCGCCGGTCACTTTCAGCGACGCGCCCTCACCCGACAGCGTCAACCAGCGCACATCGGTCTTGTTGCCGCTTTCCTGCGGCCGCGCATAGGCGTGATATTGATCGGCGACCTTGCCGCTGTAGATGCCGAGCGCCATGCCGGTCTTGCGGTCAGCATAGGATTCCTGCGGCCCGCGCCCGTACCATTGCAGGTCCTGAAGCGCCGGGTCGAAATCGAAGCGCAGACCGATGCGCAGCGGATCGGGCAGGTCGTCCTTAAGCGGCGTGAAGTCCGCCGTCACCTCGACCTCGCCATGGGCGGCCATGCGGTAGGTGACATCGAAACGCGCTCCACCCTGCCCCAGCGCATAGGCGACCTTGACGAAATCGGGGCCGGTTTCGATGGCGCGTACCCGGCGGCTATCGGTATAGTCTTTCCAGATGTGGTGGCTTTTTTCGAGACCGATCCCTTCGTCATTGTCGATCAGGCCGCGCCAGAAATTCGGCGTCCCGCCCGTGATCAGGCTCTTGCCTCTGGCCTCCAGCCGGATCAGACCGGTGGCGGGGTCGATGGTCAGGCGACGATCACGGGCGCTTAAAGTGACGGCGTCAGCGGCTTTCGACACCTTAACCGCCCCCGTTTCCAGCGGCGGCAACGCAGTCCCGGGCTGGATCACGAACTGATCGAAGGCCAGGACGGTTCCGGCGGCAACGCCCTTGATCGCGCCGTCCCTTGAACGAGCGCGCACGGTGAGAATTAGTTCATCTTCCGGACGGCTTTTTACACGAGGCAGGCTCAGGGCAAGGTTCTGTGTTTCCCCCGCTGAGACCTTAACGCCATCGAGCTTACCCGATACAACCTCATGACCGTTATTCGTCAGGCTCCAGTCGAAATCGAAACCCGACAGATCGATCAGATCGTAGCGATTGCTGACCGTAAACTTGCCATCGGCAGTGCGCTCGAATTTGACCGGAGCCTGTACCTTTTGCAGTTCGTAATATTCCGGGTCCGGCGTGCGGTCGGCCTGAATGACGCCGTCACCGACGACGGAATTATCACCGCGCTGAGGGTTCAAATCGAAGCCCGAGGCCCAGTAATGCTTACCTTTGACGTCATAGGCATCGACATACTGATCGACCCAGTCCCAGACAAAACCGCCCTGAAGCTTCTTGTGCGCGCGGATAGTTTGCCAGTAATCCTCGAAATTACCGAGACTGTTGCCCATGGCGTGGGCGTATTCGGTCTGGATCATCGGCTGGGCGAAGCGCGGGTCTTCGGCATAGTCGGCCATACGGTCGATATCGTCATACATTGGCGCGTAGATATCGACATAGGCGTTCGGTCTATGCTCCGCCGTCAGAGCGCTGTAGCCAAGGAAGGATAGCAGACGCGACGGATCGTTCTGGCGCACCCACTTCGCCGCCGCCTCGAAATTGGGGCCGACGCCGGTCTCGTTGCCCAGTGACCAGAAGATAATGGAGGGATGGTTCTTGTCGCGCTCGACCATGCGCGACACGCGGTCCAGATGCGCGGCGGCCCATTGCGGCTTGAAGCCCAGTTGCAGGCTGGTGTCGTTCTTGTCGCGGCCCAATGTCATATATTCGTGGCTTTCGACGTTCGCCTCATCCATCACATAGAGGCCATATTCATCGGCCAGATCATACCAGCGGGGATCGTTGGGATAGTGAGAGGTGCGCACCGCATTGACATTGGCCTGCTTCATCAGCTCGATGTCCTTGCGCATCGTCTCTTCGGACATGACCCGGTAGGTGATCGGATCGTGTTCGTGGCGATTGACGCCCTTGATCATCACGCGATGGCCGTTAACCTGAACCTCGCCATTGCGGATTTCCACCGTCCGAAAGCCGATCCTGCGCGATGTCGCCGAGATCAGATTGCCCTTGGCGTCCTTCACCTCGATGACCAGTCGATAGAGGTTCGGCGCTTCCGCCGACCATGGTTTGACACCCTTGATCGTGCCTGAGAGCTTCGCCGGTTTGCCGGTTGCGGCCTTGCCTGTGGCCGTCAGCACCGCCGTCTCGCCGTCATAGACCGTGGCGGTCACGCTTGCCGCGCCCTTGGCACCGGCCAGTTCGGCTTCCAGCGCGAAGGTGCCGTCGGTGTAGGTCTTATCCAGCCCCGCCGTCACCGTATAGTCGCGCAGCCGCGTCTTCGACTCGGCATAGACATAGACGCTGCGCTCGATGCCCGACAGCCGCCAGAAGTCCTGATCCTCAAGATACGATCCGTCGGCGTAGCGGTAGATTTCGATGGCGATGCTGTTCTTGCCCGCCTTGACGAACTTCGTCAGGTCGAACTCCGACGGCAGTTTGGAGTCCTCGGAATAGCCGACCTTCTCGCCATTGACCCAGATATAATAGGCCGCCCCCGCCGCGCCGATGTGGAGGAACACATCTCGTCCATCCCAGTCCGCTGGCACGTCGAAATCGCGCTTGTATGAGCCCACCTCGATCATGTCGTGCGGGATGAAGGGTTCGTTCATCGGGAACGGGTATTTGATATTGTAGAACTCCGGCAGGCCGAACTTGCCGCCGCCCTGCGCCTGAATCATGCCGGGGACCTGAATCTTGTCCCATCCCGTCAGGTCCGCACCGGTTTTGTAGAAATCCTTCGGGCGGTTTTCGGTGCCTTTGGAGAATTTAAAATCCCACGTCCCGTCGAGCGAACGGTAATATCTCGACGCCGCCATGTCGTCCTTGAGTGCCAGATCGCGGCGCTCATAGTTGAAAAAGGTTGCCTTCATCGGTTCGCGGTTCACCGCCACCACCTCAGGCTGCTCCCATTCCGCAACCGCAGCCGGTTGCGAGAAAACGGGTGTCGCCAGAACCAAAGCCAGCGCGGTCAGCGTGACCAGACGAATAGACATGGGTATCCTCCGTGGCAGGATTAACGTCCTGCCTTTGTATTTTTTTTAATTAGCGCAGGCCTTTGCCGGCCCGGCGATCAGTTCGACTTCGGCGACCTTTGCGTTACCGCTCAGTTCAAGGCGGTAACGGGCATAGGCCTTGCCTTGGACGGCATAGGTTTTGGTCATATGCGGCTGCGGGAAGGCTTCGCCCTTGCGCGCATCGATGGCCACCCAGCGCTTGCCGTCCCAGCCTGTAAAACGCCACGCCTCAGGCGCGCCGCCCTCGGTCCCGATGCTGACCGTATAGGCCTTGAGGCATACCGGCGCGTCACGCGTGAAGGTCACGGCCTTACCGGTCCAGCCGGTCGAGGTCTTGCCGTCGGTCAGGGTCGCGACCGCACCGCTCTCATCCGTTGCAGCGACGCTGACGACCGCGCCGTCATAGACCCACTGCCCCGGCTTATCACTCATGGTGAAGCTGAGGGTGCCGCCGCCCAGAATCTGCGCCTGTGTGACAAAGGGTGTTTCCAGCGCCGTGCCATTCAGGCTGACGCCCGCGATATAGGGATCCTCACCCCCCGCGTTTTGCCCCACGATCTCGAACGTCTTGCCGTTTTCCAGATGGATGACGCTGCGCGCATGGCGCGGGCCGTGCAGGTAATAAAGATCGCTCCCTAGTTTAGGAAACAGACCCAAGCGATTGAAAACATAATTCGAACTCATCGCTCCGGCGTCTTCGTCACCCGGATAGGAGGTCGCTGTGAAATGGCCGAAGACTTCGCGCGCCCAATAGGACGACAGGTCGGCGCGACCCAGATTATGAAACAGCCACGGCGTCGAAAACGACGGCTCGTTAGTAATATCGATCAGCCCCGCATCGAGGGCGTGGTTCAGGCGTTCGTTGAAGCGCACGCGCCCGCCCATCGCTTCGGTCAGGCCGTCGAGGTCGTGCAAAACCCCGTAGGAATAGATCCACGCCGTACCCTCATAGAAGCCGACATTGTTGTGAACCTTGCCGTCCCATCCGAGTTTGGCGTCGATATCCTGAAACTTTCCGTCCGGATAGCGCGGCATGATGAAACCGCTGAACCCGTCACTGACCGCATCGGCGTTCCACACCTTGCGCCAGTTATCGGAGCGCTTGAGCAGGGTGCCCGCCTCATCCGCATGGCCGATCTTGCGCGCCACCTGTGCGGCGAACCAGTCGTTGAGCGCGAACCCGAGCGTCGAGGAGCCCGACTTGGCGCGCTGATTGTTCGGCTCCGGGCTCAGATCGCCGACGCCGAAGAACCCGGCCTCCAGATAGCGCGGCCGGCGGCGCTCAAAGGCGTTGAAATGCGTCAGGCGATAGGCATCGTTCCAGTCGACACCCTCGGCGCCGCGCAGCAGCGCTTCGCCAATAACGTTATCGGCCTCGTCGCCGCCCTGCCCCACATGATAGTTCTGCCCGCCGATAATGGCCGTATCCGCCGCGCCCAGCTTGTCAAAAGTGTGGATCAGGCCATTGATATTGCTGCTGTAATCCTTGGGCGACAAAATCGACATCAGCGGGAACAGCGTCCGGTAGGTATCCCACAGCGTGTAGTGATCGTCCCAGTTCGGGCGGCTCATCTCTTTGGTCGGTTGATCTTTCGAGCGGTCGCGCGGCTGAATCGACGCGTGATAGAGTGCGGTATAGAAACGCCGCGTCTGGGCGGTATCGAGGCCCTCGACCTCGACTTTGCTGAGGCGTTTGTCCCACGCGGCCTGAGCCTCAGTGCGGACCTTATCGTAATCCCAGCCGGGAATTTCGTGGTCGAGCAGGGTCTGCGCGGTCTCGGCGCTGGTGAACGATACGGCAATCTTGACCAGAACCGGCGCCTTTTGTTGCGCGTCGAAGGTCAGCCACGCCCCGAGGCGCTCGTCGGAACCGGCTGTGCCGGAGGTCGCCTTGTCGAGTTTCGTCGTGCCCTTGAACACCCCCCAGCCCGTCGGGGTCTGGCTGACCTGCGCCACGAACCAGATGTCGATCAGAGCCGGGTTCCAGTAACCCTTGGCCTTGACGTGGCCGGTGATTTTGCCGGTTTTCGGGTCGAAACGGACCTCGGAGACCTCCGAGGCGACCAGCCCGCCGACCTTGCGCGTTACATCGAGCACCAGTTGCGCCTGAGACGTCGTCGGATAGGTCAGGCGATAGATGGCTGAATAGTGCGACGGCGTGATCTCGACCCGCGTATCATAGCGCGACAGCCGGACCGAGTAGGCGTCGGCGGCCATGACCTCGTCGGCCTTGGGCGACAGATGGGCGGCCTCGTCGAACTGCGGCGCGCCGACCTGAGGCGACAAAAGGAATGTACCGTAGGTCGTCACCCCGCCGGAACCCTGCGTGTGCAACTGTCCGAAGCCACTGATCGGCTCGGCGGGATTATAGCCTGAATTATTGGGATTTAGCGTCTCCGGCGACGGATGGATTGAGCCGTTAGGGCGTGCCGGCCCCGGAATAGTGTCGCCTTCGTTGTCGTTGCCCAGACCGATGCGGAGGTCCGGCTGCTGATAAAGCGCCTGTGCATCAACGGCACAGGCATGGCCGATAAGGATCGAAGCCGCCAGAAGTGCCGATTTATATCTGATCATACCCGTCGGTTCCTGCGCTTTAATGACAACAAAAAAAGAGCGGACCGGCCCCCGAGCGATTGCTCCGGTCCGGCCCGCCTGAGGAGTGATTTGGCTGAACATAAGGGGCGTTCGGCCGGTACGCGGTACAATATCAGGTCGTGCAATGCCTTAACACGGCCTAATTCCATGGAAGTCGGTCCCAAAAAAAGCGGGCGGATCGGGGGAGAACGCCGACCCGCCCAGTGGGGGGACGTGTCTTAAAAAACAGCGCGCGCCGTCAGGGTAATGGTGCGGCCGTCGTAATCGATCCAGCGCACGAAACGCTCATCGTTTTCATACTCGTAACGCTTCTCGTTGGTGACGTTATACGCATCCAGCGACAGGGTAACCTTGTCGGTGAGGTTGTACGAGGCCGACAGATCGAGCTGACCACGGGCCTTTACCGAACGCGCCGCGCCGGTATAGGTGCCGTTGGCGTTCAGCGGGTAGTCGGTACGGTAGTTATAGACCGCGCGCACCCCGAACTTAGGCGTTTCATAGAACAGGATCGCGTTGGTCGCGTGTTTGGAAATCCCGGGGAACGGCGCGATGGCCGGGCTCTTGGAGTCGGTGTAGGCGTAGTTCAGGCTGCCGCCCAGATAGCGCCAGAAACCAGGCAGGAAGTCGAAGTTCTGCTGGATGTTGAATTCCAGCCCCTCGACCGTCGTGTCGCTATCGAGGTTATAGGCCCCCGACGCATTAACGTGCACGACCTTGCTGCTGGAAGACAGGCTGGTGGCCGTACAATACTGGCCGTCCCACGACAGCGGGCCGAAGCCCCAGGTCGAGCCGTCCGACGGGCAGAGGATCGCCGGGTCTGAGGTGGCGACGACGCGCCCCGTAATGATTTTCTTGAAATAGGCCAGCGAAATCACACCGCCCGGACGATTGTACCATTCAACCGAAAGGTCGTAGGAGTCGGCCAGATAGGGCTTCAGCTTGTTATTGCCGATGCGTACGCTGGTGTCATAGACACTGACCGTCGGGGTCGACAGGGTGGCGTTCAGGGTTTGCGACGGCGTGATGCGGGTAACCGGCGAATACTGACGTGCCTGCGGACGGACATAGGTCTTGTAATAGGCCCCGCGCAGAACGATGTCGTCGGTGATATCGGCCGCGAAGATCGCCGAGGGCAGCCAGTAGTGGTAGCTGTTCTCGATGGTCTGCCATTTGAAGTTCGTAATCGACCCGACCGAGTTGGCGAAGGGCGTCACAACGTCGAAGGAGTCGATCTTGTTGTCCGTCGCTTCATAGCGCGTACCGACATTACCGCGGACGCGATGCCCCAGAATCTCGGTCTCGTATTTGGCCTGAATATAGGCCTGGGTGACGTCATTTTGGGTGTTGTAGTTATAGTCAGCGAAAGCGCCGTCGGCGTACTGGATGTTGAAGCCCGCCGTCGTCAGACCGCCGCCTGAGGCCGTATAGACCGCCACCGGTTGCAGAGCCGCGATAGTGCGTTCTGCGTCGAAGGTCACCCAGTTGGTGGTGATCTTCGCATCGCCATTCATGAAATCACCCACGAAGGACGGCGTATAGATCATATCCTGCGTCAGATTCTGCGTCTGGAGGCCATAGCCCATATTGCGGAAGCCACGCGATTGGAACTTGTTCTGGGTCAGCATCACGCCGCCCTTCAGGCTCTTGATCGGGCCGAACTCGACGAAGCGTTCGGCGTTGAACTGCGCGGAATTGACGGTTTCTTCGGCGAAGGATTCCGAGCCGCTGAGGCTGAAATAATAGATGCCGCCGGGTTGCAGGTAACCGGCGGGATCGGACGCCGTCGGATTAATGCTGTTGGACGTGCCCTGCCAGACCCACCCCGTGCTGAATATCTTGTTCGCCGGGGACGGGGTAACCGTATAGCTGAAGCGGTCGAGGTCACCGAAACCGGTGGTGATCGTGCCGCTGAGGCCGTTGGTGCCGGTGGTCGCCGGATTGGTTTGCAGGTTCAGTTCGGTCTCGATCGACGAATTTTCCCCCTTGGACAGGGCCAGCACGGCATCGAGTTTCCAGCCTTCGTGGCTCCATTCAGCATTGGCGACGATACCGCCCGCCTTCTGGTGCTGACCGTACTGGCGCGTCGAGATCTTGCCCGGGAAGTTATTGTGGGTCACCGTCTCATAGACCCAGCGACCGTCCGACGTCTGGACCGGGGCGCCCGACGGCGTCATGGTGCCCGCGCCCGCCCATACGGCATTGATCAGGAAGTGCTGGGTAGTCTTCGGCAGATCGCGATCGGTATAGTAGCCGACAAGGCCCACCTTGGTGTTGGCGTTCGGCTTCCATTCGACACCGCCGGACGCGGTCCACAGATCGCCTTCGTTGGTACGGGTATATTGACGGATGGAATCGAGCGCATAGACGCCGGTATTGCCCTTCGAGCCGGTCGTGGATGTATTGAAGGCTGTGGTGCCGAGCACGCCGGACAGCGTCTGACAGAACGAACCCGAGGTCGGGCAGGCCGCTGCCGAATAATAGTCGCCATAGGTGGCGGCGAACTGTGCATTGGTCAGGCCGGTCAGGGTCGGCGTCAGGCGGCTGTAGCCGTTGAAGCGCAAGGTGTCGCGGCGGAAGTTTTCTTTCTTGTAAGCGATGGTGCCGAACACGGCCAGGGTATCGCTGAAATGTTTGTTGTAGCCGACGGTGAACGCCGGGGCGACCTTGCCGCCCAGCTCGTTATATTCGTAAGACGCCTTGAAAATACCGCCATCCTTGCGGCTGAGCGCCGGGGCGATCTGCATATCGACATTCCCGCTCAGGCCACCCGACGGCGCATTGGCCATCGGTGATTTCTCAACCACAAAGGCCGAAAAGATATCCGAGTTGAACGCACCCAGCGGCGTACCCTGATCGTTGGCCAGCGACGGCGGCGGGGCAAAAGCGACGCCGTTCAGGGTCGTTTGCGCATAGGAACCCGGCATGCCGCGGACGTTGATCGTAGCGTTGCGACCTTCGGCTTCGCGGTTGATCTGCACGCCCGGTATGCGTTGCAGCGCCTCGCCCACATTCAGGTCGGGAAAGCGGCCCAGACCGTCCGACGAGATGCCGTCGGTGATTTCGATATTGTTCTTCTTGGCGCGCAGCGCGTCGGCATAGCTCTTCTTGAAGCCGGTGACGACGACGGTCGTGGCGTCGTCCTGAGCCGGGGCGGCTTCCTGCGCCAGAGCCGCAAACGGCAGGCCGCCGATGACGGTGGCGCCGAGCAGTGCAGCCTTCCAGGCGGCATGGGCACGGGGATTGAACGGGTACATCTAGGTTCCTTTCCTGATCGTCCGGCGGGGCCGGTTTTATAATTATGCCTGTCGGTCATGTGGGCGCCGACGGGTCTCGTTTTTCGAACTAACAGCGTCGCTTCACGCCGTCAATTTCAGCTAACCTACACGCATTTCTATTTTTGACAATGAGGCAAAAAAGCAACATAAATTACTTATACATTTGTTTTATAATGATTTTTATAATTACATTTAAAATATTTATTTTTAAGATATAAAAAATGACCTCGCCATCTTGAAGCGGGCGCAACCCTTCGTTACGCTGGCGTCAAAAATAGAATAACCGTCTTTCCCGCGTATCCGGGACAGGCCTACACGTCAGGAAACCGCGTTCCATGCTGTATATCGGTGTCGATTTCGGAGGCACGAAAATAGAGGCGGCCGCGCTCGATTCCAGCGGCGCGGTTCTGGCGCGTGAGCGAAGCCCGAACCCGGGCGCCTACGAAGCGGCTCTGACGGTGATTCGCGACCTCACCCTGTCGGTGGAACAACAGGCGCGCGCCCTGCCCGCCTGCCGCAACCTGCCGGTGCCGGGCATAGGCGTCGGGATTCCCGGTTCCCCCTCGCCGCGTACAGGCACGATCCGCAACGCCAATGCGGTATGGCTGAACGGCAAGCCTTTCCTGCGTGACCTCGAACGGACTCTGGGGCGTCCGGTCCGTCTGTCCAACGACGCCAATTGCCTCGCCCTTTCCGAAGCGCTCGATGGCGCCGCCGTCGGACACGACAGCGTGGCCGCCGTCATTATCGGCACCGGCGTCGGCGGAGGACTGGTTCTGGGCGGTCGTCTGATAGGCGGTGCCAATGGGATCGCCGGAGAAATAGGACACTTCGGTCTGCCCTGGGCGACCGCGGCGGAAACCCCCGGCCCGGCCTGCTGGTGCGGTCAACGGGGATGCGTCGAGACGTGGGTGTCCGGGACGGGCTTCGCGCGCGACCATGCCGCGCAAACCGGTCGCCACCTGACGGCGGAGGCCATCATCGACGACATGCGCGCTGGCAATCCCGACGCTCAGGCAACCTTTACGCGCTTCCTGTCGCGTCTCGGGCGGACCATAGCGGCCATCGCCAACCTCTACGATCCGGAGGTCTTCGTTTTCGGCGGTGGCTTGTCGAATGTGGCGGAAATCTATGAGCATCTGCCCGCGCAGGTCGCCGCGCATGTGTTTTCCGACGCCTGGGACGCCCTTCTGGTTCCGGCCCGCTGGGGCGATTCCTCCGGGGTGCGCGGCGCCGCCTATCTGTGGCGGGATATCCATGCCGACACGGTGCCGCACAGCCCCGCCCGCAAAACCATGGCGGGGTGAGAGCCCGATTGACTCAAGAGCCCCGATTGACTCAGGGGGCCCCGATTGACTCAGGGGACAAAGTCTGGCCATGACTTGTGACGATAAGGGGCGAATATGGACTGGGTGCAAAAAACCCCGGCTTCGGCAGACGGGCTATCGGGGACGAATCTCGAACGGGCGGGCGAGCATAATCAACGGGTCATCCTTCAGGGTATCCGCGCCAACGGTCCCGTTACGCGCACCGATCTGTCCGCATTGAGCGGGCTCACCCCCGCCGCTGTCGCCAAGATCACCAACCGCCTTCTGGATGAAAAGCTGATCAAGCGCGACGGCAAGATTCTCGGCGGGCGCGGCCAGCCGGCCAGCAAATTCGTCATCCGGCCCGACGGAGCCTATGCGCTGGGGCTGAATATCGACCGCGATCATACGACGCTGGTGACGATGGATTTCGACGGAGGCGTCGTCGATCGCACCGCCATGGAAACGCATTTCGCCCTGCCCGAAGACGTGCTCGACTTCGTCCTGAAAACCATCGAGCGCCTGAAACGCGAAAAGCCCTTCATCATGAAGCGCCTGAGCGGCATCGGTATCGGCATTCCGGACCGGCTGGGCGATATTCCCTTACCGAATAAACCCCCCAGCTACGAAGCCTGGTCGCGGATCGACGTGTGCGCCGTCTTTGCCGAGGCGCTGGGCCTGCCGGCCTTTTCCGAAAACGATGCCACCGCCGCGGCGATCGGCGAGCTTCATTTCGGCAGCGGTCGGATGCACCAGCATTTCATCTTCACCCTGATCAGCGCCGGTCTGGGGTGCGGTCTCATCATCGGCGGGCAACCCTACCGGGGTGCGGACGGGCGGAGCGGCGAAATCGCCTTTCTGAGCCGAAATCTGTTCAGCGACCTGCCTGGCGACGGCATCGTTCAGGACCATGTGTCGCTCTATGCCCTCTATGCCTATCTCGCCGAACAGGGCGTCAAGGTCGCCACTCCCGGTGAGATCAGCCCCGACGATCCGCGTCAGGCGGCGGCCATTGCGGCCTGGACCGATCGGGCGGCGACGGAACTGCTGGGCACGGCGGCGGTGATCAATGGCGTGCTGAACCCCGAAGCCCACATCATCGGCGGCCGTCTTCCGGCCGCGCTGGCCGAGCGCTTGTGCGAGCGACTGAACGCTCTCATGGCGGCGCGCCTGCCGCAGGCCCCCTGCATCGCGCCCTTCCGCCCGGCGAAAGCCTCAGAGGACGCGGCCCCCATGGGTGCCGCCATGCTCGTCTTTCAGAACCGCTTCCTGCCCAAGCCGGAAGTGCTGATGAAAACGGGCACCGTCTGAGCCTCCCCTTTGTTGCATTATATTCAGTCGGAACTGGACTCTCCGATCCGGACACCGGCGGGGGCACCGGAAAGCTGGGTGACAGGTTCGATGTCCCGCAACGGCGCCTTACCCGACAGGGTGGCCTGAAACAGCGGCAGGTCGAGCGACTTTTCCCAGCGCGAGACGACGACGGTGGCGACCGCATTGCCGATGAAGTTGGTCAGTGAACGGCATTCGGACATGAAACGGTCGACGCCCAGAATGATCGCCATTCCGGCCACCGGCACGCTCGGCACGACCGAGAGCGTCGCGGCCAGCGTGATAAAGCCGGCGCCGGTAACGCCCGCCGCCCCCTTGGACGACAGCATGGCGACCGACAGGAGCAACACCTGTTCCCCCAGCGACAGGTGGGTATTGGTCGCCTGTGCGATGAACAGCGCCGCCAGAGTCATGTAGATATTGGTGCCGTCGAGATTGAACGAATAGCCGGTCGGCACGACGAGGCCCACGACCGAGCGTTTGCAGCCTGCCGCCTCCATCTTCTCCATCAGGCTCGGCAGGGCCGATTCCGACGACGAGGTTCCAAGTACCAGCAGCAGCTCAGCCTTCAGATAGGCGATCAGCCTGAAGATCGAGAAGCCGTTGACAGCGCACACCGCCCCCAAAATGACGACCACGAACAGGGCCGAGGTAGCGTAAAACGTGCCGACCAGCGCCGCCAGATTGAGAATCGAAGCGATCCCGTACTTGCCGATCGTGAAGGCGAAAGCCCCAAACGCGCCGATGGGCGCGGCCTTCATCAGGATCGACACCATCCTGAAAATACCGTGGCTGACAATCTCCAGCATATTGACCAGCGGCTTCGCCTTCTCGCCGATCAGGACCAGCGAAATACCGAACAGGATAGCGATAAATAGCACCTGCAATATGTTCCCCTCGACGAAGGCCGAGGTGAAGGTGGTCGGTATGATGTCCATCACGAAGCCGGTCAGGGTCGAATCGTGGGCCTTGGCGGCGTATTCGGCCACCTTCGGGTCGTGCAGCGAGGCGGGATCGATATTCATGCCCCGACCCGGTTGTACGACATTGGCGACGATCAGCCCGACGATCAGGGCCAGGGTCGAAAAGGTCAGAAAATAGCCGAAGGCCTTGGCAGTGACCGAGCCTACGCCCCTGAGGCTGCCCATACCGGCGATGCCGGTGACGAGGGTGAGGAAGATAACCGGGGAAATGATCATCTTGACCAGCTTGATGAAGCCGTCGCCCAGCGGTTTCAGCGCCTCGCCTGTGGTCGGGTAAAAATGCCCGATGGCCGCGCCCAGTGTGATCGCCACCAGCACCTGAACATACAGATGGGTATAGACGGGGGATTTCCGGGGCGGGAGGGCGTCGTGAGATAGGGACATCGGTGCCTTCGGGGGCGTGGGATCAGGGACGGCCGACCATAACGCGCCCGACGATAACCGCAATATTTCAATCGCCGACAGGGCGATACCCAAGGGGACGACTGGATCGTCACAATGTTAACAAAAAGCAACTTGACGCCTGTCTGAGGCAAGGCGATGGTCTCAAACGAAACGGCGTCGGGGGCCTTAGCGGCGGACGCGGTGACCCTGTACTTTTTATTCCGCCTTCCATCATTCCGGAGACACGCCTTGCAAAGACGAGATTTCCTTGCCTTGACCGGCTTCACCGCGGGCAGCCTGCTGATCCCGTCATTCCAGGGGCGGGCCATCGCCGCCGAGGCGTTGCAGAGCACGCTGGACGTCAAGATCAAGAAGACTCTGGCCGATGCGGCGCTCGGTGCCGCCACCGGGTCGGGCGCTTCCTACTGCGACGTGCGCGTGGGCCGTTATCTGCGTCAGTTCGTCATCACCCGCGAAGACCGCGTGGAAAACGTCGTCAACACCGAATCGACCGGCGTCGGCATCCGCGTCATCGCCGATGGCGCGTGGGGCTTCGCCGCGACCAATGAACTGACCACCGATGCGGTCGCCAAGGCCGCCAAGCAGGCCGTCGCTATCGCCAAGGCCAATGCCACGATCCAGACCGCACCCGTGCAACTGGCCCCGGTCAAGGGCGTCGGCGAAGTGTCGTGGAAGACGCCGATCAAGAAAAACAGCATGACCGTGCCGATCAAGGAAAAGGCCGAGATGCTGATCGACGTCAATACTTCGGCGCTCAAGGCCGGGGCCGATTACGTCAATTCGATCCTGTTCCTAGTCAACGAGCAGAAATATTTCGCTTCGACCGACGGCTCATATATCGATCAGGACATCCACCGCATCTGGGCGCCGATGACGGCCACGGCCATCGACAAGACGACCGGCAAGTTCCGTACCCGTGACGGCCTGTCGGCGCCGATGGGTCTGGGCTACGAATATCTCGACGGCGACAAGGCGCAGAAGTTCACCTCGCCTAACGGTGTCGTCAATTACGGCCTCAGCTACGACCTCAAGGAAGACGCCATCGCGGCTGCCAAACAGGCGCGTGAAAAGCTGAAAGCGCCGTCGGTCAAGCCGGGCAAGTACGACCTCGTCCTCGACCCATCGCACACCTGGCTGACCATCCACGAATCGGTCGGTCACCCGCTCGAACTCGACCGCGTACTGGGGTACGAGGCCAACTATGCCGGGACGTCGTTCGCGACGCTCGACAAGCGTGAGGCGAAGTTCCAGTACGGCTCGGACAAGGTCAATATCGTCGCCGACAAGACCCAGTACGGCAGCCTCGGCGGCGTCGGCTACGACGACGAAGGCGTCAAGACCAAGGAATGGGACCTCATCAAGGACGGCAAGCTGGTCGACTATCAGGCCATCCGCGATCAGGCGCACATCCTCGGCAAGAAAGAATCTGACGGCTGCTGCTACGCCGACTCGTGGTCCAGCGTGCAGTTCCAGCGCATGGCCAATATCTCGCTCAAGCCCGGCAAGGAAAAGCTTTCCGTCGCCGACATGATCAGCAAGGTCGAAAACGGTATCTATATCGTCGGCGACGGCTCCTTCTCGATCGACCAGCAGCGCTATAACGCCCAGTTCGGTGGCCAGCTCTTCTACGAAATCAAGAACGGCAAGATCACCCAGATGATTGAGGATGTGGCCTATCAGATCCGCACGCCGGAATTCTGGAACGCCTGTACAGCCATTTGCGACGAAAGCGACTACCGCATGGGCGGCTCGTTCTTCGACGGCAAGGGCCAGCCGGGGCAGGTTTCGACCGTCTCGCACGGTTCGTCCACCGCCCGCTTCAACGGCATCAACGTCATCAACACCGCAAGGTCGTTGGGTTAATTGGCCCTCGGTTAAGATCAGGAATTTACATTATGAGCATGCTCACTGAAGCCGAAGCCAAGGCGATCCTCGACAAGGTCATCAAGCTGTCCACCGCCGACGAATGTACGGCGACGCTGGACGGTTCGATCAACGGCAATATCCGTTTCGCGCTGAACAACGTCTCGACCAGCGGCGTCATCACCAATACGCAACTGGGGGTGCAGGTCGCCTTTGGCAAGCGCGTCGGCATCGCCACGATCAACGAGTTCGATGACGCGGCGCTGGAACGCGTCGTCCGCCGCGCCGAAGATCTGGCCAAACTGGCACCGGAAAACCCGGAATTCATGCCGGCGGTCGCCAAGCAGACCTATACGCCGACCAAGACCTTCTCGGAAACGACCGCCGCCATCACACCGGAGATGCGCGCCAAGGTCGCCGCCGCCTCGATCACGCCGTGCAAGCAGGCCAAGCTGATCGCTGCGGGCTTCCTGTCGGATGGTCAAAGCTTTGCCGCCTTCGCCAATTCCAACGGCAATTTCGGGTACCAGAAGTCGACCGGCATGGACTATACCTGCACCGTGCGCACCGAAGACGGTCGCGGCTCGGGCTGGGTTGCGCGCAACCTTCAGGATGTCAGCGCCTTCAAGCCCGACAGCGAAATCCAGATCGCCATGAAAAAGGCCGCGGAATCAGCCGAAGCCAAGGCGCTGGAGCCCGGCAAATATACGGTCGTCATGGAACCGGCGGCCTCGGCGGGCCTGATTTCGTTCATGATGGGCTATTTCGATGCCCGCCAGGCCGACGAAGGCCGCAGCTTCCTGTCGAAAAAGGGTGGCGGCAACAAGCTGGGTGAACAGGTCTACGACCCGCGCGTCACCCTCTATGCCGACCCGAACCATCCGGAAGCCTCGGTCCTCCCGTGGGATGGCGAAGGCCTGCCGCGCAAACGCCTGCCGATCATCGATAAGGGCAAGGTCGTCAACCTGCAATATTCGCGTTTCTGGGCGCAAAAGCAGGGCAAGACCGCCGATGCGTCGCCCGGCAACCTGATCATGGAAGGCGGCACCAAGTCGACCATGGACCTTGTCAAATCGACTCAGAAGGGCATTCTGGTCACGCGGACCTGGTATATCCGTATGGTCGATCCGCAGACCGTGCTGCTGACCGGCCTGACGCGCGACGGCACCTTCTATATCGAAAACGGCGTCATCAAGCACCCGGTGAAGAACTTCCGCTTCAACGAGTCGCCGGTGATCATGCTCAACAATATCGAGGAACTGGGCAAGCCAGTGCGCGTCGGCGACGATGAATCGCCGTTCGTCATGATGATTCCGGCGATGAAACTGCGCGACTTTACGTTCACGTCGTTGTCGGATGCCGTCTGACGGCAATATACCTCCCCTCTCCCTTGAGGGAGAGGGTGGTCCGAAGGACCGGGTGAGGGGGAAATGTCTGCCGCGAGTACGCTGTAATAGTTCCCCCTCACCCCAACCCTCTCCCTCAAGGGAGAGGGAGTTTAGTCGCGCCACGTTTCTAAAGCTCCTTTTCGGTGGCCTGACCGGTCTGGCCCTCCCTGCCCGCGCTGCCGCCTACGATTTCTGGTTCACACGTCTGAAATATGACTCTGGTGACTGGGACGTCGATCAGCGCATGCCCGCCAATCTGATCACGTCGCTGATCGACTACACCACCCTGCGCGTCGATCCGAAAGAACACGTCCTCGATCTCTCGGACCCGAAGATGCTGACCGCGCCGTTCTGCTATCTGGCCGGACACAAGCTGGTCGAGTTCAATCCGGCGGAGCGGCGCAATTTCGAGACCTATGTCAGGAACGGCGGCTTCGTCTTTGTCGATGACTGCAACCACGATATCGACGGTCTGTTCGCCAAATCGTTCGAGCGGCAGATGGCGTCGATCTTCGGCCCGTCCGCGCTTAAGGTCCTGCCGAAAACGCACGGAATTTACAGAAGTTTCTTCACCTTCGATGGCCCACCCAATACGTCATTTGAGTTGAACGGCTGGGGTGACGACCTGATCCACGACTACCTGAAAGGGATCGAGATTAACGGTCGTCTGGGGGTGCTCTATTCCAACAAGGACTATGGCTGCGAGTGGGACTACGACTGGCGCAACAAGCGCTTTCTGGCCGAAGACAACACCAAGTTCGCCGTCAATATCGTTATCTATGCTTTAAGTAATTAGTCGCCTCATCTGATCCGAAAACCGCCGCGGCCCTGATACGGAGCTTGGCACTTTTCGGGATGAGGCTCCATTTAGGAGACGGGTCGCATGTCGATCACCGAAAGCGAAATCAAAGAATTGCTGTCGCGGCTGGGTCACCTGCGTCAAGCCATCGCTCAGGCCATCGTCGGTCAGGCCGATGTGGTCGAACAACTGCTGATCGGCTTGCTGGCGGGCGGGCACTGCTTGCTCGAAGGCGTGCCGGGGTTGGGCAAGACCCTGCTGGTGCGCTCGCTCAGCCAGGCGCTGGAACTGCAATTCCGCCGCGTGCAGTTCACCCCGGACCTGATGCCGAGCGATATCCTCGGCACCGAACTGCTCGAAGAAGACCACGGCACCGGTCATCGCCATTTCCGTTTTCAGCCGGGACCGGTCTTCACCAACCTGCTGCTGGCCGACGAACTGAACCGCACCCCGCCCAAGACTCAGGCCGCTCTGCTGGAGGCCATGCAGGAAAAGACGGTGTCCTATGCCGGGGTGACGCACACCCTGCCCGCGCCGTTCTTCGTGCTGGCGACGCAGAACCCCCTCGAACAGGCCGGCACCTATCCTTTGCCCGAGGCGCAGTTGGACCGCTTCCTGCTGCATATCCGCGTCGATTATCCGACCGAGGCCGAGGAACACGATATCCTGAAGCAAACCACGGGTGTGGCATCGGGCGTCGTTCCCAAGGTCATGCACGCCGAGGATATCTTGCTGCTGCAAAAGCTGGTTCGCGACGTGCACCTCGGCGAAGACTTGCTAATGTGGATCACGCGGCTGGTGCGTGCCACGCGGCCGTCGGATACGTCGCCGCAAGAGGTCAAATCCTACGTCAAATGGGGCGCCGGGCCGCGCGCCGGGCAGTCGCTGGTGCTGGCGGCCAAGGCCCGCGCCCTGTTGCAGGGGCGTCTGGCGGCGACGCGCGAGGACATCATGGCCCTGGCCGCGCCGGTCATGCGCCACCGCTTGCTGCTGTCGTTCGCCGCGGAGGCCGAACAGGTCAGCGCCGACACGGTCGTTGCAGCGCTTCTGCGGTCGGTAAAGCTGTAGAGAAATGATGTTCGACCCGATCCCGCCCGACGTGCGTCACAGGCTGAAAGGCCTGCGCCTCAGTGCGCGTCGGGCGTCGGGCGCGTCGGGCATCGGGCTGCACGCCAGCCGGTCGCGCGGCGCCGGGCTGGAGTTCGCCCAATACCGCGCTTATGAGCCGGGCGACGAATTGCGGCAAATCGACTGGAAGCTCTATGGCCGGTCGGACAAGTTTTTCGTCCGCGAATCCGAGCGCGAAAGCCCTCTGGCTGTGTGGATCATCGTCGATGCCTCGGCCTCGATGGGGCAATCGGACGCCGTTCGTGCGGCGTATTCACGCCTCGATGCCGCCAGGGCCATGGCCGCCTGTATCGGCGAACTGGCCCTGCGCCAAGGCGACCGGTTCGGCCTGATCAGCTTGAGCGACACCGGCATACGCGTGGCCGATCCAGCCACGGGTTTGCGGCAACGCGATCGACTGCGACTGGAACTCTACGGCCTCAAAGCCGCCGGTGAATTTCCCGCCGCGAATACCTTAGCGCCCGTGTGGGAACGCATCCGGGCGCAGGATCTGGTCATCGTCCTCAGCGACGGTTTCGACGAGGCGTGCATCGCCTTGATGGAACGGTTGTCATCGGCGGGCCGCGAAGTCCTGTTCATTCAGACCCTTACCGCCGAAGAGCGCGACTTCCCCTTCGACGGCGGCTATCGTTTCGAAGACCCGGAATCACGCGCCGAATTACTCGGCGACGGCAAGGCCCTGCGCACCGACTTTTTGCGTAAATTCGCCGCCGCCCGACAAGCGCTGGAAGCGCGTCTGACGGCGTCCGGCATTCGCCACACGCACTACTGGCTCGATGAGGCCGTCGATGCGCCGCTTGCGCGTCTGTTCGGCGGGGGCGCCTGATGCCGGGTTTGCTGTTCCCGCTCGGCCTGGCGGCGCTGACCGCCGTGATTTTGCCACTGGTGATCCACCTGATGCGGCGCGACGAAGCGCGCCCCGTGATGTTCGCAGCCCTGCGCTGGCTGCAAGCCAAACCGAAACCACGCCAGCGCATCCAGTTCAGCGAATGGCCCTTGCTGCTGATGCGGCTTGTGTTGCTGATCCTGCTGGCGCTCTTTCTGGCGCGTCCGGTATTGAATAGCGTGGTCGATCGCACGCCGTATGTCGCCGTCATGCCGGGTCTTGATCCGAAAACGATCGGGTCGGACAATGTGCGTCTGCACTGGCTGGCCCCGGATTTTCCCTCGACGGATAGTCCCGCGCCGAAAGCGCCTGCGGATTTTACCAGCCTGATCCGGCACCTGGATGCCGACCTGCCGAAGGGCGTCAAGCTGACCATTGTCGTGCCGGAAACCCCGCAAGGGGCGGATGCCGAGCGCCCGATCCTGTCGCGTGAGGTCGACTGGCGCGTCATGCCGGGGGCCATGCCCGCGCCGCAACCCGTGGCTGCCCGTCCTCTGGCTCTGTCCATGCGCGCCGCAACTGATCAGCCGGGTGCGCGTTATTTCCGCGCCGCAGCCGCCGCGTGGGAAGGCAATGCAACAACGGGCACATTGACCGATCCGTTGCCGCCGAAAGATACGGTACTGGTCTGGCTGAACAGCGGGCCGTTGCCGGACGCGGTGACAGGCTGGATCAAAACCGGCGGGACGATCATCGTCTCAAAAGACGTGCAAACGCCGAAATCCAATGCGCAAACCGTCCTGTGGCGTGACGATGTTGGCGGCCCGCTGATCGACAGCGCATCGCTGGGCAAAGGCCGCTGGTTAAGGTTCACTCGCCCGCTGATCCCGGCTGAGATGCCGGAACTGCTTGAGCCCGACTTTCCCGATCAGTTGAAAGCTCTGCTAACCACCCCGCCCGCCCCGTCGCGGGTCGCCGCACGAGATTACGCGCCCTTGACCGGACGTCCGGCCTTTGCGCAGGCTGCCATCGACCTGCAACCGTGGTTAGCGGTTCTGGTGGCGCTGGTGTTCGGGCTTGAACGCTGGCTGGCGACATCGTCGCGCCGGAGGGCCGCGCCATGACCCACATCAGTCCGTCACGGTTTTCACGACCGGCGCAGGTACGCAGCCTGCTCAATGATGCCCTGATCTATGCACCCCTGGCGGGGTTTGTTTTTACAACCTTCGCCGTACTATACCCTCATATGCGCACCGCTATCGTGCTCGGGGGCGTCGGTCTTTATGGCGCGGCATTGCTCATCGAAGGGCTGCGCCTCGGACGTTTCAATCGCGACTGGGTGATCAGCGCTTTGAACGAATTTTATCCCGATCTTGAGGACAGCGCCGACCTTCTGTTCACGCCGGACGCCAATCTCAACAGCCTGCAGGTCTTGCAGCGTAGTCGTCTGATCGAGCGACTGCCGCCCGCCACCGCCCTGCGCGAACCGTGGCGCTGGGGCACGGTCATCATCAGCACGATTGTGGCCATTCTCATCGTCGTGGCCGGGCTTTGGGCCTCAACTCTGAACGATGCCGGAGAGCGTCGACCCGCCCCTAAGACCTCAGCCATCAGCGGGCCCGTAAAACTTGCCGAAGCCCGGATCGATGTTACGCCGCCCGCCTATACCGGCCAGACGCGACATACGGAATCGGCACTGGATATCAAGGCACCGCAGGGGACGCGACTGGTGTGGCGGCTGCGGTTTGCTCCGGAAACCGAAGCTGTCGATCTCGTCCTGCTCGACGGGCGCAAAATCGCCCTGACGCGAGATAATGGCATGTGGACGACGCAACTGACGCTCGACAAATCAATGCTTTACCGGATCGTGTTCAAGGGCATGACCGGCACAGTACCGCTGCACCGACTGGAAGCCACACCCGACCTGCCGCCGAAAGTCGAGGTCGTCACGCCGGATCGTTCGCTATCCATCGTCAGCGAAGGCCAGACCGTCTGGCCGTTGGTTTTCGCCGTCAGCGACGACTACGGCGTCAATGCGACCGCCGAACTGCGGCTGACGCTGGCGCAGGGCGAAGGCGAAAATATCACCGTGCGCGAAAAGGTCGTGACCCTAACCGGTTCCGGCAGTGCGCGGGAAAAGCGCTTTGCCACGCAACTGGATATCAAAGGCCTCGGATTTGCCAAGGGCGACGACCTGATCGCGCAATTGACGGTACGCGACAATCGCGTCCCCTCACCGCAAAGCGTGCGTTCGCCTAGCCTGATCCTGCGCTGGCCGTCGGATCTCGGTAACGAAAGTACCGGCCTCGAAGGCCTGGCGCGCAAGACCCTGCCCGCCTATTTCCGCAGCCAGCGTCAGATCATCATCGATATCGAAGCTCTGCTAAAAGAAAAGAAAAAGCTGTCACCCGACGCCTATCTGGCGCGCTCCGACTCCATCGGCGTCGATCAGCGGCTGCTGCGTCTGCGTTACGGACAGTTTCTGGGCGAAAGCGCCGAGGGCGAACCTGAAAACCCGACCGGCGACGGCGAAGCGCATCACGCCAACGACGGGCACGACCACGGCGACGATAGCTCAGCCGCCTTCGGTGACGGCGCCAACATAACCGCCACCTACGGCCACGTGCATGATGAGGCCGAGGCCGCGACCCTGCTCGATCCGGAAACGCGCGCCCTGCTCAAAAAGGCGCTCGATGCCATGTGGCAGTCGGAACTGCACCTGCGTCAAGGGCGACCGGACCTCGCCCTGCCCTACGCCTATACAGCGCTCAACTATATCAAGCAGGTCCAGCAGGCGACGCGTATCTTCCTGTCGCGCGTCGGACCGGAACTGCCACCGATCGACGACACCCGGCGCATGACCGGCAAGCGCGAGGGCATCATCGGCAACCGTCTGAGCCTCGATCCCGTCCCCGGTCCCGATGCCCCCGTGGTCGCGGCGTGGAGCGCTTTGGCCGAGGTGCCGGGCCGCCCGGTTGACGTGCCGCTGGGGCCTCTGGACACATGGATAGGCGCAAACGAAGCCCGGATTGGCGATCCTCTGGCCCTGTCCGCCGCCATCGACGCCGTACGCGGCGATTCCGCCTGCGCCAAATGCCGCCGCACCCTGCGCGGCCTGTTGTGGGGCGTGCTGGCGAAACCGCCCGCGCAGGTGATGCGGCGTGACGCGGCAACGGCTTCCGGCGGGCGCTATCTGGATGCCCTGGAGCGTCAGCCATGACCCCCTCGCTGATCACCGCGTCTGTTTTGGGCCTGATCGTTCTGATCGGGATGGGGCGCTTGCTGTGGTGGTGGCACACCGCGCCGCGCGACCGGCGATCCAGTGTGCGGCTAGGCGTGCTGCTGATTGGGCAGCCGCTGTGCGCCGTATTGCTCTATCTGACCCTGTTTCCGCCGCCGCTGGCCTCGGCGCCCGGCACGCTGATCGTGGCGACCTACGGAGCGCGTCAGGTCTCTGCCCGTGCCGGAGACCGACTGATCGCCCTGCCCGAAGCCACGGTCAGCGGGGCGGAGCGCGTGCCCGATCTGGCCGCGGCCTTGCGCCAATACCCGGCGACACGGCTCCTGATCGTCGGCGACGGCCTGACGGCGCGGGACCGTGACGCCGCAAGCGGCCTTAAGATCGATTTCGAACCCGCCCCCCTGCCGCGCGGCCTGATCCGGCTCGACCTGCCTGAGCGCGTCTCCCCCGGCGGGAGGTTCCACATCGGTGGACAGGTGCACGACCTCAAGGGCGGCACGGTCGATCTGATCGACCCGGCGGGTAAGCTGGTCGAAACACAGCCTGTGCCCGCCGACGGCGCCTTCGTCCTCAGCGGCACGGCGCGCGCCGCCGGACCCGCCACCTTCACGCTCCGCCTGCGCGACGCCGGCAAATCGGTCATTCAGACGGTCGAGGCCCCCCTCTGGATCGCCGACGGCCCGCCGCCGCGTGTGCGCGTCATGGCCGGCGCGCCGGGACCGGAGATCAAGTATCTGCGTCGCTGGGCGACCGACGCTGGCGTGACCTTGCATACGCAGACCATGCTCGGCGGTGGCATGGCGGCGGGCGACCCGCCTTTGCCCGTCACCGCCGCAGCCCTGCGCGAGGTCGATCTGCTGGTGCTCGACGAGCGCAGCTGGGAGACGATCGGCGCTTCGGGCCGTTCGGCGGTGCTTGAGGCCGTACACGGCGGCATGGGTCTGCTCCTGCGCCTCACGGCACCGCCGTCTCCTGATACGCGTACTCAGTGGGCGGCACTAGGCCTGCGCCTGTCCGGTAGCGGCGAGGCGAAACCAGTCATTTTGCCGCCCACCGGCACAGAAACCGTAAAACCCGTACCGCTCACACGGCTCGACTATCGTATCGAGGGGGCGGATGCCGTTCCCATTGTGCCCAGTGCCCCCGCGGTCGGTCTATGGCGCGCCGAAGGCCGCGGTCGTGTCGGTGTCTGGACGGTCACCGACAGCTTCGGCCTGACGCTCAGCGGGCAGGACGGGCACGATATCCTGTGGGCCGGGGTGTTTACGACTCTGACGCGCCCGCCCGCCGGGGCACCGCCGGTCAGGCACGCCATGGCACGGGTCAATGAACGCCTAACCCTGTGCGGCCTCAACGGAACGCTGGAATGGCTGGATGCTGAAGGCGGTTCGGTAACGCCGCTGATCGATCCGGCGACCGGAGCGGAACGCTGCGCCGCCGTCTGGCCCCGTCAGGCAGGCTGGCACCTTCTGCGTCAGACCACGGACGCCGGTACGCAGCTACAGCCGGTATTTGTCCATGCCACCGACGCCTTGCCCGGTGTGGTGGCCGGGGAACGGCAGACGGCGACGCGGCGGCTGATGACAGATGCGCCTCAGACAGCTTCCCTTATGTCCGGTGAAAAGCGGCGCGGTGCGGCATGGCCGTGGTTCCTGGGGTGGCTGACGGTCGCAGCGGGTCTATGGTGGTTCGAACGCGCGCGACCCGCCATTCGTACACCATCTTAGAACTTTACTTTCGAAACAAAAACTTATTTTAACATCATCAATAAATTGAATTATTTAACTTAATTTAAATTGCAAATAGCAACCATTGAAAATCATCATCATGATTTCAAAATGCAATTCACCCGGTTGAGGCCAACCGGGTGAACTGTCTACAGGGTATTTAGTTCTGCGACGATGTCTTGCGCGAGACGCTGGCATTGCCTGAGCCATTGGCATTGGCCGAGACCTTGCCGTCCTTGGCCGAAGCGCCGCCATTGCCGGAACCGCTGACCGAGGCATCGAGCGTGCCCGCCTCATTGACCCGGTTTTTGGCGCGGTCGGCGGCCGAGCGTACCTTGTCGCTACCGGCGTCCGCCGTATTACCGGCTTTTTGCGCCGCGTCGCGGACCTTGCCCTTGGCCGCACCGGTAGCCTGCGCCCCATCGATCGTCGCGCTGCCACCCAGATTGCCATTGCCGTTACCATTGGCCGTGTTGCCCAACAGCGAACCGTTCAGATCGCCGTTGCCCGACGCATTGCCGCCGATGTTACGCGGCTGGCTGGCCTGCTCGCGCACAGTCCCGGCCGCGCCCTTCACCTTGCCGACGCCATTGCCCGCGAGGGTTTGGGCATCCCCCTTCGCATCGGCAGCCTTGTCACGCGCCATGGAAGCCGTATCGCGCGCCTTACCGGTGGCCCGATCGGTCACCTGAGCGCTGTCGAACGCCGCGCCGCCGGTCAGGTCGGCATTACCCGCCGCATTACCGTTCAGGGTGCGTCCGGTCAGGCTGCCATCGGCATTCCCGGACCCCGAGCCGGTCAGCGACCCGGCCAGATTGCCACGTTCCGAGGCTTGATTACGCAGATTTTCGGACGCACCCCCTGCCTTTTCGCGAGCTTTTTCGGCGGCGCGCGCGGCCTTGTCGGCCTGACGCTGAGTACGTTCGGCGTCGCGCTGAGCGCGCAGCGCGGCGCGGTCCACCGTACCGAGTGTGTCGGGTGCACCGAACGCCCCATTGCCACTGCCGTTCAGAGTGCCGCCGATATTACCGGCGCCCATGCCATTACCGAGGCCGCCGCCCAACCCGCCGTTACCGGTCAGACCGCCGCCACCGCCCAGCAACTGGGCATTGGCGCCGAAGGCGACGAAGGAAATGAGGGCGGTCGTGGTCAGAAAGGTCTTGATCTTCATGTCGGTATCTCCTGTGCGTTATGGCCAGATTAGCGGCCTCACTGGAAACAACGACGCGTCCGGCAGGTTTTCTCCCGCGGGTATGAAATTTTTTGAACTATTTTTTCAAACCATTATTTTTATTGAAAATATTTTCACCGACGAGCCCGACACCATAGATCGTGTCGCGCCCCGCCTTGCCCAGATCGACGGCTTGCGCGCCGAGATCGTTGACGGCCTGAGCCGCCTTTGCCGGGTCGGGGGTGGTCAGTCGCCGCGACAGGAGACCGGCCACCAACGGGGCGGCGAACGAGGTGCCGCGCACCGCGTCGATGCGTCCGCCCAGGGCGGCGGAGGTAATGTCCGATCCCGGCGCAGCGAAATCGACCTGAGGTCCGCGCCCGGCTTCGATCAGCACCTTCTGGCGCGCATCCACGCCCGTCACGCCGATAACGCCATCGAACGACGCCGGATACAGCGGTTTGGCGGCCGGGCCATCATTGCCCACCGCTGCCACGATCAGGTGCCCGCGTTTGACCAGAGCCCCAATGGCTGCCCTGAGCGGGCCGTTGGCGGGCCCAACGAGGCTGATGCTGATCACCGCCACCTTTTCGCGCGACATCCAGGCCAGCGCCCCGATGATGGCTTCGGTCGAACCGCCGGTGGGCCGGTTGCCATAGACATCGGCGACCCAAAGCTCTGCGCCCGAAGCGGCACCGCCACCATCCGCGCGTGCGATCAGCAACGCCGCCGTCGCCGTGCCATGCGGGCTGGGGATGGCATTGCCGCCGAAACCCTTCTGTGTCAGTCGAATGCCGCGAAACAGCGGATGCGCCTGATCCACCCCGCCGTCGATCAGGCCGACGCGGCCTGCGCCCGCACCGCGCACCACGCTGGGATCACCGGTGGCCGCGCCGCCGGACCCCAGATAGATATGATTATAGTCATAGATGCCGTCGGGATCGAGGCTCATCAGGCGCTTCAGGGCCTCACGGCCCGACATACCCTTCGGCGGCGACAGGATGACCACTTCGGCGTCGAGATCCTCCAGCGGCGTGGTGCGCAAAACCGTAAACCCCTGCGCCTGCGCCGCCTTTATCGTCTCGGGCGACGGGGCCCAGACGACGACCTCGCCGCGCACGGCGACATCGCCCTGAGGCGTCCGTTCCAGCACATCGCGATTCCGCCGCAACAAATCCCGCGCCTGATCTAGCCGCTGTTGCGTCAAATCGGTTACCCGATCGGTGACGTCGCCCACACGACCGATGACATTGTCCAGCGGCTCGACGACGGGCAGATCGGCCTGCGGCAAAGGCAGGCCGCGCAGTTGCGCCGACGCCGGACAGGCCAGCACCAGAAACGCGAAAGCCAGAACGTGTCGCATGTCAAATCTCCACTCGTTTCCTATCTAACGCGCCGACGGGGCAACTTGCTGCAATTTTTTTTACAGGCTACGAAGAAAAGTCCGTCGGCCGTTCGTTGACACAGACAGGAGCCCTGAGATCGATCCTCATGCCACCCGCGCCGGAATCGTTGCGCTGCTGCCGCGCCTGCGGCGGTTCGCGCGCGCCTTGACCGGCAATGTCGCCGACGCGGACGATCTCGTCCAGACCGGCGTCGAGCGGGCCTTGCGCCATCTGGATCAGTATCAGGCAGGCACGCGCCTCGACAGCTGGTTGTTCCGGATCGTGAAGAACCAGTGGATCGACGAGACGCGCAGCCGCCAGCGACGTGGACGCCTGTTCGCGCCGGAAGAGGACGGCGAACATATCGCCGGAATGGATGCCGCCACCATCGAGGCCCGGCGGGAATTACAGGAGGTCGAAATCGCCATGCAAGCCCTGCCCGAAGACCAGAGACTGGCCATCGCGCTCATCTGCGTGGAAGGCCTGTCCTATACCGAGGCCTCGGCGATTCTGGATGTGCCGGTCGGCACCCTGTCCAGCCGCCTGACCCGGGGCCGCGAAGCGCTGATGCTGGCGCTCGGAGGACGGCCATGACCGTATCCGAAAAAATCGTCGCTTATGTCGATGGCGAACTGAATGCCAGCGACCGCGCCGAAATCGAGACGCTGGCGGCAAGTGACTCGGATATCGCGGCGCAGATCGAGGCGCATCGTGCCCTGTCGGCGCGGCTGTCGGCGGCGTTCGCACCCGTGGGCGATGAGCCCGTGTCCGCCGGTTTGGCGGCCTTGCTAAACGCGCCTGAAGCCCCGCCAGAAGCCTTGAAGCCCGCCGATAATGTCGTGGCCTTTGCGCCGCGCAAGCTGCGTCCGATCTATATGCAGGCGGCAGCTATGGCCGCCTGTCTGGTTGCCGGAATCGCAATGACGCTCGCGCTGACGCCGCAGGGCGATTTCCGTCAGACGAACGACGGCCTGATCGCGCGCGGCGGGCTGGACAGGGCCTTGTCGACGCAACTGGCTGCCGATGCGAACGGTCCGACGCGTATCGGCCTGACCTTCGCCGATAAGGCAGGCGCTTTGTGCCGCACCTTTGCCACCGCTTCGAACGAAGGCATGGCCTGCCGGACGGACGGTAAATGGCATATCGAGGTCGCCGCCCGCGCTACGACGCGCACCGAATTTACCCAGGCGGGATCGCCCCTGATCCTTCAGGCGGTCGATGCGCGGCTGGATGGCGATGTCTTCGACGCCGATCAGGAACGCAGCGCCCGCGACAGCGGGTGGAAATAGAGCGCATGCCAAAAAGTGTGCAGCGGTACAGCAAGGCTTTCGTTACGGGGCCGACACACTGTGGAGGGCGCGACATTTAAGCGTCCAACTTCCTTCTCACTCTCCCTTTACCTGCTTGACGACATTCTTCCCGCCGAAAGTCGATCATGCGCCATTCCCACCTGCTGACCTCCGCCGCATTGGGCATTATCTTTGCAAGCGCGCCTGCGTTTGCCGATACGACCATCTCCACCGCCACGACGACCCCGGTCAAGTCGGCGACCATCAATAGTGGCTCTGCGGACAATATCGACATCACCGCCGACGGTTCGATCACCCTGACCAGCGGCACGGCGATCACGGTCAATTCCGACAATACCCTCATCATGAACGGCACGATCGAGATGTCGGGAGCCGAAAGCGGCGCGACCGGCATCCTTATCGACGGGGCGCGCACGACGAAGCTGGAACTGGCCGGGACCATCACCGTCACCGACGACTACACCGCCGAAGATACGGACGACGACGATATCGTGGACGGCCCTTTCGCCGAAGGGACCGGCCGATATGGCGTCCGTGCCACGGGCCTGCTCACCGGCGACGCCGACATCAGCTCGACCATCACCGTCCACGGTAACCAGTCGAGCGCCATCGCCTTCGAAAACGGTCAGGTCGGCGACTTCCTGTTCGACGGCACGATCAGCGTGCTGGGTGAAGACAGCACCGGCATCGCCCTGAGCGGCTTGCAGACCGGACAGGTCTATATCAGCGGCAGTATCGGCGTGTCGGGCAAGAATTCGCAGGCCGTCACTCTGTCGGGCGGCATCGACGGTGCCCTGATCATCGACGCGGCCATATCGGGGACGGGTTACCGCTATACCAGCATTTCGGACGATTATCTCGATCTGCTCGACGAAGACGACCTCTATCAGAACAAGGCCCTGGTCAGCGTCTCGTCGAATGTGACGCAAGGCATACTGATCGGCGCGGCCATCACCGGCGAAGACGACGACAATGACGACGAAAACGGCAACGGCATCGACGATTCCGAAGAAAGCACCGCGGCCCTGACCCAGTATGGCAGCGCTGCGGCCCTGCTGATCGGATCGGACTCGAAGGCCATCACCATCGGTTCGATCGTCGTCAATGACAGCGCCATCGACCCGGACGAAATAAATCACGCCCTCGATATCCGCGGCACCATCACAAGCTACGGCCTCTACGAAGGCATTGACGCCACGGCGGTTCAGATCGCCGGGCTCGGCTATACGACGACGCTCGTCAACGGCATCAGCCTGTCGGGCAGCGTGGCGGCGACGTCATGGGAAGGGACGGCGCGCGGCCTGTCGCTACTGAGCGGTGCCGAGGTCGGGCGGCTCGATCTGTCCGGCGCCCTCACCGCCAGCACGACGACGACCGATTCCGACACGGCCTACGGGCTCGATATCGCGTCGGGGGCCAATCTGTCGACACTCACCGTGCGCACCGGCGGCAGCGTGTCGGCCTATGGCTACGGCACGACGGCCAATGCCACGGCGGTACGCGATCAGTCCAATACCCTTAGCCAAATCACCGTCAATGGCGCGATCTTCGCCAGCCTGACCGCCGGCGACGAAGACGATGACGATGTCACCGACACCCTGATCAACCGTCCCGTTGCCATCGACCTCAGCGCCAACACCATCGGCACGACGCTGGACCTGACCGACCTCTATCCGGACGATGACGACTACGCGACGCCCTATATCAGCGGCGACATCAAGTTCGGCTCCGGCAATGACGTTGTCAATCTGAGCGGCGGCTATATCTATGGCAATATCGATTTCGGCGCGGGCGCCAACAGCCTGAACATCGACGATGGCGGCATCGTCATCGGCAAGCTGAACGGGGCCGGTACGGTCGCCGTCGATGTCGAAGACGGCCGCCTCGGCCTCGCCGCCGGGTCGCTGCTCAATGTCACCTCCCTGCATCTGGGCAGCGAGGCCGAACTCTACATGGTCTTGCAAACCGCCAGCCCGACCTCGGCCCTGCTCGTCAATTCCGGTACGACGACCTTCGATAACGGCGCCAGCATCTACCTGTCGCTGGACAAGATCATCCAGTCACCGACGCGCTTCACCCTGATCAGCGGCAGCAATATCAATTACGGCAATCTCGACCTCAACAATCTCGACGGCAATGTGCCGTGGATCTACAAGGCGACCCTGGCCACCGGCACCGGCAACACCAATCTTTACGCCGATTTCCGTCTGCGGACCCAGGCCGAGTCCGGCCTGTCGGTCAACGAATATACGGCCCTGTCGGCGGTACTGACGGCGGCGGCGACCAACAGCTATACCACGGCGACGATTCTCAACACGACGGTGCAGGCCGATTTCATTCAGGCCTATGCCGCCTTCCTGCCCGACTATTCCGGCGAAAACCTGCTCAGCCTGTCGCGCGGTCATGAGGCGCTGGGGCGGACGCTGGAGCGTCAGGCCTATCTGCCGGTCAATGGCGATACCCAGTTCTGGCTTCAGGAATTCGGCTATCAGACGTCGCGCGGCCGCGGCGTGACCACGGGCTTCGATGCCACCGGCTTCAGCTTCGCCGGCGGGGCCGAACGCGCGGTCGGCGCGCATCAGGCCACCGGCATCTATGTGTCCTATACCTCCACAGCCCCCAAGGATACCTACGCTACCGCCTATGAGACCACGACGGCGCAGGATATCACCTTCGGCGGGTACTGGCGTCTTCAGGCCGGGGATTTCCGCGGCTGGGCCACCGCCGGGGCGGGCAAGACCCTGTTCAGCAGCGACCGGCAGCTTATTTCGTCGTCTGTCGCCCTGATCTCCAAAAGCAAATGGGACGGCTACAGCCTCAGCGGCAGCGCGGGCGCCTCCTATCGAGTCGGCCTCGGCCCGATCAGTCTCAAGCCGTTGATCTCGGTCGACTATTACGGGCTCAAGGAAAGCGACCGCAACGAGTCCGGCGGCGGCACGGCCTACGATCTGACCATTGCCGAACGCACCAGCCATATCGCCACCGGCAGCGCCCTTCTCTATATCGGGCGCGGCGACAAGACCGGCCTGTTCCAGCCCGAAGTCTGGGTCGGCTACAAGAACAATTTCTCGGTCAAGGCGGACGATACGACGGCCAGCTTCACCGGCGGGACGCCGTTCACACTCAATGCCGGTAATCTCAAAGGCGGCGCGCCAGTGCTGGGTCTACGCATGTCGGCAGGCAACGAATACGGCTACCTGTCGCTGGAGGCCGAGGGCGAGAAATACAGCGATTATTCCAACTATTCGCTCAGCCTGCGCACTGGTTTCCGGTTTTAACCTCCGCCTTAAAATACGGCGGTACCATGAGACTTATGGTGTGAACCAGGACTCGCTCCTTACGGCTGAGATAATGACATTCGCACCTAAAGCGAAGTATCAGCCCCATTTTAGCCACGTCTTGCCCGCAAAGGGCGAGACGTGTTAAGGTCACATTAATAAACGGCGACCTATAAAAATCGTACCGCCAATTTTACAGACGCACGAAAAGCCTCAGACCTCGATCCGGAGACATTCTGAGCGCTTGCGCGGTGGCGGAGGCCTACCCAGACTTCCCACTTACAAACGACGCCTGCCTCTACAATCGATTCCCTCCCGCGTTCCCGACACACGCGGCCTACTCAGGAAAAGTAATGTATTCTTCGCGTAGCAGAAGCCCTCGCCCGGCCATCGTCCGGCGTGTGTCGAATCTTTTTGTCATAGTCTCGCTCGTCTTGCTCTCCGCCTGTGGCGGCGGAGGCAGTGGAGGTGGCGGAAGCTCCGGGGGCGGTACGACGGCACCACCCGTCGTGGTCAAACCGACCGCCGCTGAGGCTAGCCGATTTCTGGCTCAGGCGACGTTCGGGGCCAATGATGCCGATATAGCCGCCGTCAGCGCGGCTGGCTATGCCGACTGGATCAACGCGCAGATGGCTCTACCGATCGGTACAACGCATCTGGAACAGATGGATACACGTCTGATCGACCTGCGCACGACCAATGCGACGGCCACCCTGTCTTCGACGCAGTTTTACGAATCCTTCTGGATGCAGACGGCGACCTCGCCCGATCAGTTGCGTCAGCGCGTGAAATTCGCCCTGTCCGAAATCTTCGTCGTCTCCTTTACCAGCAGCATCGATGCCCGGGGTCTCGCCTCCTATTACGACATGCTGGGTCGCGATGCTTTCGGCAATTTCCGCACCCTGCTGGAGGACGTAACCTACCACCCGGCCATGGGGTTGTACCTGACCTATCTCGCCAACCAGAAGGAAAATACGGCGACGGGCCGTAACCCGGACGAAAACTATGCCCGCGAAGTGATGCAGTTGTTTACGCTCGGTCTTTATCAGCTCAATACCGACGGCACGGTCAAGACCGACCTGCTCGGTAATACGACACCGACCTATGCGACCGCTGATATTCAGGGACTGGCCAAGGTGTTTACGGGCCTCAGCTATTATCACCCGACGCCCACTAACTCGACTTTCGGGGGCGGCAGCCGCGACACTGAGGCCTATACCAAGCCCATGATCGGCTATAATAATTACCACTCGATCTCGGCCAAGACGTTTTTGGGGACGACCATCCCGGCTTCGACGGTCGCCGATACTAATGGCGACGTGAAGGCGGCGCTCGACGCCCTGTTTAACCACCCGAATGTCGGGCCGTTCATCGCCAAACAACTGATCCAGCGTCTGATCACCTCCAACCCGACGCCGGCCTATGTCGGACGTGTGGCGGCGGTATTCAACAATAATGGTTCGGGTGTACGCGGTGACATGGGTGCGGTCGTTCGCGCCATCCTGCTCGATTCCGAGGCCCGCACCGCCGCCGACGGCGATTATGGTAAACTACGCGAGCCCGTCGTGCGTCTGGCCCACTGGATGCGCGCGTTCGAGGCCACCTCGACCAGCGGCAAGTGGCTGATGGGATCGACCAGCGCCAACACCTCGCTGAACCAGTCGCCTCTGACCTCGGGCTCGGTGTTCAACTTCTTCCGCCCCGGATATGTGCCGCCCAACACCCTGATCGGCAATAAGAACAAGGTCGCGCCGGAAATGCAGATCACCGACGAGGTGACGACGGCCAGCTATATCAACACCATGAACACGACGATCAATACCGGAATCGGCACCAGTTCGGACATCAAGGCGACCTACCCCAAGGAGTTGGCGCTTGCCGCCGATCCGGCGGCTCTGGTCGATCGTCTGGACCTGTTGTTGTTCGGCGGAAGGATGTCGGCGACGCTGAAAAGCAAGATCGTCACGGCGGTCAGCACGGTAACCATCCCCGGCGGCACAGCCACTCAGGCGCAGATCGACGCCGCCAAGCTCAACCGCGTCAAACTGGCCGTCCTGCTCAGCATGGCTTCCCCCGAATATATAGCCCAGCGTTAGTAGGAGTAACTGATATGACCGTTTCTCTCGACAGACGTCAGTTTCTCCGTTTCGGTGCCGGCCTCGCCGGCATGACCACAGCCGGTTCGTTCGGCCTGCAATTGGCCGCCGCCGGTTCCGCCGCCGGGCAAAGCGCCTCGGACTACAAGGCCATTGTCTGCGTCTTCCTGTTCGGCGGGAACGACGCCAACAACATGGTGCTGGCGACCGACACGGATTCGTGGGGCCGCTACTTCTCGGCGCGCAATCAGGGGGCTGATCCGATCGCCCTGATGCCGGTAGGTACGCCCGCTACGCCGATAGGCGCGATCAATCCGGTCACGGGCCGCGCGTCGGCGCTCGGTAAGCCTGAACATTGGGGCGGCGTCTTGCCCATCGCGCCGAAAACCACTCAGGCCATTCCGGCTGGCACCACGGCGTCGAACCGCACCTTCGCCCTGCACCCGCTGATGGCGCCGTGCAAGACCCTGTTCGATCAGGGCCGCCTGGCGGTTATGGCCAATGTCGGCACCCTGATCCAGCCGGTGACCAAGGCGCAGTACAATGCCCGCAGTGTGTCGCTACCCGCTAACCTCTATTCGCACAATGACCAGCAATCGACCTGGCAGGCAGGGGCCGCCGAAGGGGCGCGCATCGGCTGGGGCGGTCAGATGGGCGATCTGCTGATGTCGATGAATGGGACCAACACCATTTTCACTGCCATCACAGCGGGCGGCACGGCGGTCTATCTGTCCGGGCGTAATGTGGTGCAATACCCGCTGTCGACCAATAATTCGCCCGCCATCATCGTCAACGGCACCGCCTCGACCTCGCTTTACGGTTCGACTGCGGCCCCCGCCGCCCTGAAAGAGATCATCAGCAACACCGCCTCGACCAGCGACTTCGCCAACGACTTCGGCAGCGTCGTCAACCGCTCGGTCGGTGCGGCCAGCGTGGTCAACGAGGTCTTTGGCCGCAGTGTGGTGACCAGCGTCCCCTCACCGGCCAACTATACCAATCCGGCAACCAATGCGGTGGAAACCAACAGCCTCGCCCTGCAACTCCGGACCGTGGCGCGGATGATCGCGGCGGGCCCGTCCTTCGGTCTCAAGCGTCAGGTGTTTATGGTGTCATTAGGCGGCTTCGACAGCCACGACACCCAGAACCGCGATCAGTCGAACAACCTCGCCAAGATCGCCCACGCCTTCGCCTATTTCGACCAGACGCTTTCCAATATCGGCGGCGTCGATATGCGCAACAGCGTGACAACCTTTACAGCGTCGGACTTCTCGCGCACGTTCTCGACCAATGGCGACGGCACCGACCACGCCTGGGGCGGCCACCACCTGATCATGGGCGGTGCGGTCAAGGGCGGTGACATGTACGGGCAGTTCCCGACCGTCGGCATGGATGTCAATGGCTTCAGCAATCCCGGCATGGTCGGCGCATCCTTTATCCCGACGACCTCGGTCGATCAGTACGCAGCGACCATGGGGGCGTGGTTCGGCGTCGGCAATTCCGATCTCAACACCATCTTCCCCAACCTGCGCAACTTCTCGACAGCCAATCTCGGCTTCGTCTGATCCCTTTCGTTTGTGTTCTATTGTGACAGTGGGTAGAATCCGGGCATAACCTCCGTATTCGGATCACCGGCGTACGGGCTGTAACAAATCTGACAAGATTAGCTGTTAGAGCCCCTGTCATTGTCATAAAGCGGCGCACGACGCCGTGGTGGGAAAGAGGAGTTACCCGTGCGGGTCGGTGTGGCGACAGCGGCAATAATGGCGACGGTCCTGCCGGGTCTGGCACAGGCGCAGGTCATGGAACGCGGCGCCGACGGCGAATATCGCACGGTCTGCGCGTCTCTGGCGCCCGTCGTCGTGACCGCTCGCGCCACCGCCAAGACGCCCTATGCCGCTGAAATCCAGCGCGCCGCCGACACCTATGGCCTCAGCCCCGACCTTTTGATCAGCGTCATCCGTCAGGAATCGGGCTTTAACCCGAACGCCGTATCGCCGCGCGGGGCCATCGGCCTGATGCAGCTTCTGCCCTCGACAGCCGCCGAACTAGGCGTCGATCCCTACGACCCGGCGGCCAATATCATGGGTGGCGCGGCCTATCTGCGCCGTCAGCTCGATCGTTTCGACGGACGTATCGATCTGGCGCTCGCGGCCTATAATGCCGGAGCCGGGGCCGTCGCCCGTCACAAGGGCGTCCCGCCCTATGATGAGACCCGTACCTATGTCGCCCGCAACCTCGATCGCCTAAGCGACGGGGCGGGTGTGCCCGCCGATCCCCTGCCGACCCAGACCTGTGGTTAAGGATAAAACCGAATGAAAACCGATCGTTTCACCGCATTCTTCGCCGCCCTGCCTGCGCTTCTTCTGGCCGCCCCCGTCTCGGCCCAGACCGCCGGTCAGAACCCCGCCGGGTCCGGCCCCATCGTCAACGCCTTGAGCTGGATTCAGGGCACGCTGCTGGGCAATGTCGCCACCGCCGTCGCCGTCATCGCGGTCGCCTGCGTCGGCTTCATGATGCTATCGGGCCGGATGAACTGGCGCTTCGGGGCGACCGTCATCCTCGGCGTCTTCATCCTGTTCGGCGCCGCGACCATCGTCGCCGGCATCCAGTCGGCGGTGTAGCCTATGGCCGAGCTGGTCAAGGCACCGGTGTTTCGCGCATTGACGCAGCCGCAGATGTTCGCGGGGGTGACCTATTCGTATTTCATCATCAACGGGGTGATTACGACCGAGGCCTTCCTGATTACACGGTCCTTCTGGGCCTTCGGCGTGGCGCTGCTGGTCCACATAATCGGCTATCTGGCCTGTTTGCGTGAACCGCGTCTGTTCGACCTGTGGTTCACCAAGGTGAGCCGCTGCCCCCGCATCCGGAACTTCAAGTTCTGGCGCTGCAACTCCTACCAGCCGTAAGGGCGTTTATTGCATGAGTGGTTTTCTGGGCTTGGGTGCGAAAGAACAAAGGATCGGCGATCGCCTGCCCTATGCGCACCTGTATAACGACCACACGGTGACGCTGCGCGACGGCTCGCTGATGCAGGCCCTCTATATCGACGGCTTCGGCTTCGAGACGGCCGACACGACCGATCTCAACAGCCTCCATGCTTTGCGTGAGAGCGCGCTGCGCGCCATCGGTGACTCGCGTCTGGTCCTGCACCACCATATCCTGCGCCGCAAGGTGTCGGTCGCGACGGCAGGCAGCTTCGACGACCCCGCCGCCTCCCATATCGACGCGCGCTGGCAGGCGCGGTTGTCGTCGCGCGAACTGTTCGTCAACGACCTGTTCATCACCATCGTCCGCCGCCCGGCGCGCGGCAAGGCCGGTCTGGCCGAAGTGCTCGGCAATCTGTTCGGCGGCAAGTCGGGCGCGGATCGCGAAGGTCTTGGGGCAGAACTGCGTGAACTCGATGCGGCGCGCGATGCCCTGATGGCGGCGCTGGGCCTTTATGGCCCGCGTCTGCTCGGTGGCTACGACAGCCGCGACGGACGCTGTTCCGAGCCGCTCGAACTGCTCTCGGCCCTGTTCCACGGTGAGATGCGCCCGGTCCTGCGCCCCGATCCGCTGGCCAAGGACGATGCCGGTCATTACCTCCCCTATCAGCGCCTGAGCGTCGGGGTCGATGCGCTGGAACTGAAAAGCGCCGGTGCATCCAAGTCCTTCGGGGCCATGATTTCGGTCAAAGAATACCCGCCGCAAGCCGCACCCGGCATGCTCGATGCCCTGCTGCACCTGCCTTACGAGATGACCCTGTCGCAGAGTTTCCAGTTCGTCGATCGTCAGATCGGGCTGGAGCGCGTCAATCTGGCGCTACGTCGTCTGCGCGCCGCCGATGATGACGGGATTACGCTGCGGGCCGGGTTGATGAACGCCAAGGACGAACTGGCCTCGGGCCAGACGGCGCTTGGCGAACATCATCTGACGGTTCTGGTGCGTGCGTCGGGTCTCAGCCAGCTCGATCAGGCCGCCGCTCAGGTCGCCTCGACTCTGGCCGATACGGGGGCGGTGTCGGTACGCGAGGACATCAATCTCGAACCGGCCTTCTGGGCGCAGTTCCCCGGCAACGAATCCTATATCGCGCGCAAGGCCCTGATCTCGGTCTCGGCCTTCGCCGGGATGGCCAGCCTGCACGGTTTCGCACTCGGCCGAGCCACCGGCAACCACTGGGGCGAGGCGATCACGGTTCTGGAGACGACCGCCGCGACGCCGTATTTCTTCAATTTCCATTCCGGCGACCTCGGCAACTTTACCCTGATCGGGCCGTCGGGCTCGGGTAAGACCGTCGTGCTCAACTTCCTTGCCGCTCAGGCGCAGAAGGCCAAACCGCGCACGGTCATCTTCGACAAGGACCGCGGGTCTGAGCTGTTTGTGCGCGCCATCGGCGGCCACTATGCCGCCCTGCGCGCCGGAGAGCCGACCGGCTTCAACCCGCTGCAACTGCCCGACAACGCGATCAACCGCGCTTTCCTGCGCGACCTGATCAGCCGCCTGATTTCCGGCGACGGTCCGGCGCTGGCGCCCGAAGACGAGGCCATCCTCACCGAGGCCATCGACGCCATGTACGCTCAGGCCCCGGCCTATCGTCGCCTGCGTTATTTCCAGGAATTGCTCGGCGGTCTGCGCCGGCCCAGCCATACCGACCTGGCCGCGCGTCTGGCCCCGTGGTGCGGGCGTGGCGAATGGGCATGGCTGTTCGACAACGAGGCCGATCAGCTCGATCTGTCGGCGCGCGTCCTCGGCTTCGACATGACGCAGTTCCTCGATACGCCGATCCTGCGTACGCCGATTATGATGTACCTCTTCCACCGCATCGAAGAGCGTCTGGACGGCACGCCCGCCATGATCCTTATCGACGAAGGCTGGAAGGCGCTCGACGACGAGTCCTTCTCGGCGCGCATCCGCGACTGGATGAAGACCCTGCGCAAGCGCAACGCCATCCTCGGGTTTGGCACCCAGAGCGCCAGCGACGCCCTCGACAGCCGCATCGCTTCGGCGATCATCGAACAGGCCGCGACGCAGATCTTCATGGCCAATCCGCGCGCCCGCATGGAAGATTACGGCGACGGTTTCGGCCTGAGCGAGCACGAGGTCGGCCTTGTCCGTGCCCTGCCGCCGCACGCGCATGCTTTCCTCGTCAAGCACGGCAACCATTCGGTCGTCGCGCGCCTCGACCTGTCGGCCATGCCGGACCTGCTCAACATCCTGTCGGGCCGCGAATCGAGCGTACGCAAGCTGGACGAGTTGCGCGCCGAGGTCGGCGACGCGCCCGAAGCGTGGTGGCCCGAAATCGCAGGGACTCCGTGGCCCGGCAACGTCACGCGTCAAAAGCTCAAGGTGAGCGCATGACGCCTTGCCCGTCCATGCCCCTCGACGGCAATTCCGGCATTTCCGGCGCCCTTCTGAGCGTCGATTGCCAGATCAGTAGCGTCGTTGAAGACAGCTTCGGCCGTCTGTTCGGTACGGACGGCTATCTCGGCGCAGCCCTGACCATCTGTCTGACGTTGTATATCGCGTTTCTCGCCTTCGGTCTGATTACCGGGCGGACGCGCCTGACCCTGACGACCATGACGCCCAAGGTGCTGGCCATAGGGCTGGTCCTGACCTTCGTCACGGCGTGGCCCGCCTATCAGACCGTGGTCTATAACCTGCTGACCAAGGGCCCGGACGAGATCGCCGCCGCCCTCACCGGTTCGGGCGAAGGGGCAAGCGTGGCGTTTGCCAAGCGCCTCGACACCCTGTTCGTCCACTTCGCCGACGCAGCCACCGCGTTCGAAAATACGACGGCGCAGGTGGCCCAGAATAATCAAGCCCAAGCTGTCGCCATGCCGATGCGCAACGGCAAGTCTTCGGCGTCGGACATGTTATGGAGTTCGGGCCTGATCCTGCTGCTGTCGACCGTCGGCGTGCTGGTCCTGTCGCGCCTGATCCTGACCCTGCTGCTGGCGCTCGGGCCTCTGTTCGTGGTCTTCGCCCTGTTTTCACAGACGCGCGGCCTGTTCGAAGGCTGGCTGCGTACCTCGATCGGGTTCGCGTTTATACCCATGCTGGTGACACTGGGCGGATCGGCGGCGCTGGCGTTGCTTACCCCGCCCATTCTGGCCATTTCCGGAGACCCGTTGCAAACGGTGAAGGACATTCAGCCCATCGTCATTTTGTTCATGGGATCCGTGATTTACGCCGCTTTCCTCATCATGTTGATGGTGGTCGCGTTCAATATCGTCAAGAACTGGAACCCGCTCAAGGCCCGCCCCGACGCGCCCTCGACCGAAACCCAGGTCGCCGCTACCTCCGCCGCGCTTCTGGCCTCCAGCCGCAGCGTCACCACGGTTCAGGGCAGCAATGCCACAGCTTCGGCCAATGTCTCTGCCGCCCGCGACGGGCGCGCCCAGACGATCGCTACGACGCTCAGCGCCGCCCCCTCCGCGCTCGGCGGCAACACCGCCATCTCCGCCACTGCGCGCCGTCAGGGTCTGGGACAAAGGTTCCGCCCTGCCACCGCCGCGCAAACGACGAAACCCCTGTCAAAGACCGTAGGTTCATGAAGTCCGTTCTGCTCTCCGCCCTGATGCTTACCGCCGCCGGATCGGCGTTCGCCGATGGCCGTATCCGCACCATCGACTATACCGACGGCGCGGTCGTGCGTCTGGATACCTGTCTCGGCTTCCAGACTATGATCACCTTCGGCGACAGCGAGAAGATCGAGAACGTCGCCATCGGCGACGCTGCCCAGTGGCAAGCGACGCCGAACAAGCGCGGCAATCTGATCTTCATCAAGCCTTTCACCAAAAGCGCCTATACCAACCTGTCGGTCGTCACCGACCGCCGCGCCTATGCCTTCGAACTGAGCGCCAAGGATACGGCGGCGTGCAAGCGCGGCGAAGTCCTCTACGACCTGCGGTTCCGGTATCCGAATGATCCGGTCGAGAACCCGGCCCCGCCGCCACCCGAAGACATCGCCTCTACCCTGCCGGAAAAGCGCAACACCGCCTATACCTATGCCGGGGAACAGACTCTGGTGCCGCTACGCATGTTCGACGACGGGCAATCGACCTATCTGATGTGGGCCGAAGGCGTCGCCTTTCCGGCCATCTATGCCCTGACCGACGGTAAGGAAAGCCTGATCAATTTCGGCTATCGCGAGGGCTATATCGTCATCGAGCAGGTCGGTCCGGCCTTCATCCTGCGCCGTGGCGACCTCAAGGCGACGGTGTTTAATGACGCCTTCGTGCCACCGGCGCTCGACGCCTTGTCGCCGCAGCCACGTCCCGTCGAACAACAGCCCAAGCCGAAGAAATCCGGCTGGTTCGGCCGGAAGGAACAGTAAGATGCGTAACACCTTCGATGCCGACCCGAAGTCGCAGAAAGACCCGCGCACCACCTTGCCGCCATCGGACCTCGATGCCGCCACGACGCGTGCCCTGCCCGCCGTCGCCGCCACCTCGACGCTGAAAGATAGCCTCGTGCTGGCGGGCGGCATCATGGGCGCGGTGTTCCTCGGTGCCCTGACCCTGATCTTCATGGGCAATAATCGCCGCGATGTGGCGCAGGTCGCGGCCAATACGCCGCCGGTTCAGCAACAACAAGTGCCGCCGCCGGGCCAAAACCCGCCCGGCACCGTCATGGAACTGCCGCCCGTCGCGCTTCCTGAAGGTCCGATCCAGCCCGTCCCGCCGCAACCCGGTGCACCGCCGCCGGTCGCCGCGCCTGACAACAGCATGCGCGCCAATGCGCTGGTCTATGATGTCAGCGCGCCGGACCCGGCGCCCGCCGATGCCGCCAACGCCGCCGCCAACAAGGTCGCGCCAAAGGAAAACGTCTTTGACGCCAATAATCTGGCCGACGCCACCGGCTTCGACGCTTCACGTCAGGTCCGCGCCACGCGTATCGCCAACCCCGCCTCGACCGTATCGCAAGGCACCCTGATCCCCGCCGTACTGGAAACCGCGCTCAATTCCGATCTGCCGGGCTATACCCGCGCTCTGGTCGCACGCGATGTAAAAAGTTTCGACGGCCGCCGCGTCCTCATCCCGCGCGGCTCGCGCCTGATCGGTTCCTATCGTTCGGGCCTGCAAAGCGGGCAGAAACGCCTGTTCATCACCTGGGCGCGCCTGATCCGTCCGGACGGCACCGCGATCACCCTCAGCGACCCCTCGACCGACAATCTCGGTCAGGCGGGGCAGACCGGCGAGGTCGACAGCCACTTCTTCAAGCGCTTCGGCTCGGCCATGCTGCTGTCGATCGTCGGCGGCCTGTCCAATTCGCTCGGCGACGGCAATAATTCGACCATCGTCATCGGTACGGCGGCGGGCGCCAACAGCGCGGCGACCGGCGCTCTGTCCAGCGACTCGAAGATCTCCCCCACCGTCAAGGTGGCGCAGGGCACGCCGATTCAGGTCTTCGTCTCCCGCGACCTCGATTTCTCGCTGTAAGCCATGGCCGACCTGCTCCCCACCGAAGGCGTCTATCTCAAGGCCTACCTCCAGCCGTTCCGCCAGTGGCTGGACCGCGCCGAAGTGACCGAAGTCATGGTCAACCGCCCCGGTGAGGTCTGGGTCGAGATCAGCGGTCAGGCCCGGATGCAGCGCTTCGACGCGCCCGATATCGATGATGGCCTCCTTAGCCGTCTGGCCGCACAGATCGCCCGCATCAGCCATCAGGGCATCAACCGTGAAAACCCTCTGCTGGCGGCCACCCTGCCGACCGGTGAACGCGTGCAGATCGTCGGCCCGCCCGCCACACGCCGTCACTGGGCCATCGCCATCCGTCGCCATCTGATGGTCAATCGCCCGCTCGCCTCCTACGATCGCGGCCCAATCGCGCCGCCCGCCTACGCCAATATGGCCGACGAACAGGCCGCCGCCCGCGCCAACCCGGTCGCCTTCCTCACGGCGGCGGTCGCGGCGCGCAAAACGATCCTTATTTCCGGCGGCACCTCGTCGGGCAAGACCACCTTCCTCAATGCGCTGCTGGGGGCCGTACCGGAATATGAGCGCGTCATCCTGGTCGAGGATACCCCCGAAATCGCCGTCACCCAGCCGAATGCACTGGGCCTTGTCGCCGTCAAGGGTGAGCTGGGCGAGGCCAAGGTCGCGGTCAACGATCTGCTTCAGGCCTCGCTCCGTCTGCGGCCCGACCGCATTATCGTCGGCGAAATCCGCGGTGCCGAGGCCGTGACCTTTCTACGCGCCATCAATACCGGCCATCCGGGCTCCTTCACCACGGTCCACGCCAACACCCCTCAGGGCGCGTTGGAACAGATTGCCCTGATGGTCATGCAGTCGGGCATGAGCCTCTCGCGGCAGGAAACCATCGCCTATGCCTGCGGCCTGATCGACGTGGTGGTGCAGCTATCCAAGGCGGGCGGTGAACGCGGCATCAGTGACATCTGCCTGCCGCGCACCCTGCTCTGATCATTTCAATTTTGACATACACATAACGCGCGCGACATAACCGCGTTACCATATCCGCCGTATTCGGTCTCTACCTCTCATCTTGTTCCCCAACAAGAAAGTAACCGAGGACCGCGTATGCCCCATCCCCATTCCCCTGAAGAACCGTTCCACAAAGACGAAGGCAGCCTTCAGGATCTCATCGCCTCGCTGTCGCGACGCCGGACCCTGGCCATGCTGGGAACCATGGCCTTTGGATCGAGTTTCGTCGCGGCCTGCGGTGGCGGAGGCGGCGGCAGTTCCAGTACAACCGCCGTCGCCTCATCTTCTTCCACATCCAGCAGTAGCGCCTCGTCGTCCAGTTCATCGACATCTTCGGCGGCTTCATCCAGTTCCGGAACCTGCACCACCTACCCGACCGAAACCGAAGGGCCCTATCCCGGCGACGGCTCCAACACCGTGTCGGGCAGCGTCGTCAATGCCCTGACCCTGTCCGGCATCAACCGCTCGGATATTCGTACCTCGGTCGGCAGCGCGTCTGGCACGGCACCGGGTCTGCCGGTGCAACTGACCATTACGCTGGTCAATTCGGGGACGGGCTGCACCCCGATGGCGGGCTACGTCATCTATCTTTGGCACTGTACGCGCGACGGGCTCTATTCGCTCTATTCCAGCGGCGTGACGGCGCAAAACTATCTACGCGGTATCCAGGTGACCGACTCCAGCGGCAAGGTGACCTTCACGACGATCTTCCCGGGCTGCTATTCGGGGCGGATGCCGCACATCCACGTCGAGGTCTATCCCAGCCTGTCGAGCGCAACCAGCTACGCCAACAAGATCAAGACGTCGCAGTTTGCGCTGGATCGCAGCATATGCTCGACGGTTTATAATACCGTCACCGGCTACAGCGCCTCGGTGTCCAATCTGGCCGCGATCAGCTTTGCCACGGACAATGTGTTCGGCGACAACACATCGTCGCAACTGGCAGCCCAGACCATTGCCCTGACCGGCGACACAACCAACGGCTACACCGGTACGGTGACTTTGGGCATGACGCTTTAATAAACCGCACTTCATGCAAAACTTTTAAAGCATTGCATTAAGCGCGGTTTTAAGTTTTTAATTCAGAAAACAAATGCAACATGTTGATTGTATAAATTAAACCTCTCTGTATCGATATATCATCAATCCTGGCACCAGCATAAACAGGGTCGAAGCCAGCCCGAACAATCCCGCGCGCCACAGGTCTTCGCGGATAAAGAAACTCAGAAAACCGACGATCATCCATCCGGCGGCGGGCCACAGCAACCAGGTCCGCGCGCTCGACGCCCCCATAACAGCGGTCACCAGACTGAAAATCATGGCGCTGAATACGATATTATAGGTCGCATTGGCCTCACCGCTCAGGGCTGCGCCCACGCCGATCACCAGAAAGACCAAACCGGCAAACCCCCAGGCCATCGAAATGGCGTGCGACCGCCACGATTTGAGCAAGGGTTGCGGATTGAGCCAGCGATCGATGGCAAAGCTACCCACGCAGCCGAAAATCGTCGGCAGAGGCCCCAGCGTATCCGGCAGCCACGGCGGCAGCAGATTGCCGAGCAGCGCCACGTGCCAGTAAGACATGATGCCCATCATCAGCCCCCACCACGCCAGCACCGGCCCGGCAGCCGCCGCCAGCACGTCGCCACGCCGCGCCAGTTGCCTCAGACGCGTCAGTTCGTCATCCATCAGCCGCACGTCTTCGGGCGTCACCGGCGGCAACAGATCATCATATTTCACAGGCTGCCCCTTCCCTCGAATACGGCCTTCAACTGCCCATAGGGCGTTTGCCAGTCGGCACCGCGCGCCGTCAGCCACGTATCGTCGTAATAGGTATCGGTGTAGCGTTCGCCGCCGTCGCACAGGATGGTGACGATCGCGCCCGCTTCGCCGCGCGCCGCCATCTCTTCCATCAGGACCGCACAGGCCCAGATATTGGTGCCCGTCGAGCCCCCCACGCGCCGCCCCAGCCGTTCCGATATCAGGCGCGCCGCGGCGATGGACTGCGCATCGCTGATGGCTTCCATACGGTCGATCAGCGACGGCAGGAAACTGGGCTCGACGCGCGGGCGGCCGATACCCTCGATGAATGAGGCGCAACGGTCCAGCGTGGTGACGGAGCGGTCGGCGAAATGGCGATGAAAGACCGAGCCTTCCGGGTCGGCCACGCAGAGCCGTGTCGGCAGGCGGCGATAGCGGATATACCGCCCCAGTGTCGCCGAAGTGCCTCCGGTCCCTGCCCCGGTAACGATCCACGCCGGGACCGGATGCGGCTCCTCGGACATCTGCGCAAACAGGCTTTCGGCGATATTATTATTGCCGCGCCAGTCGGTCGCCCGTTCGGCGTAGGTGAACTGATCGAGATAATGACCGCCGGTTTCCGTCGCCAGCCGATGCGCGGCCTCATAGACGCTCGACGGGTCATCGACGGCGTGGATTTCGCCGCCATGAAAGCGGATAGCGTCGATCTTGGCTTGCGCGACGGACTTCGGCACGACGGCGATGAAGCGCAGACCCAGCAGTTTGGCGAAATAGGCCTCCGATACCGCCGTCGAGCCCGACGAGGCCTCGATCACCGTCGTGTCAGGCCCGATCCATTCGTTGCATAGGGCGTAAAGAAACAGCGACCTTGCCAGACGATGCTTGAGGCTGCCTGTTGGATGCGACGATTCATCCTTAAGATACAAAGGGATTCCGGGAAATCCTTCGACTTCGTGGTGGATGAGGTGTGTGTCGGACGAGCGGTTGAAATCCGCCTCGATACGGCGCACGGCCTCTATCAGCCAGCTACGGGAAACAGACGACATAACAAACCCTCAAACTCTTTACAGTCGCGATATTGATGCCGAAAACCGCTGACACTTTTGGCTGCGCCGAACTTCGTTTCGGCATATCGCTTTCCCCGACAGAAACCGCCGGGGAGAGTCGAGTCAAGCTATTCCGCCTTGAGCGTGAAGCTGTAGGTTACCGGTTGCAGTTTCACGCGGTACTTGGCCAAGGGACGCCCGTCGAGGCTCCAGCCGGTGTCGCCGCCGACGCCGGCCTGCGCGATGTCGATCAGCAGCGACCCGTCGCCGTGCGGGGCGATCTCCGCCGTCGACCAGGTGCCGCGCGCCCGCAGATAGAGGTCTTCATACGGAAAGGCCAAGGCATTGACTGACAGTGGTTGCGCCCCGGTGACTTTCAGCGACGCGCCCTTGCCGTCCGACAGGGTCAGCCACCGCACATCGGTCTTGTTGCCGGTCTCCTGAGGTCGCGCATAGTCGTGGAACTGGTCTGCGACCGATGAGCGATAGAGGCCGATAGCCGCCCCGGTCTGACGATCGATATAGCTTTCGTGCGGCCCGCGCCCATACCATTCAACGAAGCCCAGCGACGGGTCGTTATCGAAGCGCAACCCGACGCGCAGAGGATCGGGCATATCGTCTTTCAGCGGGGTAAAGGTGGCCGTCACGTCGATCGAACCGTCACCGCGCATTCTATAGGTTGTCTGGAAATGAGCATATCCGGCGCCAAAATTATAAAGGACCGTCACGCTGTCCGCCGTGGTCTCCACAGAGCGCACCTTTCTGGTTTCCGTGAAATTTTTCCAGATGTTATGCGACTTGGCTACACCGGAACCTTCATCATTGTCCATAAGACCGCGCCAGAAGTTTGGCGCACCATTTTTAAGGCGATTTTTTCCTTTAAAATCAAAATTAACAAGGCCTGTTTTCACGTTAAGTGTCAGCTTTGAATCCGCCGCTTGTAACGTGACGGCATCGGCGGTTCTGGCCGTCGTCACCTTGCCGTCAATAGTGGCATCGACGGCCTGAGGCGCGGCGATGACGAACTGCGAGAAGCCCAGAACCTGCCCGGCCGCTACGCCCTTAACGGCATCCTTTTTAGCCTTGGCACGGATCGTCAGCAGCAATTCCGACTCTGGACGTTTCTTGACAGCCGGAAGCGTTATGGGCACGGTCTGCGTTTTTCCGGCGGCGACACTGACATCATTTAGCGCGCCCGTAGTTACGACCTGCCCGTCATTGGTCAGCACCCATTCGAAGTCGAATCCCGACAGGTCGGCGAAGTCGTAGCGATTGACAACCGTCACCTTGCCCGTCGCTGGATCGCCTTCGAAGACGACAGGCGAATAGACCTTCTGCAGTTCCCAATATTCCGGATCGACGGTGCGGTCGGCCTGAATGACGCCGTCGCCGACAACCGAGTTGTCGCCCCGTGCCGGATTGATGTCGAAACCCGACCCCCAGAAGGTACGGCCCTTGGCATCCTTCGCCGTGACGAACTGATCGACCCAGTCCCAGACAAAACCGCCCTGAAGCTTTTTGTGGGCGCGGATGGTCTGCCAGTAGTCTTCCAGATTGCCGAGGCTGTTGCCCATGGCGTGCGCGTATTCGCACTGGATAAGCGGCTGGGTATAGTTCGGATCCTCGGCATAGTCGGTGATGCGGTCCATGTCGTCGTACATTGGTGCGTAGATATCGACATAGGCGTTGGGCTTATGCTCGCCCGTCAAAGTCCCCTGCCCCAGATAGGAGATCAGGCGCGTCGAGTCGTTCTGGCGAATCCATTTGGCGGCATTTTCGAAATTCGGCCCCGTCCCGGCCTCGTTACCCAGCGACCAGAAGATGATCGACGGATGGTTCTTGTCGCGTTCGACCATTCTACTGATGCGATCGAGGTGCGCGGCCTCCCAGTGCTTTTTATAGCCAAGCTGCATCTCTTCGCGCCTGGGACTGCCGGCCTTGTCGGCCTTGTCCATATATTCGTGCGACTCGATATTGGCTTCGTCATAGACATACAAGCCATATTCGTCGGCCAGATCGTACCAGCGGGGGTCGTTGGGATAGTGAGAGGTGCGCACCGCATTGACATTGGCCTGCTTCATCAGCTCGATGTCCTTGCGCATCGTCTCTTCGGACATGACGCGGTAGGTGATCGGATCGTGTTCGTGGCGGTTGACGCCCTTGATCATGACGCGCTTGCCGTTGACCTGCACCTCGCCATTGCGGATTTCCACCGTCCGGAAGCCGATCTTGCGCGCCGTTGCCGAGATCAGATTGCCCTTGGCATCCTTGACCTCGATGACCAGCCGGTAGAGGTTCGGCGCTTCTGCCGACCATGGTTTGACGCCCTTGATCGTGCCGGTGAGTTTCGCCGGTTTGCCGGTTGCGGCCTTGCCTGTGGCCGTCAGCACCGCCGTTTCGCCGTCATAGACTGTGGCGGTCACGCTTGCCGCGCCCTTGGCCCCGGCCAAATCGGCCTCCAGTGCGAAGACGCCATCGGTGTAGGTCTTGTCCAGCCCCGCGGTCACCGTATAGTCGCGCAGTCGCGTCTTCGGCTCGGCATAGACATAGACGCTGCGCTCGATCCCCGACAGCCGCCAGAAGTCCTGATCCTCAAGGTAAGACCCATCGGCGTAACGATAAATCTCGATGGCGATGCTGTTCTTGCCCGCCTTGACGAACTTCGTCAGGTCGAACTCCGACGGCAGTTTGGAGTCCTCGGAATAGCCGACCTTTTCGCCATTGACCCAGATATAATAGGCCGCCCCCGCCGCGCCGATGTGCAGAAACACTTCGCGACCATTCCAATCCGCAGGCACATCGAAATCGCGCTTGTACGACCCCACCTCGATCATGTCGTGCGGGATGAAGGGTTCGTTCATCGGGAACGGATATTTGATATTGTAGAACTCCGGCAGGCCGAACTTGCCGCCGCCCTGCGCCTGAATCATGCCCGGAACGGCAATCTTGTCCCAGCCGGTCAGGTCGGCACCGGGTATGTAGAAATCCTTCGGGCGGTTTTCGGTGCCTTTGGAGAATTTAAAATCCCACGTCCCGTCGAGCGAACGGTAATATCTCGACGCCGCCATGTCGCCTTTAAGCGCCAGATCGCGGCGCTCATAGTTGAAAAAGGTTGCCTTCATCGGTTCGCGGTTAACCGCCACCACCTCGGGCTGCTCCCATTCCGCAACCGCAGCCGGTTGCGCGAAAACGGGAGTCGCACCGCACGTCAGAATAAGGGCAAGCGCGGTAAGACACGGACGCGTTCGGAACATGATAAATCTCCCGGAATCATTATTGTATGAGTAATTATCATACATTTGGCCCAGTTTTCGTCGTGACGCAAGCTTGCGCCGACATCAAAACACCCCAGATAAGATTCACCTAAAGGAGCCTCAGCATGACCCCACCCAATGCCGCCCGTTCGGGCACTTTCGCCATCGGTGGCGATCTGAGCGTCAACCGCCTCGGCTTCGGGGCGATGCGCGTCACCGGCCGCGGCGTCTGGGGCCCGCCCGCCGACGAAGCCGAGGCTCTGCGCACTTTGCAGCGTCTGCCGGAACTGGGGGTCAATTTTATCGACACCGCCGATTCTTACGGCCCTGAAACGTCCGAAAAGCTAATTCGTCGGGCGCTGCATCCCTATGCGGATGATCTGGTTATCGCCACCAAGGGCGGCCTCACCCGCTCCGGCCCGGACCAGTGGCACATGAAGGGCGATCCGGCCTATCTGATCCAGCAGGCTCATCGCAGCCGCGACCTTCTGGGCGTCGAACACATCGATCTGTGGCAACTGCACCGCATCGACCCGCGGGTGCCGCGCGACGAACAATTCGCCGCCATCCGCCAATTGCTCGACGACGGCGTCATCCGTCACGCGGGCCTGAGCGAGGTTTCCGTTGCCGACATCGACGCCGCGTCCAGGGTCTTTCCGGTGGCCACCGTACAAAACCGTTACAACCTGATCGACCGGTCGAGCGAGGACGTGCTCGATCATTGCGAGGCGCACGGCATCGGTTTCATTCCGTGGTATCCGCTGGCGGCAGGCGATCTGGCGCGGCCCGGCGGGATACTGGATCAACTGGTCACGAAATACGCCGCCTCGCCGTCGCAGATTGCCCTGGCGTGGGTGTTGAAACGCAGTCCCGTCATGCTGCCCATTCCCGGTACGGGCAAGGTCAAACATCTGGAAGACAATGTCGCCGCCGCCGGGATCGATCTCAGCGACGACGATTTCGCCGCGCTGGATAAGGCCGCACGCAGTCAACGCAGATAGAGATCGACGAGAGCGCGAACGCGGTCAAAGGCCGCCCGCGCCCCGGCGACGGCTCTTGCCTCGTCGGCCTCGGTCAGGTCCGCGCCGTCCAGCGCCGCCGTAAAGGTGCGCCAATGCAGACCGCGGCCTTCCGTTGCCCCGGCCAGATGCCGCGCACCATGTTCGGCGCTCAGCCCCAGCCCCTGCGCGTCCTTGAACAGAAAGGCCGCCCCAAGGTTCGAGCCTTCGGCCACATAGAGCCAGCCCAACCTTTCGGCAAGGTCATCCGGTATGGTTGCCCGATCGGCGTCCGGAGGATCGCACCCCAGGTCCCGCAGGTCGTCGGCCACCTTTTGCCACCGCCGCCGCGTGGCCATATCCGGCAACAGCGCCGTCAGGCGCGGGTCGTCATAAAGACCGTCGATATCGCGATGAAAGACATACTGCATCCGCAGAAATTTCGCGTAATTGTCCCGTGAGCCGAACGGATTGCCCGCCATTACCGCCGTGTCGAGGCGATCGTGAATCTGGGTCGTGGCGGCTTTCAGGCGCCTGGCGCGGCTGGGGTCGGGTGTCATGCAGGTACTCGCTACAATATCGCGTCTGTACTGTGACGCGAAACGCAAACGGTTTCAAACCCGGAAATAAAAAAGACCCGGGGCACCACTCCCGGGTCTTCTGAGCGATGCGTCGCAGGGGCAACGTCACCGCCTTAAACGGCGTCGGTCACTGAGGGGGATAGGTCTCAGGCGACGACGTTTAATCGCTTGTATTTCTCCTTTATATCCGTCGGTTGGGCAAAGATGTTGAGTACATCGGTGCGCTGCCACGGCGTGAGGTTCAGGCTGTCATCCACCGCGTGACGCAGCTTCAGCCAGTCGAGCAGGACCTGCAGATCCCTGAGCCGCCAGTCTTCCGCACCGAGCGCGGCGCCGGCGTTGATCAGCGGACCGTAGGCCTGCGCCGCGTCCGCGACCTCGACCTTGCCTTCCAGCGCGATGTGATTGAGCGCTTCTTTTGGAAATTGCGCGGCCCAGTCCGCTGCCGAGGTCAGTTGGCGCAACAGCCGGGCAACCACGGCTTCGTTGGCCTCCAGAAACGGGTAGTCGACCGTCAGGGTCCGCAGTTCGACCAGACCCGACAGGGCCGGATCGTTACGAATGACCTCGGGCGTAAAGCTATGGATAACCTTCAGCCCCGCCGCACGAGCCAGTTCGAGGCCCTTGGCACCGAACAGCAGACCGGCGTCGGCCTGCCCGCTGAGGACGGCTTCGATTTCGCGCCGCGCGATGTCGCCGAACGGCGTCGAGGGATGATCGGCGACGATATTGTGGAATTCGATATCCGAGGCGCGGAGGCCGACCGTATCGAGGATAGTTTCCCACGCCCTCAGCGACCGGACACGGGCCGGGGAAAAGGCCCCCGCTTCGCGCGGCAGGGCCAGGGTACGGCCTTTCAGGTCGTTCAGGCGACCGATACCGCTGCGGCCGGATGCCACCACCAGAACGGTGTGCCAGGTATGGCCGACGGCCAGCAGACGCGACCGCTGATTGAGGCCGTAGGACCACAGGGCCGTCGCCGCATCGCCTTCGCGAATCAGGTTCGGCAGCGAGTGATCGAGATAGCCCTGACGCACGCTGGGTGTCGAATTTTCACGCACCGAGACCAGATTGATCGGTTCCCGCAGGAATTCCCGCTGCAACGCCCCCCGGTTGGCCAAAAGGCCCATGGCCGTCAGGGTCGGGCAGCGCGCATACCATACGAGCTGCGACGGCATGGTCGCGGTCGAGGTATCGGTGCCGGGTCTGACGGTCATGGAAGTTATCCTTCTGAGGGAGGATAGAAACAAGGGACAGATGCACCATTGGATGGGCGCCTCATATTCCTACTAAATAGATTTTATATTGTCCAAGCCGAATTCGCTTTTCACGTGTGATTTATTCTCAACAGTCAAATCAGAAAGAGTAATGAAAAAGGGCGCCGCTGGTGCGACGCCCTTTGTATAACCGATAAATTCTGTTGGATTTAATGTGCGGCCCCTGATGCTGCCAGCATATTGCCGATCCCGATGATGACCGTCGAGCCGACAAGGGTCGCGATACCGCCCCACACATAGGCACGGGTCTTGACCGAAGTCCCGGCCCATTCCTTGAGCGCGAAGCCCCACAGCGTCGAGAAGAGGATGATCGAGGCCATGTGCAGGGTCCACGACGAGAAGCCGTATTCGCCCATCTGGCTTTCGCCCATGGTGTAAAAGAAGAACTGGAAGTACCACAGGGTCCCGCCTAGCGCCGCCAGACCATAGTTCAGCAGCAGCGGAATCTTGCCCTTGGACTCATTGCCAGGCTTCGGCTTACCGACCCACTCGGAAGCCGATTTGTTCTTGAGGATCAGATAGCCCGACCAGATCAGGTTGGTCGTCAGGCCGCCCAGCAACACCATGCACAGGACCGGAAGGCCGACCCATAACGGGCCCGTCCCGGCCGCCGCCGAAGCTTCACGCACCGGCGCACCGGCGGCCAGCCCGAAGGCAAAGCACGACGACATGACGCCGCAGAAAATGGCGACCAGAATGCCCTTGGTCAGGTTGAACTCGCTCAGGGATTCGGAAACCTCGGTCACCTCCTCTTCCTTGGCGTGACCGGCCTTGGCGACCAGAACGATCCCGACCAGAACGACCAGAACGCCGACCAGAGTCACCTGACCGCTCAGGGTCTGAACCAGTTGCACGATCTTGCCGGTGAAGATGGGCTCACCCAGCGTGCCGATGACCGTGGTCAGACCGAGCGCCACGGCCATGCCGAGACTCAGGCCCAGATAGCGCATGGTGAGGCCGAAGGTCAGACCGCCGAGGCCCCACAACAGGCCCCAGAACACGCACCAGAACCAAACCGAACCCGACGCGCCGCCCAAAACCCCGAACAGATCCGAGGTTTGAAAATAGGCGAAAATCCACGGCGCGATCAGCCACGAAAAAATCCCGCCGGTCAGCCAGAAGATTTCCCACGACCATAGCTTGATCTTTTTATAGGGCACATAGAACGAGGCCGAGGCGAGACCGCCCAGCCAGTGAAAAAAGACGCCGATCAGCGGGTTGGGTGTCATGAAGGGTTCCCTGAATGTGATATGTATTTCAAATAGTGGTAACCGTAATGCCGGGTTTGCGCAATCGCGTTTTATGGTGATTGTTTATGCGCGATTGCCTCTCGCCCCCCTTACGGCGTCACCTTGAAATATTCGAACTCCACAAAGCCGACGCGTGTCGCGGTATTCGATGGCGTACCTGTGGGCGACTGCGCGAAAACGCCGATCTGCGCGCCGACCCAGCGTCCTGGCTGCGAGGTGAAACCGGCTCCGATCGGGGTAAAGGTCACGCCGTCGAGGCTGTAGCTGAACGTCACCGTCGCATGGGTCGAACGCAGCATGGACGGCCAGTAGAAGGGCTGGTTCGGCGGTGAATCGACGACGGTGACCGGTTCGAGGTGCGCCCGCACCCATACCGGGCCGGTGATCTTTTCCGGTGCGGCCATGACGGTTTCCGCCCCGCCTGCGCTGGCTTTCAGCCGCGTCACCTGCACCAGTCGGACACCCTCGGCGGTATTTTCCAGTCCGACCCAGCCGTAATTATAGCCCAGCACCACCAGTCCGGCGCGCTCACCAGCCAGATTCGGCATCAGGCTCAGCTTCGTCGTGGCGCTGAACGTCATGCCGGGGAGTTTCTGCGTCAGCAAATTCCCCGCTTCCCACAGATTGACCGAGGACGAGATCGACTTCAGGCGCAACTTGCCTTTAATGCTGGCATCGGCCCAGTCCTCGTTGGGATTGGCGTTCCATTGCCACCCAAGGTGATAGCCGTTGCGGAAATCGTCATCGACGACCGGCACGGCCACGGGCTGGGCTGGCACATTCGGCTTTTTGTGTCGCCAGACGGGCTGTCCATAGACCTGTCCCTTCTGGCGTTCGCCGATGATCGGCCAGCCATCCTTGCCCCAGGTCATCGGTTGCAGCATGACGCGGCGGCCATAGGAATCGGCGTCCTGAAAATGCAGGAACCAATCCTCGCCCGGTTTTCCGTTTTTGGGGGCTGTATCGACCCACGCGCCCTGATGCGGGCCGTTCATCTCCGTCGTCCCCTGATCGATAACGCTGCGGCCTTCATAGGGGCCGTCGATGGTCTTTGCGCGGAAAACGCCCTGCCAGCCGCCCTTGACCGAACCCGACGGCACGAAGACGTAATAATAGCCGGCGCGCTTATAGAGCTTCGGCCCTTCGGTGGTGAACCAGGACACCAGCCCCTGCGAGGTCTGCACCTTGGGCAATTTGTCGCCTTCGATGATATATTTGCCCGAATCCAGCGTCTTCGTGCCGTCCGGGCTCATCTTTTTAAGGGTGATGATGTTCTTGATCCCGGCGCGCGACCCCGCGAAGCCGTGCACCAGATAAGCTTGCCCGTCCTCATCCCAGAACGGCGCCGGATCGATCGCGCCTTTGGTATTGTCCACCAGCACCGGTTTGGTCCACGGCCCTTTTGGATCCGTGGCGGTGACGAGAAAAATCCCGAAATCCGGATCGGGATAATAGATCATGAACTTGCCGTCGTGGTGACGGATCGCCGGAGCCCACACCCCGCCGCCGCGCCGGGGCGTCGTATGATGACCGTCGGGTACATTGCGTTCCAGCGCGTAACCGATCAGGGTCCAGTTCACGAGGTCCTTCGAATGCAGGATCGGTAGGCCCGGTATGTTGGTGAAACTCGACGCCGTCAGGTAATAATCGTCACCGACCCGGATTGCGTCAGGGTCGGAATAGTCACCCTGAAGCACCGGATTGATATAGGTGCCGTCGCCCTGATCCGGCACCCAGATGCCGGCGGGCATCGATGATTCGGGAGACTTCTGGCTGACTTTCGGGGCTTCGGCGGCGAAGGCGGCGACCGGCAAAACCACGCTCGCCGCCAGGGCGAACGACCGCATCGTCATCATAATGGGCATCAGGCATTTCTCTCTGTTAATGGGCGTAGGCGCCCTGTCCTTGTTAAGCGCACTTAAGCAACTGTTAGCGGTAACGTCAATTCCACACCTTGCCCCGGTGTGGTTTGCGAGCGAAGAACGATGTCATTCGGCATTGTCATACCTTATCCGCCCTTCTATACTCGCGGCAGGAGAATTCGGGGGATCAAGCGGCGTGGGCTCATCCAATCGCATCGACGGCTGGAAAGCGATCGGCGGCCATTTCGGGCGCGACCGGACGACCGTCATGCGCTGGGCGCAGCAGCGTGGTCTGCCGGTGCGACGCCTGCCGGGCGGCAAGACCGGCACCGTCTATGCCCTCAGAGACGAACTGGATCGCTGGGCGGCCAATCAGACTAATCTGAACGAGGAGGTGCCAGACGGCCTGACGGAGACTCAGGCTCTCCCGGTCGCCACGCCGGAACGATCGTTCTGGGCGCGAAACTGGCGGCGTCTGGCCGTCGTGGGGCTGATGGGACTGGCCATCGCCTTTGCGGCAGGCACGATCCTCATGTCGCGTGTCGCCTCGCCCGCCCAAACCCCGGCCCTGCCGTCCGATCCGGCGGTCAGCGCCCTCTATCTCGAAGCGCGCGACGCCTGGGCCCAGCGTACGCCGGCCTCGCTCACACGGGCCATCAGCCTGCTCACCACCATTACCCGGAAAGACCCGGGCTTCGCCCCCGCCTGGGCCGGGCTGGCCGACGCCTATCTGCTGTCGCGTGAATTCGGCATCACCCCCGATGCCGAAGCGTTCCCAAAGGCGAAAGCCGCCGCCGAAACCGCCCTGCAGCGCAACCCGGAACTGGGGGCGGCCCACCGGGCGCTGGGCTTTATCGCCTACTGGTGGCAGGACGATCCGCAAACGGCGGGCCGGTTCTTCCGTAAGGCTCTGACGCTGTCGCCGCGCGATGCTCAGACGCATTTCTGGTACGGCAATATCCTTTCGGACAACGGACAGCACGTGGCCGGATTGCGCGAACTGAACACGGCCCGCCTGATCGAGCCGGGTTCGGTCGCCATTCAGACCGATCTCGCCTGGGCGCAGTGGTCGGCGGGCGAAGACGCCGAAGCGCGGCAGGCGCTCAGCCAGCTCATGCAGGTTCGGGCCGACTTTCCCGTCGTCCACGACTGTACCAGCCTGATCAAGCTGGCCGATGGCGACTATGTCGGTTACGTGCAGGATCTGGGCGAATTCGCCCGCCTGCGCGGCGATCCTGAACTGATCCGCCATGCCACGGCCCTGCGCGACGATCTGAAAACCGGTGCGGACGCCGTTCAGCGTCGCCTGATGCAATATGCGCTGGCTGAGATCGCCGCCAAGACCCGCCGCACGCATGTGTGGCCGGTATTTCTCGCCTCGGTCGCCCAGAACCGTCAGCAGGTGGTCAATCTGCTCAAAGCCGCCGAGACGCGCGGCGAAAAATGGGGCGAGGCCGGTCTTACCGCCCGCATCGCCCGTCTGTGGATGGACGACGGCGAAATCGCCGCCAGCCTGCGTCGTCTGAAAGCCGCACCGGTCGAATAGGCGGCGGACGCGCCGAAAATGCGACACGGGCTGCGGCGCTATTCCACGCTTTGCAACAATTTGCGACATCGCCAATCCAGCGAAAACCTCCATGCTTTCCGAACATTAGGCGGCGCACCTTCCGATAGGGGAAAACGCGCCGAACCGGGGTTTCGGACATGGTGCACTTTACCCGCAGATCGGCGTTCAGCCTCCCCGTCATGGGTGTGGTCGGCGGTATGGCGGTTCTGTTGTGGCCGCGCGGTGGGCACGCCGCCCCCACCTTTGCACCGCGACCGGCCCTGAAGGGCCTGATGGCCGCCCGGCAAAGCGCCATCTGTCACGTGGCCGACTACGGCGGCAGCCAGACCCTGATCCTGCTGATTAATGGTATCCCGGTCGAAGCTCATCTCCGCCGCAACGGCCTCTATCAGCCCAAGGACCAGCGCCGGTCGCGCGCGGCCAAACCGGTCACCCCGGTCGATTTCAACCGCCTGATCGCCGCGGCGGGCGGGCTGGACAAGGGCGTCAACGGCACCCCCAGAGCGGCCGAATTTTTCGCGCTTTATAACAGCCTGATGCCCGCCGTCACGGCACCGGACCCCTGCCCGGCCGATTTCGCCCACCGGACCACCAGCGAGCGCGCCACGATCCGTCAGGGACTGGGGACGGCGGCATATACGCGCTACGCCCCCTGCTTCACCCTCGATGGCGACGCGGTGCGCCTCGATTTCAGCGACGATCCCTTTTTCGATACCTGGACGTTCGAACGCGACGCCCAGGGGCATTTTTACGGCCTGAGCGCACCCGGCGTGCGGGCCATATGGTCATTGGAGGCCTGAACGCTATGACGCCCAAACCCCTGATCCGCGCCACCCTGATGGCCGCTCTGCTGTGCAGCGTATCCGCCTGCGCGACCGCCCCTTCCGGCCCGTCGGCGACCGCCGATATACCCCGCGCCATCGGTATCGATCAGGCGGCGCTGGCCCTGCAAACCGGCGATCATGCCACGGCGCTCAAAGGGTTCGGCGACGCGGCGGCGCGCGATCCGTCCGACGCCGCGCGGCAGACCCTGCTGGGTATGACCTATCAGGCAGCGGCACAGGGCGACCCGGAACAGCTCGATCTGGCGCTGGCCGGTTACGATCTGGCGCTGCGCAGCGGTCAGGATGCCTTCTGGGCCGCGGCGCTGGCGGGCAAGGCGGCGTTCGACCGCGGCCGCTACGCCCAGGCCCAGAGCTACTATGCGCGGGCCGTCATGATGCGTCCCGACGATGCGCGTGCCCTGCTGGGGCTGGCGATGAGCGCCTATATGGCGGGCGATCCGCAACTGGCCGCGCTGAGTGCCGAACGCGCTGCCGCCCTAAGTAGCGATCCGGCCCTGATGAGCGGGGCGCTGAAAATCGGCGCCCTGTCCTATGCCGCCACAGGCCGCCGCGATCAGGCCGCCGCCCGATACCAGAAGCTTATCCTTGTCGCGCCGGAACAGGCCGCGCCGGTCAAGGCGCGCATGGAGGAACTGACCCGGACCGAGGCCACCGACCCGGTACCGGAGGCCGCGACGCGCGATCCCGGCACGCCTGATCAGGTCTCGGTCGATGTCGCGATCATCCTGTCGCAGAACGCCCAGCGCGACTCCATAGGCCTGAACCTGCTCGACGGCCTGCAAATTCAGTATGGCCGTCAGGACCAGCAGACCCATGCCGGCAGCGATACCGGTGTATCACGCACCATCACCGATACTATCACCCTGCCCCAACTGACCTATAACCTCAATCTCTTCAACCGGTTCGGTCAATATTATCAGGTGGTTGCCCGCCCCATGCTCACCGCCTATCGCGGCGAGCCCTCGGACTTTTTCGTCGGCCGTTCGACCAAGGTCGCCGTCAAGGGCGTCAACTTCTCGCAACTGGAAAACATCGACATCGGCACCCAGGTCAAGGTGACGCCGCTGGAGATCACCGCCGAGGGCACGCGTCTGAAGATCGAGGTCACCCGTTCCTTCCTGTCCGGCGAACCGGCGGGGAATTTCAATGAGGCGCTGAATACCTGGCGGCAGACGGTCTCGACCACCGTCGAGGTAAAGTTCGGCACAACGCTGATCCTGTCCGGCCTGTCCGAAAGCGTTCGCGACTCCTCGGTCACCAAAACCCCTCTGCTGGGCGATGCGCCGGTCATCGGTTCTGCCTTCAATCGCCGGGTGACCAATGAACGCCGCGATGCGGTGCTGGTCCTTGTCACGCCCGCCCCGGCTCAGGCCATCCAAAGCACACCGTGGGCGCGTCCGGCCGATGTGGAGCGCCTGATCGGCCTGTGGGGCACGACGGTCGCACCGGGTTCGGATCTGGGCGCGATCACGGGAAACCTGTCGCGCTCGCGCCTGTTCACCCGCGCCCGCAAGACCGATGCCCAATTGTCGTGGCCCAGCCTGCCGCACGATCAGGGTGAAATCCTCAAAGACCTTATCCTGCCGTAAGACCGCCCATATTTTCAGAGGTTTACATCATGACCCGCGCCTTCGTTTCACGTACCGCCGCCGCCCTGTGCCTGATCGCCGCCCCCCTTGCCGCCTCAGCGCAGACGCCACAGCCGCGCTCCGACCTGACGGTCGCTGCCGACATCAAACCCATGATCAGCGCCCAGCAGATGACCCGACTCAAAGCGGTCAGCAGCCGCTACGATCAGCGGATCGCCACCGCTTTCAAGGGCAAAGAGACATTGCGTCAGACGATGGAGACCGATCTGCGTGCCATCGAGGCCGAGGCGGCCCCTGCGCGGCGCAAGGCCCTGATCCAGACCTATCGCAGTAAGCACGGCGCCGCTTACAAGCAGGTTCTCCGCGAAGGCGGCGTTGATCTTAAGGTCGTCTCCGGTGAATTCAGCGCCATCGTCCCGGAACTGGACTTTGAGGTCGTCGACGGGCTGAACCTGAGGGCCGTCCCGCGCACCGACGCGACCCGCAAAAAGGCCGCTGCCAAAACCTCGGCACCGCGCCCGACGACTCAGGTCAAGGCTCTGATGGGGGCCGACTATAGCATCGACAAGGATCTGAGTTGCGGAGCGATCGCCGGAAGCTCCGTCACCACCTCCGGCGGCTATATGCGCAATTCGACCTGGGCAGCCGAAGCGGGCGGTTGCGAAAACGAAGGCACGTTCCGCCACCGCTTCACCACCACGGCGAACCAAACGGTACGGGTGGAGATGACCGCCGATCTGGAGACCGAAGCCTATGCGGTCGCCATCCTTGCCGAAGCCATTGGACGCGCCCACGCTTCGCTCGACGTAACCTCGGCAAGCGGTCGAAGCCTGAGTGAAATCGATGGTTACGATTACGAAGTGCCGTCGGTGAATTGCTACGCCTTCGCGATGTTCATGTGGGCGACATCGGAAACCTGTGAACGGCAGAACGTCGTCCTTTCGGTCGAGCTGAAATCACCCGGCACCTATGTGGTGCGTGGTCACACGGTGACCCGCACCATCGCCGGAGGTGTCGTCACAGGCACCACGGCGGAGGCCCGCATCAAGCAACTGCGCACCACCATCACCACGGAACCGAAATAATCATCCGCGCGAAAGGACATTCAGTATGTTCAGATATTTAGCCCCCGCCTTTATCATGGCCGCCTGCGCCGGACAGGCTGTCGCCCTGTGTCCCGGAACTGATGTGCCCGGCGCACCGCTGCTTCCTGCCGTAACTGCAGTCGAATTCTACAATGCCGCTGTTCCGGCCAAACCGCTAAAAGCCGTCGCCACCACGGAAACCGACCGTATGCAGGTCACCGGCGGCGTAGTCGGTAAGGGCAGCCTGACCCTCAACCTGACGCTTTCATCTGAGGTTGCGGCGGGGTGCGAACTCAGCTTCAGCCTGTTCGATGCCGCCACGCCTATTAATGGCCAGCGACAGACAGCAACGGAGCAAGTGTTTCCGGCCATTAATGTCCACAGAAACTACCTCCGTGTGATGTCTAACGGCACCAACAAGGTTCAGGTGACGCTTCCGGTAGGCATACGGCTGGGTAACTCCGCGATCCACCGTCATCGCATCGGCCTGAGTTCGCTTCGGGTGAACCAGACCCCTGAAACACCGCAGACATTTGAATTTCGCAACAACCCCATCCAGATCAAAGAGATACGACGCATCAGCCCAACCGCCGCTTCCGTGCGCGATGGCGATCGCGTCGAGATGGCCGTCTATCTGCAGGAACCGCTGGATGTCGCCACCTACGAGTATGACCTTCTGCCTTCCCTGAGCAGTGAGTACCGCAGCAACAGCCTGCGCGTCGAATTCACCATAAGCCCGTCGGACGCCGCTTATCTGCTGCCGCGTGAGACACGGAGCTATGTGTATTTCCGCCCGGAATTCGCCGACGGCAGTTCCCGCACCGGCCTGATGATCGATGTCCCCGAGGCCCCCGCGAGCAAGGAACTGAAGAAGAAGACAGAAACACCGCTGGCTCTGCCCGGACGACTGACTCTGCCAAAGAGCGATCAAACGCCCACGACCATCACCATCACGGCCCAGCTATCGACCTATTTTTCCGGCCCCGGTGGCCAAACCCTTACCCTGCAAATTCCCGTCAACTAAATCCCCGAAAGGAGCCACCATGCGTACCTTACCGCTGATTGCCGCTGCCCTGTTGATCGCCACGCCCATAGCGGCACAGGAATCCAAAACGGTTGCCAAAACGCCTGCCGCGTCTGATGATACCAAGGAACAGACCGCCAAGGTTCAGGCCGTCCTTGCCGATTTCGATAAGAAGGTCATGGCGGGCTTCCAAGGCGAAGATAAACTGCTTGCGGCTATGCAGGCCGACCTCAAAGCCATCGAGACTCAGAAAGACCCCAAGGCCCGCGCCGCCGCCATCACCGCCTATCAGAAGAAATATGCCGACTCCTACCGCAACGCGCTGAAAAAGGGCGGAGCGGATATCGGCAGTCTGGCGTCTGTCCTGTCGCAAATTCTGGGGGGGCGCACCTTCAAGGTGGTGGATGGCACGCATCTGGTAGCCGTAACCGACAACGGTGAGACGCCGCCCGCCCCGCCGCCGGCGCCCGCCAAACAAACGATTACGCTGGGCAGCAGCGACTTTACCTTCAGCCAGTCCGGATCATGCGCCGGCATCCGCGACTCCGACAGTTCCTATGCGAACTTTCGCGTGCGAACCTATACCTGGGCCGGAGTCGCCGGGGGCTGCGAAGAAAAAGGCACGCTCAACTATATCTTCGCGGTTGTCGACGGCCTGAACCCCACGGCACGCGTGAAGTTCGATCTGACCGCCGAAGCCAGCGCCGCGGCGGCAGGCGGTGCGGCGTGGTCGAAGGGCATCAGCAGCATGACTGTTTTCGGCGGCCCGACACCGCTTGTCCGTTCCCTCACCATCGACGTGGTCGCCGCTGTCATGTGGGCCGCCGAAGACGACGGAGAAGTGCAGAACGCCGTCATGACCGTGACCGCCGGGCGCAACAGGGGCCTCATGATTCAGGGCCAGTCGATCAGTCGCGCCAATGCCGTCGGCCTGGCGGCCGGTACGGAATCGTCCAGCTCCGTGAAGATACAGGAAGCCTCGGTCGTGGCAAATCCCTGAGTCTCTATAACCACATCTCGAACGGTCCCAGGGTTTCCGGCGTTAGTCGCTGTCCCTGATAAAGCGCCGTCAGTTTGTCGCCCAGACGGTCGGCGGGCCCTGCCTTGAAGCGCGGCCCGCCGAAGGTTTCGATATTGTCGCGCAGGTGTTTCAAGGCTTCTGCGTCCTGTTCAATGACCTTGAATAAGAACAAGCGGATCAGAACTTCGGTCAGCCACGCCGGGCCGCGTTTTTTCGGCGTCGAAAAGCGCGCGAAGGGCCGCATAACGCCCTCGGCCTCAGGCACGAACCAGATGGTGACACACAGGGTCAGTCCGGACGGGCTTTCCCAGCGCCCCTGAAAGGCCACCGGCGGATAGTAGCTGCCGGTCGAACGCGCGCGCGGCCCTTCGAGCGCCCGCGACATCCAGCCATGATCGGTGTCCTGCGCATAGACGGCCTCGAACCGGTCCTCGAAAACGTGCAGGGTCTGCTCGACGCGCTGCCGCCGCGATTTCACGCGGATATAGCCATCGTGGATGAAGTTGGTGTGGAAGGGATCGAGGACATTGTCCAGCGCATCGTAGACCCTCGCTGCCTGTGGCCGGATCGCCCACCAGAAATGGTGATGCTCCGCCGCATCGGGCATCGGCGGCAAGGCGGTTGTGAAATCGTCCGGCCCGCTTTGCAGACGCACGAAGATGACACCGAAGGCTTCGCGCGCATCAACCGTCTCGGCGCTCAGGCGGCGCGTGTCGGGATCGACGCACCCCGGTACGTCGCGGCAGGCGCCTTCGGCGTCGAAGGCCCAGCCGTGATAGGGGCAAACCAGCCGCCCGGCCTCGACCCGACCTTCCGACAGTGGATAGTTGCGATGCGGGCAACGGTCACGGAAGGCCACGATGCCCTCGGCGGTGCGCCACAGGACAACGGGATGCCCCGCCACCACGCGCTTGAGCGGCTTACGGCGCACCTGACGGCTGAGGGCGACCGGCAGCCACGAGGTCTCGATTCCAGCAGGCAGACTCATGCGGCACTCCTCAGGAGGTGGGGTTCGGCGCGACCCAGGACAAAGGCGAGCAGGCTATAGCCCGTCCGACGCCATAGCGGCAGGTGCGCATCGATGACGATCATATATTCGACATAGGGTTTCGCGCCGCGATGGGCCTTGAACCGCCCGGCCCCCGCCGACAAATTCAACGCCACCCCCTTCGCACAGGCGGCTTCGAAAGCCACGGTCATGATGCTGCGATAAAGGCCGTCGCCGGCCGGACGCGTCCGGTCGTAACCGACCATCGGCACGGTCAGCATATCGTCATTGCCATGCAGGGCGCAGACGGCGACAATGCCCGTTGCATCCGACAGGGTATGGATTTCCAGACAACCCTCCGCCAGAAGCGATTGTATATATTCGAGTTCATAGTCGGGATTGAACCGGCTATAGGCGTCGATATAGAGGCTGCGATAGAGGCTCAGACAGCGCGTCAGCATGACCTCAGGCAAACCGTTGCGATGGATGTCGTGCCGCAACCCGGATTGCGCCAACCGCACCCGGTCGCGCCGGGCATCGCGGCGGTCGCACCAGTCGCGCTTAGGGTCGCCGACGATCCACACCACGCGGAACGGCCAGCGTTTGTAAGCTTGCGCCAAGATGTCGCGATGCGAAAAGGCGTTGAGCGAACGGATCAGCACCGCCCGGTCCGCAAAACGCACCTCTTCGGCCAGAACCGCCGTCAGACGGTCTGGGGTGTATAGCGAGGTGCTCAATAATCTGTGGTCGGGATAGATGGCCTGGTCGATGCGAAAAAGTCGCCCCACCCTCTCGGCCAGATGGCTGATCATGACCGCCACCCACGCGGACGGCCCGTGCATCACTCGACCTATTTCCTCGCGCGCTACGGGGCCGATGGCCGTCGTCAGCGACGTCAGCCAGCAGCGGTTCGGCGCCTCCGGCACCGCCACCGCGCCATCGAACCGGACACGGGCATTACGCAGACCCATAGCGGCCTCCGTTATATTCGATGTCGGCGGTCATCCCGGCGGCCAGGCTCTGCCCTTGTCTCACGGCACGCCAGCCGTAACCGAGGGTGTCGCGCAAAGCCGCGATGCTCAGTCCGGCAAGGACATCCCGGCCCCGCGCCCGATCGTCCCGCCATGGCGTCAGACGCCCTTCGCGCAGGGCTTTCGGCAAGCCATAGAGCCACATGGCCGGGCCGACAAAGGCAGGCGTGCCGTCCGTTCGCAGGACCGGCCCAGCTCCCATAAACGCCGCTGCCAGCCCCGCCGGATCGTGGGCCAGCAGGTGCAGGCCGGACGTGGCGCGCGGGTTGCATTCCAGCAGCCACAACCGTCCGTCGGCGTCCTGCCGCAGGTCGCAGGCTACCTGCCCGGTGAGGCCCAGCCCTCCGATCAGGGTCCGGGCCACATCTTCGAGCCTTCCCGACAGGACCGGCTCGACCGGGTCGATATAGTAGCTGGCACCGCCGCGGGTTCGCCATCCCGACCGGTAGGCGCAAAAGGCCGAGACCTCCCCCGCGTGGGCCAGAGCATAGAAACTCAGGTCTTCGCCATCGATACAGGCCTGCATCAGCCAGGGATTGGCCGGGTCATGACGCAGCGATTCAAGGCGGGATACGGCCGGGCGGATCAGAACCTGCGTACCGAAGCGCGAAAACTCAGGCTTGAATACGGACCGAGCGGCGGCGTGGCGCGCCCCTTCATCCGTACCGGTCAGGCGGCGCGTGGCGGGCACAGCGATCCCCAGACCTCCGGCCAGTTCGAGAGCGTCGAACTTGGAATGCAGGGCGAGCAGCCGGTCAGGCTCAGGCGCAAAGAGCGGCAGGTCCAGAGCCGACCAATGGAAAATTTCCTCGCACAGACAGATGATTACATCCATCTTTTCGCCAATTTTCAAAGCCTCTGTCCGGAACCGCGATGCGGCGAAGACCGGCGAGGCATGCGTCTGGAACGCCTGCACCGGCAATCGGTCGACAATCGCGCTGCGGTGAACATCGGCGGCGTGGACCTCGTGCCCCTGTCCGCTCAGGGCGCGGATCAGGTCGACCGCCACGGGGGCGCGGACACCGGTGACCAGAATTCGGCTCATGACATCCACCGAACATGCCGCCGCTTGGGGTAGCCCTGAGCCGGGTCCCACGCCGTTCGCTGCACGGGCTGTCCGAACCTTGCCAAGGCCGCCGCCACGGCGCTGGCGTCATCATCATGGGCGCAGGCAAAGACGATACCGTTCGGCCTGCCGGTCGCCGTCCAGCCTTGATCGGACGGTAAACCGGGCGATACCCGTGCCTCGACCTCGCCCGGAAAAACGGTCTGCGCGCCCCAGCGCCAGATATCCTGAACCCGCCCTTCGACGGGCCTGACGGCACGCAGGGCCGAACCGCAGGCACAGACGGTGTCCTGAAGGATATCGTCCAGCCGCAGGCGAATGACGGCCTGCGACCGGCGGCGCAGATCGGTGACGACGGGGCGAAACCGCCCCTGATCACCCAGCGGCTCGGTCTCGACGATCAGGCTGTCCTCATTGAGATGCAGGGTGCCCAACCGGCACGGCGCGCCGAGAAAGCCTTCCGTCGCCTGATAGATCGGATCGGGCCGGACACCCAGCCGAGCGGCGATGCCGTCGCGTTCGACGACGTTCAGCGTCTCCGCGCCATAAAAGACCCGGCGCAGCGACGGCAGGGTGCGCAACTTCAGCAGAACTTGCGGCGGCGCGATAAGGATTTCGGGGTCGAAGGCCTCTATTTCGTCCGCGTCGCCGTTCAGCGGAAAAAAGCGCAGGTCGAACCGTTTCGACCGGTAGAGGTCGTTCGGCGCACGCAGGCACAGGGCGACCCTCCGATAGCGCATCAGTTCGATCGGCGTCAGCAGCTTGCCCAGCAACTGCCCCATATAGGCGGCGCGCTCGACCGGTGTGGTCACGAACAGGCCCCGCGTGCCACCGGACGTGCCGGTCGAAAATCCGGCCCGCAGGCCCGGCGACTGGGCGACGCCGGTTTCCGCCGCGGTGGCCAGAGCCTCGGCCTCGGTGTAGGTGACCCCCGACGCAAAGGCGTCGAACCTTGTGCGAAATGCGGCAATGTCCGTGACCTGAAAATCGGTCAGGGCGTCACCCGTAACCTCGGCATAGGCCGGCACCGCCCGCAGTTCCACGCGTTTTCGCTGCCACAGCCGCGCCTGATGACGCGCGATCGTGGCGCGCGACCAGCGGCGGCTGATCAGGGCCGTCGTATAGGCCGACAGAAAAGCCCCCGCCTCAGCCATGCCTCACCCACTTCCCCGCTGTACGCGCGCAATGCGACGGAATGATCTCCACCCGCCCGCGCTTCGATAGCGCGTTGAGCGCCGTCAGCGTCGCACGATAAGTCGCCGTATGCCCCAGCAGGCCCGTGGTCAGGGCAGGCGGCGGCACATTGTCTTCGACGGCGTCCAGCGACCACGCGGCATCCCCGATAAAGAACAGCCGTGCTTGGGGCACCCACAATCCCCAATGTCCCTTACAATGCCCGGGCAGTTCGACCGCGATCAGACTGCCGTCACCGCAGAGATCAACGCCGTGCGTGAACGGCGCCAAATCGTCACCCAAAGCCTCAGGCGGCAGAACCTCGAAAAAGGTGGCGCGCCGATCTATATCCTCCGGCACGAGCGCACCGAGCAGGCCCTGCCGGACGCGCGTGAACCGACTGCCCCGTCGGGTGGCCTCCAGACCCGCCCGGGCGCAAAAAATCCGGGCCTGCGTAAATCGCGTCAGCCCCGCGACGTGGTCGCCGTGGAAATGCGAGACGACGACCGCCGCGATATCGTCCGGCGCGTAACCGTAGGTTTTCAGTTGATCTTCAAGCGGTTGTTCGGGCAGGCTCACGGGCGTGGCCAACCGGTAGAGCCGTTCGGGAAAGGGTTCGGTCGCCGTAAAAAAGCGTCGGTCATAGCCGGTATCGAACAGGATCGGCCCCCAACTTTCATGCACGATCAGGCCCACCAGCGCCGGGAAATCGACCGGACACAAATGGCCGCCGCGACGGCTCATGATTTCCGGGTGTCGACAGGCCCCGACCTGCAAAATGTGGACCGCCGTCACGCTCATGAGGCCGCCTCGATGGCGCTTTGGAAGGCGTCATATGCCGGTTTGAACCCTAGCCGCTCGCGCGCCACGCTCAGGTCGAACATCTGCGAAAAGGCCAGGGTCGTCAGACCATAGACGGTCAGCGGCGGTTCCGGCTGACCGGGGAGCCGGCGGCAGACGGCTTCCATACCCGCAACTGCCAGACGTAACGGCCCGTAGGGTACGGGGACAAATTTGACCGGCAAATTGAGAGCCTGTGCAAATCGCTCGACCATCTCCCTGACCGGCAAGGCATGACCGCCAGAAATATTAACCGCTTCGCCATTCAACAGGGGCGCGCGTTGTTCGGCCAGCACCAGCGCCTGCGCCACATCACGCACATCGGTCAGTTCCATCAGGGCCTGGCCGCCTCGCAGAAGCGGAAACCGGCCCCTGCGCATCAGGCGCAGGACGCGCGGCAGCAGCACCGTATCGTCGGGGCCGACAATGGCACGGGGACGGATCGACACGCAGGCCATATCGGCGTTGGCCGCATTGAGCACCCGCCGCTCGGCCTCGATCTTGGTGGCGGCATAGGCGTTGAGAGGGCGCGGCGTGACCGGATCGCTTTCCCGGAGGCCGATCTGGTCTGCGGCACGCGCATAAACCGAAGGTGAGGAAACGAATACAAATCTCTGACATTTTTCAGCTTTTGCCGCGATTAACAACGCCTCGGTCGCCGCCACATTGATCGCGTGAAAGGCCGCTTTCGCGCCCCATGGGCTCGACAGAGCCGCCGCGTGGATCACGCTGTCCATGCCGTCGACCAACGCCTGAGCCGCCCCCGGCGTACACAGATCGGTGGCGACGAATTCCACGCCCGGCCCTTCGAGGCGCGCACCGCGCGTCACGTCGCGCCCCGTCGCCCGCACGCGATAGCCTTGTCGGCGCAAGACCTCGACGACCGCCAGCCCCAGCCCGCCCGTCGCCCCTGTGACCAGCACCCGCCTCACAGACGCAACACCATGGCGCCGATGCTCACCCCCGCCGAGGTGCCGAGCAGCAGCGCGGTCGATCCGGGCGTCAGGCGGCCCTCGACCTGCGCCGCGTACAACGCCGACGGCAAGGAGGCGGCGATCTGGTTGCCATGGTCGGCAAAGATATCGACCACGCGTTCGGGGCGCACCTTCACCAGATGACGGATATATTCGAGGCCCGGCTGACTGGCCTGATGGCAGACGATCGTGTCGATCGCGTCGAGCGTCAACCCGGCCTGAGCCATCACCTTATCGAGCACCACCGGCACATGCCGCCCTGCCGCCTTGAACACGGCGAACGGGTCCATCTGAAACAGCGCCGCCGCGCGCAGGGCCTCGATGCCATCCTCGATGCGCACCTTCGTGCCGCCCGCCCGCAGCACCGCCGTATCCTTGCCCGTGCTGAACGTGGCAAACACTGAACCGAGGACGGCGGGGCCTTCCGATGACGCCTCCACACAAACCGCTGCGGCCCCGTCACCGAAAATGGCCGAGATTTCCGGACGACTGTAATCAAGCCCCGCCGAGGCGATGTCGCTGGCAAAGATGACCGCCCGACGACAGCGACCGGCGGCGATGTAGAGGCTGACCGTATCCAGTGCCTGAAGGAAGGACAGGCAGGTCATATTGATATCGAAAGCCACAATGCCGGATCGGGCCAGACCCAGCCGGTCCTGCACCAGCGGCGCCGTCCCGGGGATGGGCTGCTCCATTACACCGCACGCCCCGACCAGCAGATCGAACGCGCCGTCGGACCACCCGGCCTGCTTCAGAGCCTCACGACAGGCTTCCGCGGCCATGAACGAAGTCGTCTCATCGCGGGCGGCGATACCACGCGACCCTATGCCGAAGCGGGCCTCGGTCCAGCCCCCGGCTTCGCCGAAGCGGGCATCGAGCGCCGTGGACGGTTGGGAAACGCGCGGGCGATACCGGCCCAGCCCCGCCAATCTCACGCCAATAGGAAATGTCATTCAAACGGCCCTACAGTCGACCGGAACGCATGACGTGTTTTCACGCGGATCATGCGCGTTCCCCGGTCTTAGACTGTCCCCGCCTTTGATATAGAAGGCCATGATAGGCCTGTCCATCGCAACGCAACGGAAACGTTCTCACGTTTATGTGCGATAGATTCTCACAATTAAGTGGATGGTTACCTTATCCTGCTACCGTATCCGGTATCATATTAGCGGCGAGCGATATGCCGAAAAGTGCCAAGACGCTTTTTGGAGTTTTCGGCAGCAATATCGTGACAAACTCATCGAGGTAGCGATCTATATGGCATCGGCAACACACGACACGCACTTGCTGACGGCGCAAATCCGCGCCGACCAGCTCGCGACCGTGCGGCGCAGCGTCAAGATTTCGATCCCGATCAATATCGTCCTGTCGCTGATCATAATGACGGTGACGGTCTATTACGGCCACGCCCAGTCCGGCGTCCTGTGGTTCGCCACCGCCCTGCTCATCAACATGGTGCGCGTGGCCCTATGCCAGGCGCCCTTCCCCGGTACGGCGGCCAAAGGGGCTTTTGCCGGCATGGCAAAACTGTCGGTCGACCGGCACCTGTTCATCGCTTCTCTGGCCGCGCTGACATCGGGTTCGGTCTGGGCGCTGATGCCAGCCCTGTGCGAAGGCTATACGTCGGCGCAGTCCGGCTTCTATCTGGTCGTCATCTGCGGCATCACGGCGGGGGCCGTCGTCCACGGCAATGCATACGCCATTATCCCCATATGTTTTATCGTGCCGCCGCTGATGTCGATGGCCGGATGCCTGTTCTATGCGGGCGGCTTCGACCGCATCGGTCTGGCCTGTGCGACCCTGCTCTATCTGGGGGCGCTGATCCGCTCGGCGCTGGAAAGCGAGGTCATGTTCCGTTACGGCAGCCAGCGCAAGAACGAAGCGACGACGCTGGCCGGCTCCCTGAAACAGGCCCATGCCCGCACGACCGAGGTCGCCGAGGAAATGCGTCATCGCGCTGTTCACGATGCCCTGACCGGTCTTCTAAACCGCAGCGGTTTCGCCGCCGAAGTCGAACGCCGGGTATTGGACAACGCTCAGCCCCTGTGCCTGATGATCCTCGATCTGGACGGTTTCAAATCGGTCAATGACGTCTTCGGTCACCGCGCCGGAGACGATGTTCTGGTCGAAGTCGCCCGCCGCCTGAAAACGATCGCCCGCGACGGCTTTACCATTGCCCGTCTGGGCGGCGACGAATTCGCGGTCCTCTTCGATGCCGATGCCGCCCCTGCCGATGAGATCGCCGGCCGGATCATAACCGCCATAGGCCAGCCGTTCGACGGCTTCGACGCCGGTCGCGTCGGCGTCAGCATCGGCATCCATCACCCCCGCGACCGCGTCAGCTTCTCCGAAATGATGGTCTGCGCCGACACCGCGCTCTATGCGGCCAAGAACGGCGGTCGCAACCGCTTCCACCACTTCGATGCGACGCTCAGCGACCGGCTGGATATGAAGCGCGACATCGAGCGCGACCTGCCCCGCGCCCTAACCGAGCATCAGTTGCACATGTGGTATCAGCCGATCTTTTCGAACGGCGGCCGCACCTTCAGCCACTTCGAAGCCCTGCTGCGCTGGGAACACGACAAGCACGGCTGGGTGTCACCGGTCGATATCGTCGAAAACGCCGCTGTTCTGGGCCTGTCGGAACCGCTGCTCAAATATATTCTGGCCGAGGCCTGCGCCATGACCGCGCGCCTCAAAGCCTCGGGCCTCGATAAATCGTGGATCGCCGTCAATATCTCGCCGCGTGAAATGTCGCGCCTGCCGGTCGAGACCATGGTCTTCGAGGCCCTGAAACAGGCGGGCGTGTCCCCCTCGATGATCGAGATCGAGATCACCGAAGAAACCGCCATGGACATGCGCGCCGTCGAAGGCAAGCTGGCCGTGCTGGCCGAAGGCGGCATCCGCCTCGCCATCGACGATTTCGGTGTCGGTTATTCGTCCCTGTCGTCGCTGCGCCATCTGCGCGTCGACCGCCTGAAAATCGACAAGTCCTTCGTCATCGGCCTGACCGACTCGACCTCGGCGCAGGTCATGGTGCAGGCCATCGTCAATCTGGGGCACTCGCTCGGCATGGAGGTCGTTGCCGAAGGGGTCGAAAATGCCGAGACTCAGGCCCTGCTGCAACGCTTCGGGTGCCGCAATATGCAGGGCTATCATCTGGGCCGCCCGATGAGCAAAGACGCCGCTATTGAATGGGCCACGAAAAAACCGACCGACATCCTGCCCGCCGGTCAGGTCGCCTGATCCGAATAGTTGGGGAAGTAATCCGTCCACCTCACCAATAATTAAGGATAACAGTGTATCAGGGATGTCGATCGCTTCCGAAAGGGGTTCGGAAGCCACCAGCAAGAAAGCGGGTACGGCGTGGCTGAAGGTTTGGCGTTGATCATCGAAGACAGCATGACTCAGGCGAATATCGTGGGGCGTATGCTTCAGGACGAAGACTGGGATTTTGTCGTCGCCCGCTCGCTGGCCGAATGCCACGAAGTGCTGATGCACCAGCGCCCGAACCTGATCTTCGTCGATGTGTTTCTGGGCGAAGAAAACGGCCTCGATCACCTGACCCAGATCCGCGAACGCGCGCTCGACGCGACCATCGCCGTCATGACCGCGGGCAGCCGTCAGGAATCGATCGACGAAACGCTGAAACTGGCGCGTAACTCCAAAGTCGATTTCGTGCTGCGCAAGCCGTTCTCGCGGCCGCAACTGCGCGCCATCGTCGAGTCGGCTCAGGCCGATGCCGCCGAAGGTCGCCGCCGCAAGCACGCCCTCGTCATCGACGACAGCCATACGGTCGCCACCCTTACCGCGCAGATCCTGACCGACAACGGCTACCGCGTTTCGATCGCCCATTCGATGGAAGAGGCGCTCGACAATACCGATATCGCTCACGTCGACCTGATCGTCACCGATGTCTTCATGCCGGGCATGGGCGGTTTGCAAGGCATCCGCGTCATCAAATCGACCTGGGACAATGTCCGCATTCTGGCCATGTCGGCGGGCCTCGCCTCGCGCGTCAGTTCTGACCGCGCGACGTCGGCCGCCGTCGCTGCCGGGGCCGATGCCGAGATCCAGAAGCCGTTCAAGCCGGTCGAACTGATCAACACCGCCATCCATCTGATGGCGTCCTGATTTAGAGCGCGTCCCGATCTGATTGGATCGGGACGCGCTCTAAAATTTTTGTTTTATAGCGCATTTGATTCCGAAACGAAGTTCGGCGAAGCCAAAACCGTTACACACTTTTCGGAAACGTAGTTCGGCGCAGCCAATGCGCTCTATTTCACGGGCGCGCCCAGACCCTGCGATATCCGGGCGGCGTAGGTCTTCAGAACCTCAAGCGCCGCCTTGCGCGTCACCTGCTGCGATCCGTCGATCAACTCAAGGAACGGCACCGTCAGAGTTCCGACCGCGTAGCCGTCCAGGCCGATAATCGGACAGGCCATGTCAGTTACCCCGCGCGTGCGGATGCTGGGCATCATCTCATAGCCCTGCGCCCGCACCTTTTCGATACGCGCGCGCTCCTCGTCCGGCAGGGCCGGGTTCTGCGCCAGGACGCGCGCGGCGGTGGACGGCTCTGAAAAAGCCATCAGGACGTGGCCGGAACAGGTGCGCACCGCATCGATGGTCACGCCGCGCTTGACGACAAAAGCCGTCGGCCCCGGACTTTCCTGACGCATGATGACAAGGCCTTTGGCGCCGTTCAGCACGACCACATGGCACGACTGCTGAATGGCGTGGGCCAGTTCCAGCATCAGGGGCGCCGCGACCAGCGACAGTTCGTGCGTCGGCAAGGCGCGGAACACCGTCTCCAGCACCTTGTGCGTCACCGTGTAACGGTCGGTGTCGGGATTCTTCGCCAGCCAGCCCCGCCGCTCCATGACGATGATGATGCGGAAAATCTCGCTCATCGAATTGAACCCCAGCCGGGCCGCTATTTCCGACAGAGTCAGGCCGTCCGGCGCCGTCGCCAGCAGCTCGATGACATTGAACCCTTTTTCCAGCGCCGGAGCGGAATAGGTGTTTTGGGATTTGGGTTGCGCGTCGTCGCGGGTCGAAGATCTGGCCATGTCCAGATACCTAAACCCTCTGACGCAGAATGCAAGATTCGCCCCCTGTGACCCGGGGTGGGAATTCCTCTTGTTTATTTTCTTATGCGGCATTAATAACCAAATATAAAATAAAAGAGGTTGCGCCATGAAGGCTGTTATCTGTGAAAAACCTTATGCGCTGGAGATTACGGAGCGGCCCTTGCCCGTTCGGGCGTCCGGCGATGTCATGATCCGCATCGATCGGATCGGCCTGTGCGGCACCGACTATCATATATTCGCTGGCAATCAGCCCTTCCTCGCCTATCCCCGCGTCATGGGTCACGAACTGTCAGGCCACGTGGCCGAGGCCGATGCTGATTCGCCGCTGACAGTCGGCGCACGCGTGACCATCAATCCGTACCTGCCGTGCGGCACCTGCATCGCCTGCCGCAAGGCCAGGCCCAATTGCTGCGTCAATATCAGGGTGCTGGGCGTCCATATCGACGGCGGCATGACCGAATTCGTCTGCGTTCCCGAAGCCGCCGTCATCCCGGTCGAAGGCCTGACGCCCGATCAGGCGGCGATGGTCGAGTTTCTGTCGATCGGCGCCCATGCCGTGCGGCGCGGCGCGACCGGTCCTTCCGACCGCGCTCTGGTCGTCGGTGCCGGGCCCATCGGCGTCGGCGTCGCTCTGTTCGCGGCCATGGCCGGGGCCGAGGTCACCCTGATCGACACCAGCGCCGCGCGTCTCGACTATGCCCGCGACTTTGTCGGCATACCGCATACGGCGGTCGTCAGCGACGACCTGGACGCCTATCTTAAACGCCGCACGGACGGCGACTATTTCGACATCGTCTTCGACTGCACCGGCAGCGCCAGAGCTATCGAAAAAGGCTTTTCTTACGTCGCGCACGGTGGCCGCTACGTGCTGGTCAGCGTCGTCAAGGATACGCTCAGCTTTGCCGACCCCGAATTCCACAAGCGCGAAATGCAGCTGATCGGCAGCCGCAACGCCACGGCCGAGGATTTCCGTCACGTCATCGATTCGATCCGTTCCGGCGCGATCCCGACAGACGTGCTGAAAACGCAGGGTTTTCCCATGCTGGACCTGCCAGATCGCATTGGCGATCTGATCGCCGATCAGGGCAAGGTTCTCAAGGCGATCGTCACGCTTTGACCACCCGAATATATTGATCAACCAATTTAAGCCACGGGGTTAAATTGGTTGATATATCCCGGCAAAGTCTTTATGGTGCGACAAACCTCCCGTTTGTACCCTTAAGGATGCCGTATGGCTACGGAAGATCGCGACCGTCGCTTCTATCAGGTGATCGGCGAAAGCCTGTCCGAACGCATCCGTGCGGGCGAGTTCAGTCTGGGCGGCCGCCTGCCGCCGGAACGCGAACTGGCCGAAGCCTATAATGTCGGACGCACCGTCATCCGCGACGCGCTGGTAATGCTTGAGGTCAAGGGGCTGGTCGAAATCCGTCAGGGCTCGGGCATCTACGTCACCCGGCGCGCCTATGAGGCGGTGGCCCCCGAAGACGTGACCATCGAAATGCGCCCGCCCGCCGGACCGTTCGAACTGTTACAGGCCCGGCAATGGCTGGAAAGCCATATGGCTCGTCTGGCGGCGCTCAACGCCACCGAAGCCGATCTGGCCGCCATCCGCGAGGCCTGCGAGGATCATCGCACCGCCGCCTGGGGCGAAGCCAAGGAAAGCATGGATATCCGCTTCCATATGGCCATCGCCCGCGCGGCACAGAATTCGGAACTGACGGCGCTGGTCGCCCAATTGTGGCACCGGCGCGACCACAACCCGATGTGGCGCTCGCTGCACGGTCGCATCCGGGACACGACCTATCGCCAACGCTGGGTGCGCGACCACGAAGCCATCGTCGCCGCGCTTACCCGGCGCGACCCCGAGGCGGCCTATGTCGCCATGTGGTCGCATATCGAAAACGTCAAGAACTTCCTCATGAACGCGGCGGACGTCGAAGACGACGCCACGCCCGTGCCGCTCGAACGAAAGGATCAGGCCTCGTGACCACCCTCCCCTATCTTATGGAACAGACCATGCGCTGGTTCGGGCCCAAGGACCCGGTCAGCCTCCGCGACATCCGTCAGGCGGGCTGCGAAGGCGTGGTCTCGGCCCTGCACCACATCCCGAACGGCGAGGTGTGGACGGTAGAGGAAATCCTGATCCGCAAGACCGAGATCGAAAACGCCGGCATGACCTGGAGTGTGGTCGAAAGCCTGCCGATCGACGAGCGCATCAAGACGCAAGGCGCGGGCTTTGAAACCTGCATCGAAAACTACATGACGTCCCTGCGCAATCTGGCGGCCTGCGGCGTTTATGTAGTGACCTACAATTTCATGCCGCTGCTCGACTGGACGCGGACGAATCTCAGCTTCGCCATGCCCGACGGCGCCAAGGCCCTCAAGTTCGAACTGGATGCCGTCGCCGCTTTCGACATCTATATGCTGAAGCGTCCCGGCGCGGAAGCCGACTACAGCGCCGATATCCTCGCCGCGGCCAAGGCCCGCTTCGACGCCATGGACGACGACGCGAAAACCCTGCTGGAGCGCAATATCATCAAGGGCCTGCCCGGCTCCGAAGAAAGCTTCACCGCCGCCGATTTCCTCAAGGCCATTCAGGGCTATGCCGGCATCGACCACGCGCGCCTGAAAAACCATCTGGTGCATTTCCTGAGCGAAATCTGCCCGGTGGCCGACGAACTGGGCATCAAGATGGTCATCCACCCCGACGACCCGCCCTACACCATGTTCGGTCTGCCGCGCGTCGTCTCGACCGAAGCCGACATGGCCGACCTGTTCGCACGCGTACCGAATATCTCGAACGGTCTGTGCTTCTGCGCCGGTTCGTTCAGCATCCGCGCGGACAACGATCTGGTCGCGATGATCAAACGCTTCGGCGAGCGCATCCACTTCACGCACCTGCGCAACACGCGCCGCGAAGACAATGGTGACTTCTTCGAATCGGCGCACCTCGACGGCTCGATCGACATGTTCGAGGTCGTCAGCGCTCTGCGCGAAGTCTCGGTGACCTATAAGAAGCGCATCCCGATGCGCCCGGACCACGGCCATCAGATGCTGGATGACCTGAACAAAACGACCAATCCCGGCTATTCCGCCATCGGCCGCCTGCGCGGTCTGGCCGAATTGCGCGGCCTGGAACTGGGCGTCGCCCGTTCGCAGGGATAAGCTGCCCATGGCGGAGAGGCCACCCTCTCCGCCATAATGAAAACAGCGGCCCGATTAAAGCCCGATTGAAGCCCGCTACAGGGGGGGACATCCATGACCACGACATCCCGGCGCACGGCGCTGCGCCTCGGCACGGCCTTTACGGCGCTTCTGGGTCTGGGCGGCACGGCGGCGGCTCAGGAGCCCCCTTTGCTTCCGGTATCGCCCGTAACCGCGCTGCGGCCCGATATCCTGATGACCGGGGCTATCAACCGTGACGGCGTCGATCTGTCGGGCGACTGGACCTATTCCAAGGATCTTTATCAGACCGGCAAGACCGATATCCTCGGTTGGGCCGCCGCGCCGCGCGCCCAGCGTTTCCGCGACGTGAACGTCGAAGCGGAAGAAGGCAAAAACAAATATACCTTCTTCGAATACGACATGGACCGCGGCCCGCACATGACCCTGCCCGGTGCCTGGAACGCTGCCGAGCCGGAACTGCGCTATTATGACGGTCTGATCTGGTTCCAGCGGTTTTTCGAGTCGGGGCCGCTGAACGGGCAGCGCGCCTTCCTGCGCTTCGAGGCGGTCAACTACCTGACCGAGGTCTATGTCAACGGGCAAAAGGTGGGCAGTCACGAAGGCGGCTTCACCCCCTTTACCTTCGAGGTGACCAAGGTTCTGCGCGAAGGTAAAAATCAGATCACGCTCGGTGTCGATTCCACCCATGGCGAGCACACTGTGCCGCCCAAGGTCACCGACTGGGATATCTACGGCGGCGTGACACGACCGATCCGCCTGATCCGCACACCGGCGACCTATATCGACGATTTCTATATTCGCTATACCGAAGCGGGCCGCATCCTTGCCACCGTACAGCTCAACGGCCCCGATGCCGCCGGAAAGCCGGTCGTCCTGACCATCGCGGCGCTGAAGCTCAAGGCCACAGCCACGACCGACATCAGCGGACAGGCGCAGTTCGACCTCAAGGCGCCTAAGGCGCTGAAACTATGGACCCCGGACGCTCCCACACTGTACGAGGCAGGCCTCACGGCGGGCGAAGACACCCTGACCGACCGGATGGGTTTCCGCACCATCGCGGTGAAGGGGATGCAAGTCCTGCTGAACGGTCAGCCGGTCTTCCTGCGCGGCATATGCCTGCATGAGGAAGAGTTCGGCAGCAATCCAGCCCGCCGGATCATGACCGAGACCGCCCGCGCCTTGCTTACCGAGGTTAAGACGGGCCTGAACGGCAACTTCGTGCGCCTGTCGCACTATCCGCATTCGGAGGTCACCACCCGTCTGTGCGACGAAATGGGCCTGTTGGTGTGGAGCGAAATCCCGGTCTACTGGGCGGTCGGTTTCGGTGACGCGAAGACCTTCGACGTTGCGCGGCGCATGATGACCGAAAACGTCCTGCGCGACCGCAACCGCGCCTCGATTATCATCTGGAGCGTCGGCAACGAGACGCCATCGACCCCGGCGCGCAACCACTTCATGGGCACGCTGGCCGACGACGCCCGCGCTATGGACCCGTCGCGCCTGATCTCGGCCGCGCTTCTGGTGCACAAGAAAAAGGTCGACGGCGTACTGGAGGCGACCATCGACGATCCGCTGGTGGCGAAACTCGATATCATGTCGGCCAATACCTATACGGCGTGGTACGGCAACGACCGGCTTGAGGACGTGCCGCCACAGCGCTGGAAAGCGCCTGTGTCAAAACCGTTGATTTTCTCCGAATTCGGTGCCGATGCGTTGGCGGGATATCACCCGGACGACCGTCGCAAATATTCCGAAGAATTTCAGGCCGATTTTTATCGCGCGACGCTCGCCAATGCCGATACCGTCCCCTTCCTCGCCGGACTGTCGCCCTGGATACTCAAGGACTTCCAGACGCCCCGACGCGAGCACCCGGTCTATCAGAAGGGCTGGAACCGCAAGGGGCTGTTATCGGAAACCGGAGTCCGCAAACAGGCCTTTGCCGTACTGAGCGACTATTACCGCGCAAAGGCGGGTAAGTGAGCCACCATGCAATGACCGACTTGCCAAAGGTTGTAAAAGCAGCCATTACAAAACGCGAAACCGGTGTCATTACGCATATTGCGGACATCGACAAAAGACGACCTGCCTAAGGCGGGCATGCACACGACATACTGGGAACAACCAAAAAGGGAGACCGCGTCATGAACGCACCCGCCTTCGACGGGACCGTCAGCCCCCGGATGAGCAAATATAGATGGGTGATCTGCGCCCTGTTGTTCATCGCCATCGGGATCAACTATATCGACCGCCAGATGATCGGCATCCTGAAGAGCACGCTTCAGGCGGACCTGCAATGGACCGAAATCGAATACGCCCAGATCGTCTTCTGGTTCCAGTGCTTCTATGCCGTCGGCTTTCTGACCTTTGGTCGTGTGATCGATAAGGTCGGGGTGCGCATCGGCTATGCGGTGGCCTTCACCATCTGGACCATCGCCTCGATCGGCCACGGCCTGATCCACACGGTGACGCAGTTCGCCATCGCCCGCTCGGTGCTGGGCTTCGGCGAGTCGGGCAGCTTCCCGTCGTCGCTGAAAGCCGTGTCGGAATGGTTCCCGCAAAAGGAACGCGCTCAGGCTGTTGGTATCTTCAATGCCGGTACGGCCATGGGGCCGATCATCACGCCGCTGCTGGTGCCTGCCATCACGCTGGCCTGGGGCTGGCGCGCCGCTTTCATCTCCATCGGCATCGTCACGGCCGTCTGGCTGATTGCGTGGCTGGCCATGTACCGCCGCCCGGAACAGCATCCGAAGGTCAATGCCGAAGAACTGGCCTATATCCGCTCCAGTGACGCCGCCGTCAGCGCCGCGCCCGCAGCCAATATTTCGTGGTTCAAGCTGCTGACGTTCAAGGAAACCTGGGCCTATGCGCTGGGCAAGTTCCTGACCGACCCGATCTGGTGGCTGTACCTGTTCTGGCTGCCGGACTTCCTCGGTAAGGCCTATGGTCTTGACCTGAAATCCTTCGGTCCGCCGCTGGTTGCCATCTATATCCTCGCCGATATCGGTTCGGTCATGGGCGGCTGGTCGTCGTCGGCCCAGATGAAAAGCGGCCGTTCGGCCAATGCCTCGCGCAAGACCACCATGCTGATCTGCGCCTTCCTCGTCACGCCGATCGTCGCCGCGCAGTTCGTCGATAACCTGTGGGCCGCCGTCGGCATTATCGGTCTGGCCGCCGCTTCGCACCAGGCGTGGTCGGCCAACCTGATGACCCTGCCGTCGGACCTGTTCCCGAAACAGGCCGTGGCCTCGGTCATCGGCATCGGCGGCACCGCGGGTGCCATCGGTGGCATGCTGATGACGACCTATAACGGCTATATTCTTGAGCTGTTCAAGTCCTATCAGCCGATCTTCATCGTCGCCGGCTCGGCCTATCTGGTCGCCATCGTCGTGATCCACAGCCTGACGCCGAAACTGGCGCGGGTGGCGGAAGAGCGTATTCTGAAGTCGCACTAAACGACGCAGAGACGACAAAAAAGCGCGGCAGGTTTTCCTGTCGCGCTTTTTTTTGCGTCTTGAATCCCCACCCGTCACCCCAATATCGAACCTATGTCCCTGCCCGAAAAATATGGCGTCTTGCCCGACACGCACCTTGTGCCCGACCTACTGACCCCCGGCTTGAAGGTCGTCTTTTGCGGTACGGCGCTGGGGCGCGTCTTGGCGGAAAAGCGCGCCTATTATGCGCATCCCGGCAACTTTTTTTGGCGGACGTTACACGCCATCGGCCTGACGCCGGAGCGGGTGACACCGACCGACTATGCGCGATTGCTCGACTACGGCATCGGCCTGACCGACCTGTGCAAGGCCCATTACGGCAACGATAGAGAACTGTCGTCGGAGGCATGGGACGCCGAGGCCCTGCGTATGAAGATATTACACTATCAGCCGGAAATCCTTGCCTTTACGTCCAAGACGGCGGCCAGCGCCTGTCTGGGCAAATCCACCAGTCAGATCGCCCTCGGATGTCAATCGGAGACGATCGGCTTGACGCGCCTGTATGTCCTGCCCTCTCCGTCCGGTCAGGCTCGTACCTTCTGGGATCAGGCCGTTTGGCAGACGCTCGCTAATGCCGCGTTGGTCTGATAAGACTGCGGTCGTAGCCTAGTTCCGCGGCGCGCGTTTCCAGCTTCACCCACACCTCCGGTGACGGATTGGCCGTGCGGCTCAGTATCCACAGATAACGGCCCGAAGGCTCGCCCACGATCGACCAGCTATAATCGTCGGCACGATCCAGCACCCAGTAATTGCCAATATAGAATGGTCCGGCAAACGACACTTTCAGCTTTGCATTGCCGCTGCCCGCAACCACCTTGGCCTTGCCTTCCGAGGTCGTTTTTTCTGCCGTGATCGAGCCCTTGCGGCAGGTATTGACGACCCTGATCTGGCCATCCGGCAGAGCGCTATATTCGGCCCGCACGCCTTCGCAGTCCTTTTCGAAGGCGTTCTCGTAGCGCGCTACCTCATACCACAGCCCCGAATAGGCCGTGAGATCGACCGGTTTCGACGGCTGCGGGACGTTGTGATTGCCGACCGGCCCGCCGGGTATCGCCGCACAGGCGGTGACGGCAGCAGCTAACAAAATCAGAGGCAAAAAGGCGCGTTGCGGTTTCATCGACATATCCCAGCTGAACAGATTTCAAGATTCTGAAACCGCCGGTAAATATTCAATGTGACGGTCTATCCCGGTTTATTCATGCCCAGCGCCTTGCGCAGCTTGAATTGCAGCTTGATGAACGGTTCCGCCGCCGATTTATGGATTTGTTTGACGTCGATGAAGGTCACGCTGTCACGCCCTGAAAGGGTGTGAAACCCTTCCCTATAACCTTCCAGTAAACCCTCCGCCGTCAGACGACCCACCTCGGTCGCCGAAAAGGTTTCCGGCGTCAGGGTATCGACGCGCAGCAGATTGATCGCCGCGCCATAGGTGCCGACGCAATCCTGCATGGGCAAGTGCAAGGCACCGTCCTTGACGAACGGATCGCCGCCGGGGCGCGAGGTTTCAAAACCGGTCCGCACCGGATTGGCCGCGTGTGACGTCCACGGCCCCATCAGGTCGTCGGCATGAGCTATATACAGTTCCCGCATCGCCTTGCCCTCGGCGCCCGGCAAGGCGTAGAACATCCACCATTGGCCGTCGTGTTTGACGACCGTGGCGTCGATGGCGGGGATATCGAGCAGCGTCTTGACCGGCGCCCAGCGATCCGGAAAGCGCGTACAGCGATAGAGCGTCAGCACCCCGCTCTTGTGTGCTTCGGGCAGCATGTAAAGCTCGCCACCGTCCTCGATCAGATAGGGATAGGACAGGTGGAACGGCGTCACCAGAGCCTCGCCCCGCCCGATCAGATTGCGCTCCGCATCATACTGATAATAATGGATTTCACCGCGTTTGACGCGATAGTCATAGGCTTCGGCAAAGATCGTCAGCACATCGTCGCGGCGCAGGCCGAACGGATCGGCGATAAAGCGGAACGATCCCATGAGCGGCAGCCAAACGATCTCGTCGGCCTTTGGCGCATCGGTGGATACATCCTCGATAGAGCGGTCAATAAAGCCAACATGCCACAGATCGATCACGCGTCGCTCCTTAATATCTGAGCTTGGTGTGCGGTGACCGCAGTCCTATGTCAAGCTTAGGCGAGCGCCTCGATGGTCTGACGCAGACGACGGCGACCGGCGTCGAAGCCGAAAGCGTCGATGGCGTAGCTTTGGGCCACACGGGCCTGAGACTGCCACGAGGTCCAGTTGGCGAAGACCGAACCGACGGCGGCGGCCAGCGCCGACGCGTCTTCGTTCGCGAACAGGTGGCCGAACTGACCGGCCTTGAGCACCTCACGCGGGCCTTCGGTATCCGATGCCACGACCGGCACGCCCGCCGCCATGGCCTCAATCACGACCAGGCCGAAGGATTCCTGACGCGACGGCACGACGAACAGGTCGACACCGGCGAGGAACGCCATCGGATCGGCCCAGCCGCAGAATTCGACGCAGTCGTCGAGGTTCAGGCTGAAGGCCAGCGCCTTAAGCGCCGGCAGTTCCGGGCCTTCGCCCGCGATTTTCAGGACGAACCGCTGCCCCGACGCGCGCAGCTGCGCCGCCGCCTTGAGCAGAACATCGAACCCCTTGATGGCGTGCAGACGGCCCATGGCGCCGATCACCGGGCACGGATTCGGCGCATTCTTCACCGGCAGGGCGCGCAGGTGCGAGAAATTGGCCATGTCGAACACACGCAGTTCCGGAAACTTGGCTTGCGCGCCTTCGCGCACCTTGTCGCTGACGCACAGGGCGGCAGAGACGTCCTTCAGATGCGGCTTGAACGACGGCGTATGCAGGACCTGCACCGTACGGCGGCGCGTGCCGATGAACGGCATCATGCACAGGCGACCGGCGCGGTTGCCGTGGGCAATGACCAGATCGGGTTTAAAATCAGACGTATAGCCCGCAAGCTGCATGGCCGCGATCGGATCATGGATGAACCGCGTGTGCAGCGGCTTGAACCCGCGTCCAGTGGTCATATCTGACAGCATACCGCCGGGTGCGCCGACGCTGAGGACGTCGAACCCTTCGGCGGTCAAGGCCTCATGGTAGTGCTGGGCCATCAGCCCGTCACCGCCCTTGACCTTGGTCAGCATGATATTCAGAAGACGCATCGCACTATTTCCCGGTACGCATACTGGAGATGGAAAAGGGGCTGGAGGCTCCGACGTTTTCGACCGCTCCCCGCAGAGCTGACGATCCGCCTTCCGGAGGAGCCTCCTATTGCGATGACACCGCCGATGGCAGCGACCCTCATCGAAATCATAAATTTTCTATATTTTTTTCAAGGGTGCGTTTCCAAATTACACGCTACACGCTTAAGCCCTTGCAGAGTAAAGGAAAACGCCGCTATAGATTCGCGTCAGAGGGAGCGTGATGCCTGAGAACCGCCTGCTGACGGAGACCTATTTCGCCAAACGCGACGTGCTGCTGCGCTTTCTGACGCGGCTGTGCGGCGACGAGGCGTCGGCGGAAGACGTTCTGCAAGATCTCTATATCAAGGCGTCGGGCGCGCGCATCGACGGCGAAATTCAGGAGCCCCTGGCCTTCCTGTTCCGTATGGCCAACAATCTGTACCTCAACCGTCTGCGCGCGGCCTCAAGCCACCGGGCGCGCGACACGGCGTGGCACGATCTCAATCCGCAGACGGCCCTCGAAGGCTCGGGCATCGATGGGACCGGTGCCGACGCCAGCCCGGACGCGGAGGCCGTCGTCGCCGCCCGGCAGGAACTGCGGGCGGTCATGAAGGCGCTGGAGGCCCTGCCCCCCCGCACTCAGGACATATTCCGCCTGCACAAGATCGATGGTCTCAGCCAGACCGAAGTAGCGCGGCGGCTGGATATTTCGATCAGTTCAGTCGAAAAACATCTCAGCGGGGCTCTGAAACACCTGCTGGCCCTCAACCGAAGTCGGCATTAATACGGTAAGCGATACAAAAATGTACGGTAACGCGAAATAGTTTTACGGGTAACCGTCGGCAACGGTGTCAATGGTTCAGAGAGGCAGGTTCAGCATGTCGTTTGACGACATAGACATCGAAGGCGAAGCGGCGGACTGGGTGATCCGGTCGCAATCGGGCGCGATCAGCGAATCCGAAATCGTCGCCCTGACGGACTGGATGGACCGCTCCCCGCGCCATGCCGAGGCTTATCGGCGTGTGTCATTGCTTTGGTCAGGCCTCAATTCCTCCCCGGATGGCGTGACCGAGCCCGCCGCCGAACCGGTGCCTATGCCCCGGCCAGAATATGGATTTCAGCACCCCCTTCTGAAACCCGCCTATATGGCCGCGTTCGGCGGCGGCGTCGCGACCCTTATGGCGGCCGTTCTCGCGTTCAATGCCGGTGTGTTCGCGCCCGTTACCGTTTATGAAACGCCGAAGGGCGAACGCGAAGAGGTCGTGCTGGCCGACGGGACGCACCTGACGCTCAATACCGACACGCGGATTTCCGTTAAGCTCACCGACCGGCAACGTCACGTGACGCTGGAAAAGGGCGAGATCGCCGTCAATGTCGTGCATGATGAAGCGCACCCCTTCGTCATCAGGACCGGTAAGGTGACCCTCACCGATATCGGCACCGAATTCAACGTATCGCGTCTTGACGGCGAGGTGCGTGTCGCCGTGCGCGAAGGCGAGGTCGAACTGGCGTCGTCCGCTACTCCGGCCAAACGACTGTTGCCCGGCGACTACGGCGTGCACACCGAAGCCACAGGACGTAACGTCTTTACACGGACGGACCCTCAGGAGGCCTTTGCGTGGACGACGGCCCATGCTATCTATCGTGATCAGCCGCTGTCCGTGGTCGTCAAGGACCTGAATCGCTATTTCCACAAGCCGATCATCGTCGATGACGCCGCCGGACAGTTGAGGTTGAGCACCATCATGACCCTCGATTCGCAGGACGCGGTTGCCGGGCGTTTAACAGAGTTCCTGCCGGTCAAAGTCCGCACGACGCATGAAGCCCTCTATATCAGCCGCCGCAGTTCTGCTGGGCCTGCTTCTGGCGGGAACGGCGTCTGACGCCCGTGCGGCTGAAAAAAAGACGGATAAACCCCACGATATAAGGCTCGATGCCCGCGCCTTGCCTCAGGCCCTGACGGCGCTGGTCATGCAGACCGGTATTTCGATCGGCGGACTCGATCCGGCGCAGTGCAACGCCCGACCTCGCGCCGTTTCGGGCACGCTCACCGCCCATCAGGCCCTGAAAAAGCTGCTCGACGGCAGTTCATGCGATGTGCAGCGCATTGACGCCCTGACCTATAAACTGGTCGCCCGCCTCAGGCCGGCCTCTGCCCCTAAACCAAAACCGGCCCCCAGACCGATATCGGTGGCGACCAGCGCCAACGACGACATCACCATGGTCGTGGTCCGTCATCCCTCGCGTCAGCTCAGTACGCCCGCCGGAGTCAGCATCGTCGCGCCACCGCTTTTGTCCGGCAACGACACCGACCTGTCGCTGATCGCGCCACATGTATCGGGCATGACCGTCACTAATCTGGGGCCCGGCCGCGACAAGATCTTTCTGCGCGGCATTTCCGACAGCGTGATGACCGGACGGACACAATCGACCGTCGGGCTTTATCTCGACGACACGCCGATCACCTATAATGCGCCGGACCCCGATCTGCTGCTGGTCGATATGGCTCGCATCGAGGTTCTGAAAGGGCCGCAGGGTAACCTCTACGGTCAGGGCGCCCTGTCCGGCGTCGTGCGGCTGGTGACCAACAAGCCCAGGCTGGCGCAATTCGAGGGCGAGATCGGTGTGGCCGCAGGTATGGCCAAGGATTCCCGCCCGTCGTGGCGCGAAACGGTTATGCTCAATGTCCCCCTGCCCGGCGATACGGCGGCGGTGCGCGCCGTGCTCTATGATGAAAAATCGGCCGGTTTCATCAAGGACGAGGCCCTGACGCGCAACGCCACCAACGACACCCGGCGGTCCGGTGGACGGCTGGCGCTCAAATGGGAGATCCGGCCCGACCTGACACTGGATGCCGCGGCGACCGTGCAGGACCTGCGCTCCTCCAACAGCCAGTACGTCGTCGGGCGGCGAGGTCCCTATCGTCGCGCCCTGTCGCTGGCCGAACCGCACGACAATATCTTCCAGAATCTGGCCCTCAGCCTGACGAAAGCACAAACCAGTGGCACCTGGCGACTGTCGGTCAACCGCCTGAGCCATGAGATTCACACTGGCTATGATGCCCAGCCGGTGGGGCGCTACGTGGCCATCGCTAATTCAGGCATTCTGTACTACGAAGAAGATCAGACGATCCGACTGACCAATATCGAGGCCAGCTTTGTGTCGCCGCCGGATCGTCCCCTGCGCTGGCTGGTCGGGGCCTTTGCCGCCCGAAGCGACGAGACCTTCACGCCGCACCTGATCGATGTCTATACCAATATCACGCTGTACGACGAAGTCCGTGAGGATATCGTCGATGATGCCGCCATTTTCAGCAAGCTGACCTGGGATTTCGCCCCCAAATGGTCGATATCGGCCGGTCTGCGCGCCCAGCGTTCGCGCCATCGTACCGACAGCCGCATCAGCAATGTCCGGCTGGTCGACTATCTTCCCAACGGTCGGATCACCGGCGATATCTCAGCCTCTCCGGTCTCGCACGAACTGATGCTCAGCTATCAGCCCCATGAACGTCTGCTGATCTACGGCCTGTCGTCGGATGGTTTCCGCACCGGCGGCTTTAACACGACGACCCTGACAACGACCGTTGTGCCGACGATCTATTCCGGTGATAAACTTCAGAGCCTCGAAGCGGGCTTCAAGTACAAGAGCCCCGCGGGCCGTGTCCGGCTCGATATGGCCGTGTTTCACATCGACTGGCACGATATCCAGAGCGACCAGTTACGGGCGACCGGCCTGCCAAGAACCCTCAATCTGGGGGATGGAAAAAATACGGGGCTTGAAATCGAAGCCGGTTGGCGCGTCCTGCCCGACCTGAACCTGCAATTTCGCGGGCAGTTCAACGACCCGAAACTCGATAGCGTCAATCCGCTTTATCCGACGATCACCAAGGGCGGCATGCCCTATATCTCGAAGTCGAGCACCAGCCTGAGCGCGCAATGGAGCCACTCCCTGTTCGGGCATCCGCTGGACCATACCGCCACGCTTTATCACCGCAGCAGTTCGCCGCTCAACTATGGTGTGACAGCGCCCGTTACCATGCGCGGCTATACCAATCTCGATCTCGCCTCGACCCTGGAATTCAACCGTTACAGTATGGCGCTACGCGTCACCAACGCCCTGGCCAACAAGAGCAACAGCTTCGCCTACGGCAATCCGTTCGCGCTCGATACGGCCGCCCAGACGACACCGTTGCGGCCGCGCACCCTGTGGCTCTCGGTCAACCGGCGTTTTTAAGGTTTAGTCAGGAAAGCGTCGATGGCCGTGACGGCCTCGGGCTCATCCAGCATGGGCGCATGTCCGCGGTTGGCAATCGTGACGGCGGTGAAATTCGGATGCGCGTCGCTCATCCGTTGCAGGGTTTCCGCCGACAACAGGTCCGAGCGACCGCCGCGAATGGCCAGAATCGGAATGGCGGACAATTTTCCCCACAGGTCCCACAGTTCGGGCGGCGCGACGGCCTCGGACCCCGGCGCCATACCTTCGGCGATGGCGGGATCGTAGGCCGGGACCGGTACGCCGTCGATTTCGGTAAACGTCCGCCGGGCAAAGGCCATCCAGTCGTCCGCGCCATAGTCGGGAAAGGCCTCGGCATTGATGGTTTGCGTCGCCGCCGCAGCCTCCAGCCAACTCGTGATCGGCTTGCCCTTGCCGACATAGCCCCGAATGCGCGCCAGCCCTTCTGGGGACAGTTTCGGTCCGACGTCGTTGAGGACGATCGCCTTGATCCGTTGCGGTACCCAACCAGCCATCAGCATGGCGATCAGCCCGCCCATGGAGGTGCCGATGATCGTCACCTGCGGCAGGTTCAGGTGATCGAGCAGCGCCACCATATCCTGCGCATAGACGAGCAGATTATAGCGCGCTTTTTCACTGTCCCAGTTCGACCGCCCCCGGCCGCGCTGATCGGCGACGATGACACGATGTTCCGTGCTCAGATGCGCCGCCAGCCACTGGAAATCGGCGCTGTTGCGCGTCAGGCCATGCAAACACAGGACCGGATCGCCGCCAGACGGGTTATAATCGCGGGCATACAGCGTCAGGGCCTTGTCGGCGCTGAGGTAAAAGACGTCCTTATAGCTCATCGCAAATGCACCAGAATGAGCGCCACAAAGGCCGGCAGGGCCTGAACGTACAGGATCGAGCGCTTGACCGTAAAGCCACCGTAGAGGCCGGCTATGATGACACAGGTGAGAAAGAAGACCTTGATATAGAGACCGTAAAACGGATCGAACAGCCCCCAGATCAGGCCCGCCGCCAGAAACCCGTTATAGAGTCCCTGATTGGCGGCCAGCTTCGCCGACTCGGCGGCAAAACTTTCACTGAGACCGAACACGCGGCGGCCCAACGGCCTGCGCCATAAAAACATTTCGAGGATCAAAAACCCGATATGCTGAAGCGCGACGAAGGCGATGACGATACTGGCGATGGTCTGCATGACCGGCTCCCTGTTTTGTTCAAGACTAAACCCCGACTTTCGCCTGTCAAGCACGCTAAAAATTGAGACGATAAATAAAATATCGGGACGACGGGTTTTTCCCTTACGCGCGTGAGATTGATCTGATAGCTTGAAATCAATAAAGGCGTGCCGCCATGGACACGCTCAAACAGGGTGCGAAAGGTCGGAAACGACCTGATGAATCAGTCCATTCAAAGTGTTTTGAAATCTTCGAAGCCTTGAATAGCGCCCTTACGTCAGAGGAGAGACCGATGGGTGCGACGCGTTGGGTAAGATATGGCCTGAGTTCCGTTTTGATATCCGGCCTGCTGGTCACCGGCGTCACGGCGCAAACACCTGCGCCTGAACCGACGCCTGTCTTCGCCCCCGACACCATCCCTGACGGCGAGGCTGTTTTGCGCGTGATCAAGCGCTCGGCGTCGGCCGAGGTCGCCCGCATGACCGCCATCGAAGCCAACCCGCAGGGCCAGCGTAACGGCGTCAGCACCAACTGGATCGCGGCGACCTTCTTCGTCGGCGCGATGAAACTGAACGCCGTCGCCGACGTGCCGGATGTCCGCGATTACAGCCTGCGCACCGCGCGACGCTTCAACTATGCGCTTCAGGGCGACGGTGCGCCGGTCCATCTGCTCAATGCCGACGATCAGGCCATAGGCGACCTCTATCAGGCCGTCTATCTGCACACGGGCTCACCCGGCACCTTGATGCCGCTCCAGCAGCGGCTCGATTTTACCCTCCCCTATCTGAGCAAGGCGCCTGAGCCGGACAAGCTGGTCTGGTGGTGGTGCGACTCGCTGTTCATGGCCCCGCCGGTGCTGGCGCGCATGTCGGCGATTACCGGCGACCCAAAATATATCCGCGCCATGGACGTTCAGTGGTGGCGGACCTATGAGCGTCTGTACGACAAAGAGCAGCACCTCTATGCCCGCGACGAGCGCTTCATCGAGCGCCGCTCGCCCAACGGCAAGAAGATCTTCTGGGCGCGCGGCGAAGGCTGGGTGCTGGCCGGACTGGCGCGGGTGCTTGAGGTCATGCCGGAAGATTTTCCCACCCGCCCGCGCTATGTGCAGCTGTTTCAGGAAATGTCAGCACGCATCATCACGCTTCAGCAGCCGGATGGTCTGTGGCGCGCCAGTCTGCTCGACACCGAAGCCTTCCCGGAGCCGGAAACCTCGGGTACAGCCTTCTATACCTACGCCCTAGCCTTCGGCATCAATCACGGTCTGCTCGATCGCAAGACCTATTTGCCGTACGTGCTGAAAAGCTGGGCGGGTCTCAATCACTACGTCCTGCCGAACGGTATACTGGGTCAGGTGCAGTCCGCCGGCGATCAGCCGGTGCCGACCAAGCGCGACGGCACGGCCCTCTATGCCAGCGGCGGCTTCCTGCTGGCCGGGCTTGAAGTGATGAACCTCGGCGGACCGGTCACCGCCCTGCCTATTGCCTTGCCGAAGCCCGCCACGCTCGACTACCACGCCAGCGATATGCGGCCTTCCGCCCCCCTGCCCGCCGACGCCACAGAGGAACAGAAATTCCAGTTCGAGCGCCGCGAGGCCGAGCGCGAAGCCGTCAAAAAATACGCCTACGACCCGATGGTCGACGACAAGGACTGGGTGTCGCCCGTCGCGGCCAAAACCATCGGCAGCGGTCTGGTCAAGCTGGTCCCGGCCACCGAAGCCGAACGCAAACCGCGCGCCACGGTGCGTTTCGCGCCGGATCGCTTCGACGACATCCTGTGGGAAAACGATCGCGTAGCGCATCGCATCTATGGCCCCGCGCTGGAAGCGCGCGAGCCGCCGTCGGGTTCGGGCATCGACGTGTGGTCCAAACGCGTCCGCTGGCCGTTCATGGACCGGCAACTGGCCACCAAGGCCTATCACAACGATCAGGGCGAAGGCGCCGACGCTTATAATGTCAAGGGGACGCGCGGCGGCGGCGGCTTAGGCATCTGGCTCGACAACAAGCTGTGGACTTCGCGCACCTTCCGCACTTACAAGATCCTGCAAAACGGGCCGGACGTGGCGAAGTTCAGCGTCACCTACGATCCGTGGCCGGTCGGCGTCGATCGCAAGGTCTGGGAATCGCGGACCTTCACCCTGCCGCTGGGGACCAATTTCACGCGACTGCAATCGACCCTGTCATCGGACAAGCCCGATGAACTGATCGTGGGGATCGGCCTCGGCAAGGGGGCGACCGTCCCCGGCAAGGGCGGCCTGTTTATCGACAAGGCGCGCGGCATCATCACCTACTGGGAGCCGAACGATCCGGACCACGGCAGCCTCGGCACCGCGGTGCGCGTCGATCCGGCCTCGGTCGTCGATATCAAGGCCGACGCCGACAATAACCTGATTTTGATCCGCGTCACACCGGGCAAACCGTTCGTCTACTATATCGGCTCGGCCTGGGATCAGGGGCTCGATTTCCATTCGCGCGAGGAATGGGAAGCCTATGTGAAGGCAGAAAAACTCAGCTTCAAGCCGGAATAAAAAAAGCCCCGAACTCAATGAGTTCGGGGCTTTTCCTTAGATGCCGATTACTTAAAGGGCAACCACACCGCCGTCATTCTTGGTGATGACGATGGTGGCCGAGCGCGGACGGCCCGACGTCGTACCTGCCTGGCTGGCGGGCCAGTTCGAGGTGATCGTCGTCGCGTTACCGTTCTCGCCCGGGTGCTGGATGTTGACGAACAGGGCGCGACCGTCCGGCGTCGTATCGATACCCGTGATTTCGCACTCCTTCGGTCCAACCAGGAAGCGGCGCAGTTGCAGGCCCGGCTGGGCACCGACGAAGGTCGACTGGGTCGCCGTCGCGCCGGTCGAGCCGGTGTTGGTGATCGTCTTCGCGCCGCCGTCGCCGACACGGCCCGGCATAGCCGCCAGCATCATGCAGTTGGTGACGTCGGTATAGGCGCCGTCATCGGTTTGAATCCACAGCAGCGGATTGACCAGACCACCGGCATTGGTCGGACGCGAGAACCACAGACCGTCCGGGCTGGAGAAGTCGTTGGTGTCGTTCAGGCCGGAGATGTTGATATTGGTGGCGTTGAGGTCCGCCCCGGCGCCGAACAGATAGATATCCCACTGGAAAGTGGTCGCTTCCGGGTTGTTCGAGGCTTCCTTCAGGCGGATGATGTGGCCGTTCGGGTTGCCGTAGTTGGCCGTCGTGCCAACCGGGTCGTTATAGTGACGCGGGTTGGCGGCATCGGTACCGGTCAGCGGGCGCGTCGCGGCATTGTTGTTGGTCAGGGTCAGATAGACCTCGCCATTGGCCGGGTTGACGGCGGCCCATTCCGGACGGTCCATCTTGGTCGCGCCGAGAACATCGGCGGCCAGACGCGTGTTGATCAGGACGTCGGCCTGGTTGGCGAAGCTATAGGTGGTGTTGGCGGCGGTCAGGACGCCGGTGCCGAAGACCAGCGGCAGCCACACGCCGTTGCCGGTGGCGTCGAAGCGCGCCACATAAAGCGTACCGGCATCGAGATACTTGTCACCCACGGCCAGACGGTCGGTCGCCGTGGCGTCGGCGACATCCCACGCAGTTGCCGAGACGAACTTGTAGAAATATTCGCCGCGCGAGTCGTCGCCCATATAGAAGACCGGCTTGCGACCTGCGACGAACGCGGCAGGCCAGGCGCCTTCGTGGCCCATGCGGCCCAGCGCCGTGCGCTTGCGCGGCGTCGAGGTCGGGTTGAACGGATCGATTTCGACGACCCAGCCGTACTGGTTGGCCTCGTTGCGGTAATCGCCCGTGCCGTCAGCGGCCTTGGTGGTGTCGACCGTGACGTTCCACTTGGCGAAGTTGCCCTGATCGGCGCTGTTGGCGGCGGTAACCGTGGCCCAGTTATTGGCCCCCGCCGCGCCCTGCGTCACGCCGTAGCGGTTCAGGGCGACCACGGCCTTGGCCGAACGGTTGGCGTTATCGGCGGAACCGCGACGGAAATAACCGGCCCAGTTTTCTTCGCAGGTCAGATAGGTTTCCCACTGAGTGCGGCCGTTGGCGCAGTTATTGATCGTGCCGCGACCGGCGACGCCCGTAGGCGAATAGACGGTACGCAACTGCGCGTCGCCGCGCGCCGGACCGTTGAAGGCCATGATCGTGTTCGGCGTGATGCGACGGTTGAGGGTTGAGGCCTGCACGTAGGACCAGGCCCCCGCGGTTTGCACGACTTCGACGACGGCGACGCCGTGGGCTTCGATTTCCTTGACCGCTTCGGCTTCCGGACGTGCGCCCGAAACCGTCGTCGGCCCGTTGGCGTGCAGGTAGGACGCGGTGATGTTCTCGTGGTTCATGACCAGAAGGCCGCGCGTCGAATTGGTGGCGTCGCGCGTCGTGCCCGTGGCGGCCAGACCGAAATAGGCCATGCCGTCATGGTGGTCGCCGGCGCGGTTGGCATAGCCCGTATCCGTGCCGTTATTGGCGAAGGCGGCGGTGGCCGCGTTCAGCGGATCGCCCAGACGATAGAGAACCGACACCGTATAGCCTTCCGGCACGGTGACGATGTCATTCTTGTTCTTGGCGACGGCAGTAAAGCCGAGTTGCGCCGGGCTGACCGTGACGATGGTGTCCTGCGACACGCTGGTCGAGCCGTTCACCGCCGTCAGGCGGAATTCGAGGGTCGTCGCCGCAGCCACCGAGGGGGCGATGAAGGTCGGCGTCAGGGTATTGGCATTGGTTAGGGTGACGGCGGGGCCGCCGACCTGCGTCCAGGTGACTGTGCTGTTGCGCAGCGCCGACCCGTTCAGCGTAACGACGCGGCCTGAGGTCGAGGCTCCGGCCTGACCGGCATTGATATTGCCCGCCGCATAGGCCTTTTCGTCGTCGGCATTGTCGCTGCCGCAGGCGCTCAGGCCGAACAGACCGGCGACGGCAGCCATCCCGCCCAGAATGTTACGGCGCGAATGGCGCTCGGCGATGATGTCCGACAGGCTCGGATTGGCCGACAGGTTCAGTTGGAAATCGCCGTCGGAATGACGACCGGTGAGCTTGTTCTCGGACATGAAGGAGCCTCTCGGTGAGATTTTATAGTTGAAGCTCCCTACATCACCCGGTTTTGTGAAAGGCCTTTACCATCCCCGTGTCGGTTTTGTGAAAAATAACGCCCTATGGCTGCGTCGACTTGCCTTCGCCATCCGGTTTACCGGCGGTTTCAGGCACCACCTTCAGACGCAGCACGGTCTTGTCCAGCAGATAGAGACGCGCCAGACGCTGGATATCGGCCACTGTGACGGCCTTGTACTGCGCCGGACGGTCGCGGATGAAGTCCTGCCGTCGCGTATCGGCCAGCAGGTTCGGCAAGGTCGTGTACCAGTAGCCATTGGTGCGCTCGCTCTGCTCAAGCCCCTCCAGCACCGGCAGACGCGCCCGGTCCAGTTCGTCCTGGGTCACCGGCTTGTCGCGCAGGTCGGCGGCAATGCTGAGGGCCGTCCTGTAGAAGGCCTCATCCATCTCCGGGCGGACCGTCGTCGTCACGCCGATATAGCCATAGCCCTTATACACCTCGGAGGGATTGTGGCTGACGGTGACGCCATAGGTCGCGCCCTGCTTTTCGCGCACCTCGTCTTTCAGGCGCGCCGCATAGATACGCGCCAGAAGGTCGAGCCCCCGGCTGTCGTGGAAATCGCGATAGAGGTCCGTCGTCGGAAAGGCCAGAAAACTCACCGCCTGATCGGCGCGGCCCTGATGGGTAAAGACGCGGGGCGTCCGGTCGGTCGGCAGCTTCATGCGGTCGGCGTCACGCGCGATGCGATAGGTTTTCGGCAAGGACGGCAGGGTGCCAAAGGTTCGGCCGACGGCCTCAAGCGCCGCTTCGTGGCTGATGTCGCCGACGATGGTGATCTCTATCGGTACGTCGCGCAGAGTCCGTTCGATCAACCCCTTCACGTGGTCGTTGGTCACGGCGGCAAAGCTTTCGGCGGTCGGAAAGACCATGCGCGGATCGTCGGCATTGAGATAGGACAGCGCCCCCAGCGACAGCATGGCGTTGGGATTGCTCTTCATCAGACGCAGGCTGGTCGCCACCGACAGTTTCAGATTGTCGAAATTTTCCGGCCGGTAACCGGGATCGCTGTAATAGGCCATCAGGACCTGCATCTGCAGCGGGAAATCGATGGTCGTCGTGGTGCCGTTGAGGGTCGCCTCATCGTCGCCCAGCGTATATTTCACACTATAGGTGCGTCCGCTCAGGCTCTTGCTGATCTCGGAGGACGACAGCTTGCCCAGCCCGCCGCCGGGCAGATTGTACAGCATCACCGGCACCAGCGACACCTTCTCGTGCGGGGAAAACAGCATCCGCCCGCCGGCCATGCGCACGCTCACCAGAACCCGGCTGCTCTGATAGCGGGTCTGGCGAATATTGACCTTCAGGCCGTTGGCATAGGTATATTGCGTCATGCCATAGGCCTTGACGACCTCGGTTTTGACGACCGCGCCCGCCACGCCGAAATCCGGATAGGGCCAGTCCTTCGCGGCTACCGCCACGAACGGCTCCACCGGCAGGGCTTCTGCCGCCGCATAGGCCGCGGTGATCGCCGCCGGTTCGAACGCTTCGCGCGTCGGGCCGCTGCGCACGATGAACGGCCCGTCGCCCCCGGTCAGGAAGGCGATCTGGGTATTGACGGCCTCAACCGTCAGACCGGGCCGTACCTGCGTCCACAGATCGTTGACCTGGCGGGCCGACATATAGACCCGCCCCTGCAGGACCGCATAGACGATATTCGTCATCAGGGTCGCGTGCTGACGCGACCGGTCCGCCGCCAGCGTATTGACATTGAGCGTGTCACGGGCAACTTTCATACGGTTCAGTTCTTCCTCGGTAACGCCGAAGGCCTTGAACTGATGATAGAGACGCACCGCCTCGGTGAGGGCTTCGTGCGATTTGCCCGGCTTCGGCGTCACGTTCAGCGAGGTCGAATTCACCGTCAGGCGGTTATTGGCATAGACCAGAGCCGCCGCCAGAAAGGGGCTGTCGGCCTCTCGCGCGCGGCGGGCGAAGCGGTCGTTCAGCACGCTGACGGCCACGTCCTTGGCGATCCCGATGCGGCGCGCCTCGAAGGTGTCGGGCTTGTCCAGCGCCGGGCGCGACCACCTCAGGGTAAGGGCTTCCGGAAAATTGGGATCGGCAAACACATAGGCGACCGTACCCTTGGGCACATAGGCACCCGGATCGACCGGTGCCGGTGACGGGCCTTCGCCGCGCCAGTCGCCGAAGGTCGCGGCGATCTTCGCCTCGATCTCCGCCGTCCTGATATCGCCGACGATGATCAGGGTCGCCAGTTCCGGACGGTACCACGTCCGGTAATAGTCGATCAGAGCCTTAGGCGGCGCGTTTTTGATAATGTCGGTCAGGCCGATGGGGCGTCGCTCGGCATAAAGTTGCCCTTTGTACGCCAGTGCGCCCACCTCTTCGGCGATCCGCGACGCCGGGGTGGCGCGCACGCGCTCCTCACCCAGAATGACGCCGCGCTCCCGGTCGATGGCGTCCGGGGCGAAAGTCAGGTTGGTTGCCGTCTCGCGCAGGATGAAGAAGGCCGTATCCACCGTTTCGGCATCGGTATTGGGCAGGTCGAGCACATAGGCCGTATTGTCGTAGGTGGTGAAGGCATTGGCGTCGGAGCCGAACTGAAACCCGTGCCGCGCCAGAATTTTAGTCAGCTCGCCTTCGGGGATATTCTTCGAACCGTTGAAGGCCATGTGTTCGACGAAATGCGCCAGACCGCGCTGATCGTCGCGTTCCTGCATCGACCCGGCGTGGATGATCAGGCGCAGGGCGGCGGTATTGCGCGGCGCCGGGCTCTGGAAAATGACATAGGTCAGGCCGTTGGGCAGTCTGCCGATGCGCGGTTCCGGATGCGACGGCAGGTCGCTGGGGCCGCGCAGCCAGGGCTGCGGCGCACCGGTGGGCTTTTGTTGGGCGGCCCCGGCCTGGGCCCCGACCTGGGCTATGGCATCGGCGGCGCGAACGACCGGCCCGAACAGGCCCGCGCCTACGACAAGGCAGGCCAGCGCCTGCCGGACGATCGTCATGTATTTCATATTTCCCCCCGTCACGCCTATTGGATCAGCCGCGCCCTTATGCCCGTCTATGTGGCATACCGGCAAAATACAGGCAATCCCATTCGCTGCCCTCTACTGGCCCATTCGCCGGACCAAATTGTGGCGGTTATGTATCGGCATGGCCGCGCCGCCCGTGCGGCCAGCGTATATTGAGGACATGCAGCCCGGCCAGACCGACGGCACCGGCCACGCTCATCACGGTTTCATAGTCGTGAAACGGCGGCCAGAACGCCGCTGCCCACAAAAGACCCAGCCCGACAAGGGCAAGCCCCGGTCTCAGCGGGTGCCGCCAGCCGCCCGACCGCGCCAGGGCATAGACGCTGATCGGGGCGGCCAGCACCGCCAGACCCTGATGGATCAGCGGATGGTCGTTGAACATGCCCAGAAACGGCAAGGCGGCAAACGCCACCGGCAAGACCAGACAATGGATCAGACACAAGCCCGACAATCCCATGGCCATAAGATCGAAAGCCCGACTGGTGTGGGCGGCGGATGAACCGGACATAGGCAACTCCTGAAACGAACGCTATGTTTGTTATATTATAACATTACCGAACGCAAGTCTCGATTTGCCATTACAGCACGGCCCGTAGCCTCGCCGCGTGTCCCCGGCAGTCCGCCTTCACCTCTGGCAGGGTCCTCGGCGACATCCGGTAGCCACGCTGGTCGAGCAGGCTCATCAGTCGTCGCGCCGCCTCATACTGAACCGCCCCGGCTTTGCCGGAGGCTCCAACTTCTGAGAAGATGGAGCTACTATGAACAAAACGACGAACAAGTTTTCACCTGAAGTCCGCGAACGCGCTGTGCGGATGTTTCTCGAT
>NZ_JAQQKX010000014.1 GCF_028550415.1 Asticcacaulis aquaticus
GCCGATTAAAGGACTGGAGACGCATCGCCACCCGATACGACAAACTCGCAGCCAATTTTGCTGCCGCCATCGCTATTGCTATCGCAATTACTTGGTGGACTGATTGAGTCTCGAACCTAATATCCGGTCCGGACAGACGTCCGGTCCGGATATCACCGTGTCGGTTCGGCCGAGACGGCGCTGACCAGTGCCGTGAGAACGGCCTCGTAGTCGGTCACCTGAAACGTCGCGCCGGTATCGACCTTGAACTGCGCGATGGCCAGTTCGGTGCGGGCGTTCAGCACGCCATCGGCGGGACCGGGCGCGTATCCCAGCCGTGTCAGCAGTTTCTGAATATTGAGGATCGTGTCGGGGCGCGTCTCGGGGCGGGTTTCCGATTTAACCGCTACTGGCGTTTTCGCCAGACCGGCCGGAGCCGCTGGCGGGCTCTGGTGCATCGCCCCCCAGACGATCACGGCGACCGCGACGCCGATAAAGGCCGCCGTGGTGATTTTCAGTCGCTTGTCACTCCCCAGTGCGGGCATGGTATCTCGTCTCAGTGTTGATATCGAAGGCGCAAGGATAGCCGCGGCGGCCAATATCACAAGGATGAAGAGCCTTTGGCCTTCAGGGCGGCGAGTTCGGCTTCCAGCGCCTCGATGCGGTGGCGCAAAGGCGCGGTCGCCCTCTCGACTTCTGCTGCGGTGAAGCGGGGCGTGATATGTTGCGGGCAGTTCCAGTCGAAGGCCTCAAGCCTGAGGACGATGCCGCGTTCCGCCACACCGCGATATCCGGGCGTGGCCAGTTTACCCGCCAGTTCGACGTCTGTCGCAAGATCGTGGACGGTAGCATGAGCGAGGACCTTGAGGCGCGCCTGATGCGGATAGTCCATGAGAAACAGGGACACGCGGTCGTCGGCGCTGACATTCCCGAGACTGATATACTGCCGGTTGCCGCGAAAATCGGCGAAGCCGAGGTGCGTGTCGTCCAGAACCTTCAGAAACCCTGCGGGACCGCCGCGGTGCTGGACATAGGGCCAGCCGTTTTCCGAGACGCTGGCCATATAGAAGCTGTTGCGCCCGGCGATGAAGGCGACCTCGGCATCGGTAAAGCGCGCGGAAGGGCGGTCGAAGTTGCGCTTCCACAGGGCGTCGGCCCCGTGGGCCGCCTGAGCGGCCTCGACGGACGGCGTGATCAGGCGATCGAGGTAATCGTAACTCATGTCGGCCTCCGTGTCGGACGCCGGAGTGTAGGGCGCGTTTTGCACAGGGTAAAATGAATAAACCGTCAGAACGGCGTCGGCGGGCCCGCATACGGGGCGTTAAAAAACGCTTGCGAGCCCGATGAGTTACCGCTAACATTTGGCTCAAGCGAGTGCGCGCAAAGGGTGTTATTTTCCGGATGACACCGGTGACATTTTGTGGCTTACTCGGTGTGCAATAAAAAACGGCCCTCACAGGGCCATGCCTGACAGGGCGCAAAAAGGAACACAAGAACCCAGGAACGCGTTTTTCAGACGCAGCGATGCCAATCTGACGCCTGGCAAGGGCTTACCCTCGCTGACGTCGTTTGATTCGTTGCGCGTGCCATGCGCCCTTCATTTACCGTCGCGCCGTGCAAAGGATTGCAAGGCCTGAAGTCACAGTTGAGGTCCGATACTGATGGAAGCTCCCCCAACCTCCGCCCCGGCCGGGGCCACCCGATACCGTTGGGTCGTCGTCGCCCTGCTGTTCACGGCCATGGTCATCAACTATGTCGACCGTCAGACCGTCGGCCTGCTCAAGCCGCATCTGGAGGGCGAATTCGGCTGGTCGGAAACCAACTATGCCGACCTGATCTTCTGGTTCCAGTTTGCCTATGCCATTTCCTACCTCGCCTTCGGTCGCATCGTCGATCGTTTCGGGGCGCGTGTCGGCTTCTCGGTCGCCTTCCTGATCTGGCAGGCGGCGCATATCGCCCATGCCGGCATGTCGTCGATCAAGGATGCCATCATCGCCCGTGTTTTCCTTGGCATAGGTGAGGGCGGGGCCTTCCCCGGCGGCGTCAAGGCCGTGTCGGAATGGTTCCCCAAGGCCGAGCGGGCTTTCGCCATGGGCATGTTCAATGCCGGGACCAATATCGGCGCCATCATCACCCCGCTGCTCATCCCGGCGATCACCATCGCCTATGGCTGGAAGGCGGCCTTTGTCGTCACCGGGGCGTTGGGCCTGATCTGGTTGCCGATCTGGTGGCTGATGTACCGCCGCCCGCGCGAACATGCCAAGGTCAATGCCGCCGAGCTGGCCCATATCGAGCAGGACCCGGTCGTTCAGGTGCAGAAGATTTCGTGGCTCAAGGTCATGCGCACGCGCGAAACCTGGGCCTATGCGGCGGGCAAGTTCCTGATCGATCCGATCTGGTGGATGTTCCTGTTCTGGCTGCCGGATTTCCTGCACAAGCGCTATGGCCTCGACCTGAAAACCTTCGGCCCGCCGCTGGTCGCCATCTATCTGCTGTCCGATATCGGTTCGGTAAGCGGCGGCTGGCTGTCGTCGCAGTTCATCAAGCGCGGCTGGAGCGTCAACAAGGCGCGCAAGGTGACCATGCTGATCTGTGCGGCCCTGGCCTTGCCGGTCGGTGGTGCGGCCCTGGCCGACAATCTGTGGGTCGCGGTGCTGATCATCGGCGTGGCGACCGCCGCCCACCAGGGTTTCTCGGCCAACCTCTATACCCTGCCGTCGGATGTGTTTCCGAACGGCGCGGTGGGCTCGGTCGTCGGCATCGGCGGCATGTTCGGGGCCTTCGGCGGCATGGCCATGGCCAAGTACGCGGGTTACGTGCTGGAGCAGATCGGTAGCTATACGCCCATCTTCGTCTATGCGGCGGGCGGTTACTTCCTCGCCCTGCTGGCCGTGCACCTGCTGATGCCGAAGATGACGCCGGTCAAGATCCCCGGTGAGGCGCAGGCATGAGCCGCCTCGACCGGAGACAGGTAATCGTGGCAGGCGCGGCTTTAGCCGGGTCTGCCGGGGTTGCCGCCGCCATGGAGCCGATGAAGCCGCCCGCGAAGGCCAAAACCTGGACCTTCGACCGGCTGGATCGCATCGGCGGTCTGACGCCGCGCGTGCAGGGCAATCCGGTGGTGATCGATAGCCCTCAGGGCAAGGCCGTGCAGTTCGACGGCGTCGATGATGCTCTGTTCTTCGACGAACACCCGCTGGCCGGGGCCAAGACCTTCGCCTTCGAGGCCATCTTCCGTCCCGACGGCGGCGCGTTCGAACAGCGCTGGTTCCATCTGGCCGAGGTCGATCCGAACGCCGATCCCAAGGTGGTGCCGAACGGGACGCGCTTTCTGTTCGAGATCCGCGTCGTCGAGGACAAATGGTATATCGACGCCTTTGTCACCGGGCCGGGCTACAAGCAGACCCTGATCTTTCCGGACAAGCTGTTTCCGGTCGGTAAGTGGTATCACGTCGCCCAGACCTACGACGGCAAAACCTATCGCGCCTATGTCGACGGCGTGCTGCAAGGGGAGGCGGACATCGCCTTCACGCCGCAGGGGCCGGGCCGGTCGTCGGCCGGCATCCGGCTCAACGGTATCAATCCGTTCAAGGGGGCGATCGCCACGGCGCGCTTCACGCCCAGCTTCGTTCCGCCTGAAAAGTTTCTGAAATTACGCAAATAATTCGAATCTGACCCCGATCAGATCGAAGGAGTTTCCCCATGTCGCACCTCTCGCTTTCCCGCCGTCATCTGCTGTCGAGCGCCGCTGCTCTGGCCGCCTTTGCCGCCACCCCGGTTCTGGCGCAAACCACCCCTGCCGACCCTGCGGCCATCAAGACCGCCATGCGCAAGGCCGCGCGTTACATGGTTGATAAGGTCAGCCACGAAGGCGGCTATGTCTGGCAGACCCTGCCGGATCGCTCGCGCGAGTGGGGCGAGATCGAGGCCTATCGGTCCTCGGTCTGGATTCAGAACCCCGGCACGCCGCTGGTCGGTCAGCTCTATCTCGACGCCTATCACGCGACCGGCGACGAATATTTCTATCAGGCGGCCGCCAAGGCCGCCGACGTCCTGATCCGCGGGCAATTGCCGAGCGGCGGCTGGAACTATCTGTTCGACCTCAAGGGCGAGGCCTCGCTGAAAAAGTGGTACGATACCATCGGTAAGAACGCCTGGCGTCTGGAGGAGTTCCAGCACTATTACGGCAACGGCACCTTCGACGATTCGTGTACGTCCGACGTCGCCAAGTTCATGCTGCGCATCTATCTCGAAAAGAAGAACGCGCGCTACAAGGCGTCGCTCGACAAGGTCATCAAGTTCGTGCTCGACAGCCAGTATCCGGTCGGCGGCTGGCCGCAGCGCTTCCCGCTCAGGGACGAATTCCACCATCACGGCCGTCCGGACTATACGTCGCTGATCACCTTCAACGACGACGTGTCGGCGGAGAATATCGAGTTCCTGATCATGGTGTGGCAGACGCTGGGCGACAAGCGTGTCCTCGATCCGATCGCGCGCGGCATGGATTGCTTCGCCAAGGCCCAGCAGCCGAAGCCGCAGGCCGGCTGGGGCCTTCAGCACACCGTCGCCGACCTGAAGCCCACCGGCGCGCGTACCTATGAGCCGCCCGCCATGGTCTCGCACACCACGCAGGGCAACTGCCAGCTGATGATGGACTTCTATGAGCTGACGGGTGATGCCAAGTTCATGGCGCGCCTGCCCGAAGCCTTCGACTGGCTCGAATCGATCCGCCTGCCGGAAGCGTTCGATCCGCAGAAGCGCTACCCGACCTTTATCGAGATCGGCACCGGCAAGCCCCTGTTCATCCATCGCAAGGGTTCGAACGTCGTCAATGGCGAATACTATGCCAATGGCGATATCAACCGCACCATCGCCCACTACAGCTCGTTCCGCGGCATCAATCCGGCCGCGCTGCGCAAGCGCTACGACGCGCTGATGAAGGTCGATCCGGCGGAACTGACCAAGACCTCGCCGCTCAAGGGCGGGCGCAAGCCGCTGCCGCGTTACTTCACCTTCAAGGAGGTGGGCTTCGAGGATCTGCGCACCGACGCCGTGCAGACCGTCAAGCCGTCGACGTCGGACGAGGTGAGCAAGGTGCTGTCGACGGTCGATGCCGACGGCATCTGGCTGACCCCGCTGAAATCGACCTCTTATCGCTATACGCGCGACTCGACCGACGCCCCGGCGCCGGGCGACTATGCCACGACCCATGTCGGCGATGTGACGGACACCTCGGCGTTCAACGATCCGAAACCGTCGCTGGGCATTTCGACGGCGGTCTTCGTGGCCAATATGGGCACGCTGATCCGCGGTCTGCCGACCGTGGCGAAGGGGTAAAAATCACCCCTGTTCAGGGGGTGATTGCAAACATAACAATCTTTGTAAATTGCGCGGACGGCGGTTTGGCGGTTTAACGGGACTCCACAAAACCATAAAACGGTACCAGAGTTCATGACGACCCCGACGCCTTCCGCCCATCTCCTGCTGATCGAAGACGAAGCCGACAGCGCGCGGATCATTCGCGAGACGCTGGAGCCGGAAGGGTTTGTCGTCACCTGGTGCACCGACGGCGAAAAAGGCCTGAGTGAGGCCGGAGAGACGGCCTACGACCTGATCGTCCTCGACCGCATGTTGCCGGGGATCAGTGGCATCGAGGTGCTGGCGCAGCTACGTCAGGCCGGGGTGGCCACACCGGTCCTCATGCTGTCGGCCCTGTCGCGCAGTGAAAATCGCGTCGATGGCCTCGAAGGCGGCGCCGACGACTATCTGGGTAAGCCGTTCGACGCCCACGAACTGATCGCGCGGGTCAAGGCCCTGCTGCGCCGCTCGAAAAATCAGGTCCATACCGCGGTCATGCTGTTCGGCGACCTCGAACTGCACGTCAAATCGCGCACCGCCTATCGCGCGGGCAAGCATCTGGCGCTCAGTCCCAAGGAATACGACATCCTCAAGCTTTTGATGGACCATGCGGGTGATACGGTCACGCGCGACATGTTGCTGCAAAAGGTGTGGAAGCTCAATTTCGACCCTCAGACCAATGTCATCGACGTCAATATGAGCCGTCTGCGCAACCGGCTGGAGGAAGGCTTCACGCAGCCGGTGCTCGAAACCGTGCGCGGCGCGGGCTTCCGCCTCCTGCGCGTTCAGACCCCGAAAGCGGGGTAGGGCATGGCGTTTCTCAGCTTTTTTACCCGCAGCCTCACCCGACCCCTGACGCTGCGGCTGGTCGCCGCATCGGTGCTGGTCTGCGCCGCGGCCTTTGCCTTCGTCTATGCCGGTCTGCGTCAGCAGGGCGAGGCGGCGCTGCGTCAGACGGTCGACACCGATCTGGCCGGTCTGGTCGATATCTATGGCGTGCACCGGATAGATGGTTTGCAGGCGGCCCTGACGGCGCGGCTGGATATGGCCCCGACGCGCAGCGAACAGCCCTACTATCTGTTGCGCGATCCCGGCGGCAAGGTGTTGACCGGCAATATCACGACGCCGCCGCGCCTCGATCCGGCGAAGTCTCAGGCGGGCAAGGTCGTACTGGCGGACGGTGTCGAAGGGCAGGCGCGCGCCACGACCCTGCGTGGCGGCTACAGCCTGATTGCCGGGCGCTCCGACGCCCTGTTGCAGGCGACGCTGGCACAGGTGCGCAACCTGTTCCTGATCGCCCTGGCCCTGATGGTGGCGGCGTCGATTTTCATTTCAGGCTATGCCTCGCGGACGTTGCGGACCCGCGTCGATACCCTCAATGCCGTATTCGACGCGCTGGAAACCGGGCAGCTTGACGCCCGCGCCCCGGTGCGGCCTGACGGCGACGAACTGGACCAACTGGGGCAGCACGTCAATGCCGTGACCGCGCGCATCCATCGCCTGATGAAGGCCCAGCGCGACGTGTCCGATCACACGGCGCACGAGACGCGCACGCCTTTGATGAGCGTCGAGCGCGATATCCGTCTGGCACAATCCGCCAGCACGGACCCGGTGGTGCTCAAACCGCTCGACAGCGCGTTGGAGCGCATCCGCTCCCTGTTGCGTCTGCTCGACGCCCTGCTCGACATCGCGTCGGCCGAAGCCCAGAGTGGCGGCCTGAAGGCGCTGGAGGAGATCGACATTTCCGAGGTCGCCCGTTCGATCGCCGAGCTGTACGAACTGAGCGCCGAAGAGGCCGGGCTGGAGCTGGTCTGCGATATCGAGGACGGGGTGACGATGCGCGCCGACGCCATGCAGATGTCGCGCCTGATGGTCAATCTGCTCGACAACGCCCTGAAATACGGCAAGGACGGGCAGCAGATCCGCCTGAGCGTCCGCGCCGGTCCGGTGATCGTGGTCGAGGATGACGGCGCGGGCGTTTCTGATGCAGAAAAGCCAAGGATTTTCGAGCGCTATCGCCGGATTGCCACACCGGACGGCGAACCGGCCCAGAAGGGCCACGGTTTGGGTCTGGCGCTGGTAAAAGCCATTGCCGAACGCCACGATCTCGGCATAAGGATTGAGGATACGCACGCGGAATCGGACGCCGAACCGGGCCGTCGCGGTGCGCGTTTCGTGGTCCGCAAGGAGGTGGCATGAGCCGGGGGAGTCGTATCTGGAAACGGGGCATTGCCGCGCTCGTCCTGTCCTGTACGCTGTCGGCCTCGGGGCTTACCGCCGCGCAGGATGCCGACCTGTCGGCGAGCGTCGGCGACATCCTGCGCGAGGGTCTGGCGGCGCAGGCGCGCGGCGACGGCGAGGCGCTGCTGACGGCGGCGCTGGCCCTGGCCCGCAGCGGGGCGCGGCCCGATACCGGCGACGCCGATCTGGTCCGCGTCTGGATCAGGGACGCCCAGACCATGGGCGCCAAACTGCCCAAGACCTTCTACGCCTCGCGCGGCCTGCTGCTGGGGCCAGCCTATAAGTCCGGCAAGATCGCCGCCAACGGCAAATTCACCACGCGGCAAAGCTTCGCCGGCGGGCAGATGGCCGATATCCTTGTCGTGCCCGCGCCGGGGGCGGCCCTGTCGCTCCGGGTCGTCGACGACGAAGGCGACGAGGTGTGCGCCGTGGCGTCGTCTTCGGAGAATCTCGGCTGCCGCTGGGTGCCGGTCTATACCGCGCCGTCGGCCATTACGGTGGTCAATGCCTCGCGCAAACCGGCCAAATTCTATCTGGTGATGAATTAGGCGTCCGATTGTCGTTAAATTTCACGAAATAACTGCCTTACAGGCAATGTAAGATGCGGTTGTCACAGGGAAATGTCATGTTGAGGCCACAGGTCACCAGCCTTTTCATCCGCCCCGCGTAATTTTATGGACGCCGTGCGGGGAGGGGATTAGGTTTGTGGCAGAAATACGGCTTACGGCATCGTGCTGCAGCCAGAACCCCAATCGATTTCTATAAGGCCAATCGATTTCTATAAGGAATGACACTCATGAAACGCCTGATCGCCGCTGCCGCCGCGCTCTGTGTCCTCGCTTTCGGTGCTCAGGCGCATGCCCAGGCCGCCGATCCCGCCCCGAAGTCCTCGGCCTCGGTCGAAGCCGCGGGCAAGCTGCCGGAAAGCCTGATGCTGTCCATGCAGGTCGCCTATATCTGTCAGGGCGTGCAGGGCGTCGATATCTACAATCAGGTCAAGGACATCTCCTATCAGCTGACCCTCAAGATCTCGGAAGACGAAGCCAAGACCAAGGAATTCATCAACCTGATCGAAAATCAGGCCAAGCAGCTGTGCCCGGAGACGGCGACCTGCTGGCGCGAATTCCTCAAGATGCCGAACGCCACCGAAGCCGAAGGCAAGGCAGCCTGCGAAAAGGTGACCGAGGCGGCCCTGGGCGACACGCTGAAACTGGTCAAGATCATTACGGGCGACAACTCGTAAGTCTTGTCACAACGGACACGAAAGGCCCCGCAGCGATGCGGGGCCTTTTTGTTTGCGGCCATGCGATGACACGATGCGAATAAAACTGAGACACATTATCAGGATTGTCTTGCGAATGAGTTGCAAGAATGTTAGGGCAAGCCACAAGTGTTTATGACGTGATACGGGTAGTCTATCAGCGATGAGCGTTCAGGGGATAACCGAGGGTCTTGCCGGCGAAGGCGCAAGGGTGCGCAAGGTTGCGTCGCCGACCCGAACCGGAGCGCCGTCGACCCGAAAAAAAACCAATGCCGGGCTGGCCTGGGCTATCGGTATTTCCATCGGCTTTCACGCGGCCATCGCTGCCTATGTGATTACCACGCAGTTCGTCCTGCCGGAATACGAACAGCCGGAAACCGAGGCTATTCTGGTCAGTATGGGGCCGTTACCGACGCCCGAAGAGCAACCGGAGACGCCGCCTCCGCCGCTGCCACCGGAAACCAAGCCGCTGATCCAGCCGCGCGAAACCCCGGCGCCGATCTTTCAGGACGTGCCGCCCTTGCCGCTGCCGCCGGTGAAGACCGAGCTTAAGCCCGCCCCGCAATCGCCGCCGGCACCGCCGGAAATCGCCAAGGGTCCGCCTGCGCCGCCTGCCGCCGCAGCGGGGCCGAAAAACGACTTCGTGGCCGTCGATGTCGACTCGGCCCTGACCAATAATCCGCCGCCGCCCTATCCGGCGCAGGCCAAGGCGCGCCGCGAAGAGGGCACGGTCGTCCTCCGCCTTCAGGTACGCGGCGACGGTAGTGTCGGCGAGGTGCAGATCAAGCAGTCCAGCGGCTCTATGCGGCTGGACAATGCCGCCGCCACCGCGATTCAGCGCTGGCGTTTCAAGCCGGCGATGCAGGGCGGCAAGCCGGTCGATTCGTGGGCTACGGTGCCGATCACCTTCGGCTTCAAAAAACGCGATCGGGGCGGCCCGGATCGGGGCGGCCCAGACGATCGCAGACCCGACGATCGGGGCCCACCTCGCGGCGATGATCGCGGCGGCCCGCGCGGCGAGCGCCGTGATGACGGGGGCCCTGATCGTGGACCCCGCGGCGACGACCGACGTAATCCGGACGGCCGGGGAGATGGCCGCCCATCCTAGCTTATATCGATATGACGAACGTCGTTTCGACATATCGCTGACCGAAATACTCAAGGAGATGATCAATGAGCGTGATGAAACGCCTTCTGGCAACCACCGCCGTGCTCGGCCTGATGGCCGCCGCCCCCGCCGCGATGGCGCACAGCCAGTGGCTGCTGCCGTCCTCGACGCAGGTTGAGGCCTCGACCAATGCCGAGCGCCCGACCTACATCACGGTCGATGCGGCGTCGTCGAGCGGCGTGTTCGTCGCCGACCACAACGCCATGCGCCTGACCAATATCGTCATCAGCGGGCCGGACGGTTCGCTGATCCAGCCGGAAAACCCGTCGACCGGCAAGCTGCGCTCGACCTTCGATGTCAAGCTGGCGACGCCCGGCACCTATCGCATCGCCTCGGTCAATGCCTCGGTTATCGCCACCTACAAGGTCGGTGAGGAGACCAAGGTCTTCCGCGGCACCGAAGAGACCCTCAAGACCGACGTCCCGGCCAATGCCGCCGAGCTCAAGATCAGCCGCAATTTCGGCCGCGTCGAAACCTTCGTCACGGCGGGCAAGCCCTCGGAAATCAAGCCCGTCAGCCAGGGGCTGGAGCTGTTCCCGCTGCAGCCGACCTCGGACTTTGTGGTCGGCGAAAAGGCCAAGTTCCGCGTGCTCCTCGACGGCAAGCCTGTGCCGAACCTCAAGGTCAAGGTGACCCCCGGCGGCGTACGCTTCCGCGGCGAGCTGGCTGACCAGACGGTGACTTCGGACGCCGAAGGCAATATCGCCATCGACTGGAAGATCAGCGGCACCTACTACATCAACACGTCCTATCCGCCGCGTCCGGAATCCGATGACGACGATCATGGTCCGGCGGCGGGCGGTCAGGGCGGTCAGCGCCCGCAGGGTGCACCGCAAGGTCAAGGTGCTCAGGGCCAAGGCGCTCAGGGTCAGGGCCGTCAGGGGGGCATGGGCGGCGGTATCCCGCGCGACATGGCACCGCTGCGCTCATCCTATGCGCTGACGGTCGAAGTTCTGCCGTACTAATACAAGCCTCTTGGACACAAGGGGTTCGGGCCGGAGCGGCAGGTGTGTGGGCACCTGTGGCTCCGGCCTTTTTCTGTTGGGCGTTCATGTCGATTATCAACAACGGTGTTGATTTTGCGACACACTCGCAGATTGCCGTGTCGATCCTGAAAGATTTTGGCAATTAGATGTTGCAAAGCATTCGCAAATCTATAATTGGCACCTAATAATTATTCGCAATCTCACCGAGACCTTGTTTTACATCCGGCCCGCGTCGTTCTGGGCCCCGCCTCCTTCCCGCCGCATCGCCTCCCTGATGCGGCCCAATAAAAAGAGACTCTCATGACTCACATCCGTAACCGCAAGCATGGTGCCAATCGTTACCTGAGCGCGGCGCTTCTGGCCGCTGCCGCCGTACCGGCACTGTCGTCCGCTGCCATGGCTCAGGAAAAGGCCGACAAGAAGCTGGAAGGCGTCACCGTCACCGCCGAGGAAAACACCTACAAGGCCGACGTCGTGTCTTCGCCGAAGCAGACGCAAGCCTTGATCGACACGCCGAAGACGGTTCAGGTCATCAAGAAGGAAGTCATTCAGGAGCAGCAGGCGACGACCCTCGTGGAAGCCCTGCGTAACACGCCGGGCATCACGCTGCAGATGGGTGAAAACGGCAATACCTCGTCGGGCGATACCTTCCAGATGCGCGGTTTCGACATGTCGAGCTCGCTGCTGGTCGACGGCCTGCGTGACCGCGGCGTTGCCACGCGCGACACCTTCAACATCGAGCAGATCGAAGTCGTCAAGGGCGCCGGTGGTGCCGATACGGGCCGCGGCGCGTCCTCGGGCTATATCAACGTTTCGACCAAGCAGGCCTCGCTCGACGACGCGGCCTCGGCTTCGGCTACCGCCTACACGCAGGGCGGTTACCGCGCCACGGCCGACGTCAACAAGGCGATCGGTGAAACCAGCGCCCTGCGCCTCAACGTCCTGTCGCAGGACATCGACACGGCGGGCCGCGACCATGTGAAGCGTTCGGGCTACGGCGTCGCCGCCGCCTATGGCATCGGCCTCGAAACCAAGACCCGCTTCCACCTGTCGGGTCAGTATCTGAATAACGACAACGTGCCAGACGGCGGCATTTCGTCGATCGGCTGGGAAGGTTTCTATAACGCCACCGCCGAAGTCCGCGCCGCGGGCAAGGTGCGTTCGGAAAACTTCTACGGCAGCGTCAGCGACTTCGAAAATCAGGAGCAGGGCTCGGTCACGGCCAAGTTCGAGCACGACTTCGCCGCGGGCATCTATTTCACCAACGTGTCGCGCTGGTCGAACACCTCGCTGGAGCGCGTCCTGACGGGCGTCAACGGCATTACCGCCACCACTGTGTCGAACCCGGCGACCTGGACGCTGGCGCGCTCGCGTCAGCGCGTCAACCAGAAGGCCGAGACCTTCAACAACGTCTCGAACTTCGTGACCAGCTTCGAGACGGGCGCCCTGACGCACGACCTCGTCTTCGGTTTCGAATATTCGGATGAAACGACCAATACGGGTTCGTTTACCACGGTCGGTACGACGACGTTGGCCAACCTGTATAACCCGAACCCGAACGACACCATGGCGTCGCTCATCCTCACCAATACGCTGAACACCAGCACCGGCGCCTTCCCGGGTCAGCTCAATACGGCCTGGACGATCAGCGATACGCAGGTGGCGTCGATCTACGCCTTCGACACCATCAGCTTCGGCGAAAAGTGGATCGTGAACCTGGGCTTCCGTTCGGACTCGTACCGTCTGGAATATACGAACTACGACTATCTGGGCAATCGCCTGCCGCAGGTCGGCACCACGGCCCCGACGGCGACCACGCCGCGCGTCCTTAGCCTGAAAGCCGCCAAGTCGATCAACGCCTACAAGGCCGGTCTGGTCTATAAGCCGACCCCGAACGGCTCGATCTATGTGTCCTACGCTACCTCGGTGACCCCGCCGGGCAGCGCCGGGACGCTGAGCAACACCGCGATCAACATCAACAATGCCAATGTCGATCCGTCCGAAACCAAGAACCTCGAAGCGGGCGTCAAGTGGGACCTGTTCGAAGGCCGCCTTGGCCTGACGGGCGCCTACTACAAGACCAACCTGACCAACGCCATTGTCGCGGACACCAATCTGGACGGCTATGCCGAAAACCTGGGCGACCGTGAAATCAAGGGCTTCGAGATCGGCCTGAACGGTCAGATCACCGACAAGTGGAACATCACCGCCGGTATCCAGACCATGGACGACAAGCAGAAGGAAGGCGGTACCGTCGGTTCGACCAGCCGCTGGTCGCCGGAACTGTCGGGTTCGTTCTGGTCGACCTACGCCCTGTCGGACAAGATCAAGCTGGGCGGCGGCGCCCGCTATATGGGCGAGCAGAAGCGCGACCTGACGGTCGGCGAAACCCCCGCCACCTCGAACATGGCCAAGATCCCGGAATACTGGGTCGTCGACGCCTACGGTTCGTACCAGCTGACCGCCAAGGCGGCCCTGCAACTGAACGTCTATAACCTGGCCGACGAAGACTATATCGGTCAGCTCAATAACGGTGGTGCGCGCCTGATCCCCGGCGCCCCGCGTTCGGCCAGCTTGACGCTGAACTACAGGTTCTGATTGGGGGGGCAATTGAGAGCGTGCGGCAATATATCCCCGCTGCACGCTCTTGAACCTTTCCTCAAGGACTTTCATGATCTACTGGCTCCGACCAGAGCAGCCGTCCTCTGGACGGACGCTCTGGTTTTTTTGTTTTCGCGCATTTGGGTCCGCAAACCGGGACCACTTTGCGGAATGCGCTTGGCCGGACGGGGCCATTTTTCTGAGTTATGCCCATGCTGCTGCACCTGCCCGAAGTCCTCACTGCCGCCGAAGTGGCCGAAATCCGCGCCGAGCTGGAACAGGCGCGCTGGGCCGACGGCGCGCTCAGTGCCGGTCCGATGGCGCAAAAGGTCAAGCAGAACCGCCAGTTGCCCGCCGACGCGCCTGAGGCGAAGCGGCTGGGCGAGCGTATCGAGGCGGCGCTGCGACGCCATCCGCTGTTCACCAGCGCGGCCCTGCCGAAGCTGGTCATCACCCCGCGCTTCAACGCCTATCAGGGCGGGGGCCATTACGGCAATCACGTCGACACCGCCATCCATAGCGACCCGTTCAGGGGCGTGATTGCCCGTACCGATGTCTCGACGACCGTCTTTCTCAACGCGCCCGAAGAATATGAAGGCGGCGAACTGATTATCGAGGACACCTACGGTGCACACGAGGTCAAGCTGGCCGCCGGGGATGCCATACTCTATCCGTCAACCTCCCTGCACCGCGTCGAGCCAGTGACCGAGGGCATCCGCCTGGCCTCGTTCCTGTGGACCCAGAGTCTGGTCAAGGACACCGAGCGCCGCCGGATGCTGTTCGAGCTGGACATGACGATCATCCGCCTGCGCGCTCAGATCGGCGACACCGAAGAGGTCGTCGGCCTGACCGCCCACTATCATAACCTGCTACGCCAGTGGGGGGACCTGTGATCAAGCCACCCCTTACCGCGATCCCGTCGGATATCGTTTCGGTCAACGACTACGCGCCCTATGCCAAGGAACGCCTCAGCGCGATGGCGTGGGAATATCTCGACTCCGGCGCGGGCGACGAATGGACGATGATGGACAATGTTGCCGCCTTCAAGGACGTGCGCCTGAAAGGCCGCGTGCTGGGCGAGGTCGGCGGCGGTAATACGCGGCTGAACCTCTTCGGTCAGACCTACGAACACCCGATCTTCCTCGCCCCGGTGGCCTATCAGAAGCTGTTCCATGCCGGCGGCGAACAGGCCACGGCGCTGGGGGCGGCGGTGACCCAAAGCCTAATGGTGCTGTCGACCCTGTCGACGACCACGCTGGAAGAGGTCGCCGCGGCCCAGACCGCACAGCTATGGTTCCAGCTCTATCTTCAGCGCGACCGGGCCGTGTCGCTGGACCTCATCCGCCGGGCCGAACGCGAAGGCTACCGCGCGCTGGTCGTTACGGTCGACGCACCGCTGGCCGGCGTACGCAATCGCGAACAGCGTGCGGGCTTTACCCTGCCGCCGCCCTTGTCGCCGGTGAACCTGAGCGCGACGCCGCCGGTCCCTCAGGTAGGGGCGGGGGAGAGCGTCGTCTTCGACGGTGTCATGCCGGTCGCGCCCTCATGGAAAGACATCGAGTGGGTGCTGAAAGAGGCGCGGCTGCCGGTTCTGATCAAGGGCATTCTCGCCCCCGAAGACGCCGAGCGCGCGCGATCGCTGGGGGCGGCCGGGGTCGTGGTGTCCAACCACGGCGGCCGGGTGCTGGATACCGTGCCGGCCAGCCTCGACGCCTTGCCGCGCGTGGCCGAAGCCCTTCAGGGGCGCATCCCGATTCTGCTCGACGGCGGGGTCCGGCGCGGGTCCGATGTCTTCAAGGCCATCGCTCTGGGGGCGACCGCCGTCATGATCGGTCGGCCCTATATTCAGGCGCTGGCGGCGGCGGGGGCCTTGGGTGTCGCCCACGCCTTGCGCACCCTGCGCGAGGAGCTTGAGATCGTCATGGCCCTGTCGGGGACCAAAACCCTGGCCGACATCGGCCCGGATCACCTTTTTCTCTGAGATTCGCGCAGGATTTTACCCGCACACCTCGTAAAATATGGATATGTCGGCTTGCCATCGCGGGATGGGGTTGATAATGAGAATGATTATTAGCAACCTACATTTCCAAGCCCGATAAGGCCCTGATGTCCGTCACCTTCAAACCCAGCCCCTCCTTCTGGCGCAATCAGTTGCGGCAGTGGCACTGGATTTCGTCAGCCCTGTGTCTGGTGGGGATGATCCTGTTTTCGGTGACCGGCTTTACCCTGAACCACGCGGCGCAGATCGAGGCCAAACCGACCCTGATCTCTTGGGAAAAGGACCTGACGGACACCACTATAGCCCTGTTGCCCAAGGCCGGGGACAAGACGCCCGTGCCCGCCGATCTGGCCGCCGCGATCAAGGCCGATACCGGCGTCGATATCGCGAAGATCAGCCCGGAAGTGTCGGACAGCGATATCTATTTCGCCATGCCGGGGCCGGGCTTCGACGAATGGCTGAATATCGAGCGCGACACGGGCTATGCGACCTACGAAAAAAGCCATCGCGGCGTCATCGCGGTGCTCAACGACCTGCATAAGGGCCGTAATGCCGGACCGGCCTGGGGCTGGTTCATCGACATCATCGCCATCGCCTCGGTCATCTTCTGCCTGACCGGGCTGGGGCTTTTGTGGATCTATGCGCGCGGTCGCAAGATCACCTGGCCGCTGATCGGCCTCGGCACCATCGTGCCGTTCATCCTGTTTCTTCTGTTTATCCATTCGTAAGGACACGACCATGTTTGCGAAATCTGCTGTCTGGACCACCGTCATCGGCGCGGGCGCACTCGGTGCCGCCGCTCAGGCCGGGACCGTCACCGTCGAGGTCGAACTGCCGCGCCTCGGCGTCGCGGAATACCATAAGCCCTACGTCGCGGGCTGGATCGAGGACGCCGCCGGTGCGCATAGGTCGAACCTGTTCGTCTGGTATCAGGCGGGCAAGGGCGACAAGTGGCTGAAAGACATCCGCACCTGGTGGCGCAAGTCGGGCCGCGACCTGACCCTGCCGCAGGACGGTCTGACCTCGGCGACCAAGGCGCCGGGCCGCCAGACGGTGAAGTTCGACAGCAATTCGCCGGCCTTCAAGGGCCTGGCCGCCGGTGACTACGTGCTGAACGTCGAGGCCTCGCGCGAAGGCGGTGGCCGCGAAGTGGTCAAGGTGCCGATCAAGTGGGACGGCAAGAAGGCTTCGGCCGGCGCCGCCAAGGGCGCGTCGGAACTGGGCGACGTCAAGTTCGCGTATAAGCCGTAAGATTAATCCTGCCCCGTAAACAGGTAGGGATGTAAGTATAATGACCCCAACCCTGCACAGCCCCGCGCCGGACAATCGCGTCCTCATTCCCGACCTGCACCGCAGGCCGGAGGATGCGGCGGGCTGTGCGCGGCACGAGCTGTCGGGTAAGGCGTTTGCGACGACGTGGCAGGTGGTGTTTCACGCCGACCGGGCCATCGACGCGATCCGGTTGCAGTCGGCGGCGCAGGCCTATCTCGATCGCATCGACGCTCAGATGTCGCCCTATCGCGTCGATTCCGACCTGACGCGGTTCAATACGGCATCGGACAGCGCCTATGTGCCGTTGCCGCCGATGCTGCTTCAGGTCATCCGTCAGGCGCTCAATATCGCCCGGATGACCGACGGGGCCTACGACCCGGCCCTGCTGGAAGCCGTGGAGGCGTGGGGCTTCGGGGCGAAGACCGTCGCGCCGGGGGTGCTGTCACCGGTCGCCGTGCAGGGCCTGAAACGCCGCGCCGACTGGCGGTCGCTCGACTGGGCCGCGCATGGTCTGATCAAGCCCGCAGGGCTCAGGCTCGACCTGTGCGGCATCGCCAAGGGCTATGCGGTGGACGGCCTGACGCAGATCCTGCGCACGACGCCGGGGATTCGTTCGGCGCTGGTCGAAATCGGCGGCGAGCTCAAAGGTTTCGGGGTGCGCGACGACGGTCTGCCCTACTGGGTGGAGATCGAGGGCGCTAACCAAAGAACGGTGATTGCCCTGTGCGATCTGGCCGTGGCGACGTCGGGCGATTCCAGACGCTTTTTCATTCATGACGGTCAAATCCTGTCGCACACCATCGACGCCGCCACCGCCGCGCCGACGCGGTCGGGCGTCAGCTCGGTCACGGTGTTCGACGCGGCCTGCTGGCGCGCCGATGCGCTGGCCACGGCGCTGATGGTGATGGGCGAAGACACCGCCATGACGTTCTGCGCCGCCCATGATATTCCGTGTCTGATGCGCATGCAGGCGGGGCATGAACGCCTGAGCCCGGCGCTGGAGGCCTGGCTGTGATCGAACTGGTCAATCATGATCCGCTGCGTCTGAGCCTGGCGGCCGGGGCGGGTGTCCTGTGGCTGTTCATGAGCGCCGCGATCCTGTGGCCGAAAGGGCGTAAGGGTTCGGCGGAAACCGTGGATGCGCTGATCCTGTCGGCGTCGCAGACCGGTCAGGCCGAGGAACTGGCCCGCCATACGCAAAAAACGCTGGCGGCAGGCGGTCTGACGACGCGCTACGTTTCCATCGGCGCAGTCGATGCGGCGGACCTGCAAAACGCGAAGCTGATTCTGTGCGTGGCCTCGACCACCGGCGTCGGTGATGCGCCGGACGATGGGCGCGTGTTCGAAAAGGCGCTGATGGCGACCACACCCCACCTGTCGGCACAAAGCTTTGCCGTGCTGGCGCTGGGTGATCGCTCTTACGAAGATTTCTGCGCCTTCGGGCATCGCATCGACGACTGGCTCAAGGCGTGCGGCGCGACGGCGAAAAAGCCGGTGCTGGAGGTCGACGACCTCGACGCGACGGCGCTGAAAACGTGGGAAAACTACCTTGCCGAATGGGGCGGCAGCCATGTCGAGGAAAGCAATCCCTTCGCGCCGTGGACATTGAACGCACGGGCGCGGCTCAATCCGGATAGCCCTGCAGCGGGCCTGTTCCGTATCGATTTCACCGTGCCGGAGGGCGCGTCGTGGCAGGCGGGAGATCTGGCCGAAATCCTGACACCGGACGGCCATCGCCGCGACTATTCCATCGCCACCCTGCCCGAAGAGGGTCGCCTGAGCCTGTTCGTGCGCGAAGTCATCAAGGACGACGGCTCGCGTGGCGTGGGATCGGGCCTGCTGACGCACGCGCTCAACCCTGCCGACACGGTGCCGATGCGGCTCAAGTCGCACAAGGGGTTCCACGCACCTGCGGGTCAGGGACCGGTCCTGCTGATCGCCGCCGGTTCGGGTCTGGCGGGGCTGAGGCCGCACCTGATCGCGCTGGCCGCACAAGGGCGTCCATGCTGGCTGGTCTATGGCGAGCGGCACCCGGTCAATGACGGGGCTCTGAGCCGTGACATGCAGGCCTGGCAGACGCAGGGGCGTTTGAAACGCCTCGATCTGGCCTTTTCGCGTCCGGACGACGGTGTGAAGCGCTATGTGCAGGATGTGCTCGATCACCGCGCCGAGGCTGTGCGCGACTATCTGGGCGCGGAGGGGGCGGTGATGGTCTGCGGCGGGCTCGACATGGGCCGCGCGGTCGAAGCGACGCTGCGCCGGATCATGGGGGAGACCTGGCTGGACGCTGCCCTGACCGGGGGTCATTATCGTCGGGATCTGTATTGACGTCGGAAACCACGGCTCCAGACCGCGCCGCCAGATACTCCTCCAGCGGCCTGCCGGTGCGGAGTTCGATCAGCTTGCGCGCCAGTTTCGGATCGGTGCGCAGCATCTCGTCGTCGCGCATCGCTTCCCGACGCTGGCAAAGCGCGGTGTGTTCGGCCTGGCGCACGATGTCGGCTTTGGCGCTTTGCAGGGCCGCGGTGTGTTGATAGACCTCAAGCTTCGCCTTAGCTGCCGCGGCTTCCGACGCATCGGCGCGGGTATAAAGCCGCTCGATGCGATCCCCAACACGCACAGCACGTTCGATCTCGGGCAGGGTTTCCGGATCGGGCAGCTTTTCCGCACAGGCCAGCATCCGGTCGGCAAAGGCGCGCAACCGCGCCCGTCGCTCTTCGGGGCTGAACTGTTCTTTTGTGCGGTCGACCTGTGACATGCGTCTATCATGAGCGCAGGTTTCACGAGCGGGGATAAAGGACGCAAAAAAAGCCGGTCGGAGCAAGTCCGACCGGCGGGGCAGTCTGGGGGGAAATCGCTTAAGCGGCAGCGGCCAGTTCCGACAATGCCTTGGTCGCGCCTTCGATCGCGGCGGCCTTGGCGTCCGGCCCGAAGGCCATCTTTTCCGAGCGGACGAAGGTCACGTCGGTAATGCCGATAAAGCCCAGCAGGGTGCGGATATGGCCTTCCTGATGGTCGAACGCCTTGGCGTCGCCTTCGGAATAGAAGCCGTCGCGGGTCTCGATGACCACGGCCTTTTTGCCCTTCACGAGGCCTTCCGGCCCGGCTTCGGTGTAACGGAAGGTGCGGCCTGACCGCAGCACGTAGTCGAACCACGTCTTGAGCAGGGCCGACATGCCGAAATTGTACATCGGCGCGCCGATGACGATCAGGTCGGCGGCTTCGAGTTCCGACACGCGGGCTTCGACGGTCTCGGCCAGTTGCGAGGCCTCGACGCTTTCGCCGACATTGCCGAAGAAGCCATTGATATTGCTGGCCGACAGGACCGGCAGAGGGGTCACGCCGAGGTCGTTTTCGATGAAGGTCGTCTTCGGGTCGGCCTTCACGAGGTCGGCCTTGTACGACTCGACGAGGGCACGCGACACGGAACCTTCGCCCTTGATGGACGAGTTGATGATCAGAACCTTGGACATGATGATCTCCTTGGAATTTTATAACCGTAACTGTTACGATTATAAATAAAGACAGTTTGTGAGTGATGGCAAGGGGCTTGCCGAAACATTACGGGGTTATCAGAGCGATATGTCGAAAAGTGTAAGCGGTTTTCGACGACAATATCGCGCCAAAACAAACACCTAAAGCGGAATGACGATTCTATCTAAAGTCATTCCGCTTTAGAATTTGGATTATCAGAATTTTCCGGCCTGATAGTCGGCGAAGGCCTGATAGATTTCCTGCGCCGTGTTCATGACGAAGGGGCCGTGACGCGCGATGGGCTCTTTCAGCGGTTGACCCAGCACCACCAGCACACGGGCACCGTCGATCCCGGCGGTCAGCGGCAGATCGGCCCCGAAGCTCAGGACCGCCGCCTGACCGCGTTCGACGACCTGCCCGCCGATGGTCGCCTGGCCGTCGAAGACGTAAGCAAAACCGGCATGGCCTTCGGGCGTCGGCACGGTGAGCGAAGCCCCGCCGTCCAGCGCCACATCGGCGATGAAGGGCTTCGTCGTCGGCGACTGGATCGGACCGGTCTGGCCTTGGTACGCACCGGCCAGCAGCTTTACCCAGGCGTCCGAATGGCGGATGACCGGGATGGTCGCGGCGGGCACGTCCTGATAGGCCGGATCGAGCATCTTTTCCTTGGCCGGCAGGTTCAGCCACAGCTGAAAGCCCTGCATCAGGCCGTTTTCCTGCTCCGGCATTTCGGAGTGGACAAGGCCGCGGGCGGTCGTCATCCACTGCACGTCGCCGGGACCGAGCAGGCCTTCATTGCCCTTATTGTCCTTATGGCGCATGCGCCCGGCCAGCATATAGGTGATGGTCTCGAAGCCGCGGTGCGGGTGGTTCGGGAACCCGGCGATATAGGCCTTGGGGTCGTCCGAGCGGAATTCATCCAGCATCAGAAACGGATCGACCTCGGGCAGGGCCTGCGTGCCCAGAACGCGATTGAGCTTGACCCCGGCGCCGTCGGTGGCCGGGATGCCGCGCACGAGGCGCGTAACGGTACGGATTGAGTCAGACATAGTCGTGTCTCCTTGTTGACGCTGTATATAGACCGCTATATCCGTTGTCAGAAGTCCGTCATTGCGAACCACGGTGTTGCATTTGGTGGAACACTATTTTCATCCTTCCCCGTTTACGGGGAAGGTGGATTTTTAGCGCCAGCTAAAAAGACGGAAGGGGGAGACGGAGCTTCGACACGGTTCGACCCGAATGCGTGGACTCTACGCTTTACCCCTTCCGTCTGCTCGTAAACTCGCAGCCACCTTCCCCGTAAACGGGGAAGGATGTCAGGAGAATTCATGACCTCGACCGTTGACCTCGACGACCTTCAGGCCTTTTTCCTTGTGGTGGAAACGGGGTCGTTCGCCCGCGCCGCCGACCGGTTGGGCGTGGCGAAATCCATCGTCTCGCGCCGGGTCGCGCATCTGGAAGAGGGCTTGAAAGCGCGACTGTTGACCCGCACGGCGCGCGGCACGACGACCACCGAAATCGGCGCGCTCTATTACGAGAAATCGCGTGAGGCCATGGCGCAGCTTGAGGCGGCACAGGAAGCCGTCACCTCGGCCATGTCGGAGGTCGCGGGGCCGATCAGGCTTTCTGCGCCGCTCAGTTTTGGCGTGTCGCATCTGGCGGAGGTGCTGACGGAATTTGCGCTCCGCAATCCACGTGTGGAACTCGATATCAGCTTCGACGACCGCCGCGTGGATATTCTCGGCGGCGGTTACGATCTTGTGGTGCGCATCGGAGAACTGACCGATTCCAGCCTTGTGGCTCGGCGTATCGGGCACATCAACGCCCTGATGGTGGCCAGCCCCGATTATCTGAGCCGCAAGGGTACGCCTGAGCGCCCGGACGATCTGATCGATCACGACTGCCTGCTCTATACCAATGTCGCGCCGGGCGATGTGTGGAAATTCGTCATCGACGGCGAGGTGCGTACCATCCGCCTCCCCGTAAGGCTCCGGACCGACAGCGGTGAGATGCTGCTGCGGGCGGCCGTGGCCGGGCTCGGCGTGGCGCGGCTCCCGGCCTTTATCACCAGCTCGGCGGTGGCGTCGGGCGAGGTCGTGCCAGTGCTCACCGCGCACAACACGACCTCGCCCCTGTGCGCCGTCATGCCGCCGGGGCGGGCCAAGACGGCGCGGGTCAGGGCGCTAGTCGATTTTCTGGCGCTGAAATTCGCCAACGAAGTGCTTTAGATCGTCGCCTTGATCGGACGGACGATGATCTCGTTCACATCGACGGTTGCCGGTTGCAGCAGCGCATAGCGGATGGCCTCCGCGATGGCCGAGGCCGGGATGGCTTCGGACCGCAGATCGCTGAGGAAGCTTTGCGTCTCGGCATGGGTTGTATGATCGCCCAGCTCCGACTCGGTAACGCCGGGACAAATGGTCGTGACACGCACGGTCTGGCTCTCCTGACGCAGGCCTTCGGATATGGCCCAGACGGCGTATTTGGTCGCGCTATAGACCGCGCAGGTCGGCCACACGCCATGCGCGGCGATCGAGGCGATATTGATCATATGGCCGGAGCCTTGCGCTTCGAAATGGGGCAGGGTGGCGGCGATGCCGTGCAGGGCGCCCCTCACATTGACGTCGATCATACGGTTCCACTCATCCATTTTCAGGGCGTTGAGCGGCGACAGCGGCATGACGCCGGCATTGTTGATCATGACATCGATGCGGCCATAGATCGCCAGCGCCTTATCCGCAAAGGCCTTGGCGCTGTCGGGATCGGTGACGTCGAGCGCGGCGAATTGCGCGGTGCCGCCTGCGGCGGTGATCTCGGCGACCAGCGCTTCCAGCCGCTCGGTGCGGCGCGCCCCGATCAGCAGTTTGGCGCCGTCAGCGGCCAGCAGACGGGCGGTGGCTTCGCCGATACCGCTCGACGCGCCAGTGATCAGGATGACTTTTGAAGACAGATTTGACATGGGGCTTACCTTTCAACAGGCGGTCGATCCGCCGTGCCCTCACCATCGCCCATTCCCGGTCTGAGGCGGTAGAGCGATGCGCCGCCATGATTGCACGATCCTCCAAATTGTGCTGAGGTGCGCTTTCGTCGTTCGCGCGTATGGCGCATAAGCGGATCGTGCATAAGGAGCCTCTGCAATGGAAAGCCTAAGCCGCCTGAGCGATATTCTCATGGCCCACACGCCCGGCAGCGGGACGTTTGACACGGCCTGGCCGCGCCTGTTCCTGATCCGCAGCGATCAACCCACCGAGCCGATGCCGACCCACTATGTCGCGGCGGCCTGCGTCATGGTGCAGGGTGCCAAGCAGGTGCTGGTCGGCGACCGGCTTTACGCCTATCGCGGCGGGCAATATCTGACCGTGTCGGTCGACGTCCCGGCGACGGGGCAGGTCACGCTGGCCTCGCCCGACAAGCCCTATCTGTGTCTGATGCTGACGCTGGATGCGGCGCTGCTGGGCGATCTTATCCTCGGCCTTGAGGCGCCGCCATCGGGCGAGGCGCTGGAGGCCAGCCTGCGCGTCGACGAGGTCGATGAGCGTCTGGCCGATGCCTGTCTGCGGCTGGCGGCCTTGCTCGATCGTCCGCGCGACCTCGCCGTGCTGGGGCCGCTGGTCGAGCGCGAAATCCTCTATCTGCTGCTTCAAGGCGAGCAGGGCCGTCGCCTGCGTCAGATCGCGACCGCCGACGGTCGCCTGACGCGCGTCACCCGCGCCATCCGCTGGCTGAAGGACAATTATAGCCGCCCGTTCCGCATGGCGGCCCTCACGGAGGCGGCCTCGATGTCGGCCTCCTCGTTGCATGCCCATTTCAAGGCGGTGACGCTGATGAGCCCGTTGCAGTATCACAAGCAACTGCGGCTACAGGAGGCGCGGCAACTGATTTTCATGCAGGGCATGGATGCCGCCGATGCCGGACACAGCGTCGGCTACGACAGCCCGTCGCAGTTTTCGCGCGAATACAAGCGGCTGTTCGGGGCGCCGCCGATCCGTGATGCGGCCCTGTGGGTGCAGAACCGCGAACACTTCGCCATAGCCGAGGCGGTCAGTTAGGCGACAGCGATGTCTGCGAGGCTTGCTGCGCCAGAACATCGCCCGGATTCGGCTCGGCGCGGGGATCGGGGATCAGAAGGGCGACGGCGACGCTCACCACGATAATGACGGCCAGAACCACCAGCACCAGCAGGGTCTGGCTGCCGGTATCGCGGGGCGGAGTATCGTGTTCGGTCTGAAACATCGCCATAAGTGGTCTCCCTCTGGCTTACCGTAAGCCTTGCGGAAACCGCGCAAGGTTTCAGCGGATTTCAGACTTGTTATCTGTAAAGATCGCGTGCGGTGCAGCCGGACGGGGCAAAAACGAAAATGGCGCTTGCCAGTCTCGCGCAATCTGTCCCTAATGGTTACCCCCGTAAGCATTCGGCGTATGGGCGGATGACGTTACGGCAGGGGCGCAGAGCATGGATGACACCGCATATACGGCTTTACGTGAAGGCGCCGCGGCCTACCTGCACCTTGATCTGCCGCCGGAATGCGAAGCCGGTGTCGCCGAAAATCTGGCGCTCCTTGCTAAACACGCGGCCATCCTTGAGCAGCACCTCGCCGAGGCCGAAGACGCATGAGCGATTTCACCCCGGCCCTGGACATAGCGGATCGCATCCGTCGCGGTGAGACCACGGCTCAGGCGGTTGTGCGCGCGGCACTCGACGCGGCACGGGGCGACCCGTTCAACGCTTTTACGCGCGTGTTCGATAGCGCGCTTGACGACGCTCAAGGTGTGGACGACGGGCGTCTCACCGGACCGCTGGCCGGGGTTCCGTTCGCGGTCAAGGACCTGTTCGACGTGGCGGGGCAGATAACCACGGCAGGCGCGCGGCTGCGTATCGACGCGCCCGCGGCGGTGCGGGACGCCGAGGCCGTGCGCCGGATGAAGGCGGCCGGGGCGATCCTGATCGGTACGCTGAACATGGACGAATTCGCCTATGGCTTTGCGACCGTCAACGCCCATTTCGGCACGACAAAGAACCCGCACGATCCGGAGCGGCTGGCCGGCGGCTCGTCCGGCGGCTCGGCGGCCAGCGTCGCGGCGGGTCTTGTGCCCCTGTCGCTGGGGTCGGATACCAATGGCTCGGTGCGCGTGCCGTCGTCGCTGTGTGGCGTGTGGGGAATGCGGCCCGCCGACGATACCATTCCGCTTGATGGTGTATTTCCGTTCGTGGAACTGCTCGATGCCGTCGGGCCGTTTGCCCGGACCAGCCGTGATTTGAAGACGCTGTACGAGGTTTTGTCCAGCACGACCCTGACCGGTGCGGCCGAGGGCTTGCGCGTGGCGCGGCTGGACGGATTTTTCGAGCGCAACGCCGCACCGGAGGCGCTCGACGCCGTTGAGGCCGTCATGACGCATCTGGGGTCGGATCTGGTCGCCGAATTGCCCGAAGCCGAAGGCGGACGGTCGGCGGGGTTTCTGATGACGGCGGCCATGGGCGGGGCGCTGCATCTCAACACCTTGCGCGCTCGGGCGATGGATTACGACCCCGCCGTGCGCGACCGGCTGATCGCCGGGGCGTTGTTGCCGTCGGGGATACTGGCCAAGGCGCTGCATTATCGCGATATCTATCGCCAGACCTTCGCCAGACTGTTTGACCGGTTCGATATTCTGGTCGCGCCTGCGACGCCGGTCAGCGCGCCGCGTATCGATCAGGCGACCATTCTGATCGACGGCAAACCGGCCTCGGCGCGCGCCAATCTGGGCATCTATGCGCAGGCGATTTCACCGACCGGCGCGGCGGTCGTGTCCGCGCCTTTGAAGACGTCGGGCCTGCCCATCGGGCTGCAATTCATCGCCAGACCGGGACGCGAGGGCGCGCTGTTCGCCCTGATGCACCGGCTGGAAGATGCGGGCGTATTGGGGTTCACGGAACCGGGGAGACGATCATGATCCACACCCCATCGTCCCTCAAGGGCATGGTCACCTCGCCGCATCATCTGGCGTCGCAGGCCGGGCTCGATATCCTCAAGCGCGGCGGTACGGCGGCAGAAGCCGCCATTGCGGTCGCGGCGACCCTGGCCGTCGTCTATCCGCATATGAACTCGATCGGCGGCGACAGCTTCTGGATCGTGCGCGAACCGGACGGCAGGGTTCATGGCGTCAGCGCCTGTGGCGCGGCAGCACAAGCGGCGACGCTTGACCTCTATCAGGGTCACACCACCGTGCCGTGGCGCGGGCCTTTGGCGGCCAATACGGTGGCGGGGACGATTTCCGGGTGGGAAGCGCTGCTGGCCACGGTCAAAAACCCGCTGCCGCTGGAAAAGCTGCTGGAGCGCGCCATCGACTACGCCGAAACGGGCGTGGTGATCACCAAAGGTGGCGCGGAAATTGCCGCCGCCAAGGACGCCGAACTGCGCGATCAGTATGGTTATGGCGCCGTGTTCCGGCCCGATGGCGCGCCCCTGCGCGAAGGGCAGGTGCTGAAGCAACCGGCGCTGGCGCGGACGCTGAAAAAGCTGGCCCATTATGGGTTGCGCGATTTCTACGAAGGCCATGTGGCGAAGGAGATTGCCGCCGATCTCAAGGCCGCCGGGTCGCCGGTGTCGGCGGAGGATCTGAAGGCGCATGCCGCCACCACGCCCGTGCCTCTCACGACGCAAATCGGTGGCGCGAACCTGTACAATATGACTCCGCCGACGCAGGGCTTCGCGTCGTTGCTGATACTGGCGCTGTATGACCGCTTGAAGGTTGTCGGCACCGAACATTTCGCCCATGTCCATGGCCTGATCGAAGCGACCAAACAGGCGTTTCTGCTGCGGGACACACATATCGGCGACCCGGCTTATATGGATTTCGATGCGCAGGGTCTGTTGTCGGATACGATGGCGCTCGATGCTTTGGCCGCGAAAATCGACCGCCAGACAGCCCTGCCATGGCCGCACATACCTCAGGAGGGCGATACCGTCTGGTTCGGCGTGATCGATAGCGAAGGCCGTGCCGTAAGTGCTATCCAATCGACCTATTTCGAGTTCGGCTCGGGTATCGTCCTGCCGCAAACCGGGATCATCTGGCAGAACCGCGGCGCGTCATTCCGGTTGACCGAGACGGGGTGGAACGCTCTAAAACCGGGGCGTAAGCCGTTCCATACGCTCAATCCCGCGCTGGCCGTGTTCGACGACGGGCGGGTGATGAGCTACGGCACCATGGGCGGCGAAGGGCAGCCTCAGACACAAGCCGCCGTGTTTTCGCGCTACGCCGCCGGTGTGCCGCTCCAGATTTCGGTGATCATGCCGCGCTGGCTGCTGGGCAAGACCTGGGGGGAGGAGAGCGTGACGCTCAAGCTGGAGGAGCGTTTCGATCCGGCCTTGATTGCACAGTTGAAAGACGCCGGGCATCAGGTTGAAATACTTCCGCATTTTACCTCGGTCATGGGCCATGCCGGGGCGCTGGTGCGTCATGCCGATGGTCGTATCGAAGGTGCGACCGATCCGCGGTCCGACGGGAGCGTGGCCGCATGGTAGGGGGTATTCGCGCGGTCGAGCGTTGCGATGCGCTGAAACGCCCGCCCTATTCGCAAGGCGCGGATATGCTGTTTCGTCCATACCTCAGCGCGGCGCACGACGCGACGATAGCGCAACTGACGGCGTGGATGTCAGAGGCGGGGATGACCGTGCGCCTTGATTCCGCCGGGAATGTGGTGGGGCGGTATGAGGGGGCCGGTGATAAGTCTCTGATCATCGCGTCACATATCGACTCCGTCCGCGATGGCGGAGCCTATGACGGGCCGCTGGGGGTCATGCTCGGCATCGAGGTCGTGGCGGCGTTGAACGCGCAGAATATCCGCCTGCCGTTCGCCATCGAAATCTACGCCTTCGGCGACGAAGAAGGTTCACGCTTTCCGGCCTCGATGCTCTGTTCGCGCGCCGTGTGCGGGCAGATCGATGCGAGCGTGCTGGACGTGGCTGACCGCGACGACGTGACCTTGTCGGCGGCACTGGAATCGTTCGGTCTGAGCCGCGACACCTTCCTCACCGCGCGGCGCGATCCGTCTGAGCTGATCGGCTATCTGGAGGCTCATATCGAACAGGGCCCGGTGCTGGAGGCCGAGGGTCTGGCGCTGGGGGTGGTGACCTCGATTGCCTGTCAGAAGCGGTTCGAGGTCACCGTCACAGGCGTGGCCGGTCACGCCGGCACCAATTCCATGACCCTGCGCAAGGACGCCCTTGCCGCCGCGGCGGAAATGATCCTGGCCATTGAGGCCGTGGCGCAGGCCGGGCCCGAAGACCTTGTCGCCACCGTGGGGCGCATGGCGGTCGGCCCCAATGCGCCGAACGTAGTGCCGGGCGAGGTGGTCTTCACCATCGACGTGCGTGCCGGGACCGAAGCCCCGCGCGATCAGGCGGCGGACGCGATTTTACAACGGATTCAGCAGATTGCGGCTAAACGCGAAACCCCTGCCTCAACGCGCCTGATTCACGATCTGCCCGCCGCGCCGTGTGATCCATCAATGATGGACAAGCTGTCGCGTGCGGTTACGAGTATGACCGGCAAGGCCGCGCGGCCCATCGTGTCCGGTGCGGGGCACGACGCCATGGCCTTTGCCGGGATCACGCCGACCGCCATGCTGTTCATCCGTTGTAAGGACGGGATCAGCCACAATCCACGTGAGGCCGTCGATCCTGTCGATGTCGACCTCGCTTTCCGGGCCATGCTGGCCTTTGTACAGGACCTTGGAACGACCGATGAGTGACTTTTTTGGCGAGATCAATCCGCCGCAACGCCTGCTGATGGGGCCGGGGCCGGTCAATGCCCACCCACGCGTGCTGCGGGCCATGTCGGCGGACCTGCTGGGGCAGTTCGACCCGGAAATGACCGCCTATATGAACGAGGTGATGGCGCTCTATCGTGGCGTGTTTCAGACGCAGAACCGCTGGACCTTTCTGATCGACGGCACGGCGCGCGCGGGGATCGAGGCGGCGCTGGTGTCGCTGATCGAACCGGGATCGAAGGTGCTGATCGTGCGGTCGGGGCGCTTCGGTCTGCTGCTGACCGAAATCGCCGAGCGTCTGGGCGCAGCCTATTCGACGGTCGATGCGCCGTGGGGCGAGGTCGTGCCGATGGCGCGTATCCGTGAAGCGGCGCTCGATTACCGGCCGCATGTGATCGCTTGCGTCCACGGCGACACTTCGACGACCATGGCCCAGCCGCTGGAAGGCCTGGGCGAATTGTGTCGCGAAATCGGGGCCCTGTCCTATGTCGATGCCACCGCGACGCTCGGTGGGATGGCGGTCGAGGCGGACAAATGGGGCGCCGATATCGTCACGGGCGGTCTGCAAAAGTGTATGGGCGGACCGTCGGGCTCGGCGCCGATCACCATCTCCGACCGGGCAGCAGAGTTCATTTTCAGCCGTCGTCACACCGAAAAAGGTATCCGCACAACCGACGCCGAAGACGGCGATCGCGCGCGTATCGGCTCGAACTATTTCGACTTGGCCATGATCATGGATTACTGGTCGGACAAGCGGCTCAACCACCATACCGAGGCAACGACCATGCTGTACGGGGCGCGGGAATGCGCGCGGCTGGTGCTGGCCGAAGGGCTTGAGACGCGCTTTGAACGTCACGCCAAGGCCGGGGCCGCGATGGCCGCCGGGGCGCGGGCGATGGGGCTGAGCGTCTATGGCGACGACCGCTATCGTATGACCAATGTCACCGGCATCCATATTCCGGCGGGCCTCGATGACGCCGCCGTGCGCCGTCGGATGCGCGAGGATTTCGAGATCGAGATCGGTACGGCGTTTGGCCCCTTGCAGGGGAAAATCTGGCGCATCGGGGCGATGGGCTATAATGCCATGAAGCATAAGGTGCTGATTACGCTGGGGGCTTTGGAGGCGTGTCTGCGCGCCGAAGGGTTTGCGGTGACAGGGTCGGGGGTGGATGCGGCGCTTGAGGTCTTCAATGGCTGATTATCCTCGCGACATGATCGGTTACGGTCAAACCCCGCCGGACGCCCAATGGCCGAACGGGGCGCGCATCGCCGTGCAGTTCGTCATCAATTACGAAGAAGGCGGCGAGAACAACATCCTGCATGGCGACAAGGGCTCGGAGGCTTTCCTGTCGGAAATGGTCGGCGCCCAGAGCCATGTCGGCACGCGGTCGATGGCCATGGAAAGCCTGTACGAATACGGATCGCGCGCCGGGTTCTGGCGGCTGCATCGCCTGTTCACCGAACGCAGCGCGCCGGTGACCGTTTATGGCGTGGCGACCGCGATGGAACGTCATCCGGACGCCGTCGAGGCCATGCTGAAAGCCGATTGGGAGGTCGCCACCCACGGCTATAAGTGGATCGACTATCAGTATGTCGATGAAGAGGTTGAGCGCGAGCATATTGCCAAAGCCATCGACATCCACACGCGCCTGACCGGATCGCGGCCTTTGGGCTGGTATCAGGGCCGGACCTCGCCCAATACGGCGCGGCTGGTGGTCGAGGAAGGCGGTTTTACCTACGACGCGGACTCGTACGCCGACGATCTGCCCTATTACGACACGCGGTATGGCAAACCCCAACTGATTGTGCCCTATACGCTCGACGCCAATGATATGAAGTTCGTGGCGCTGAACGGGTTTGAGGACGGCGAGCCGTTTTTCCGCTATCTGCGCGACACCTTCGATCAGTTGTATAAGGAAGGAGGCCGCATGATGTCGATCGGCCTGCACGGACGTGTGGCCGGTAAGCCTGCGCGGGCTGCGGCCGTGGCGCGCTTCCTCGATCATGTACTGAGCCATGATGACGCCTGGGTAGCGCGCCGCATCGACATCGCCAACCACTGGCTGAAGGTGCATCCTCATGCAGATTAACGATCCCATCCTGCTTAAGGAGATGATTACGGCCTTTTATGCTTATGAGGCGGCACTGATGGCCGACAATATCCCGGCTATGGACGCGCTGTTCCGTGATGCGCCGGAAACCGTGCGCTACGGCGTCGGCGAAGTCCTATACGGCATCGAGGAAATCCGTGCGTTCCGCAAAGGCCGGGGCGGTTCGCCGCAGCGTAGGCTAGGTCGCGTGGAGATCACGGTCTATGGTGAGGCGTTCGCCACCGCCAATGCTGAGTTTTTCCGCGAAGGCTCCGACAAACGGGGCCGTCAGTCGCAGTCATGGGTCAAATTCGCCGACGGCTGGAAGGTGGTGTCGGCGCATGTCTCGCTTGAAGGGGCCGCCTCATGAGCGATATCAACACCCTGACGCGTAAAGCCTTTATCGAACGCTTTGGCCTGTTGTTCGAGCATAATCCGTGGATCGTGGCTCAGGCCGAGACGATGCGGCCCTTTGCCGATCCTGAGGCCCTGCACGCCGGGTTCATGAAGGTGGTGGCGCACTCCGGCCCCGAAGCGCAACTGGCGCTGCTGCGCGCCCACCCCAAACTGGCCGACAAGGCGCAGGTCAAGGCAGGCCTGACGAAAGAGTCGGCCTCCGAACAGGCTTCGGTGGGCCTCAATGCCCTGACCGAAGCGGAGTTTGCCCGGTTCCATGAACTGAACACGGCCTATGAGACGCGTTTCGGCTTCCCGTTCATCATCGCCGTGCGGCTGGCGGGGGGCAAGGCGGGTATATTGAACGCCATGGAAACGCGGCTCGGCAACGACGCAGAGACCGAATTCGCGACGGCCTTGTCCGAGGTCGGCAAGATCGTCTGGCTGCGCCTGAAAGACGTGGTGACACCATGAGTCTTGCCGAGCACAATACCCGCGTCCGTCACGATCTCGACTGTCTGAACTACCCCGGCAGCGACTGGACCACGCCGCAAACCTCACCCGAAGGCCACGTCTATGACGTGATCATCGTCGGCGGTGGGCAGTCGGGCTTAGGCGCGGCGTTTGGTCTGAAGCGCGAGCGGATCAGCAATATCCTGATCCTCGACGAATGCCCCGAAGGCTTCGAGGGGCCGTGGGAAACCTATGCCCGCATGGTGACGCTCAGGACGCCGAAAACGATCACCTCGATCGATCAGGGGCTGCCGTCGCTGACCTTCCGCGCCTTCTGGGAAGCCCAGCACGGGCCGGATGGCTGGGCGAAGGTCGACAAGATCCCGCGTGGAGACTGGATGGCCTATCTGCGCTGGTTCCGGCAGGTGCTCGATTTGCCCGTGGTGAACGACGTCCGATTGATGCGCATCGAACCCTTGGGAGGCCTGTTCCGGCTGCACACGACCGGAGCGACCTATCTGGCGCGCAAGGTTATCCTCGCGACGGGTATTCAGGGCGGTGGCGAATGGCATACGCCGGACATGATCAAGGCTCTGCCGCGGCACCTCTATGCCCATACGTCCGAAGCCATCGATGTCGAGGCGCTGAAAGGCAAGCATGTCGGTATTCTCGGGGGGGGGGCGTCGGCGTTTGACAATGCGCATCATATCCTCGACGCCGGGGTGGGTGAGGCGCACGTCTTCGTTCGTCGCAAAGCCTTGCCGCGCATCAATCCGATCCGTCATATGGAGGCGGCGGGCCTGATCCCGCGCTTTGGGGCTTTGTCGGATGCGGATAAGTACGCGGCGATTTCGCACTTTTTCAAATTCAATCAACCGCCTACGAACGATACCTTTGCGCGGGCAGCGGCGCATGAGGGCTTTCATCTGCATACCGGCGCACCATGGCAAGCGGTGCGTGAGCGCGACGGCAAGGCTGTGGTGACGACGCCGCAGGGCGAACATGTTTTCGATTTTCTGATCATCTCGACGGGTCTGGTCACCGATCCGGCCCTGCGACCTGAATTGGCCGAGCTTGAGGCCGGGATCGCGCGCTGGGGCGACGTCTATGCCGCGCCGGAGGATGTGAAGAACGGCCTGCTTGACGCCCACCCCTATCTGGGCGCAGGCTTTGCCTTCAAAGGACGCGATGCGGCGGCGGACGCGAAATTGCACGGCCTGTTTGCCTTCAACTATTCGGCCCTTATCAATTTCGGCCTGTCGGCCTCGGCCCTGTCGGGGCTCAAATACGCCCTGCCGAAGCTGTGCGGGGCGGTGGCCGATCAGCTGTTCCTCGACGACCGTGAGAGCCGTTTGAACGCCTATTTTAGTTATGACGAGCCGGAATTTACCGGCGAATGGAGCCCGAAATGAGCCTGTCCACCCACGTTCTCGATACGGCCAGCGGCGTGCCGGCGGCGGATATGGGCCTGCACCTGCTGCGCGGACGCGAGGTGCTGTTTGCGGGCCGGACCAATGCGGACGGGCGCTGCAATGGCCTGCGTGAACTGGAGCTTGAGGTAGGTGTGTATCGGCTGGAGTTCGATGTGGCCGACTATTTCCGCAGCAAGGGTGTCGATCTGCCCGATCCGCCGTTTCTGGATCGCGTCGGCATTGACTTCGGCATGGGCGGCGAAGGGCATTATCATGTACCTCTGCTGGTCAGCCCGTATGGCTATTCGACCTATCGGGGGAGCTGAGGGATGGGAAGCGATATACATATCCCCTCTCCCTTGAGGGAGAGGGTGGCCGACAGGCCGGGTGAGGGGGAACTGTTAACCCGAACGCTACTGCACCATTTCCCCCTCACCCCAACCCTCTCCCTCAAGGGAGAGGGGGCTTTAGGGAAGCCCTATGCCCCATAAACTCCGTTTCTATCTCGACGGCGAGATCGTCAGCCTGAGCGATATCGACCCTACGATGACGCTCCTCGACTGGCTGCGCTACCGCGCCCAGCGCACCGGCACCAAGGAGGGCTGCGCCGAAGGCGATTGCGGGGCCTGCACCGTGCTGGTCGGCGAACTGAGCGGCGAGCGTATCGACTGGCGCGCCCTGAATGCCTGCATCCTGTTCCTGCCCATGCTTGACGGCAAGGCGCTGATGACGGTTGAGAGCCTGAAAGGCCAGCATCCGGTCCAGTCGGCCATGGTCGATCTGCACGGCTCACAGTGCGGGTTCTGCACGCCGGGGATCGTCATGTCGCTGGTCGGGCGGACGATGGGCGCGTGCGGGACGGTCAATGTTGATCCGGCAGATGTCCTAGCCGGAAATCTGTGTCGATGCACGGGCTACGGGCCGATCCTTGAGGTCTCAGAACAAAACCCGGCAGCGGCGTTCGACGATGTGCATATAGTTGACGCGCTTAAGAAAATTCGTCGTGACGATATGCTGATCCTCACCCATGAGGACACCTTGTCCGGCCTGACCCGGCGCTGGTTCACGCCACGCAGCGTCGACGATCTGGCGGCCTTGCGGCTGGAAATGCCCGAGGCGCGCATCGTCGCCGGGGCCACCGATGTCGGTTTGTGGGTCACCAAGCAGCATCGCGTGCTCGACAATATCATCTATATCGGCGGGCTGATGACCGGTATCGAAGAAACGCCGCAAGGCCTAACCATCGGGGCGGGCGTGCGCTATGCGGAGGCGCAAGCCGCGCTGGCGCGACTGCATCCCGACCTTGGCGAACTGGTCCGCCGTATCGGTGCGGTTCAGGTGCGCAATGCCGGGACCATCGGCGGCAATATCGCCAATGGTTCGCCGATCGGCGACACGCCACCCGCCTTGATCGCGCTCGGGGCCGAACTGACCCTGCGCCACGGCGAGACGCGGCGAACGATCCCGCTGGAAGACTATTTCCTCACCTACGGACAGCAGGATCTGCAGCCGGGTGAATTTGTCGAAAGCGTCTTTGTTCCGGCGCTCGATGCGACCGATTTCGTCCGGGTGGTGAAGCTCTCCAAGCGCTTCGATTCCGATATTTCGGCGGTTTGCGCGGCCTTTCACCTGCGCATCGCGGGTGGCATCGTGACCTTCGCGCGGCTGGCCTTTGGCGGCATGGCCGGGACGCCGAAGCGCGCCCATGCCACCGAAAACGTCCTGACCGGCAAGCCGTTTACGCCGGAGGTTCTGAGTGTTGCCGCCGAAGCCCTGCGGCAGGATTTTACACCCCTGACCGACGTGCGCGGCTCTTCCGACTATAGGTTGGAAGTCTCCGGCAACCTGTTGAAACGGCTGTGGTTCGAGTATCATGGCGAGTCGCGGGAGGCCGTCCATGGCTGACGCTCATTCCACACAATCTCCCAAGGTTCACGCCTCGATCAAACACGACAGCGCGCCGCTGCACGTGACGGGTACGGCGCTCTATACCGACGACGTGGCCGAACCCGCCGGGATGCTGCATCTGGCCTTCGGGCGCAGCGCACACGCCCATGCGCGAATCCTGTCGATGGACCTCGACGCCGTGCGCGCGGCACCCGACGTGGTGGCCGTCTTCACCGCCGCCGACATCCCCGGTGACAACAATGTCGCGCCGGTCGCCAAGGACGACAAGCTCATGGCCGACGGCGAGGTCGTCTTCATGGGCCAGCCGATCTTCCTCGTCGCCGCGAAATCGACCAAGGCCGCGCGGATGGCCGCCAAGCTGGGGCGCATCGACTATGACGTCCTGACGCCGATCCTGACCATCGCCGAGGCCCGCGCAGCCAACAGCCTGATTGAGGCAACGCAGGTCATGACACGCGGCGCGGTCGATCTCGACGCTGCGCCGCATCGCGTCTCAGGCTCGCTGGAAATCGGCGGGCAGGACCATTTCTATCTTGAAGGTCAGATCACCATCGCCACGCCGATGGAGCAGGGCGGGATGCACCTGCTCTGTTCGACCCAGCACCCGTCTGAAGTTCAGCATCTGGTGGCGCATCTACTGCACGTCAATTCAGCCGATGTGACGGTCGAGGTGCGGCGCATGGGCGGCGGCTTCGGCGGCAAGGAGACCCAGGCCTCGCTATTTGCGGCGGCGGCGGCCTTGGTCGCGGCCAAGACCGGCAAGCCCGCCAAGTACCGCGCCGACCGCGACGAGGATATGGAAATCACCGGCAAGCGCCATGATTTCACTGCCGATTACGATGTGGCCTTCGATGAGTCCGGGCGGATTACGTCGCTGCGGCTCGAACTGGCCTCGCGCTGCGGCTGTTCGACCGACCTGTCCCCGGCGATCAACGACCGGGCCTTGTTTCATTCGGATAATTGCTATTTCCTTGAAAACGTCGAGTTGATCTCACACCGGTTCAAGACCCATACGGTGTCCAATACGGCCTTCCGCGGCTTTGGCGGTCCGCAGGGGATGCTGGCCATCGAACGCGTCATGGATGCCATCGCCGTGCATCTGGGGCGCGATCCGCTTGAGGTGCGGCAGGACAATTTTTACGGCCCGGGCCGCGATGTGACGCCGTATCGTATGCCGGTGACCGACTTTGTCGCCGACCGCATTGTCGCCGATCTGGTGGCGGCCTCGGACTATGCCGCGCGGCAGGCGGATATCGCGCGATTCAATGCGACGCATCCCTATCTGAAACGCGGTATCGCCGTCACACCGGTCAAGTTCGGCATCTCCTTCACCACCTCGCACCTCAATCAGGCCGGGGCGCTGGTCCATTGCTACGTCGATGGGTCTGTATCGCTGAACCACGGCGGCACGGAAATGGGGCAGGGGCTGAATATCAAGGTGGCGCAGATCGTCGCCGACGTGTTTGGCCTCAACCTCGACAAGATACGCATCACCGCGACGCGCACGGACAAGGTGCCCAATACCTCGGCCACGGCGGCGTCGAGCGGGACGGACCTCAATGGCTGGGCGGCCTATAATGCCGCCATGACGATCCGCGAACGGCTGGCCGCATTCATGGCCGGTCGCAACGGCGTCGAGTCCGAAAGCGTCGTGTTCGAGGGCGGTGTGGTGCGCGCGGGCGAGGAGGTTCTGGGTTTTGCCGAGGTATGCCGACTGGCGCATTTCAACCGGATTTCGATGTCCTCGACCGGCTATTACGCCACGCCGAAGATCCATTACGACCGTAAGACCCATACGGGGCGGCCCTTCCTCTACTTCGCCTACGGCGCCTCGGTGTCGGAGGTCGAGATCGACACCTTTACCGGCGAATACAAGGTGTTACGCGCTGATCTGCTGCACGATGTCGGGCGCTCGATCAACCCGGCCATCGATCTGGGGCAGGTCGAAGGCGCCTTCGTTCAGGGTATGGGCTGGCTGACCTTCGAGGAACTGGTCTATAACGACAAGGGGCGGCTGCTGACCCACGCACCCTCGACCTACAAGATACCGTGCGCGTCCGATCGCCCCAAAGCCCTCAATGTTGATTTATGGCGCGCCGGAGAAAACCGCGAACCGACCATCCACCGCTCGAAGGCCGTCGGTGAGCCGCCCTTCATGCTGGCCAACAGCGTCTTTTCGGCCCTGTCGTTCGCCGTAGCGGCGGCTACCGGCAGCCGTAAACTGACGCTGGATGCCCCCGCCACGCCGGAACGTATCCTGCGCGCCCTGCGGGAGGGCACGGCATGAACTGGGCCGCTAAAGCCATTGAATGGCTGGACAAAGCGCCGGTTGCGCTGATCTCGCTGCTGGCTGTCGAAGGCTCGACCCCGCGCGAGGCCGGGACGCGGATGCTGGTCACGGCACGTGAGATTTTCGGGACGATCGGTGGCGGCAATCTGGAGTTCCAGTGCATCGATCAGGCGCGCATGGCCCTGAGACACGCGCCGGGCACCTGGCGCATTCAGGACTATCCGCTGGGGGTTTTGCTGGGCCAGTGCTGCGGCGGTCGGGTGCGCGTGATGATCGAGCGGCTCGATCCGGCGGACACGGCGTGGCTCATCGCGATCCGCGATCTCGACGCCTTCACCCTGCGCAGTGACCTGCACCCGGACAGTATAAGCCGCTGCCTGACGATTGAAACGCCGAACGTTTCGGCGCGCGGTGTAATCCCTGTGGCGGGTGATACGCTCATCGAGCGGATCGGCGAACCGCTGACGCCGGTTTTGATGTTCGGCGCGGGCCATGTCGGCATCGCCATCGCACGGGTCTTGCAGGGTTTGCCGTTCCGCCTCGACTGGTACGACAACCGCACCGATGTGCCCGACGCGGCCATCGTCGGCGATGCGGAAGCTCTGTGTGCCGTCGCGGCGGAGGGGCGGGGTCTGACCCTGATTCTGACCCACGATCACGCACTGGATTATGAACTGACCAAGGCGGCCTTGGGGTCGGACGCCCGGTTTATCGGCCTGATCGGGTCGGCGACCAAACGGGCGCGGTTCTTTTCCCGCCTGCGCAAGGACGGGTTTAGCGAGGATCAGATCGCGCGGATCGTCTGTCCCATCGGCTTGCCGGGGATTACCGGCAAGGCACCGGAGGTCATCGCAGTCGCCGTCGCCGCACAATTGCTGCAAATCATCAGTCAGAATAAGAATTTACCCGAGGGACTTCACTATGAACAAGCCGCTTATCTCGCTTGACGCCTTCATCGCCGGTCTGCCCAAGGCCGAACTGCATCTGCATATCGAAGGGTCGCTGGAGCCCGAACTGATGTTTGCGCTCGGTCAGCGCAATAAGATCGATCTGCCGTTCAAATCGGTCGAAGAGGTCCGCGCGGCCTACGAATTTTCCAACCTTCAGGACTTCCTCGACATCTATTATCAGGGCGCCAATGTCCTGCAAACCGAGCAGGATTTCCACGACCTCGCCAAGGCCTATTTCGACCGCGCCCACGCCGACAGCGTGCGCCACGCCGAGATTTTCTTCGACCCGCAGACCCATACGGATCGCGGTATCCCGATGCAGGTCGTCATGGATGGCCTGACCTCGGGCATGAAAGCCGCCGAGACCGAACACGGCCTGACCTCAAGCCTGATCCTTTGCTTCCTGCGGCATCTCGACGAGGATGCGGCGTTCGCGACGCTGAAAGCCGCCGAGCCGTTCCTCGACCGCCTGACCGGCGTAGGGCTTGATTCGTCCGAGGTCGGCCATCCGCCGTCGAAATTCGCGCGCGTGTTCGAGGCCGCCGCGGCGCTGGGTCTGAAAAAGGTCGCCCATGCCGGTGAGGAAGGCCCGCCGGAATACGTCTATGAGGCGCTCGATGTGCTGAAGGTCGATCGCATCGATCACGGCAACCGTTCGCTGGAAAATGCGCACCTGACCTCGCGACTGGCGCGAATGGGGATGACGCTGACCGTGTGTCCGTTGTCGAATCTCAAGCTCTGCGTGGTCGAGGATATGGGCGCGCACCCGATCCGCACCATGCTCGACAAGGGGCTGCGCGCCACGCTCAATTCGGACGATCCGGCCTATTTCGGCGGCTATGTGAACGACAATTACCGCGCGGTGGCGGCCTCAGGGCTGGTCGATCGTGACGATCTGATTACGCTGGCGCGCAATTCGTTCCTCGGCTCGTTCCTCAGCGACGAGGCGGTGTTCAAACACCTCGATGAGATTGATGCCTACGTGTCGAAGGCGGCAGAATGACGATTGCCAAGGCCTTCAAAGGCACCTTTTTCCACGCGCCCGTCTGCGGGCAAATCGAGGTGCTGCGCGATGTCCTGATCCGCTGCGACAGCGATGGCCGGATCGTCGACATCGTGCATCCGGACACCCCCGGCTATGCCGAAGCGGTCTTCGAAGACCGCTCGGCGGCGCGGCTGGAGACCCTGGCCCACGGCACCTACGCCCTGCCGGGGTTCTGCGACCTGCACATCCATGCGCCGCAGTGGCCGCAACTGGGCAAGGCGCTCGACGTGCCGCTGGAGGTCTGGCTGCAGAAGCATACCTTCCCGCTGGAGGCGCGTTATTCTGACCTTGGTTTTGCCCGCCGGTCCTATGAGGGGCTGGTCGATGACCTGTTGTCGAACGGCACGACGACGGCACTCTATTTCGCCACCCAGCATCAGGACGCGACGCGGCTTCTGGCCGATATCTGCCTTGAGAAGGGCCAACGCGCCCTGATCGGCAAGGTGGCGATGGATAATCCTCAGGAATGTCCTAACTTCTACGTCGAATCGACCGACGCGGCCCTGCGCGGTACATCGGATTTCATCGACTATGTGCGCGGCCTGAAAACCGGGCGCATCAAGCCCGTCGTGACGCCGCGCTTCATCGCCTCGTGCACCGATGCGGCGCTGGAAGGGCTGGGCGATCTGGCCAAGCGTTGCGGCTGCCATATCCAGACCCATTGTTCCGAAAGCGACTGGGAGCACAATTACGTCCTTGAGCGCCATGGGATGGAGGATACCGACAGCCTTGACCGCTTCGGCCTTCTGACGCGGCACACGGTTCTGGCCCACGCCAATTTCATTTCCGAGTCCAATATGGACAAGATTTCGGCACGTGGGGCGGGGATCGCCCACTGCCCGCTGTCGAACTATTATTTCTCCAATGCCGTATTCCCGTTGAAGCGGGCGCTGGAGAAGGGGCTGCGTGTGGGCCTGGGGACGGATATTTCCGGCGGGCCGTCGGCCTCGATCCTCGACAATATGCGTTGGGCGGTGGCCTCGTCGCGCGCTCTGCACGACGGGGTCGATGCGCGGCTGCATTGGGACAATCGCGGCCTGCGCGGCAGCCAGATCGACTGGCGCACGGCGTTCCATATCGCCACCAGAGGCGGGGCGGAGGCTTTGGACCTGCCGGTCGGGGCGTTCGAAAAGGGTCGCTATTTCGATGCGCAGCTTATCGATCCGCAGGCAAAGGCGGGTACGATCCGTTTGATGGACGATCTCGACAGCGACGAGGAGGTCCTGCAAAAGATCGTCTATACGGCGTCGAAGGCCAATATTGCGCGCGTCTGGGTGGCCGGCGACCGCGTGGCGGGTTAGAGACGGTTTGGAAAATCATCGGGTCGCTCTCACGGGTCTTTATTTCCGCCCGCTATGTTGGAAACTTGCCCCGATGTTCACATCGAGGCTTCGTTTCCGCCTTGCGGTCAAACTACGTTTTGCGGAAAAAATCCCTCGCGAGTGCTCAACCGCTGACTTCCCAAACCGTCTCTTAAGCCTTCCTTCAGAGGTGTGGCCAAGACGGGCGCAAAGTCGCCGCAATCCGGACACGGGGACATGGGAGTCTGAACCGGGGCTGACGCGGACGGTAAGACTTTGGTCATGCCTTTAGGGTTAATAAAGCCTTATTCGTATTTTTTCGCCGGAGGGCTTACACCATGGAACGCCGCCACTTCCTTCTGGGCGCTGCCTCGACCGCCGCCGCGCCGCTCGTCACCTCGCTGCTGCCGTCGGTGGCGCAGGCCGCGGCCGCTAAAACCCCTGCACCGACCGATTCCACCTATCAGCGCGATGAGATCCTGCGCGCCGGGTCGGATTTCCTCGGTGTCACCGTTGAAGCGCTCGGCGGTGCCATCGAGAAGGTGTTCGCCGACTATGGCGACCGTCCGACGGCCTATATCGCCGGTGAGGAAGTCTCGGGCGCCATCGCGGTCGGTCTGCGTTACGGCAAGGGCCTTGTGCACATGAAATCGCTGGCCAGCCCGGAAAAGATCTTCTGGCGGGGGCCATCGGTCGGGTTCGACACGGGCGGCAATGCCTCGCGCGTCTTTGCGCTGGTCTATCAACTGACCGACTTGCAAGAGATTTATCAGCGCATCCCCGGCGTCGAGGGCTCGGCCTATTTCGTCGGCGGTCTGGGCGTCAACTACCAGCAGACCGACGACCTGATCGTCGCCCCGATTCGCGCCGGTGTCGGCTTCCGTCTGGGGGCCAGCGTCGGCTATCTGGCCTATTCCAAAACCCGCAAGTGGTTCCCGGCCTAAAAGCGCATCCCGCATAGATTTCAAAGCCGTCCCGTTTGGGGCGGCTTTTTTCGTATCCGGCCCTGTGACCGAAAATCCCCGTCACAAAAGCGAGACGCCGCTGACATGGCGGCGTCGCGCAACGGTCAAGCCGCTGTCGTGAACGCGGCTTAACCACCTCTCCCCAGTAGCGCCATGCGGGCGCTTATGGGGATTGATATGAAAGCCACTCTGTTGAACGGGGCCGCTCTGGTCTCGCTGTTCGCCTTCGCCGCGCCGGTCCATGCCGCCGATGCGCCCGCGCCGGTCGCCGCCGCTGAAGGCGAAATCACCGAAGTCATCGTCTATGGTCAGGGCCAGAGCCGTCAGCTTCAGTCGGTCAAGGCCGCCGACCTGTCGCTGGAGGCCGCCGGCACCTCGCCGCTGAAGGCCATCGACAAGCTGCCGGGCGTCTCGTTCCAGTCGGCGGACGCGTTCGGGGCCTATGAGTGGTCGACCCGCATCTCGATCCGTGGCTTCAACCAGAATCAGACCGGCTTTACGCTGGACGGCGTGCCGCTGGGCGACATGACCTACGGCAACCACAACGGCCTGCACATTTCGCGCGCCATCATCGGCGAAGATGTCGGTCGCGTCGACCTGACGCAGGGCGCGGGTGCCCTGTCGGCGGCCTCGACCTCGAACCTCGGCGGCACGCTGCAGTTCTTCTCGCGCGATCCGTCGGACAAGCTGGGCGGCGAAGTCGCCGGGACGGCCGGTTCGGACGCGATGTACCGCCTCTATGGCCGCTTCGAGACCGGCACGCTCGAAAACGTCGGTGGTCTGCGCGCCTATGTCTCGGTCGCCGATCAGAAGGCCGACAAGTGGAAGGGCGGCTCCGAGCAGAAGCAGCGCCAGATCGACGCCAAGGCCGTCCTGCCGCTGGGCGACGGCGAACTGACCGGCTACGTCAACCACTCCGAACGTCGCGAACAGGACTATCAGGACATGTCGTTCGACATGATCGGTCGTCTGGGTCGCGACTGGGATAACTTCCAGCCGAACTACGCTCTGGCCACGCAGGTCGCCGCCGCCTATCTGAACGCCGCCAACTATGCCGGTGCGACGCCGCGCCTCAATGCGTCGGGCTGCTGGACCGGTGTCGGCACCAACCCCTATCAGGGTGGCGTGACGTGCGTGGACGACGCCTACTACTACGGTGCCGGTATCCGCGACGACGATGTCATGTATCTCGGCTATGAAGGCCGTATCAACGACATGATCAGCGTGTCGGGCACTGTCTATAACCACACCAATAAAGGTCAGGGCCTGTGGGTTACGCCCTACACGCCGTCGCCGAACTATGGCGTCGCGGGCGCGACCTCGAACAATGCGCCGCTGTCGGTCCGCACGACGGAATACGACGTCGACCGTACCGGCTTTTTCGGCGCTGTCGATTTCGACCTCGGCGCGCATAAGCTGACCATCGGTCTGTGGACCGAGGACAACGACTTCAATCAGGCCCGCCGCTTCTATGCCGAAGACGCCGCCGCGCCGAAGCGCAATCCGCTGGACTTCCAGTCGGGCGCCTTCTTCACGCAGTGGGAATACGCCTTCAACACCAAAACCACGGTCGCCTATGTGCAGGACGTGTGGACGATCACCGACGCCTTCAAGCTGAACTACGGCTTCAAGTCGATGACCGTCGAAAACAGCGTCCGCCGCATCGCCGGTAACGCCCTGTCCGGTACGATCAAGTCCGACGACAGCTTCCTGCCGCAGGCCGGTTTCGTCTTCAAGGCCCTGCCGGAAGTCGAACTGTTCGGTTCGTATAGCGAAAACATGGCCGCCTACGTGTCGGCGGCGACGTCGGGCCCGTTCAGCTCGCTGTCGCAGACCAATGTCGATTACGTGAAGAACCGCCTCAAGCCGGAAACCTCGAAGACGGTCGAAGGCGGTATGCGCCTGAACCTCAACAGCTTCCGTGGCGTGGTCGCCGTCTATCACGTCGATTTCGACAACCGTATCCTGGCGGTGGCTCAGGGTTCCTCGATCCAGGGCAATGCCCCGGTTCTGTCGAATGTCGGCGGTGTGAAGACGACCGGCGTCGAACTGGCCGGAACGTGGCGTCTGAACGATGCGTGGAAGGTCTATTCGGCCTATTCGTACAACGACTCGAAATACGCTAACGACGTTGTGGCCGCTGACGGCACGATCCGCGCTCGCACCAAGAACAAGTCGGTCGTCGATACGCCGAAGCACCTGTTCAATGCCGAAGTCAGCTATGACGACGGCGCGCTGTTCGGGACCGTGGCGGCCAAGCTGACCGGCGACCGCTTCTACACCTACGAGAACATCGGCGGTAAGGTCGAGGGTTATACGACGATGGAAGCCACGCTCGGCTACCGCTTCCCGCACGCCATCGAAGTCCAGCTGAACGTCACCAACCTGACCGGTGCGGACTATATCGCCACCATCGGTTCGGGCGGCTTCACCAACTCGGACACCGCCGGTACGGCCATGACGATCCTGCCCGGCGCGCCGCGTCAGGCCTTTGTCACGGTGCGTAAGACGTTCTAAATTTTAGAACTGCGCTAAACTCAGGCCGCTCCGGTTTGTCCGGAGCGGCTTTTTTCTGATGGAAATTACATAACTCCCTTTACAGCGTTGGCGACAGATGTCTCCCCGAAGATTCTGCTGCCGATGGGCACATCCTCTTTTGGGGGCTCTAGCCTCTGATCCTTATCTACGACAGCCCCCAACCTTGGGTGCGATTAATCACACAAAAATTGTCGACATTGGCGTTCCGCACAGTCTTAAAATATAGGCACGTTTGGGAACTTAATGAAACAGTTGCGGCACATACTGGAGAAGGCGAGGCGTGTCGTGATGCGCAAGGGTATCGCCGCGCAGGACGCAGATGACCTTGTGCAGAGCGCCTACGCCCGAATGCAGGCCTATGAACAGAAAAATGCCGTTCGATCTCAGGAAGCCCTGCTGATCACGACCGCCGTTCGTTTGGCGTATAATGAAAGAAAACGTCAGCATAAGGCGGCTATGATCGAAATGGTTGACGAGCTTCCGGCCGTTCCCGATGCTAACCCGCTGCCCGATGAAGTGCTCCGGGCGCAACAACGCGTCAGGCGGCTCACGGAAGGGCTGGACAGGTTGCCTGAGCGAACGCGGCGAATATTATTGAGCCGTCGACTGGACGGGCTGACCTACAAGGAAATCGCCCGGATCGAAGGCTCGACCGAAGCGGCAATCGAAAAACAGGTGGCGCGGGCGACCATGGACCTGATCAATTGGGTGAACGGATGGTAATGCGTCGTGAAGATGGGCCGGAAACGGCTTCGCTGGACCCTGAGGCGCGCGCACGGCTGGTTGCCGAGGCGGCGGTATGGATGGCACGGCTAAAAACCGATAATCGACTGGAGGCGACGGAGGCCGGTTTCAAGGCCTGGCTGATGTCGGCTCCGGAAGCACAAAGTCTGTTCGACGAAGCGACCGATGTCTGGGAAAAATTGCCGGTCGCGGCGCGCGCCTCCAGGCCGATGCGTCGAGGGGCTCTGGTGCGACGTGGTGTGGTCGCGGCCATGGCGGCCAGTGTGTGCCTGGCTTTCGGCTTTGGCGCCTATTCGATAATTACGCGACCGGTCGTTTATGAAACGCAAAAGGGAGAACAGAGGGTCGTCACGCTTGCGGATGCCTCTCAGATAACGCTGAACACGGATACCCGGTTGAGTGTTCGATATACCGGTGGTGCCCGGGGTATTGTCATGCAGCGCGGAGAGGCGATTTTCAGTGTCGCTCACGATGCGGCCAGACCCTTCACCGTCGATGCGAAGGGGCAGCGTGTGACGGCGCTCGGTACGCGCTTTGTGGTCCGCAACGAGCCGACGGTCGTGGAGGTGACGTTGCTGACGGGCAAGGTGGACGTGCGGGCGATTTCAGACGAGGCACAGACGCATAAAAGCATCGTCCTCACTTCCGGCGATCGGGTAATGATCCGGGATGGTATGGACGCAGTCACCGACAGACCCGTGCCGCAGGTTGTGACCGCCTGGCAGCGGCAGGAAATTGTCTTTACCGATTCTACCTTGTCCGAGGCTGTCAGGGAGCTTAACCGCTACAGCCGCATTCAACTGATCGTGTCTGATCCCCGCGTGGCAGGTCTTAAGGTGGCCGGGGTTTTCCAGACGGGAAATCCGGCGGCCTTTGCGCAAAGCATGGCGCGGATTTACGGTCTCAAACTGCGTTATTCGCCCGATGTTATCGAACTTTCGCGATGACGGGGCGTCGTTGATACACCTGACCAAGGTCTAACTGTTCAGATATTCATCGAAGCCTTAGGTTTGCCCATCTGCCCGGCTTTTGATGCCGACGGCGGAAATGACGGCAGACCGAACGTGCCGCAGATATAGTGGGCAGGAATATGCGAGGCAGGAGGGACAAGGCGCTCGGCTTGTTGCTGGCGTTGATAGTGGCGGCCTTTCCCGTACACGCGCAACCTGTTGACTGGCATCTTGCCCCGCAGCCCTTGAAGGATAGCCTGACAGCCATTGCCCGCGCGGGCAAGGTCACCGTTCTGTTCGATCCGCGGCTGGTCGAAGGCTACCGGACAAAAGCTCTGACCGCACGCCTTGAGGCTCGCGAAGCGCTTCATCATCTCTTGTCCGGAACAGGGCTAAGGGCGGTTGAAATCTCTCCCGGACAGTTTGTGGTGGAACGCCCGCCGGCTGAAATCGTAGAAGAAGAGGTGCGGCGTTCCGTCAAGCCTCCCGACGAGGTCGTGCCACTGGTGGTCGTCAAGGGCCTGAAAAGCGACCTGCGCCTTGCCGAGACCAGAAAGCGCGACAGTGCCGGTATTGTCGATACGGCCACCGCCGGCGACATTGCCAGATATCCCGAAGCCAATCTTGCCGAAGCCCTGCAACTTCTGCCCGGATCGGCATTGACGCGGGATCAGGGGGAAGGGCGGACTCTTTCCGTTCGGGGCATGGGACCGGAACTGTCGCTTGTGGAGATCAACGGCATCGAAGCCCAGGCCGTGACCGACGGCCCGAATTTCGCGAGCAACCGGGGGCGAGGTTTCGATTTCAACGTTTTCCCGTCGGAACTGTTTGGTCAAATCGCGACCGCCAAAACCACCCGCGCCGATCAGCCCGAGGGTTCACTAGGGGCCAGCGTGTTCCTGATGACGCCGAAGCCGTTGCAACTGAAGCCGGACACATTTCAGCTTGGGGCCAGTCGCACCTATAACGATCTGGTCGGGGAGCGAGGTCTCCGAGCGACGCTCCTGATGAGCGATCGCCGCGAAGACGCCCGCTTCGGATGGGCCGTGTCCGCAGCCTACAGCCGGTTGCCCTTTGAAATCCAGGGCGTCAGCAGCGGGAACTGGAACACCGGCCTGTCAAATGGTGGCTTCTGTCGGCCCACGCTCGGTACGGGCGGGCTTTGCGATGTGGTATCGACGGAATATGCGACAGCGCTCAGCGCCTATGATGAGCTCAACAGCACCGAGGTCTATCATCCGCAGTTTTACCGCTATACCGACATCCTGGGTGTCGCCATGCGCAAGGGTCTGACGGCGGGTATCCAGTGGGAGCCTTCGGACGCCACGCTGTTGAGTGTCGATTATCTGCGCTCGGACTTTCACACGCGTCGCACAGGCTATTATTTGTCCCCCATAGGGTTCAGCCGGGGGGCCGGGCAAGGGGGTAAACCCGAGATCGTGGTCCGGGACCTCGAAATCGACGCGCAAGGCAGCGTCGTCTATGGCCTGTTTGATAATGTCGACGTGCGGTCTGAGACCATACTGGATGACTATTCGACACGTTTCGAGCAGGTGTCGATACAGGTGGCACAGACGCTTGGCTCACGGCTTCGCTTTGCGGGGGCCGCCGGTTTTTCGCGATCGCGTTTTCGTAATCATGATGAACTGGGCATCCATATCGACAGGTTCAATATCGACGGTTTTGTTTTCGATAGTCGCGGGTCCGGCCAGAGCCGACCGACCTTTCGCTATGGGTTCGACGTCAGCGATCCGGGACAATGGTATTTCGGTCCGCGACAGACTCAGGCCGGCGGTACCGGCCCCACCGGCCCTGAAATACGCTTCCGTCCCAACTTTGTCCGCAACGATTTCGATGTTCTGAAAGGGCAACTGGCCTATCAGATTGATGACGGGTTTGAGGTTGTGCTGGGGGCTCAATGGAAGCGATATGGCTTTGCGTCAGAGGTTTACAAATTTGCCGAAGGGGAGGCCGATTTTCCGATCCCCCCGGAGGGCCTGAGTACGCTAGGCCGCACGTTTTGCGGGCTCGACAAGGTGGCAAAGGCGGCAGACACGCCCCTATGCTGGTTTGCGCCCGACCCCGAGGCCTTTGTCAGAGCCTACGATCTTTATGCCAATAGCGGACGAACCGCCCTGTCTCGCGAAACCTCGCTGGCCCGCGGCTTCAATCAGTCGGTGCGCGAAACCGATCTGGCCGTATTTGTACAGGCCCGGTTTACCGGTGACTGGCATGGTTACCCTTATAAGGGCGATATGGGATTGCGTCTGGTCGAAACCCGTCAGATATCCCGTTTTTACGATGAGTCGACCTCGGACCTGTCCGGAACCCCCAGATTCGAGTCCGTCTCCCGGCGCTATGTCGATGCGCTGCCGACCGTCAATCTGGCCGTGGAACTTGATCCGGCGAAAGTGGTCCGCGTTTCGCTGGCCAGGGTCATGGCGCGACCGCCGCTGACCGGTATCGCTGCGGCGACAGCCCTGAGCGTCAGCGGTGCCTCGCGCCAGATTATCACAGGGAATCCGCTGCTCAGACCCATCCGCGCAACAAGCCTCGATCTGACGTTCGAATGGTATGTTTCACGCGATCTGAATATGTCGATGGGCGTTTTCTACAAGGATATCGATAGTTATATCCAGCCGCTCGCCTATGTGGGGCGGTTTAGTGATACAGGCCTGTCAGCGACTGTGCTGGATAAGACGGGGGCCTCGGTATCTGACGATTTTCTCATGTCCCGATTTATCAACACCTCCGGCGGAAAACTGAGGGGCGCCGAAGCGACCCTGCGCTGGCGGGGTGAGGCCCTGCCAAAACCGTTTCGGGGGTTGGGACTGGATGCCAGCTATACGCTGATGTCCAGCGATATGGACTACGTACTGATGCAGGGTGGTCGGGCCCGGCAGGTGAGCTACGATCTTGTCAATCTTTCACCACGCACAGCACGGGGAACCCTTTTTTATAAACGCGGTCGATTCGATGCCCAGATAACGGCCGTGTATCGCAGCGCCTACCTGACCAGTGTCCCTGGGGCGCTGGCTATGGATGCGTCCGGTGTGGATTCGTCACAGCATGTCAACGCAGCGATCGCGTACAGACTTGCGCCAAATCTGCAGATTCGATTCGAAGGTCTGAATTTGACGAATGAGGCCACCTATGCCTGGGAAGATTACGCCGCCCGACGCCTGAGTGATGTGCAGTGGAGCGGGCGGACTCTGTCGGTCGGTCTGAGCTATGGTTTTTAATCGAAAAAATTAAAAAGCGACGTTCCGATGTCGGGCTGCATCGTTCCGGCGGTCTTAATGAATGTGGAGGCGTCTGGGCAATCATCGTCATTTCGTCATCTTCGACGCGTTTTCGGATGCTGAAAGCCTGCCGTTTATGCCGCAGGACAAAGCGGGTCAGCGCGCTTCAAAAACGTCAAATACAGGGCTTTGGAATCATGAAAACCATACTTTTCTCACTGGGTTGTTTGCTGGCATTGCCCGCTGTGGCTCAGACGGTACAACCCGCGTCACCACCTATCGCCGTTACGGATGCCGAGGCGCGGGCCCAGATTCGTAAAATCAATGCCAAGAAGATCATTCTGGTCGGCGATTCGACCACGGCGGTATTGGGGGGGTGGGGCCCGAGTTTCTGTAGCGACCATGTGACGTCGTTCGTGGCCTGTATCAACCTGGCGCGTGGCGGTCGGTCGAGCTTCACCTATCTGGCCGAAGGGTCGTGGGACATTGCTCTGGCCGAAGTGAAGGCGGGGGCGGCCGCTTACGGCAAGACCTACGTGCTGATCCAGTTCGGTCACAACGATCAACCCGGCAAGCCCGGCCGTTCGACCGATCTGGTGACCGAATTCCCGGTTTTTCTGAAGCGATATGTCGATGAGGTTCGTACCGCCGGCGGTGTTCCGGTGCTGGTTACGCCTCTGACACGACGGGGCTTCAAGGATGGCAAGGTCGAGAACGATCTCGGCCCCTGGGCCGATGCGACGCGCAAGGTCGCCAGGGAGATGAATGTGCCTCTGGTCGATCTGTACGCCCGGTCGCAGGCCGAAGTTCAGAAGATGGGCGCGGTTGAGGCGATGAAGCTGGCGCAAAGGCCGCCGTCCCCGCAGGTCCTTGAGGCTGGCAAGACCGGCAACACGATCGCTGGATCTACCGGTGTGACGCCACCACCGAACCAGCCGCCCCTGACCGAAGAGCAGATTCGGGCCGCCACCGAACCTATGGGGCAGGCTAAGGCGAGCTTTGATTATACGCATGTCGGTCGTGAGGGGGCGGACTTTTTCTCGAAGCTGGTCGCGTCCGAACTGGCGCGGGCCGTGCCGGATCTCAAACGCGATTTGCTGCCATAAATCCCCCTCCATATCGCTCCGCTCCCCGGGGCGTGCGACGGCCCACCGTGTAAACGGTGGGCTTTTTGCTGTGTACGTCTGGCGTGCCTGAGGAAAGGGCGTGTGTCAGCCGAGGTGCGACAACAGGCGCGCCCGCCGTCCGCCATACCGTTTTAAGGCATGCCGTTCATCCGTCCCAAGGCTTTCGTGGCGAAAAAATGTCTGCGCCATGTCGGGTTTCCAGACATGCGATGTCTTAATACATAGAGATAAAAATTATCCGCTTTCAATTTTTATGAAAATTGAATTTATGTATTAATATTACATTTTCAGTATTTATTGAAAATAATAATATTAATTAAAATGTATAACCGGCTCATGAATTGATTGAGTTGGTCTATTTTCATGCCATTTTCACTACAATAAATAATTATATACTATTAATATATGTTTCATTTTGGCAACATTTTTAATTATCATTTCATATTTGGAAATTTTTACATAAATATATTGTTGCGTTTAATGAAAAGATACCGCTAACATGATGGCGTAGGTTGCAGCATCGCAACATTGAGCCCGCGAATTAAGCTTCGTCGATCAACGGTCGAACAGGAGCTTGAGGCGTCGTTCAATTATAAACGAAAGCAGGGGTTAACGGATGAATGTTCTGAAATTCAAAGACGGCCGTCGGTCGCAATGTCTGGTCCGACCGGCCGCTATCTAACATTGGCTTAGGCCGACCATGGCTCGCTGACGCAGCCGTCGCCAAGGCCGTGCCATTTCCTATTCACGAACCTCCCAACTGCAGTGGGCGGGCAAGCGCCCGACCGTGCAGGCCGGTTGCGGCTGATTTTACCTCAACGGCAACCGGCCACTTTTTTCGTTTCTCGTCATGACGGGCCTCGGCGCGTCGCAAGTTCCAACCTCATCCCCGTTGGATCAACTGAGGCGGGCGCTTCGACCCCATGGGTGCTCGCCTCTTCTTTGATTGCCGTAAGGAACCTCAAATCTAAACCAATGTCACAGCATGGAGAGGGGGCTCGCTGCCATGTCTAACAATCAGAAAATAAAGAAAATTTGCGCGCTGACCGGCGGGTAAGCGGGCGGATAACACGTCATCTAACGACGAAACAGGGTAGAAATATGAAAAACGTACAAGGAAGATATTCGCGATATTTGCTGGCGGGCTCAGCGCTGTCGGTACTGGCCACGCTGACGATGGGCGGTAACGCGTTCGCGCAGCAGGATAGCGGACAAAAGGCCGATAATATTCAGGAAGTTGTGGTCGTCGGCGTCCGCGCATCGCAGCAGTCCGCCATTGATCGGAAAAAGCGGGCCAAGACTGCGACCGACTCCATCGTCGCCGATGATGTGGGTTCGTTCCCGGACCGCAACATCAACGAAGCCCTGTCGCGCGTCGCAGGTGTCGGTATCACCCGCGGTGAAACGGGTGAGGGCGAATCCATCAGCCTGCGCGGTAATACCGCCGATCTGACGCGCGTCGAGCTTGACGGCATGTCGACCGCGCCTTCCGGTGCTGATCTGGCCATCAATGTGCCGGGCGGACGCGCGGCGGACCTGCGCGAACTACCGGCCGACCTGATCAAGAGCGTCGACGTTGTCAAAGGTGCCACGGCGGATCAGACGGAAGGCGGTCTGGGCGGCACGGTGTCGATTCAGACGCGTACCGGGCTCGATTTCAAGAAGCCGTACCTTCAGCTGCGTCTGGGCAGCGAGCGTAACTCGCTGAACCAGAAATGGGCGCCGGATATCGGCATCGTGGCGTCGCGCAAGTTCTTCGGGGGCCGTCTGGGGGTGACGGGGAACCTGTCTTACCGCAAGGTGATGAACGAGAGCCATCAGACCTCGATGGATAATTTCGATCAGGGCTATTACCGTCTCGCCGATTTCGACAATTCGCCGGAAAAGACCGTCCAATTCAATCCGGCCACGGTAGGAGGGTCTTTGGCCAATGTGCCCATCGCTTCCTACGACCTCGTGAGCGGCAGCGGCAAGTTCAACACCAATACGCCGCTCGATGTCGTCACCAAGTCGGCTAATGCCAAGACCAAGGCCGATTGTGACGCGGCCTTCCCACTGTATACGGAAGCTGAGCTCGCGGTGATTTCTACCGCCGTTAACAGCGGTGTGAATCGTCGCGACGCTCAAAACGTGCGTATTGGTGAGCGCATCACCTGTCTGAACCAGTGGAACGACTATACGCCGGGTCAGGTGCGTGATGCGATTGAGCGTCAGTACGAAGACCGCCTATCGTGGGATATCCGTTTCGACTACCGCATCAATGACAAGCTGACGGCCTTCGTCAAATACCAGCAGTCCAACCGCGAAATGCATCAGTGGCGCTCGAACCGCAGCCAGGGCAACATCGATATCAACCCGACCACCCGAGGCGATACGCCGGCCTGGAAAAACAGCTACACGCTCGTTAACAACACAACCTTCCCGCTTAATTCCGTTGACCCGATCATCGCAGGCGATGGCTATTATCTGTATAACCCCAATCAGATCTCGGCATGGCGCGGTCTCGATAACACCGCAGGCGCCGTCACGACCCAAAATGGTTTCGCGGTTGTGGGGCAGGCGATCAATGTCGTGCCGGGGTCGGTGACCATGGACGGCAAGCACCATGTCACGTCCCTGACGCTGGGCCGCGGCGAGTACCTGATCGATCATATCCTCAACACCCAGACATTCGACACCTCTTATCTCCAGACGGGCGCCAACTACAAAGACGGTCCCCTGCAGATCGATTTCATGGCAAGCCGGACCACGTCCGACCACTCGCGCTATGACCTGCGTACGTCCGTCAGGGCGTATCTGTATGGTGCTAAAATGTCGGCGACGCCGGACGGGTCGTGGAAGATCGATCTCCCCTCGAACTTCAACCCCAATGATATATCGCAATATATGCCGCTGCTTCCGGCGACCGGAGCGACGGCGTCACAGCTCGCGCAATATAGTGATGTGGTGGGTCTTGGATGGCGTCCGCGGATTACCGCAGGTCAGGAAGATCAGGCCAAGCTCGACGTGACCTACCGGATGGACGACTTCCCCATCCTCAAGCGCTTTAAGGCCGGGGTGCAGTACCGTGCGATCGATACCCAGGTTTGGAGGGGCGCAGGCTTCATCCCGAAGGCCGGTGTGAGCGTGCCGACTTCGGACTACCAGAGCAATCTGCGGGCGTGTGAAAACCAGCCGACCACCACGGCGGTCAATGCCTGCGTCTATGGCTATGTGCCAAACGCCATGACGGCCACGGCCACCACCTGGATGCATGGCGTCCACACCATGCCCCGGGCTGATCTGCTGTCGATAATCCAGCAAAGCATCTGGGACACTCATGGGGCCGCCTTCTTCCCGGGCTATGAAGGCCTGGAAAGTACCGAATGGAACAGCCTCGATCTGGCGAAACTCATCTCGCTGACACCGGCGACCGTTAATTATAACTTCGACTGTGTAAAGGTCTGTAAAGGCTCGGACGGTAATTTGTATGCCAAACCGACAGACTTCTCTGCCGAGACGGTCACTGCTGCCTATTACATGTTCGATTTCGAACAGAAGCTGCCGTTCGACATGTCCTTCGAAGGCAATTTCGGCGTCCGCGGGGTCTTCTCGTCGGTAACGGGCAGCGGCTATGTTTCGATCAACTCGACGCGCAAGAATGTAAATACCGGCAACGTGAACTTGGAATGGAACGAGACAAACGGTTATAATCGCGTCACTACGACCACGATCAACAAACCGGTTGCCGTGGCTCGCTCCTATGCCGACTGGCTCCCCAGCTACAACGCCGCTCTTTGGGCCGTGCCGGATAAGCTGGTCATTCGCTACAACTGGGCCAAAACGGTGTCGCGTCCCGGCGTCAGCTACCTGTTCCCTGCCGGCGCCTGTACGATCGATGAGCGTACGGAAACACCAGCGGACCAAGGTGTGTCCGAGGTCGATCAGAGCTGCACCACCTTCGGTAACCCGGATCTGAAGCCCTATACGGCGACGAAAAACAACACCGCGATTGAATGGTACGTCAATAAGGATACCTATGTGTCGCTGGCCTATTATCGCCAGAAGGTGAAGATCGGCAAACCGTTGCGTATCGTTTTGACGGATCAGAGAGTCTTCGAAGGAACGGATGAGGTCGATCCCGTCACCGGTCGTCCGTTGTCGGATTTCCAGTTCACCTACGGCACCTATATCAACCAGCCAGGTGAAACCCAGTCGGGCTGGGAGCTCTCGACAAAGACGGCCCTGACCTTCCTGCCGTGGCGCTTCCGCTATACCGGTGTCGACTTCAACTACTCGACCAACAAGTCGAAGGGCGCAGCAGGGTTCACCGACCTGATCACCGGTAAGAACCTGGGATCCTCCGGTCGTCCGGATTACTTCGCCAACCTGGCGGTCTGGTACGATGACGGCAAGACCAGTGCCCGTCTGTCCTATCAGAAGCGGTCCAACGTACTGGAGTGCATGTCCAACTGTGGGGTGGATCGTCGGCCGTCCTATGCCTGGCCGAGCACCAACCCACTGAGCTTTGCGGCCCTGCCGTATAATCCGGGTGAAGCCTATTACAATCAGGCATATGGCTACCTCGACGCCAAGGTGTCTCACAAGGTGAACGACAACGTCGAAATCTTCTGGGAAGCCCGCAACCTGACGAAGCAGGCCAGCGTTCGCGTCGGCACCGCCCGGGGGCTTGAGGCGTCGCCGGAGTCGGCCTGGAATGTCCAGTATGCGGGCCGTCGCTTCAACGTCGGTATCGTTTACAAGATGCAGTAACGCAGGTCCGGGAACCCGCATATCGGGTTCCCGGAAGGCATGATATTCTTTCCTCTCCTGGAGGAGGCATCCTGACGGAAGCCTCCTCCCTTTTTACCTTGCCCCCTGGAAGGATCAAAATGTCCAGACTTACACGACGTAGCGTAGCGTCTATGCTGGCCGTGCTTCCCCTAGCCGAGCTTCCCCTGTCCGTGCAGGCCAAAGCGCGGACGCCGGATGCGATCGTAAGCCCGACCGGAGAGCCGGGCAGCTATGCCACGCTTCAGGCCGCCGTCGATGCCGCGCCGTCGTCGACGACCTCTCCTTATCGCATAGAGATCAGGGCAGGCACCTTCGCGGGCCAGACGACGATCCGGCGGGCCAATATCGAAATTTTCGGGGCCGGTATTGCAAAAACCGTCCTGACCAACGACGCCTATGCCGGGAAAATAGCACCTGACGGCAAGCCTTATGGCACCTTCCGCACCGCCACCCTGAACGTTCTGGCGCCGGGGTTCAGAATGGAAAATCTGACCATCGAGAATGGGTTCGATGCCCCCGCCGAGATGCGTCGCCCCGGTGGTTTGCGCGCCGATGAAGGCGGCAGCCAGCAAGCCATTGCGCTCTCATTGGGGCGCGGCAGCGACCGGGCCGTGGTGCGCAACTGTCATATTCTCAGCCATCAGGACACCTTGTATTGCGCCGAAGGTCGCGCGTTGTTTGAAAGGTGCCTGATCGCGGGCAGTTACGATTTCATCTTTGGGGGTGCGATTGCGCTGTTCGAGCGCTGCGACATCCGGTCGAGGCCGAGGCTCGACCCGGTCGAAGGCTATATCGCCGCCCCCAGCACGATGATCGATCAGGCGGCGGGTCTGACATTTTTCAGATGCCGCCTGACGGCGGATGCAGGGGTGCCCGACGCAAGCGTGTTTCTGGGGCGGCCGTGGCGCGCCTCCACCACGTTGAATGGCAAACGTGTGGGCGATCCGCGTTCGGTGGGTATGGCGGCCTATCTTGAGTGTCACATGGGCCGTCATATCTCGCCCTTGGGATGGACGCGCATGTGGTACACCGGCCCCGACGGTAATCCCAAAACATGGTTCGAGCCTGAAGACGCGCGCTTTCGTGAATACCGCAACACCGGGCCGGGGGCCCGCGGTACGCGCCGGGGCCAGACCCTGACACCGATCGAAGCCCTCGCGCTTTCGCGTCCGCGTCTATTCGGTGACTGGATGCCAAGTCACGTCTGATACCCAACCCGCTTACCTTGCCTATCAAAAAAGACAATGCGGTCGTCGCTGTCCGCACCCCTGCAGGAAGACTCCCATGAAGCTCAAATATCTTGTTGCCGTCACGGCACTCTGGCCTCTGGCCGCATTCGCTCAGACGCCTGAAGCCACCATCACGCCAACCCCCAAACCGGCGGTAAAAAAGATCAACCCGTCCAAAATTATCCTCGTCGGCGATTCGACGACGGCGGTGATCGGCGGCTGGGGGCCAAGCTTCTGCGGCTATCATGTGAGTTCGTTTGCCAATTGCGTGAATCTGGCGCGCGGGGGTCGCAGTTCGCGGACCTATATCGCGGAGGGTTCGTGGGATATTGCCCTCAACGAAATGCGCACCCCCGGATACAGCAAGGTGTGGGTGCTGATTCAGTTCGGCCATAACGACCAGCCGGGTACGGACCGCACGACCAATCTGGAGACCGAGTTTCCCGACTATATTCGCCAGTATGTGCGTGAGGCCAGAGCCGCAGGCGCCATACCCGTTCTGGTGACGCCCCTGACGCGCCGCGCTTTCGACGGCCCCAAGCACGTGAATTCTCTGGCACCGTGGGCCGAGGCCGTTCGCCGCATTGCCACCGAAATGCAGGTGCCCGTGATCGACCTCAATGCCGACAGTGCCAGAGCCGTACAGGCGATGGGGCAAGAGGCGGCCGATCGTTTTGCGCAATTGCCGCGCGGGGCAGAACCGACAGGCAAGATTCAACCTCAGAAGAAGGCCGGTGAACCGCTCCCGACGGTGGTGCCTAAACTGTCTTTCGACGATACGCATCTGGGGCGCGAGGGCGCGGATTACTTTGCCGACATGGTGGCGCGCGAACTGGCCGCTGCGGTGCCCGATATGCGACCCTTGCTGGTGGTCACGCCGTAAGGTGGTGCGTGACATGACTCAGACACCAGCGGGTTCGGTGTTGCAGGTGTTCGTTACGGAGACCTATCGTATCGACCTGGCCGACACGTCCGCCGACCCATTGCTGACGCGCCTCACCGCCGCTTGCCACCGTGTGGCGGCGGAGGATAAGGCCGGGCAGGCGTGGTCGAAAGCCAAGACCTACCAAGGCTACACGTCCTACGGATCGATTCTGGATCTGACGGTCATCGATCCGGCGTTCGGGGAACTCAAAGCGCTGATTGAGACACAATCGCTTATTTACGCGAGGCTTCTTGAACTGGATTTGCAGGGAAAGGTGCCCAAACTCTACAATATGTGGATCAATGTTCTTGACCCGGGCGGCGGGCATACAGGGCACAACCACCCCCTGAACGCGTTTTCAGGCACGATCTATCTTGAAACGCCGCCGGGGTCCGGTGATCTGGACCTCGAAGATCCGCGCCAGCCGCTCCTGATGCACGCACCGCCGCGTCAGGCGAAGGCCGAACCCTTTCGCAGGACCTTCATCAGCGTAACGCCTCAGCGTGGCACGCTTGTGCTCTGGGAAAGCTGGCTGCGCCATCAGGTCGGCATCAATACGGGGAACGGCAAGCGTCTCTCCATCAGTTTCAATCTCGATATGTAAATCCGGCGAACAGGACAGGACATGAAGGACATATCTGCCTCGGGTTCGCTGATGCCGGCCTTTGCGACGGACATTTACAAGACCGAACTGGCCGGGACGTCGGCGGATAGTCTTGTCACGCGGCTGGACACAGGGTGCCGCCGGATGGCCGTCGACGACCGTGAAGGTCAGCAGTGGTCCAAACGCAACGGCTATCCCGGTTACACGTCTTACCCGTCTGTGCCTGACCCGGCAGACGTCGATGATGCTTTCGCCGAACTGAAACCGGTTCTGGCGTATCAGGCCGCCCTTTTTGCCGCGCAGGCCCAGTTGGACTTAGGCGGTAAAAAGCTGCGGGTGACGCGCCTGTGGATCAACCTGCTTGAGCCGAACGGGGCACAGCCCAGCCATATCCATACCCATAGTGTCCTATCGGGGACGCTTTATACGAGCGTGCCCGAAAATTCCGGAAAACTGAGGTTCGAAGATCCCCGTCTGGGCATGATGATGCATGCGCCCGCACGTCTTCCGGATGCCCGTCTGTATCGTCAGACCTTTATTCCGGTTATTCCGCAACGCGGCACGCTTTTGCTCTGGGAAAGCTGGTTGCGTCAGGAAATAACGACGAACCTGGCGACGGGCCCAAGTGTCTCGCTAAGTTTCAATCTCAACCTCGAAAACTGATAAATCGCTTAATGACCCCGTGAGAGTGGCTTTCGGGGCCGTCTTCGACACGCTATGGTCGTGGGCAGAATCTGGCTCGCTCGGAGGCACGGTGGACAAGGCGGTTGTATATGGTCAGGCATTGACGCATCTGCGCTTACGGGCGCGTCTGTCTCAGGATCAGGCCGCCAAAGCCGCCGGCACGTCGCAACCTACCTGGGGCCGCTACGAAAGCGGCGATAGCCGCGCCTTCTACGAGCGCCTGACGGTGCGCAGCCGGATACTGGCGGCTCTGGGGTTTACCGCCCGCGATCTGGAGGCCGAGGTGAGGCTTCTGGAGCATGATGAAAGATTTCCGTCGGCCTTGGATCGCGCCGACGCGCCTGAAACGGGAATGTTCGAAACCGACCCTGCCGTCAAGACGCTTATGGATCGATTGGGCGGTCCGCATATACGATTTATGCGACAACTGACTGAGGACATGGCGCCGTACCTGCAGGCGGGGGAAGTTGTCTTTTATGATCTGAAGGCCCTGCCGCGCCGGTATGGGGGCGTGGTCGTCAAGCTGAAAAGCGGCGGGTATCTGGTACGCCGGTTTATCCGACAGGGCAGTCACTTTGTGGAGCTTCTGCACTACGAGGCGAGCGATACAGAGGGGCGGCCCGCCTATGAAGAAGTGATCGGCAAGCTACCGTTGACGGAGGTCGATGGTCTTTATCCCATTGTCGCGGCCGGAAGTCATTTTGAATAAAATATGCGATAAATGAATAATATTGATTGACGCGAAATTCATCATGCTTCATCTTTTGATTGTACAAAAGGAGAAGGTGATGGGGGCGCTAAAAGAGGCACATCCGGTCGATCGGCACGTGGGTTTGACCATTCGCCGGTTGCGCAAGGCGCGCGGATGGTCGCAGGAGATACTGGCCGAAGGGATTGGGGTTACATTCCAGCAGGTGCAGAAATACGAGCGGGGAACCAACCGAGTCAGTTGTTCGAAGCTGATGGATATCTGTGAGAAGATGCAGGTGCATCCGGTCGATATACTGCCGACGCCGCAATGGGATTGTGCGCCTGCCACGGTTTGCGGCTGGTTTGAGGACGCGCAATGGATATATTTTCGCAATCCTCATCTGCTGAGGGAACTCGGTCGCCTGAGCCCCTTGCAGCTTAAGGCCATTCATGCCGCCGCGCGGGCGTTCAGCTAAAGCGATATATCCGACTGGCTGACGACTCTATTTTAAAGTCGTTCCAGTCTAAGCCTTGAGTGCGCGGTCGAGAGCCGTGGTGAGGCGGATGTCTTCGGCCGTTACGTCCGGGGAAAAGCGTTCGATGACCTTGCCACCGCGGCCGATGACGAATTTTTCGAAATTCCACAGCACTTCGCCCGCCGGGGTGGGCGGGAAGCCGTAGCCTGCGAATTTTTCCCGCATGATTTCGTCGCCGGTCGCTTTCGGGCGGGCCTCGGTCAGGGCCTTGTACAGGGGATGCTTGCCGTCCCCTGCGACGCTGATCTTGGCAAACAGGGGGAAGGTGACGTCGAAATTCGTAGAACAGAAGCTGGCGATTTCGGCTTCGGTGCCGGGTTCCTGCCCCATGAAGTCGTTGGCGGGGAATCCTAAAATCTCAAGGCCTTCGCCTTGCCTTGCCCGATAAAGCGCTTCAAGGCCTTCGTATTGCGGCGTGAGGCCGCATTTCGACGCGACATTGACGACCAGCAACACCTTGCCCGTGAAATCCTTCAACGTAGCGTCCGATCCATCGATGCGGCGCAGGGGGATGTCGTAAAGATCGCTCATGGGGGCACTCCGTTTCACTCACCATAGAAGCGCGTCGCAGGGCGGGTCAATAAAAAAGGGCCACCCGGAACGGTGGCCATTTTTTAGAAAACAGTTTATAAGACAGGATATTAAACGATCTTTGGCGCAATATCTTCTGAAGGGGTTTTGGCGGCCCCGCCGGGGGCAAATTGCTCCAGATGGAAACGCAGATAGTTGCACATGGTCAGGGCGTAGATTTCCAGCCGGTCATGACTATGCCGATGGGAAAACTGTTCGCACAGGATGACGATTTCCATATAGATCTGGTTTTGCAGACGAATATAGTCGAAATCGAAATCCGCGGCTTCGCAGAGTTGCAGGTCGTCGAGGCGTTTTTGCTGGGCGATATCGGGCGTATATTCCATGCTTTTGGGGGTGCCGCTGGCTTCGCAGGCGGTGAGGAGCGCCTCGTTCAGCCAGATATGGCCCTCCGCCATCTGACGGGCATAGGTCTGGATTTCCGGCTGGCGGCTACGCAGGCTGGCGGTCCGGTGGACCTGAATGGCCAGGCTGTTGAGACGCGACACGGCGGTGACGAAGGTTTCTGGCGTCAGGCGGCGGTGAAATAGATGGCCGGACGGGAAGGGGATGGCGGTGGCAATCAGATCGCTCAGGCGATGCGGGGACATATACATGCGGTCTTGTCCTTCGGGGAAGGTTACTGACAGACTCGCTTCTGAAAAGACCCGACATTGCGGCAACCGCAACGCTTTACCATCATGATTGCCCTTCTTATGCAGTGGCCTGAGGGCGGGACCTGTCACGAAAATCCCATGTCTTTCTGGCGAAAGCAGGGCCGGACTGTGTTCAATTGTAAGGGAATTTATCCAATCGCGACGCAAGGGCGCGGGCAATGGCTTCGATTGCCATAATAGGGCTAGGCTGATCCGCGTAAGGATAAAATATATGGCCAGAGAGTCGCTTATAAGGAAATCGCAAAGGTAGTGCTCGCACAATCTGTGCGATATTGATCGCGAGGTTGAAATCTTTGGAACTGACGCAAACGATTGAACACGAGCGGGCGCGCAATTTCGACTGAATATGATTGAATTGGTTGGCCCTTGCGCGCTATAGAGTGAAAATAGATCGACCAATGGGCCGCCACCCATCGCCAACAAAAAATAACCGGAGACGCTCCATGCCCCTTTTGTCCCGTCTGATCGCGGCTGTGATCGGCCTGTGTCTGATGTCGGCCGCGCCGGTAATGGCACAAAACGCGGCGTCGGACCTGCGACCGAAATACCTGCTGACAGGCGCGATCGACCGGGAAAATGACGACCTGTCGGGGCAGTGGACCTATTCGAAGGATCTCTACCGGACGGGCCTGACCGACATCAATGGTTGGGTCGCCAAATCGCGCATGCAGCGCTATCGCGACCTCGACGTGGCGGCCGAAGAGGCGAAAGGCGGCGCGACCTTCTTCGAATTCGACATGGACCGCGGACCGCAGATGTCCATCCCCGGCGCATGGAATGCCGCGGAACCGGAACTGCGCTATTATGACGGCCTGATCTGGTTCCAGCGCAAGTTCACGCCCAAAGCGCTGAGCGGCAAACGCGCGTTCCTCCGTTTCGAGGCCGTCAATTATCGCGCCTATATCTATCTGAACGGCAAGGAAATCGGCCGCCACGAGGGCGGTTTTACGCCGTTCGTGTTCGAAGTGACCGACGCGTTGAAAGCGGGTGAGAACCGCCTGACGGTCGGCGTCGATTCGAAACACGACGGCAAGACGATCCCGACCGAGATCACCGACTGGGACCTCTATGGTGGCATCACGCGCCCGGTGCGTCTGATCTATACGCCGCAAACCTTTGTCGACGATGCGACCGCGACCCTGACGACGCAGGGCCGCATCACGGGCAGTGTGCAATTGAACGGGGCGAATGCCGCCGGTCAGGCCGTGACCTTCGCGGTCGCCGGTGCCGGGATCAAGGTCAGCGCCACGACCGACGCCACGGGCTATGCGGCCTTTGACGTCAAGGCGCCCAAGGGGCTGAAGTTGTGGTCGCCGGAAAGCCCGACGCTTTACGATGTCACCTTCTCCGCCGCCGGGGATACGCTGAAGGACCGGATGGGTTTCCGCACGATTGCGGTGAAGGGCGAGCAGATACTGCTCAATGGCAAGCCGATCTTCCTGCGCGGCATTTCGCTGCATGAGGAGGAGTTCGGCACCAATCCGGCACGACGCATCACGCCTCAGGCGGCGCGCGCGCTGCTGAGCGAGATCAAATACGGCCTGCACGGCAACTATGTCCGCCTGTCGCACTATCCGCATTCGGAGGTGACCGTGCGCCTGGCCGATGAGATGGGGCTTCTGGTGTGGAGCGAAATCCCCGTGTACTGGACGGTGGACTGGGAAAACCCGGAGGCTCTGGCCAAGGTCAAGCATATGCAGGCCGAAACCATCTATCGCGACCGCAACCGCGCCTCGGTCATCCTGTGGAGCGTCGGCAACGAGACGCCGATTTCCGAACCGCGCACCAAATTCCATAACGCCATGGCCGACAATGCCCGTGCGCTCGATCCGACGCGTCTGATTTCGGCAGCGCTGCTGGTCGAACGCAAGACCATAGACGGCCACGTGGTGATCGCCATCGACGACCCGCTGGTCGACAAGCTCGACGTCATGGCCGTCAATACCTATGCCGGCTGGTACGGTGACGACAAGCTGGATGCCCTGCCGGACATGCGCTGGACCGCACCGCAAAAGAAGCCGATCGTCCTGTCGGAATTCGGTGCCGATGCGCTGGCCGGGTATCACGCGGTGGGCGAACCGAAGAAGTTCAGCGAGGAGTATCAGGCGGAATATTACCGCAAGACGCTGGAGATGGCCGACAAGATTCCGGGGCTGCAGGGGATGTCGCCGTGGATTCTGAAGGACTTCCAGTCGCCGCGCCGCGAACATCCGATCTATCAGAACGGCTGGAACCGCAAGGGTTTGCTGTCGGAAACCGGCGAGCACAAGCTGGCCTTCGAGGTGCTGGCCGACTACTATGTTCGCAAGGCGGCCGACACCGCAAAATAGTTGCGGAAAATTTAGTATCAAAGGCGACAGGATCGTGATTTAGTTTCCGCAATTTCATGCTGGGAGCTGAATCATGCGCAAATCAATGGCCTTGCTGGCCCTGTCCGTAGGCGTATCTCTGTTGCCGATGTCGGCCTTTGCCGACGCGGAGAAGCCCGCCAATCTGATCGCCGACGGTATCCCGGCGGTGCCGGACGCCATGGTTGCAGCGACGCGGCCCTATATGGAGTTTCGCACGGCGGGCTTCCGCGGCTGGAATCCGGTCGACAAGTCGATGTTGATCTCGACGCGCTTCGGCAATGTCGCGCAGCTTCATGTCGTGAAAATGCCGATGGGGGCGCGCACCCAGATTTCATTCGAGGCCGAACCGGTCGGCGGTAGCTGGTCGCCGCAGGGCGACGTGCTGCTGGTCTCGAAGGATACCGGCGGCAGCGAGTTCTTTCAGCTCTATACGCTGAAAGACGGCAAGCTGACGCTTCTGACCGATGGCAAGAGCCGCAACGGTTTTCAGGGCTTCTCGAAGGACGGTGAACTGATCGCTTACAGCTCGACGCGCCGCAACGGCACCGACAACGACCTTTACGTGATGAACCCGCGCGCCCCGAAGACCGACAGAATGGTCGCCGAGGTCAAGGGCGGTGGCTGGGGCTTTGCCGACTTCGCGCCGGACAAAAAGACCGCGGTCATCGCGGAATATGTGTCGGTGACCAAGTCGAACCTGTACCTGCTCGACCTCGCCACGGGCCAGAAGACGCCGATCGGCGACCATAAGAAAGACATCGCCTATGGTGGCGCGACCTTTGCGCCGGACGGCACGTTGTGGGTGACGTCCGACGAAGGTTCGGACTTCCAGCGCCTGGGGACGCTCGACATCAAGACCGGCAAGTTCACGCCGAAGTCGCCGGAGCCGAAATGGGATGTCGACAGCTTCGATATTTCCGACGACGGATCGATGATTGCTTATTCTGTCAATGAGGCGGGCGTGACGCGCCTGCGTCTGCTCGATCCGAAGACGGGCAAATCGACCCCTGTCACCGGCCTGCCGGACGGCACCATCGGCGGTTTCGACTTCGCGCCGTGGGGCGAGATCGGCCTGACGCTCGCCTCGGCCAAGGCGGCGTCGGACGCCTATTCCGTCGATCCGAAGACCATGACGGTCAAGCGCTGGACGCAGTCCGAAACCGGTGGGCTGGACCCCAATGTCAATGCCGAGCCGCAATTCGTCGAGGTGACCTCGTTTGACAAGGAAAAGGTGTCGGGCTTCCTCTATCGCCCCGATCCGAAGAAGTTCCCCGGCAAGCGCCCGTTGATCGTCAATATCCACGGCGGTCCGGAAGGGCAATCGACGACGGGCTTCCTCGGTCGCACCAACTATCTGGTCAACGAACTGGGTATCGCCGTCTTCTATCCGAACGTGCGCGGCTCGACCGGCTTCGGCAAGCGCTTCGTGTCGCTCGATAACGGGCCGTTTCTGCGCGAAAACTCGGTCAAGGATATAGGGGCCTTCCTCGACGTGCTGGATAAGGACGCCGGCGTCGACGCCTCGAAGATCGCCGTGACCGGCGGGTCTTACGGCGGCTATATGTGCTACGCGGTCGCCATCCGTTACGGCGCGCGGCTGAAAGGCGCCAATTGCGTGGTGGCGATTTCCAACTTCGTCACCTTCCTTGAAAACACCCAGAGCTATCGCCGCGACCTGCGCCGCGTCGAATACGGCGACGAGCGCGACCCGAAGCAAAAGGCCAAGCTGCTGGAAATCTCACCGATGACCAGTGTGGCGAAACTCAACATCCCGCTGATGGTGGTGACGGGGGCCAATGATCCGCGCGTGCCGCAATCCGAAGCCGATCAGATGGTGGCTGCCGTCCGCGCCAAGGGCGGCATGGCCTGGCATCTGGTCGGTAAGGATGAGGGCCACGGCTTCGCCAAGAAAGCCAATCAGGACTATCAGTTCTGGGCGAGTTTGATCTTCTGGGAAAAGACCTTGTTGGGGGAGTGACCCTTTTCTACTCCTCCCTGGCTTTGCCGGGGAGGGGGACCATTGGCGGAGTCAATGGTGGTGGGGTATCTTACTGAGGTTCCGTATCCGCTATCATAAGTAAGCAAGAACCCCCACCACCACATCTCACCGCTTCGCGGCTCGTGCGGTCCCCCTCCCCAGTAAACTGGGGAGGTATAAGAAGTTAAAACAGCCCCTTCTTCCTGAGCTTTTGCAATTCCGCCAGCACGGCGGCTTCGCCCTGCGTGCTGAGCAGCGCCTGAATGCGGTCGCCACCGAGTTCACTCATGGCGACGTGACGGTACTTCATCAGGTAATTCCCCGCTGCGGGGTCATAGCCGAACTGCGGGGCCAGCTTTTTCAGTACGTCGTCAGCGGCCGTCGAAACCGTGTGCGAATGGCGGTAGTTGTCGTCCGACGCCGTGTGGATCAGGCATTCGCGCCAGATGCCGCTTTCCCCCGTCAGGCCGGTACTCCAGTTCACATCGAGACCCTTGTCAGTCTGGCGCAGATACCCCGCCTTGACCGGATCGACGCGGGCGATGATCGCGGCGGCCTCCAGCCAGACGACGAACTTCGGCGCGTCCTCACCCAAAGGCGCGGCATGGGCGCAGGCCTGAGTAATGACCAGACGCGGCGATAGCCCGCGCGCCATGGTCTCGGCGATGCCAAGGATGTGGTGCGAGCCCGTGGCCGCTGGGCCGCCGATACGCAACTCACTGAGCAGCGTCCCGTCGGGCTTCCACTGAAAGACCATGATCTTGGCCCAGTCGTGCCAGATCGCCGCCGCCGAGACGAGGTCGCCATCGACCGGCACATCGCCCGCCCTGGCGTAGCGCTTCGACAGGTCGGCCCCGATGCGCTGGTTGAGCAATTCGTGTTCCGGCAGGCCGCCCGGCCAGCCGTGGTGCGAATAGAGCGTGCCACCCGGCGTCGCCGCGAACGACTGCGGCGAGGTGGGACAGGCGGTGCCGTCGCCGTTCAGCGGTGGAAATACTCCGGTCATGGTCGCGGTGCTGGTGTCGGCGACAAAACCCCGTGCCGCCAGTTGCCCGAGGATCGCGGCCTTGTCGGCGTCGCTGAGATTGGCGCGATGGCGGATACAGGTGCCGGGTGTCAGGGCATCGACGGTCGGCGTGCGGATCGCCGGATCTTTCAGGCCCTTTGCGGTCGCCTGAAGGGCCTTGTAATCGTCCAGCAAACGCTGAGAGACCTGCGGTTCGGCATTCGCTGCGCCCGCCAAAAGGATCAGGCTAAAGGGCAGGGCTTTCATTTCAGTTTCCCGATCAATGCCTTGGCGGCGTGCGGGTTTTTCACCTTGTCGCCGCTGATCACATAGGCAAACACATCGCGCGGCTTGCCGTCACCACGGTGTCCGACGCAGGCAATGTCCTCCGGCACCTTGCCGTGAGCGATCGTCTTCAATCGCGTCGTCCATTCATCGAGCGCCGCCTCAGAATAGCCGATGGGTTCCTTTTCCTCGGTGCCCAGCAGCCGCATATAGACGAAGCTATCGGAGGTCTGGTCGCCGATCTGCGGGAAGTCCTCGTCGAAGGCGTTGACCACGGCGACGTTGTAATGCCGCGCCATGTCGATGAATTCTGCGTTCTGAAAGGTTGGGCTGCGCACCTCGACCGCATGACGCAGGGCCACGCCGTCGTGCGATTTCGGCAGCAGTTTCAGGAAGGCTTCGAAATCCTCGGCATCGTACTTTTTCGTCGCCATGAACTGCCAGTTGAACGGCCCCAGCTTGTCCTTCAACTCGGTGACGCCCGACCCGATGAACTTCTCGATCGACTCGCCCGCTTCGGCCAGTACCCGGCGGTTGGTCGTATAGCGCGAGCCCTTGACGCAGAAGACGAAACCGTCCGGCGTATCGTCGCGCCACTTGGCGAAGGTTTCCGGCTTTTGCGTGCCGTAATAGGTCGAGTTGATCTCGATCGAGGTCAGTTGCCGGCTGGCATATTCCAGCTCTTTCTTCTGAGACAGGCCGTCCGGATAGAAGGTGCCGCGCCAGGGTTCGAAATTCCAGCCGCCGATGCCGATATAGATGCTCATGAGGTGCCTCCGTTTGCCGCACTGAACGCCAAAGCGAGCTAAGCGTCGAGTGAAAAAGTCATGACGGCTGAAATTGACAACAAGCGTCAGCAGGGCGTGGACGTGGACGGTCCGCCGCGATAAAACGGCGCATGAGCGATCTTAAGACCTTCCTCGACTGGCAATCCCGGCGCACCGAACTGTCCGCCGAAGTTATGGCGGGTCTTCAGGCCGCTCGCCCGATCCGGTTGGATACAGAAGGGCTGGGCGCCGAAGGTTGGGGCAGTGATATTCCATCGGGCTGGGCCGTCGTGCCGGGGGAACCGCTGCGTATGGGCGGTTACGACGAAGATCGCGGCATCTACGACAGCGACGTCTTTGCCGGGGACGGCGGGGAGCGGCGGACCGTGCATCTGGGGATCGATATCTTTGCCCCCGCCGCAAGCGCGGTGTTTGCGCCGGTCCACGGTCGCGTCCATTCCTTTCAGAACAATGACAACCTGAAGGACTACGGCCCGACGATCATTCTTGAACACGCGCCGGAGCCGGAGGTGATCTTCTGGACGCTCTACGGACATCTGAGCCGCGACAGTCTCGACGATCTCTATATCGGCAAAGAGTTCGCGCAGGGCGACCGTCTGGCGGCACTGGGTGAGGCCGACGTCAATGGCGGCTGGTCGCCGCATCTGCATTTTCAGCTGATCCTCGATATCGGCGATAAGGTCGGCGATTTTCCCGGCGTATTTAAACGCTCAGAGCGTGAGCGGTGGAAGACAATCTGCCCTGATCCGCGTCCATTCTTAGGTATGGCATGACTCCTCTGTACCAGGACGAAGCCCTGCTGGTGTTCGACAAGCCAGCGGGGCTGCTGAGCGTCCCCGGACGTTTGCCGGAAAACAAGGACTCGCTGGCCCTGCGCGTTCAGGCGATATGGCCTGACGCCCTGATCGTGCATCGGCTCGACATGGCGACGTCGGGCCTGATTGTCATGGCGCGCGGCCCGGAGGCGCATCGCACCCTGTCCATCGCCTTTGCCGAGCGCCGGGTGCATAAGCGCTACGTGGCGGTGGTGGCAGGGCAGGTGAGGGATGACGCTGGCGAAGTCGATCTGCCGCTGATCACCGACTGGCCCAACCGCCCGAAGCAGATGATCGATCATGACATCGGCAAGCCGTCCCTGACGCGTTATCGGGTCATTGAGCGCGCCACGGATCGCACGCGGGTCGAACTGGAGCCGGTCACGGGGCGGTCGCATCAGTTGCGCGTCCATATGATGGCCCTGGGGCATCCGATTATCGGCGACGTTTTCTATGCGCCGCCGGAGGTTCAGGCCCTGAGCTCGCGCCTGTTGCTTCACGCGGAACGGCTTGAGCTGCCGCACCCGGTGAGCGGCGAAGCTCTGCATTTCGAAGCGCCTGCCGCCTTCTGATTTTTTACGCGCTCTTTATGCGAAGCGGCCCCCTGGCGGATGGGATCGCAACCTCAGCCATGGTCAAGTGGCCTCAACAGACGAGATGAGGTTGCCGTGTTCAAAATCGATTTTTCACTGAAATCCATCCTCATGGCCTGCGTGGTGGCGGGGGCGACCGTGACGCCCGCACTCCTGCCGCAAACCGCTTTTGCGCAAGCCACTAAGGCTGATCTGGACCTCGACGCCAAACAGGGGCTGGCCAATCTCTATGCCAAAAACCCGACCGCCAAGGCCATCGGCGCGAAGGCCAAGGCCGTGCTGGTCTTCCCGAATATCGTAAAAGCCGGACTGGTCTTCGGCGGGGCCTACGGCGAAGGCGTGCTGACGCACAAGGGCGAAGACGACGCCTATTACAATTCGTTTTCGGGCTCCTGGGGTCTTCAGGCCGGAGCGCAGTCCTATGGCTATGCCGTGTTTTTGATGACCGACAAGGCCGTCACCTACATCAAGGAAACCAAGGGCTGGGAAATCGGCGTCGGCCCGACTGTGGTCGTGGTCGATGAGGGTCTGGCGGCCAATCTGTCGACCTCGACGCTGAAAGATGACGCCTATGCGTTTATCTTCAACCAGCAAGGCCTGATGGCCGGCGTGTCGATCGAAGGCACCAAGATTTCGAAGATCAAGAATTAGCCCTGTTGGGCAGCATCCATCTCTTCCTCAGAGATCTCGGTAAGTCTTTCTGGGTGACTTCCCTGAGCAACTGGCCCTCCTGTTCGATACAGGAGGGCCTTCTTTTAAGATTTAGCCACGGATAAGGCACGGATGCCGGTGCTATGCACCAGCTGACACAGGTAACATGAGGATATCCGTGTTCGCCGCGCTTGCGCGGCATCCGTGCCTTATCCGTGGCTAAAAACAAAAACCCCGCCACGAATGACGGGGTTTATAAGCGTTCAGCTGTCGATTGGCCTATGGCAGGACCGCGCAGGCGATGCGGGCACCGGCACCGCCGATCGGCTGGCTGGTATAGTCGTCGGCTGAGGCGTGGATCACGACGGCGGAACCGTCGGCGTCCTTGAGCGCCGGAAGTGCCGAGCCGTCTTTCGCTTCGACCAGCACGAAGGACGAATAGATTTCTGCCTTGGCCGTACCGTCCTTGTGGACGTAGATATTGGTCAGGTCGCCGGAGTCGTTGGAGGCCGGATTGAGCAGGCCGTGGGTCAGGGCCGCATCGCCGTGGTGGACGTGGCCGCCGGAGTTCTGGAACTTGGCCGTATCGCCGCAGTCGCCTTTGGCGTGGAAGTGCACGCCGTGCCAGCCTTCGGGCAGACCCGAGGCGTCGATTTTCAGGATGACGCCCTTGGGGGCCGGGGTGACCGTCACGGTGCCCAGTGCCTTACCGTCATTGCCGGTCAGGGTGCCGGGGGCTGCCGCGCCGGCGGCTGAGGCGAGAGCGGTGGCCATCAGGCCGGAAAGAAGGGCTGCGCGCATAGGGTTTCCTTAAAATAATACCGTATCTGGCCCCCGCCATTAGCTGGCACTTTGGCATGACTGCGAACCATTATCAATCATTAACCGCAGTCTTTATGGCCTCTTTATCAAAGGCGGGAAGGCTCCACATTTGCGACAAAGCCTTGCCCGGATAGAGAAACGATTGCGCATTTTTTGTGTGGAGTGATCATGTCTGTATTCAAGCGTATCGGTGGGTTTGTGTTTGCTTTCATCGTCATGGGCGTCGTGCCGGTGGTGTCGATGGCGCTCAACGAACAGGCCATGGCCGCGCCCGATAGCGCTCAGGGTAAAGACGAAGCCCAGAAAGATGAGGCCTGGGAAGTCACCGCCATGACGCGCATCAGCGGTCTGTCGCTGCCCGCCAATACGGAGACGGTGTGCCTGAGCGCCGAAGACCGCCGCAATCCGCCTAAGTCGCTGTCGAACGCCCAGTGCCCGAACCAGCAGATCACCCGCACGGGAAATACGATCCGCTGGGTGGCCAGATGCGACAAGGCCGATGTGACAGGCGAGATCACCTTTGCCGCCGACGATACCCTGACCGGCAAGGTCAGCGGCACGAAATCCGGGACGCGTATCGACATCGACCTGACGGGCCGCAAGGTCGGCACCTGCACAAAGTCGTGACGGTCTTGACCCGACCGGTGAGTCGCGGCTTGATGCGCGCATGACCGATACCGAGACAAAACCCGACGGCGCCCTCGATCCGCAATGGAAGGCGCTTCTGGCCGATGAATTCGCCAGCCCTTACATGCAGGGGCTCAAGCAGTTTTTGCAGGGCGAGAAAAGCGCCGGCAAGCGCATCTTCCCCAAAGGCGGCGAATATTTCCGTGCGCTCAATTTGACCCCGCCGGACAAGGTGAAGGTCGTCATTCTGGGGCAGGACCCTTATCACGGCGAAGGTCAGGCGCACGGTCTATGTTTTTCGGTGCGCCCCGGTGTGCGTATCCCGCCGTCGCTGGTCAATATCTATAAGGAGCTGAACGCCGATCTCGGCATTCCGCCCGCCCGGCACGGTTTTCTGGAGGCATGGGCGAAGCAGGGCGTCCTGCTGCTCAACAGCGTCCTGACGGTCGAGGAGGGCAAGGCCGCCGCCCATCAGGGCAAGGGCTGGGAGCGCTTCACCGACGCGGTCATCGCGCGGGTCAATGAGTTGCCGCAGCCGGTCGTGTTCATCCTGTGGGGTGCCTATGCCCAGAAAAAGGCTTCGTTTGTCGATCCGTCGAGGCACCTGATCCTGAAATCGGCGCACCCGTCGCCGCTGTCGGCGCATAACGGATTCCTCGGCAGCCGCCCGTTTTCCAGGGCCAATGCGTGGCTGGACATGAAGGGCGTCGATCCGATCGACTGGCACCTGCCAGAATCCGTTTGACGCGTTACGCGCGGTTCCATGGCATAAGAGCCAGTACACGGGCCAGGCCACAAAAACCCGTTAAACCGGCCATGGTGAGCCCGGCCCCGAAAAAAGCCGGGATAAGCGCGTAAAGCGGATGTACAAAAGCTGCCAAAAGCGAGCCTGTGAAGACGCAGAGGCCGATAGTAAGCTGGGTTTGCCGGTCAATTGGCAGACGTGCGGTGGCGCGCTTCTTTTCCGTCGCGAAACCCGCCGCTGTCCAGGCCGCTATGCCACCATCAAGATTATAGACTTCAAGGCCGGGGTTTGCCGTTTCCAGGGCCGCGCAGGCAGATTGTCCGCGTCCGCCTTTTAGGCAATGAACCACCAGTATTTTGCCCGTGTAATCGGGCAGCGCCTGAGCGTTGAGAGAGCTCAAGGGGTAGAGATGGGCACCGGCGATACGTTCAGCATCGTGTTCGACCGGTTCGCGGACATCGATAAGTACAGCTTCGTCGTGGGAAAGCCAAAGGTTCAGGGTCGCGGCGTCAACAGTTTTCATGGGCATTCCATAAGAAAGGTATAATATAGTGCTACTGGCAATAGACCAGATAAAGGGTGGACAGAATGGCTTCGAGCTTGGGGTCGTGCAGCCGGTAATATACCGTCTGCCCCTCCTTCTGGGTGGTTACCAGATCCTGCTCGCGCATTTTCGCCAGATGTTGCGAAACGGAAGATTGAGATAAACCTACTAACTCAGTCAGCTCACCAACCGATCGCCTGTCCTTGACAAGGTGGCACAGGATCATCAGTCGGTTTCGGTTGGCGAGAATTTTGAGAAGGGCCTCGGCCTGTTCGGCATTTTTCTGCATAACCTCCAGAGGGAGTGGTGCGGGCGGCATAACGATTTTCTCCTTAGGTCTCTTGCATATATATTAGAATATACTAATTAAGCAATATCTAATTTATTGAAAGGTGTTGCCCATGTCCAAGTCCTATGTCGAAATCACGCGCAGCCTGTCCAGCCGCCTTGCGGTTCTGCGCAAAGGTATCCCCGAAACGATGCAGGGCTTTTCGGCGCTGGCGGCGGCGGCGTCCAAGGACGGCGTGCTGGATAAGAAAACCAAGGAATTGATAGCTTTGGCCATCGGTGTGTCCACGCGCTGCGACGGGTGCATAGGCTTTCATGCGCAAGCTCTCGTGCGGCTGGGGGCAAGTCGGGCGGAAATCGAAGAAACGCTGGGCATGGCCATCTATATGGGCGGTGGGCCATCTCTGATGTATGCCGCCGACGCCTTGGCGGCCTATGATGGGTTTTTGTCGCCCGAATAATCCCCTATGGCTGCGTCAGGCCTAGGCTGGGTCTCTTTTCAAGAGGGCCAACCATGACCGATCGTGACCGTTTCTATGCCGCCATCCGCGCGTCCCTGTTCGGTGGTAAGCTGAAACCGAAACAGGTGGAGGGCATCGAAGCCATCCTTACCGCCTGGCAGGCCGACGATGCGCGCGAACTGGCCTATGGGCTGGCGACGGCCTATCACGAGACCGGCTTTACGATGCAGCCGGTGAAGGAAAAGGGCGGCGCGGCCTATCTCAAGCGCCTGTACGACCCGCAAAGCACCGATCCGGCACGCGCAGCGCTGGCGCGCAAAAACGGCAATACGACGCCCGGTGACGGTGTCCGCTATGCCGGACGCGGCTTCGTGCAACTGACGTGGAAAGCCAATTACAAGCGTATGGGCGAGGTGCTGGGGATCGATCTTATCGCGGAGCCCGATCTGGCCTTGCAGAGCGAGATCGCTGCGCAAATTCTGTTCGTGGGTATGCAGCGCGGCCTGTTCAGCGGCAAGCGTCTGAGCGACTATTTCACCGCCCACCGCACCGACTGGATCGAGGCGCGATGGATCATCAACGGTGTCGATAGCGCCAGCCGCATCGCGGGATATGCCGGGCACTTTCATGCGGCCCTGACGGCATGAGTAAAAAAGCCCCCGACCATGGCCGGGGGCTTCGTCAGTTTAGAACGCCTTCTTCAGGCTGATGCCGTAGGTGCGGGGTTCGGACACCATGCCGGTCAGGTTGTTGAAGTCGATGGCGCTTTCGGCGACGATCGTGTCTTCGATATTGCGGACATAGGCGGCCAGTTCCATGCCGCCCGGGGTAACGTAACCGGCGCGCAGGCCGCCTTGCGTGAAGGACTTGCCAGTGAATTCAACCGCCTCATAGAGGAAGAAGTTGACTTCGGAACGGTAGGACCAGTCGGTGAAGACGAAGACCTTGCCGCCGTTCGACAAAGGCCACGAATACTGGGCGGTGAAGTTGCCGACCCATTCCGGTGCCTGAGGCAGGGGGTTGCCGTCGATGCGGGCGAAGCCGCCGACGATCGGGTCGAGCATGGTGCAACCGCCGCCGCAGGGTCCGACGCCAAGGTCGGCATCCTGAATCTGCGTGGCGTTATAGCTGCCGCCCGCGGTCAGGATGAGGTTGGGGACCGGACGGTATTCCAGATCCAATTCGACACCACGGCCGATGGCCTTTTCGGCGTTGATCAGCTTGGCCGTATTGACCGAACCGCCGACGGCGGTGAGCTGGATGTCCTTGGTCTCAAACGAATAGACGCTGAGGTCCAGGCGCAGCTTGCGGTCCATGAACATGCCCTTGAACCCGGCCTCGACCGAGGTCGAGGTCTGTTCGGTGGCGGTGGTCGGCGCGCCGAAGAAGTTGACGCGGTCCTGAATCGCCGGGGCCAGATAGCCGGTGGCGACGCGGGCATAGAGATTGACCGACGGCGTAAGCACGTAGGTAGCGCTGAAATCGCCCGACACGTTATCACCGTCGACGCGCGTCGTCACCGGCAGGGCCACGCCGGGGAGCGTCGCCTGACCGCCGACCAGATCCTTCTTGCGGTCCGACGAATAGCGCAGACCGCCGCGCAGGGTCAGCTTGTCGGTGGCCTGATACTCCGCGGAGCCGAAGACGCCGTAGTTGATGTTCAGGTTGTCGTGCAGGACGTTCTGGTTCTGCTTACCCGCGCTGTCATAGCCCTTTTCAGAGAATTTCAGGCTCTGGGTGAAGTAATAGACGCCGAACTGGCCGCGCCACTTGCCGAACTGCTCGGTCTCGAAACGCAGTTCCTGCGAAAATTCCTTCGGCTTTGACGTGCCGCCCGTGTTCGACGGGAAGGCGCCGCGATAGAGGCCTGTGCCGGTATAGATGCTGCCGCCGTCGATATCGCCGGTCGAGGAGACCTCGGCCTCTTCGTAGGCGGTGATCGAGTTGAGCGTGCCCAGGCCCTCGAAGGCATAGGCCATGGTCAGGCCGACGCCGCCCGACGACAGGGTCTGGCTGGCCAGACCGTCCAGCGACACCTTTTCGATGTCGAAACCGGGGCTGAAGTCGTTGGTGCCCTTCTGGAACAGACCGGCGCGGAAGATGCGCGGCGTGCCGTCGAGATCGCGGGCATGGACATTGAGCAGGGCGTTGAACGCACCGTTCTCATAAGCCAGTTGCGCGCGGATGGCCTTGTCTTCGTAGCCTTCCAGCTTTTTCGGCGAAATGGCAGAGCCGGAGATATTGTCGACCCAGTCGTCGCGGCGTTGGACGAGGCCGGACAGACGGGCGGTGAAGCCGTGGCCGAGCGGACCGGTGATCGCGCCTTCGGCATTGACCGTGCCGAGGTTACCGGCGGCGACGCTGTAATAGCCACCGAAGACGTCGGACGGCTTGGCCGAGTCGAGCTTGACGACACCGGCGGGGGTGTTGCGGCCGAACAGGGTGCCTTGCGGGCCGCGCAGGACTTCGACCGAGGCCAGATCGAAGATCGGGAAGGCCTTCAGCATCGGGCTTTCCATCGCTACGCCATCATAGACGACCGACACCGGCTGGGCGGCATTGACGTCGAAATCGGGATTGCCGAGGCCGCGGATATAAAAGCGCGGATAGGTGCGGCCAAACGACGATTCGACCGTCAGGGACGGCGTGCGCGCCGACAGGACGCGGATATCGAGGCCGGACGAATTGATGACGTCGAGCTTGGTGCCCGACAGAGAGGTCACGGCGATCGGCACGTCGATCGCTTTTTCCATGCGGCGCGAGGCCGTGACGACGACTTCGGTCACGCCGTCATCGGCGGGAGGCGGTGCGTCGTCGGCGAAGGCCGCGCCGGCACAGAGGCCAAGCGCCAGAAGCGAGACGCCGCTCAGAGCGGCAGCAGATTTATACGGTGCGCGTTGTTTCAGTTTGGACATGGGATTTCCTCATTGGATTCATGTCCTTCCCCCGCGATTACCCCTGTGCGCCCCTTTGTTCGTCAGGGGTAGCGACGCAGACGCTAACACAGGATGTCGCTTTTGCAACGGGATCGTGGCGGTTTTGTTGCAAGGGCGAAAACTATGGTTTTTTTGCCATTGACCTAAGGTCAGCTTTCTCTTTCCCCCATTCTTATTTCGCCTCCTGCCTTGAGCATCGAAAGTTTAGTCGCAGCAGCCCATCCTGCCTGTCGATCGAATGGCCCCGCTGGGCCCATCGGAATAGACGACCCGAATGTCCGGTCAAAGGACAGGGTCCGGAGATAAAGAGGTACTGACATGACACAGACCAAGATCATTCTGAGCGCCGTGGCCCTGGCTGGTGCCCTGTCGCTGGCGGCCACCGCCCCGGCCTCGGCCCAGAGCTACGACGGCTGGTGCTACCAGAAGGAAAGCTCGGCTCGCACCAAAGGCACGGTCATCGGCGCGGGTGCCGGGGCCGTGGTCGGTAATGTCGTGGCCGGCAAGGGCAACAAGACCGAAGGCACGATCCTGGGTGCCATTGTCGGCGGCGTGATCGGCAATCAGGTCGGCAAGAAGAACAAGGAAAAGGAAACGGCGTCGGCCAATTGCCTGAGCAGCCGTTATTATATCTATGATCGCGGCTATTACACGCCGGATGCGCCGCCGGAAGGCTATCGCGTGGCCTATTTCAACCAGCGTCCATACTACGACACCTACTGGGTGCGCCGTAACGGCACGGATTACGTCTATCGCCGTTAAGCGGTTTAAAATGAAAAAAAGCCCGGCGGTGTGCCGGGCTTTTTTGTGTGCGGAAGTCAGGCCTTATCGCTCAGGTGTTCGGCCAGCATCTGCTCCAGATAGTCGGGATTGAACGGCTTGGAGATATAGTCGTCCATCCCCGACTCCAGACATTTTTCGCGGTCGCCGGTCAGGGCGTGGGCGGTCATGCCGATGATCTTGACCGGCGGAATCGTCCCGGTCGCCTGAAGCTCGCGGATGAGGGCGGTGGCCGTATAGCCATCCATGACGGGCATTTGCACGTCCATCAGGACGATGTCGAAGCGCTGTTCTTCCAGTTTGTCGACGGCTTCCTTGCCGTTGCCGACCACGACCACGTCGTAACCGAAGGATTCCAGCAGGGTCAGGGCGACGATGACATTGCCGCCGTAGTCCTCGGCCATCAGTACCCGCTTGCGGTTGGCGGCCTTCTGGCGCACGGGCGCCACGCGTGGTGCGGGCGTTACGGGGCGGCTTTCGGTCCCTTCGGGCGCTTTTTTGAGGGGCAGGACGACGGTGAACTTCGAGCCCATGCCGGGCTGCGACTGCACCGAAATCTCGCCCTTCATCAGGGTAACCAGATTACGCGTGATGGCCAGACCCAGTCCCGATCCGCCGAAGCGCCGGGTGATGGTCTCATCGGCCTGAACGAACTTGTCGAAGATGGTTTCCAGTTGATGCGCCGTCATGCCGATGCCGGAGTCGGCGACCTCGACACGCAGCAGGATAGTGTCGCCGTCGATCGGCTCGATCCGGACCATCAGGTTGACGAAGCCGTTTTCGGTGAATTTCAGGGCATTGGAGACAAGGTTCATCAGAACCTGACGGATGCGGATCGTATCGCCGATCAGCTCCAGCTCCTGACGCTTCGGGGCCTTCAGGTTCAGTTGCAGGTCTTTTTCCACGGCGCGCACATTCATCATCGAGCGCACCTCTTCAAGCACGTCGGCCATATTGAACGGGCGCTCTTCCAGCCGGATCTCCTGCGACTCGATCTTGGCGATATCGAGCAGGTCATTGATCAGGTTGAGTAGGGCATTGGCCGACAGGCGCAGAGTCGAGATGAACTCCCGTTGACGCTCGGTCAGCTTGGCATCGCGGTCGAGGATGGAGATGATGCCGACGATAGCGTTCATCGGCGTACGCAGTTCGTGGCTCATATTGGCCAGGAACTCCGACTTGGCGATCGAGGCCTGCTCGGCATTGAGGCGTTCGGACTGATTGATGATGTGGATGAGGTTTTGCGCCAGTTCGACATCGGCGCGCGTCCACGGTCTGGAGCGCTGACGGACGGTTTCCTTCCACAGCGCGAACGAGGCGCGTGGCATCAGACGATAACCGGCCTTGGTCTCTTCGGCGGTCTTTTCCGGCTTGCCGGCCCACTGGACGTGCTCGACGTTCGCGCTGCGGAACCAGACGATATAGTCTTCGCGCGTATGGCTGGTCGGCGCCGCCAGAAACCCCCCGGTCAGGCTAAGGGTGCTGTGGTCGGCGCAGAAGGTTTCGGCATCCTCGGTCTTGACGATGCCACTGGGGTCGCGCGCCGTGACGCAGGCGATCAGGTCGCGTACGGTCCCTTCGTCGGGCGTGCGCCCGAAACTGCGAAACTGCTTGCGGTGGATCAGCGCCATGCCATCGGCCTTCATGGCGTCGAGAATCAGCGCCTCACGCTCACCCAGCAGGTCGAACAGGCGGAAATGGCTGCCCAGCGACGCCGACATGCGTTCGACGATCAGCTTGCGCTTTTCCTGATCGGTGCGGTCGACCAGCTCTTCCATCGACGACAGCTGCGCCGAAAAGACGTGGCCCATTATCTCGGCGACCATGCGGATGCGGTAGGGGACGTGCAAAGGCGTATTGTGATGGCAGGCGATCAGGCCCCAGAACTGATCGTTTCTGAGAATCGACACCGACATTGAGGCCTGAACCCCCATATTGGCCAGATACTGCACATGGATCGGCGACACGCTGCGCAACGCCGACATCGACATATCCAGCGGCCGGTTGGTGTGCGGATTGAGGGTCGGTATGATCGGTGAGGGGGCGTAGGCGATGTCCGCGATCTGGCGGATATAGTTCTTCATGTAAAGACGCCGCGCCTGGGGCGGAATATCGGAGGCCGGAAAGCGCATCCCCAGATAGCTGGTCATGTGGGCGGCGCGGCTTTCGGAAATGACCTCGCCGTTCCATTCTTCGTCGAAACGATAGAGCTTCACCCGGTCGAAGCCGGTGATCTTGCGGATCTGGGCGGTGACGAAGTCGTACAGTTCGGGCAGGGTGCGCATGTCGCGCATGCCGACCGCGAACTGACGCAGTTCGTCGTAGAAGAAGTCGCGCGACAGGGCCTTCTCGTCGTCGATGATCTCAAGCTCGACCACCAGATAGCCGTCCGACAGGTGTGCGACGGCGTCGAACGCCTTGCCGTTCAGGCGCAGGACGGAGGATTGCAGGGGCTGAAGCTCGCGCTCGACCACGATATGGCGGATGACCGAGGCCTGTTCCGTGCCGACGATGTCGGACAGGGTCTTACCCAGAGCCGCCTGCGCCTCGACGCCCAGCCACGCCTTGAGGTTTTCCGAAACCTGAAGCACCTTGTGATCCAGAGGGTCGAGGACCAGCAATACGCCCTGCGGCTGGATCGAACCGGGAATGTGGATCGGTTCGCTTTCGCAGCCATTGAGGGCGGTTTCCAGCTGGGCTTCGCTGAGTTCCTGACGCGGCTTGAAAGGCATACGATGGATAATCCGGACAAAGGAGAGGGCGCAAACGCAGCTTCGCCGTCGTCTGTGAGTGGCATTCTGTCACAGACGAGACGCGGCGGCGCATAAAAAGGCAATAAAAACGAATCTATAAATACGATTTGCCCGAATTGCGCCCCATATACACGGCATGAGTTCAATCATTGAATTATTATGGGCGCGTTCAGATTGGGTTCAGCCGCCGTGCGGTAAAACCGCTTCATCGACATTCAGACAAGGAGCTTTTCCATGATCACTTCCACGCAAAAAAGTATCGCCGCCGGTTTCGGCCTGGCCGTTATGGCCGCCGCCCTGATGGTATCGGCGCCCGCCTCGGCGCAGGGTCGTTATGACGGCTTCTGCTACGAAAAGGAGCAGAACACCAAGACCAAGGGCACGATCATCGGCGCGGTCGCCGGGGGCGCGCTGGGCAATGTCGTGGCCGGCAAGGGCAACAAGACCGAAGGCACGGTTGCCGGTGCGGTCGTCGGCGGCATCATCGGCAACCAGATCGGTGAGCACGAAAAGGAAAAGGCCGTTCGCCAGTGCCTGAACGACCAGTATTACGTCTTCGACGGTCGTGAATACGCCCCGCCGCCAGCCCCCAAGGGCTACCGCGTGTCCTACTATAATGCAGGCGAGCGCCCGGCCTACGGCACCTACTACACGCACAGGAACGGCAAGGTTCAGAAGTGGACCCCGCCGAAGAAGCACAAGCACTAAATTCGGTTGATTGACACTTTCGACGCCCGGTGGAAACACCGGGCGTTTTTTATATTCCGGCTCAGTTTAACCATAGTCTCGCAACGCATAATTCGAATATTTCAGCGTCGTAACGCCATGACCTGAGGGCAAATTCCAAGGCCCATAGATATATGAAAGGTTACAGTCATGACCACAGCCAGAATGATAACTGCCCTGAGCGCCGCCACACTGATGATCGGCGCGGCAGCAACCGCCAGCGCCCAGCCACGCCCTTACAGCCAGACGAGCCGCACCTATGACGGTTTCTGCTATCAGAATGAAACCTACCGTCAGACACGCAATACCGAATGGGGGCCCGGTGGCCCGCGCACCACGACGACGACCTATACGACCAATGCCAACTGCCTGAACGGGCAGTATTATATCTTTGACGGCAGCCGTTACGATCCACCGAAAGCGCCGCGCGGCTATCGCATCGCCTATTTCTACGACCGCCCGACCTACAAGGTTTATTACACGCACAAAAATGGCAAACCCGTGAAGTGGATGCGCCACGATGATCGACGGGACGACCGTCATGACGATCACCGCAACGACAATAATCGGAATGACCGGCCTGGTGGCGACCGCCCCGACCGTCACTAAGCTGAACAAACGCCCGGTGGAAACACCGGGCGTTTTACTATGTGAAAGTCGGCAGCGCCTGATTTTCCCCTCTTTTCGCGCGCGGCCTCAGTCGCTATAGATCGCCTATGACAAACATTGCTTCTCCGCTTGATTCCGGTCGCGAGGCCGAAACCGCCAAACTCATTCAGGGCCGGACCGGTCCGTGGGAACTCGTGATCGGCCTCGAAATCCACGCGCAGGTCGCCTCGACCTCCAAGCTGTTTTCCGGTGCCGCTGTCGGCTTCGGCGCGGGGCCGAACGAGCAGGTGTCGCTGATCGATGCGGGCTTTCCGGGCATGTTGCCGGTGCTGAACCGTTTCTGCGTCGAACAGGCGGTGAAGACGGGTCTAGGCCTCAAGGCGCAGATCAACGCCCATTCGCGCTTCGACCGTAAGAACTACTTCTATCCCGATCTGCCGCAGGGCTATCAGATTTCGCAGCTCTTCTACCCCATCGTGGGCGAGGGCGAGGTGTCGATCGACCTGAGCGACGGTTCGCAAAAGATCGTGCGCATCGAGCGTCTGCATCTGGAACAGGACGCGGGCAAGTCGATCCACGATCTCGATCCGAACGCGACTTATGTCGACCTGAACCGCGCAGGCACGGCCCTGATGGAAATCGTCAGTAAGCCCGACATCCGCTCGGCTGAAGAGGCGGTGGCTTATTTCAAGAAGATCCGCACCATCCTCGTCTATCTCGGCACCTCCGACGGCGACATGGAAAAGGGTAATATGCGCGCCGACGTCAACGTCTCCGTCCGCAAGGTGGGCGCGTCGTTCGGCACGCGCTGCGAAATCAAGAACGTCAACTCGTTCCGCTTCATGCAGCAGGCCATCGAGTACGAAGCGCGCCGTCAGATCGAAATTCTCGAAGACGGTGGCTCGATCACGCAGGAAACCCGCCTGTTCGATTCGGTGAAGGTCGAGACGCGCAGCCTGCGTTCCAAGGAAGAAGCGCACGATTACCGCTACTTCCCCGATCCCGACCTGCTGCCGCTTGAGCTTGAGCTGGCCTGGATCGAGGATATCAAAAAGTCCCTGCCGGAACTACCGGACGACAAGCGTCAGCGTCTGATGACGCAGTACGGCCTGAGCCAGTACGATGCGACCGTGCTGATCACCGAACAGTCCCGCGCCGACTACTATGAGGCCGCCGCCAAGGGCCGTGACGCCAAGCTGGTCGCCAACTGGGTGACGAACGAGCTTCTGGCACGCCTGACCAAGGACGGGCTTGAGATCGCCGACAGCCCGCTGCCGCCCGCCCACATCAACGGTCTGGTCGAACTGATCGAAACCAATGTCATCTCGTCGAAGATCGCCAAGACGGTGTTCGAGCATATGTGGGACGGCAAGGGTGAGATCACGCCCGCCGAGATCGTCGAAACGCACGGCCTCAAGCAGGTGACCGATACCGGCGCCATCGAGAAGGCTGTCGACGACATCATCGCCGCCAACCCGGATAAGGCCGCGGAGGTCGCCACCAAGCCTCAGGCCATCGGCTGGTTCGTCGGTCAGGTCATGAAGGCCACCGGCGGCAAGGCCAATCCGGCGGCGGTCAATGACATCCTGAAAGCCAAGTTGGGGCTCTAATATCTTATACCTCCCTGCGCTTGCGCGGGGAGGGGGACCGCGCCTGAAAGGCGTGGTGGTGGGGTATCTTAGTTTAAGGCACCCCACCCAAACCTAAGTAAGCAAGACCCCCCCCACCACATCCGCATCGGCGGTCCGATCAATCGCTTCGCGATTTCGTGCGGTCCCATCGCTTGGCGAAAGCTATACTTTCGCCTGCGCTATACCCCAACAAGTTGGGGAGGTATGATAATCTACATTCGCCACCAGCGCAGGGTTGCGCGCGTGATGTTGTTGGTGCGGCTCATCTCGGTCAACTGGATCAGGTACCAGTCGCCGGTATTTGAACTGACGCAGGCAATCAATTGCAGAGTCAGGGTGGTGCGGTCGGTATCGTACATCATGCCATGCACGCCCGGTTGAGGGATGGTGCGCGGGATGTGGCATTCCGCTTCGATGGGAAAGCGCTTGGCCATGAAAGGCGAGGCCGTCGCGCTGTCATTCAGAAATCTGAAGCCGGGTTGCTCAAAGCCCTGCGTCGGTCGAACCGTCATATTATGCCCTTCGAACAGCAGATCGGGGACGCCTTTGCGCTTCGTGGGAATACTGCCCCTGAGCGGTCCGGCGGCGACCGTATCGACATCAAGGTCGATCGTCTCGCCTTCGGTGATCTGACGCGTGCCCAGCGGCGGGCCAAGGTCTTCGAGACGTTGCGGGCGGCGGCAATTGAAACCCTGACCCTGCACGACGCAGATCGGCTCGCCGTCCGGGGTTTCGCGGTCGATCCGCCCGGCTATGCCATAGGTGCAAACGAGGCGGCGTTCGATGACCTCGGCTTCGGTGAAGCTACCCGTGTCGGGTATGGGGGTCCAGCCCGATGGCGCAGGCGTTATCTGGGCGCTTTGCGGAGATGACGGACAGGCGAGGGTCGCGGCCTCGGCGTCGGTAAAGGTGCCGAGACTCAGTCCGACGGCGAATAAAACAAGGAAGAGGCGCATGGCAGGCTCCGGTGAAAACAGGAACCAAGGCTCTCAAAATTCAGCCGGTGCGTGAATGTCGCAAATGGTTGCACGCTGCAGCGAATAGCTTTGCCACAGAAGCAAAAGCCCTCCGGTTCATCGAAGGGCTTTCAAGGGTTGTTTTTCAGGGGTGTTATTGATTTGTCGCGGGCAAATCCTGTTGCACCGGGGTGTCGGTGCGCGGCAGCGGCGGCACCGGTTCCTTCATCCCTGTTTTCGGCGCGTTCGGATCGACCGGCATCTGTGGGTCGGGATTGGCGTCGGTCGGGTCGGCACTGTCCGCCGGATTGCGGACCTGCGTATCGGTGGGTGGTGGCGGGACATTGGTCGCATCGCTGGCCGGTGTCGAGCTGTCTTCGGCCTGAGCGGCGTGCAGGGCCTGAGCGTTCAGCCGGGCGGTGGCCTCGTTTTGCGATTTGAGGTCCTGTTTGGCGGTGGGGGCCTGTTTGGCCAGCGGCGCGTCGCCGGTCAGCGAGGCCTGTTGCGGCTGGTCGGTGACCTGCGGCTCCATCGGCATCTGCTGGTTTTGGGCAAGGGCGGCGGGGGCAGCGACGGCGCTCAGAAGTGCGGCCACGGCAAGGGTGGATTTCAGTGTCATAATGTCCTCGGATAAGGCGGGCGGATAACGGAGCCAGAGTTTAGTCGCCTGAGGTCGTTGCGCAATTTTCGCAAACTTATGAAGGCGTTCGCCGAACTTATTCCGGCCTTGCGATTTTTATTTTAAAGTGCAGAACTGGTAAAAATGCCCGCTTGGCAGAGGTTGAGCGCCGATCGGCCTATCAGGGGTTTATGAAAGATCCGGCCCGTCTGCGTCCGGCCTTATCGACGCGCAGACCCTCTTATGGCATTCCTATGCGAGGGGGTTGTTTCCGCACATTAATCTTGTAAGCCGGGTAACCGCGTGAGACAGTCGCGGCGGCAACACGAGGGGAGCCTATGACGTCGCACAGTGAATTCGCCCTGAGCCTTGAAGGGGTGTCGAAAACCTATGGCGACTTCACGGCGGTGCGCGACCTGAGTTTTCAGGTGGCGCGCGGCTCGATCTGCGGCTTTCTGGGGCCCAACGGTGCGGGCAAGACCTCAAGCGTCCGCATGATGCTGGGCCTCTCCGCACCGTCGGCGGGCAAGATCACCGTGCTGGGCGGTGAAGGCGGCAAGGTGCTGGATCGTATCGGTTTCCTGCCCGAAGAACGCGGCCTGTATCGCAAGATGACCCCCGTCGACATGATCGTCTTTCTGGCCGGGCTCAAGCGCGTCAAGGCCTCGGTCGCCCGCAAACGCGCCATAGCCATGCTGGAGGCGCAGGGCCTTGGCGAATTCATGAACAAGCCGATCAAGTCGCTGTCGAAAGGTATGTCGCAGAAGGTTCAGCTGATCGGCTGTCTGGTCCACGAACCCGAACTGGTCATCCTCGACGAACCGTTTTCCGGCCTCGATCCGGTCAATCAGCAGGGGCTTGAGGACGTTATCCGCGATCTGGCCAGACGCGGGGCGACAGTGCTGTTTTCGACCCACGTCATGCAGCACGCCGAGCGCCTGTGCGAAAACGTCGTCATGCTGACCAAGGGCCGCAAGGTGTTCGAAGGGACACTGAAACAGGCCCGGGCGGCGGCCCCGCGTTACCTCGAACTGGAAGGGGCGGTGTCGCGCGAACAGGTCGCGGCCTTGCCCGGTGTGGCCGAGGTTGTGGATGGCGGCGTAGCCGATGAGGGTGCGCATCTGTGGCGGCTGAAATTCGCCACCGGTCTCAGCCCGAACGCGGCGCTGAAAGCGGCCTTCCTGACCGGGCTTGATGTGCGGCGGTTCGAGGCGCACGAGCCGACCCTGCACGACGCTTTCATTGTCCTGACCGGCGGAGAGGCGCAATGAAAACCCTGCTGATCGCCAAACGCGAATACCTGGCCTTCGTCAAGACCGTCGGCTTCTGGCTGTCGCTGGTGACCCTGCCGCTGCTGATGCTGGGGTCGGCCTTCATTCCGGTGATGATGAGCCGCTCGGGCGAAACGCCGCAGACCGTGGCGGTGCTCGACCTGTCGGGTGAGAACCTGACCGCCGCCCTGACCGGCTTCATTCAGGCGCAGGACCCGGCCCTCAAGGCCGTGCAGATGTCGGATGCCGTGAGAAACGACTCCGTCGCGCGGACCGTGGCCGCCAGTATGGCGAAAAAGGGCGGGCTCAAGGTCGCGCCCCTGCCGGAAGGTTTGTCGCCTGCGATGACCCGCGATGCCGCCGCGACGAAAATCGCGCAGATCCTGTCGGCGGAAAACCCGCCGGTGACCCACGTGGTGGTGGCCTATCTGACCGCAGAGCCGACCCCGCGCCTGGCCTTCGACCTGTGGTCGGTGCCCAAGAAAAAAGGCCGTCTGGAGCACCGTCTGGGGCGCGATCTCGATGACCTGCAGTTCCTCTATGCCGCGCGTCAGCAGGGCATCGCGCCTGAGGTGGCCCGTTCGCTTCAGGACACCCACGCCGATATCCGCAACCTGACGCCGACGATCGCCGCCGCCCCGGACGACAAGGACGCCTCGTTCCGCGAAACGCTCAAGGAAAACGGCCCGCGCTTCGCCGGGGTGATCATGAGCTACATCACCTGGATGGCCATCTTCTCGTCGTCGGTGATCCTGCTGTCGGGCATCATCGAAGAAAAGTCGTCCAAGGTGCTGGAGGTTTTGCTGACCTCGGCCCCGGCGGGCAGCCTGCTGCTGGGCAAGGTGCTGGGCGTCTTCATGGTCATGGTGACGGTCGCCGCCGTATGGAGCGGCGTGGGGATGAGCGTCTTCGCCTATGGTCTGGCCTTCATGCCGGCGGATGCGGTCGACAATATGCGTACCCTGCTGGGGCTGATCTTCGCACCGCATCAGGTGGCGCTCATGCTGGCCTATTTCGTCGGCGGCTACCTGATGTTCGGGATCACCTTTATCGCCATCGGCGCGTTCTGCGAATCGCAAAAGGACGCTCAGGCGATCATGGGGCCAATCGTCATCGTCCTGATGATCCCCATGCTGTCCCTGCAGGCGGCGATGATGTCGCCGGACCTGCCGCTGATCCGCTATCTGTCGTGGTTCCCGCTGTTCACGCCGTTCCTGATGCCGCTGCGCCTGATGGAGGGGGCGGCGTGGTGGGAAATCGCCGCCACTCTGGCTGGGATGGGGCTAATGGCGTGGATCATGATCCGGCTGGGGACGCGCGCCTTCATGCAAGGGGCGCTGGGCACCGGCAAGTTCAGCTGGCGCACCCTGGCCGCATTGGTGAAATGAAAAAAGCCTCCGGTGATACCGGAGGCTTTTATTCTGGTGATTAGTTCTTCGACTCGACCCTGGCATCAGCCTTGGCGTTCGCATTGGCCGAAACGCCGTCCTTGTTGGCGCTGGCGTCGCCATTGACCGTCGCATTGGCATCCGCCGTCGGCGCGGCATTGGCGGCATCGTCGACGGCCTTCTGAGCGGCGTCCTGTGTGGCATTCGCCGTGTTCTTGGCCGTGTGTTTTGCCTTGTCCTTGGCCTTGTGAGCCGTGTTGTAGGCATTGCTGGCCGTCTGATCGGCGGCGTCCTTCGTGGCGTCGAAGGCGGCGCCGGTGCGGCTGCGGGCGTCGTTCAGGGTTTCGCCGGGCTTCAGGTCGACCTGACCCTGCCCCTGAAGCGAGCCTGACGCCTGACCGAGCTGGCCGGTGACGCCGCCGGTGGCCTGACCCGAACCGCCAAGCAGTTGCGCCGAGGCGGGGAGGGCGCTTGCCAGACCGAGGGCGAGGGCGGCGGAGATAAGCAGTTGCGTTTTCATATGTGCGTTTCCTAGTTAGAGCGCATTCCGAAAAGTGCGCAGCGGTTTTCGGAATCAAATGCGCGACAAAACAAAAACCTAGAGCGCGCTTTCGATCCAATTGGATCGGAACGCGCTTTAAGCGGCGCTGAGAGGGGAGGGCGCCATGCCTGTCAGAAAACGCGGCTATTCGGGCTGAAATGCGGTGTAAAAATAAGCCGGTAGGCGTGAAGCGGAGGCGGTCGCGTAAGAGAGAAATAAATCGCTGAGGTGTGTGCGGTAATACAAAACCCCTCCGGTACGGACCGGAGGGGTGGGCGTGTTAGGGAGCCGGATCAGAAGACATCGTAGAAGATGTCGATGATGCGACCGGTCCTCAGATCGACAAGGACGATGTCATTGCCGACGAAGTAGTATTCCGTGCCGTAGGGCTTCATCGGCAGGTAGTAGTAGTCCGGGTCATAGACGCGGTAGCTGTAGAAATAGCGCGGCAGGATGTCGCCATATTCGTAGCGATAGCCGTAATATTCCGTCGGCACGCGGTAATAGCCGTAGCGCGGGGCGAAATAGAAGCCGATGCGAATGCCGGTATAGGACCGGAAGTCGCGGTGGGTGCGCCAGTTATAGCTATGGCGCGTATTCCAGTCGTAACGGTCGTTGCGATTGTTCCAGTTGCCGCCACGCCCGTCGCCATTGCGATTGTCGTTGCGATCCCAGCCACCGCGATCATTACCGCGGTTGTCGTTGCGGTCCCAGCCGCCGCGCCCGTCATTGCCCCGATTATCATTACGATTGTCGGGACGGTTCTGGGTCTGGCCCTGATTATTTTGGCCCTGATTTTGGCCGCCTCGCGTCGGGCGTTGCTGCGTTCCGTTCTGCCAGACGCCGTCAGATCGGCCACGCCCGTCGTTGTTACGGTCGTCAGGGCGTTGCTGATTGCCTGGATTGTTCTGGCCCTGATTATTTTGGCCGCCGGTGGTTGGGTTGGGGCGGCCCTGCCACTGACCGCCGCCATTGCCGCGATCGCGGTTGTCGTTGCCAGAGTTAGCGTTGTTCGGGCGCTGTTGCTGCTGGCCCTGCCCGTTGCCGCGGTCACCGCCGGGCTGACCCTGCGGACGCTCCTGACGGGGCGCTTCCTGACGCGGCTGCTCCTGGCGTTGCGGGCGCTCCTGACGGGGTTCTTGCCGTTGCTCCTGACGCACCTCCTGCCGTTGCGGCGGGGCTTGTTCGCGGGACTGGTTTTCGGCCTGAGCGCGTTCGCGGGCTTCCTGGAACGGCCGCACGGTGCCGGCCTGAGCCATGGGCGTCGCCAGCGACAGGGCGACGATCGCGGACATGGTGGTCGCCATTAAATGACGTTTTTGCATGGTTTCCTCGTGGGGCGGTCTTTCGGGACCTGCCGGGACTCGATGAACGGAGACTTTTTTCTCCGATTGCCCCCACTATGCGCCGTCCATCCTGAACTGAAACTGAATGAACTGTGTCAGCATAGGGGTATCCGATTCCGGCCTCACCGGCAGACCTCAGGCGGTGTTTCAAGGGCTGTTATCCATAAGAGATGGCCGTGTGCTTTGGATTCAACCTGAATCTTAACGGCAGGCACGTAAGTAATAGGCGCATATTGTTTTGATTTTTATGAATTATAAATAATTTAAACTACAAAATTATCAAACAGGTAATGAATATTATTTAAATAGTAAACGAAATTATGAATATTAAATCATTATTTACATAAAAAATTCACAGTAAATGCCGTTGTTAACTTTAATTTCACTTGAGGGGATCAAATTCGACTTATCAACAACCCGATGGGGCCGCGCAAAAGGCGCGGATATGACGATGATGAACGAAGTTTCAACCGAAGCCCTGCCGCTGCCGACCGCCGACATGAACGGCGAAGACCTGTTCAAGCTGGGCCTGATGTATTCGACCGGTCAGAACGGCGCGCCGCTGGACCTGATCTCGGCGCACATGATGTTCAACCTCGCCTCGATGCGCGGTTCGATGGAAGCCAGCATTTACCGCCGCGAACTGTCGAAGGAAATGGACCGCGAAGACGTCGCCGAGGCCCAGAAGGCCGCCCGCCGCTGGCTGGATCAGGGCCACACGGCCTACGCCGCTTAAACGACCTTAATATGTGGCTTGAGCCGTTGAAGAACGTCGTGCAGAAGGTCTGCATCCGAGTTCATTAGCGAGAGAAAGCCCAGACTGTATTCGTAATAGATTTCGAGTGGCGTGCTCTGAAACCTCAGAACGCCTTCGACGAAATCTTCATCTGCGTAGTAGGGTGGTAAGTCGAGGTCTGTTGCGACATCCTGTCCCAGCGCTTCGGTGATCTCGGCAAGGATCGCGCGAAACGGGATAGTGTAGTCGAACGCATGTCCGGCATGGATGAGAATTTCCCATCCGCCATTTTGTAGATCGGCCTGTACTTTGAGAGTCGATAAAGTCCTGATCATGGGGTGATCATAAGCGTTTATGGCGGCTTGAAAAGCCGGTACGCTGCTTAATTCTGGCTATACAGCAGCCAGTTCATGATCCCTGCTGGGACGATATTATTGATATTCTGCTCGACCCAGACTCCGGCCTCGGCCACGCGGGTTTTCGGCACATAGAGAATATCGTAGCGCCTGAGCGCCACCATTGGCCCGCCATTGCCCTTGAGCGGGCTTTTCAGATCGATCATCCGCTGCATGACCGTGCCATCCGCGCCGCGCCGAATGACGATGACCTGCTTCGATTTGGCCGCATTGGTGAAGCCGCCCGCCGCGAAGACGGCCGACAGGGCGTCGAAATCGCCCGGCGCTTCGACCCAGCCGGGGTTACGCACTTCGCCGCCGACCAGCACGCGGTTATTCGCGGTGTCGCCCGGAAAGACGCCGACCTCGGGGTGGCGCAGGTAGGGGCGATAAAGCTCGGTGATTTCCGATTGCAGTTGCGGCACCGACTTGAACGCCGCCATAACCTGACCGATAAGGGGGAGGGTGATGCGGCCGTCCTGACCCACCACGGTCGAGCGGTTCAGTTCCGGCGCGGTCGGGATCTGGATTTCCAGCTTGTCCGACGGATAGAAGAGGTAGAGCGGATCGTCGTCGGTCCAGGCCGAAAAGCGCACATTTGCGGCTTCGGGGGTTTTGGAGGCCGCACACACCGGACCCGCGACCATAAGGCCGCCGATACCCATCAGAAATGCGCGCTTCGAGATCATGGCGTACCTAAAATCCGTGAAGTCTTAACAATGTTTGAAAATAGGTAAGGGTTGGTTAACGCCTGCATAAGAAACTGCAATCCAAAGGGTACGCAAAGCGTCTCGAATCGGTGTGCGGCCTGCAAAAGCGGGGAACGCCCGCGGTGGTCAGTGAGTTTGGACTTTAATGCAGTCTCAAGGGGTGTGGAACGCGGAGGAGGACGACGGCTTTACCGGCCCGGCGCGTCGTCAGGTCGCGCCTAAAAAAGCCGCGCCCAAATTCCAGTACGGTATCGACGACATCCTGCGCCTGTTGCTACGCGAATGGTGGCTGATGCTGATCGTCTTCGCGACGATTCTGGGGCTGGGTGTCGCCTTTTCCATGACCCTGTCGAAATCCTATACCGCCGACGCCTCGCTGCTGATGCAGCTGGGGCAGGACTATGTCTACGTGCCCCACGCCGGCGACGCGGCGCGCGGCGCGATTGCCACCATCGATGAGGTGGTGCAGTCGGAAGTCGAAATCCTCAACTCCGCCGAACTGAAGCACCGCACGATCGAGAAGCTCGGTTACCACGCCATCGTGCCGTCCATCCCGGCCAGTTTCGTGCCGCGCACGGCGGCCCAGAAGGAACAGGCCGACGCCCAGGCGATGAAGGTGCTGGGGGGGCTGAAGACGGCGACCGCCCCGCAGAGCAATATCGTTCGGCTGGAGTTCAAGCACGAAAACGCCCAGTCGGCGGCCCTGATCCTCAATACCCTGATCGACATCTATCAAAAGTACCGCCACGAAGTGTTCTCGGACGTCACCGCGCCCTTGCTGGAGCATCAGAAGGAGGCCTTCGACCGCCGTCTGCATGAGGCCGACAAGTCCTATGAGGACTTCCTGCTGCGCAACGGCGTCGGCGATTTCGTGGCCGCCAAGGCGACCTACAGCAAGCTCTACGACACCATCACCTCCGAGATCTACGTCGCCGATGCCGGGATCGCCACGGCCAGTTCGCGTCTGGCGGCGGTCAATGCCCGTCTGCGTCAGCAGGCCCCGGAAATGAGCACCGAGCGCCAGCTCGACCTCAGTGTGCCCTCGAAAATTCTGGCCCTGCGTCAGCAGCGCGAAGACCTGCTGGTGCGCTATACGCCGAACGCCCAGCCGGTGCGCGACATCGACGAGCAGATCCGCTCGCTGGAGGCCATGCAGGCGTCCGGCCGCGCCATCGGTGAAAAGGAACACAAGATCGGCGTCAACCCGATCTATCAGCAGCTTCTGACCGACAAGCTGACGCTGGAGGCCGAGATTGCCGCCACCTCCGGCCGTCGCGCGCAATTGCAGGCACAGGCCGATCAGGTGACGACGAAGTTGCAGGCGCTGGTTGGGATCGAGGCCGAATATAACAGCCTGTCGACCGAGCGGAACGCGCTGCAAACCAATATCGCGACCTTCACCCAGCGCATTCAGGAAACCCAGGCCGCGCAGGAAATCGCCGAAAAGTCGCAGGACACGGTCCGCGTCGTCAACCGCGCGCGGCCGCCCGACAAGGCCAAGAGCCTGAAAAAGCCGGTCCTGATTCTGGCGTTCCTGTTCGGCGGGTTTACGGCGCTCTGTGCCGGTCTGCTGAGGGTTTTTCTGCGCAAGGGCTTCTCCAGCGCGGAAATGGCGTCCAAAACGCTCGATTTGCCCGTTCTGGCTCAGGCCAAGACAAAATAGAACAAACCCCGTCCCGCAGGGGTGTTGTCGGATAGGCTTTTGATACGAAACACCTTATGGTTCGGGTGAGCCGCCGTAAGCGTGCGATTCGGTATGTGGGTATATGGTAGATCTGACACGTGAAATGGCGGACCTGATGTCGGCACTGGGGCGCCCCCAGTCCGAACGCGGTCGCGCGCTCATGTTTGTCTCATCCTATGCCGGCGAAGGCGTATCGACCGTCGCGCGCGAATACGCCCGCATCGACGCCGCCTATGCCAAACGTCCGGTGTGGCTGATCGACGCCGACCTGCGCCGTCAGGGGCAACTGGATGCCGTGCTGGAGGAGCCCGCGCGCTTCGGCCCGCCGGGTCCGGTCTCCGCAGCGACACCCGATGGCTCGGTCTTCTTCGCCCTGTCGCCCAAGGGCAAGGACGCCGAAGGCAATCCGGTGCCGGATTCGAAATATCTCATCGCCCGCCCGTTCTTCGACAAGCGCCTGTGGGTGACGCGCCTGCGCGACCACCTGTTGATGCCCGGCCAACGCGTCAAGCTGTTCGAACAAAGCTCCTACTGGCAGTCCCTGCGCCAGCACGCCCAGTCGATCATCGTCGATGTGCCGTCGGCGGAGCGCGCCAATGCCGCCGTGCAACTGGCGCCGCTGATGGACGGCGTGATCATCGTCATCAGCGAGGGCGAGGGGGAGATCAATGCCCGTCTGGCGCTCAAGGACGAGATCGAGCAGGCCGGGGGTCGCATCCTCGGCATGGTCTATAACAAGGCGCGCAGCGTGGCCAGGCCGTCCCAGCGCCCGGCCAGCCGTTCAGCCGTATAATGCTACGGGATATCATCGATGGGATCCGCGAGGATTGGAAGGGCGACTGGTTGTCGCTGATTCTGGCCGTCGGCATCCTGTTCATGTTCTCGCAGGGCTGGGTGTCGCCGGTCTTCGGCTATTCGACCGAGCAGCCGGCCTGGGCCGGAGCGATCATCCGCAACATCTATTATCCGGTCTATCTGTGCGCTTTTGTCCTGCTGTTCCTGAGTTGGCGGCAGGTACTGTCGGGCCTGATGCGGACGCCCATTCTGGTGGCGCTGATCGTCATGTGCGCGGCGTCCTACCTGTGGTCGGTGGACCCCAGCGCCACGATGCGGCGGTTCGTGGCCTTTGCCATGACCTGTCTGGCAGGCTACGTCATCGCGGCGCGCTTTTCGTGGACCAAGCTGATCGAGGTGGTGGCCATTGCCTACCTGATCCTGATCGCCGGATCGTTCATCATGGCAATCCTGTTCCCCGACAAAGGCCGCATGACCACCCTGTTCGTCGGTGCGTGGCGCGGCGTGTTCGCCGAAAAGAACAATCTGGGCGCGGTGATGGATGTCGGCTTCCTCGCCTGCGTCGCCGCAGCGATCCACGTGCCGAGGCGGCGCTGGCTATGGGCGGCAGCGGCGGCGGGCGCGGCGTTTCTGGTGCTGATGTCCACCTCCAAGACCTCGTTGCTGGCCCTGATCCTTGGCACCGGCGCGATGAGCTTTATCTGGCTGTCGCGGCGCGGACCGATCCTGGGGATTGTCCTGACGTGGCTGGCGGTCTGTGTACTGATGGCGCTAGGGACGTTTATCGTGCTTATGCCGGAAAAGCTGTTCCTGTTGCTGGGCAAGGACGCGACGCTCACGGGTCGGACCAATATCTGGGAAGGCATCGACTTTGTGATGCAGAAACAGCCGCTGACGGGGTACGGTTACGGGGTGGTCTGGTCGACGGAGGGCGAGTGGACGCCGCTGCGCTGGATCACCGAGGTGGCCGGGTTCCGCGCCTATCACGCCCATTCGTGCTGGTACGAGGTGTGGCTGGCGACCGGCTATATCGGCCTGACCATCTGGGCCTGCCTGTTTGCCGAGACGTGGCTGAAAGCGTTTTACCGCACCTATCGCGGGGATGGCGGCTATTTCGCCCTGCCGTTCATCACCATCTATTCGCTGATGAGCCTGACCGAGAGCATCGCCATCGGCTGGAATGACATCCGCTGGTGCCTGATCGTGATTATGGTCGTCAAACTGGCCCTGCCGGGGGACGGGCCAAAGGCGCGGTTACTATCCGATACACCGGAAATGAAGTACAGAAAGCTCTATAGTTGAGGTTTTTAGCAAAGGGGGAGGGGGTATGAGTTTCATACAATGGCTTGAAAACTGGGCTTATGCTCGTGTTCAGAAACGACAGAGCAGGCTTTATGAACACGCATTTTGCTATGACCGCGATTTTGAATACAAACCGGGAAAGCTTATCCAGCAATTCGTCAACAAGACCGAAAAGCCAATGGAGGTTTGGATCGAAATGTACCCCGATCTTTATACGCTTCAACCGGGTGATGAACTGACGATTATCTACGAGCAAGATCCCAATTGGCTCGGCTTGGGATTGCATACGGCGGTATATGCCGACTCTCTGCAAATTCATTTACAGGAATTCGAAACGGCCATCGTCATGATTAATGGTCGGGTCCGCGAGCCAGAGAATCGGGTAGAGGTTTAACCTCCGGCGCGGCCCGCACCTTCGGCGTAGGTGACGACCTCGAAACCCATCGCGACCGCCGCCCGAGCCAGCCGATCGAGTGATTCAGGTGTACAGCCCCACGGCGACGGATTTTCGCGCACGTCGTGGGTATAGAGGACCAGCCAGCTATCGGGCGTGGCCACCGCGCGGCGCATCCAGTCGAGCGCCAGCGTTTCGCCGTCCGCGCCTTCGATGCCGACGGCCGGGGCCTGATTGAGGTCGGTGCCGGTGGTGATCAGGCCGTGGTGCAGGGCGCGCGCCGAGGCATAGCGGGCTGACAATTGCGCCTTGGCCTGTGGCGAGACGTCACCATAGGGATAGGCGAAGGTGATTGACGCGGGCAGGCCAAGCGATTGAATCATTTTCTGATTCTGATCGACGCTGGCCGCGATATCCGCACCCGACGCCTGACCGCAATCGATGTGCGTAAAGGTGTGGCAGGCGATCTCATGGCCGCGTATGTGCAAATCCTTGACCTGTTCCGGCGTCGTATAGGGGCCGAAATGGCTGTCCTCGCCCATGATCCCGGCGGAGATGAAATAGGTCGCTTTGAAGCCGTGCTTTTCGATGATGTCCGCACCCGCCGTGGCCGCTGATTGCGGCGCGTCGTCGAACGAAAAGGTCAGCAGGGGGCGCGCCAGACCCGTCAACTTGGCGGGCTTACGATAGAGCAGTTTCGAGGCACGACGGCGCAGCTTGCCATATAGCGACCGGTCGGCGGAATAGACGTCGTCGGCCATCACACCACCTCCGCATAGAGCGCCGCGCGATAGACCCGTAGTGCCAGGGCCCTGAGTTTCAACGGCATATTGTCGTTCAGACCGATCGATTTGACCGTTGCGCGTAATGCGCCGCGCATAGGTAACCGGCGGATCAGGCGCGCGATCTTGTAGCTGGGGTACTGGGCCACGACCTCGGGGTGCTTCTTGATCACCCGGGCGAAATTGCCGACCGATTGCTCGTACTTGCGCGCCAGGATCTCGGCGCGGTCAAGGCCCATATGGGTCGCCGTATTGTCGATATGGCGGACGCCGAAGTCATTGGCCACGCGCATGGCCCATTCGACGTCTTCCCAGCCCCAGCCGGTGAAGCTGGCGTCGAAATCCTGCGCCTTGAACACATCGCGGCGGATGAGCAGGTTCGAGGTAAAGACGTATTTTTCCGGCTGCAAGGACCGTGTGGCGGCGTCGAGGCAATCGCTTTTGCCGGCCATCAGGCGGTGGACGGCGAAGGCCTTGTCCTGCGGGGCCTGAAGCAGTGAGAAGCCGCCGAACACTACGGCGGGATTGTCCTGGGTCACCGTGATCCAGCGTTCGAGAAAATCCGGGTGGTCCGGCAGCATGTCGGAATCGAGGCACAGGAAGTAGTTCCCGCGCGCCGCCGAGGTCAGGCGGTTGCGCCCGCGCGCCCGGCCTTCGTTGGCGGGCAGGGTGATGAACTTCACCGGCAAGGCAAGGTCGTCAATTGTGGACAGAACATCCTGCGTCAGGTCGGGCTGCTGCGACCCGTCATCGAGCAGGATAATCTCTACGCCCGCTACCGGCTTCAGGGCCTTCAACAACGTGCTGGGGCTTTCGCGGTAAAACGGGACCAGCACCGACAGGTGCGGCGTCGCGGCCTCATCATAGGCGGCATTCAAAACGACCTGAGCGGATTTCGTGTGTGCGTTCATGCGGCGACCTTACCGCCGAAACGCTTAAGAACCCGTTGGCCGTGATGGCGCACGCCGTTCAAATTCAGGGCCAGCGCCAGTGCGGCATAGACGACGACGCCCGCCGTGCCCTTAACGATCAGTTCGATAATGCCGCCGAAGGCCGGGATGAAATGCACAGCGGCCATCATGATACCGGTCGCGGCGGAAGTCTTGAGCAGGTCCACCCACGGCACGGGCAGGGCGATGGCCTTGCGGCCCAGTATCCACGATCCGATCAGGCCGATGGCGAAGCTCAGCGCCGTCGCCATCCCCGCGCCCCACAGGCCATACAGCGGGATCAAGGTGACGTTCAGTCCGATATTGGCCACCGCCGGAATGACCATGGCCACCGTCAGCAGGCGCGTCTGTTTCGACAGGGTGAAGGCCTGAAGGAAGTAATAGGTGTTGAAGCCGGAAAACAGCGCCCCGATGCTAATCAAGGTCGTCACCGATAGGGCCTGAGCGCGCAGGGCTTCGCCGATCAATAGCTGGCTCAAGGGGTCGGCGACCACAATTAGCCCGCCCACCGACGGAAACAGGACCAGCGCCATGGTGCGGAACTGTTCGCGCGCGCTGTCTTTCAGCGCGGGCAATCCGCCGCTCTCCAGCGCGTGAACCAGAGCCGGGCCACCCGCCGCGCCGAACCAGATAAACAGCACGTCCAAAATACGCGAAGCGAGGCTGTAACCCGCGTGATAGGCCCCGGCCTCGGCCTCACCGAGAAACCCGGCGATCAGGAAGCGGTCGGCAGTATAGAGCGCCAGGGTCAGGATCAGGCTGGCCGAGACCGGCAGGCCGTAATGGGCATATTGTTTCGCACGAACCGAGTCGAAGCGGCCTTTGATCGCGCGGCCCCAGTCTTCGCGCACGACGAATGGCAGGGTCAGGGCGGCGATGATCCCGGCCCCCAGCAGTGGCGAGCCGCCGCCCAGGCCGCCCCACGCCAGAAGGGCACCGAACCCGAACCCGCCGGCGGTCTGGATCATGTCGACCAGCGACGCGGCACCGACACGGCCTTCGGAACGGCGCTGTTCCTGCACCATCTTGATCAGGCTGCGGAAGACGACGACGCCCAACCCGCAGCCGACAGCCAGTTTCAGCGACTGACCGTGGGCGTCGGGTGTCGGCCACAACCATAAACCCATGCCAACGATGGCGGCAAAGGCCAGCGTCACGACGACGAACAGGCGGTACAACGTGCCATACAGCTCCGGCGCATCGGCGTTTTCGCGCGATTCGGCGGGATAGAACCGCGCCATGGCGGCTTCGATCCACGTAAAACAAAGCGTCTGGGCGAGGCTCGAAATCCCGAAGGCCAGCGCATAGCGACCGAAATCCTCAGGTGACAAAATACGCGTAAAGGTGATCAGGGTGGCGAACCCGATCAGGCCTTGCAGCACATTGGCGGGCAGGTAGCCCCACAGGCCTTTCCAGAACATGGCTTACCTTATGGCGCTGCGGTCGTTGAGCACGCAGGGAATGGTCATGCCCATGATGTAGAGGTCCAGCCACAGCGAATGGCGCTCGATATAGTCGACATCGAGCTGGATGCGGCGGCGCACGTCGTCGGCGGTTTCCAGCGCGCCGCGCGAACCGTTGATCGCCGCCCAGCCGGTCATGCCGGGCTTCATGCGGTGGCGCCAGGCATATTCGGCCACAAGGCGCGCCGACTCGTCCGGACCGGTCTTCATGCCGATGGCGTGGGGCCGCGGGCCGACCAGCGACATCTCGCCCTTGAGCACATTGAACAATTGCGGCAGTTCGTCGATCGAGGTCTTGCGGATGAATTTCCCCACGCGCGTCACGCGGTCGTCGTTGCGCGAGATCTGACGCGAGGCGGTGGCATCGGCGGCTTCGTTGCGCATCGAGCGGAACTTCCACACATTGATGGCTTCGTTGTTGAAGCCATGCCGGCGCTGACGAAAGAAGACCGGGCCGGGGCTGTCCAGCTTGATGATCAGGGCGACGACGGCCATGAGTGGCACGAAGACGACCAGCGCAATCAGGCCGATGATAATGTCCTGAATACGCTTGTTGAAAGCCTTGCGTTCGTCTTCGGAAATGCCCGATACCTTGGCCAGCGGCATGTCCGACAGGCGCGACAGGGCCGCCTGACGGCCGGTCTCGTTATGGACGTCGACCAGCAGCGACACGTCGTTCGGCAGCATTTTCAGCTTTTCGATCAGATGGTTGACGCGCGCCTTAGCCGAGGGGTCGAGCGCGACGACGATCTGGTCGACATAGGGGGTAATCTTGTGGCTGAGCAGGGCCTGGGTATCGCCGAGGATCGGCACGCCGGACACGGCATCGGGATTGCGCGCCAGCCGGTCGTCGAAAATGCCGAGAATATTGACGTCGCGGCGCGCCAGCGCCGTGTCGATCAGCTTCTGTGCATGGCGCGTGGCGCCGACGATGACGATGTTCGGCGTCAGCAGGCCGCGCTTGCGCCAGCTGCGCACGATCTCGAACCACAGGACGTGCATCAGGGTCAGGGTACACAGCGCCGTCAGGGTCCACAGGCTGAGCAAGGGGACTTCCTGCGACTCGTTGGGCGAAAACTGCGAGGCACAGACCCCGCCCAGTGCACCGAAGAAGACGGCGGCGGCGACTTTACCCACATGGACGAGCAGGTTTTCGGTGCGCAGGAACTGATAGAGGTTGAGGCTCTTCAGCGCCCATCCAGTGAGCAGGACGGCGGTGAGGAACGGCAGGACTTCGGAAACGGACGACCGCATCCAGCCCCGCGGCGCGATCAGCTGCGCCAGAACCAGGGTGAACCCGGTGATCAACAGAATGTCGCCGATGCGGAACAGGCGCGCATACCGGTCGTTCGAGCGGCGCTCGCGCAGGGAAATCAGGCGTTCGGGTCGGAAGGGGCCGCGACGGTCACGCGGATCGACAGCATCGTGGGGGGGCTCGGCTTGCGGCACGGCGCGCATCTGCGGCTTCAGCGCGGGATCGGTCCGATCCTGTGCCGGGGCCTGACCACCGGCCCGGTGAGCCAGGGTGTCGCGTTTCAGGGCGTCAAGCATGTCCGTTCTGAACACTCTTAGGGGCGTGGTAGCATTATGCGTTGAGGTCACCATAGCCGAAGGGATTTAGACAACCGTTAACGCAGGGCCCTTTCCCTAAGGGAAGAGCCCGGCCGCGCCCGCGCGTATATGTACACACTTTTCCTGAAGCGCCCCGTTGCCTTTTGCCGCCTGTCGGGTTAAGTCAGCCGTAACGGAGACGTGCCCGAGAGGCCGAAGGGACTCGTTTGCTAAATGAGCGTACCCCAAAAGGGTACCGTGGGTTCGAATCCCACCGTCTCCGCCAGACCTTTTAAAATTCCCGTTGCAAAACAACGGGTTTTTTTATTTCCAAAATCACAACCCACATTTCAACCCACATTTTACTTCGTGCTTGTACCCTTTAGAACGGGCCGGTTTCTGAAATCTCTTCGCCATCGGTCTTTCCGCCAAGCCTTACAATTTTTAGAGAATCGTCAGGCAGGGGCCTTTGTAGCTTTTTAGCCTCCTCCCACGGCAGATTTAGCCAAGCTTCTAATTCGTCTGCTTGTGTGAGAATTACCGGCATGGCTTTGGGATGCACTGCCGCGACTTCCGCATTCGGCTCTGTTGTCAGGAATGCAAATAGGTCGGTCGTTATCTCGCCTTCCTTCACTTTCCTCACGCTCGTCCATGCCGGAACATGAATCCCAGCAAAGAACGCGAGAGGCCTATCCTCCGATAACGCGAACCATGTGTTGACCTTAGAGCCGTCCGCTTGGTTGGGTTCGGCAAATGAGGTGAATGGCACCAGACAACGGTTCTCAACGCCTAACCACCGCCTCCAGTGGTTTGAGGCTGTATTCCTGACATTCGTAATGCCGGGATCGGTCTTTTTGCCCTCTAGTGCGAATGCGGGCGAAGGTAAGCCCCAGCGCGCCCATGACAGTTCTCTGCCCTCGACACTTTGCCGTACAATAGGCGCTGCATAATCAGGAAAGATGCCCGGCAATAGCGGCATATTACCTGTTATGTCTTTAAGCGCTCTTGAAGCTTCGCGGATCGCTTGCTGGCTCGTAGTCATTGCGTAATTATTGCACATATGATTTCGGCCTATGACTTATCTATCTTAAATTTGCGCTTTGCAGCTAATCCTGACAAGAAAAATAGTATCGCCGTCCCTACCGTCTGAAAAATTGAGATTGCATGGGCCAATAGTCCGCCAAATCCATTTAAGCCCTCTATAGTATTGGAGAAGCTCTCCTTGTTGCTGGCATCGGCACCCCACTTTATCAAAGGGAACATTCTATTCAGTGAGAATGAAAGCGCATCACCGAAGTATGCAATCGCGTCAAATCTAAAGAATTGGAACTTCCAACCCAAGTGAGAGGTGTAAATGAACATATAAATTATTGAGCATAGTAAGAGTAGTATGGACACGTATATAAATGGTCTACCTATGGAATCCCCATAATTTGCTGAATATCTGTACAGTGACGAAGCGTACCTGTGGCTTGCATCAATTGATGGATTTAATGATTTTACCCACAATTCGTATCGGTGAAATCTATTTACTATAAATTCTTTAGGCTTTTCAGGCAGTGCCGTTCTAATAACATGAAGGCTATCGTCTAATTTTTGCAAATGATTAGATATATTATCTAAATATTTGCGATTTTTTAGGAAATATGGAACCGGGATGGGGCTTTTTTCGTATGATAGACAATTTTCTGAGAAATCCTTATCATAATCCCCACCAATTACATATTCATCAAAATGAATAATACCAATTTTTCCAACATCATGAAGCATTGGAAATAATTTTGTCTTCGTATTTCTTATATTAAGCTTATTTATGGACGAATTTTTAAGCGTGCATTCTTTAACATTTATTACATTTGAGTCAATTTCCAATTCTAATATTTCTGCATCTATCAGAGATATTTTATCAATGGCGCAATTATTGAATTTTAATCTAGTTATGGTTAGGTTCTTAGCACAGAACCCTCCCATCATTGACGCATTTGTAAATGAAGATACTTTGGACTCCGTGTCGTAATTTATTAACTTTGAATAAATGGTAATTCCGCTACAATCTAATAACTTTGTGACGGGGCCGTGAATCCAGCAATTGGTCATTTCAAATGCATTTCGCCACAATGTCATTCCATCAATAATTTTTACTTCTTCTTCGAATTGAATGGCTAAACCTTCAAGTCTTTTCTTATTAAATAAATTATTTAATTTTGACTTATTGCTGTAAACATTGCTAATTGATTTATTTATATTATTCCATTCGTCTTCATTCCAATAGAATTTGACTGTTGGGTAATAGTCATAAAGACCAGTTGAATTTTTTTTCCTTACCAATATTGGAAGGTGATATTTCGTATATAAATTTCCAAAGCCATCATCTATTAGGTTTTCCTCCTCATCGGAGAAGAAATTTCCAAATGTATGACTCAATATCTCAATTTCAGAAATATCTTTATAGTATTGGAAAATAATTCTATCCTTTATGGAATTCCATCTAAAATCTAATCTCTCAATCGTATCTAAATATTCATTTATTTTGGCAATATGATCCAACAGGATTCCATCAAATACGCCCTGATAACGCTTCGAAATATCTATTTTTTGCATATCAATTTTCCAGCCAGTTTAATGATGGTATCTATTTTTAAAATCTGTCATGGCATCCCAGCCACAAAGCCCTCTTCACGCAAATCAAGCATGATTTGCAATCTGACACCACCACCACATTTACGTGCGCCACAGGTCAGTCGCGTTTCGACTTCATCCAGATATAGCGCTTTGAAGCCTTTGCGTTTCCACAGTTCCCCAGCCAGTTCATACCGCATGTGATCGCATACACGGCAGGTCACCTCTAGCTGAGCCTCCGTATCGAGGTCACCTAAACAGGTCTCAGTTTTCCAGTTCATCACCAAGCGTCCTCACGTCGGGGGATGCGGGTGAATGATATCTTTGCCCCCAGCCGGTCGGCAGCAGGATTGCTCCACGGGCCGACTGTGACCACCGTGCTACCGTACCGCCTGTTAAGGGCGTCCAAGGCCTCTGTAATGGCTTCCTGCCGTCGTCTGACGTGTTCGTCGTCGGCAAGGAAATCTAACTGCCGTTGCGCGGTTAAAGACAGGTCATCTAGGGACACATCCGCCTTCAATATTACGATCCCCGGAGGCAGTTCCCGCATGGCTTGAAACCATAGGCGCTCAAGAGCCTCCAGAACGCCCATATCGTCGCATACAGCGGCCATGTGGTGTCCGCGCGACCAATGCCCCCCAAAGTAGCCTGACAGGCCTAGAATCAGCTTGCTGGAGGACCAATGATCCCGGCGCATTCTTCTGGCCGCTTTTACAGCCAGGATTCGGGTTACGTGTCGGCAAGCTTCCAAAGAACGGAAGGCCGGGGGCAGGACGCGTCCATGCCCATATTGCGAACGTGCCGTAGGCTGGGCTTTGATATCGAACCCATTTATTGCGTAGGACATTCGCTCCCCCGCGACATTACCCCAGATTTGTCTAAGGTGTTTAGGGGCGGCGTTGCGTAGACAATCCGTCGTGCCGATACGGGCCTGATACAGTCTCTTTAGCGTACCCGGACCAATGCCCGGTATGTCTTTCAGGAGGATATGAGATAGGAAAGCGGGAACGTGTTCGGGTTGCCATACGTTCAAGCCGTCCTTACCACCGTCTTTACACGCGATTTTCGCAAGCAACCGGTTCGGCGCAAAGCCAATGCTGCACGTAATCCAAGGCCCAACCTCATTTAATAGGCGTCGCTTAATCTCCCGACCAAGTCGGGTAGGGTCTTTTCTGTCATCGTCACTTATGACAGAGCAAAGTTCGTCTATGGATTTTACGGCGTCTATGGGGATCGCGGACTCGACCTCAGCCATAAGGTAGTTATGCGCCCTGCGGTAAAGATCGACCTCTTGAGGCCATAGGATTATTTCAGGGCATAAACGACGAACGAGGGGCAAAGGCATAACGTTCTGCACGCCGAACTTTTTAGCCTCAGCAGAACATGCGATTATACACGTATTCCCATTGCCTTCATGAGGGACAATGCCAACCGGCTTACCGCGTAAATGAGGGTGTGCAAACTGACTGCAACTGGCAAAAAATCCATTGAAGTCCAGATACATCACTTCGGCATACTGAGGCTTGCGCACGGTTCATGCTCGCAATTTGCCAGAGGGATAAAGCGCTTCCGGGGGAATGGTCGCTTCTGCCTCTTCTGGGGACAGTATACGCTCAATGGGCCGTGGCCACGGCAAGGCAGGTAAGGCTTTGCCCGTATCCCCATACAGGTCACCACCGACGCGGAAAACCCCTTTAATTCTTTCCTCTTCATGGGCTTGCTGCGGCTGGGCCTCCCCCTTTCGCATTACCCACGCGCCGTCATACAGCTTTGGCACCTCACCCTCCTTAATGCATATGTTCTTTTTTTGTTCTCATATGCGGTGAGAGTCAATGCCGGGGGGGCCGTTTTCACACAGGCAATGCACATGCAGTTCTCACGGCTTGCGTAATTCGGGATGAATTTACGTTTTGCCAGAAGAGAGGCCGGGGGGGTGAATTAAAGGAAAGCGAAACGCACGATCAGATATCACGTTGAAGTGGCCAGCATCAGATGGAGTTAAAGCCATTAGCTAGAGACTTTACAGGAACGTATTGGTTAAGTCATAATACGACGATGATAATTATCCATAAGGTGTGATTTGCCAAAAAATACAGATAACAGGGATGGTGTATGCGCATTGTGTTTAAATCAGAAGACGCTATGTGACAGCCATATTATTTCTCGTTTGTGGTTTAAGGATATGTATAGAAACCAAAACTATGCAGTTGAAGTATCGTCTAATCATGATCGTAAATTAAAACGTAGAAATGGTTATCATGAATTTTTGCTATGTCGCGGCTGCGAAGACATAATAGATAAATACGAAAATGAAGCAACACGCCTTAGAGATGGGATAAATATATATTCTCGTCAGATAAATAAAGTTGAGGCTATAATTAGTGGGTTGGATTACCGCCGATTCAAGCTATTTCAACTTTCAATATTGTGGCGCATGGGGGTCTCAAATTTAGATTTATTCAAGGCGGTGCAATTAGGCCCTCACCAAGAGGCCATCAGACAAATGGTATATCATGGGAATCCGGGCGAAATTGGCGATTTCGGCTGTGCTATTGGCTGCGCTACATATGAGGGCAAACTAGCAACAACTTGGGTCATTCCGCCCGAAAAGTCAGGATTACGACTTGAAAGCAATGGCATAAAAATCACCAAATATATCGTCCATTTTGGAGGATTTCATTGGCACTTCTATGTCGCTCCACATAGTAAAATGGACAACTATATCATTCAGTATTTCTTGCAAAAGGATGGAACGTTTCGTACTTCTGCCGATAATATTCTGACGCCGGAAGTAAGAAAAACCGTTCTGGCGCTACAGAAAAGGCACAAACATAAGTCCAATTCTTAATATGTCAGCGATATGACCATTATTACTAATTGGATCACGCTGAACAATAGCAAATAATGGTCGTGTTTCTTAACTGCCTACAGACTTGCGTCCGGTTCTTTTGCTTCGTATCTCGACGGGTCCGTGTGCCCATTCTTCGTTGATCCCAGAAACATCAAATAGATCGCCGGGACTGACGTTTAGCGCTGTTGCAATTATTGCAATGAGAACCGCCGTAGGGTTCCGCTTCCCACGCTCCAATTCCGAAACGTACGCTTGATTTATAACCTCGATACGGAATGACAACTGCTCTTGCGAAATCCCCATCGCAAGACGCAAGCGGCGAACATTATAGCCAATGATTTTAGCGACGTTCATAGCCTTTTACGGGCTTGAATCCGCGAATATGACCATCTACTAAAATAGATATTTGGTGCGTTTAAACACGCCGGTATATCTATGAGGATTAGGAGATAAAATGACGTTCTATGGATTTTTGGTAGGCACTTTAGCCGTTGTTGCGGTCATCGCATTCATTGGCACCCTGTTCCGCCTACCGTTCTTCGGCAACAGACGCCGATACGGTTTGATTGTTTTGGTGATCGTAATTGCAATCGGTAGTTCGCTTGATGGCCTCAAATCGGAAAAGGACATAGCGGAAGACAAGGAGATAGATCAGATACGTAGTGGAATGAAGGAAGAGAAAGACGCTAAAAAAGACCTGACCACCGACGCCCTGATAAATTTTGATGCGCGGACTGTAGAGGGAACAATCACGAACCCTTCACCTTACGGCTTCAAGAACGTCAAATTGAAGTGCAAGGCGTTTGCGCCCTCTGGCAAAAAAGTCGAGACTGTGAAGGTGGAGGTTATGCGAAGCGTACCTGCGAACGGCAAACTGTCCTTTAGCGATGTACCGATTATGGAATTCATCGACCGTCAGGCGACAAGCAGCTATTGCGAGGTAACAGGCGCGGAGCGGTCATACGGTGCGGAAGCCGCCCCAGCCGAGACGAAGTAGTTGATGTGGAGGGTTAAGGCCGCTCGCTATAACCCTCCAATTCATTTGCTTTAAGATTAGGCACCACAATGAAATCACGCGGGATGATTAAGCCCTGATAGTCTTGGTTACTACGGTCAAGGGGGGGTATGTGCCTAGCGTAATAATTGTCGGTATCAGACAGAAACGTCCAATCCCCTACCTTGCTGTGTAAGTTTACAGTGCTAAGATTTTCACTACGCCCTGACCTTTTTCCAATAACTTCATGGCCAGTGCTATTGTATAGGGCGTTGTGCTTTTTCTTAATGAGAGTTGGTATTTGAAGTTTGGACCTATCCTCATAAGTACTTTGTTTCATCATGTAAATCAACGTGCGACGTAAGTGCCAAATATACTCTCCGTATGAACCATGTGGCCGACCTAATTGCTTGCTTTTGATTGTACCTGAACCGCCCCGGCTTTGCCGGAGGCTCATTGGTTTAAGTTACGCGGCCAATTCTAAAGTGTCGAGGGCAGCGTAGTAGAGTTGTTCGGCCTCGGCTGGTGGGATGTTGCCAATGGGT
>NZ_JAQQKX010000015.1 GCF_028550415.1 Asticcacaulis aquaticus
TCGTCGCCGTCATGCGTAAGCTTATTGAAGCCGCAAACATCGTGCTTAAGCGACAATCACTCTGGATACAGCGCGCTTAACTCACATGGTTGCTCCCCATCAGAGATGGGGAGGAATGAGATATAGCCATACCCGCCCCTTTGTGTCATAGGCTCGCCCATGATCGATCCTGTATTAGACACCCTGCTCCTGCCGTTCGATGACGGCCTTATCGACTGGCCGCAAAGCCCCGCCCTGTTTCTGCGCGCGCGCTATGGCCACGCCCTGCAAAGCCTCGACAAGACGAAGCTGATCGCCGATCAGAGCTTCCGGCCCGATTTCGAGACCCTGAAACGCGCAGGCTTCACCGTGCGCGACCACGACGACGGCGCAACCTATCCCCTCGTCCTCGTCCTGCCGCCGCGTCAGCGCGAGGAATACCGCGCGCTTCTGGCCCGCGCGATCAAGGCGACGCAACCGGGCGGCATCGTGCTGGCCTGCGTGTCCAATCTCGAAGGCGCCAAGACCGTTGAGAACGACCTGAAAGCCCTCACCGGCAATATCGCCAGCCTGTCGAAGAACAAGTGCCGCGCCTTCTGGGCGACGGTCGATGAGGGCCGCGACACCGACCTGATCGAGGCCTGGTCGCAACTTGATGCCCCCCGCCCCGTGGTGGACGGTCGCTTCATAAGCCGCCCCGGCCTGTTCGCCTGGGACCGGCTGGACGACGGTTCGCAGTTTCTGGTTAAAAACCTGCCGGTGTTGTCGGGGGTCGGGGCCGATCTCGGCGGCGGCTTCGGCTATCTGACCGACGAGATGCTGCGCGCCTCGCCCGACGTCACCCGCATCGACCTGTACGAGGCCGAGCGCCGGGCGCTGGATAGCGCGGCGGAGAACCTCAAAACCTTCGGCGACCGCGTCACCCTGCACTGGGCCGATGTCACGAAAGGCATTACCGGAGGCCTCGATTTCATCGTCGCCAATCCGCCGTTCCACACCGGGCGCGCCGACCGCAACGAACTGGGTCAGGCCTTTATTCGCTCGGCGGCTGCCGCGCTGAAACCCGGCGGGGCGTTCTATATGGTCGCCAATCGCCACCTGCCCTACGAAGAGACGCTGAAGGCGGCATTCCGGACCGCCGTGCTGCTGGCCGAAAACACCCATTACAAGGTGTATAAGGCGATCAAGGGCAGCGCGAAGTAAACTTATAATCATACCTCCCCAACTTGTTGGGGAGGGGGACCGCACGACGCGCGAAGCGCTAGATGCGGTGGTGGGGGTTCTTGCTTAAAACCGCCCTCACTGTTTGTAAGAAAGTAAGACACCCCACCACCCCGCCTTTCAGGCGCGGTCCCCCTCCCCAGCAAGCTGGGGAGGTATAAGGTTGAATATCCCATGCGCCTGATCAAACTCCTGTCAAACCTCGGCTACGGTTCGCGCAAAGAGGTGCAGAAGTATATCCGCATGGGCATCGTCACCGACGCCGAGGGCACCGTCCTGAAAGACGACGCCAGGACCGCGCATGAGGATATCCGTTTCAACGAGCGCAGGCTCGATCCGGCGCATGGCGTGGTGCTGATGCTCAACAAACCGACAGGTTATGTCTGCTCGCTCAAGGATACCGGCAAGCTGGTCTATGAGCTTTTGCCGTCGCGCTTTGCCGAGCGTAAACCCGTCCTGTCGACCGTCGGGCGGCTGGATGCCGCCACGTCGGGCCTTTTGCTATTTACCGACGACGGCGATTACCTGCACCGGATCATCTCACCCAAAAACCACGTGGCTAAGATCTACGAGGTCACACTGGCCCGCCCCCTCGAAGGCCACGAAGCGGCGATCTTCGCCTCGGGGGAGCTGATACTGGACTCGGAAAAGACACCGCTCAAGCCGGCGCAGATGGAACAGACCGGCGAAAAAACGGCCCGTCTGACGCTATATGAGGGCCGCTACCATCAGGTGCGCCGCATGTTCGCCGCCGTCGGCAACCATGTCGAGGCCCTCCACCGGGCGCAGATGGGTGATCTGACGCTCGGGGGGCTTGAGCCCGGCAAATGGCGGTTGCTGACGGCAGACGAACGCGACGGTCTTCTAAAGACTACTTAGGGCCACAGGCGCCGGGCGGGGGGCCGCGATGCTCACCACCCGAACCTTTACCACCGGGGCCTTTGCCGCCCTGACGGCCCCGCATACCTTCACCGCGCGCAGGCTTTTCATCGCCATCGATAAAGCCGTTCTTATTGGCGTCGATCTCGGCGAAATGGGCCTTGGCCGGTGCAAGGAACTCATCCAGCGACACCTTACCGTCGGCATTGGCGTCGATCTTTGGCGGGCCGCAGTGGGTGTCGGCAAAAGCCTTGAACTCGTCCGGCGTCAGCTTGCCGTCCTTGTTCGTATCGATGTCCTCGAAGGCGGGCGGATGCGGCAGCCGATCCGGCTTCGGCGGGGCCGGTTGCGCCACAGCGGGCAGGACGAAAACCGGCACGGCCAGCACCGGCACGGCGACCGCCGCGGCGGCCATAAACAGACGTTTCAACATTGGGAACTTCCTCCTAAAGCGCATGTTGAATCCATGCGCGACACCCGAAGATGGGAGCGTTCACATTAGGCGCGGCACATTGCCGGGGCATTTCACAAAACGCTGTAATTTGTTCGAAATATGGCGCATTATGTCGGTACAGACATTCAAAAGTCGTTGTCATGGGGCATAAAGGCCACATCTGTAACCGCATTATCCGAGTTCTTGTCCATGCCGCTCGACGCTGCTCAGGTCGCCTCCGACCCTGCCACCCTGCCCTCCTCCCGTATCCTCGTCGTCGATGACGATCTCGACCTGCGCGAACTGATCAGCGGCTTCCTCAGCCAGAACGGGTTCGAAGTCCACACCGCCGCCTCTGGCCGCGACATGGACAAGGTGCTGATGCGCGGCGATATCGGCCTGATCGTGCTCGACTACATGATGCCGGGCGAAGACGGTCTGTCGATCTGCAAGCGCCTCAACCAGAAGAGCGGCCCGCCGGTCATCATGCTGTCGGCCAAGGGCGAGGAAGTCGATCGCATCGTCGGCCTCGAACTGGGGGCCGATGACTATCTGGCCAAGCCGTTCCACCCGCGTGAGCTTCTGGCCCGTATCCGCGCCGTGCTGCGCCGGGGCGAAGGTCGCGGCAACGGGGACAAATCGCCGCTGACCTCGTTCTTCGGCTGGCAACTGGACAATATCAAGCGCACCCTGATCCGTCCGGACGGCGTGCAGGTCGCCCTGTCCAACGCCGAATTCGAACTGCTGCGCGTTTTCCTCGACCGCCCGGGCCGCGCCCTGACCCGCGACCAGATTCTCGACTATCTGCACGGCCCGAATTCCGAGAATTTCGACCGGGCCATCGACGTGCAGATTTCGCGCCTGCGCCGCAAGCTGAACGACGACAGCGCCAATGCTGACGGTGAGGAAATCATCCGCACCATCCGCGGCATCGGCTACATGTTCCGGCCGCTCAAATAGTCGATTCCATGCCTTTGTCTCCGTCCCCGAAGCGTCTGTGGCCCCGCCTGCGCTTCCCCGGTTTTCTGCGTGGCCTGCCGGTCTTCTCGCACGTCATCGCCCTGTGCCTGTTCGTCCTGCTGGCCGCCATGACCATCAATACGCTGGTCGTCATCTTCATGCCGCAGCCCAAGCCCTCCGGGTTTACGGTCACGGAGGTAACTAAGGCGCTGAAGACCGGTTCGGAGAAACTGCCCAATGGTCGCATCCTGAAGGCCGAAACGCTTAAAACCGCACCGGCCTTCATCACGCGCAGTGAAACCGAGCAAAGGCAGGGCTGGGGCGGACCGGGAGCCAATTCGTTCGAAACCTTCTTCCGGCAGCGTCTGGCGCAATCGCTGGGCGTGAAGGAAGCCGATGTCTTCGTCGGGCGCCCGCCGGAATACCGCAACCGCTATCGTAACGGCCCTCGTCAGGACGATCGGCCGCCGGGTGCCGGGGAACCCCGTCAGGTCATTAGATTCAATCCGGAGATGATGGGCCCCGATACGAATCGGCCCGACGAACTCAGAGGGCCCGGCGATCGTTTTGGCCCGATGCCCAATTCCATGCCCGGGCCCCCGAACAGCCCTGTGAACGGCCCCATGCCCCCCGGAGATGGCCGCAAAGGTCCGGCCTTTGCGGGGGGGCCAATGGACCAACCTCGCGGTGGCCCGCAAGGCCCGGGGCAGCGTCAGGGGCCCTTTCCCCAATCTAATCTGCCCGCGAACTTTAACGATCAGGTGACCTTCCCCGCCTTCGAGGTTGCATGGAAGATGCCCGACGGCACCTATCGCAGCCTGATCCGGCACCACCGCTGGCTTGAACCGTGGCAGGTCAACCTGCTCACCGGGTTCGGTCTGACGGCGCTGCTGATCGCCCCGTTCGCGTGGCTTCTGTCGCGCCGCCTGAGCAAGCCGATCATCGCCCTGGCCGAAGGCGCCGAGGAACTGGGCTTCGACGCTCAGGCCCGTCCGATCAAGGAGCGCGGCCCCGCCGAGGTGCGTCAGGCGACCCACGTCCTCAACGCCATGCAGGTTCGCATCCGCAAGCATGTCGAAAGCCGCACCGCCGTCATCGCCGCCATCGCCCACGACCTGAAAACGCCGCTGGCGCGGTTGCGCCTGCGCATCGAGACCCTACCCGCCAAAGACCGTGAAAAGATCGCGCAGGACATCAACCACATGGACAGCCTGATCCGGTCGGCACTGAACTTCGCCACCGCCGATCGCATGGCCCAGCAGGTCGTGCGCCTCGACCTCAGTTCGCTGACCGAGTCGCTGGCCGAAGACATGGCCGGGCTTCACAACCTCACCCTCGGCCTCATCGAGCCCGGCGGCACCGTCATGGCCGACAGCGTGGCGATGAAACGCATCCTGTGCAACCTGTTCGAAAACGCGCACCGCTATGCGGGCGGGGCGCGGGTCGCCCTGCGCCACGAAGGCGACTGGGTCGTGGTGACCGTCAGCGACGATGGCCCCGGCGTGCCGGACGCCGATCTGGAAACCGTGTTCGAGCCCTTCCACCGGCTGGAATCCTCACGCAACCGCGATACCGGCGGCGCCGGTCTGGGGCTCAGCGTTGCCCGGGCTCTGGCCGAGGCGCACAAGGGAACGCTGACCCTGCGCAACCGCCATGCCGGCAATGCGCCGGACGGGGCCATAGAGGGGCTGACCGCCGTATTGAAACTGCCGGCGGCCTAAGCGATGCGCCAAAAGTGCGAAGCGGTTTTTGGCGACTGCATCGCGATCAAATCATCCTCTTTCCTCATTTTTTTCTTACGGGCGCATGACTACCCCTTAGCCGTCACCTGAGGAAATCCCATGCGCGCCGCCCCCGTACTGCTCATTGCGTCCCTGGCGCTCACCGCCTGTGGCGAGACCGCCCAGTTGAGTGTCGAAAAGGGTCAGGGCACCAATCCCGAGCTTCCCGCCCCGAAAAAGACGCTGATCCCCACCGTCAAGGTCGCCGACGCCACCGGCTGGAGCGCCGGAGACATGCCGACTGCGGCACAGGGCCTCACCGTCACGGCGTTTGCGTCCAATCTCGACCACCCGCGTTGGCTCTACGTCCTGCCCAACGGTGATGTGCTGGTGGCCGAAACCAATGCGCCGCCTAAGCCCGAAGACGGTAAGGGCATCAAGGGCTTCGTCATGGGACTGACCATGAAAAAGGCTGGGGCGATGACCAAATCCGCCAACCGCCTGACCCTGCTGCGCGATGCCGACGGCGATGGCATGGCCGAGGTGCGCACGGTCTTCGTCGACGGCCTGAGTTCGCCCTTCGGCATGGCGCTGGTCGGCGACCGGCTCTACATCGCCAACGCCGATGCGGTGGTCAGCGTCCCCTACGCAACGGGCGACCTGAAAGCGACCGGCGCGCCGCAGAAACTAACCGACCTGCCCGGCGGGCCGATCAACCACCACTGGACCAAGAGCCTTGTCGCTTCGAAGGACGGCAAATATCTCTATGCCGGGATCGGGTCGAACTCCAATGTCGGCGAAAACGGCATGGCGGCGGAAACAGACCGCGCCGCCATATTGCAGATCGATGTCGCGACCGGCGCGCGAACGGTCTATGCGTCGGGCCTGCGCAACCCCGTCGGCATGGACTGGAACCCGGTGTCGGGCGCGCTATGGGTATCGGTCAATGAGCGCGACGAGATCGGTTCGGACCTTGTGCCGGACTATATGACCTCGGTGAGACCGGGCGGCTTCTACGGCTGGCCCTATAGCTATTACGGCCCGCACGTCGATGTCCGCGTCAAACCGCAAAACCCGGCGCTGGTCGCGAAGGCGATCAAGCCCGACTACGCGCTGGGGCCGCACACCGCGTCGCTGGGCCTGTCGTTCTATACCGCTGACCTGCTGCCGCAATATAAGGGCGGTGCGCTGATCGGTCAGCACGGGTCATGGAACCGTAATCCGCCGTCGGGTTACAAGGTCGTCTTCGTGCCGTTCACCGGTGCGACGCCCGCCGGTCCGCCGCAGGACGTCCTGACGGGTTTCCTCAGCGCCGACGGCAAGGCCAAAGGCCGCCCGGTCGGCGTCACGGTGGATGCCAAAGGCGCGATTCTGGTCGCCGATGATGTCGGCAATATCGTCTGGCGCGTGACGAAATAAGTCGACATGAAGCCTGAAGGCGATACCGTTACCATATTCCGCATATTGGCATTTTGGGCTTGACTTGACGCCTTTTAGGCTCAAAACCGAAAGCGCAAAAATGCGATGACGCCGCCCCTTTTGGCGGCCCGGAATATAGGAAACTGGCACATGACGTTACGTGTGGCGATTAACGGATTTGGTCGTATCGGCCGTCTGGTTTTGCGTTCGATCATCGAGAACAACCGCTCGGATATCGAGGTGGTGGCAATCAACGATCTCGGTCCGGTCGAGACCAACGCGCACCTGCTCCGTTACGACTCCGTACACGGCAAGTTCCCCGCCGAGGTAAAGGTCGACGGCGATAACCTCGTCATCACCGCCAACGGCAAGACCTATACGCCCATCAAGGTCACCGCGATCAAAAACCCGGCGGAACTGCCGCACAAGGCGCTGAACGTCGATATCGCGTTCGAGTGCACGGGCATCTTCACCTCGAAGGAAAAGGCTTCGGCTCACCTTGAGGCCGGTGCGAAGAAGGTCATCATCTCGGCCCCCGGCGACAATGCCGACAAGACGATCGTCTACGGCGTCAACCACGACACCCTGTCGGCCGAAGACACCGTCATCTCGAACGCCTCGTGCACCACGAACTGCCTGTCGCCGGTCGCCAAGGTCCTCTCGGACCTGTGCGGCATCGAGCGCGGCTATATGACAACGATCCACTCCTATACGGGCGATCAGCCGACGCTCGACACCATGCACAAGGACCTCTACCGCGCCCGCGCAGCGGCCCTTTCCATGATCCCGACCTCGACCGGCGCCGCCAAGGCCGTCGGCCTCGTCCTGCCGCACCTCAAGGGCAAGCTGGACGGCTCGTCGATCCGCGTGCCGACTCCGAACGTCTCGGTGGTCGATCTCAAGATCGTGCCCTCACGCCCGGTGACCAAGGAAGAGATCAATGCCGCCATCATCGCCGCCGCCGACGGCCCGATGAAGGGCGTGCTGGCCTATACGGATGAGCCGCTGGTCTCGTCGGACTTCAACCACAACCCGGCGTCCTCGACCTTCGCGCTGAACCAGACTCAGGTCATCGACGGTCAGTTCGTGCGTATCCTGACCTGGTACGACAATGAATGGGGCTTCTCGACGCGCATGGCCGACACGGCTCTGGCGTTTGCCAAGTTCCTGTAAGACAACAAAACCCCGCTGGATTGCTCCGGCGGGGTTTTACACGCCAAACACCTCCTCTGATTTCAGGGGAGGTGCCATTGAGGACCAACTTGATTGGAAGTCGAAAAAGCAAAATTCAAACGCCAGCAAGAAGCGCTTGTACGAAGCTATATCTGGTGGTTTGTCGGTGCTTTAATCGCAGGCACACCGTTTTTAGCCTCACTTATTTCCATTCTGCTATTCACGCCTCTGGCTGCCTTGTTCGTTGCGACAGCGATCATCCCGGTCGTGTTTTTGATTGTGTTTCAGAAATACTTTGTCGATGGCAATGCGGTCCATTTGAAACAGGCGAATAATTGGCTTTCCAATACCACTGTCCTATATACGATCCTGATTTTGACCATGCTGGCCGGTAGTGTCATCGGCTTTGTGATTTATTCAAAAATCGTCGGTTCTTTCCTGATCCGCTTTTGACCTGAAAACGAGATTTCCATGACCTTCAAGACCCTCGACGATCTCTCCGACCTCAACGGTAAAACCGCGCTGGTGCGCGTCGATTTCAACGTGCCGGTCGAAGACGGCCGGATCACCGACGACACCCGCCTCAAGGTCGCGCTGCCGACGATCGAAAAGCTGCAAAAGCTGGGTGCAAAGGTCGCCCTGCTGGCCCACTTCGACCGCCCCAAGGGCAAGGTCGTCCCGGAAATGTCGCTGAAATTCGTGGCCCCCGCCCTGTCGGCTCTGCTCGGCACCACGGTCGCCTTCGCCGATGACTGCGTGGGTGACGATGCGGCTGACGTGATGAAACTGCTGCCCGCCGGGGGCGTGGCGCTCTTGGAAAACGTCCGCTTCCACGCGGGCGAAGAAAAGAACGATCCGGCCTTTGCGCAGCAGTTGGCCGATCTCGGCGATATCTATGTCAATGACGCCTTTTCCGCCGCGCACCGCGCCCACGCCTCGACCGAAGGCGTCGCGCGCCTGCTCCCGGCCTATGCCGGTGAGTCGATGCGCCGCGAACTCGACGCGCTGAACGCCGCGCTCGGTGCGCCGGTGAAGCCGACCATCGGCATCGTCGGCGGCTCAAAGGTCTCGACCAAGCTCGACCTGCTGAAAAACCTTGTCGGCAAGCTGGATGCGCTGGCCATCGGCGGCGGCATGGCCAACACCTTCCTCTACGCCCAGGGGCACGAGGTCGGCGGTAGCTTGTGCGAGAAAGATCTGAAAGACACCGCGCTCGACATCCTGAAAGAAGCCGAAGCGAAGGGGTGCAAAATCCTGCTGCCGGTCGATCTGGTCGTGGCGACAGAATTCAAGGCCCACGCCGCCAACCGTACCGTCGATCTGGGCGCGGACCTCAGCGCCGACGACAAGATTTTCGACGCGGGCCCCAAGACCGTCGCCATCCTGAAAGACGTGATCGCCAACTCGAAGACGCTCATCTGGAACGGTCCTCTGGGCGTGTTCGAACTGCCGCCCTTCGATACCGCTACCGTCGAAGCGGCCAAATTCGTTGCCGAACAAACTAAATCAGGTAAACTGGTTGCGGTTGCGGGCGGTGGTGATACGGTCGCCGCGCTCAACCATGCGGGAACCGCGGCCGACATGACCTTCGTGTCTACGGCGGGCGGCGCGTTCCTCGAATGGATGGAAGGCAAGGAATTACCGGGCGTGAAAGCGCTTGGCTGAAACATATAACAACACGATTTTTAAAGACATTTGCGGAAACCGGTCATAAAAAGCCGTTAATCGACCGAAGGCCGGTCTTCCGCGCAGACTATTAAAGGAAAATCTTCATGGCCCGCATCAGCTTGCGTCAGCTTCTCGACCACGCCGCCGAAAACGAATACGGCGTACCGGCGTTCAACATCAACAATATGGAACAGGGCCTCGCCGTCATGGACGCGGCCCGCAAGGCCGAGAGCCCCGTCATCATTCAGGCGTCGCGCGGCGCGCGCAACTATGCGCACGATACCATGCTGACCAAGATGATCGACGCTCTGGTCGAAATCTACCCGGAACTGCCGATCGTCATGCACCAGGACCACGGCAATTCGCCGGCGACCTGTGCCACGGCGATCCAGAACGGCTTCACCTCGGTCATGATGGACGGCTCGCTGATGGCCGACGCCAAGACCCCGGCCGACTTCGACTATAACGTCAACGTCACCAAAACCGTCGTCGACTTCGCCCACGCCTGCGGCGTCTCGGTCGAAGGCGAACTGGGCGTGCTGGGCTCGCTGGAAACCGGTATGGGCGAAGCCGAAGACGGTCACGGTGCCGAAGGCGTGCTCGACCACTCGCAACTGCTGACCGACCCGGATCAGGCCGTCGATTTCGTCGCCAAGACCGGCGTCGACGCCCTGGCCATCGCGATGGGCACCTCGCACGGCGCCTACAAGTTCTCGCGCAAGCCGGACGGCGAAGTGCTGGCCATGCACGTCATCGCCGAAATCCACAAGCGCCTGCCCGACACCCACCTCGTCATGCACGGCTCGTCCTCGGTGCCGCAGGAGCTTCAGGACCTGATCAACGCCTATGGCGGCGCGATGCCGCAAACCTACGGCGTTCCGGTCGAAGAGCTGCAAAAAGCCATCAAGATCGGCGTGCGCAAGATCAATATCGACACCGATTGCCGCATGGCCATCACCGGCACGATCCGCAAATACTTCCTTGAAAACCCGGAAGGCTTCGACCCACGCTCGTATCTGAAGCCCGCCAAGGAAGCCATGCAACAGGTCTGCTACGACCGCTTCGTGCAGTTCGGCACCGCCGGTAATGCCTCGAAGATCAAGGCCAAGCCGCTGGCCAGCATGGCGAAGTATTATCTGTCGTAATCCATCTTATACCTCCCCATCAGAGATGGGGAGGTATAATTTTCAAAAGAGCGCAAGGCCCCCGGCCCTGCGCTCTTTTTTTTCCACACCCCTCTTGAAGAGGCTTAACCTCTCCCCAAATCTATTCCTGTGAGGCGCCGATACCGGGCCTTGCCTGGACCGTTTCATCGCCCGTGACCGGGGATGCGAAAACGATCCAAACCTCAACCTAAGGCAGCTCACGCGTTGCCGATCTCGCTTAGCTAAGGAGACTTTCATGCGTACCCAAATCGATTTCTCGCCCCTGTACCGTAGCGCCGTCGGCTTCGACCGTCTGGTCAGCCTGCTCGACAGTGCCGCCGCGACCTCTCAGGCCCCGGGCTGGCCGCCGTACAATATCGAGCGCCTCCCCAAGGCCGATGAGGCCGCCAAAGACGGTGATGGCGATTCCTACCGCATCGAAGTGGCCGTCGCTGGCTTCCGTCCCGATCAGCTTAGCATCGAAGTCAAGGAAAACGTCCTGACCGTATCGGGCAAGAAGGACCCGGAAGACACCAGCCGTACGTTCCTGCATCGCGGTCTGGCCGAGCGCAGTTTTGAGCGCCGCTTCCAGCTGGCCGACCACATCCGCGTCACCGAAGCCGAACTGGCCAACGGGCTTCTGACGATCGACCTGACGATCGAAATCCCCGAAGCCAAGAAGCCGAAACAGATCGCGATCAAGTCCGCCTCGCCCGCCGCGCCGCAAATCCTTGAGGCCGCCGAGTAAGGACCAAGCGCAACCCAATACGTGGTTACCGGTTTTTGGATCAGTTGCGCGGCTCAAAATGTAAAGCGTTAGCTTAAGACGTACTGAATTCCCGCCACCCTTCGATCGGGGTGTTTCAGTGCCCACGGCGCCGGTTTCGGTGCCAACTCTCCGATCGGAAAGGGGCCGCGTCTGCGTAACTCTCTGACGCGGACGCGGCCCTCCCTGTCTCTCTTTCTCCCCTCCAAACTCACGCCGGATGCGCCTCCCCTCGCTTCCGGCGTTTTTTATGCGCAGAACACGTGCAGACGGTGACCGTCCGGGTCTTCGGCCCAGAAATCCATCTTGTAGTTCTGGCCATTCGCCCCGCGCGTCGGGATTTGCGTCAGGCGCACGCCCTTGTCCCACCAATGTTCGTAGGTCGAGATCACCGCCGCTTCGTGCCGCAGCCGGATGCCGACTTCGTTGCGGCTGCCCTCACCCGCGCACAGCCGCAGACGCTGCCCGCCGAAGCGAAAGGCCACCGCGCCATCATCGTTTTCGGCCTCGATGTTCAGCAGCCCCGCATAGAAGGCCGCGCTCTTTTGCGGATCGCGAACGTTCAGGATAATGGCGTCGGTCATAATCTATCCCCTTTTGGTGCGGGGACAGATTTACGCGGGTTGCCTGTCAGTTCCTGTCAGTACCGCGGCCTCCTCAGTCCCCCGTTCTTCCGCACGATGGCGGGCATAGATCGCGTCCTCAACCTCGCGCCACTGCTTGAGCAGGGTCAGCCGTCGCGTGGGATATCGCTCGTCGCAGACGCGCATGTCCCGGATGCGGTCCGAACGGAAATGACGGAAATCGCCGCGCAACTCGCACCAGCCGACCAGCAGCCGCGACCGCTCGTAAAAGCCCAGCGCAATCGGCCAGACGATGCGCGCCGTAACGACTTCATTGACATCGCCATAGTCCATTTCCAGCTTACGCTCGGATTTCATCGCCTGACGGATGAGGCGCAGATGACCGTCCTCGAACTCGCTGACGCGGGCGTCGCGCCATTGCGGCGGCACGATCAGGCCGGTCGTTTGCAGGCTGTCGCGCATATCGTCGGGCAGGACGGCGCTGATCTTGGCCAGGGCATTGAGCGCCGCCGAGGACAGGCTGGTGTCGGTGCGGCTGGCCACCCATTTGACACCCAGCGCGATGGCTTCGATCTCTTCGTGCGACAGCATCAGCGGCGGCAGCATGAACCCGGGCCGGAGCAGAAACCCGACCCCCGCCTCGGCTTCGATATCCGCACCCTGTCCCCGCAAGGCATCGATATCGCGGTATAATGTGCGCAGCGAAATATCGAGTTCCTGCGCCAGCGCTTCGCCCGTCACCGGATAGCGGTGCCGCCGCAGAATTTGCAAAAGATCGAGAAGGCGCGCCGCCCGCGACATGATATTTGTCCCCTATCCGGCACGAGTCCCTTCGCCACCGAATGTGTCCAGATATCGCAAATTTGAGAACTTTTCCAGAACAAAAGCAATTTTGTTATCGCGATATTGTAGCCGAAAACCGCAAAACACTTTTCGGCATATCGCTTTACGCGGCAATTTTGCCCTTCAGACCCACACACACCACGTTGAGCAGGCTTTCGAGGTTCATCTGCGCCCGGTCGAGGTTCGAGCGCGACAGGTCCGCCCCGTCCAGCTTGACCATGCGCATGTTCGCCTCTTGCAGATTGACACCGCGCACACGGGCCTCGCTCAGATCGGCCGGGAACAGGCGGTCATTGCCGAGGTTCAGCGGCCCCAGATTGGCACCTTCGAGGTTCGAGCCGTCCAGCCGCGCCCCCTTCATCTGCACGCCGCGCAGGTCGGCGCCGCGCAGATCGCAGTTGCGCAGATCGGCGCCCTGAAGCTGCGCCCCCTGAAGCTGAACGCCGCGCATATCGAGGCCGTAAAACACCGCGCCCTTCGCCGACAAGGCCGTGAGGTTCAGGCCCTTGATCGATTTCAACGCGCGCAAATCGGCCTTGTCGAAGGTCGAGGGCTTGCCCTCTTTCCCCACGCTGTCGACCCATATGGCGTGGTCCTGGATCATCTGGTCATAGGGCAGGCTGGTGATATCGGTGCCGGCGGCCTTGTCGGTCAGGATGCCGCTGAGATCGGCCTTGCTGGCGTTCCAGCCCTCGTTCTTGGTGCCGATCATCACCGCGTCCTTGAGCGAGGCCCCGGTGACGTCGGCCCCGGACATATCCGCGCCTGACAGGTCGCAGTTTTCCATGATCGCCTGTTTCAGATTGGCCCGGACCAGCTTGCACGACTTCATGATGGCGTCGGTGAAGTCAGCCTTCATGGCCTGAATGCCCGACAGTTTCGAGCGCTCCAGATTAGCCCCGCGCAGATTGGTGAACCCGGCGTCCGATATCCGCGCCGAGACCTCGACATAGGCCAGACCCGACGCCTTGTCGGGCAGGGCCAGCGCCCCTTCGCGCAGGTCGGCCTCGAACAGATCGACGTCCGACAGGTTGGCCCCGCGCAGACACGCCCCGCGCAAGTCCGTCCGCCGCAGAGAGGCGCGGCTGAGATTGGCCATCTGCATATCGACGCAGTAGAGGTTGGACTGATCGAGTTTCGCCCCGCTGAGGTCGGTGCCCACCATGATCGCGGCAGTGAAATCGGCGTCGCTGAGATCGCGGTTCCTGAGGTCGAGGCCGGAAATATCCGACCACGCGAAAACGGCCCGCGCGCCCCCCGGCTTCATGGCCTTGAGACGCTCGTGCTTCTGGCAAATCTGATCGACCTGGGCCTGGGTCAGCTTGGCGTAGCGTGACTGGCCGGACGTTGCACTCATGGCACTGAACGGTTTCGCGTTAAAACAGAGGCTTAGATTAAACGTAAAATGTAACTCAGCGCTTAACCGGCAGGTTTTTCACGAAATCGGCGATGAGCGCCGCGCATTCGTCGGCCATCAGGCCCGTTTCGACCTCTATCCCGGCAGCTTTCAGCCGCTCGGTGCCGATGTGCGAGGCATAGGGCGACGGGTCTTCGCAGGCGAACACGACCCGTTTGACCTTGGCCTCGACCAGACGCTGCGAGCAGGAACAGGCACCATTCGAGCGCTCGCCACACGGTTCCAGCGTGACATAGGCAGTCGCACCTTCGGCCTCACCGCCCAACGCCGCCAATGCGGCCTCTTCGGCATGAGGCCGCCCGCCGTCACCGGTCGCGCCCTCGGCGATGACCACGCCATCACGGACGATGACGCAGCCGACCGAAGGGTTGGGCACGGTTTTGCCCAGTTGAGAGAGACCGAGGCCAAGAGCGCGCTGCATGAACGTCGAGTCCGTGGTCCTCCCCCTCACCCGGCCCGTTGGGCCACCCTCTCCCTCAAGGGAGAGGGATAAATAGACATTCCCTCTCCCTTGAGGGAGAGGGTGGCGTCCAATCCGTGAGGATTGGATGACGGGTGAGGGGGACGCCGGATGAAATTGAAACTCACGCGAGTCAACGCGCTCGAAAATTCGCCCGTCGATAATCGCTGATAAGGTCTCCAGAACAGTATCCAGCCCGTTCAACACATCTGCATACCAGAACCGTGCAATGGACCAGCCTTCGCTCACCATGAAAGCATCGCGAACAACGTCATGCGCGGAATCGATATGCTGGCTGCCATCGACCTCAACGACAAGTCGTTTATCCCAGCAGGCAAAATCCGCGAAGTAGGGCCCAATCGGTTGCTGACGGCGAAATTTCAGATCCTGAAACTGACGGTTACGCAGACACCACCACAGTCGCTCTTCAGCCGTGTTGTCGACCTGCCGCAAAGATCGTGCACGCTTAACATGCGAAGGTGTCGGTGTGTCTGACATATCCCCCTCACCCGGCCCGTTGGGCCACCCTCTCCCTCAGGGAGAGGAAATTTTAAGCGTTACGCCTCTTTCGGGACGCCGTGTTCGGCCAGGACCGGCACCGGATTGGCACGGCCCTCGTCGAGATACTTCGCCGCCAGAGGCTTCAACGCCGCGTCCAGTTCGATGACCAGCGGGTTCGAGGTCGGCACCTCGATCTCAAGAATCTCCGCCTCACCCAGATTGAACAAAAGCTTGATAATAGCGCGGATCGAATTGCCGTGCGCCGCCACCAGCACCGTATCCCCCGACTTCAGGGCCGGCGCGATATCGCTTTCCCAGAACGGCAGGACGCGGTCGAGTGTCGTCTTCAGGCTTTCGGTCACCGGCAGGGTCGCGCCCGTATAGCGGCGGTCCTTGGCGAAGGCGTATTCGCTTTCGGCGCTCAGATCGGGCGGCGGCACGTCGTAGGACCGACGCCAGATCTTGACCTGATCCTCACCATGCAGGGCCGCCGTCTCGGCCTTGTCGAGGCCCGTCAGACCGCCATAGTGCCGCTCATTCAGACGCCAGTCCTTGATCACCGGCACATAGGATTGACCCGCCGCATCGAGCGCCAGATTGCAGGTGCGGATAGCGCGCGTCAGGACCGAGGTGAAGGCGCGCGAAATCTCAAGCCCTTCGGCCTTGATCAGTTCGCCGCCCTTGATCGCCTGCTGCTCGCCCTCGGCGGTCAGGTTGACATCGACCCAGCCGGTAAAACGGTTTTCGAGGTTCCACTGGCTCTGGCCGTGGCGAAGCAGAATGAGTTTGGGCATCCGGACACCTGTAAATATCTGAGGAATATCCTCAAACCTATAGGATCACTCGACCAGAGGGTCAACCGGATCACCCGTGCTAATCCGCCCGCCCTCGATAATCCGGCAATAGATACCGCAATCACGATGGCCGTAGTGTTCCCACAGCGCGGTAACGATCTCCGCGTCGCGCTCAGCGGTGTCCGGGTTCACATGCGTCGCCACGCAGCGCACGATGGGCTTGAGCACCTCCAGCAACGGGCCGTCATCACCGAGGCGTATCTGCTTACCGACCCACTGATGATCTTCGAACGCGGCCCAGCCCTCGACCCAGATATTGGCGCGCAACCGTTGCGGGTCCAAGTCTCGGCCCATCCGTTGCGATAGGTCGCGCAAGGAATTCAAGTTGAGGATAGACACGAAGCCTTTTGCCGAATCCGTGAAGCGATAATGGTCGATCGCGCCTTCGCGGATATCGAGAAAGCGCAGGGGCTGGGCGACCGGGTCGTAATCCTCGTGCGCCGCCAGCACGGTCTCGACGTGACGCTCCAGCGCATGCCGCCCGGCGTCGGTGGTCAGGTCGAAGGCGCGATCCTCTATATAGAGCCGCTCGGTAACCTCATCATAGTGGGTGCGCAGCCGCGCCACGGCGGGATAGCGCGCCAGCACGGCGTATTTCATCTTGGACAGGAACTTCGGCTCGGCCTTGTCGTAGCCGGAATGCCCGACCTCCAGCGCGAAGATGCGGTCGAACGGAAAGAAATGATCGCTGACCAGACAGGTGTCCTCGATCCGTTCGGGCGTAAAGCCCTTGATCGGATACCGCCACAGGGAATCGATGGTGCCATTGGTAGGGTGCATCCGTTCCGCTCCAACATCCGGGTGCAGGGGCCGAGCCCCTGCATCTAATTTCTACCGGGCTTAGCCCAGTTCTTCCGCCAGCATGGCCAGACGCGCGGCCTGATCGTCGGCAATCAGGGCATTGATCATCTGGTCCATATCGCCTTCCATGAACAACGACAGATTATAGAGCGTCAGATTGATGCGGTGGTCCGACACGCGGCCCTGCGGATAGTTATAGGTGCGAATGCGCTCCGAGCGGTCGCCGGAGCCGACCTGCGACTTGCGGGCGTCCGAGCGCGCCGTGTCGAGCGCCTGACGCTGGATGTCGTAAAGCCGCGCCTTCAGGTTGCGCATGGCGATCTGACGGTTCATGTGCTGCGACTTTTCCGAAGAGGTCGCGACGATCCCCGACGGCAGGTGGGTGATGCGCACCGCCGAGTCGGTCTTGTTGACGTGCTGCCCGCCGGAGCCCGAGGCGCGGTAGGTGTCGATGCGGATATCCTTGTCGAGGATTTCGATTTCGACGTCCTCGGCTTCGGGCAGGACGGCGACGGTGGCGGCCGAGGTATGGATACGGCCGCCCGCTTCGGTGGCGGGGACACGCTGGACGCGATGGACGCCGGATTCGAACTTCAACTTGCCGAACACGCCTTCGCCGGTCACCGAGGCGATGATTTCCTTGTAGCCACCGGCGTCGCCCTCAGAGATCGAGTCGATCTCGACGCGCCAGCCTTGCGCCGCCGCATAGCGCGAATACATGCGGAACAGGTCGCCCGCAAAGATCGCGGCCTCGTCGCCACCGGTCCCGGCGCGCACTTCGAGGATGGCCGAGGCGTTCTCGTCCTTGTCCTTGGGCGCCAGCAGGAGCGCCACGCCGTGTTCCAGTTCGGGCAGCTTTTCCTTCAGTTCCTGAAACTCTTCCTGCGCCAGCGGCGACAGTTCGGGATCGTTGAGCGCGATCAGTTCCTCAAGCTCGGGGCCCGAGGCGCGCGCCTTGAGCAACGCCGTCACCGCATTGACCACGGGCTTAAGCTCGGCGTGTTCCTTCGACAGCTTGACGATCTCGGTGCCGTCGGTCGCCGATTCCATGCGCGCCTCGATCATTTTGAAGCGATCGACGACCTGATCGAGTTTGGCCTGCGGCAGATGTATCAACGGAAAAACCTCAACAAAGCACCAGGGGATACATTTCCCCCTCACCCCAGCCCTCTCCCTCAGGGAGAGGGGGTAAAGAGGCGCTTATTACCCCTAAGACGGATAGGTGTCGATAAAGGATTGCCGTTTTTCCAGCGTCGCGGTCAGGGCCGCGATTTTCGGTGCGTTAGCCAGCCAGTCGATATCGGGAAACCGAAACGCCGCATAGGTCGCGGCGATGGCCACCGACATCTCGGCCAGACCGTATTCGGCGGCCCCGGTCACCTCCGGGCAAACCGCTTCGATGGCCGCAAAACCACGGTGTATCCCGTCTTCCCACCGTTTCAGCCAGAAGGCCGAGCGCTCGCTTTCCGGGCGGCGGGTCTCGATGACGCGCTTGACGCTGGCCTCCAGCACGCCCTGCGTCAGGGCCATGAGTTGCCGCGCGGCCCAGTAGGCCTCGCCCTCCGGATAGAGCGCAAACCCACCATAATGCGCCGCCAGCCACTCGCAGATCAGGGTCGAGTCGATGAAAGTCTCACCTGTATCGGTGATCAATGCCGGAATCTGGGCGAAAGGGTTAACGGCGACGTGGTCGGGCGCGCTGTCGGTGGTCACCACCGACACCATGTCCACCCGGTCGGTCAGGCCCAGTTCATGGACCACGATGCGGCACTTTCGCGCGAACGGTGATCCGGAATTGATAAACAGCTTCATGGCAGCCTCCGTGGCAATCAAGGCGTAAATGCGGCGCAACCCTTTGCACGTCAAGGGAAAGCTTTTGCCCCCACCCTGTCCATAACTCCGCAAACCCTTCAAAATTAAATGTTTTTCATTTGTCATAATTTTAAGAGTTTGCCGGTACAGTGGCGTATCAGTTCCCGTAACTCAGAATGAGATCCTCGTGAAACGAGACCGGAGTGAATTAAGACTTTTGACCCCCATGGCTATCGTGGTGGTCGCGGCGGTGTGCGCCCTGATCGGCTCCCTGTGGATGTGGGCCGTGCAAACCGACAAGGCCAGTCTGGCGCGTGAGGAAAACCTCGTGCGGGTCGGCCTGTCGGTCTATGCCGAGAACAATGCCCGTCTCATGGCACCGATGACGATCTGGAGCACGGCGGTCGAGAACACCGCCGTCAATTTCAACCATACCTGGGTCGCCGACAATTACGGCAGCTATTTCGAGGAATATCTGGCCTATGAGCGCACCTTCGTGCTCGATGCCGCCAACCGGCCGGTCTTCGTCTGGCACGAAAAGGCCGAGCTGAGCCCCGAACACTATGGCGAATTCCAGGGTCCGGTTCAGGCCATGGCCACGGCTCTGCGCCAGAAGTACAAACAGCAGCGCGCCGCGGGCCAGCCGTTCAAGTCGCGCAGCAATTCCATGTCCAGTCTGGCCGTCGCCGACGGGCAGATCTACATGCTCGGTGCCAGCCTCGTCCTGCCGGACGAGCACGACGCCCGCCTGAGCCGCTATACCCCCTATATGGTGGTGGGCGTACACATGATCACGCCGGCCGAGCTGGTCGAGCTGTCGCATCAGCACATGCTGTCCGAGATTTCGATGGTCCGCAAAGGCCAGGTGCTCGACCCGTCGGCCGCCAAGCTTATGCTGGTCAACGACAATGACGAGGCCAGGGCCGAACTGACCTGGATGCCCGACCGCCCGGGTCAGGCCATGTTCGTCCGGGCGCTGGCCCCGGTGCTGTTCGTCGGCTTCAGCCTCGGCGCCATCGCCTTGCTTCTGCTCTATCAGACCAACAAGACCGCCCGCAGCCTGATCGCGTCGGAAGCGCGCGCCAAGCACATGGCGCTGCACGACGCCCTCACCGGCCTGCCGAACCGCACCCTGTTCGCCGACCGTCTGACGCAGGCGACCGAGCGTCTGCGCCGTCAGGGCGGTCACGTCGCGGTCTTCTGCATCGGCCTCGACCGCTTCAAGGACGTCAACGACACGCTGGGCCATTCGGCGGGCGACGAACTGATCCGGGTCAGCGCCAACCGCATCGCCGGCATGATCCGCACGGGCGACACGCTGGCGCGTCTGGGCGGCGACGAATTCGTCATCATCCAGACCGATACCGAACCGCATTCCGCCGCGGCCCTGGCCAAGCGCGTGCTGGAAAACCTCAGCGGCAATGTCGCGCTGGAAAGCGGACAGGTCTATTCGTCGTGCTCGATCGGCGTGACCCTGCTGCACGAAGCCGATATCGATGCCGCCGAAGCCCTACGTCAGGCCGATCTGGCCCTTTACCGCGCCAAGGAGCTGGGCCGCGCGCAGTTCGCCTTCTTCGAAGTCGAGATGGACGCCACGATCAAGCTGCGCAAGCAACTGGAGACCGGGCTTCGCGAAGCGCTTCACGTCGAGGCCATCGAGGTCGTCTATCAGCCGCAGGTCGATCATTACGGTCACATCGTCGGCGTCGAGGCGCTGGCCCGCTGGACGCACCCGACGCGCGGTCCGATCAGCCCGGCCTATTTCGTGCCGCTGGCCGAAGAGTGCGGTTTGATGATGGAGTTGGGTACGCTGATCATGAAGCGCGCCATGCTCGATTCGAAGCGCTGGCCGGGGCTCAAGGTCGCCATCAACGTTTCGGCCACCCAACTGCGGTCACCGCGCTTCCTGCCGGAGCTGAAGGCGCTGCTGGCGGAAACCCATGTCGAGCCGCGTCACATCGAGATCGAGATCACCGAAGGCGTCCTGCTCAACGACGATACCTCGACCCAGCACACCCTGAACGCCCTGCGCCATATGGGCTTCTCGATCGCGCTGGACGATTTCGGCACCGGCTATTCGTCGCTGGGTTACCTCAGCCGCTATCCGGTCGACAAGATCAAGATCGACCGCTCCTTCGTGTCGAATCTGGGGGTCGATCCGGACGCCGAAGCCGTGATCCGCGCCATCATCAAGCTGGCCAAGGCGCTCAATCTCAATATTGTCGCCGAGGGCGTGGAAACCAAGGCCCAGCGCAATATCCTACGTCAGGCGGGCTGCGCCATCATTCAGGGCTATCTGTTCTCCAAGCCCGTCCCGGTCGGCGAGATCGACCTGATGCGCGACGCCCAGCCTCAGGCCCAGGTGACGCACATCAACCGCGCCCGCGCCCGTCATGTGGGGGTGCTGCGGGGGTAACAAGCGCATCCCAAAAAGTGTGCAGCGGTTTTTGGAATCAGATGCGCGCCAGATAACTGCCTTTGTAACACGACGTTATGCGAAAAGCGGATATGCTCAGGGTCATTCCAATAAGAGGAAACACCCATGCGCAAATCCGCTTTTTCCGTCTGTATGCTCGGCCTTGCCCTTCTGTCGGGTTGTTCCAGCTATATTCAGGGCGGCGACCTGATCCGCCCCAACGAGCCGACCGGCACGCTGCGCCTGAGTAACGATACCGGTGCGCCCATCGGGGTCGTGCTGGTCTCGAACTGCAACCATTCGACCTATGGCCTTAACCGCCTGCCCAAGGGATATGAAATCCCCACCGGCGGCCATTACGACTTCAAGGTTTCGGCCGGGTGCTGGGACGTCAGCGCCGGGCGCGTACTGGGCCACAACAGCTGGTCCGAAGGCCGCAAGCGCGTGACGGTCAATGCCAACAGCGTCACCAACCTGACCTCGCAGACCATGTCTGAAAAGCGGAATTGATTGACGTTCTCCGATATTCATATATATTCATTATGAATATCGGAGAACGTCATGGCCTCAACCAGTCTGTCACTCGGCGATCATTGGGAAGCTTTTATCAAGACCGAAGTAAACAGCGGTCGTTATGGCTCGGCCAGTGAAGTGGTGCGCGACGGTTTACGAGCGCTGGAAGATCGAAAAACGAAACTGGAGGCTTTGCGCGCCCATCTTGCCGAAGGGGCAGAACAAGCGCGACGCGGTGAGTTTGTCGATTACGACCTCGACAGCTTTATTGCCGAGATGGATGACGAATGAGCGGCTTTCGACTGACCGCCCGCGCCAAGACCGACTTACGTCATATCAGCCGTTATACCGAAATACAGTGGGGCAAGAGTCAGAGAAACATCTACTTGGCGGCGTTGGATACACGTTTCAGGTGGCTGGCGGAAAATCCCGATCACGGGCGTCCGCGAGAAGATATCGCTTCGGGTTACCGCAGTTTCCGACATCAAAACCACATCATCTTTTACATGGTTCAGGAAGATCTGATTACCATTATCGGCATACCCCACGCTCGCATGGATGCGGCTGAGTACTTTAGTTAAACCACCGCTGCCTTGGCGGCATGGGCTTCGACCAGCTCGACGATGTGCTCGATCATATCGTCATTGCCGATCTTGTGATCCGGCTTACCCGCCATATAGACCATGCCCGCCCCGGCCCCGCCGCCGGTGAAGCCGACATCGGTATAGAGCGCCTCGCCCGGGCCGTTGACGACGCAGCCGATAATCGACAGCGACATCGGCGTCGAGATATGGGCCAGCCGCTCCTCCAGCTTCGCCACCGTGTCGATGACGTTGAACCCCTGACGGGCGCAGGACGGACAGGCGATGATATTGACGCCGCGGTGACGCAGGCCCAGGCTTTTCAGGATATCGAAGCCGACCTTGATCTCCTCAACCGGATCGGCGGCCAGAGAGACGCGGATCGTGTCGCCGATCCCGGCCCACAGCAGGTTGCCGAGCCCGATGGCCGACTTGATCGTGCCGGTTCGCAGCGGCCCGGCCTCGGTCACGCCGATATGCAGCGGGCAGTCGATAGCGTCGGCCAGCGCCTGATAGGCGGCGACGGTCAGGAAGACGTCCGACGCCTTGACCGAAATCTTGAACTCGTGGAAGTCGTTGTCGCGCAGGATATTGGCGTGGAACAGGGCGCTGTCGACCATGGCGTCCGGGCACGGCTCGCCGTACTTTTCCAGCAGGTCCTTTTCCAGCGAACCGGCATTGACGCCGATGCGCATCGAACAACCGTAGTCCTTGGCCGCCTTGATCACTTCGCGCACACGGTCGGCCGAGCCGATATTGCCGGGATTGATGCGCAGGCACGCGGCACCGGCCATGGCCGCCTCGATGCCGCGTTTGTAGTGGAAGTGGATATCGGCGACGATCGGTACATTGACCTGACGGACGATCTCTTTCAGCGCGACCGTCGATTCGACATCCGGGCACGAGACGCGGACGATATCGGCCCCGGCCTCTTCCAAAGCATGGATCTGACGCACCGTCGCATCGACATCGTGCGTCCGCGTGTTGGTCATCGACTGCACGGTGATCGGGGCATCGCCGCCGACCAGCACCTTGCCCACCCGGATCTGACGGCTCTTGCGGCGCTCGATCATGCGCCAGGGGCGGACGTGCGTATGGTCGTGGGCACTCATGCAGATACATTTCAGCTATAGGACGATGGGCCCTATTTAGGCGTTAATACACGCCTGCGCCACTATTAGTTCGTTAATTTTGCGGCGGCGTCTGGGCCGGGCTTTCCGGCGCGGGCTGGATCACGATGGGCTTTTGCGCCGGGACGTAGGGTAACGGCCCGTCGCGCTGTTCGGGCTGAGGCGTCTGGATCGGTGCCGGTGCGGCCTCGCTGGACGATGCCGCGCCTGCCGGTTTGAGGGGCTGACGCGTCCCGCCGGCAACATTACCGGGCTGGGCATCCATCAGTTTGGCGGTGGCCGCAGCCTTGGCGTTGAGCTTCGAGATCGGGGTGGCGTTCAGACTGCCTGCTCCGCCGGAATAGGCATCCATGGTCCCGGCGAATTCGCCATTATAATAGACTTCGAAGGCCTTGGGGTCGCCGACATCGACGATCAGGGCCACGCTGGACACCTGAGGAATGCGGTAGGCCTCCCCCGCCCCCAGCTGACGCGCGAAATAGACGGTGCCGTCGGGTCCGCGCATGACGAGGTTGACGCTTTTCGAGGCCTGAATCGTCACGGCGGAGTCCGCCGGGGTCGCGCCATAGACCGCACCGCGCGGGTTGAAGGCCTTACGCATCTGAAGCGCTTCGGCGGCGGGGGCGGCCTGATTGTTCTGGGCCGCGCGCTCGGCGTCGATGGCGGCAAAGCCTTCCTCAAGCCCCGGCGTATAGTAGGGCACCGGCACGTCCTGATCCTTGGGCGCCGCCGCCGACTGCGTCAGTTGCAGGGCGTCGCGCACCAATGGCACCCCCGGCGACCACTGGCGCGACGTCAGGTCGTTCGCCGCTGCCGGGCCCGTCCCGCCTTCGGGCGTGCGCTGAAACAGGTTCCACGCCACGACCGCCACAATAACCGCCAGCGCGATGCCGCCATAGGTCTTGTAATTGGGTTTCAGATCCTCGAACGCGGAGCCCACCGGGGCGCGCAGCTTGTCCGACTGAGGGTCGGCGAAGGCGCGCTTGAACATGTCGGCCAGCATTTCCTCGTCCAGCCCCAGCGCCTTGGCATAGGCCTTGACGTAGCCGATGGAAAAGGCCCGCGACGGCAACTGATCGTAGGCGGTTTCTTCGAGCGCTTCGAGATAGGCGCGGCGCACGCGGGTGATGTCGGCGACCTGCGCCAGCGAATAACCCTGTGCTTCGCGCGTATAACGTAAAATGTGCGCCAGGGCGTGCGGATCGGCGCTCAGGTCTTCGGCGCGGGCGCGACCACCGGCCATGGCCTGACCCTGCGCGGCCGCGGCGGCGTCGCGTTCGGCGGTCAGGAACAGGCCCGTATAGGCCTCGTCCTCAAGCACCGTGATGTTGTCCTGCGTCGCCATTGAATCCGTCAAAAACTCATATTGCACTGCCGCGACCAAATCACAGCCCATGCCCCAAATCAATACGCCAGACTCCTATTCGCACAGCGTGTGCAAAACCATTGCCGAATGTTCCAACTCGGCCTAGAAGAATCGAACTCAAATCCCTGCGTAAGGATGTTTCATGCCCGCTGCTTTCGACGATTTGTGGATCGGTCAGGTCGCCTCCATCGGCGCCGGCGTCGTCTCTCAGGAGGAACTGGACCGCTTCTGCGGCACCTATGCGCCCGGCTGGAACACGCAGGACGGCCTGCCCGACGCCCTGATCTTTACCCTTTGGTCGCGACTGGAAACCGAAGCCGCCTCGACCTGGCCGCAGACCAAGCGTCTGGCGGTCGATGCCCTACGCTGGTCACGCAATCCCCCGGCGGGCGAACTGCTGCGCGGGCGGCTGACCATCATGGGCAAGGACGCGGTCGGCGACACCAAGGGCGTCGTCATCGCCCAGCACGATCTGCTTGATGAAGCGGGCCGTCTGGTCTTTTCGTGCCTGACGCGGACGGTGTTCCAGCGCAATCCGATGGCCCCCGAGGCCGATTGAGCTTTAAGATTTGACCACGAAAAACAAAACCCCGGAAGCGACCGCCTCCGGGGTTTGTTATTTAGAACTGAAATCAGCCTTAGTTGACGGTCGCGTTGCCGAGGCCCTGGTTGCGCTCGATCGTCAGGGCGATCAGCTTGTCCCAGGCCAGCAGCGAGATCAGGTGCGCATAGATGTGCATCAGCGCACCGTTGTCGCGCAGCTCGACCAGCTTTTCCGCCGGCAGCTTGTTCAGCTTTTCCTCATCGACCGCGAAATATTCGGCGATCTTTTGGGGCTCGCCCGGCGTACCGTCCGGATTGGCGGGACGGTAGATGGTTTCACGCGGCGCGAACAGGTCCAGTTCCTTCAGCAGGCCGACAAAGGACTCGGTGCGGCGGCGCTCGTTCTCGAAGTCCGAGCAGAACTGCATGGCGTTCTCGACGAAGGCCGACGGCTTGCCGCCTTCGAAGAAGGGGACGTCCGGATTGTTGGCGGTGACGACCGGCGATTGCGTGTCGACGCAGAGGATCAGGCGCTCGGCCTGCTCATCGTTGGCAAAAACGAACGGATAGCGGCGGGCAAATGCCGGCAGATAAGCGTCCGAACGGAAGACACCTTCGGCCGAGACGAACATGTTCTGACCGGCGGCCAGACCCATGGCCGCAACCGGCATCATCGATTCACCGATGAAGACGATCGGATAGCTCAGCGAGGCGGCCGGGAATTCGGCAACCGTCAGCGGCACGACATTGGTTTCCGCCACGAAGGCGTGCGGCGTGGCCGAGGCGCTGATGCCGAGCGAACCGTGGGCTTCCACGCTCAGGGGTTCGGGGTTCTTGTAAAACAGCACGTTCCCTGTGAGGAGGTTTTGTTCAGACGGAGCTTGTTCCATGGTCGCTCTTTATCGGTAAGGTTTAAAAACTGAAGGAACATCGCTTCTAGCCCATGCCCGCGGGGGGACGCAAGCGGCACATCGGTTTGAGAGAAGGCAAAATGCGAGATTCGCCTGCTCTCCTCCCTGTGCCGGAGGCATGGGGAGGTGGATTTTGGCGCGAAGCGACAAAAGACGGAGGGGGCGAAGCTTACGGCGTCATCCCCCTCCACCACTCGCTAACGCTCGCGGTCCCCCTCGCCATGCTTACGCACAGGGAGGAGAAGCCATCAGAACCGATACGTCAGGCCCGCGCGCAGGTTGCGGGCCGCGCCGACCATGATGTCCTTCTGCACCGAGGTATGTTCGCGCACCTCTTCGTCGGTGGCGTTGCGCAGTTCGGCAAACAGCGACACATGCCTGTTGACCCAGTACGAACCGAACAGGTTGACCGTCGTATAGGCATCGGTCGGCCGTTCGAATTCGGCCAGGTCCTTATCGGCGGCCTGCACGTGGCGGACCTCGATGTGGTTCTTCCAGCGCTCGCCCTCATAGCCCAGCGTCGCCGTCAGGGCCGAGGGCGACAGGCGGGCGATATTGCCCAGATCGCTTTCGCCTTTCACATAGTCATAGGCCATATCCAACCGCACAGCGCGCGCGCCCTCGCTCCACAGATTGACGCCGCCCTCAAGTTCGAAACCGTAGAACTCGGCATCGGTCTGAACGTAGCGATAGACCGGCAGACCATCCTCTTCGGCACCGGTCGGGCGCAGGTCGATAAAGCCGTCGAATTTCGAGGTATAGAGGTGCGCGTCGAAGGTGAAGGCCGAGTGCTGATCCATCAGCCAGTGGCCGGTAGCCTCAAGGCTGTAGCCGACTTCGGAATCCAACGTCCGGCTCCCGATCTCATAGGCGCCTGTCCCGGCGTGCGGTCCGTCGGCCAGCAGTTCGACATCCGACGGCGCGCGCTCGGACCGCGTCAGGCTGAGGCCGAAAAAGGCGTGATCCGAGGGCTTGTAAAACCCGCCCAGCGAGGCGGAGACGTTATCGAAGTCCTTCGAGAACCCGGCAGCGCTGATCTCCTTACGGTCGAAGCGCGCCCCGCCCTCGACACCCCAACCGCCCTTGTCGAGGCGGTATTGCGCATAGAGCCCGGCCTCGTCGGTGGTGGTCGAGGGCACGAAGGCCTCGGCCCCCACGGCCTCGAAATCGCGCGACAACAGGTTGAAGCCGATGGCGCCCGACACGTCGCCCATCTTCGCGCGCAGCAGGTTGACGCGGACTTCATGCCCCGTCGAAAAGAATTGCGTGCCGGTATCGCTGCCTTCGAATTCGGTGTGGTGATAGTCGGTATAGCCCGCGTCGGCGGTCAGCTTGTTGAACCCTGCAAAGGCGACGTTGAACGACGAACGGAGATCGTAGCGCGTCTGTTTCAGGCCGATGGTGACTGGACCTTCTTCGTCTTCCCCCTCGTGTTCATGGCCCGGCACGCCGTAAAGTGTATCGGTCTGCTTGACGCCGAAGCCGACAAAGCCGAAATCGCTGATATAGGACAGGCCCGCGCCGTAGGTTTTCAGATCGACGGCGGAGTTTGCCTGATGATCCGAGGTATCCGGCGCTTCGCCTTCGGCATCGGTCAGGCGGCGCGATTCCGGCCCGACCGGGGTTTCATAGTCGTCGCTCTTGCGCTTCACGGCATCGACCGCGAAAACCCACGGCCCCTGCCCCAGTTTCGCATTCAGCCCCAGTTGCTTGCCGTTATCGACGCTGGAGGCCTGAGCGGTGAAACGGCCTTCGACGCCCTCTTTCGCTGGCGTGGTCGGAATGCGGTCGTCGATGATATTGACGATGCCGCCGATGGCGTTACCGCCGTAGATCAGGGCCGACGGACCGCGCAGGACCTCGATGCGCTGGGCCTCCATCGGGTCGGTCGCCGTGGCGTGGTCGGGCGACACCGCCGAGGCGTCCACCGCCCCCATGCCGTTGTTGAGCACCAGCACGCGGAAGCCATCGAGGCCGCGGATGACCGGGCGGCTGGCGCCCGGCGCAAAGGCCGACGACCGCACACCCGGCAAGGTCGCCAGCATGTCGCCCAGGCCCTGCGCCGGTTTTTGATCGATCGCCGCGCGGTTCAGCACATCGACATTGCTCATCAGGGCGTCCTTCGACACCCCATAGGCCGTACCGGTGACGATGACTTCGGTGATGTCGTCATCTTTCTGAGGCGTCGTCTGCGCAGCGGCAGCGGTCGCAAAGCCAAGGACAGTCAGGCTGGCCGTCAGTGTCAGCAGCGCACGGGAGGTAGGCATGAGGGAGGCTCCAGAAACAGCAGAAACGACGCAAACACACAGATACGCCGTAGATTTGCGCAACTGTTATGTAATAACATAATTCATGTCAAGCCACCTTTCGCCTGAATATTGCTTATGGGCGCGAGTCTCCCTACATTGGGCTCATGAGCACGGCCTGCGATCACGATCATGACCACCACGACCACCATCTCGATGCCCACGGCGTCGAGGCGCGGCTGGCTGAGGCGCGTAAGCTGTGCGAGGCGCAGGGCGAGCGCATGACCGCGCCGCGTCAACGGACGCTGGAACTGATCCTCAGTCAGAACGCGCCGATGAAGGCCTATGACGTCATCGACCGCTTCCATCCCGACGGCGCGGCCAAACCGCCGACGGTCTATCGTGCGCTGGGTTTCCTTGAGCAGATGGGCCTGATCCACCGCATCGAAAGCCTCAACGCCTTCGTCGCCTGCCAAGGGCATGAACACGACCACGATCACCCGGAACCCCACTCGGCGGCGTTTCTTCTGTGCGAATGCTGCGGTCAGAGCGAGGAAGTCATGCTCGATCTCGGCAGCATCGACCGCAAGGCCGCCGCGAGCGGGTTCAAAGTCCGGCGCATCACGCTGGAAGCCAAGGGCCTGTGCAAGGCCTGCCAGTAGGTTTCATAGAAACTGGCGACGGATTTTCGCTTCTCAGGCGAATAAATCTCATTAGAGGCCTATCTTTTCTCATTATTTTCGGCGCAGTTGTGCGTGTAACGATCGATTTGTGCACTGCGTAAGAAAACCGTTCATCTATTTGAGCCTAAACTGCGATCACAGTCACGAAGGTGAATATGTCGGCCGCCACCCTGCAAACCCTGGATTCCGGTTCCTTGCGGACCATTCTGGACCTGCACGCCAAGTACAAGGCGGCGCGGGCGGGCGGGCAACTGGCCAATTTCGCCTATATCGACCTGACCGGCGTCAATCTCGAAGGCGTCGACCTCAGCGATGCGATCCTGACGGGGGCCTGCCTCAACGGGGCCTCGCTGAAGGACGTCAACTTCACCCGCGCCAACCTGTTCGGCTGCGACCTGCGCAATGCCGACCTGCGCTTTGCCACGCTCGACCGGGCGGATCTGCGCGGGGCGTGCCTGCGCGGGGCCAATCTGACGGGCGCCAGCCTGATCCGCTGCGACCTGCGCGAAGGCCAGATCGCGTTCAAGGACGAAAAGCACGGCCTGCGCCTGATGAAGCACGAAAAGCGCGCGGGAGAACTCGACTACGCCATCCTGTCGGGGGCCGACCTGTCCGGGGCGCGGATGACGGGCACCGCCGCCGTCTCGACCGATTTCCGCGACGCCCAGATGTCCGGCGCCATCCTCAGCCACGCCAAGCTGCGTAACGCTTCGCTCGACGGGGCCAACCTGACCGGGGCCAACATGTCTTCGGCCGACATTTCCGGGGCCTCGCTCAAGGGGGCGGTGATGGTCGACACCGACACCGCCGGGATGATGACGAAGGACGCCGACCTCAGCGACGTCCTCACCGCGCCGGTCAGCGTCTATATCGACAACGCGCCGCTCGACGACCTGCTCGACGCCTACGAACTGTGGTGCAAGACCGGTGGCGCGAAAGGCGCGACCCAGACCTTCGGCGGTATCGATTTCCGCGCCACCAAAACCCTGACCGGGCGCAACCTGACGGCGGCGCAGATGGCCGGGGCCATTCTCTACGGCATGGATATGCGCGGCATTCAGCTTCAGGGGGCCAACCTGTCGAACGCCGATCTGCGCGGGGCGAACCTCAGCGGGGCCGATCTGCGCGGCGCGCGGCTGACCGGGGCGAAACTGACCAAGGCCAATCTCGACGGCGCGGACCTGTCGCCGCTCAATCTGGGCGGCGACCGCCTGATGCGCACGGATATGACCGGCGCGATCCTGACCCACGCCAATCTGAGAAATGCCGACCTGACGCGGGCGCGGCTGCTCGAAGCCCGCCTCGACGAGGTCCGCGATCAGGGGTGCAACTATACCCTGGCCGAGCGCTAACTCACCCTATTTCTCGAACCGCGCATCGCCCCATGCGGTAGCCACCGCCGCGTCCTTATTGGCCCGCACGATCAGTTCGACGACCCTGACGCCGCTCACATCCGCCGTCAGGTCTGCCGCCGCGTCGCCATAGGTCACCGGCTTCGATTCCGTAAGCAAGCGCCCGTCACCATAGATTTGAAACGTCACCGCGGCCTTGCGGTTGCGCGTCGCTGCATCGACGCCGACTGACGCCACAAAGCGCCGATATTCGCCGTTGGCCTGTACTTCCATCCGCGAGCCGGACAGGACACCGATCCCATAGGCAAAAGCCTTTTCGCCGACCGTCAGCTCCGTGCCGTACGGGCTGGCGTCGGCCTGCGCCCCGCCCCAGCCCGCATACATCGGCGTGTCGCCGCCGCGTCCGGCGCTGGCGCGGGTCGCCTGATAGATGTGCGGATCGCCTTCCGGGAACGGAATGCCGTCGGCGGCCACATTGATACGGCCCGGGATTTCCGACAGATAGGTCCCCTGCCCCAGCCGATGCGTGCCCTCGGCCTCGAAGACCAGAGTCTCATGCGCGCCCAGCGTAAATCTCTGGCTGCCGGTAAAGGCGGGCAGCGTTTCCTTGCTCCACAGGTTGCGCAAGCCGATGGGTTTGGCGGCATCGAATTTCAGGTCACGCGCCGTCAGGGACACGGTTTTTGCCGCCTCGCTGCGATTGAACAGGGCGACGGCTTTTTTGCCATTACTCAGGGTCTTGACCAGAATCTGCACGTCATTAGACCGATAGGCTAGGACGGCCTGATGCCCGCCCTTGTCCTGATTGACGGCGACCAGATCGGCATTGCCCCAGATATCGATCAGATCCTTCGGTGCACCGCGCAGGTCGTAACCGATCAGCAGCGGCGCATTGAGCATGGCCCACAGGGCGAAGTGGCTTTTCGCCTCGGTCAGGTGATTGACGTCGAAATCGCCCTTGCCGACGAACAGCATGTCCGGATCGTTCCAGCGGCCCGGCCCGGCATATAGGGGCCGCGTCACGGCGCTGTCGAAGGAATGCAGCATCGAGCCCCAGGTCGGGTTGATATCGTAGCTGGTTCGCCACAGATTGCCGACGTCCTTGCCCCAGGTCCGCACATCGGCGCGGCCCCACGAACAGATCGACAGGACGTAATCGTTGTCGGGATTGTATTTGCGTAAGCTATCGGCGACCTCGACATACATGGCCTTAAGGTCTTCGGCCTTGTCCAGCGCCGGGCGGTCGCGCGCGATCAGCGGTTCGCGGACGCGGTAACCCGGTGTCGTTATGACCTTGGCATTGGCCGTATAGTCGGCCACGCCGCAGGCATCGATCTTGATATAGTCGAAGCCCCAGTCGGTGAAGAACAGCTTCAGGTCCTGATCGACGTGGCCTTCGAGGCCAACCTCGCGTTCGGCCACCGTGCCTTCGGGCAGGTTCGGCGATTTCAGATCCCACGCCTGCGAACAGGCATTGCGACCGATCTCGGAATAGATCCCGGCCTTGAGACCCATCCTATGCAGGCGGTCGGTGAACGGCTTGAAACTGGTGTCTTTTCCCTTGATCGCCGCGCTGGGGAAGATCGAGGTGCGGATTTCCAGCCGCCCGTCCGTTTGTCGACGCTTGAGCCACCAGCCGTCGTCGATATTGACATAGACGTAGCCGAGTTTGGCCAGCCCGGTATCGACTAGCGCTTCGGCGGCGCCCATCACCTTGTCTTCGCTGACCTCGATGCGAAAGGCGTTGAACGAGTTCCAGCCCATCGGCGGCGTCTGGGCCTGACCGGTCTGGTGAGCGGTCCATTTCCCCGTAGGCGTCAGCGGATCGGTTTGGGCATGGGCCGCCGCCATAAGGCTCAACCCCACCAGCATTGACGTCGTGAACCAACGCAGCTTCATATCTCGCTCCCTTATCTTTTATCGTTGATAGATATTTATCATACAATAAATGGGAGTCGAGTCGATTATAGCCAACCCTTGATGCGGAACCAGACCAGCGGCCCGACCGCCGAGGCGATCATCGCGCCGACCACCACCGGATAGGCCCAGGGCTGATGCAGTTCGGGCATATATTCAAAGTTCATCCCGTACAGCGATGCGATCAGGGTCGGCGGCAGGAAGGCCACCGAGGCCACCGAGACGATCTTGATCGTCGTGTTCTGCTCCAGATTGATCATGCCCAGCGCCGCCTCGTGCAGATAGGCGATATTGCCCGACACGAAACCGGCATGGTCGTTGAGCGAAGCCACGTCCTTTTCCAGCGTACGCAGATGTTCGTGGAAAGCATCGTAGGCGTCCTTCGTGCCGATCAGGTCGAGCGGCAAACCGCGCGCATAGAGCAGCAACCGCCCCAGCGAGACGAGGCTGTCGCGGATGCGCGCCGTGTCGCTCTGGCAACCGCCCAGTTCGCGCAGGACCTTTTCGAGGTTGCGGCCCTTCTTGGGGGCGAAGATGCGCGAGGAAATGCCCTCGACCATGCCCGACGCACGCTCCAGCAGATCGGCCGTGCGATCGATCAGCACATCAAGCAGATTGCCGAAGGCTTCGGCGGGATAGCTGCACAGGTCGGGCTGACGCACGACGCGGTCGGCGAAGATGGAGAAGGATTTCGGGTCGATATAGCGGATGGTGATCAGATGGTCTTCGTGCAGGACGAAGGTCACCGGCCCGGATTGCAGATTGTCCTGCCCGCCGTGGAAGGCCAGCAGCGCCGTCATGAAGGCCGCGCCCTTGTCGATATAAAGGCGCGACGAGAACTCGATCTCCTCCATATCCTCGCGCGTCGGCAGGTTGAGGTCCACCACGCCCTCGACATAGTGCTCCTCTTCGCGGTCGGGATTATACAGATCGATCCACACCATTTCCGGTGTGATGTCGCACCAGCCGGATTCGCCGCCCTCATCGGGCTCGATCGGATGCACGGCGGACATCGCACCTTCGGCAGCGTCGCTGCGGCTGTAGATATTGAGCATGGAACGCCCCCTGAATTACGCCTCAAGCCCTACAGGGAATCGATTGCCCCGCCAATGTAAATTGATCAATGCAAAACGCCGCCCGGAGACCGGACGGCGTTTGAAAGCTTATACGCCTGAACTCAGGCCTTTTTCTTGGTCGAGGCCTTCTCGTCCGCCTCGGCGACCTTCTTGGTCGCGGTCTTCGTTTTAGTCTGGGACTTGGCGGAGGTCTTCTCGGTCTTTTCCGAAGCGTCAGCGACCTTAGTGGCCTTCTTCGACGATTTCGGTTCGGACTTTTCAGCGACCTTGGTCTTGCTGGACGTCTTTTTAGCCGGGGCCTTTTCGGCCACTTCGGTCTTGGTGCCCTTTTTGGAAGACGTCTTTTCCGTCTTGGCCTCGGCCTTAACCGGGGTTTTCGCGGCGACGGCCTTTTCGGTGGTCTTCACCGGCGCGGCGGGCGCGTCTTCACTCAGCTTCTGCGCCGCCAGTTCCTGGCCGCGCGGGGCGTCGGCATCGGCGATCAGCGCGGTGGCGAGCGGTTTGCTGGTGGTTTTGGCCGAGGTCTTGATGACGCTCTTTGAGGTCTTGTCGATCTTGCTGACGGCGGGCTTATCCAGCACCTGCGTCACCAGATTCTGGCCCATTTCCTGGCCCTTTTGCGCGGCCTGATAGATGAAGCCGTAGGTCGGATAGACCGTGGTGCCGAGGTCGGCGATCGGGCCATACCACACCTTGACCTTGGACCAGTCGCCCTTGTCCGAAACGTCGACGACGGTGACGTCCTTTTCGACCTGACCGCGCGACCCGTTGATCGGCGACCAGTTGGCGTGGGTGATCTGGATAACGCGTTCGGTAACCACTTGCGAAACGACGGCCACGTGGCCCAGTTTCATCTTGCCTTGGGGGCGGAAGACCAGAACCGCGCCGGCCTTAGGCGAAAAACCCTTGTCGTATTTGCCCGAAGCGCCTTCCCACCAGGTCCACGCGTCACCGAAGATATTCATGCCCGTGATCGAACGGGCGAAGGTGACACATTGCCAGTAGGGAGACTTCTTTTCGGCGGCCTGAGTGCCCGTGGCACCGAAAGCCAGAACCGCCGATAACGCCAATACGCTTAGTTTTTTCAGCACGCACGCACTCCATTTGGGGCCTGATCGAGTCCGTGCGCTGACAGCGTCTTCGGAGCTCTTAGGGGTCTTACAGGGGGTGGCTGCGGGTGGAAAAGTTAAGACGTAAACGCCCGCAACAGTTTTACTACGAGACTTTGATACATAACATGGACAAGTTTACAAAGTCTTTATTTTGGTTAACGTGGTAAAATTCCCACATTTACCCTCACCTCGCGGCCATATGTGGCGAAAATGTTGTTAAACATCAGTTAACTATAAATGCGGGTGCGTTGCGAAAAAATTTGGGGGCAATTTCACCGTTTTGGCGAAATCACCCCCTCAAACTATGAAATTTTTATTTTTTCAGTGATCCCGCTTATTTACCGGGCCAGCTGATAGGCGAGTCTGTAGCGGACCTTGTCGCCGATATGGCGGATGACCTTGCGGAACGGCAGTTCGACCAGATGGTGCCCCAGCATGGCGACCGGCACGATGGCGACAAGACCCGCGAACCACCACATGAACGGCAGCGGCGCGTCCCCTGTCCCCAGCACCATGCCGGCGACATTGAGGTAGATCCACTTCCACGGCACATAGACCATGTACATGGCGAACGACACCTCGCCCAGATAGACCATGACGCGGTTGCCCATGATCCCGTCATTGCCGAGCCCGCCAACGCACAGCAGCATCAGGCCCAGCGCCACGACGATCAGGGCGTCGAACGGCAGCCACGTCGCCGCCACCAGCGCCGTCAGCGAAGCCGCTGCCGCGCCGATCATGGCGATGGTACGCGACGTGACCGCGCCCGACCGCCACAGGAGATAGAGCGAACAGCCGAGCATGAAGGCCGGAACGATACGCAGCGCCCCCCAGAAGACGGTCGCGCGCGTCAGCGGAAAGCCCATGAAGACTTCGAAAATGATATAGAGGCTGGTCAGGAAGGCGACGCTGAGCCCCAGAGCCAGCCACGGACGGCGCCGCATCGACCACGCCACGGTGCCGAAGACCGGGAACAGCAGATAGGCGAACCATTCCGCCGAGATCGACCACGAGGGGTGGTTGAAGGCGGCTTCCGGTGCCAGCCCCCAGGCCTGAACGAGGAACAGGTGCGCGGGCAAGGCTTCCCAGTTGACGAGGTTCTTGTCGACGCTCATGCCTTTGACGGTTGCCGCCGCCCACAGCAAGATGGCGAACAGCAGCGTCGCGATATGCAGCGGATAGATGCGCGCCAGCCGGTTGACGATAAACGGCCCATACTGAAACCGCCCGTCACCGAGGCTCCCCAGATAAACGTGGCTCAGAATGAAACCGGACAGGACGAAGAACAGATCGACCCCCAGATAGCCCTTGTCGATGATACCGAGCGGGATCGCCCCTTGCAGGGCGGGCCAGTAACTGAACAGGATCACCCAAACGGCGGCGAAAAAGCGCAGCGAGGTCAGGGGCTTGATGTCGGTCGCCGCGGCTTGGGCGACAGTGGCGCGGATCGAAGAGGTCATGGTGCGGGGGCCTCAGGTGGTGCCCGTTCCGGGCGGGTGACTGTTCCAAAATGCGCCGGTCAGGCGAATTTCAGTCGATACGTGCAGGTTTCATGCCCTTTTCAGGGGTAACGGACACGAAAACGCCCTGTGCCGGACCATGGCACAGGGCGCTTAAGATCGGATGAACCGGGGAGAACCTTACTTATACCTCCCCAGTTTACTGGGGAGGGGGACCGCGCCCGGAGGGCGTGGTGGTGGGGGTTCTTGCTTTCTTACAGCAATGGACGTTGAACCTCCGCAAGACACCCCACCACCGCTCGCTCTGCTCACGGTCCCCCTCCCCGCGTAAGCACAGGGAGGCATAAAAGGAGCGGCTCCTCACTTTTGGGAGATGGATACCGCTTACTTCTGCTTCCAGCTACCGGAGTCGTCCTTGTAGAACTCACCGGCCTTGACCTTGGGCAGGATGATGTTGGTGAAGGCCGACGCCCCGGCCGCCGCCGGCGACACGCCGTTCTTGGCGGCGGCTTCGGCATAGACCTTGGCGCGACCGGCATTGATTTCATCGACCGCGTCCTTGGTCGCGCCGTCGGCCGAGCCCTTGACGAGGCCGAGATAGCCGTCCGACTGCTCACCGACGGTGCCCGCCGCCTTGGCGGCATCGACGGTCGCCTTGGCGGCGGATTGCGCATAGGCCGGGGTGTTCAACACCACAGCGCTGGTCAGAACGGCGGAAGAGACGACAACCGCGCTCAGAATAGAGAAGAGAGTCTTTTTCATCGTCTTATGTCCTTAGAACAGGTCGGGATTTTGCTTGACCAGCGTCTTGACGTCCTCATCGAGGCTGATGCGCACATTGTGGTCGAGCTTGGCATAGATGGTGATCGGCTCCACCTGGAGACGGATCGTAGGCGTGCACGCGGCGAGCATGGCCGCTCCGGCCAGAACGATGGCCGCCGCGCCCGCCCGCGCGGGGAACAATTTGGACATGTAAAACTCCGTCTCAGGAAATGGCGTGAACATACATCTATAAGATATAGGCTGAACGCAGTCTGAATGGAAATTACATTTTCAGACATGCCTCGTAGGCATCATTATGATCAGTTTTACAGATTAGCTTTATCGATTATCCAACCTACAGCCAGCATCAGCAGTACAAAAACACCATAAACCAGCACCTTGTACATAAACCGCTTTTCTGCCGAGTCGCTAAAAGACGTAGGCATAAAATTTTGCACCACTCCGTTAGCTGCAAAGATCAAAGCAACAAAAACGCCTAATAAAACAATTTGAATCATTCCCCGATCCCCCAGCTTCTAAACCGGTAGGCTGACAGCGATTTTAATTTGGCGCAACCACCATCAAATTAGGCAATTTTCCCGCAAGGAAAAATGTCGTCGCCTACTATTTACTTCTTCGGACTCCAGTCGAAGCCGCCGCGTTTCTGAACCGCGATGACGTCGCTGAGGATCTGACCCAGATTATAGTTGACGTCGAGGTTCAGATTGACCGGCGTATCCGACGGCAGGTCGATCGGCTGCTGGGCGATACGCCCGCGCAGGAATTCGAACAGCGGAATCTTCGCTTCCTTGCGTTCAGGCGGATCGTACTTGCCCTGAATGTGGAAGTTGAAGCCCAGAATGCCCTTGTCGTTGGTGCCGATATAGGCGTCTAGGTTCGAATAGGCGAGGTGTTCCATCGCCTGATAGGCGAAGTTTTCCAGCGTATTGGACGGGGCCGCCGTGGTGGTTTTCGCCCCCCCGGCCCCTTCGACGGTTTGGGTCACCTTGCCATCGGGCGTCACGTCCTGAAGACCCGCGCGCTTGATCGAGACGCGGCCCGGCCCGTCGCCCTTAAGGAAGCCCTTGGCGACCGTGATCTTGTTATCCTTGAATTCGAACGGCACGCGGCCCGAGACGCGGCCCACGAAATCGACATCCTTGCCGAACGCACTGGCCTCGACCACCTTGCCGAAGTCGACCTTCTCGAAATAGAGCGCGCCTTTAAGGCCTTTGGCGATGTCGAACGGCACGTCCATCGGCTCCAGCGCGAAGACACCGCCGGGGCTGGTCACATCGGCGCGTTCCAGCTTCAGCGTCTCGCCCGCGAACTGCATCACCGCGGTAACGTCGGTGATCGGCACGAAGCTGGTCACCTTGTTGACCGTAATCGTCTGGCCCGGTGCGGAATTGAGCGGCGACAGGTTGTCGAAGACGATGCGCCCGTTCAGCCCTTCGGCCAGACCGGCGGGGCTGGTGAAGGTCAGATTCTGCAGCAGGACCGTGCCGCCGCTGACCGAGCCGTCCTTCGACCAGCCGACGAAGCCCGTGAAGTCGATATGACCGGTGGTGTCGCGCGCCATGACCCCGGCCACCAGCGGCGTCAGGTCGAGCGGTTGCAGCTTGTCCGGATTGAAGGTCAGGGTCGGGGTGGTGATATCCAGCCGCCCGGTCCCCGTCGCGAGGTCGGAGGTGAGGACCACATCGGCGACCGGGTCCGGCGCGCGTTTGCGCACGGCCGGATCGGCGGCATAGACCTTGAGCGTGCCATCCAACGTCTTGCGGCCCTGCGCGACGTCGCCGGTCACGACGACCGGGTGGAAGCGCGGAATCTCCAGCGCATCGGCGGCGGCGAGATTGTCCAGCGCGACTTTAAACCCGACGCCCTGAGTGTCAGAAAAGGTAAAGGCGTCGAAACGGCCCTTGCCGCCATTGAGCTTGACCTGAAAGTCGGGAGCGTCGGCGATCAGGCTATCGAACTGCCCCTGCGCCCGCCACTGGCTGCCGGACATGCTGAACAGGGGGGCCGCGACCGGGCACAGGCGCGTCGTGACATGGGTCATCCGCCCGCCGATATCGGCGCGGTCGGCGGTGACGTCGGTGCACTGATCCAGTCGCACGTCGAGGCCGGTCGGCGTGGTGATAAAGCGCCCGTCGGCCTTCAGCTTCACGCCATAGGCCGGGGCGAAGTTGAACGCCGTCTCGACGTTCAGTTTTCCGGACACCGCGCCTTCGGAGCCTATGCCCATATCGGTCACGCGCGCCGTCAGGGCCGGCAGGTCGCCGCCCGCCATCGTCAGGATCAGGCCGCCACGCCCGCGCGACGAGATCAGCACTTGATTACCACCCAAAACAGAAATGGGTGCGACGCGGATTTCGCCTCCGCTTTTCGGGCGGATGATCGCCGTTTTGGTCAGCTTCACGTCGAAGTCGTTATTGACCAGCGTGACGCGGACGCCTTCGGCCCTGAGGCTGAAACGGTCGACCGCCCGCACCATGGCCACCATAATATCCGGCCCTTCCGGCGCGGCAGGCACCGGCGGCGTACCCGGCGGCAGACGCGTATTCGACAGTTCGGCGGCACGGCGCCCTTCGGCCAAAGCCTTGACGCGGTCGTCGGCCAGCGCGCCAAGCCCCTGATATCGACCGTCGGCGCTGTTGATGTCGGTATCGAGCGCCAGTTCAAAGCCCTGCGTGTTCGAACGCCCCTGCCCGTCCAGCCGTGCGGTCACCGTATCGAGAATCAGATCGTTCTGAGCGATGCGTGCGGCCTTGGCCTGACCGTGGAAATTGAACTCCAGCCCCTGCTCACCCTGCGCCAGCGAAAACTCCGGCAGGGTCACCGCCGCGTCTTTCAGGAACAAGGCATCTTGACGCAGCGCCCCGACCGTCCCATGCAGAGGGCCTTTGAGCGTCACCACCGCCGTCTCGTTGAGGTTCAGATCGGCCTTGAGCGCCAGATTTTGCCCTTCGAAGCTCAGAGCCCGGCTGTCGATGGTGCCGGTTTGCAGACTATCGGCGCGCGACAATAGGCGTGTCGTCCCGTCGAAGGTCAGGCGCGTGTTTTCAACGTCCATGCGGCCTTCGATCGCCGTATTGGCTTCGAACACCGCCACATCGGCGGCGGCCCCCTGTATCCCGGCGGCGCGGACGGCAAAGCTTCCGCTGACCAGACCATCAAATCCCGACAACGGCGATTTACGCGCGGCCTCGTCCGACAATTGCCGATAGGGGACGCGCAGATTGAGGTCGGTGTGGACGCCCTGCATGTGGGTGTCAGGATCGCCTTCGACGTCGGCGGTCTTGAGCACCAGATCTTCCGCCGACAACCGTGCCTCGATGCGCAGGGCCTCGCCCGCCTCAGCGTCCTTTTCAGCGCGGATACGGACATAGCCCGCCGACAGGTGGCCCTGCGCCATCTGTCCGTCGAGATCCGCCGGTTTCAGATTGAGGTCGAGCGCCGTCAGCCGCCCCCTGACCAGGTTGAGCCCGCCCGTCGCGCCGATCATGCCGTAGTCGGTGCGCACCCGGATGCGGGCGTCTTCGACCAGTATGTTTTCGGGCGGCGCGCCGCCGGGCCCGGCGCTGCCCTTGAGAAGTTTGTCCAGCGTGCCGAAGCCGAAACCCGACTTGTCGTAGGCGAAGGTCAGGTCGGGCTTGACCAGATGCACCGACCGCAGCCGCGTCAGGGGCTGGCCGAAATTGAAGAAATTGAGATCGTAATCGACGTCGAAGCGCTCGATGACCAGATCGGGCTTGCCTGCCGCACCCAGCACCGCACGCCCCGAGACGTTTTCCAGGCTTAGGCTATCGATGCGCAGTTCCGCCGGGATACCCTGCGCCTTGAGCCAGTTCTGCGCGACTTCGCGGGCGATGTCCTTGCGCGCCGCGTAGGATATGACGCCGACCGCCGCCGCACTCCAAAGGGTCAGCAGCAGCCAGCCACCGGCGCGCAGACGGCGCTTGCGGCGTTTGGGGCTGTTACCGGACGGGGGCGGGTTCGATCCGTCACCGCCCTCACCACCATTGCCACCGGATGCACCGCCCCCTCGCCTTTTGGACACGCTTTTCTTCCCCTGACCGACCACACGGGTGAAGCTGGAATGCGACGGCAGCCGGACGGGGAACATCAGTTCATTCCCGTCTGTCGGCGAGTCGTATGGCAGGTCCAGAGTGCGCAAACAGGTGGTCTTCGTCTGTAAAAATAGCGGAAGGAAGGGTCACTATGCCACGCATGTCTTAAAAATTCCGGCCTTTTTCGATTCTTTTTTAACCCTGATGTCGCGTCGCTGACACTTACAATGACGTTAAGGCACCGAATCTGTTCCGTCATCGGATGGCCCGCACGCAAAACCTTAACGAATAGTGACTGGTTTTCGTCACTTAGAATGAATACCGCGATTATAAAAAACCCATAAAGGGGACATCAAAGCGCCGCGATTAAGGGCGATATTAACCTTCTCGGCCTATTGAGGATACCGGAATACCTGTATCCGGCTGCGGTTTTGCCGGCATAACGCCGCTGTGATTGCCTTATTCTCGCCTTATTTTGGCGTAAGCAGGGCCTTTAACACTTTCGGGACTCAGCCCATACCTGTCCACAGGTTTATTTGGCTGCGTCGTGTTTCCCCGAAATGGGGAATACCAGGAATACCTTTTGGGCGGTGGAGAAAACGGCTCCGCTTCGAGTAACAGCCCGCGTTGATGTAACCCTTGTATCCCGTTTACGGAATTAGATGGCTCAACTCGATCCCCGCCGACAACCTGTTCGTCTGACGCCGATGGTCTTTGTCACCGCGGCGGCCCTGACGGTCGGCACGCTTATCTGGCGCGTTTTCCAGCCCTTGCCCTCGACCCTGCCGGCGATGGACCCGTCCGCCGTGCTGGCGCTTGAGACCCGCGCCCTGGCCGAAGCCGCCGCGCGCCCCGGTTTCGCGCAGCCGACCAATGTCCAGATCATGCTCCGCGCCGGTGAAACCCTGTCTCAGGCCCTGACGCGGTCGGGCGTTTCCAGCAAGGAGGCGCAGGACGCCGTGGCGCTTCTGTCGCAGGCCTTCGACGTCGTCAATCTCAACAAGGGCATGAGCGTTCAGGCCGCCATCGCGCGCCCCGAAGAAGGCCGCAAGCCCGCGCAGCTTCTGGGCCTCACCGTCCGCACCGGCCCCGCCAAGCAATTGACCCTGACCACCAGCCACGACGGCACCATGCGCCTGCGGGCCCTTGAGGAATCCGTTCGTGACGAGCGCCGCGTGGCCATCGGCACGATCGACGGCTCGCTGATCACCTCGGCGACCGCGCTGGGGGCGACCCCGAACGTGACCGGTCAGGTGCTCAAGCTGTTTGCGCACAAGATCGACTTCGAACGCGATATTAAGGCGGGCGACACCTTCAAGCTGGTCTTCGACCGCAAGGTGACCGAAAGCGGCCGCGTGGTCGAATCCGGCAATCTGCTCTATGCCGAAATCAACGCCAAGGGCGGGGTGACGCGCTTCTATTCCTACAAGCGCAAGGGCGACAAGGACGCGCAGTTCTTCGACGAAGCGGGCAAGAATATCAAGGGCTTCCTGCTGGCCACCCCGGTCGCCGCTGCCCGCACCTCGTCGGGCTTCGGGATGCGCCGCCACCCGATTCAGGGCTTCATGAAGATGCACACCGGCATCGACTTCGCCGCCGGAACGGGGACGCCGATCTATGCCGCCGGTGACGGCGTGGTCGCCGACGCCAAGTGGTGGGGCGGCTATGGCCGCTGGGTCCGCATCGCCCACAACAAGGATTGGGCGACGGGCTATGCCCACATGTCGCAGATCCGCGTCCGTCCGGGCCAGATGGTGCGTCAGGGCGATCTGATCGGCTATGTCGGCTCGACCGGCAATTCGACCGGCCCGCACCTGCATTTCGAGGTGTGGTACAAGAACCACCCGATGAACCCGAAGGACGCCAAGGTGCCGCAGGGCACGATCCTTGCCGGGAACGATCTGGTGGTGTTCAACGCGCGCAAGCACGAAATCGACTCGATGATCGCCATGGCCGATCAGAAGCGCACGCAGGATAATGCCGCGTCGCAAACCCTCGCCATGAAGGCCAGCCCCTATCAGTACGAAGAGACCGGGGCGGCCAACAAGCTGGTCGCCAAGACCGAGCGCAAGAACATCCCACTGCGCCCGGCCCTGTCCTCGACGCGCGGCAGCAATTAGGCTGGTCCATCCTGATTTTCCCTCTCCCTCAGTGAGAGGGAAATGAAGGCAAGTTCATATTCCGTGCTTACGCCCTGACTTTCAGATAATGGTCTTGCTCGGTTTTTTCCTCCTCGGTGTAAACGACATCCTCATCGTCCTCTATCGGCTGGTAATCACCATAACCAAGGCGTTCATTGCGCAATTGCATAGCCTGGTTCCACGACGAGGCGTAAAGACTAAAGACAAGGCGTGCGTCCGGATTCATTCTTAGCCGAAATTGATCTGAGCCTTCTCTGACAGGCCCAAAGCTCCCACTCCCGTCGTCCTGCCAATATTCGTGCAGCAAGTCAGGCATGGCTACTCCAGCTTGTCGACGCGATACAGCGCCGGGAACAGCTTGATCCATGCGCCGGTGACGAGGATCGCCCCTACCCCGCCGAACAGCGCCGCACCGACCGGGCCGAGCAGACGCGTTGCGACGCCGCTTTCGAACTCGCCCAGTTCGTTCGACGCGCCGATAAACAGGTAGGACACCGCCGCCACCCGCCCACGCATGGGGTCGGGCGTGACGATCTGCACCAGAGTCCCGCGCACAAAGACGCTGACCATGTCCGCGGCACCCAGTACCGCGAGCGCCGCCACCGACACCGCGATATTGGTCGATAGCCCGAAAATGACGGTCATCAGGCCGAACACGGCCACGCCGCCATACATCCACTTGCCCGCCTGATATTTCAGCGGTCTGCGCGCCAGCCAGATGGCGGTGAGCATGGCCCCGGCTGCGGGCGCCGCGCGCAAGGCTCCATAGCCGATTTCCCCTGCATGCAGCACGTCGCGCGCAAAGATCGGCAAAAGCGCCGTCGCCCCGCCCAGCAGCACCGCCGCCAGATCAAGCGACAAAGCGCCGAAGACGATCTTATTGGTCCAGATATAGATCAGCCCCTCCTTGACCATCTCCATCTTGGAGCCGGTCGGCGCATTGACGGGCCGCGTATCGACCTTCAGCGTGGCGATCAGTGCGCCGCCGATAACGAACAGCGCCGCTGACACCCCATAGGCGAACAGGGCCGAGACGCTGAGCAGGATACCGCTGACCGCGGCGCCGGAAATGCCGCCGATCTGAAAGGCCAGCGCGTTCGACGCAATGGCGCGCGGCAGGACCGATTTCGGGACCAGCATCGGGCCGATGGCGCTGGACGCCGGGGCGATGAAGGCCCGCGTCGCCCCAAGGAAGAACGAAAGGGCGATCAGACCGACGACCGGCGGATGGTCGAGCGCCGACAAACTCATATAGCCCAAGGCGATCAGGGCTTGCACCCCGATGGTATAGCCCATGATCTTTTTGCGATCGTAGCGGTCGGCCACGATCCCCGCCGGGAGCGTAAAGGCGAACATGGCAAGGAACTGGGTCAGGCCCATAATGCCGATATAGAGGGCCGCTTCGCCGATGCCGGAATCCTTGCGCGCGGTCTCGTATATCTGCCAGGCGATCACCGCGCTTTGCGAGGAATAACCGAACACGGAACACAGGCGCGCGATCCAGAAATTGCGGTAGGCCGGTATTTTAAACGGGTTCTGCGGCTCCGGTTCGACCGGCGGTTCGGAAACGATTTCAGGCGAGACAGGGTTGGTCAAGGCACGGCATCCGCTACACAAAGTTCAGCTATCGTAAATCACGGCCCGTGTTCGTTTTTGCTTTTGTTTGGGCCCTATTGGTCTTACACCACGCCGCATGGCGAATATACAAAATCCTTATGAAAATTCCTTAGACCCTGTTGAGCTTACGCAGGCCCTGATCAACCACGCCTCGGTGACCCCGGTCGATGCCGGGGCGATGGACCGCGTGCAACGGACGCTGGAAGGGCTGGGCTTTGGCTGCGAGCGGCTGAAGTTCGGTGAGATCGAGAACCTCTATGCCCGTCGCGGCACCGCCGCGCCGAACCTGTGCTTCGCCGGTCATACCGACGTGGTGCCCGAAGGCGCTGCCGAGGGCTGGCGTTCCGATCCCTTCGCCGCGACGATCGTCGATGGCGTCCTGACCGGGCGCGGGGCGGTGGACATGAAAGGTGGCATCGCCGCGTGGATCGCCGCCGTATCGCGTTTCAAGACCGTGCCGGGGTCTTTGTCGTTCCTGATCACCGGCGACGAGGAAGGCGAGGCCATCGACGGCACCAAGAAGGTCGTCGACCACCTGCAACAGACCGGCGAGGTCATCGACCACTGCATCGTGGGCGAGCCGACCTCTTCGGCGGTGCTGGGCGATATGATCAAGGTCGGCCGCCGCGGCTCGATCAACGTCACCATCACCGTCACCGGCAAGCAGGGCCACGTCGCCTATCCGCAGCGCGCCTTGAACCCCGTCCCGGTGCTGGTCGCCATCATGGCCGAGCTGGACGCGCGGGTGCTGGATGAAGGTTACGAGCGCTTCCTGCCGTCGAACCTTGAGATCACCACGTTTGACGTGGCTAATAAGACGACCAATCTGATCCCGCAATCAGCGTCAGGCCGCATCAATATCCGCTTCAATCCGGCGCACACGGGTGCGTCTTTACAGGCGTGGATCGAAGGCGTCTGCGCCCGTCATGCCGAGCGCACCGGGGCCAAGGTCGAGGCCAAGACCGCCATTTCCGGCGAGGCCTTCCTGACCGAAGCCGGGCCGTTCGTTGACGTCATTCAGGACGCCATCCGCGACGTGTTGAAGGTTGAGGCCGATCCGTCGACGACCGGCGGTACGTCGGATGCGCGCTTCATCCGCGCTTTGTGCCCGGTGGTCGAATTCGGTCTCGTGGGGCAAACCATGCACCAGGTCAACGAATCGACCCCGGTGCAGGATCTGCACGACCTGACGGATGCTTATGCGGCATTGATCGAACGGTATTTCAAGGTGTTTGCCTGATTCATCCTTCCCCGTTTACGGGGAAGCGGGGCTGCCCGTGCCGTGGCAGGGCAGCCGTCAGGCTGAACTGACGGAAGGGGGCCCCCCAAGTTTCTACACGCACCGTCATAGTTCTCATCTTCTACTGTCTCCCCCTTCCGTCTCGTAATCTTCGATTACGATCCACCTTCCCCGTAAACAGGGAAGGATATTTAGAGATTTAGCCCCGCTTGCGGGGAGAAGGAAATCAGATCGAACTCCGGCCCTCGAAATCCGGATTTGCCTCGTATGTGACATGCGTCAGGTACAGCCCCTCCGGCGGGGCGACCGGCCCGCAGGCCTGACGGTCGCGCGCTTCCAAAGCCTCTTTCACGCGCCCGACCTCCCAGCGTCCGATACCGACCTCGGCCAGAGTCCCCGTCAGGGACCGCACCTGCCGATGCAGGAAGGAGCGCGACGCAAAAACCAGATGGATTTCGTCGCCGATGCGCTTGACGCGGGCGATATCCAGCGTCTTGACCGGCGAATTCGACTGACAACGTAGGTCGCGGAAGGTCGTGAAATCGTGCTTTCCGATCAGGCACTTCGCCGCCTCGATCATGGCGTCGGCATCGAGCGGTTTCTTGACGTGCCACACCCGGCCCTGATCGATGGCGGGCGGGGCACGGCGGTTGAGGATGCGAAACAGGTACATCCGCCCGGTCGCCGAAAAGCGTGCCGAAAAGTCCGGATCGACCTGGGCCGCGTCAAGCACCGACACCGGTTCCGGCAACAGATAGGCGTTCATGGCATCGCGCACGACCCCGGCCTTGAAGGTCTTTTCCAGATCGAAGGTCACCACCTGACCGGTCGCGTGAACGCCGGTATCGGTGCGCCCCGCCGTCGTCACGCGCACGGCTTCACCCGAAAAGCGCAGGATGGCGCGCTCCAGCGACGCCTGAACGGTCGGCAGGTCGCCCTGAGCCTGAAAGCCGCAATAGGGCCGGCCATCATATTCGACAAGAAGGCTATAGCGGGGCATCAGCCCAACACGTCCCCGGCGCTCAGACCTGCGCCATTGAGGAATTCGGTCGCGTCCTGCGCGCCCTTGCCTTCGCGCTGAACGCGGAGCAGTTCGATCACGCCGTCACCGGTGGCAACGGTCAGACCGTCAAGCAGCGTTCCCGGCGCCTTGTCCGTAGCACCGCCGACGCGCGACATCAGCACCTTCAGCCGTTGTTCGCCCTTCGGTGTGTGAATCGTCGTCCATGCGCCTGGAAACGGCGACAGGCCGCGGATATGCCAGTCGAGTTCGCGCGCCGGACGGCTCCAGTCGATGTGCGCCTCTTCGGACGTAATTTTCTTGGCGTAGGTCACCTCGCCGACCTGTTCTTGCCCGTCCGGCTGGCTGCGTTCGATGGCCGCCAGCGCCACCGGCAAGAGCGACGCACCCAAGGCCGCCAGCTTGTCGTGCAGGGTCGCCGCCGTGTCGGTGGCGGTGATCTCGGTGCGACCAGACAGGATGATCGGGCCTTCATCGAGGCCTTCGGACATACGCATGACCTGCACACCGGTATGGGTATCACCCGCCATGATCGCGCGCTGGATCGGCGCGGCCCCGCGCCAGCGCGGCAGCAGCGACGCGTGCAGATTGAAACAGCCAAGCGGCGGATGGTCCAGCACCTCGCGCTTCAGAATCTGGCCATAGGCGACGACGATCGCCGCGTCGATATCGAGCGCGGTGAAGTCGGCAATCGCCTCAGCCGCCTTCATCGATTTCGGCGTGCGCACCTCGATGCCGAGGCTTTCGGCAAACGCCTGCACCGGTGACGGCGTCAGCACCTGACCGCGGCCCTTGGGTGCGGGCGGCTGCGAATAGACGCAGACGACCTCATGCCCGGAAGCAACCAGTTCGGCCAGGGCCTTCACGGCAAATTCGGGCGTACCCATAAAGGCAAGACGCATGGAAACCTCAAAAACAACAAAAGCGCATCCGACAGGACGCGCTTTTGGCTCAATTCAACAGGGGATGCAAGTTACGCCGCGCGTTTGATCTTCTTGACCTTGGTCACGGCGCGATCGCGTTTCAGCTTCGACAGGTGATCGATGAACAGCACGCCGTTCAGGTGATCCATCTCATGCTGAATGCAGGTCGCATACAAACCGTCGCAATCCTCTTCGACAGTGTCGCCCTGATAGTTCAGATAACGGATGCGCACGCGCGCCGGACGCTTCACCTCGTCATAGACTTCCGGCACCGACAGGCAGCCTTCGTCATAGACGGACAGTTCCTCGGACGCCGAAACGATTTCAGGATTGACGAAGAAGCGCGGATTTTTCACGCCTTCCGCATCTTCCGGGGCATCTTCCGGCTTCTCTTGCAGATCCATGACGATGATGCGGACCGGTTCGCCGATCTGGATCGCCGCCAGACCGATGCCCGGCGCGTCGTACATGGTCTCCAGCATGTCGTCCATCAGCGCGCGCAGTTCATCGGTCACGCCCCCTTCGACGGGTTTGGACACTTGCTTCAACAGCGGGTTCGGAACGGTAATGATTTCACGTATGGCCATGCCGCTAAAATAAGAGCCGCGGGCCACGGGGTCAAGGCATCGGCGCTTCGCGGCTGACGATTGCCGTCAAAACAATCACTTACCCCCTGCCATTCGCGAAGCGCGAACGGTTACGACGGTCATTCACGAAGAAACCGGCGCTTTCGGCGCATCGATCCGCCCCGGATCGGACCGGCGTTCTACATCGGGGTCAACACCCACCCCAATCCCTGAGGTTCACATGTTCAAGCCGCTTCTGATCGCCGCCCTGTTGTCCGCCGCCGCCCTGCCCGTCGCCGCCGAAACCCTGACCGTCACCTTTACGAAAGCTCAGCCGAAAGGCGCGATCATGGTAGCGCTGTACAAGGGCGAAGACACCTATAATGGCGGCAAGCCGGTCAAGGCCGAAACCGTCACGGTCACCGGCGACACGGCCACCGTGACCTTCGAAGTCGAACCCGGTCAGTACGGCATCAAGGCTTTCCACGACCTCAACGGCAACGGCAAGATGGACTTCAACCCTTTCGGCATGCCGACCGAGCCCTTTGCCTTCTCGAACAATGCCGTCGGCCGCATGGGCCCGGCCAAGTGGCCCGACGCGGCGTTTGACGTGTCTGGCCCGACCGTTCAGAACATCGCTTTCTAAGGAACCGCGACCATGACCGATCTGTCCCGTCGTTCGTTCTTGTCCGCCGTCACCGGTGCCGGCCTGATGGCCGCCGCGCCGAAATCCTGGGCCGCCGCCGCACCCTCAGCCTTATCTAAATTTGGGGGCGACTGGCGACTCGGCGTCGCCAATGCCCCTGCGGGAGGTTATGCGCCGTCCGCCCTCACCCGCCTGCACGGTCAGATGCCCAAGGGCCTGAGCGGCACCTTGTACCGCAACGGCCCCGGCTGGTTCCGCTATGGCGACGACGTTACCGGCCACTGGTTCGACGGCGACGGCATGATCCAGAAATACGACCTGACCGCCGCGGGCGTCTGCCATACGGGCCGTTTCGTCGACACCGTGAAACACCGCGTCGAACAAAAAGCGCAGGCGATCGTCATGCCGGGCTTCGGCACCAAGGGCCGCGCCGACACCCCGGTCACCAGCAATGATGACGTCAATGCCGCCAATACCTCGGTCCTGCGCGTCGGTGACGAACTGTGGGCCCTGTGGGAAGGTGGCTCGCCCTATCGGTTGGACGCACAGACCCTGCTGACGCGTGGGCCGAAGACCTTCCGCGACGACCTGAAAGGCATGGCGTTCCTCGCCCACCCCAAGGTGGAGCCCTCAGGACGCATCTGGAGCGCCGGTTTCATGGGCGCCAGGGCGTGGATCTGGCAATTGTCGCCCAGCGGCGAGATGGAACAGGGCGCGATCATCGACCTCCCGGCTGCCGGTTATGCGCACGACTGGGTGGTGTCGGAGCGTTACCTGATCCTGCCCATGCAGCCGTGGGTCGCCAAAACCCGCACGCCACCGTTTGTCGACACGCTCGTCTGGGAAGCCGATCAGCCGATCCGTATTCTGGTGGTCGACAAGACGGACTTCTCCAAGCGCCGCCTGTATGAACTGCCTGCCGCCACCTATTTCCACACCGGCGATGCGTGGGAGGACCGCGACGGCACGATCCGCTTCGACGTCTGTCTGGCGAAATCGCCTCAGTTCGGGGCGACCGGCGCACGCGACCTGGTCAAGGGGATTTACAAAGGCGACGAACATACCGAGGCGCATCTGGCCCTGATCACCCTGCGTCCGAACGGCAAGGCCGAGATGGAGCTGACCACCGCCTCAGCCGAGTTCCCGCAGACCGATCACCGCGTTCAGGGCTTGCGTCACGATCTGGTGGCTCACGTCGGCGGTTATCTGAAAGACCGTCCCGGCGCGCATATGTTGTCGACGCACAACTGGCGCACGGGTAAGTCCGACACGCACGATTTCGGCCACGACGCGATTGTCGAGGAAGCCCTGTTCGTGCCGCGTCCGGCCACGGCAGGCGGCACCGGCAAGGAAGCCGACGGCTGGTTTGTCGGGACAGTATTGAACCTGAAAGCCAAGGCGACCGAACTGCATGTGTTCGATGCGGGGAATCTCAGGGACGGCCCGGTGGCATCGTGGCGCTCGCACCACGCAACACCGCTGGGGTTCCACGGCACGTTCGCGCAAACCTAAAATCATACCTCCCCACATAGTGGGGAGGGGGACCGCACGACGCGCGAAGCGCTAGCTGCGGTGGTGGGGGCCTGCGCTGTCGAAGCCTCACACTCATCGGGCCAGTCGATTTGTTTGCGTCATCGACGCAAGGCCCCCCTCCGTCTCGTCGCTTCGCGCCGATCCACCTCCCCCAGTAAACTGGGGGAGTAGGTTATTCGGTTCGGCTCCCCTCAACCACCGTCAACTTCGCCAAAGGTCGCGCCTGCACATCCAGTGGTGCCAGTTCCGGAATATCCTTGCCTTCGTGATTGACCTTGAGGTCCTCGAACCGCCGCGCTTGGGTCAGGACCTGCGATTCCAGCGACCCGACAAACTGATTATACTTGTCCACCGCGCTGCCAAGGTTTTTGCCGAGGCTGGCGACGTGGCCGCCCATGACCGACAGGCGGCTGTACAGTTCACGGCCTACCGTGGCCACCTCATGCGCATTGTGGATCTGCTCCTCGGCGCGCCAGCCATAGGCGACCGCCTTGCACAGGGCAAACAGGGTCGTCGGGGTGACGATGATTACCTTGCGGTCCATGGCCTCGGTCATCAGGTTCGGCATCCGCTCAAGCGCCATGCTCAGGATACCGTCGCCGGGGACGAACATGGCGACGAAGTCCGGCGACTGTTCGCGAAACTGATCCCAGTAGGCCTTGTTCGACAGGTCGCGCACGTGCTGCTGCAAGGCGCGGGCATGGCGCTGGAAAATCTCTTCGCGCAGCACGTCGTCTGTCGCTTCGATGGCCTCCAGATAGGCGGTCAGATTGACCTTGGCATCGATGACGAACACCCCGCCGGGCAGCTTCACCGTCACGTCCGGACGACGGCGTCCAGCTTCGGTTTCAAGGTTCAACTGCTCGACGAAATCGAAGCGCGTCAGACCCGCGGCCTCCAGCACATTGCGCAGAGTTTCCTCGCCCCAGCGGCCCTGTACGCCAGCCCCTCGGCGCAAGGCGTTGGCCAGTTTCTGCGTCACGTCGCGCGTCGCCGTCGACGCCGTCATCAGGCTGGCGATCTGTTCCTTGAGGCCGCCCGTATCCTTGGCGCGCGCCTCTTCCATGTCCTTCACCTGCGCCTCAAACCGCGTCAGGGTTTCGGCGACGGGTTTCAGCGTATGGCCCATCCGTTCCAGCGCCAACTTTTCCCGCGCCACGAAATTCTCCTCGGCGCGTTTCAGCAGCGCCTCGGTCGATTGCGCCAAGGCTTCCTGCGACGCCGCCTGAAAATGGGCGCTCATGGCGGACCGCGCGTCCTCAAGGTTTCGCGCTCGCTCACGCAGTTGCGACACCTCGGCGGCAGCGGCCAGAAGCTTATCCCCCAGTTCCTCGTTACGTCCACGCAGACGGCGGCTTTCCTGAAAGGCCAGATAGTAGCCACCGGCCAGCACCAGCGCGGTCAGGAACACGACGATAAGGGCGATCGATTCAAGGTTCATGAAATGTTCTTGCCACGACGAAGCGGATATGGCAAGCCTTGTGTCACGATTCATGCGGCTTGTCAGGTCGGCGCGGCGGCGTATAGTGCGGATGAAAACGGGGGCCGTCATGGATTTCAAAAGCTTCGGCACAAAATTTATCACCGGCCGCACGCCGTGGACCTATCTCTACCTGGCGCTCATCCCGTTCATCAACTGGTGCTTCGCCGCCGTCCCGCAAATCCCCCTGCCCGACCACGGCTCGTGGACGCCGATGTCGATTGTGACCGGCTTTGTGCTGGTCGTGCGTGACTTCGCCCAGCGCGAGATAAAACACTGGGTCATCGCGGCCCTGGGCGTCGGTCTGGCTCTGTCGTTCCTGACCTCCGACCCGGCGGTGGCATTGGGTTCGACCTGCGCCTTTGCGGTATCCGAGCTGATCGACTGGGCGATTTTCACCTTCATGAAGCGGCCCCTGTCGCAGCGTGTGGCCATTTCCACCGCGATCAGTTCGCCGGTCGATTCCGCCGTCTTCTACATGATCGCCTCGATCAGCATCCCCGGCATTTTCAACATCTGGTCGCTGACGACCTCGGTGTTGAGCAAGCTGGCCGGGGTATTGGTGGTCTATCTGGTCCTGCGGCAACATGAGACCAGACCTATCAATGAGCGGCAGGCTGCCAACACGTTCGACTAAGGCTTATCTTCTGCTCTTAAATGCGTGGGCGATGGTCCCGTCGTCCAGCCAGTCGAGTTCGCCCCCAACCGGCACGCCGCGCGCCAGATAGGTCACCTGCACACCCTGAGCGATTTGTCGGACGCGGTCGGCGATATAGTGCGCGGTCGTCTGGCCTTCGACCGTGGCGGGCAGCGCCATGATCAGTTCCTCCACCTCGCCATCCAGCACACGCTGCATCAGACCCGTCAGGCGCAAATCTTCGGGGCGCACGCCGTCCAGCGCCGACAGCAGTCCGCCCAGCACGTGATAGCGGCCTTTGAACGCGCCAACGCGTTCCATGGCCCACAGGGCGGAGTCTTCCTCGACGACGCAGATCATCGTCCGGTCGCGCGCCGGATCGGCGCAGGTGGCGCACGGATCCTGAGTCGAAAGCGCCCCGCAGATATGGCACGAGGTCACCCGGTCGGCGGCGTCCTGCATGGCCGAGGTCAGGGGCAGCAGCAATTGCTCGCGCTTTTTTAGCAAGGCGAGCGCGGCCCGGCGCGCCGAACGCGGCCCCAGCCCCGGCAGCTTCGACAACAGCGCCATCAGACGTTCGATTTCAGGTCCGGCACCAGAGGCCATCAAACATTCTCACATGAGCGATGTGTCGAAAAATGGACACCGGTTTTCGACAATACGATCGCGATCAATGGCAACCAACAATTCGCTGTGAGACGGCGAAAAGCCTTAGCTGGCGAGAAACGCAGCGCAGCGTACTTGAGTACGTGAGCAGCGTATCGCAGACAGATGAGGTTTTGCAGCCTCTCACAGTAGAATTGTCAGAAGAACTTCGGCATGTTCGGCATATTACCGAACGGCCCCGCGGCTTCCTTCATCAGGGTCGACGAGGCTTCGTCCAGCTTTTTGCGGGCGTCGGCATGGGCGGCGACGATCAGATCGATCAGCACCTCGCCCTCGTCCGGCGTCAGCAGGCTGGGGTCGATGCGCAGACCCGCCAGAATGCCCGTGCCTCTCAACTCGACCGAGACGAGGCCCGCCCCGGCTTCACCGGTCACCGCCACGTCGTTCAGCTTGTCCTGCGCCTCGGCCAGCTTTTGCTGCATGGCCTGGGCCTGCTTCATCAGGGCATTCAAGTCCATCAGTCGTCGTCCTTATCGCTTATTTCATCAAGGTTTTCAGGTGCCGGCGCGTCCGGCACCGTCGCCACTACCGGCTTCGGTTTGGCGCGATAGCTGAGGATTTCCGTGCCCGGAAACGCCTTCATCAATCCTGAGATAAATGGATCGCCCTGCAGTTTTTGCAAGGCTTCGCGGCGTTCGCGCTCATCACGTTCGCGGATGGTCTCGGCCCCACCGCCGCCTTCGGTCGCAATCAGCCAGCGCTGACCGGTCCATTCCTTGAGGCGGCTCGACAGCTTGCGCACCAGATCGATCGGCGCGTGCGGCGCGGGCTCAAACGTGATCGCGCCTTGCCGGAACGAGATCAGCTTCACATAGCGTTCGACATCGACGCGCAGACCGATATCGCGCTTGTCCGAGATCAGGGCCAGCACATCGTCGAAGGTATTCAACTGAATCTGCGGCTCCTGCGCCAGCGCCTGAGGCCGCATCATCACGCCCTGCGCCGACACACCGCCGCCCCCGGCAGAACCGCCGCCGCCCATGCCGCCGCCCGGAGGACCGCCGCCGAGCAGGTCTTCGCCGTTTTGCAGACGCTTGAGCAGCGCTTCCGGCCCCGGCAGGTCCGAGGCATAGCAGAAACGGACCAGCGCCATTTCGGTCGCCGCCGCCGGATCGGGCGCACGACGGATTTCCTCGAACGCCTTGAGCATCAGGGTCCACAGCCGCGACAGGGTGCCCGCCGACAATTGCGCGCCGAGTGCCGCCACGCGACCAGCGGGCTCCTTGGGCAGGCGCGTGGCCTCGGCCCCCAGCACCTTGGCGACCGACGTCGCGTGGCAATATTCGAGCAGGTCGCCCATGATCTGCGACGGATCGGCGCCGAAACCGTACAAGGTCCGGAACGCCAGAAGCGCCTCGGATATCTGGCCCGAGATGATATTTTCGAACAGGCCGAGCGTCGCCGAACGGTCAGCAAGGCCCAGCATATCGCGCACGACCTCGGCGGAAACGCTCTGCCCTTCTTCAGACTGCACCAATGCCTGATCGAGCAGGGACAGCGAGTCGCGCACCGAGCCTTCGGCGGCGCGCGCAATCAGGGCGATGGCGTCCGGCTCGATCCGCGCCCCTTCAAGACGGCAGATCTTCTCAAGGTGCGGCGTCAGGGTTTCCGGTTCGACGCGGCGCAGGTCGAAGCGCTGGCAACGCGACAGGATGGTCACCGGCACCTTGCGGATTTCGGTGGTGGCGAAGATGAACTTGGCGTGCGGCGGCGGCTCTTCCAGCGTCTTGAGGAGCGCATTGAACGCGCCGGTCGACAGCATGTGGACTTCGTCGATGACATAGACCTTGTAGCGCGCCTCGACCGGGGCGTAGCGCACGCTCTCCAGCAGTTCGCGCATGGCGTCGACGCCCGTCCGCGAGGCGGCATCAAGCTCCAGCACGTCGATATGGCGGCCTTCGATGATCGCCTGACAATGGGCCCCGAAGGTTTTCAGATCGACGCTGGGGCCCCCTTTTTTCTCAGAAGAATTGGGAGTCTCGGATTCGTAGTTCAGCGCCCGCGCCAGAAGCCGCGCCGTTGTCGTCTTTCCCACACCGCGGACGCCGGTCAGCATGAAGGCGTGGGCGATGCGCCCGGTCGCAAAGGCGTTCGACAGGGTGCGCACCATCGCCTCCTGACCGATCAGGTCCTCGAAGGTGCGCGGGCGGTATTTACGCGCCAGAACGGTATAGGCCGCATCCTTCTTGACCGGCGCAGGGACGCTGCCGCCGAACATATCGTCGGTATTGTCGTCGCGCTCGGTCGCGAACGGATCATCAAGGTCGGAAGGATCGGACATGGGGCGATTTTATAACCGTAAACGCACAGGTTTGCAGCCATAAAGCGCGATTCGCCCACAGCGTGCCAACAGGTTCTGTTTTAAGGGAAACGGTGAGACCGCGCGACCCGAAGGTGAATTCGTTGTGGCTGCTGCCTTCCGGCCCTGACCAGATTGGCGAGGCCTTCGCCCGCGCGATCTCACGGGCTATATGCGTAGTTTGCCGGACGATTGCAAGAGGGAATCTAAAGCGCTTCCAGCCCCACGCGCAGACGCAGTCCGACGACCAGCGCATCCTCGGTCATCGGATCGCCCGCGGGATGGCGGATATATTGCACATCCGGCTGCACGCTCAGGCCGCTTCTGATCTCGTAGCGGTAGGTCACTTCGATCGTGGTTTCCGGCACCAGACGCGTACCCAGACTTTCGGCATAGAGCCTGCCGAAACGCGCCTGAGCGACGGCCAGCCCCACGGCATCGGACTCCCGGCCGGGGAACGGTCCCGTATAGACCAGCCCGCCACCGACATAGGCTTCCACTGGCTGGAGCTCGCTATTGGCGACACCGGCGCGCAGCCAGCCGGCCAACCCCTGATCATCGGTTCCTTCGCGGTAAAGGTCATACTTCACCTGAGCATAGTAACCGGAATTGTTCTGTTCCGGCCCCTGCCCGTCCAGCCGTTCGGCCTTCGCCGTATAGGTCCACGCCCCCAGCTTGACATAGCCGCGCGGAAAATTGTGCTCGGCCTCGGCCACCAGATGCGCGCCTTCGTCACGGCTCAGATGCAGGCCGACAAAGCTGCTGGCACTGTCCGGATCGCCCGGCACGGCATCGAACACCCCGGCGCGCAACCGCGTTTCGTCGCTGAGCCGCCATTCGCCGACCGCCCCCAGACCGGCAATCGGAAAGATCGACGGCCCCGTCTGGGCGTATTCTGGCCCGATACCGTGCGACGCGTTGAGAAACAGCCCGCCGGTCTCCTGAATATCGAAAACGCCGTTGAGGTTGATGATCCCCGCGGTCAGGCTCAGATGCTCATCGGCCGTGCTGCGCTTCACCCAGGCCTCGAACAGACGCACGCCTTTCGGCGCGTCGATGTTCGACACCACCTGGGCGTCGCCGCTATAGGTCTCGGAAAAGCCGCCCCCGGCATCGACCAGTCCATAGGCGAAGGCTTCCCAGCCGTTGTCGCCGGACCACGCCGCCGACAGGTCGAGATTGCCCATGAGACGGGTGCCCTGACGCACGCCGCCGTGCGTATTGGACAAAAGATCGGCGGTCAGGACGGCATCGAAGCGGGTTTCGGCCATGGCAGGCGCCGCGATCGCCAGACCACAAAAGGCCATTATTTTCACAGGTGTATTTTTACCGCTCACGCCACGCATACCGTATATTCCGAAAATTGTCAGTTCCCGAAACCTAGCAGAACATCGCTATATTAAGGTTTACATACAGGGTTAACCGCTTTTAAGGATGGCGCGGTTCTTGCCGGTTGGGCGTGATGTTTTTGGAGTATGTTCCGATATGAAACCTGTTCTGGTTCGCCCCATCCTGTCGCTTGTCCTGTCCGTGATCCTGTCTCTGGGCGCTCTGTCTTTGGAGGCTCAGGCGCAAGCTGCTGGCACGTCCGCCTATCGCGCCTGCCTGCGCGGCGCCCTGACGCCCGTTACCGCCACCTCCGCCTATCGCAACGGTTCGGTGCGCGAAAAACGCGCCCTGCTGAACAGCTACAAGGCCGAGGTCAGCCGCAACCGGGCGGCCTGCAAAGCCCAAGGTTACGCCTCAGGGTTAAGCCTCAGGGTTAAGCCTTAAGCCGCCTCGACCACGCTGTTCATCTTGCTGAGGAAATCGGCCACACGGCCGCGCAGGATATTGGCCTGCTCGGACAGGTCCTGCGACGAGCCATAAAGCTGCGCCGAGGCTTCGCCCGTTTCGGTGGTCACGTTTGACACGTCGTGCAGGTTATTGCTGATCATCTGCGTGCCTTCGGCGGCAAAGGCCATGTTACGCGCAATATCCTGCGTGGTCGCCGACTGCTCCTCGACCGCCGACGCGACCGAGGTCGTTGCCGACGTAATATCGTCGACCGAGCCCTTGATACCCGACAGGGCGTCGATAATGTCGCGCGACGCCGAGCGCATTTCCTCGATCACGCCGTTGATTTCGCCGATCGACCGGTTGGTCTGGTTGGCCAGATTCTTGACCTCGCCCGCCACCACCGCAAAACCGCGCCCGGCTTCGCCTGCCCGCGCCGATTCGATGGTCGCGTTGAGCGCCAACAGATTGATCTGGCTTGAAATATCCGCAATCACCGTCGTGACTTCGTTGACGCGATCGGACGCCTTCGACAGTTTTTGCGCCAGCAGATCGGCGTTCTGCACCTTCGCATAGGAGTCGCGCACCAGACCGTTGGTGACCTGAATCTGTTGGGAAATTTCGCGTACCGAGGCCGAAAGCTCCTCGGCGGCGGCGGCGACCGTGTGGACGCTGGCGGTCGTCTGAATGGCCGCCGACGATGCCGACACGGCCAGACCGGCGCTACGTTTCAAATCCGCATTCATCGTCTCGGCAACGTGCGACAACTCTACCGCCGACGACGCCAGACCCGACACCATATCCTGCACATTCAGCTCGAACTCCTGCGTCAGGTGCGCCTTGGCCGTCACCACGTCCCAGACCAGCATGGCGGCGACATAGTCCCCGTTCCGGTCATGAACCGCCGAAATCTGCAAATCGATCGAATCGCCACCGAGCCTGATCTTGGCGCGATGCGGCAGGTTCTTCGGATCGGACAGAAGCCGGCGCTGATGTTCGGGATGCGCGTGGAAAATGTCGATCGACTGCCCGATAATCTCCTCGCTCCTGATCGGCAGATGGGCCTCAAGGCGCTTGAGCAGGCCCAGGGTCGAGGCATTGGCATAGTTGATACGCAGATTGTCCCTGACGTCCACCGACATGACCGAAGTCGGCATGCTCAGAACCATCTGGTTGACCATGAAGGCTTCGCGCGCATTGTGACGCAGGGTTTCGGTGGCGCGCGCCAGAATCCCGATCTCGTCCCGGCGGTTAAGATAGTCGAGGTCGATATCGGTGTCGCCCTGAGCGATACGCGTGATCGTTCCGGCAGCGGCATTGAGCGGTTTCAGGAGGTCGCGCCACATAAGCCACGCCATCAGCACGACGCCCAGTACCGCCAGAGCCGACAACAGGCTGACGACGCGCTCCATGAATTCGCTGGCCGCGACCGCCTGCGCATCGGCGGCCTTCATCCAGGTGTCGATCTGATGCGACAAGGCTTCGTTGCTGGCTTCCATCGCCGAAAACTTCTGGTCGAAATCCGCCATCGTGCCCGTACCGGCGGCGACACCGTCCATGGCCGCTTCCCCCGCCGCCTTGTAGGCGTCGAGATTGGTCAGGGTCGCATCGAAGCTCTGTTTCAGATCTGCCGGCAGGTTCTCAGCCCGGTTGCTTTGCAGATTGGTGCGGAAATTGGCGGCATGGCTTTCAAAGGCCTCACGGGCCGCCGCCATCCCTGCCGCATCTCCGGCACCGTGGGCGACGACCGCACCGAGCACATCGGAGTTCATGGCGTCATGCATCATGTCGCCTTCCATATGCCGCTGGGTAATCGTCGTAATGATCGAGGACTGCCGGATATGGGCTTCGGTCAGGTTCGAGGCGTGCCAGTTGACGCCCACCACGCTGACCACCAGACACGCACACACGGCCCCAAGGCCAACAAACCGGGTCTGCAAATTCATCAGGGCACTCCGCCGCCTGTACCGGAACAGAGAGGCGGCCAAAGGCGTCCGGGCGCAGCCTCACGACCCGAACCAAACCTCAAAACGGTGCAGGCACGCCTTCTATGACGGCGTTATGCTTAATGCGACGTTAAGTCGTAACGCCGTTCGCTGGACCCGTTGTGGCTGAAAAATGCACCCTTTACCGCAGACGATTTTATCATCCCCTTACACGGCAGGCCTCTGCCTTCGTTTCAACCTTACGAAGAATGCGGTAATAATTCCCGATCATTTTTTCGCGAGGACCGCCATGAACAGCTATAGTTCCGCTCACACCGCGCCCGGTCAGCCGATCAAGGGCGCGCGCAACGCCGCCGAATGGAGCGCCCTTGTTCTCTCGCTCCTCGCCACGGGCGGGTTCGGCGTCTACGTCGTCTATTTCCTGACGGGGATGCTGGGCTAAACCGGGTGCCTATACGGGTCGGGCACCGCTGATCGCCGCATAAAGGTCCGTACGACGGTCCCGGAAAAAGCCCCACGCCGCGCGGTGCGTATTGAGGTAGTCGAGATCGAACGAGGCGACCAGCACGCCCTCTTCGTCGCGACCGAATTCCGCCACCTTGTCGCCGCGGTTATTGGCGATGAAGCTGTGACCATAGAAGCTCTGGCCCGCCCCGCTTTGCGGCGAGATCAGGCTTTCGGTCCCGATGCGGTTAGAGGCCACGACCGGAATGACATTGGCCACGGCATGGCCCTGCATGACGCGCTGCCACGGGGCGGCGGTATCCAGTTCCGCGTCGTGCGGCTCCGAGCCGATGGCCGTCGGATAGAACAGCACCTCGGCCCCCAGCAGCGCCATGGCGCGGGCGGCTTCGGGATACCATTGATCCCAGCAGATACCGACGCCGACCTTCGCGAACTTCGTGTCCCACACCTTGAAGCCCGTATCGCCCGGACGGAAATAGTATTTTTCCTGATATCCCGGCCCGTCGGGGATATGGCTCTTGCGATAGACGCCCAGCAGGTCTCCGCCCGCGTCGATCATGACCAGGCTGTTGAAATAGTGCGGACCTTCCTTCTCATAGATCGAGGTCGGAATCACGACGTTCAGTTCCGCCGCCAGCCTTTGCATGGCCAGCACGCACGGATGGGTGCGCCATTCAAACGCCGTCGCGAACCACTTTTCTTCCTGCGACACGCAGAAATATTCGCCCTGAAACAGCTCCGACGGCAGGATGATCTGCGCGCCCTTCGCGGCGGCTTCGCGGACCAGGGTTTCGGTCTTCGCGATGTTCTCGGCCATATCGGGGCCATAGGCGGTTTGCAGCGCCGCCACGGAAACGGTACGGGTCATGGGGATTACCTGTATAGAAAGAACGCCGGTCAGGCCTTGATATGGGGGACTTGCTGGCTGATGCAATGGAACGAGCCGCCGCCGGTCAAAATTGCGTTCGACGACAGACCGAACACCTGACGCTCGGCGAACAGGGTTTGCAACGCTTCGACGGCCATCTGACCCGGCTTGTCGTTATAGATCGGCACCACGACGCAGTCATTGGCGATCAGGAAGTTCATGTGCGAGGCCGGGATGATCTCGCCGTCCTCGTCCACCGTCTTGCCCGGCGATGGGATGCGCACGACCTGCAAGGCGACGCCGCGCGCGTCGGTCTGCTGGCTGAGGAACTTCGCCACGGCGTTGTACAGGTCGGCATTCGGATCGTCGGCACCGTAGGCGACCGGACAGACCACCACCCCCGGCGCCACAAAGCGCGCCAGATTGTCGATATGGCCGTCCGTATGATCGTTGAGCAGACCGTCATCGATCCAGATGACCTTGCGCGCCCCCAGACTGGCTTCGAGCGCGCGTTCGGCGATCGACTGCGTCCAGTCGGGGTTGCGGTTGGGGTTGAGCAGACACTGACGCGTGGTGATGATCGTGCCGAAGCCGTCGTGCTCCAGCGACCCGCCTTCGAGCACGAACTCCTCGGTCTGCGGCGTGAACCCGTCGTGCGCGGCGACCTGAGCGGCGACCTTGTCATCGTATTTCAGATGGTACTTGCCACCCCAGCCGTTGTTCAGGAAGGCCACCGGCAGGGTCTCATGGCGGTCGCGGGCGTCTTCGGCGCTGACATAGATCGGGCCGGTGTCGCGGAACCAGATGTCGCCGAACTGCCCGTCGACGATCTCGATACGCTTCACATCCGACAGCAGGGACTGCGCCGCCTCGCGCGCTGCCTCGCCCATCACCATCAGCTTGACATGCTCGTCGCCGAATTCCGCCAGCACGCGCACCAGCGCGGCGACCTCGGCCTGCGCCTCGATCAGGTCGTCCTGCCACAGGTTTTCATGGCTGGGGAAGCCGATCCACATGGCCTTGTGGGGTTCCCACTCGGCAGGCACCAGACGGGAAATGTGCGGATTTTGGCTCGTGCCAGACGTCATGCCAGACCCCAAAAAGCGTTGAAGCGATGGTTGCAACCTATCAGTCGCGGGTCTTTTACACAGCGTCAACCGCTTTGGCCATGATTGTTAACAACGACCAACAAAAAAGCGGCCCTCCGTTGCCGGAGAGCCGCCTTTTTAGTTTAGCTCAGGTTCGACTTAGAACTTGGTGCCGATCGTGAACAGCGTCGTGATCGGCGCGCCCACCCAGTAGAACGAGGTGCTGGCGGTATCCGAGAACACGTTGCCGGTCGAAATCGCCGACATGTACTTCTCATTGAAGAGGTTCTTCACGTTCATCTGAACATAGGTATTTTTCATCGGACCGAAATCACCGACGCTGTAACGAACGTTCGCGTTCCACACCGTGTAACCCGGTGCATTTTCGATATTCTGCAGCGACGCATAACGCTTACCCGTGTACTTACCCGTGACCGAGAAGTCCCATGCACCGGTTTCATAGTTGACGTTGACCGCATACATCAGGGACGGAATCTTGCCCAGCTTCTTACCCTTCACCAGGTTAACCTGAGTGGCCGAAGCACCGAACTTAACGTCGTTCAGCATTTCCGTGTCGGTGTACGAAGCCGAGGTGTAGATGTCGAGGCCTTCGACCGGGCGGAAGCCCAGTTCGGCGTTGATACCTTCCATCTTGGCCGCACCGACGTCGGTCGCCACCGAAGCGCCGATCGATTCGTCCCACGCAGTTTCAACGCGGTGTTCAAAGTCCGTCTTCCAAAGGGCGATGGAGCCGCTGACCAGAGGCGACGAATAACGGTAACCGATATCCGTGGTGCTGGAGGTTTCCGGCTCGATCGTGATGTCCAGACGGTCGTAGAGCGAGTCGGTACGCGGGGCCGAGATCGTTTCAGCATAAGAAGCGTAGACGGTTTGGTGATCGCTCAGCTTGTAGCTGATGCCCGCGTTCGGCAGAACCTTGTCGTAAGACACAGTCCACGAGGTCGGCTTCTTGGCCTGAATGGTCGTCGGCGTGCCGGTGGTGATAGGCGTTACGGGAACGACATTCGCACAGTAAGCCACCGAGGAAGAGGTCTGGTAACAGTAGTTGTTCAGTTCACGTTCGAACTTCGGGACGCGAACGCCAAGGTCGAACTTCAGCTTGCTCTCAAAATACGAGCCACCGTAGGTGATGGCGAACTGGTTGAGGTTGGCATAGGACTGACGGTTACGCTTCTGGATTTCTTCGCCGTTCTTGCCCTTGAGCCACAGGCTCGATTCTTCCGAGAACGGATCACCGATCCAGTTACCACCTTCGAGCAAGCTGTAACGGCCGGTTTGACGGTGGTTACCGCGATCGTAGGTATAGGCGAAACGCAGCGTATTTTGCGGATTGATGTACCAGATCAGCGACGAGTTGACCGTAACCCGGCGGGTCTTGGTAACGCTCGGGCTGAACACGTTGTAGGTCGACAGCTTGCCGTCCTTGTTGGCGTCGTAGCCGACCAGTTCACCCCAGGCAAAGCTGCTCGACGCGCTCAGCACGCCCGTCGTTTCGTTGATCGTCGTGACCTGCGTACCGCCGTCAGCCAGAGTATACTGGAAGCTGGGATCGACCGTCAGGACGAGGTTTTCGGTCAGGTGCTTCTTGAACTGGCCACGGATGTTGCCGTTGTCAGTCGGGTTGATACGGTAGCCGTAGAAACCGGTGATACCCGAAGAGGTGGCGTTGGCCAGAACCGGGTCGATCGTCGCAGCGTAATCATCGCTCCAGAAGCCAGACATCAGTCGGCTGCGCGAGATGTTGTACATGTTGTTGTTGCGCGTTTCATTATAATAGAACGCAACCGAGGCAAAGTCGCCGTCGCCCAGCGGCTGGTAGATACGACCGTTAACCTGCATACGATCTTCGGTGCCGACGCCCTTGAACTTGTTGGCATTCAGGTTCGAAGCGGCGACGAAAGCCGTCGTACCCCAAGGACCGATTTCACCAGTGTCCACGCGGACATATTCACGAGCATATTCGTTGGTGCCGAAGGTGCCCTTGACGAAAACGCCAAACTCTTTGTCCGGACGACGCGTCTGATAGTTGATGGTGCCACCACCAGCCGAGGCCGTCGGGCTGTCAACGTCCGTCGTACCGAGGTTGACGTCAACCTTCGAGTAGATTTCCGAGTCCGGGTTCATGGTGGGGTAGTAGGCATAGTTGCCGGTGTCGTTCAGCGGCATGCCGTCGAGCAGGAAAGCGATGCGCTGCTGATCGAAACCGCGCAGCGTAATATCGCCGCCGACCGAGCCCGAAGCAGTCTGGTCAGAGAAGTTTACGCCCGGCAGCAGGTTGATCGCTTCGAGGATCGAACCCGGACCTTGCTTCTCGATGAACTCTTCGGTGATCGAAGAGCGCGTCTTGGTCACCGTCTGATCAACCGCCAGACCACCGATGTTGCGGTTGCGCTGCCCTTTGACAACGACATCCTGCACTTCTTCAACAGTCTGCGTACCGGTCGATTGCGCCATCGCGCCGTGCGCGGCGAACAGCGTCGTCAGGGCCGTACCGGCCAGAATCCAGGACTTATTCATCTTCATAGCGGAGTATCCCCTCTCCATGAGTACACTTAAAAGAAACGGTCAGCATCGGCAGCGGATCCGCCGGGCCCGGTTTCACAACAACCTTCTCGTTACGATCTGGATGAAATTTAACCTTTAGCCGTTTTCGTGCCGCTTTTTGAGCCAAAAGTGCAAAGGTTTGATGACAATTGTGACAAGGGAGACGATATGCGTCCAAATTGTCACAGAAAATGCGCCATTCGCTCGCGAACCCGACACAGTCCGAAATCATTCGTGTTTGCGTTCTGTGCACAGGCGTGGCATTCACCCTCAACGTCTTCGCCACGCGCCGGTTGCCGTTGCGTAAGCCGCCCCGCACCGCAACACCGCCCTCTTCCGCCGAGCGACCATGACGCCTTCAAAAGCCCCCTCACCCGCTCCGTCCGGGACCGAAATGTCCACCGCCGCACGTTATGTTCTGTGGGGGCTGGGCCTTCTGTTCGTGCTGCGGGTGGCGCTGTTGTTCACCACCTATACCAACCTCTATCCCGACGAGGCGCAGTACTGGCTGTGGTCGCGTGAACTCGATTTCGGCTATTATTCCAAACCGCCGATGATCGCCTGGTTGATCCATCTGTCCACCCTGTTCGGCGACCGTGAGCCCTTCGTCCGGTTGTTCGCGCCCTTCCTGCATCTGGGGGCGGCGCTATTCCTGTGGGGCGCCGGAAAGAAGCTATTCGATGAGCGCACCGGCCTGACCGCGGCCGTCATATATAGCGTGATGCCGGGCGTCGTCCTGTCGTCGGCGGTCATTTCCACCGACGCGGCCCTGATGTTCTTCCTCGCCGCAACACTTTATTTCTACAGCCTTTTCCTGACATCCGACAGTGAGCGCGACCGTACGCGCGCCGTGCTGGGCATGGGGCTGATGTTCGGTTGCGCGGCGCTGAGCAAATATGCCTGTGTCTATTTCCTGATCGGTGCCGCCGCCCATGCCCTGTTCGCACCCTCCGTGCGCCAGCGGTGGTCCTGGCCGCGACTGGCGCTGTTTCTGGGGGCGTTTATCCTCCTCCTGTCGCCCAACCTGTACTGGAACGCCACGCACGGGTTCCAGACCGTGTCGCATACGGCGGATAACGCCAACTGGCACTGGGGCAAGCTGTTCAATCCGCTCTCCCTCCTCAAGTTCTGGCGCGATCAGTTCGGCGTTTTCGGCCCCGTGCCTTTCGCCATTCTCATTCTGGCGTTCGCCGGTTTATTCTGGCGCCGCGGGCCCGTATTGCAGCGCGATACTGCATCCGATCTGCGCACGGCCCTGATCGGCGTGGCTTGCCTGACCGCGCCCCCGTTGGTCTTCGTCAGCATTCAGGCCTTCCTGTCGCGCGCCAATGCCAACTGGGCAGCGTCGGCCTATGTCCCGGCCAGTTTGCTGGTGGCAGCCCTGGTATGGCATGGCTTTTATGTTGCCGTCAGGACACACCGCCTGAGCCGCTGGGCCGTCATTGCCGGCGCCACATTTCAGGTCGCCGTCATGACGGTTTTCATGGTCGGGGTCGTCTCGCCGGAGCTGTCGCGAACGCTCGGCCTCGGCAATACGGTCAAGCGCGCCCGGGCCTGGGACACGACAACCCAGGCCCTGATCGCGGCGGCTCAGGCCGGGCCCGCGCCATCCGCCATCGCGGTCGACAACCGCAACGTCTATAATGCCGTGGCCTATTACGGTCGCGACTGGTTCGCCGCCCATCCGGACACACCGCTCAAGGCCTGGGTGCGCGAAGCCCACCCCAAGTCGCAGGCCGAGACCGAAACGCCCCTGACCGAGACGGTCGGGCAGGACGTCCTGATCCTGTCCTATGTCGACGGTTTCCTGCCCGATATCCGTCATGACTTCATCAGCACCGGCAATGCCGAGTCGCTGAAGATCGCCATCGACCATAAGCGCACCCGCGATTTCACCCTGCTGCGCGGTTACGGCTTCAAACGTGCGCCCCGCGATCCGATTACCGGTCACCCGGTCGGCGCCGGTGTGGTGCAGGAGGATGAGGCGGAATAACTCACTCCGGCTGATCGAGGGCGCGGATAAACTGCGCCGGACTTCCGCCAAAAAGCGTATTTGGCGGGACATCCTTCGTCACCACCGATCCAGCCGCCACGACCGAATTTTCGCCGATAGTGACCCCGCCAAGAACCGTAACCCCCGCGGCAATCCAGACATTGCGTTTAATTACGATGGGTCTGGCGATCACCGTACGGTTTCGGTGAAGCGATTCGACCGGATGGCCGGACGTGATGAGGCTCACATTCGGCCCAATCATCACATCGTCCGCAATATCCAATCCCCCCAGATCGTAAAAGGTGCAGTTCTGATTTACGAACAGGTTGCGCCCAATACGCATATTTAGGCCGCCCGTCGCATAGAACGGCGGTATAAGAGCAAACCCGTCATCAACAGTCCTGCCGATAAGTTCGCTGAACAACGCCCTGATTTCAACCGCATCATCGAATGTCAAACGATTGAGCGCGGCGGTGATGCTCATCGCCCGCCTGATTTCCGCAGACATGGCGGCCGATGCCGGCGTCCGGTTGCGGATTATCAGAACCTCGTCTTTGTTTGACATGCTGGACTTTCAAGGCTGAGCGAATCTCAGGTTTCAGTCTATCCGTATAACCTGACAGTATACGCGGTTCGAGCCCGCCTCGACGGCCTTCAGATACAAAAAACCCGGCCTGCGTGAGCAGACCGGGTTCTTTTTGGTGTCGATATCGACGGCGCTGATTAGAACGCGATGTCGATGGTCGAACGGCGGTTCAGAGGCTCTTTCACGCCGTCGCCGGTGGCGACTGCCGGAGCCGATTCACCCTTCCAGTCAACGGCCAGGATCGAACCCGACACGCCGAGACCGGCGAGAGCATCAGCCACGGTCTTGGCGCGGCGTTCCGACAGGCGGATGTTGTAGGCAGCCGAACCCGAGGTATCGGCGTGACCAACGACAACCACGCGGGTCGCGTTACCGGCCTTGGCATAGTCAGCGGCCTGTTGAACGATCGCTTGCGCGTCGGTCGTCAGGGTCGACTGATCGAATTCGAAGTACACGATGAATTCGCGGGCTTCGTAAACGGCTGCCGGAGGCGGTGGCGGCGGCGGAGGCGGCGGGGGAGGCGGCGGCGGCGGCGGCGGCGGGGGAGGCGGCGGAGGCGGCGGGGTTTCCGCAGCCGGAGCACCGAACGCCCAGCGCAGGCCAACGGTCACGGTCTGATCGTTGAACTTGCCCGAGAACGAACCGGGGTTGAGCAGGGTCGTCGTCGACGTAGCCTTCAGGTTGACTTCTTCCGTCGTCAGGTAACGATAGGTGAAGTCCAGGTTCAGGCGATCCGACAGAGCCCAGGCGAAACCGGCCAGCGCCTGATAGGCGGCGACGGTGTCTTCACCGGAGATGGTCAGGTTCTGACCAACGCCGGTCGGGTTGACCGAATACTGACCCGTGAAGTCAGCCTTCACGCGATCCAGACCGACGCCCAGACCGACGAACGGATGGAACTTCGATTCCGGGATGAAATCGTAGATCAGGTTCGCCATGAAGGTCGTCTGATCGAACGAACCGACCGGACCGCCGCAGGGCGTCGAAGCCGTACGCGTCACACCCGGGGTGCAGAGCGCGGTGTCGCGGGGGTTCGTGCCCGGATACGGATAGGCGCGAGCGAAGCCGCGGGCCGAGGTCACGTCGCCGGGGCGGTAGCCACCTTCGAATTCCACGCGCCACTTCGGGCTGTAACGATAGCCGAGGCGAGCAAAGCCAGCCCAGTCATCGTCCGTACCGACGTTGTACACGAACGGCGCACCGTCCGGCATGTTGTTCGCCGACTTGGCAGCGTATTCCGACTTGGTGTTGTAGCCAAGGTCGACAGCGCCGTACCAACCTTCAGCTTCCTGAGCAAAGGCGCCAGTCGCCGTTGCCAGTGCGACGAGCGCAGCGCCCGCCAGCAAATTGAGTTTCATGTGTAATGCCCTCTCTTGGCCATCGATCGAACAGCCGAAATCCCGGCTGAGTACCGTTGTTTACAAATGTATACATAACTTTGGGAACGTTTTTTGCCTAGCACCTAAAATGGTATTTTGGTTAAAAATGCACCCGGTTAATCGCTTTAGCGACGACTGACACCCGAAAGACACGAAATATGACGGGTCAACTCTTGAACATCAGATGCTCTATCACCTCTAGGAAGGCGTGTAAATTTTCAATAATTAAATGTGAATAGCTGTGGAAAGGGGCTTGCGGAATTCGTTACATGTGAGTAGGAGAACACCTCGTTCAGACCACTGAGCGATTTGCGCTCCCTTTTGGCGCAACACCTTGAAAAGACGGAGAGGTGGCAGAGTGGTCGAATGTACCGCACTCGAAATGCGGCGTAGGTGGAAGCCTACCGTGGGTTCGAATCCCACCCTCTCCGCCATTCAAAAAGCCCGCCATCACGGCGGGCTTTTTTGATTCTGCGGTAAATTTGCATCACCTCTGAGGAGGCTTACGCACACGCCCTCACCGCGAAATCCATTGCGACGCAATACGACCCGATTCGCACCTGCACAAAAAATCAGACGACTTCCGGTTCGCGCGACACAATCGTATCGCAGACCTCTCCGGCCCGCGCCGGGTTGGGCGCATCGTCGAGCGCCATATACAGGCTTTCAGCTCCGGTGACGATAAGCGGACTGTCCTCTTCGCGCTGAAGGACGCCGTAGTGCTCATGGCCGCCTTTGGCCGAGCGCGAAATCTTCAGGGTATGCAAGGCCGGCATGGCAGGACTCCTGTTGGGGCTCACAACGCAAAGCGCGCCTCATTCGGCGGCGATCTTCGTGTCTTCGGCGACGGCGTTTTCGATGTCGCCGGTCAAACGCTCGTCCTCGCAGCCGCGCGCGATGTCGCCCAGCGACACCACGCCCACCAGCCGCCGGTCGGCATTGAGCACAGCCAGACGGCGGATCTGAGCGCGCTTCATACGCTGGGCCGCATCTTCGACATTGTCTTCTTCGAAGCAGTAGATGATGCGGTCGCTCATCACCTCGGACACCGCTGTATCCAGCTTGCGCCCTTCGGCCAGACCGCGCACGACGATATCGCGGTCGGTCACCGCCCCTTGCAGACGATCATTCGAGCCCACGGGCAAAAAGCCGCAGTCGCGGTCGCGCATCATCTGCGCTGCCTCGCGAAACGGAGTGGACGGATGCACGATGCGCACATCGGTGCACATGACCTGACGGACTAACATAGGCGGCTCCCTGATTTTTGAAGCTTCACTCTATAGGAAAGGCCATAAAAAGGACGGCAGGCATGGTGAGTCACAGATAAGGATCGGGCAAAGCCCGACTTTACGGATTTTCTATACGATCACCTGTCAGACGCGGGGCCAAAAAGGCGCAGACGATCAGCTGCAACTGATGGAACAGCATGACCGGCAGAAGGACCGGCCCCAGCACGGCGGGCGGAAACAGCGTCCCGGCCATCGGCACGCCCGACGCCAGACTCTTTTTCGAACCGCAGAACAGGACGACCACCCGGTCCTCGCGGCTCAGGCCCGCCCGCCCCGACGCCCACCAGGTAAAGCCCATGACGGCGGCCAGCAAGACCGCACCTGCCACAAACATCAGGGCCAGATCAGCAAGCCCCACCTTGGACCACAGGCCTTCGACGACCGATGCCGAAAAGGCGGTATAGACGACTAGTAGGATCGATCCGCGATCGACGCGCCCGACAAGGGTCTTGTGCGTATCTAGGACACCTTTCAGCACCGGTCTCAGCAAATGCCCAACGATGAACGGCAGCAACAATTGCAAGGCGATCGAGGTCACGGCATCGAACGATACGCCGCCCGCCGCTTGTCCCATCAACAGCGCCACCAGCATCGGCGTGATCAGGATGCCTAAGATATTTGACACCGACGCGCTGCATACGGCCGCCGCGACATTGCCTTTGGCGATGGCGGTAAAGGCGATCGACGACTGCACCGTCGAGGGCAGCAGGCAGAGGAACAGCAGCCCGGCCAGCATCATCGGGTCCATCAACGGCGACAAGGCCGCGCGCAGGCCCAGCCCCAGCAGCGGAAACACCGCGAAGGTCGTGGCGAAGACCAGCGCATGGACCTTCCACGCCTTCATCCCGGCCCAGATCGATTCGCGCGACAGCTTGGCGCCATGCAAAAAGAACAGCAGGACGATGGCGGCGTCCTTGATCCATTCCGCGACGACGGCGGCGCTTCCGCGCACCGGCAGGACGGAGGCCAGAACCACCATGCCCAGCAGCATGAGGATATAGGGATCGAGAATTTTGAACAGTTTCATGCGGTTTGTCCTGCCAGCAGCGGCACAAGGATATCGCTGACCGGGGTCGGGATACCGTGCTTGCGGCCCTTGCGCACGATCACCGCGTTGCGAGCGTCCCACTCGGTTTCGCGGCCCGCCGCCCGGTCGTCGTACATCGAATTGGTGTCGTCGGGGGTGGCCTCCATGAACTTCGCCATCTGCGCCTCTATAAGACTGTCGGGCAGTTTCGCCCCTTCGGCCCGGCCCACCGCCACGCATTCGCTGAGGATGGCGAGGGCGATATCGGCGACACCGGGTTTATGGAACACGCGCATGGGCTGACCGGTCAGGGCGAGGATGGCACCGCCGGGGGCATTGACGCACAGCTTCAGCCAGTTGTCGGTGACGAAGTCCTCCGTCGTGCGCGCACTGACGAAGGTGCCGTCGAACAGGGCGCAGAAATCGCGACCGTCACCTGTATCCGGCACCAGCAGATTGGCCCGGCCGCGCCATTCGACGACACCGGGCGCGTAGCGACCTGCCGGGATATCGACGACCACCGGCACCAGAGCACATCCCGATCCTGTTGGATCGGAATCATGCTCTGGTTTTTTGTCTTGTCGCGCATTTGATTCCGAAAACCGTTGCACACTTTTCGGAATGCGCTTTGGCAGCACATTCGGCACCAGAGGCTCGACGCGCTCCACATGCTCGACGCCGTTTTGCAGGATGGCGACGCGCGTCCCCTCCCCCACTGCCGCGTTGAGCCAGTCCGCCGCGCCCTGAACCTGATGGGCCTTGACGCAGAGCAGCACCCAGTCGGGCGGGGTTATCTGTGCTGGATCGGTGACGACGGTGACATCCAGATCGCGGGCCGGTTCGCCAGAACAGTTGACGCGCAAAGGCGCAAAGGCCTGACGCGCAGCAAAGGTCACGGCGTGTCCGGCGTCGATCAGGGCCGCTCCGGCGCTCAGGCCCACCGCGCCCGGTCCGATGATCAGAATGGTCGTCATTTTTTGGCGTTTCCTTACCTTGGGTGACGCTATACCGGCGGTCCATTTGACGTTAAGGTCAAGGCAACCTCGTGCGGAGCGTGCTTATGGCCAGCAACCCTATCAAACGTTTCAAGCTGATCAACCTCTATCCGCCGATGATCGGGGCCGGTATCCGCGTCGTGCGCTATGCCGACGACTTCACCGAGATCGAAGTCCACATGAAACTACGCTGGTGGAACCGCAACGTCGTCGGCACGCAGTTCGGTGGCTCGCTCTATATGATGTGCGACCCGTTCTTCATGGCGATCCTGATGACGCAACTAGGGCGCGGCTATATCGTGTGGGACAAGGCCGCGCGCATCGACTTCCTCAAACCCGGCCGCGGGCGGGTGCGCGCCATCTTCCGCATCCCGCCGGAAGAAATCGCCCGGATCAGGGCGCTGGCGGACAGCCAGCCCAAGATCGAGCCGGAATTCGAGGTCGATGTGGTGGATGACGATGGCGTGGTGGTGGCGCGCGTGCATAAGACACTATATGTGAGGAAGAAACCTCCGAAATAACCGAGCTCCGATGCCCTCCTTCGCCAGCGACAATACCGCCCCGATGCACCCCGCCGTTTTGGCGGCTTTGAGCGCCGTCAATAGCGGCCACATGCCGTCCTATGGGGCCGACGAGGTCACCGGGCGACTCAATGAAACGCTGCGCGAAGTGTTTGCCGCACCGCAACTGCGCGCCTTTCCGACCTTCAACGGCTCGGCGACCAACGGCGTGGCCTTGGCCGCCATGATGAAGCCGTTCGAGGCCGTGATCGCCACCCGCGACGCCCATATCCAGAACGACGAATGCGGCCTGCCGGAGTTTTTCACCGGGGCCAAAATCCTGATCGCACCCGATCATCTGGGAAAACTGACGCCCGAAGGCATAGAGCGTATTGTCGCCGGATCGAAGGATCATGCCCCCCACGCCGTCCGCCCAAAAGTCATCAGCCTGACGCAATCGACCGAGATCGGCACGGTCTATAGCGTCGCGGAATTGCAGGCCTTGCGCGCGGTCGCCGATGCGCACGACCTGCTGATCCACATGGACGGGGCGCGCCTGAGCAATGCGGTGTCATCGCTGGGCGTATCGCCGTCGGAAGCCGTGACGGGGGTCGATATATTGTCGTTTGGCGGCACCAAGGCCGGCGCAGCGCTCGCCGAGGCCGTGGTCATTTTCAATCCGGGGCTCCAGCGCGATTTCGAATACTGGCATAAGCGCATGGGGCAGTTGCCGTCCAAGATGCGCTTCGTCTCGGCGCAATTACTGGCCTTGCTGGAGGGCGATCTGTGGCTGGAACTGGCCGGTCATGCCAATGCGATGGCGAGGCGGCTGGAGGCCGGATTGGCCGGTATCGACGGCGTGTCCGTGCTCTACCCGGTCGAGGCCAATGCCCTGTTCGTCACCTTGCCGCCCAAGGTCGCGCAGGGGCTTGAAGCGGCGGCTCACAAGTTCTATCCGTGGTCGCTGGCCGGGGATAATGCCTACCGTCTGGTGTGCAGTTTCATCACTACCGCCGCGGAGGTCGATCAGTTCCTTGCCGATTGCGGCTCTCAATAATCCCCTCTCCCTTGAGGGAGAGGGCTAGGGTGAGGGGGAACTGTTAAACACATACTCGCTGCACCCTTTCCCCCTCACCCGGCCCAGTCGGGCCACCCTCTCCCTCAGGGAGAGGGAAAAAAAATGACAAGTCCATGTCCAAAACCACCGCCGCCACTGCTGCCCTCACCAAAGCCGGGATCGTCTTCGATCTCCACCCCTATGCCTACGACCCGGACGCGCCGCGCGTCGGACTGCAAGCCGCCGAGGCCCTGAACGTCGATCCGTCGCAAACCTTCAAGACCCTGATGGCCGAGGTCGACGGCAAGTGCGTCTGCGTCGTTGTGCCGTCGGACGGCGAAGTGTCGATGAAAAAGCTGGCTGCGCATTTCAAGGGCAAGTCGGCTAACATGATGAAAGTGCCCGAAGCGGAAAAGGTCACCGGCTTCAAGGTCGGTGGCATCTCGCCTTTCGGTCAGCGCAAACTGCACCCCACCGCCATCGACGAAACCGCGCAGCTTTACAACATCGTCTATATCAATGCCGGTCAGCGCGGTTTGCTCCTGAGCATCGCGCCCGAAGAGGCCTCACAATTCCTCAATGCCGGATATGTGGATTTAATGGCAGAATAATTATCCGCATGTTACCGTCCTCGGAACAGGGGGCAGGACATGCTGAAGACCGTTTTGGCGGCCATTTTTCTGATAGCGACCGATATTGCCGTCGCTCAGACCATACAGCCCTTCGATATGGGTTACCGTGATGGGGAACCTGAACGATTGACGGAATCCAGCGGCCTTGCTGAACGTAACGCAAACACGCTCATCTTGAATTTCGATGGCAAGCCCGTTGTCCGGCTTCAGGACCGCGCCACCGGTCATTGCCCGACCAATGAATGCCATATCTGGTCCTATTGGATGACGTGGCAACTGAAAACGTCGCCGGACAGCGCACCGGAACCCCACGCCCTGATTGCCTGGTATCCCGGCGAGGGCGGCAAGTTTATCCTTGTCGGCAAGGACGAGCGTCTGTTCTGGTTTGATGCCAATGTCGCCTATTCTCCCGATGGGCGTTACGTGACGGATTCAGCGATCGATGGAATTCACGAACCGGCGCAATTTCACCTGATTGATTGGACCTCGCCAGATCATGCCATCGCGTGGAAAACACCCTTTCCCTGTGAAGTTCCCGAATGGATCAGTGCGTCATCGTTCTATGTCGCATGTGAAAACTCCAAGCTGAAATCCCGCAGTTTTGCCGAGGTCCGCCTTATGCCCGACGGAAGCTGGAAATTGCGGGAATTAGGTGGCTTACCCAAAGGCATATGGCTGCTGGATGAGTTTATCGCCAAAGGCGCCAAGGTCATCACAGTACCTAAGCGCCATCTGAGAGAAGTCGTACTGACGCCGTTTCGTTACGACAGACGCCCACTCCGGCCAACCACCGAAGTCTATGATGACGTCATGAAATCCGTAGAAATCGTTAAACAGGCACATGAGAGATAGAACCGCCAAACAACCCATGATAGCTTTCCTAAATGGAGGCGAGCATGGCAGACAGCGGCGGCAATCCCTTTTTCGACCCCTTTAACCTGATGCGCTTCGCGCCGCAAACCCTGACGCAGGATATCCTGCGCGGATGGTCGCTGATCAGCATTACCGAGAACAACTCCTCGGCCCCGGACACCGAAAAGCGTATCGTCGAGCAGGAGAGCTATGGCCGACAGATCGGCAAGCTGACCGACGCCGTGCTGTGCCTGATCGACGACCTGCCCGACGATAAACGCGATGCCCAAGCCTATGTCGAACTGGCGGCGCTGAAGGACCGCATCGATAAACTCAAGGCCGAAAGCGCGACCAAGCGGCTCAACCGCTGGCAGGACGATCTGAGCCTGCTCAAAGCCAGCGACCCGGCGGAATATTCGCGGCAGATCGAGCGGTTGAAGGCGTACCTCGCCTAACGCGCTTCCTTGCCGATGGTCATGCCCTTCTGCACCGCCGGGCGCGCGCCGACCTTGGCGAACCAGGCATTGATATGCGGTGTGGCCTCCAGAAGCGCTTCCTGCTTGTAGAAGGTGCGCAGGGTGTTGATCCACGGATAGATGGCGATATCGGCGATCGAATAGTCCTCACCGGCCACGTAAGCGTGCTTCGACAGTTGCGTTTCCAGCACCTTCAACAGACGGATCGCCTCGGTCTTGTAACGGTTCTGGGCGTAGGGCACTTGCTCCGGCGCAAACACCGTGAAATGCCCCAGTTGGCCGAACATCGGCCCCAGACCGCCCATCTGCCAGTTGAGCCACTCCAGCACCTTGTAGCGCGCCTCGCCCGACGCGGGCAGCAGCTTACCGGTCTTTTCGGCCAGATAGACGAGAATGGCCCCGGTCTCGAAGACGCTGATGCCGGTTTCGTCGTCGACGATGGCCGGGATCTTGTTGTTGGGGGATATCTTGAGGAACTCCGGCTTGAACTGATCGTCCGCCCCGATATTGATCGGATTGACCTTGTACGGCAGACCCAGTTCCTCCAGCGCGATGGAGGCCTTGAAACCGTTGGGCGTCGTCCAGGTGTGCAGGGTGATCATCGCGGAAAATCCTTGTTCGGGGTGTCCCCTGTCGGGGTGTCTCAGTGCTGCGTCAGAGATAGGGGCGCAAATGTGGCGATCAAGAGGTATGGTTTTGTTTTGTCGGATATTTAGGGCTTCACCACCATCAGCCAGAACACCACCACGATCGCCGGAAAGGCCAGCGCGCCGAGGATCACCCACCAGCGCTCATAGGTCCAGTACAACGGCGGCAGGGGCTCGCCCGACAGCAAGGCCGCTTTGGACAGGTCGCGCATTCGGATCTGCATCCACACCACCGGCAGCCAGCACAGACCGGCGAACACATAGAGCAGCAACCCGCCCAGCACCCAGCCGCCGAACAGCTGAAACCCGCCCAGATGGACGAGCATAAGCCCGGTCAGAAGTTGCACCGTGACGGCGGGGGTGGTGAAAATCCAGTCGGCGATGACGACGTGCCGCGCGGCGAAGGCGATGCCCGCCACGTCCTTGCGCCGGTTGGCCATGAACATGAAAAAGGCCGTGCCGATCCCCGTCCCGAACAGGATGGTCGAGGACACGACGTGCACCCACTTGATCCACAGATAGAGCATTGATCCCCCTCCCCGACAGGCCTATGACAGGGTGATAAAGGGTAAGGGGATGATGAGCAAGACCGACGCCGATACGCTCTATCTCGTCTATGACGGCGACTGTCCGCTGTGTCGGGCGGGGGCGCAGGGCTTTCGCGTCAACAAGGCCGTCGGCCGGCTGGAAACGCTCGATGCGCGAACGACCGACCACCCGCTGATGAGTGATATCCGGACGAGCGGATTCGACCTCAATCAGGGCATCGTCGTCGCCTATCAGGGACAACTTCATCACGGCGAAGACGCTATGTACATGCTGGCCCTGATGGGGTCGTCGAGCGATGCCTTCAACCGGTTCAATGCCTGGCTGTTCCGCTCTAAGGCGCGGGTCAAATGGCTCTATCCGCTGTTGAAAGCCGGACGGCGCGTGAGCCTGAAACTGATGGGGAAAGACGAGATATGAAAACCACTTTCGAGGCCGTTTTCGACGAGCAGTGGGCCGCCCTGCCCCCGGCGCTCAAGGCGCACTATGCCAACCGGCCCTTTTCACGCGATCGCGTCACCGTCGAAGGGACGCTCGATGTCGAGATGCACCCGTGGATGCGCAAGATATCGTGGCTGATCAGGCTGACCGGCATGCTGACGCCCTATGAGGGCAAGGCCGTGCCGGTGACCGTGCATTTTCATTCCGAGCCCGACAGCAACGCCTTTGTCTTTGAGCGGATTTTCAACTTTCCGGGCCGTGAGCCGGTCGTGTTTCGCTCGCGCATGATCTCCAAACGCGCCCACCGCGTGACCGAATATATGAAAACCGGCGCAGGCTGGAAGGCGACCTATTACTACGACAATGACAAGGTCATCCTGCGCCATGCGGGCTATGTGGTACGCGTGCTGGGGATCGATATCCCCATGCCCATCGAATGGCTCGTCGGTTACGGCTACGCCTATGAACAGGCCACCGGCGAGGACAGCTTCAAGATGCACATGCAGATGTCGGGCGGGCTGCTCGACAAACCGCTCTACAGCTATGGCGGCGAGTTCCGGGTGACGGAAGTGCTCTATCGTGACTAATTCGGTGATGGTCCTCGGCGGCTACGGGAACTTCGGCAAGCGCATCGCCGACGGCCTGAGGACGCGCGGCGTGCCGGTCATCATCGCCGGGCGCGATCCGAAACGCGCCGAGGCCTGTTTCGACCTCAATACCGGGCTGGGCGAGGCCCTGGCACAGTACAGACCCGCCGTGGTCGTCCATACCGCCGGGCCGTATCAGGGCACCGATTACCACGTCGCAAAGACCTGCATCGCGGCGGGCGTCCACTATGTCGACCTGTCCGACGCGCGCGATTTCGTGGTGGGGTTCGGCGCGCTGGATGCCGAAGCCAGAGCGGCCAATGTGACGGCGATCAGCGGGGCCTCGACCGTGCCGTGCCTGTCGTCGGCGGTGATCGACCATGTCCGCGATCGGTTCGCGACACTGGACGAGGTCGATTGCGGCATCTGTCCGGGCCAAGGGGCAGAACGCGGACTGGCCACCACGGCGGCGATCCTCAGCTACGTGGGACAACCGCTAAAACCCTTCGCCGGGCATCCGAAAGCCTATGGCTGGCAGGGTTTGCGGCGGCATCGCTTCCCGCATCTGGGCCCGCGTCTGATGGGCGATTGCGACATCCCCGATCTCGATCTGTTGCCTGCGCATTACGGTTTGAAATCCATCCGGTTTGGGGCCGGGCTGGAACTGGGCTTTATCCATCTGGGGCTATGGGCCTTATCGTGGACGGTGCGCTGGCGGCTCCTGCCCTTCCCGCTGCCGAAACTGGCCACGCCGCTGTTGAAGGCCGCCGACCTGTTCGACCCGCTGGGCTCGGACGACGGCGGCATGTTCATGGTCCTGAGCGGCACCGGTCACGACGGCCAGCCCAAACAGATCGACTGGCACATTATCGCCAAGGACGGCGACGGGCCGCAAATCCCCTCGGTCCCGGCGATCCTGCTGGCCGAACGTTTAGCCAAGGGCGAGCCGCTGGCCCCCGGTGCGCGCTCCAGCCTCGGCCAGATCAGCCTCGACGACTATCTGGCCGCGCTGAAACCGTTCAACATCGTCACGGCTTAACTCGCCTTCTGCTTTTTCTTCTGTTCCTTGATGAAGATCAGCTCGTTTTTGGCGATCTCGTTCTTCGGATCGAGTTTGAGCGACTCCTTGTAGGCTTTTTCGGCCTCGTCCCACCGTCCCAGCTCAATAAGGGCGTAACCCTTGCGGCGCAGGATCGCCGCCTTGCCGGGATCGGACAGGGCCAACATGAAGTTGCCAAGATGCTTGTCGGCGGCGGCGATGGTCTCCTCGTTCCGGCCCGCCTGAGCCAGACAGAAGAGGTGCTCGGCAATCATGGCTTCGTCGAACGGATCGCGCTTAAGACCGTCTTCGAGCACCGTAATGCAGCGCCCGTAGTCGCGGCGGTCGGCATAGGCCCAGCCCAGACCGAAGGCGAGGGTCGCATAGGGCGTCGGACCGCTGAGATTGATATTGGTCTTTGTCTTGTCGTCCTTGCCACCGGCCGCCATGACCCCGATCATCAGCGAGGCCGACATATTGCTGGTATAGACCGTGATCGTCGTGTCGCAGCGTTCGGCATAATAGGGCGCCGGTGCCACCGCCATCACAGCTTCCATTTCCGGCACCATATTCAGAATGCCGGGGCGGTCGCCCTTGTTCAGGAAGGTCGTGAACTTGTCCGCCACGGTCTGCGCTGCGGCTTCGGCCGCCTTGTCGTGCGTCTGGCACGGAAAGTTCAGCAGCGGCGCCGCGTCATCCTTATCGTCGGCGGCCTGAGCGCTGCCGCTCACGGCCAGCGCCGCGCACAGAGCAACGGTTATGGTTCTGAAAAACATGAAAAAGCCCCCCGTTATGATAGCGGGAGGCTAAACCGGAACGGGTATGCTTAGCAATACTTAACCGCCGCGCAGATAGTCAGCCTTGCCCAGATCGACGCCGTTGTGACGCAGGATCGCATAGGCCGTGGTGATATGGAAAAACAGGTTCGGCAGAACGAAACCGATCACATAGCTGTAGCCGGTGAAGTTGATCTCACGCGCCGGGGTTTTCAGCACGACATCGCGCGTTTCCGCGCCTTCGAACAGGGCCGGATCGACGGATTTAATGAAATCGACGGTCTTTTGCAGGCGCTCTTTCAACTCGGCAAAGGTCGTTTCGGTGTCCGGCATGGACGGGTTTTCCGTGCCGCTCAGACGCGCCACCGCACCCTTGGCGGTGTCTGACACCGACTGAATCTGACGGCGCAACGGGTGCATGTCGAGCGCCAGACGCGCCTCGATCACCACCGACGGGTCAATCTTCTTTTCCGCCGCATAGGCCTCGGCCTTGTCGAGAATATGGGTCAGGTTTTTGATGCCGTTAAGCAGCACGGGCACGGTCATCGAATAGATATTGATTGGCGGGACGTCGGACATTTCGTTTTCTCTCTGTGGTGCGAATGCCCTCCGCAAATGGGCGGCGGACGCGTCCGATCAAGGTCTAGCGGGCCGGTTGTGGCCGATATATTTCAACTCGTTCTTCGCCTGCACATTGCCGGGTTCGTATTTCAGCGACGCGCGGAACGCCGCTTCGGCGGCGTCCCACTGTTCCAGCTCGATCAGGATATGCCCGCGCGTCCGGTAGAGCCCGGCGCGTTGCGGTCTACTCAGGTCCGTCCGCTCAAGCAGGGCGTCGATCCGCGCCTGAGCGTCATCGTATTTTTGCTGCATGAACAGGCTGAAGGCCGCTTCGTGCCCCAGTTCGACGTGCTGCGGCGAAAAGCGCAGGCCTTCGGATTGCCAGCGATAAGCGCTGTCCCAGTCTCCCGACTGGCTGATCACCCAACCCAGCGCCAGTGTGGCCTGAGCATAGATATCGAGCTTCCCCGCACAGGTCCGGTCACGCAGGTCGGGCGCACGATTGAACGCGGCCTCCAGCTCAGGCCGCAGGGCCTCCAGTGCCACCTGATCGGTCGCCTTATATAGCCGCTCCGCACGGGCAAACAGCTGCGTATCGGCGCGCGGAATATCCGGACAGGCCTCAGCCGTCGTCGCCATGATACACACCCATAAAGCGATCATCCATCTCATGCGCGCATGATCACCACAGGCCGCCGCGCACCGCAAGTTACGGTTGGGCGCTTACAGCACTTGTAACGGACCGGCGCGGTCGGCCATCGCCTCGCTGCGGAAACGCCCGTCGGTCGTCACCTGATAGTCGCGCGACGTGATCGACGACACCGACACCCACTCGGCCTCGGCGCGGTCAGGCGTGAGCGTCAACCGCACAAAGCCGTTGCGGTCGGTAGACGCCGCCAGTACCTCTGCGTTCTGATCGGTCAGCACCTTGGGCAGGTCGAAGTTTGGGATGATTTTGTCGAACCAGATGGTCGGGCTTGAGATCGCCGTGACGCCGATTTCGACGGCCACTTCCGCGCCCGTTGTGTCATGCAGCTGATTGGCCCAGGCCTGATGGCTGTCGCCCGACAGGACGATGGCGCGTGCCTTCGCCGCCTTGATCAGGTCGTAGAAGCGCTCGCGCTCCGCCGGATAGCCGTCCCAGGCATCGAGATTGAGCGGCAGGGCGTCGTCCTGACTGAAGGTCTCGACCAGCGGCTCCACCACGGCGCGGACATTGCCCGGCAGGCTGTCGAGCAGTTTTTGCACCTGCGTGTCGCCATAGACCTTGCGAAGGTTCGGTCCGGCGACCTTGGCCATGACGACCTGATTGCCGAGCACCTGCCAGCGCACACCGTCCTTGGTCGAAGCGTTGAGCGCCGTCCCCAGCCAGTCGCGTTGTGCGGCCCCCAGCAGTTCGCGTTCGGGCGCGTTGAGCTTGACGCGAAAAGCATCGAAGTCGAGCCCGGTGGCCGTCTTCGGCACGTCGGTCTGATAATCGAGCTGTTTGCTGCGCGCCAGCAGTCGCGTCTCGGTCATGAACAGCTCGGCCAATGTGCCGAAGCGGAAGCTGCGGTAGATGACCTCGCTCAGTTGCCCCGGCTGCGGGTCGCGGATCGGCATCCATTCGCGATAGGCCCGAAGCGCCACGGCCTTGCGCACCATGAAGTCGCCCTCGCGGTCCGGCTGATGATTTTCAGCACCGCTCGTCCACGGGTCGTTGCAGATTTCGTGGTCGTCGAAGACGCAAATCCACGCCGCGCGGGCGTGCGCCGCCTGAAGGTCGAGGTCGGACTTATATTGCGCGTGACGGGTGCGGTAATCGGCCAACGAGACGATCTCGTGCGGCGGGTCGGGCACCCGGCCCAGCATCCGCCCGTTGCCCATGCCGTAGTCGGTCAGCCCCGCGCCGTATTCGTACAGATAGTCGCCCAGATGGACGACGACATCGGCTTCATCGAGGTCGGCAATGGCGCGATAGGCGTTGAAATAGCCGTTCGGGTGCAGCGAACACGAGGCCACGGCCATGACCACGCGCTCGGTCTGTTCGGGCAGGGTCTTGGCCTGACCGACCGGGGATTCAACGCCGTCGCAGATAAAGCGGTAATGGTAGGTTGTGCCGGGTTTCAGCCCAGCGACATCGACCTTGACCGTATAGTCGCGTCCGGCATCAGTATAAAATTGCCCGCTGCGCACACCGGTTTTGAAGCTGGCATCGGTGGCGATCTGCCACGTCACCGCTGTCATGGCCTCAAGGCCCGACACCCGTGTCCACAGGACCAGACGGTCACGCAGCGGATCACCGGCAGCAACCCCGTGGCGGAAATGCGCGCCCTTGACGGGAGCCGGACCGGTGGCGCTGACCGCCGGGGCGGCCCCGGCCAGACCCAGCGCCATCAGGGCCTTGCGGCGATTCAGTTTGTAACCCGTCGTCATGCCCGCCGTCCCCTGCGTTGCAACACGGAACGGCCTTTAGGGTGATTTCATGACAGGCGCTTATCGCCTTTGCGACAGTTTATCCACAGGACGCTTAGAGCACGCTCCGATCTGATTGGATCGAAACCTGCTCTAAGCTTTTGTTTTGTCGCATTTCCTAACGGCAAACCGGCATCCTCTTTGCCGGGAAACGCTCTAAACCGGCAGCGGGGCGTCCGGATGGACCAGACCGGCCTGGCGCAGTTCGCGCCAGAAGTCCGCCGGGACGGTCTCGTTCAGCGCCGCGCGGTCCTCAGCTATGCGTTCCGGGCGGCTGGCCCCGGGGATGACCGCGGCGACCGCCGGATTGGCCAGAGCGAATTGCAACCCCGCCGCCTTCATGCTGATACCGTAGCGGTCGGCAATGGCCTTGATGCGCGCCACCTTGTCGAGGATGGCGGGCGTGGCAGGCGCATATTCGAAGTTCGGACCGCCGACCAGCGCGCCAGAGCTATAGGGCCCGCCCACCACGATGCCGAGGCCTTTTTCGGCGACCTGAGGCATGACGCGTTGCAGGGCCTTGTCGTGGTCGAGCAGGGTATAGCGTCCGGCCAGCAGGAAGCCGTCGGGACGCGGTTCATCAAGCGCCAGCAGCAGCTCGATCGGCTCGACGCGGTTGACGCCGAGGCCCCAGCCTTTGATGACGCCTTCGTCACGCAGGCGGTCGAGCACCCGGAACGCGCCGGTGCGGGCTTCCTCGAACTTCTCCAGCCAGCGATCGCCCCAGAAATCCTGCGCCAGATCGTGGACGAAGGCGATATCGATATGGTCGGTTTGCAGGCGCTTCAGGCTGTCTTCGATCGAGCGCAGGGTGGCGTCGGCGGTGTAGTCGTTGACGATCTTGTTGGCGCGGCCGTACTGGAACACACCGGCCTTTTCCCCGAGGTCGCGGGCGCTGATGTCCTCGACCTCATCGAGGATGACGCGGCCCACCTTGGTCGAGATGATGTAGTCGCCGCGCGGCTTGTCTTTCAGGGCCTCGCCCATGCGGATTTCCGCGAGGCCCGCGCCATAAAAGGGCGCATTGTCGTAATAGCGGATGCCGTCGTTCCAGGCGGCTTCGACGGTGGCCTGCGCCTCGGTTTCGGGGATATCGCGGAACATGTTGCCGAGCGGGGCGGCACCGAAGCCGAGCGTGCCGTTGAGAAGGGTTTTGAGGGTCATGGTCGTTTGCCTTTTAAGCGACATCCGCCGGATCGAGGACCAGCGCGGTCCGTTCGGCCAGATCGTTGATGCGGGATAGATAGGTATTGAAATGCGCGGTGCCACGGTGCGCGGCGACAGCGGCGGTATCGACATAGAGCTCGTCAAGCACGAAGCGCTCAGGATTGGCCTGATCCTGCCAGATGTCCCAGCGCAGATTGCCGGGTTCGGCGCGGCAATCGGCCACCATACCGAACAAAAGGCCTTTCAGTTCATCGACCTTGCCGGGACGGGCCGTGAGGATCGCGGTGATCTTGGTAGGGGTCATGGGATGTTCCTTTGTTTCCCCCTCTCCCCTCGTGGGGGGACAGGGGACGTTTGTTATGCTGCGACCAGCGACAGGTCGAGCGCGGTGACGAAGGCCTTCGCGATCGGATGATCCGAGCGCGGGTTCTGACCGGTGATCAGCTCACGGTCGACGATGACGTTCGGTTCGAAGTCGGTCGCCGTGGTAATGACCTCGGCCCCGGCGGTGTTCAGAGCATCGACCATGTTGAAGTACAGTTTTGCGTGCAGGATATGGTCTTCGACCACCTTTTCCTCACTATTGGAGAAGACCGTCATCCGGTAACCGGCATAGGGCCAGCCCTTCGCCAGTTCGGCGGCTTTTGGCGTGTCGCTGTCGATCAGGGCGGCACGGAAATCACGTGCGTTGGACATCGCCGAGACCACCGCCACCGGACCGTGGCACAAAAGCGCGGTAGGCTTTTGACGGTCGTGGAAGTGGCGCAGGATCTCACCCGTATCGGCGTCCTGCATCAGGTCGACGACCGGCCCCTGCCCGCCCGGGACAAAGACCCCAGCATAGGCATCGAGGCCCTCAGCGATGACCGAGCGCAGGGTGCGCACCTTGGTCATGGCCGGGTCGGTATAGAAGAAGGTCCGGGCGCGCTCATAGGCCGCCACGTCGCCGCCGAAGTGATCGGCGCTGTCCGACGCCTCGTCGATATGGGGTTGCGTGCCGTTGGGCGTCGCCAACACCACCTCATACCCCGCCTCGATCAGGGCCAGGGCCGGGACGACGGTTTCATTGAGATATTGACCGGTGGCGCCCGTGCCGCCGCCCTGAACCTCGATACGGGTGGCGTTGGAGCCGATAATCAGAACTTTGCCTTTAGTCATTTTAGCCTCCATCAAAAAACGTTTGGGGTCACATCCTCTTCGGATGCTCTGATCATGCGCCCGGCCAATCTATTTTTGAAATTTATTTGTTTGATTTAAGATATTCACAAGGCATTATAACTGGATGCGCTACGACCTGAACCTGCTGCCGGTATTCGTGACCCTTATGGAGGAGCGCAGCGTGACGCGTGCCGCCGAACGGCTGGGGATCACACAGCCCGCCCTGTCCAACGCCCTGACGCGGCTACGGACCATGATTAAGGATCAGCTGTTCGTGCGCGAGCGCTACGGGATGCAGCCGACGCCGATGGCGCAGGAGCTGGCTCCGGTGATTGCGGCGGCGCTGGCGCGGATCGACGACGTCATTCTGGGGCAGCAGGCCTTCGATCCGACGCAGGCCGAGCGGCTGTTTACCGTCGCCCCGAATGGCTATGTCGAGTTCGTGCTGGCCCCGGCCATCGTGGCGCGGTTACGGGAGCGCGCCCCCGGCATCCGCCTGCGCCTGACGCCGTTCGGCAACGATCTGAGCGAGACCGGGGTGATCTCCGGCACCACGGCGATGGTGCTGGGGCGGATGGTCGATCCGCCGGACAATCTGGTGGTCCAGCATCTAATGGACGACGGTCTGGCCTGCGTGGTCCGCGCCGATCACCCGGAGGTCGGCGACACCCTGACGCGGGAACAGTACGAACGGATGCGGCACGTCAATGTCCTGCCGCCGGGACGGCTGCGCGCCGGTCTGTTTCAGGCGCTGGAACGGCAGGGCCTGAAGCGCGAGGTCGCGGTGTCGGTGACGCACTTTCTGGCCATCCCCGAAATGATCGCGGTGACGGATTATTGCGCCACCCTGCCCCGGCTGATCTGCCGTCAGTTGCGCCACGATCCGCGGCTGAAGGTGCTCGACGCGCCAGTCGATCTGGGGACGTTTCCGGTCGAGATGGCGTGGCACGTCCGCTACCGCCACGATCCGGCCCACCGCTGGCTGCGCTCCCTGATCAGCGAGGTGGCGAAGACAGTCGCCACGTCGGAATGATTGACTTCCGGTGCAAAAGTGATATCACTTTGATATAGAAATACGGGAGGGCCCCAACCATGGCTGACGAGACGAAACCCCTGAGCGATCTGGTAGCACAGGGCTGGGAAGTTCTGAATTTCAGTACGTCGCACGACGCCAGCGGCCTGGCGATCGACAATTTCCTTCTGCGCAAGCAGAAGATGCACCGCATCCTCAGCCTGCGGGCGAAGATGATGGGCAAGGGCTATGTGGCAACGGAAAGGGATGTCTGAGATGAACACGCAACCGATAAACAGCACACGCGAACGGCCCGGCGCCGGCAGCAGCGGCGGCCTGTGGCTGCTGATCGTTCTGGTCTTGCTGGCGGGGATCGGCGTCGCCGTCGCCCTGCGCCTGATCCCGCCCGCGGTGGTGCTGGGCGTCCTGTCGCTGCTGGCCCTGTCGGGCTTCTATACGGTTCAGCCCAATCAGGCCGTGGCCATCACCGTCTTCGGCACCTATAAGGGCAGCGACCGCACGACGGGCCTGCGCTGGGTGCCCTTCTGGTACACGCGCAAAAACGTCAGCCTGCGGGTGCGCAACGTCACCAGCGAGGCGCTCAAGGTCAATGATCAACGCGGCAACCCGATCGAGATCGCCGCCAATATCGTCTGGCACGTTTCGGACTCGGCTCAGGCCCTGTTCGACGTCGACGACTATAATGTCTTCGTCAATATCCAGATCGAGACGGCCCTGCGCGAAACGGCGCGGCAATATGCCTACGATCACGCCGAGGACGGCGAACCGACCCTGCGCGACGACGCCGACGTGGTGGGCGCGCGGCTCAAGGCCGACCTTCAGCTGCGCGTCGAGGTCGCGGGCGTCACGGTCGACGAAGCCCACCTGATGCATCTGGCCTATGCGCCGGAAATCGCCGGGGCCATGCTCAAGCGTCAGCAGGCCGAGGCCGTTATCGCCGCGCGTCAGAAGATCGTCGCCGGGGCCGTCGGCATGGTCGAACAGGCGCTGGAGCAGTTGTCCGAACGCGGCGTCGTCAGCCTCGACGAAGAGCGCAAGGCGGCCATGGTGTCGAACCTGCTGGTCGTGTTGTGCGCCGACCGCGAAGCGCAGCCGGTGGTCAATACCGGCACGCTGTACGGCTGATATCGTGGCCTCGCCCGGTAAAAAAGCCTATCCCCTGCGCCTCCCGCCGGAGGTGCTGATGGCGGTCGAGCGTCTGGCCGCGGCCGAACTGCGCTCGACCAACGCCCAGCTTGAGATGCTGCTGCGCGAAGCCCTGACCCGTCGCGGTGTGCGTTTGCCCGCGCCGGGGGAGGAGGCGTAGCGTTACGGCCTCGGATCATCGCGAATTTGCAGTGCGTAGACCAATGCCCAATCCTGATCATTGGCGTAAGGGTCAGAAAAGTGACCCTGACCGCCATTAACCGTAAGCGGATAGACGAATGCGGCGAAGCCCTTTCCATCCGCCGTAAACAGACTCAGATTGTTTCGGATGATGTTATCCGCACGAACGGCCCACTCGTTTTGACCGGTTGCAATGGCGTAGTGATGGAAAACGCCCGCTGTAATCGCTGACCAATAGTGGGGGAAGGTATCGCCCCAGGTTTTGAACTTCCCGAACCAGTAGGCATCCCAATGACGAATGGCGACATCGTTCATGTGATGGTCGGGCTGACGTCCATTAAACAGTGACAGCAATTCGACGTTGGGCTTCGCCGCTGTTAGCCATTTCTTATCCCCGGTGATACGGTGCAATTCGACAAGAATGGCGGCGGCGGGTCCGACTATGGACTGCTCGTAATTGACTTCACTTGTCGGGTAATGGATGCCGCGCGTGGATATTCTGTCGCCGTGACGGATAAACAGGTCGAGCACCCGTTGCGCGTCTGCCGCCAGCCCTGCCGCACGCAGCGCCCTCACCCCATCATAGACCGGCAATTGAATGGGATAGAACTCGGCACCTCCGTGTGCGTAAAAGTTCTCTATTGTCTTGACGAAGGCGGCATAGGCCTCTTTTGCGCTGGTAAGTCTCGCATATTCCAGATAAAAGACCGCCACCCACGGCCAGTTATAAAGACGCTCGCGATCCGATTTGACGCCGTTCTTGACGAAACCGTCAGGTCGTTGGATTTTCGTTGAGATGAAGGTGTAGTAGCGGTCGAGAGCCGCTCTTAAGCGTGGGGTCTTATCGGAGTGCATCCGAAGCCATTGGGCTAGCAGAACCCCCATCCCCAATCGCTCGCGCGCTTCATTTCGATCGGACATGCTATCAAAAAGCACCTGAACATTGGCCGCCGTATCGTAGACCACAAAAGCGCCATCTCGCTCATCCGTCGGGTCGTTGACCTGCTGGCGATCGACGATGTAATTGATACGAGCCTTGATCAGGTCATCTAATTTGGGGACGACGTTCATACGAACGAAAGCGTCTCTTCCATTTGGCGCGATCAGACGTGCGGTGATTTCTCCGGGTTTAGACGGCGTAAACTGTCCTTTGCCATTGCTGAAAGGGACGGTCGTGTTCGTCAATCTGAGTTCACCCGAGGAGGTATCGGCCCCCTTCACGGCAAACTGAATCGTCTCTCCCACATAGGCGGTATATGGACTAGCGTCGAACTGGACAAAGGCCGAGGAGTACCGAGCGCATTTTGCAAAAAAATCGTCCCAGCCACTGTGCCAGAAGATAGTCCATGCGACGGCTTTTGTTTCACCCGGAGCCAGTTGGAGGCTGGGGTGTAGCAGGAAAGTCCCGCGCGTGTTCGAGGACGTCACCTGATCGCGACCACTGTTTCCATAACCCGCCAAATAGCCTTCGGTCAGGACCAGTCCCAGATGCGCTCCCTCCCCGCCCATGCGGAATGCGGCTACCCACGAAGACGTGCCGCCCGCCCAGATATGGGCGTGACAGCGATTGCGCAGGACATCTGCCGACGACGTATAGTGGTCATTGAACGGCACATAGATGGCGGCTCCCATGTGATCGCGGCGGCTGATATCCAAGGGTGTCGAGCCCGTGTTGGTAAAGGCATAACGCTCTTTAAACACCTCACCTTCCAGTGAGCGGCTAACCTCCAGTTTAAGAGGTCCGAGTTCATAGGTGAGTTTCGCCGTGTCTTTCGTTAGAATAACGGATTTTGGCGCGTCCCAACGTCCGCGATGCAAATAGCCTGAACCCAGATCGGCAAAGCCCATGCCCCATTGCACGGATCGCATTTGCCACGGGGCATTGTCCGTAGCGCTCAACCAGTTGGTTGCGAATGGATCAGAGGGATTGGATATTTCCGTAATCGAACCGTTGGCTTTGTCGATTGAAACCCGGAAGTATTTGTTTGAAAGCCCATTTTCTTGAGGCGTTGCGTGTGCGGTCGACACCGACGCAGCCGTTACAGCGCCAAATCCAAAGGCTTTCAAAAAACCTCGGCGCTCGATCCTACGTCCGTTCATGTTTGCTCCCTTGTCAAATATCACGGCGCTGTAATTTTTTATATGTTAGCGCTACCTTTAACTTGCATAACCGATCCACATGAAAACTTCCAGCATAAATATTACAATTAAAAATGGATGACGCTGAGGAAAACGAGTCCGACGCCTACCGGCATAACTAGAGCCTGAAATACCTAAACGACACGAAAAACCCCGCCCTGATCGCTCAGGGCAGGGTTTTCGTTTAATTCGGATATCCTTAGTAATTCACCCGCACCGTGACGCCGACCATGCGCGGTTCGCCCGCGATGAAGGTCGCCACGCCGAGGTTGTCGCCGGTGTTGCCCGCGTCCTTGATATAGGCTTCGTCGGTCAGGTTATCGGCGAAGACCTCCACCGACCATGACGTCCCTTGGGGGGCCTTTTTCGGCGCGAAACCGAGGCGCAGGTTGAGCAGGCCATAGGCCTTCTGCTTTTCGTCCTGCACCGTGTCGCCGACCGGGCGCAGGTTCGGCACGGCGGTCTGGAACTTCGCCAAATCGTTGTCGTTCTCAAAAAAGACCTCCGACTGCCAGGTATAGGTCGGGGTGACCCAAAACCGCAGGGCCTCGGTGTGGAACTTGAACCGCCCACCCAGAGAGACGCTATGATCCGGGCTCAGGCGGAAGCGGTTGCCCTTGTACAGGCCGTTGCCGAAGCGCGCGTGATTATAGGCGTAGGTGGCGAAGATATCCGCGCCCGGCGTCAGGCGATAATAGGCCTGCGTCTCCAGACCGTAGGCGTCCGCCTCACCCGCGCTGACCGTGATCAGGCCGCCGGTCGAGGTCGCCACCTGCGTCTGGAAGTTCTCGTACTTATAACCATAGACCGCCGTGTCCCAGCTCAGGCGGCCGCCCAGCAGGCGCGTCTTGAGACCCAGTTCGAGGCTATCGACCGTCTCGGCGGCGGCTTCGGTGAAGGTCGGCTGGGCCAGTGGCGTCGCACCCGAGTCGCCCGACAGGACCTTGGGCTGACGGCCACGCGCCACCGAGACGTAGCCGTTGACCGTGTCGCTAAACAGGTAACGGCCCACGAGGCGATAGGTGACGCCGTCGTCGCTGAAGTCGCGGCTGACGACATTGCCGTTACCCGGCGTCGGCTGCTTGAAGATGCCGACCGGCGGCAGGCCCGCCACGGCAGCCTGCGTCACCGCGGCGGTCCATTGCCCGATCAGGGCCTGCGACGGCGCGGTGCCGGTTTGCATAAAATACTGCGTCGCCAGTTGATTGACCTGCGCGCTGATCGCGGGGCTCAATTGCGACGCGGCGGCCAGCACGGACGGGGACTCGACACTGGCCGCATAGCCCGAGGTCTTGTCGTCCTGCGTGTAGCGGATACCGGCGCTCAGTTCGAATTTCGGTGTCACGCGCCACGTCGCGTCGGCATAGGCGTCGACCGACTTGGTCTCGCCGAAGGTCGTCGAGACTTCGCGGTGAGCGGTGTTCAGGTACGGGGCCAGCGGCCCGAAGGCGGCATTGGCCGTGGCTTGCAGCACCGGCAGGGACTGCGGCGTCGGGCGGTTGAGGGCGTTGGCGAGGAACAGGCCGGCGGCGCGCTCGTCGAACTGCAGCGGCACGGCGGTCGAGGCCTCTTCCTTGAAATAGCTGAGGCCCGCGAACCACGAGACGGCATGGCCCGCATCGTAGTTGAGGCGCAGTTCCTGCGACCACTGTGAACCTTTGGCGATTTCGGCGGCGGTCAGAAGGCCGAGCGACATGCCGTCGGCGTCGAACACTTCCGAGGCGCTGAACCGGCGGTGCGCCGAGATCGACGACAGGCTCCAGGCGTCGTTCAGCACCCAGCGGCCCAGCAGGGTCGTGCCGGTCACCGTGCGCTCAAGGCCGAGGTCGCGGTTCATGAACCCGTCCGACAGGGCCGCGCCGCCGAACGGCGTACGGTCGCCCAGCACCGCCCCGGTATTGGGGTTGGTCGGGTTCCACGTCCCCGACTTGAAGGCCGTGCCCGGCGTCGAGTCCTTTTGCGTATTGACGATCAGGTCGAAGCCGAGCGCATCCGAGGGCGTCCACGCCGCCGACAGACGCAGGGCATCGGTGCCCAGACCGTTGAAATCCTCACCGCCCAGCAGGTTCTCGACAGAACCGTCGCGGTGCTTGGTGCGGCCCGCCACACGAACCGCAAAGGTGTCGCCCAGCGGCACATTGACCATGGCATCGACCATGCGGAAATCATAGTCGCCGACACTGACGGCGGCCTTGGCGTCCAGCACCGGTTTGGCCTTGGCCTGAATGATATTGACCGCCCCGATCAGTGCGCTGCGCCCGAACAGGGTCGATTGCGGGCCCTTGGCCACCTCGACGCGCTCAAGGTCGAACAGCTCGACATAAGACCCGCGCGATCGCGAAATGCTCACCCCGTCCTGAAACACCGAAACGCGGGTTTCCGCTGTCGCCGTGCCCGAATCGGAGGTGACGCCGCGCATGACGAAGCCCGGATTGTTCGGCGACTGGTCCTGCACCTCGAAGCCCGGTACGAACAGGGCCAGTTCGGCGAAATCGGTGATGCCGACATCGGTCAGGAAGCTGTTGCTCAGGCCCGTCACCGCCGCCGGAACGTTGAGCAGTTTCTGCTCGCGCTTTTGCACCGTGACGACGATTTCGGGGATAGCCTCGTCATTTGCGGTCTGCGCACAGACCGGCGCGGCGGCCATAAGGGCAAGGGCGGAAACGGCCATAAGGGCACGGCATGACGACATGGGAAAACCTGCGAACAAAGGGATAGGACCTTATCTCGTTGCAGGCTTAACGAAACCTTATGACAGTCGCGTTGCGCTTTGGTGTCAGTTGTGGTTTGCGGCAAGGATGTCACGAAAAGGCGACAGTACGTGTCGTATGGAAATCTGATAATTCTGCCTGCGTTTTTATTTTTATCGCGGTACACCCTCTTGCAAGCCATAACGGTAACTCTTATAGTTACGTTTAGTCGCATACACCCTTTCTATCTCAGAGGACATCGCCATGAAGACCCTGTTCAAATCCGCCGCCGTTGCCGCCGCCCTGCTCGCCGGCAGCCTGACGCCCGCCTTCGCCGCGCCCGAAACCTACGCCCTTGAGGCCACCCACACCGAAGTCGTCTTCTCGTGGACGCACTTCGGCTTCTCGAAGCCGACCGGCAAGTTCATGAACGCCGTCGGTACGCTGGTGCTCGACGAAGCCGCCCCGGCAACCTCAAAGGTCGAAGTGACCTTCGCCATCGACGGTATCAATACCGGCGTTGCCGCCCTCGACACGCACCTTAAGGGTAAGGACTTCTTCGACGCCGCCACCTACCCGACCGCGACCTTCAAGTCGACCAAGGTCGAGGTCACCGGTAAAGATACCGCCAAGGTGACCGGCGACCTGACCATCCACGGCGTCACCAAGCCGGTCACGCTCGACGTCAAGCTGAACAAGGTTGGCGAGAACATGAGGAAGGTGAAGACCGCTGGCTTCTCGGCCACTGGCGCCATCAAGCGTTCGGACTTCGGCATCGGCGCCTATGTCCCCGCTGTCGGCGACGACATCACGCTGCAAATCACCGCCGAAGCCAACAAGAAGTAAGCTGAGTTTACGCCTAAACCTACAGGAGCGGGCGCAATCCAATTGCGCCCGTTCTTTTTTGGAGACCCGTTATGTCCGCGAAAATGCCCACCCTCTATATTCCGCATGGCGGCGGTCCGTGCTTTTTCATGGACTGGAACCCGCCGCATGTCTGGGACCGGATGGGAGACTATCTACGCGACATCCCCGCTCAGGTGGGCCAGACCCCCAAGGCCATACTGGTGATTTCCGCGCACTGGATGACCGAGCACTTTACGGTGCAGACCAAGGCGCGACCGGGGATGTTGTTCGACTATTACGGCTTTCCCGACCATACCTATCAGCTGAAATACCCCGCGCCCGGCTCTCCGGAACTGGCCGAGCGCGTCATCGAACTGGCGGCCGAGGCGGGTATCCCCGTCGATCGCGATTCTGAGCGCGACTACGACCACGGCGTCTTCGTGCCGTTCCTGCTGATGTATCCCGACGCCAATATCCCCGTCGTGCAGCTGTCGATCAAGCGCAACTGGAACCCCGAAGACCATATCGCATTGGGTAAGGCGCTGGCCCCACTACGGGACGAAGGCGTGCTGATTGTCGCCTCGGGCATGAGCTTCCATGATCTGAAAGCCCTGATCCGCGGGACGCTGGTGCACGAACCGGTCAATGGCTCGCACCATTTCAACGACTGGCTCAACGACACCCTGACCGGCCACAGCGGGACGCAACGCGAAGCGCTTCTGGCCGACTGGTCGCGTGGGGCTGGGGCGCGTATCGCCCATCCCCACGAAGACCATCTGGTGCCGCTGTTCATTGCTGCCGGCGCCGCCGGTGAGGATACAGGCGTGCGGACCTATGACGAGACGCTGCGTCCGATGAATACGGCGGTCAGCGGGTTTCAGTTCGGGTAAGGGTAGACGAGTTGGCAGGATTTTTACGCAAGATGACAAGCTGCCAACTTCCGTAAACCAGCGCACAACGGCATAGTGCCTCCATCAAAGGAGAGACGCCCCATGTACGACCTGCACATCGCCAACAAGAACTATTCCTCGTGGTCCCTGCGCCCGTGGGTGCTGCTGCGGGAACTGGATATCCCCTTCACCGAGCATCAGCACTATTTCACCACGCCGGTTGGGGAAAACGTTCAGTTCAAAGCCTTTTCCCCGACGGCGCTGGTCCCGGCACTTCAGGACGACGGGACGACGGTGTGGGATTCGCTGGCCATCGCCGAATATGTCCATGAGGCGCATCCGGCGGTCTGGCCGGGTGACCGCGAGGCGCGCGCCTTCGCCCGGTCGGCGGCCGCAGAAATGCACTCCGGCTTTTCGGCCCTGCGCAACACCTGCACCATGAATTGCGGATTACGCATCGACCTGAACGATGTTTCCGCGCCTCTGCTGCGCAACATAGACCGCTTGGACGCCCTGTTCCGCGAAGGACTGGAGCGCTTCGGCGGGCCGTTTTTAGCCGGTCCGGCCTTCACCGCTGTCGATGCCTTCTACTGTCCGGTCGCGTTTCGCGTCCAGACCTACGGCCTGACGCTGAGTGCGCCATCGCAGGCCTATATCGAGCGCTTGCTGAACCTGCCCTCGATGCAGGCCTGGTATGCCGAGGCCATAGGCGAGGCCGAACGCGAACCAGAGCACGAGGACGAAGCACAAGCCGCCGGAACGATCACGGCCGATTATCGTATAGGGTAAGAATTGTCCGGCGGGAGACACGTCCGGAGCCTCCCGCCGCGGCAGGTCGCCTCTTAAAGGCGCGCCTGCCGTTTACGCGCCGGGGCCGCTGCGCAGCGGCCAGCAAAAGTCCTGAACAGGGCTATCAGCCCCATCCAAGCCGGCGGGTAAAGCGGAGGACGACCTCAAACAGGCCAAAAAGGTCGGGACGGTGCGGGGGGATATAGACTTCGGTCGCGCGCTGGACCTGGGACGGCAGGTTCGCACGGGCATCGGCGCGCAGCGCCGGGAAAGACGGATCAGGGGTACGCATTACTCAACACCAAAATTTACACACTCAAAGCCTACAGGCTGAGATCATCGAACGTAACCACGTTCGCTTAATGCGGGATTAACGCTCAGGTTGCAGTTCGCCCGGTGGCGCTTTTCAGCGGGCTTGACGATCGCGGCGAACTTGCTATTTTGCCAATGACCGAAATAATGGAGGTGGGGCGTGAAAACGTGGATATTATCGCTGTTGATGAGCAGTCTGGCCTTGCCCGCCCTGGCCGAAGAGGCCGCCGGTGTCTGGCACGGCAAGCTGATGGGGAAGCTCAATATCGTCATCCGGATCGAAACCGACGGTACGGCCTATAAGGGTGTGCTGGAAAGCCCGGATCAGGCCAATTTCAAGATGCCGCTCGACAGCGTCACGGCGACGGCGGACAGCCTCGATTTCACCGCCGTGAAGATCAATGGCCGCTATCAGGGCAAGTGGGACGAGGCGCAAAAGGCCTGGGTCGGGACGTGGACGCAAGGTCAGGGCCTACCCCTGACGCTGAAGCGCATCGACGCCGATCAGGCCAATGGCTTCGCGCCGAAACGCCCGCAGGTCGAGGCGGCTGAGGCGGCATTGGCCAATTATCACGTCGAGGCGGTCACCCTGCCCGGCGCCGTCGCGGGCGTTACGCTGTCGGGCACCTACAGCGCGCCCAGAGGCAAGGGTCCGTTTCCGACGGTGATCCTGATCGCCGGATCGGGGCCGAATACGCGTGACGAGGCGGTGGCCGGGCACAAAGTCTTCCTCGTCTGGGCCGATGCGCTGAACAAGGCCGGGATCGCCGTTCTGCGTTACGACAAGCGCGGCGTCGGGGCCTCGACCGGCGATTACAAGGCCGCGACCACCGCCGATTTCGCCGCCGATGCCGGGGCGGCGGTGACGTGGCTCAAAGCACGCAAGGATGTCGGGGCTATCGGCCTCGTCGGGCATTCCGAAGGCGGCATTATCGCGCCCATCGTCGCCAACCGCGAGCCAGCGGTAAGGTTCATTGTCCTGATGGCCGGGGGCGGCGTGCGCGGCGATCAGATTCTGATCACGCAGCAGACCCTGATCGGGAGGGCCAACGGCATGACGGAAGACAATCTGGCTCAGGTCGCCGCCGCCAATCGCCGTATCTACGACGCCTTGATCTCCAATCCGGTAGATACAGAGGCCAGGGTGCGCGCCGTTGTGGAAACAGAGCTCCCCCTGTCAACCGATCCCAAGGTGGTGGACAGTGTCGTCAAGCCGCTGGTCGCGCCGTGGATGAAATATTTCATCGCCTACGACCCGGCACCCGAACTGCGCAAGGTCAGGGTGCCGGTCCTCGCCCTCATCGGCGGCAAGGATCTGCAGGTCGCGGCCAGCGATAACCTTCCCGCCATGACCGCCGCGCTGAAAGGCAATAAGAGCGCGACGGTGCGCGAACTGCCGGGGCTCAACCATCTGTTCCAGTCGACGGCGGGCAGTGGCGCGCCGTCGGAATACAGCCAGATCGAGGAGACGACCGCACCGGCAGCACTTGATCTGGTGACCACATGGATCAGGGCTCGGGTGCAGTAGCGCTTTTCTTCAGCTCGTCCTCAAGCCATTCCATATCGTCGTCGCTGAGGCCGAAATGGTGCCCGGCTTCGTGGATCAGGACGTGGGCGACGAGGTCTTCGAACGCCACCTCCCCGCCGGCCCACTCATCGAGGATCGGGCGGCGGAAGAGATGGATCATCGGCGGCAGGTCGCCGGTATAGACCTCGGTCTCCGCCGGGCGGCCCGTATAGAGGCCGGTCAGTTCGAACGGATCGTCCATCTCAAGCTCGGCGAGAAGCTCTTCCGACGGGAAGTCTTCGACGATCAGCACCACGTCGCGCAGATGTCCGGCGAACGGCTCCGGCAACTTGGCGAGAGCGTCACGCGCGATGATCTCGAGGGTGTCCAGCGACGGCGGCGGGCCGTATTTACGCGTCATTCGGCGGCCGGGCGCGTTTCGGTGTCAGGATGGACCTCGACGGGCTTTTCACCGTCCCAGACCACCCAGTACTGACCCAGACGGCGTTTGCGGTCGATGGCTTCGGCAACGGCTTCGCGCAGCACACCGAGGGCGTGGTCGGACTTCTGTGTAAAGGCTTCACGTGTGGTCAACAGCCTGCTCCATAAGCCAAGTGTGCAGCGTGTCATCGAATACGGTCAGCATTTCTCCCGATTGCTCGAAGATGGGCTGAGGTACGGCTCCAACGTTTATATAGGCACGGCATTCATTCACCGCCATTCTATAACTGAACATAAGATTTCGCAAACTGCGCGGGAAACGGCGCTCGATATCGCTGTCTGGGATATGGTGACCGCCATGCGCTACGCGTTCCGCCACACGCCGCTTCGATACTTCTGGGGAAGGCAGCGCCAGATAATAGAGTTCGACGGACCAGCCGTCAGCTTTCAGTTTCTCGATCAGCTTTAGATAGGCTTTGCCGGATAGAGTCGTCTCGAACGCAAAGTCCTGACGCGCTTCGATACGGGCGTCCATTGCTTTCAGGAACAGGCGTGCGGCGGCAGCGGCTTGCTGTTCGGGATGAAAGGGCGACAGACCCGAAGCGATCAGGTCGGCATTGATGAAGTGCGCCACACCAATCGCGGGCAGGTATTTCAGTGCAAAGGTCGTCTTACCCGCGCCATTCGGTCCGGCAATGATCAGGCACCTGGGCATTCGCACTCCCTGTCTCAACCTGATTTACGCTCGGTGCGTAAAATCGTGAGATTTGAGGCAAATAATAGCCGGCAAGCGACGCGGGTACACTTGTACCCGCTAGCGCAGACTGCGTATTAGTTGCCCAAAGACCGCGATTTTACCCCTCGATGTCTTCCGGCAGACCAACCACATGGAAGCCTGCGTCCACGTGGACCACTTCGCCGGTCGTCGAGAAGCCGAGGTCAGAGGCCAGCCACAGGGCCGCGCCCGCAACGCCTTCCATCGAAGTCTCTTCCTTCATCAGCGAGAACTGGCCCGACTTGGCGTGCAGGCCACGGCCACCGGCGATCCCGGCGAGGCTCAGGGTGCGCATGGCGCCCGCCGAGATGGCGTTGGCGCGGATGCCCTTCGGCCCCAGATCGCGGGCGATGTAGCGCGTCGAGGCCTCAAGCGCGGCCTTGGCGACGCCCATGGTGTTGTAATTGGGGATGACGCGCTCGGCCCCGAGATAGGTCAGGGTGACCAGCGAACCGCCGTTCGGCATCAGCTCGGCGGCACGGCGGGCCGTGTCGACGAACGAGAAGGCCGAGACGTTGAGCGCCAGCAGGAAGCCGTCACGCGTGGTGTTCTCAACGAACGAGCCCTGCAGCTCATTCTTGTTGGCAAAGGCCACCGAGTGGATGACGAAATCGATCTCGCCATAAATCTCTTTCAGCTTGGCAAACGCCGCGTCCATCGACGCGTCGGACGTCACGTCGCATTCGATCAGGTGCTTGACGCCGATCGAGTCGGCCAGCGGCTGCACGCGGCGCAGCAGCGACTCGCCGAGGTACGAGAACGCCATGTCGGCACCCTGCGCCGCCAGTTGCGAAGCAATGCCCCAGGCGATGGACTTGTCATTGGCGACGCCCATGACGAGGCCTTTTTTGCCCTTCATCAGGTCGCCCGTGGGGAAATTCCAGCCGGATTCAGCCATGTTCTTTTTTCCTTTTCATCCTCCCCTGCAAGCCCTTGGCGCAGCGGGGGAGGTGGATGCGAACGAAGTGAGCAGACGGAGAGGGCAAACCCTGTGACTCGCCCCCTCCACCATCGTCGCTTCGCTTGATGGTCCCCCTCCCCCGCTAAAGCAGGGGAGGATGTTGATTACAGATCAGCCTGTGACAAGATGATCGAGCCATTGGTGCCGCCGAAGCCGAACGAGTTCGACATCACGGTCTCCAGCGCCCCGTCGCGGCGTTCGCGCAGGATCGGCATCCCGTCGAAGGCCGGATCGAGTTCCTCGATATGGGCGCTCTTGGTGGCGAAACCGTGCTGCATCATCAGCAGGCAGTAGATGGCTTCCTGAGCCCCTGCCGCGCCGAGCGAGTGCCCGGTTAGCGACTTGGTCGAGGAAATCAGCGGCATATTGCCCCCGAAGACGTTGCGCACCGCGCCCATTTCGCGCTCGTCGCCGACCGGCGTCGAGGTGCCGTGCGGGTTGAGGTAGTCGATCTTGCGGCCACCGGCCTGACGCAGGGCTTCGCGCATGCAGCGTTCCGCGCCCTCGCCCGACGGCGCGACCATGTCGTAGCCGTCCGAATTGGCGCAGTAGCCGACGACTTCGGCGATGATATTGGCGCCGCGCGCCTTGGCGCGTTCGTATTCCTCAAGCACCACCGCGCCCGCGCCTCCGGCGATGACGAAGCCGTCGCGGTTCTTGTCGTAGGCGCGCGAGGCGACCGACGGCGTGTCGTTGTAATTGCTGGACATGGCACCCATAGCATCAAACAGGTTCGACAGGGTCCAGTCGAGTTCTTCGGTGCCGCCGGCGAACATCACGTCCTGACGGCCGAGCATGATCTGCTCCGCCGCCGCCCCGATGCAGTGAACCGAGGTCGCACAGGCCGAGCTGATCGAATAGTTGATGCCGCGGATCTTGAACCAGGTCGCCAGCACCGCCGAAGGGCCCGACGACATGGCCTTGGGCACCGCGAACGGCCCGATGCGCTTGGGAGACTTCTTTTCGCGCGTAATGTCGGCGGCTTCGACGATGGCCTTGGTCGAAGGACCGCCCGCGCCGAAGATGATGCCGGTACGTTCGTTGGAAATGTCGGACTCGTCCAGGCCCGCCGAAGCAATCGCCTGCTCCAGCGAGATATGGCCATAGGCCAGACCGCTCGACAGGAAGCGCGCGGCGCGGCGATCGACATAGGGTGTCCAGTCGCCGATGGTCGGGGCGGCGTGCACCTGACATTTGAAGCCCAGTTCGGCGTATTCGGGCGCCGCTATAATGCCCGACCTCGCCTCGCGAAGCGACGCGGTGACTTCGTCCGCACCCGTGCCGATGGACGACACGATGCCAAGACCGGTGATGACAACTCTGCGCATATCAGTATCCCCTGCGATGGGTCTCAGGTGGCGGTTCTTACACCAGATCCTTGGCGTCGAACAGGCCGACACGGAGGCCCGAGGCGCTATAGATCGGCTTGTCGTCGGCCAGGACGACGCCCTCGCCGATGCCCATGATCAGCTTGCCTGTAATGACGCGCTTCATGTCGATGCGGTAGGTGACCTTCTTGACCGCCGGGGTAACCTGACCGGTGAACTTCACCTCGCCGACGCCCAGCGCGCGGCCGCGGCCCGGATTGCCCGACCAGCCGAGGAAGAAGCCGACCAGCTGCCACATGGCGTCGAGGCCGAGGCAGCCCGGCATGACCGGGTCGTTGATAAAGTGGCAGGCGAAGAACCACAGGTCCGGATTGATGTCGAGTTCGGCCTCGATATAGCCCTTGTTGAAGGCCCCGCCGTCCTTGGTGATCGTGATGATACGATCCATCATCAGCATCGGCGGCGCGGGCAGCTGGGCATTGCCCGGGCCGTACATTTCGCCGCGCGAGCAGGCCAGAAGGTCTTCGTAGCTGAAAGAGGAAGGACGGTCGCTCATTGGGGCTCCGGATAGAGAATCGTACGCATCGACGTTATGACAAACGGCGCTAATGGCCCATTCGTAACAGGCTGTAAAGATGCGTTACACGTTCAGACCGTGCGGCTCAATGCTTTTTAACGATTTTTAAGCGGATGCAGACGCCGAGATAGTCCAAAAAACCTTCATACCTCCCTGGCTATGCCGGGGAGGGGGACCGCACGAGCCGCGAAGCGGTGAGATGTGGTGGTGGGGGTTCTTGCTTGCTTACAATAGTGCTCGCTGAACCTTCGCAAGACACCCCACCACCATTTGCTCCGCAAATGGTCCCCCTCCCCGCACTGAAGTGCAGGGAGGCATAAGGATGCTGACAGCCTTAATTTACGACAACCGCGTCAGCGCGTCCGGGCGCTTGCAGACCGCACCGTCCTGCGCCCCCCACAGGCTTTTTTGCGGCGCCCAGCCATCGACATTGCCGACCGTGACCTTGCAATAGTCCTTCTTGCATTTGTCGAGCGTCGCCAGGGCGCGCGGATTGAGCCGTGCCTTGACCTTGGCCGTGGCCTTCGGCCCACTGAGGAGGTCGATTTTCGCCGTACCGGTCGATATGACGCTGCGCTGGGACTTGAGCATGGTCTTGCTGACCCAGGCGATGCCGCCGTCGGGATCGCAGATCATCCGCCATTCCTTGGTTTCGGAAATGATCTGCACCGGCAGGTTCTTTTGCGTATAGGTCCACAGGACCTTGTTTTCCTTGGTCGGCCCCGACCGGGCATAGACCTTGTTCGAGCGCAGCGACGCCCAGCGCGGCACCGGCTGCTTCGACGGCGTGTCGAAGGCCTCGTCTTCCGGTCCGGCCAGAGCCGCGCCCGTCATGAGGCTCCCCAGCAGAAGCGTCAGTAAAAACGTGGCCGTCCAACGGCGCGCCTTGACGCAAGGGCCTGCGCTATGGTCAGGTGATTTCACAGCGAACGACGGGCTGAACAGGGTCATCGACGGGACACAAACTAAAGCTGGCAGATGGGGTTGCTGGTCAAGACATGCGTCCGAAAGCTTCAGATTTGGTTAACCATAGGGCGAACAACGGCCATGCGGCTGAAAATTTGCTTCCCGGATTTGCAACTGATCCTGTAAGACACCCGCAAAACAAAATGCCACAGGAACTAAGCCGATATGAGCAAGAAGCTTAAGGTCGTCATGACCGTGAAACTCCCCGACGGGGTCGAGACGCGGTTCCGGGAACTGTTCAACACGACCCTGTGGCTCAACAAGAACCCCATGCCGCGCGAGGCCCTGTTCGAGGCGGCGCAGACCGCCGAGGTGCTGGTCTCCTCGATCAACGACCGCATCGACGCCGAATTTTTCGAGGCGGCGGGCGAACAGCTCAAGATGATCGCCAATTTCGGCGTCGGCCACGACCATATCGACATCGCCAAGGCCGTCGAAAAGGGCATCATCGTCACCAATACGCCGGGCGTCCTGACCGAAGACACGGCCGAAATGACCATGGGCCTGATCATCGCCGTGTCGCGCCGCTTCATCGAAGGCGCCGAAACCGTGCAGCGCGGCGAATTTTCCGCCTGGTCGCCGACCTTCCTGATGGGCCGCCGCATCTATGGCAAGCGCCTCGGCATCGTCGGCATGGGCCGCATCGGTCAGGCTCTGGCCCGCCGCGCCCGGGCGTTCGGGATGCAGGTCCACTATCATAACCGCAAACCGGTTTCGGCGCGCATTTCCGAAGAGCTTGAGGCGACCTATTGGGACGATCTCGATCAGATGCTGGCGCGCATGGACGTGGTGTCGATCAATGCGCCGGGCGGCCCCAATACCTTCCACCTGCTCGATGCCGAACGTCTGGCCAAGCTTCAGCCGCACGCCATCCTCGTCAACACCGCCCGCGGGCAGATCGTCGACGAAGAAGCGCTGGCGCATCTGCTCAGGGAGCACAAGATCGCCGGGGTCGGCCTCGACGTCTATGAGCGCGCCACGGCGATTTCGCCGGAGCTGTTCGGTTTGCCGAATGCGGTGCTGCTGCCGCACATGGCGTCCTCGACGGTGGAGGCACGCACCGACATGGGCGACCGCGTGATCCTGAACATCAAGACGCTTCAGGACGGCCATCGCCCGCCGGACAGAGTTATCCCGGCAATGCTCTGACAACATTATGAGTTTTCTGCATGCCTTTCCCAAATCGCTGCACGATATAGCCCATAAACCCTGCGCTATTATTGAAAGTCATTTAACCCGTTCTCAGGACAGTCCGGAATATCGGGATATTCTGATCGTAGGCGGCGAAGACGTTTGGCTGCCGGGGCGCATCTATAGTCAGGGGAGCCACCACGTCGAATTTTACGACCGACGCCCCTTCGACGCGGCAACGGCACTTCTCGAAAACGAAAACCTGAGTCAGACGCAGTGCGCGATGTTCTTGGCTTTACTGACCCGCCATCATAACGGGTTTGTCCGTGAAATAGCTCTGGAGGCTATCATGGGCGTTAATGAAGCCTGGGTCGTACCGTTCGTAATGAAACTGGCGTCCGAATATGTTCTTGAGATTATTGTGCACATCCAAACGCACCTGAATGAACTCGACGCCGGACTGTATGGCCGGTTTGAACCGCCCCGGCTTTGCCGGAGGCTCCAACTTCTGAGAAGATGGAGCTACTATGAACAAAACGACGAACAAGTTTTCACCTGAAGTCCGCGAACGCGCTGTGCGGATGTTTCTCGAT
>NZ_JAQQKX010000016.1 GCF_028550415.1 Asticcacaulis aquaticus
CGACCATTGCGCGTCACTAAGCCAGAACTCATGAGCCATAGCTTATCTCCTCGAATAAACGAAGAGAATCAATGTTTGCACCTTAAATCAATAGGATGATTAGGTTTTAAACCTAGGCCGATCTGATTTAAGACTGAGCGGCGCCCCCGGCAACGGCGGGCGTCGCATCCATTTTGGCCTCAAGGCGCGAGAGATAGAATTCGAGCGCCTGACTGTGGCCGCCGGGTATGGGCGACAGACGGGGATCGAACACGGCGGCCCGCAATCGCTCCAGTTCCGCCAGACGGTCCGGCGCGGCGGTCACCTGTATCAGGGCGGTGGCCATGACCAGCCGCTCCAGAGCCATGGTCATGCGGTAATAGTCGTCCAGCATATCGCTGAGGGCGTCCTGTGCGGTCAAAGGCATACACTATTCTCCTTATTAAGCTCGCCCGCACATTCTAGCAAAAGTAGAGTTACCGGAATATTTACACACGCATCGTGTGCATTTCGCCACACGCGCCCCTTACCGGTCGATCACGAGGGAATTTTAAAATAAATAATAAATTTCAGTATATTAAAATTTTTTGCTGCAATTGCAAAACACGGTAATGTGAAAAATGACGCGCTCAGGTTGAATTGCGCCAGCCACAGTCTTTCATATGTCCGCCTTGATATCCACAGACCGCGATCCTCATTGTCCGTTTATCCCTTCCGGCGCAGGCTCGATGTCAGAGGAACCCGACATGACCGTAAAGATCCAATTCCACGACATGAAGACCATCGAGCGGCAACTGGACATGCTGCTCTACGCCTATGCCACGGACGACGCGGCCGAACCGCTCATCATCCGGGAACTGGCCCTGTTGATCAGCGATCCCCTGCCCGACCTGTCGGGTGAGGACATCACGCGCATCCACGCCTTCATCTATCATGCGCTGCAGGGATTTTACGCGCCGACGATCAACTACGCCGCCATCCGCCGGGAATTCGTCATTGCCATCCTCGCCGCGCGCAAGGGCAATCAGACGCTCAATCGCGTGATCGCCTGATCCTATTGACTTGAACCGCGACACCGCACACCTTGCCTTCAACGGGGCCTTCTTCGGGGGGATTGGGTGTGGATTTATCCGTCAGCAAAACGATTTCGCGTATCCTGAAGGTGAATCATGCCGGTGAATTCGGCGCCATACGCATTTATCGGGCACAGGTGTTCGTCGCCCGGTACCTGATCCCCGATCTGGTGCCGTTTCTCAGCGAAACGCTCGGCCACGAAATCGACCATTGCCTGAAATTCCGGGCAGCCATGCCCGAGCGCGGGTCGCGACCGTGCTACGCCATGGGGCTATGGGGCATAGGGGGTTACACACTGGGCCTTATTACCGCTCTGATGGGCCGCAATGCCGTCATGGTCTGTACCAAAGCCGTCGAGGCCACGGTCCATCAGCACCTGACGGAACAACTCGTTTTTCTTGAAGGACGCGATGAAGCCTTGAAAAGTCTGATCGCCGATATCCAGATTCAGGAAATCGGGCACCTCGACTATGCGCAGGCACACATATGTCCCTCGCCGTTTAATGCGCCGCTGGAAGGTTTGATCGTCGTGGCGACCGAAATCGTGATCTGGCTGTCAACTCAGGGCGCGGTCACGCGCATGACGCGCGCCCTTGAACAGGCCTAACCCCACAGCCCGTGGCGTTTGGCGAAGGCCATCCACGGCGTCGTATAGTCCTGACCGCTGAGGCCGTGGCCGCCCAGTTCGAAGATGTGAAGCTCCGTCGGCGTCTTCTGGGCGCGCAGGGCCTGATAGAGGATCAGGCTGTTTTCCGCCGGGACCGTCTTGTCGTCGCCGGCATGGGCCAGGAAGGTCGGCGGCATGTCTTTGGGCAGGCTGAACTCCAGCGACACCTTCTTCTTTTCCTCGTCGGTCGCGCCGTTCGGGAACATGCTCTTGACCGAACCGCCATGCGCATAGGGCGCCAGCATGGTCATGACCGGATAGAACATGCCGGTGACCAGCGGCCTGGCCGATTGTGTATCGGCCGCGTCGATCGGCGCATAGGTCTCGCGGCCGAAGCTTTCCGACAGCCAGCCCGCCAGATGCCCCCCGGCCGAGAAGCCCATCACGGCGATGCGGTTCGGATCGATGCCGTATTTCGCGGCATTGTGTCGGATCAGACGGATGGCGCGCTGGGCGTCCTGCAAGGGGGCCAGTTGCGCCGAACCCCAGTTATCGTGCGGCAGGCGATAGGTCATGATGAAGACCGTAGTCCCCGCGTCGGCCAGTTCCTTGTCGGTGCCGCCGCCAGCGCGGCTGACGGCCACGCGGACATAGCCGCCGCCAGGGATCATCAGGATCGCCGCCCCGTTGGGCTTGGCCGCACGACGCACCATCAGGATCGGATCGGTCACGTGCGTGGCCGCCGTATCGTTCGGGTTGCCGTCCTTGGGGTTGCGCAGAATCCACTCTTCCTTTGCCGTCACGCCCGCGGCGCCCGGCATCTTGCCCTTCGGCCAGATCGGGAAGCTTTCGAGCGGCGGCAGGAGCGGCTTCATCGTCACCGACGGATCGCTGGCCAGAGGCTTGCCCGAGTCCTGTGCGGCGGCGCTGGTCACGGCGGGCAGCAGGGCGGCCACGGCCCCGAAAGAGAGAAGTTGTCGGCGATCCATTGGCGGCATCCCTGATTGGATTTGATTGTTCAGCGCAGTTTAGGCGGTAACAAAGGCCGGGAAAAGGCATATCGACCAAAGTCGTAGAGCTTTCCCCGTTTGAATTTTTACACACGAAATATCTATACGCCCCACCGGCCAGGTAGCGTTGAAACTTCGGGGAACCTCCCCATGCCCAACACTGGAGCGGAGATGTGACTTTGGTCTGATTGCGCGGCACCGCCGGACATCCTATGAGTCCCTCAACCATAATCGATCAGGGACTACTCCATGCGCCGCCTACTGCTCTCGCTTACCGCCGCCGCCACCTTTGCCGCTACGGGCGCCCTCGCCGATGTCAAGCTGCCGAACCTCATTTCGGATCACATGGTGCTGCAGTCGGGCCAGCCGGTCGCCATCTGGGGCAAGGCCGACGCCGGTGAAAAGGTGACGGTAAAACTGGCAGGCCAGACCGTGCGCGCCACGGCGGGGGCCGACGGCAAATGGAAAGTGATGCTCAAGCCGCTCAAGGCCTCGGCCACGGCGGCGCAGATGAGCGTCAAGGGCAAGAACAACCTGACGGTTTCCGACATCCTGATCGGCGAGGTGTGGCTGGCGTCAGGGCAATCGAACATGGAAAAGCCCTTCCGCAACCAGTCGGGTCAGAAGGACGTCTTCGATGCGGACAAGGCACTGGCCGCCGCCGATACGCCGCAGATCCGCCTGTTCAAGGTCAAGAAGACCCGCACCAACACCCCCGCCGCCGACGTCGAGGGCAAGTGGATCGTCACCACGCCGCAAAGCCTCGACGAATCCCGTTTTTCCGCCACAGCCTATGTGTTCGGCCAGCGGCTGCACACGACGCTGAACACGCCCGTCGGCCTGATCGACTCGACCTGGGGCGGTACGCGCATCGAGCCGTGGACCGCCCCGGAAGGCTTCGCGGCTGTACCGGCCCTGAAACGCTTCACCGGACAGGCCCCCGGCACCAAGGTCGATGAGACCGTCATGTCGGAACTGTATAACGGCATGATCGCACCGCTGGTGCCCTACGGCCTGAAAGGCGCCATCTGGTATCAGGGCGAATCGAACGTCTATCCCGTCGGCGCCCCCGACTATACGGCCAAGATGGAAGCCCTGATCGGCGGCTGGCGCACCGTCTTCGGTCAGGATCTCGCCTTCTATTACGTGCAGATCGCCCCGCACACCTATCACATCACGCGCCAGAATCAGGTCGTCTCGCCCGAAGCCGAACCGCGTATCTGGGAGGCCCAGACCGATGCCCTGCGTATTCCCAACACCGGCATGATCGTGACGACCGACCTTGTGGATGACCTCACCGACATTCATCCGCGCGACAAGATTACGGTGGGGCAGCGCCTTGCCGGTCAGGCTCTGGCCAAGACCTACAAACAGACGGGCCTCGTTGTCGACGGACCGAAATTCCGCAGCCTGAGCGTCGAAGGCAACAAGGCCGTCCTCAGCTACGACGATATCGGTGGCGGGCTGATCGCCAGGGACGGCAAGGCGCTGAACTGGTTCAATATCCGTGGCGCAGACGGTGTCTGGTTCCCCGGCGTCGCCACGATCGAAGGCGACAAGGTGGTCGTGTCCAGCCCCGCCGTCGCGACCCCGGTCGCCGTGCGCTTTGCCTGGGACGAAGCCGCGCGGCCCAACCTGACCAACAAGGAAGGTTTGCCCGCCCTGCCGTTCCGCTCAACGCGGGACTAAGATTCTTCATTCATCTCCGGCCTGCACCCTGAGCGTCCGCGCTCAGGGTATTTTTATGCACGCGACCCAACGCGCCTACCTTCAGGCAATTTAAAATATCTATATTACGTCAAAAATAATCTATATCGGACACTTTCAATCAGAAATTCGCCTCTAATCATGTCGCTTTTGCCACACAAATCGTCTGAAAATGGCTATTTTCTGACAAAATTGTCAAAATCGATCTTGACTTGAAACGATTGCACGCGGATTCATCTAACCGACACGACCCTGACGAGTCGACCTATCTCGTCACCGCACGGTCTGGCGACCATCTGGGCCGCAAAGAACGACATTCTACATAAAAAACAAGGGGTTCCATACCCCTCCAACAGGGAGCTTTACGATGCAGTTTTCCAAGACGCCCGGAATCCGTCGCGCGCTGGGCGCCGGTACGGCCATGGCGCTGGTTATTCTTATAACCGGTCACGGCACGGCTCTGGCGCAGAACGCTGGCACGACCGACGCTGCGGCTAATGACGATGCCACGACGGTGATCGTCACCGGGGTGCGCGCCTCGCAGCGCACGGCCATCGACCGCAAGAAAAAGGCCAAGACCGCCACCGACTCGATCATCGCCGAAGACGTCGGCAAGTTCCCCGACAAGAACATCGGTGAAGCCATTTCACGCATCGCCGGCGTGGCCCTGTCGCGCAGCGACTATGGCGAAGGCGAAACCGTCAGCGTTCGGGGCGGCAACTCGGCGCAGACCAGCATCGAAATCGACGGCCTCGGCGTGCAGAACACCTCGACAACCGGCGGTCTGGCCTTCAACGGCGACGGTCGTTCCAAGGATTTCCGCGAATTTCCCGCCGACCTGATCAAGAGCGTCGACGTCATCAAAGGGAATACCGCGGCCCAGACCGAAGGCGGCATCGGCGGCGGTATCGTCATTCAGACGCGCAGCCCGCTGGACTTCAAGAAGCCGTTCGTGTCGTTCCGTTACGACATGACGCAAAATTCGCTGAGCAAGAAGTGGACACCGGAAGTCAATCTGATCGCCACCAGCAAGTTCCTTGACGGTCGCCTCGGCATCCTGTTCAACGCCTCGCAGTCGAGCATCCAGAACGATAACAACGCCGTCCAGAACTCGACCTCGGGTTCGCAGGGGCTGGCGCGCGCCTATGTCGGCGCGGGTACCGGCAACGTCATCGGCACCACCTCGATAGACCTCGATGGCTCGGCGGAAAAGACGTTTACGTTCAACCCATCGACGCTGTCCGGCGCGGGCATCAATACGGCTTTTGCCAACAGCACCGAAACCCCTCTGTCTCTGGTGACCAAGTCAGCCGCCGCCAAGACCAAGGCCGAGTGTATGGCGGCTTTTCCGTTATTGACGGGCAATACCGCAGCTACGGCGCAGCGCACCAACGAACTGATCACCTGCCTGAACCAGTGGGGCGATTATACGCCGTCTCTGGTGCGCTATTTCGTGCGTCAGAACAAGGAGTTGCGCCAGACGGTTGATTTGCGCGCCGACTACCGCGTCAACGAGCACCTCGATGTCTACGCCAAGGTGATGTATAATAAACGACGGGTCGAAGACGTCCAGCTGACCCTGACACCGGGTCAGATTCTGTTCAACTCAGCTACGACCGCGTTCCCGGCCAACGGCAGCTTCGCGGCCTATAACGGTGCCGGTTATACCGACACGGGAAATGTTCGCAGCGCTATCGCCGGTTCGGGCTACTATCTTTATGACGGCATCAGCTTCGGCAGCGTCACCGCACCGAATAACGCTGCCGGTACGGCCAACGGCGTCATCGGCGCGGTCGCCAACCTGATCCCCAGCTCGCTGAAATTCGACTCGGCACACCATCTGATCGCCGGTACGATCACCGACGGTTCGACCACGCTCGATCAGGTTCAGAACACCAACGACATCAGTTCGAAATATTTCTCGGCAGGCCTCGATTATCATCGTGGCCCGATCAAGGCGACCCTGCTCTACGGGCATGCCGAGTCCGAATATACGCGTTACGACTTCCGCATCAACCCCGGCCTGACCTACGCCTATGGGCAGGCTAACCTGTCGCTGGAAAACGGCCTGTGGAACTTCTCGCTACCGGCCAATTTCGACACGGGCAATGCGTCGAACTACACTATTACCCGTGCAGCGGCAGCTACTCGCGGGGCCTGTACACCATCGGGCATCAACCCCTGTGTGACGGGTCAAACCGGTGCCTATACGGTCGCCCAGCAGCCCTGGACAAGCTTCAATATCGGCATTCAGATGTCGCCGAAACTGAGCGAAACCTCCGAAGACACGCTCAAGGGGGATTTCACCTATAATTTCGAAGAGAAGATTCCCTTCATCAAGACCCTTCAGCTCGGTTTCAACAACCGTAAGACCGAGTCTTATGGATGGGACGGCTCGGGCCGAACGATCTCGCCGGAAAACACTCACATCGTCAACGGCGTCGCCACCACGCCTTACGGCACTGCGGGCTATGTAGCCCCCGTAGTCATCGCCCGTCAGAACCTGCGCGGCGTCGTGCGCGCCTGTGACGACACGCGCTACGGCACGACCGGCACGGCTGCACCGGCGGGCGCCCTGCCCTGTAACTATGGTTATCTGGCCAATACCGACCTGACAACGCGCTATGAAGGCACCTACACCATGCGTCCGGGTGACCTGCAGGCGATCCTCAATCAGGTTCTGACCGGACCGACCAATCAGTTCTTCGCCGGGTTCCCTGATCGCGGCAATCTGATCAACGGTTTCAGCCAGATCGACGTCCACAAGTTCTATAACCTGATCGCGCAGTCGGCGACCGGCTTTTATGGCGCGGGCGGCAATCCGCTGGCCCACTATAACTTCGACTGCATGAAGGTCTGTACGGCCAGCGATGGCAAACAGTACGACATGCTGTACCGACATGCCCTCGAAGAAACGACCGCCGCCTACTGGATGGTCGAATTCGAGCAGGACCTGCCGTTCGACATGGTGTTCAACGGTAACGTCGGCACGCGGATGGTCAAGACCGACGTCGAAGGCACCGGCTTCATCACCCTGTCGAGCGTCCGCTGCAACAGCCTGGCGAACTGCACCCCCTCGACGGCAACATCGGGTAATACCTACACCTTGACCGCTCAGACGAATGTCGCGGTTTCGAGCCACACGACCGACTGGCTGCCCAGCTATAACTTCAACCTGTGGGTCCTGCCCGACCAGCTGGTCGTGCGTTACAACACGTCGAAGTCGATGTCGCGCCCCAGTATCGCGCAACTGCTGCCCGCCGGGACCTGTACCTTCGATCAACGCTTCGACGGTGCGGGGGCGGATAACGGCTGCGGCACCTTCGGCAATCCCGGCCTGAAGCCACTGACGGCCAAGAAGAAAAACCTGTCGATCGAATGGTATCCCAACAAGGATACGCAGTTCTCCTACGCCCATTTCGAAGACGACATCACCGGCAGCGTCACTACCGGTTCCGTCACCGATGCCAAGCTGCTGGCCGGTACAGGCGCTATCGATCCCGTTACGGGCCGCGACGTGACGAATGACGATTTCGCCTATACGACCTACGTCAATGCCGGCGGCTTCCTGCGCGAAGGTGACGAATATTCGTTCAAGACGGCATTCACCTTCCTGCCGTGGAAGCTGCGCTATCTGGGGGCCGACGGCAACTATGCCAAGATCACCTCGACGACCAACAGCGCGGCGGTCCGCGATCCGAACACCGGCGAAACCCTGCCGCCGATAGATGAACCGAGCTATTACGCCAACCTGTCGCTGTGGTACGATGACGGCCGGACCAATGCCCGTGTTTCCTATCAGGCGCGTTCAGAAGTGTTCAAATGTATCGCCTCGTGCGGCGCTAACACCGCGGCTAACTATCCCGGCGACGGCTATACCAATATCCGTCTGCCCTATAACCCCGGTGCGCCGACCTATACCGACGAGTCCAAGTATGTCGATATCAAGGTGACCCACAAGGTCCGCCCGGAAGTCGAACTGTTCTTCCAGATGACCAACGCTCTTAAAGAAGAAACCCGCAAGGATCAGGGCAACTTCGTCACCTATGCCGACGGCACGCCGTCGGTGCTCGAAGTCGGCTACGGCGGCTATCGCGTGACGGCGGGCTTTACGCTGCGGACGCGCTAAACCGGACCCGCCGCCTGATAAACAGGCGGCGGTTTCGTTTTCACACTGAGACCTCAAGGCTCCCCAGCCTGTTGGAGAGGTCACCTTGATCCGTCAGGCCCGCACCTGACGGATTTTTTGTGAGGAACAGGCTCTAAACCAGATTTACCGGCTGTCCGTTGACCCGGACATTCCGGGTCTTAAGCCCTTTCACGCCCTCGACGGCCAGTTTGGCCTGCGTCAGTTGCACGTCGAAATCCTCAAGTCGGATATCGCTGATCGTCGTCTGGCCCGGGTTCGGGCGGATATTGCCGAAGCCGCCGAAGCGCCCCCGAAGCCCGATCATACGCACATTGCGCACCACGGATTGCGGCGGCGCCTCGCCCTTGAGGTTAATATACTGACTCCACGGCTGGATGCGTACGATATTGCCGCCCGCCGCGTCGAGCGTGAGGTTACGATAGAGGATATTCTCATAATGCTGAGGCGTATCGGCCCGCAGTTTGAGCATCAGCACGCTCATCCCGCCCGTGACGGTGCAGTTTTCGACGATCACATCGCGTACGATGGTCGCCTCGCTGCCGCAGGTGAACATGTTGTGCCCGCGTTTGAACACACAGTCGCGCACCCGGATGCGCTCGACCGGCGGGCTGTCCTTATCGCTCAGGGCGTGCGGCCCCTTGGTGCCCTTGGCCGCGATGCAGTCGTCGGTTACCGAAAAATGGCAGCCCTCGATGATCACATCCTGACAGGAATCGAGGTCGATGCCATCGGTCGAGGGCGCCTGCTTGTAATCGTCCGGGACCTGAAAGCTTGCCCTGCGCACGGTAACCCCGCGGCAGCGATAGATATGCAGGTTCCAGAACTGCGAATCCTTGAAGGTCACGCCTTCGATCAGAACGTTTTTCGAATTTTCGATCAGGGCCAGGCGCGCGCGCGGCAGGCCGATATTGGGAAATTCGTTCGGCACCGGCGCGGCATTGCGCAGCTTCCAGAACTGGTCCCAGATAACCCGCCCGGCCCCGTCCAGCGTGCCTTCGCCGGTGATTTTCAAACCGTCACAGCGGGCGGCATTGATCAGGGCCGGGGTGAATTTGTCCTCGAAATGGCCTTCGATGCGCGTCCGCCGGGCCGGAAAATGCACCGCCACATCGGTCGAAGCCCTGAGCACAGCGCCCTTGTCGAGGTGCAGATGCACTTGAGGCTTCAGGAAAATGGCCCCGGTCACAAAAACCCCTGCCGGGACGACGACCGTGCCACCGCCTGTGCCCGCCAGTTGATCGATAGCCTGTTGAATGGCGGGCGTATTGACGGTCCGGTCATCCGCCACCGCCCCGAAATCGAGGATCGAGACGCGCCGCGTCTTCGGATTCGCGGCCGCTGCCAGCGCCGCCGTGGTTCCAAGCGTCGTGACACCCATCGCCGACATGACCCAGCGCCGGGTATGGGCCCAGTTATGAAAGCGAACCTTCATCGTTCCTCCGAATGATTGGCACCGTTGGTCGGCACCTGTGGTCTTTTATACGTCCGCCCCAGCCATAACCGGCGGCAGGCGACAAGTCTATTGACAGCCTTATTCATGTCAGACAAATTAATGCCAAATATGGAATTAATTTCCGCAAAAGAAATCAAACAGGGATCTATCATGCGCTCCACGAAACGTCAGTTCCTGCACGGCGTCAGCACGCTTGGCCTGTCGGGTCTCATTACCTCCGCCGCCGGAGCCGTCGAATTATCCGCCCCCGGCTATGATAAGATCACCGACGGCCCGTTCAAACCCGACTGGGACTCGCTGATCGCCGGCTACAAGACCCCCGACTGGTTTCGCGACGCCAAGTTCGGCCTGTGGGCGCACTGGGGGCCGGGCTGCGTACCGGAATACGGCGACTGGTACGCGCGCAAGATGTACCAGCAGGGCAACCCGTTTTACGAACACCACGTCAAGACCTACGGCCACCCGGCGGATTTCGGCTTCATGGAATTCTATCCGCGCTGGAAGGCCGAAAACTGGAACCCGGAAGCGCTGCTCGACCTCTATGTGAAGGCCGGGGCGAAATATTTCGTCGCCATGGCCAATCACCACGACAATTTCGACATGTACGATTCGAAGTTCCACGACTGGAACTCGACGCGTATCGGCCCGAAGACCGACATCATCTGGCGGTGGGAAAAGGCGGCGCGCCAGCGCGGTCTGAAATTCGGCGTCTCGAACCACTCGGCCCACGCCTGGCACTGGTTCCAGACGGCCTATGGCTACGACCCCGAAGGCCCGCGCGCCGGGGAACGCTACGACGCCTACAAACTCAGCAAGCTCGACGGCAAGGGCAAGTGGTGGGAAGGGCTCGATCCGCAGGCACTCTATACCGGCGCCGTCATGCCCCTGCCGCCGGGGATCACGACGATTGCCGAGGCCAATAAATGGCACGAAGCCAACGACCGCGTGTGGACCGAGGAGCCGCCGCTACACAATCCGGCCTTTACGCGGCAATGGTATCTGCGCTGCAAGGACCTGATCGACAGTTACAATCCCGACCTCGTCTATTTCGACGATTTCGACCTGCCTCTGGGGCAGGCCGGGCTCGACATCGCGGCTCACTATTACAACGCGTCGATCAAACGCCACGGCAGCGTACAGGCGGTCCTCAACATCAAGCCACAAGGTGCGCCCAGAGGCGGCTATGTCGCCGATGTCGAACGCGGCTTCCGCGCCGAGATCAGCCCTGAACCGTGGCAGACCGACACCTGCATCGGGCAGTGGCACTACGACCGCCGCATCTACGATGCCAAAAAATACCTGCCCGCGGCGGCGGTCATCCATCGTCTGTGCGATATCGTGTCGAAAAACGGCAATCTGCTCCTCAGCATTCCGGTACGCGGCGACGGCTCTATCGATTCGGAGGAGCGCAAGATCGTCGAAGGGATCGGCGAATGGATGGGCCGCTTTTCCGAAGCCATCTACGGCACGCGCCCGTGGCAGGTCTTCGGCGAAGGCCCGACCCAGGTCGGCGCGGGTATGTTCGGCGAAAGCAAGCAGAAGCCCTATACGCCGCAGGACCTGCGCTTCACCACCAAGGGCAAGGCGCTCTATGCCATCACCTTGGGCCGTCTCGAAAACAACCGGATCACCGTCACCCGTCTGGCGCGCGGTTCGAAACTGGCGCGCGGTTCGGTCAAACGCGTCGAGGTGCTCGGCAGCCCCGCACCTCTGGCCTTCCGTCAGGATGATAAAGGCCTGCACGTTACCCTGCCCGACGCAGCTCACCACGATATCGGCGTCGCGTTGAAGATTATCGGTGTCGTCTGACGGACTGAGTAATTGCATAATGGCCTGAAATTTGCGAGAACGGCGTTTTAGGTTGTTCTCTTTTTTCAGGGGCTTACCATGCACGCTTTCATTCAGGCTCTATCCGGCGGGTTTCTTGTGGCGGCCCTGTCTCTGGGCGTCCTGTCCATAGGTTCCGTTTACGCTCAGGTTCCCAAAACGTCTGACCAGACAAAGCCTGAAGGCACATCGGACGGCATCACGCCCCAGCGCCATTCGGATGACGTGCCACCGAAACAAACGCTGGAAGGCGCACAGCGCTTCCTGTCGGAAGTGGCCTATAACGGCGGCATCGCGGTCGAAATCCCCCTCCGCAACGGGCAGTACAATCTTGTCGAGGTGAGCCGCGATAAATACGACTGTCCGGTGGATAAAAAAACGGGGGCGCAGGTTTGCCATCTTGTCCCCGGCGTAAAGGAGTATACCGAGCAGACCCTGGCCCCGTTACCGACCGAAAACGCCGTATTTGCTGAACTGTGTCTGACGCAGTTCACGCTCGCGCGCAGCTACGCCGCCACCAGCGACGTGCCGAAGGAAACGATGGTGGACTGGCGAAAAGTGCTCAAGGCTGAAGTAAAGGGCAATGTGGTGAATCTTTCAGGCGTGCCCATCAAATTCCATCTGTCCTCGCCCGAACTGGCGACGCGTTTTGCCTATACGGCGGTCTTCATGCAAAAGGCCTGCGACCCGAAGCAAAGAACCGGTTTTTAATCTGTTCCCCACAGGCTCATCTGGGCGGCGATGCGGCGCATATAGTCGCCGACCTGCGCGCATTCCTGGTCGCTGAGGATCGTCATCATCCGCTCGATCACCTCGGCCTGAACCTTCAAGGCCGCAAGGGTCAGGGTCTGGCCCTCGCCGGTCAGGTGCAGGCGGCGCACGCGTCGGTCGGCCGGATCGGCGCGCCGTTCGACCCATCCGCGCCTTTCCAGTTCCGGCAGCAGCATGGACAGGTTCGACCGCCCGACCAGAAGCCGTTCGGCCAGTTCGTTCTGCGTCAGGCCCGGCATCCGGCAGATATTGGCCAGTATATCGTGCTGGGCCAGCTTGAGCCCTAACGGGGCCAAACGCGCCCCCAGAACCTTTTCGACCATCTGATGCGCCTTGGCCACCGCGATCCAGTTGCGGAAACGCGGCATGTCCCACGGTAAAATGTCCCGGCTCATCGGTGCCCTGCTCGTTTGCGTCTTGTTATATGTTCAAGATTGAACTAAATTCGTTCAACCTTGAACATACTAGAGGCGATCCCATGTCGGCACAAGATATCGCGCAAACCGTAGAAGACCCCGCCACCATCGCCGACCGGATGTTCGACCTGTTCTGCACACCGCCCGCCGTCCCCGAGGATGCGAAAGCCGGCATGTCGCGGATGCAGACGCGCCTCGACCGCGCCGAAGCCTTCCGTGTACCGTTCGAAGGGGATGCCTTGCAGGCCTATCGTTTCATCGGCACGGGCCGCGGCACGGTGGTGCTGGTGCACGGCTGGACCGGACAGGCGGCGGTCATGTCGGCCTTTGTCGATCCTTTGCTCGACGCGGGGTTCGACGTGGTGGCCTTTGACCTGCCCGCGCACGGACGCTCAAGCGGCGACCGTTTGCACGTGCCCCTGGGGGTTCGTGCCCTGCACGCCTTACACGCCGCAACCGGCCCATGGCACGGTCTGATCGGGCATTCGTTTGGTGGCGCGGTGATCACCTCGGCCCTGTCGGGGCTGGTCGACGGTCTGCCGCGCCTGACCGCGTCCCGACTGGCGCTGGTCGCCGCGCCCAATTCCATGCCGCGCATCTTCGACACGTTCAGCCGCCACCAGAGCCTGTCTCCGGCGGCGCAGCTACACCTGAAAAGCCATGTCCGCCGCCTGACCGGTCGCGCGGTCGAAGCCTTTATCGGTGCCGATATCCTCCGGCGCGATCCGGTGCCGACCCTGGTTCTGCACGCCCCCGACGACAAGGAGGTCGATTACCTCAGCGCCGAGGAATTCGCTACGGCCGGTCCGCATGTGACGGTGCATCCCCTGCCCGGACTGGGGCACCGGCGTATCCTCTATGCCCGCGACACTCTGCGGGCGGTGGCCGATTTCATGGCCGCGTAGGGGCCGTTTAAGGGCTGTTCAAATTGACCTGAGCGGCTAAGTTACGGCCCTACACAATTATGGGGCAGGACATGGCGCAGGCAACGGATCAGAAGGTCGACAGCCGTATCGAGGGCGAAACCCGCTGGGGCGTCGAATTTACACGTTTGCGCGCCCTGATCCTCGACTGCGGTCTGAGCGAAACGCTGAAATGGGGGCAGCCCTGCTACACGCTGGACGGCGCCAATATCGTCCTGATCCACGGTTTCAAGGACTATTGCGCCCTTTTGTTCTTCAAGGGCGCGCTGCTGAAAGACGAGAGCGGCGTCCTCATCCAGCAGACCGAGAACGTGCAGGCGGCGCGTCAGATCAGGTTTACCGGGCTCGACGGCATCGCGCGCATGGACAACCTGATCAAGGCCTATGTCCATCAGGCGATCGAGGTCGAAAAAGCCGGACTGAAGGTCGATTTCAAGACAACCGACGCGTTCACGATGCCCGACGAGTTCCGCGCCCGATTGGACGCCGATGCCGGGCTGAAAGACGCGTTCGAGGCCCTGACGCCGGGGCGGCAGCGCGCCTATCTGCTGCATTTTTCGTCGGCCAAGCAGGCGAAGACCCGCGAAGCCCGCATCGACAAGGCCGTGCCGCAGATTCTCGACGGCAAAGGGCTGGACGATTAAGACTCCTGAGCATCAGGCGCTGCAATTGACAGTTGCCAAGCATCGTCATGACTCTATGATCGGCCCAAAGCGACACAAACGAGGCATGAATGGATCTGATCAATCTGGACTCTCTGGCCAATCTCCCGGCCTATCTGGTGTTTCTGACGACCGGGTTCATCGTCTGGCTGGTGGGGATCACGGTTTATCTGTGGATCACACCGATCCGGGAACTTGAAGAGATTCGCAAAGGCAATATCGCCGTCGCCATTCATTTCCTTGCGGTCAGTATGGCTCTGGCCCTGCCGATCCAGTCGGTCGGGCATTCAACCTTCAATCCCGGCGATATGATCCTTTGGGGCGGGATCGGCATCCTGTCGCAGATCCTGCTGCACGCGGTGGTGCGGATTTTCTGGAAGACGCTATATGCCCGCCTGACCGATCCGGCCAATGAGAAGGGCTGCATCGCCGCGGCGCTGGCCCTGTCCGCCCTCAGTCTGGTGGTGGGGCTGCTCAACGCCTCGGCCCTGTCCTACTGAGGTCGCCAGAATGGTTACGCATAATGCGACAAAGGCCTATCAGAGCCGCTACAAGGCCGAGCTAAAACGTCGCCACACGCGCCGTGCGGGCATACTGGCCGGTACGGTGTCGGCACTGGCCATGCTCAGCGCCTGCGATTCGCCGGAGCCGTCAGCACCAACACCGACCACCGAGCAGATGCTGGTCTACAAGACCCTCGACGAATGCAAGGCCGCGCAGGCCGACGACAAGCTGTGCGAAACGGCCTTCGCCGAGGCCTGGCAATGGCAGGGTCAGCAGCCCGCCTATTCGGAAAAGGCACGCTGCGAAGCGGAGTATGGCGAAGGCCACTGCGAAAGCCGCGCCACCGCCTCGGGCGGTAGCTGGTTCGTGCCGCTGATGGCCGGCGTCATGTTGTCGAACCGGATGAACAACGCGTCTTACGATACGTACCGGCGCGAACGGGAATACAATGGCTATTCGGGTGCCTATCCGGTCTATGTCAATCGCCGGGGCGATATCTCGACCTATGGCGGTTCAGGTATGCGTCCGCTAGGCTACAGCCTCACCTCGTCGGGTCTGCCGTCGCGGATGAACGTCGAGACCGCGAGGGGCACGTCGGACAGCCGCTACCGGGCCTCGTCGCGCGGCGGCTTCGGAAAATCGTCCACGGCGCGCGGCGGCTGTTGCGGATGAGGCGTTGTCTCGTGCCCCGGCGTCCCGGCTGGGAGGCCTGCGTCGAGGCAGAGGGCATGCTGTGGCACACGACGGGCGGCGTCCCCTACTGGAACGAAGGCGTGGCCTACCGGTTCACAGCGGCGGACATCGATGCGATCGATGAGGCGACCGCGGCCTGTCATCGCATGGCGCTTGGGGCCATCGAGGCGATCATCGCCGCGAAGGCACTCCCGGCCTATGGTTACGACGCGGACGCCATCCGTCTGATCGAGCATAGCTGGCAGACCCGCGAGCGCGACATCTATGGCCGGATCGACTTCGCCTATGACGGCTCAGGCCCGCCGAAGATGCTGGAATATAATGCCGACACCCCGACCAGCCTGCTCGAAGCCGCCGTGGTGCAGTGGTCGTGGCTGACCGACACCCACGGCCCTGACGCGACGCATCAGTATAACGACCTGCACAATGCTCTTGTCGCGCGGATGCGGACCCTGAAGCGCGAACGCGACGACGGCCTGCTGGGGGCCCGGCAACGCACCGCACCGCTGCACGTGAGTTGCGTGTTTCCGCACGACGAAGATACCGGGACGGTCGCCTATATCGAAAGCGTGGCGCGCGAAGCCGGGATCGAGGTCGTTTTTGTCCCCATCGACAGTATCGGGTTCAGCCCGGCGGACGGCGGCACCTTCGTCGATGAGGCGGATCAGCCTATTCGTCTTCTGTTCAAGCTCTATCCGTGGGACTGGCTTCTGGCCGACGACTACGGTGTGCACCTGACCGACGCTGTGCTGAAAAGCCGCATCCGCCTGTTCGAGCCGGCGTGGAAGATGCTGATGGCCAACAAGCTTTTGATGGTCAGGATGCGTGAGATGTACCCAGACAGCCCCTACCTGCTGGACACCTTTCGCAGCGATCAGCCGTTCAGGGCGGCCAGCCGGGCCTTCGTTCGCAAACCCGCTCTCGGCCGCGAAGGGCAGAATGTCGAACTGTTCGCGCCCGGTGAGGCTACCGCCACAGAGCAAACCGACGGCAACTATGCGGACAATGTCTTCGTCTATCAGGCCTTTGCCGATCTGTTCCGCGATGAGGCGAGCGGCACCTACGCGCTAGTAGGCAGTTGGGTGATCGACGGCGAGCCGCAGGGCATGGGCATCCGCGAAAGCGACCGCGCCATTACCGACGACCGGTCGCGCTTCGTGCCGCACAGCTTCGATCCGCCGCTTACTTCATCGTCGGAATGACGAAGCTCTGATCCACCACAGGCCCACCTTTCGGCCATTTCTGAGTGACGGTCTTGGTGCGGGTATAGAAGCGTACCCCGTCCATGCCGTACTGGTTCAGGTCGCCGAAGCCCGAGCGCTTCCAGCCACCGAAGGAGTGATAGGCGACCGGTACCGGGATCGGCACATTGATCCCGACCATGCCGACCTCCACCGTCGAAGCAAACTCCCGCGCCGCGTCGCCGTTGCGCGTGAAGATCGCCACCCCGTTGCCGTAGGGGTGCTTCGACGGCAGGGAAATGGCCTCTTCCAGCGTCTGCGCCCGGACGATTTGCAGCACCGGGCCGAAGATTTCGTCCTGATAGGATTTCATATCCGCTGTCACATGGTCGAACAGCGAGGGGGCAAGGAAAAAGCCGTCTTCATGGGCCTGCAACTTGAAGCCGCGTCCGTCGAGGACCAGTTCCGCGCCCTCATCGACGCCCATCTGGATATATTGCTCGATGCGCGCCTTGTGCGCTGCGCCGACGACCGGGCCGTAATGCGCCTCCGGATCGGTCGAGACCCCGACGCGCAGGCTTTCCGCCGCCGCGATCAGCCGTTCGCGCAGGGCCTCCGCCGTCGCCTCGCCCACCGGCACCACGACCGGCAAAGCCATGCAGCGCTCGCCCGCCGAGCCATAGGCAGCGCCCATGATATCGGCCACCGCCTGATCGAGATCGGCATCGGGCAGGATGATGCCGTGGTTCTTGGCGCCGCCCATGCACTGCATCCGCTTGCCGTTTTGCGCGCCCTTCGCATAGACGTAGTTGGCGATGTCGGAAGAGCCAACGAAGCTCACCGCGCGGATGTCCGGATGGTCGAGGATGGCGTCAACCACGGTCTTGTCGCCATGAACGACATTGAGCACGCCTTCGGGCAGACCGGCCTCCAGCAGCAGCTCGGCCAAGGCCACCGGCACGGACGGATCGCGCTCGGACGGCTTGAGGATAAAAGCATTACCGCAGGCCAGCGCCGGGGCGAACATCCACATCGGGATCATGGCCGGGAAGTTGAACGGCGTAATCCCCGCGACGACACCCAGAGGCTGCCGCATCGAATAGACGTCGATGCCGGGCCCCGCCCCTTCGGTATATTCGCCCTTCAGCAGGTGCGGGATGCCGCAGGCGAATTCGACGACCTCCAGCCCGCGCTGGATATCGCCCTTCGCATCCGAAATGACCTTGCCGTGCTCGGAGGACAAAAGATGCGCCAGCTTGTCCATGTCGCGCTCGATCAGGCGCTTTAGCTCGAACATCACCCGCGCGCGGCGTTGAGGGTTGAGGGCCGCCCAGCCGACCTGTGCGGCCTTCGCGACCGCCACCGCGTGGTTCAGTTCCTCGACCGTCCCCAGATCGACACGCGCCTGCACCTTGCCGATATTGGGATCGAAGACGTCACCCTGACGACCGGACGTCCCGGCAACCGTTTTGCCGCCGATGAAATGGGAAATAGTACGCATGCTGAAAAGGTCTCCGTGATCACATATGAGACTATCTTATTCATACCGCATGAGAAGCCCCAATCTGCAACCTCGGCTGCGATGCAGCACGCCGCCATATTCCGCCCTTTGCAACAGCTTGCGACACGGTGTGAAACACTCTTCTGCGGCATGCTGAGGCGGCATCCGGTGACCGGACCTCACATCTTCTCTACAGGTGATTCATGACCAGATCCTTGCTGAAAGCCCTTCTCCTGAGCGGTGCCGCCGCTTTACTGTCCCTGACCTTCACCGCCCCCATAGCCGCGCACGCTGTCGAGGTGGACAAGATGACCAGCGAACGCAATCCTGAGGGCAAGTGTCGGGACACGACCAGCCCGCGTTTCCACTGGCAGGCCTATGCCACCGTCATCCCTGTTTTGGGTGTCAGCGGTTCGGGCACGGAGCGCGTCGAATTTTACGGCGACTATATGGACACGGTGTACGACGATAAGATCCATTTCGAGAACCTGCCCGGTGCCACGGTCACGCGCATTCGCGGTCATTCGGGCTTTATCAACAATACCGCCAATTGCGGCACCAAGGGGTCGCTGGCGCTGAAAATCACCCTGCCGGTTTACACCAGCAAAACCAACGGCACGCTCGTCATCGACAATGTGCGCATCCCCTTTTCGGTGTCACCGCGCCACATGACCGACATCCAGTGGACCAAAGACAATATAGATAATTCGTCTGCCAACGATATGGCCGACGGGGCGACCGAGGGCACCTCGGTCCCCAATCCGGTCTATGAGGCGCAGCGAAAGGCCATTGCCGATCGTCAGGCCCGTTGTGCCGGCGTAGATCCGAACGTCGCGAACAACAGCAATTGCGGGCCGGTCGTCGTACTCTTCGTAGATCCCTATATTAACCAGACGAACGGCAATACTTCTCGCAACCGGACCTTTGTGCGTTGCATGGACGATTTCGGCGGGCGGTCGTCGCAGCCGGGCTCGGGGCAGTTGCGGGTCGTCCTGCCAACGAGCCTGCCGACCGACGCCTTCAAATGCTTCAGCCGCCCCTTCGTCAGCGATTATGAGCTGACGCCTTTCCGTGATGGTAATTCTTTGTTCGATGTCGAACCGCTCGATCCGACCATAAGTCTTGTGGCGCCGGGCCTGCCGACCATGGTGGGCGATGCCGAGGCTGGCTATATCCGGGCGTTTTTTGAAGATCCTGCCGACGTTCTGACCATGGTCGGCGAATATAGCTATACCGTCAGAATCAAATATGCGGACGGGCGTTCGCCGACCACTTCGCCCCTGACCGTGACCTTTGTGTCCGACCCGCCCTACGGTGTAAATCAGGTACTGCCGCCGTTTATCCCCGCCAATGGCCGCTTCAACGACGCCGTGCCGGTTATCGTAAAGCCATATCAGCGTACCAAATCCGGGCAGTCTTTCGCCTGGACAGTCACTGGCAATCGCGCGGCGGAGTGTTTTGAAGCCGTGTCGGGCACCCTTACCGCCGCCGCGGGCGTAGACAGCTTCGCCTTGCCACTCAAGACCACCGACGCCAGCGGGTGCGGGGCGATCACCTTCACGGCTGAGGTCCAGCCCGAAGCCCTGCGCGGTCAGACCATTCAGAACAATCGGTTTGTGGCGCGGACAACGTTCAAGATCCCGCCGAGCCAGCAGCTTCAGAATCTGCCCGATCGAAAAGTACTGCCCGACGGCGTAACGATCACACGGCCCTTACAAAATCCATAGGCCTGCCTATCAGCCTTTGTAATCCGTCACCCCCCTGTTCGGGGGTGACGGTGTCCGGCAATCAGTGACATGATCCGGACGTGCCGCCGACGGATGGACTTTTTTCAGTTGCAGTCCATTTCAATTCTACTTTTTTCGTGTTCCTTTTCAGGCGTCTGTCCATCGGCGGCGCAGTCCGGCCTGAGGTTTTCAATGAAGTTCATTTTCGTCCTTGCCGCGATCGGTGCCCTGTCGGCAGCGCCAGTACAGGCCAGACCGCCTATGCTCGACGCCGTGCCGCAAACCCAGTGGGGGCAGGATCGCACGGGCATCGACCGTCACATCTGGGTGCACCCGAAGGGCGATATCGGCCTGTCGACGCCCAACGACTGGACATGGACCTTCGTCACGCCACGGACCCACGAGCTGACGCTGCTACAGGTCTTTTCGCCACGCACCGGCGGCCCGGCACGCGCCTGCACTCTGATGCGCGAGGCTCTGGTCGAAGGTCAGGGCGTCTATAACAGCTTTACCGCCGCGCAATCGGCCCTGCCGTCGCTGGTCGACGACTATGCCGACGAAATCCGCCTCAATGCGCGCGACATCTTCCCCGAAGCCAATGCCAGAATCGACATCACCAAGAAGGGCCTGACGTCGATGATCTCGGCCCCGGTAAGCGGCGCGCAGGTCAAGTTCGTCTCGGTCGATATGAGTATCGAGGTGGGCGCGGAGGCCTATCTGATGCGCGCCGTCGGTCTGGATTTACCGGACAAGACCTTCGTGACCCTGACTTGTCTGGTCGGGCCGGACGACGCGGCGTGGCTCGATACCCTGCCGATGATGCTCCGGGTGCATGCGGCGGTGCTGACGCCCGCGGATCGTTAAACGAATAACCGTCGCGCGCGTTTAAGCGCCTCTATGCCGCGCTGGAGCGTGGCGTCGCTCTTGGCAAAACACAGCCGCACGACCGGCAGGGGCAGCCCGCCCGACGCACAGAAGGCCTCCAGCGGGATGGTCGCCACGCCGACTTCACGCACGGCGCGTAAGGCGAAATCGGTGGCGCTCAAAGCGATACCCGACTCCGGCAAATCAATATTGAGGAAATAGGTGCCTTCAGCGGGTAAGGTACAGAAACCTTCGGCCTCAAGACCGGCCATCAACAGGTCGCGTGACCTTTGCAATTCCGCCACGGCGTCACTGAAACGTGCATCGGGCAGGTTCAGCCCGAAAGCCACGGCGGTTTGCAGCATCGGCGGCGTGGCAAAGGTCAGAAACTGGTGCGCCTTGGCGATCTGCGTCACCAGCGCTTCCGACGCACAGACAAAGCCGACCTTCCAGCCGGTCAGGGCGAAAATCTTGCCCGCCGAACCGATTTTGACGCCTAGCCCCGTCAGTTCCGGTACGTTCAACACGCCGACATGGCGAACACCGTCGAAAACAACCTGCTCCCACACCTCGTCGGAAATGACATAGGCCTGATGCTGGGCGCAAAACCGCGCCAGCAATGCCCAGTGTTCCCGCGATATCAGCCGTGTGGTCGGGTTGTTCGGCGTCGTCAACAGCACGGCCTTGGTGCGCGGTGAAAAGGCCGCCGTCAGTTGCCCCTCGGTGAACCGCCAGTCCGGTGGCGACAGCCTGATCCGCACGACCACGCCGCCCGCCCGCTCGATCAGGGGCGCATAGGCGTCGTACATCGGTTCGAAAACGATCACCTCGTCGCCGGGGGAGATCAGCGCAAACAACGCCGCCGCAAGGGCTTCGGTCGCCCCCGACGTGATCAGCACCTCGCGCGCCGGATCGAGCGACAGGCCCTGCGTTCGGCCATAGAACCCGGCCACGGCGTCGCGCAGCGCTGCCGTCCCTTTCATCGGCGCATACTGATTGGAGTCCGCCATAACCGCGCGGGCAGCATCGGCGCGCACCTCCGGGAAGCCGTCGGTTTCGGGAAAGCCCTGCCCCAGATTGATCGCACCCAACTCGGTCGCCAGCCCGGACATGGTGGTGAAGATGGTCGTACCCAGCGCGGCATAGATGGGGTTCATGGCGGTTCCTCTTATTTAGGGACAGACCCTAGACCACCGTAATTGCCTCTCAGCATTTGTAAATTGTGCGGATCGACCGCGCGGCTAAAAATCGCCTATGCCTCAGGAGACCTTTATGCGCCACACCCTTATCGCCCTTATCCTCGTCGTCGCGCCGTCACTCGTGGGGGCGCAAACCCCCGACGACACCGCCTATACCAAGGCGATCATGCACGCCGAGGTTTTCGACAAGCTGGGCGACGCCATGATCCAGAACGCGTCGATCGCCACCGAAAAAGAAGACAAGGCCGGCGCATGCGAAGCCTTGGAAAGCGCGGCCCGCAACTATACCAAGGCCATCCCGCTCTATGCCGCTGCCCTCGCGGCCCCGGTCGACGCGCGCGACAAGGACCGCAAGACGCCCGAAGCGCTCAAGGACGCCAGCGACTTCGCCACCACCAAACGCGACCGCACGCAGGAAGTGTTCGACAAACACTGCAAACCGGCCTGATTCAGGGAGAGACGGGGCATCCGCCTTTCGGCCCATAGGCGATGATCAGCCGATAAAGCTCGTCCTTGCCCGCAAAGCTGCGCGGCAGCATGACCTCCTGACGGATGACCAGGGCGGGATCATAGCCGTGCAGGGCGATGCGGCTCTCGATATATTTCAGTCCGGCCGCCTGCAGATCGGCGATGTCCGGATGGGTGCGCGACGAGGCAAAGGTCAGTTCGATACGCTCGACCTCCGGGTCGACCCTATTGAGCAGGGGCATCAAGAGTGGATCATAAGGTTTTGATTTATAATCTATCGTTCGGATATCGAGCGTGATTTGTCCGCAGGCGGCCTGTGCCGTGCCGGTGTGGAGCACCGTGAACAGGATCGCCACCCCTATCCTTGGGGCCATATGACCAAAACGCATGAGGTTGTCCCCTGATTTTCGGAAAGACAACCGTAGAGCAAACCCGGCAAAAACAAATTCGCATTTCCGTGAACGGAAAGCTGTAGACGTTTATCGCCACCTTATTATTTGCGAATAATTCTCATTGACATGACCCGAGCCGTATGGTCTATAGGGATCACTGTATCCCTTTCGCCTTAGAGATTGTTTGGGAAATCAGCGGTTGAGCATCGGCCAGGGATTTTTGCTGATCCGCAAGGCGGAAACGCAGCCGTGATGTGAACATCATGGCAAGTTTCCAACACAGCGGGCAGCAATAAAGACCGGACGAGGCGACCCGAAGATTTTCCAAACAGTCTCTTAACCCCTTAAGGCGATCTACCAAGCCGGCAAGAGCTGCGGAATGCCTCCCTCCCCTTGTCCGCTTACCCTGAGTGGCCTCGTGCCTCTCTTGATTCCTCGGTGCACTTGAAAGGCCTGCTTCCCTCGTGGAGCAGGCCTTCTTTTTTGTTTATCCCCATTCCCAAAACCTGCGCGCATCATAGGCGCATGTCACAGATCGACCGCACGAAAGAACAGTTCACCCCCGAAGAACGGCGGGCGCGGTTGCGCGCCTTCGCCGACCGGATGCTGGCCTGTGCGGAAAAGCTGCCCGATCCGGAAACCCTGCCGCAGATCGAACGCGCGGTGCGCATCGGCGGTAGTATCGAACGGTTATATGCCCGTGTTGATGCGTCCGAAGCCGCGGCGGCCAAGGCGAAGCTTGAGGTTTATCGGCACACCGAGGCCCTTAAAAGCGCCGAGGCCGAGATCGTGCGTCAGGTCGAACACACCGCGCTTTGCCAGCGCCGCGAAAGAATGCGCGACGATGAGATGCTGCGCACCGAGCCGAAACTGGCGCGCAAGCTAATCGAACAGCGCACCGGGCGTCCGCTGGAAGATTATCTGGCGCAGAGGCAGGCTGAGGTGGAAGTTTTGACTACCGAAGACAGCCCATGATCTTTTCCCCTCTCCTTCAAGGGAGAGGGAGACGAAGTTAGGCCACCGCCTCGACTTCGTGCAATCTCACCGCTTCGCCTTTTAGTCGTGCGACGAAATCGTTGCGCCACCATACCACATCGCGCGCCTTGACGTCCTCAAGCAGGTCCGCGTGACGCTGACGGCGCTCTTTCAAAGGCATATGCACGGCTTCGGAAATCGCTTCGGCCATGGCCTGACGGTCGAACGGATTGACGATCAGGGCTGCCGTCATCTGCGCCGCCGCCCCCGCAAATTCCGACAGGATCAAGACGCCCGGATCGCGCTCGTCCTGAGCCGCGACGAACTCCTTTGCCACAAGGTTCATCCCGTCGCGCAACGGCGTCACCAGCCCCACCTGTGAGGCGCGGTAGATCCCGGCCAGTTCGTCGCGGCGATAGGCGCGGTTGACGTAACGCACCGGCACCCAGTCGATGGTGGCGTGTTCGCCGTTGATGCGCCCCGACAGGCTGTCCAGCCGCGCGCGGAGGTCCTGATAGGTGCCGACCTCTTCGCGCGTCGCGGTGGCGATCTGCATCAGGAAGACCTCGCCCTCCATGCGCGGGTGATTGTTGAGGAACTGCTCGTAAGCGAGGAAACGCTCCTCAAGCCCCTTGGAATAGTCAAGCCGGTCGACGCCGGTGATCATCTTGCGGCCCGCCTGCGAATTGCGCATCAGATTGTAATAGGCCAGCGCCTTGTCGGAATTGGCGGCGGTGATGAAGTCTTCGGAATCGATGCCGATCGGGAAGGCCGCCGCCTGCACCACCTTGCCGAACGCCTTCAACTGACCGTCGGGCAGCAATTCGCCGTCGGCGCAGTTCAGCACATATTCCTGAAACGCCCCCAGACTGTCTTCGGTCTGGAACCCAATCAGGTCGTAGTCGAACAGGGTTTCGACCAACTCCTTGTGCTTGGGCAGGGTCTGAAACACCCGCATGGCCGGCCACGGAATATGCAGAAAGAAGCCGATGCGGTTCTTCACCTCGTGTTCGCGCAGCTTTTGCGCCAGCGGCAGCAGGTGGTAGTCCTGCACCCAGATCAGGTCGTCTTTCTCGATCAGCGGGAACAGGGTGTCGGCAAAGCGCTGATTGACGCGTAGATAGCCCTCGTCATAGGTCCGCTCGAAGGCCACAAGGTCGGTGCGGTAGTGGAACAGCGGCCACAGCGTGCGGTTGGCGTAGCCATTGTAATATTCCTGCACGTCCTGCTGCTCCAGATCGGTCAGGGCGACGGTCACGCCACCGATCTTCTGGATCGACAGATGCCCGGTGAAGGTATCGGTGATTTGCCCGGACCAGCCGAACCAGATGCCGTTTTCTTCGCGCAGCGCCGCGGACAGCGCCATGGCCAGCCCGCCTTGCGTACCGACGGCGGTGTCGGCGGGGGGATTGACGCGGTTGGAAACTACGATCAGTCGACTCATGCTTTATTCCTCAGTATGCTTTACAAAACAGGTGATTATCGCCAATTTCTAACGAATATCGCGCCAAGGACGACTAAGCAGCCCGGCGCAGTTGATGATCCCCACCAGCGAATAGGTCTGCGGGAAATTGCCCCACAGGGTGCCGTCCTCATAGGACGTGTCTTCCGACAGCAGACCCGACGGTGTGCGCCGCGCCAGCATCTGCCCGAACAGGTCGCGCGCCTCGTCGGTACGACCGGCGTAATGCAGGGCTTCGATCAGCCAGAAGGTACAGAAATTGAACGCGGTTTCCGGCTCGCCGAAATCGTCGGGCACAGCGTAGCGCAGCATGTGCTCGCCGCGACGCAAACCCGACTCCACGGCCTTCAGCGTAGCCAGATGGCGCGGATCGTCCGGCGTGATGAAACGCAGGTCGATCATCTGCAGCAGGCTGGCGTCCAGTTGCGTATGGTCGAAACAGGCGCTGAAAGAGGTATCTTCGGCGCATTCGGCGCGCGTTTCGATGGCCGTGCGGATCACCTGCGCCCGCTCTTTCCATACGGCGGCGCGCTGCGTCAGGCCCAGTGCCACGGCGGCGTTTTCCAGCCGGTCGCACGCCGCCCAGCACATCAGGGCGCTATAGGTATGGATGTTCGATAGCGTCCGGTATTCCCATAGCCCCGCATCGGGCTTGTCATAGACTTCGAAGGCGCGCTCGCCCATGGCCTCCAGCGCCGTGAAGTCTTCGATGGTGCCGGGACGCAGCAGGCGCTGGTCGAAAAAGGCGTGGACCGAGGACAGGACGATCTGACCATAGACGTCGTGCTGGTGCTGGATATAGGCGAGGTTGCCGACGCGCACCGGCCCCATGCCGCGATAGCCGGGCAGGTCTTCGGCCACCGTCTCTGTCAGGTCTGGCCCGAAGCCGATGCCATAGACGGGCTGGATCGGCCCCTCGCCGGCCTGATCGACGATGTTCCGCAAATATTTCAGATAGTTTTCGAGGATATCGACAGCGCCGAGACGCGTCAGGGCCTGCACCACATAATAGGCGTCCCTGATCCAGCAATAGCGGTAATCCCAGTTGCGGCCCGAATCCGGCGCTTCGGGGATCGAGGTCGTCATGGCCGCGACAATGGCGCCGGTTTCCTCATAGACGCACAGCTTGAGCGCGATGGCCGCGCGGATCGTCGCCTCCTGCCATTCCAGCGGTAGCGACAGGGTGCGCACCCAACGCTTCCAGTAGGCGTCGGTCTTTTCCTGCATGTCGCGCACGCCCTGAAGCAGGCCGGTCGAGAAGGACTCGTCGGGCCCGAGGAAGAAGGCAAAGCTCTCCTCCAGACGGAAGGTGCGCTCGTTGATCAGGTGCGACACCGGACAGTTGGTCGTCAGGCGCAGATCGGTGTCGGTCCCCAGATAGCGAATGTGGTTCGACCCGAAGGAATGCGGCGCGCGCACCTTGCCGTAGTCGCGCATGGGCCGCAGGCGGACGCGGATGCGCGGCGCGCCTGACAAGGGCCGGATCACCCGGCACCACGCGACGGGGCGGTATTGCCGCTCGTGCGCCATAAAGCGCGGGCAGAAGTCGGTGATCTCCAGCGACGCCCCGTGCCGGTCGGTCAGGACCGTGCGCAGGACGGCGCTATTGCGTTCATAGGCCTGTTCGCTTGTGGCGAAATCGATCAGGTCGATGGCCCACAGGCCCTGGGCGTCGTCGCTGTCCGCCGCCACGCCGCTGAGCAGGTTGCTGAACATCGGGTCGCCGTCGTAACGCGGGACGCAGGCCCAGACCCAGTTTGCGCGCGCGTCTATCAGTGCTGAGACCGTGCCATTGCCAATCAAAGCCAGATTGAGGTCGTGCGACGCCGGACGCGACTGGGGCTTGACCTCGGTCGCCGCGTCGATATGCAGGGATTGCGACTGATCAGGCATGATGGGCTACCCCGTCTTCGAGCCAGTCGAGCACCGCCGCCACGTTCGGCAAATTATAGCGCGCCAGGGTTTCACGCTCCGGACCGACAAGGACGCCGAAGCCCCCCAGTTCCACCGCGGCCCTGAAAGCGTGCTCATCCGTCAGGTCATCGCCGACAAAGACCGGCATCCGGCCCTCGAACGGCACCTCGTTCATGAAGGCCCTGAGTGCGTCACCCTTGTCCGGTCCCGGCGCGCGCAGTTCGGCCACGCGATCGCCCCGTTGCAGCGACAGGGGCGAATTCTGCGCGATATTCTGGGTGATGGTGAGGACCATATCCTCGGCCTCGGGGTTGAGGCGATAATGGACACCTACCGACTTGCCCTTGGCTTCGATCAGGACGCCGCGCTTTTGTTCGGCCAAAGCATTGAGCACCAGAATCGCCTGATCGAGCGCCTGACGCACCTCGTCGGTAATCAGGTAATCGCGGCGCTCGCCTTCGGTATCGCGACGCTCCAGCCCGTGCACACCGGCCACCGCACGGACGGCGTTGTCGAGGATATAGTCGACTTCGGGGATGGTGCGACCGCTGAGGATGGCCAGTCGTCCGTCCACTGCGCGCGCCACCCGGCGCAGCAGCGTGTTGCGGCGCACATCGGGTCCGACGTCTTCGGGACGGGGTCGAATCTGGGCCAGGGTGCCGTCGACATCGAGGAAAAGCGACACGCGGTCCGGCAGGAGTCGGTGCGGGTGGGTCATGATCTTAGCCAGTCTTTACAGGTTAGCAGGGCAGCCGAAGGGACAATCAACCCCATATCCGACAAGGCAAGGTCGGACATTCAGCTCGCTTCACTTGGCCCGAAGCGGCGTAAGGAAGCCATTATAAACCCTCCCCTGTTCCGGAGAGCCTTGCTAAACCTAGCCTGTATGATGATCACACAGGGTCAAAAGCCTGTGACGGCCGCGTTACCGCAGCGCACAACGGGATTGCCATCGTTTTCATGCGCGTCACCTGTTTATTGCCCCTTGATTTTCACAAACCGATCAGGCCATATCGGCGCCAATTGTAGGACAATATAAAGGGAGCGACTACGATGAAATTCACGCCTTTTAAGGCTCTGGCCATAGGCGCGCTGATGACGGCCACCGCCCTGAGCGCCTCAGCCCAAACGAAAATCGATGCGACGCTGAAAGCCGATCAGCCAGGTGCTGAGATCTCGCGCTATATCTACGGGCAGTTTTCCGAACATCTCGGCGCGGGCGTCTATGAAGGCGTGTGGGTCGGTAAGGACTCGCCTATCCCCAATACGCGCGGTATCCGCAACGACGTCGTCGGTGCACTCAAGGCCATCAAAGTGCCGGTCATCCGCTGGCCCGGCGGCTGTTTCGCCGACGAATATCACTGGCGCGACGGTATCGGTGATCCGGCCAAACGCCCGTCGCGCAAGAACAACTGGTGGGGCGGTACGCCCGAATCGAACCAGTTCGGCACGCATGAATTCTTCGATTTCGTCGAACAGGTCGGCACCGACGCCTATCTGTCGGTCAATGTCGGCTCTTCGAACCCGACCGAAATGCGCGAATGGATCGAATATCTGACCTCGCCCGGCGACGATACGCTGGCTCAGGAGCGCCGTGCCAATGGCCGCAAGGACCCGTTCAAGGTGCCCTTCATCGGCATCGGCAACGAATCGTGGGGCTGCGGCGGCAATATGACGCCGGAATATTACGCCAACGAACTGCGCCGCTTCGAAGCCTTCTACCATAAGGGCAAGGACAATTCCGGCGCCCGCGTGGCGTCCGGCGCCAACGCCTTCGACACCAACTGGACCGACGTGGTCATGAAGAATGCCGTCCGCAATATGGACGCCATTTCGCTGCACTACTACACCCTGCCGACCGCCAACTGGTCGAAGAAGGGCCCGGCGCTGAACTTCGACGAAGCGCAGTGGAACTCGACCTTCTATCAGACCTACCGCATGGACGACCTGCTGCAAAAGCACATCGCCGTCATGGACAAGCACGACCCGAAAAAGCGCGTCGGCCTCTATGTCGACGAATGGGGCACCTGGTACGACGTCGAGGCCGGCACCAATCCGGGCCACCTCTATCAGCAGAACACCCTGCGCGACGGTATCGTCGCCGCGGTCAATTTCAACATCTTCCACCACTATACCGACCGCGTGAAGATGACCAATATCGCGCAGACGGTGAACGTCCTTCAGGCCATGATCCTGACCGACAAGGAAAAGATGGCCCTGACGCCGACCTATTACGCCTTCAAGATGTACGTGCCGTTCCAGGATTCGACCGCCATCCCGCTCGACGTGACGGCCCCGACCCTGATCGGCGGCAAGGATAAGGACGGCAAGGACCAGACCTTCCCGGCGTTCAACGTCTCGGCGGCCAAGGCGAAGGACGGCAAGATCTATATCGGCATCGCCAATATGAACGCCAAGGAAGGCTATGTCCTGAACATCAATCTCGGCACGCTGAAAGCGAAATCGGTATCGGGCGACGTCCTGACCGCCGACAAACTCGATGCCCATAACGTGCCGGGTCAAAAGGAAGTCATCACCCCGGTCGCCTTCAAGGGCGGCAAGATCAAGGGCAGCGTGCTTGAACTGACCATCCCGGCCAAGTCGGTCGTCGTGGTGAAGCTCGACTAAATACGATCAAATTCAGTGATTGAGCGGCTCCCGACACCGTCGGGAGCCGTTTTTGTTTTCGGCCTTGTCAATTTCCATGAAAGGTAATAACTACCATATATAAATCATATAAATGAAACGGGGAGGTCGTCATGACTGATTTCACGCTCAATCGCCGCCACCTGATGATCAGCGCTACGGCGGTCGGTGCGCTGGCTTTGGTCAGTCAGGTTATGGCCCAGACCCCGCCGCCCTCGCCCTTACGCCTGTGGTACGATCGTCCGGCGGACGAGTGGGTGAAGGCCCTGCCGGTCGGCAACGGGCGTCTGGGCGGCATGGTTTTCGGCGGCGTCGCGGTCGAGCGCGTGCAGATCAACGAGGACACCTTCTACGCCGGATCGCCCTATAATCCGACCAATCCCAAATCGCGCGAAGGCCTGCCGCAGGTCCAGAAACTGGTCTTCGAAGGTAAATATGCCGAGGCCGAAAAGCTGGCCAACCAGACCCTGATCAGCCAGCCCATCAAGCAGATGGCCTATCAGCCCGTCGGCGACCTGATCATGCTGTTCCCCGGTCTCGACAACACCTCAAAATACGAGCGCAGCCTCGACCTGAGCGAAGGCGTGGTCGCGACCGAGTTCAATGCCGGATCGACGCGCCACCGCCGCGAGGTCTTCGTCTCCGCCACCGATCAGGTGATGGTCGTGCGGCTCTCCGGCGATAAGGGCAAGCCCGTCACGGTCGACCTCAGCCTGTCGACACCACAGAACGCCGACATCGAGACCGTCGACGGCGACACCATTGTCACCAAGGGGATTAGCCCGACGCAGCAGGGCATTGAGGGCAAGCTGCCGTTCGAGTTACGCGCCAAGGTCATCGCGCCAACCGGCACCCTCATCTCGCGCGAAGGTGGGGTCTATGTCACGGGTGCCGAAGATGTTGTCATCCTGATTTCGGCCGCCACCGGCTACGTTAAATACAACGACATCTCCGGCGACCCCACCGCGCGCAATGCCGAAGTGATCACCAAGGCCGCCGCCAAAGGCTACACCGCGCTCCGGGCCGGACACGCCGCCGACTATAAGTGCCTGTTCGGGCGTGTGGCGATCGATCTGGGGACCGGCGATAATGCCACCCTGCCGACCGATCAGCGCATCGCGAAATTCAACGAGGGCAAGGATCCCGGTCTGGCGGCGCTCTATGTGCAATATGGACGCTATCTGCTGATGTCGTCGTCGCGCGGGTCGCGACAGCCGGCCAATCTGCAAGGCATCTGGAACGACAAGCTTAGACCGTCGTGGGAGTCCAAGTGGACGCTCAACATCAATGCCGAGATGAACTACTGGCCCGCCGAGGTCTGTAATCTGCACGAGACGATGGAACCGCTGCTCTGCCTCGTCGAAGACCTCAGCGAGACCGGCGCGAAACTGGCGAAGGACATGTACGGCGCACCGGGCTGGGTGGCGTTCAATAACACCGATGTCTGGCGCGTGGCGACGCCGCCGGACGGCGCGGTGTGGGCGCTGTGGCCGATGGGCGGCGCGTGGCTGCTGCAAAACCTGTGGGAGCCGTGGCTCTATAACGGCGACGTGGCGTGGCTGAAACGGCTTTATCCCCTGATGAAGGGCGCGTCGGAATTCTATCTGGCGACTCTGCTGAAAGACCCGAACACGGGCTATATGGTCACCAACCCGTCCAATTCGCCGGAAAACAAACACCCCTTCGGCTCCTCGGTCTGTGCCGGACCGGCGATGGACAATCAGTTGCTGCGCGATCTGTTCGCCCACACCGCCGAAGCGGCTAAGATACTGAAAACCGACGCGGCGTTTGCGAAATCGTGTCTGGCCATGCGCGCCAAGCTGCCGCCGGAAAAGATCGGCAAGGCCGGGCAGCTTCAGGAATGGCAGGGCGACTGGGACATGGAGGCCCCGGAAATCCATCACCGCCATGTGTCGCACCTCTATGCGCTGCACCCGTCGGATCAGATTACCGTCGAGGACACGCCGGACCTGGCCCGGGCGGCGCGGAAATCGTTGGAGATTCGTGGCGACGACGCGACCGGCTGGGGTATCGGCTGGCGCATCAATCTGTGGGCGCGGCTGAAGGACGGCAACCATGCCTTTGACGTGATTAAACTTTTGCTACATCCACGCCGCTCCTACCCCAACCTGTTCGACGCCCACCCGCCGTTCCAGATCGACGGTAATTTCGGTGGCGCGGCGGGGATCGCCGAGATGCTCCTGCAAACCCATCGCGGGCGGATTGAACTTTTGCCCGCCCTGCCCTCGGTCTGGCCGCAGGGATCGTTCAGCGGCCTCAAGGCGCGTGGCGGATTCGAGGTGGCATTGGACTGGCACGACGGTCAGGTGACGCGGGCCGTCGTTAGCTCCACACGCGGCGGCAAGACCCGTGTCGTGTGGGGCAAGTCCGCGCTCGACCTGACATTGAGGGCCGGTGAAACCGTCACGCTCACGGGACAGGCCGGTAAGCTGATCAGGACCTGAACCGCTGATCGTAGGTCCATTTACGCAGCTTGGTGACCCTGATGCGCTTGATGTCGGGGTGCAGCGGATTGATCAGGACGTTGTACTCTTCGGGGACGATGACCGACGGCACTTTGAGCAGGAGCGACGCGGCGCTTTTAAGCCAGGCATCGCCCTGATCGAGGCTGACGCGGCCCGCTGGCACCGCGTCCCAGCCGACATGGCGTTCCGCGTCGAAGGTTCTGGCTGCCGCCCACACCTCGTCCGGCACGTCGAGGCGAACCAGATAGCGGTTGAACGGCAAGCCCGTGGCGTTCAAATGGACATAGGTTTCGAGACAGGCCAGAGCGATGGTTTCCGACGCATAGACGACGCCCAGACCCTTGCGGTTCCAGCGGCCGCCGGTGGCCTTGGCCCCGGCACCTGAGCGGTCGTCGGCGGTATAGTCCGGCGTATCGGTGGCAATGCGCCACACATGTTTCGTCACGCGTAGGCGCCGCTTTGCGATTGCGCCAACAGGCTGGAGATCAGGCGTTGCCCTTCTAGCGTGTCGAGATAGTCTGCCGGACGTTCACCGCCCAGTGCGGGTAAAGGCTGATCGAGCCAGTGGGCCAGCCACTTGGCGGCGTCGAAGCCATCAGCAATGCCCGATTGTTCGACCATGACCTGCACCTGACCGATCAGGTTCGAGACACCGAGCACGCGTTCCGAATCCTCGCTCGACAGGCCCTCAGACCGCTTGGCCTTGCGGTTGACCGTCGCCATGGACATGCCCAGCGAGTGCAGCAGCTTTTCCTGCGGCATGTCCATCAGGCGCGCCATATCCTTGACTTCGGAGGCAGGCACGCCGTCGCGCACCAGCCGCACACGCTGTAAGGGGCTGGCGCGGTAAAGGTCGCTGAAATCGAGGGTGCCGTCGGCCATGTCATCGCTCCCCATGCCTTCGCTTGATTGAGCGATGACAATAACTCAATTGAGCGATACCTGCAAGATCAGACGCTTTCCGGTACCGGCGTAGCATCCTTCGGTGTTCTATCCTTACGATTGAACAGCTTCTGCACCAGCACGAAGAACAGCGGGATATAGAAGATGGCCAGCAGGGTCGCCGACAAAACGCCGCCGATCAGGCCGGTGCCGATGGCGTGCTGTGCGCCGGACCCGGCCCCGGTCGCCAGAGCCAGCGGCAGAACGCCGAAGGTGAAGGCGAAGGACGTCATCAGGATCGGGCGCAGACGGATGCGCGAGGCCTCAAGCGTGGCGTCGATCAGGCTCTTGCCTTGTTCCTGCAGCGTGCGGGCATATTCGACGATCAGGATGGCGTTCTTGCACGACAGGCCGATGGTGGTCAGAAGCCCGACCTGGAAGAAGATATCGTTGTCGAGCCCGCGCAGCCACGTCGCCAGAAGCGCCCCCAACACCGCCAGAGGCAGGACCAGAATGACTGAGAACGGAATCGTCCAGCTCTCATAAAGCGCCGCCAGCAACAGGAAGACGACCAGCACCGACAGGGCATAGAGCGCCGGGGCCTGAGCGCCGGATTCGCGTTCCTGAAGCGACAGGCCGGTCCATTCGATCGCCGTGCCCTGCGGCAGGCCCTCGGCCAGCTCCTCGATGGCCTCCATGGCGTGACCGGATGACACACCTTCGGCGGGCGCGCCCTGTACACCGGTCGACGGCGAGCCGTTATAGCGTTCCAGCGACGGTGCGCCGGACTGCCAGCGCGTCGAGCCGAAGGCCGCGAACGGCACCATCTGGCTGTCCTTGTTGCGCACATACCAACGGTTCAGATCTTCGGGGCGCATACGGTAGGGGATATCGGCCTGCACATAGACGCGCTTGACGCGGCCGCGGTCGATGAAGTCGTTGACGTAGGAACCACCCCACGCCGCCGACAGCATGGCATTGATGTCGCTGACGCTGACGCCCATCGCCCCGGCGGCGGTCTTATTGATATCGATCTTGAGCTGCGGCGTAATGTCCTGACCACCCGAGCGAACGGAGCCCAGACGCGGATCGTCACCGGCGCGGCGGATGAGGTCGTTACGCGCGGCCAGCAGAGCCTGAGCCCCGACGCCGCCGACGTCTTTGATGACGAAGGAGAAGCCTGAGGCATCGCCGAGCGAGCGCACGACCGGCGGCTGGACCGGGATGATGCGCGCGCCACGGTATTCGGACTTGGCGAATTCCTTGCGAGCGCGCTCGATGACCGCTGGGACGCGCAGGTCCGAGGTCTTGCGCTCCTCGAACGGCTTCATGCGAATATTGACCTGCCCCTGGTTCTGCCCGTTGGTACCGGAGCGGGCGAAAACGTAACGCGCGGTCGGGTCCTTGGCCAGATAGGCCTCGACCTTCTTGACCATTTCGTTGGTGACATTGCCCGTCGTGCCGACCGGCAGCTGAATCTGGGTCTGCATGAAGCCCTGATCCTCGTCCGGCAGGAACGAGGTCGGCAGGACGTGGAACATCATGGCGCAGGCGACGATCACCGCGCCATAGACGGCCAGATAGCGTATAGGTTTGGCCACGATACCACCGATGGTGCGCATATAGCCGTGGCTGGCCTTATCGAACCAGCGATTGAACCAGCCGAAAAAGCCTTTCTTTTCCGCGTGATGGTCGCGGTCGACCGGCTTGAGCAAGGTGGCGCACAGCGGCGGCGTCAGGATCAGCGCTACGATGACCGACAGGCCCATGGCCGACACGATGGTGATCGAGAACTGACGATAGATAATGCCCTGCGTCCCGCCGAAAAAGGCCATCGGCACGAACATCGCCGCCAGCACCAAACCGATACCGATCAGGGCGCCGGTGATTTCGTCCATCGATTTGCGCGTGGCGTCCTTGGGGCTCAGCCCCTCTTCGTGCATGACGCGCTCGACGTTTTCCACCACCACGATGGCGTCGTCGACCAGCAGACCGATGGCCAGCACCAGCCCGAACATGGTCAGGAGGTTGATCGAGAACCCGGCGGCGGCCAGAATCCCCAGCGTCCCCAGCAGCACGACCGGCACCGCAATGGTCGGGATAAGCGTCGCGCGCCAGTTTTGCAGGAACAGGTACATGACCACGAAGACGAGGACGATGGCTTCGATCAGGGTCTTCACGACCTCATGGATCGACAGCTTGATGAAATCGGTCGAGTCGTTCGGGATGGCGTATTCGATATTCTTGGGGAAGTTCTTCGACAGGGTCTCCATCTCGGCCTTGACCAGATCGGCGGTCTTCAGCGCATTGGCACCGGTGGCCAGATTGATGACGATGCCGATCGCGGGCTTGCCGTTGATGCGGCTAAGCTGATCGTAGCTTTGTTGCCCCAGTTCGACGCGGGCCACATCGCGCAGATAGACCGTCGCACCGGAGGTCTCGCTCTTGACGATGATATTGGCGAATTCCGCGACCGTGGTCAGGCGCGACTGCGAGGTGATGGTGGCGTTGAGCGCGATGTCCTGACTGATCGGCTGGGCGGCCAGTTGCCCCGCGGAGACCTGCGCGTTCTGGGCGCGGATCGCTGTCACGATATCGGCGGGCGTCAGGTTATAGCCCACCAGCTTGTCCGGATTGAGCCAGATGCGCATGGCGTAGCCCGAGCCGAAGACATTAGTTTCGCCCACCCCGTCGACGCGGGCCAGCGTGTCCTGAATATTGGTCACCAGATAGTCGCCAAGGTCGGCATTGGTCAGCGAACCGTCCGTCGAAAAGAGCGAAAAGACCAGAAGCTGGTTATTGGACGCCTTATTGACGCGAACGCCCTGCGTTTGCACGTCCTGCGGCAGGCGGTTGATGACCGACTGCACCTGATTCTGGACCTGAACCTGCGCGGTGTCGATGTCGGTGCCCGCCTCGAAGACGAGGGTGACGTTGGCCGAGCCGTTGTCCGAGGACGTCGCCGACATGTATTTCAGCCGGTCGAGGCCGGTCATGCCCTGCTCGATGATCTGGGTCACGGAGTCCTCGACGGTCTTGGCCGAAGCCCCCGGATAAGAGGCGTTGACGCGCACCTGCGGCAGGGCGATGTCGGGGTATTGTTCTACAGGCAGGGTGCGTATCGACAAAAGGCCGGCCAGCATGATGACGATGGCCACGACCCAGGCAAAGATGGGACGGTCGATGAAGAAACGCGAAAGCATGGCTGTCCTTTATTCCGGTCCCTCAAACCTGCGGGAAGGTTTCGGCATGAGGTTCTTTTGTCAGGGCATTTTACCGCTGGCAAGTCGAAACTGAGGCCCGGCGATATGGCTCACGCGATCAAAAAAAAAGGGTCACGGGCGTAAGAGAGGGGTGCGCCCGTGACCAGATCAGGATGTGCACCAGTCAGAGTTACGCAAGGCGAACAGCATTCCGTCGCAGAAAAGATGCTTTTGCTTAAAAACCAGCGTTCTTATTTGACCGCATGGGCCATCATGAAGACGCGCACGGCATGGGACACCCGGCGCTGAATAGCGGTTTCATCCAGCGTCTCGTTGATATTGAACAGGCGCTTCATATGCAGATCGCCAAACAGCATCCCTGCAAAAGCCTCCGCCGAGGCATGGGGATCGGGTACGTGGACATGGCCCCGGTCATGGGCGACCTGAAGCAGGCGCACCATGCGAATGCGCCCTTTCCCCGGTCCGGCTTCGTAAAACCGCCGGGCCAGGTCCGGATTGCGGCGCGACTCCTCTATGACCAGAAGACCGGCCTGCGACATCTCCTCCCAGCCCAAGAAGCGGAGCGCCGCGGTCCCGATAGCCGTCAGGGTCTCCGGCAGGTTATCGGGGTCGGCGCTGAACTCGACCTGCTGATGCAGACGGTCGCACAGGTCGGTGATATAGGCTTCGAGCAGGTCTTCCTTGGACGGAAAATAGCTGTAGAGGGTGGTTTTCGAGCCGCCGACCTTCGCGGCGATGGCCGACATGGTGGTCGCGACGAAACCGTCGCGGAAAAACGCATCGCGCGCAATATCAAGAATACGCTTACGCCGTTCGGCCGCCGTTGACGGCGTTCCGTTTACTGTGGTGGTCATCTACCCCTCCGAAGTCGGCGGCATAGCATGGTTTTCTAAAGAGACCAACGCTTTACCCTCAAAAATTATGGGGTTTTACGCGCTTCGGCGGATATCCGGACCGGCCTCGTCCGGCACCAGCGCCGCCGGGCGACCGAAATAATAGCCTTGCGCCTCGTCGCAGCCTTCCGATTTCAACAACTCCAGTTGGGTGACCGTCTCGACACCTTCGGCCAGAACCGGCACCTGCAGACTCTTGCCGAGCGCCAGAATGGCGCGGATGATGGCGCGCGCCTGAGGGCTGTGCTCGGCTTCCAGCAGGAACGAACGATCGATCTTGATCTTGTCGAACGGGAAGGAATTGAGCGTATCGAGCGACGAATAGCCGGTGCCGAAATCGTCGATGGCGATGGTTACGCCCAGGGCCTTGATCTGACGTAGGATATGCAGGGCGCGGGCCTTGTCGCCGATGATGGTCGATTCGGTAATTTCCAGCTCCAGACGCCGCGGCGACAGCCCCGTTTCGATCAGAATGGAATGGACCAGATGGACCAGATCGACATGCCCCAGTTGCACGGGCGACAGGTTGACGGCGATCTTGGCCTGATTGTGCCAGCTGGCCGCCTCGGCGCAGGCCGTACGCAACACCCACTCGCCGATATCCAGAATGGCACCGCACTCCTCGGCTATCGGAATGAAGTCCGCCGGGCTGACATGGCCGCGCTCGGGATGTTTCCAGCGCAGAAGGGCTTCGTAACCGGTGATTTCCTGCGTATCGACGGCCTTCTGCACCTGATAATGGACCGAAAATTCGTTGCGGCCGATGGCTTGCCACAGATCCTTGGCCAGGGCCCGGCGGTCGCGTGCCACCTCGTCCATGCGGGCTTCGTAGAAGCAGACGTGCTCGCCGTGGGTCGACTTGGCGCGATAGAGCGCCAGATCGGCATTGTTCATCAGGCCTTCGCGCTGGGTCGCGTCGTCGGGATAGATAGCCACGCCGACCGAGCCACCGGGCGCGACTTCGAAGCCGTCCAGATCGATCGGCCCGTTCAGCGCCGTCTGGACCCGTTCGATGAAATCGGTCAGGTCGCGCGTGTCGATAACGCGTTTGATACAGGCGAATTCGTCACCGCCGAGACGCGCCGTAAATTCGCCCTCGCCGCAGGTGGCCCTCAGGCGCTCGGCAATCACCTTCAGCACCGTATCGCCCGCCGCATGGCCGCGCAGATCGTTGATTTCCTTGAACCGGTTGAGGTCGATGGCGATGGCGGCGACCTTTTGCCCGTGACGCGCGCCCCATTCCAGTTCCTGATCGAGGCAGGTGTTGAAATGATCGCGATTGGGCAGGCCGGTCAGGCCGTCGTGGCGGGCCATGTGCGCGATACGCGCCTCGTCGCGGCGACGTTCGGTGATGTCGTCGAACGTCGTGACCCAGCCGCCGTCCGGCATCGGGCGGTGCGTGATGGCCACCACCGTGCCGTCGCGGAATTCGGAAATGAAGGTGCCGCCGCCCGGCTGGGCAATAAGCGCCTTGTGCGCCTGATAGCGCGCCTCGATAAACTCGGCCGTTGCCCCTGTGCGCGCCAGGATTCGGGCGATCTGCTCGCGGAACGGTAAGCCCGGCACGACCTTTTCGGGATCGGAGTTGAAGATATCTATCACGCGCGGGTTGGCCAGAATCAGGCGCTCTTCGGCGTCGTACAAGCACAGGCCCTGCGACATGTGACGCAGGGCGGTGTCGAAATTGTGCGTCGTCTGACGCAGGCGTTCGCGGTCGGCCTTGATCTGGGTGACGTCGCGCGTGATCTTGGCAAAGCCCAGCAAGGTGCCATTGGCCTTGAACATCGGCGTCAGGACGACGTGGGCGTAGAAGTGCGAGCCGTCCTTGCGCACGCGCAAGGCTTCCTCCTCGAAGCGGCCCATGTCGCGTGCGATCTGCAAGGCCTTCTGCGGCTTGCCGGCGCGGCGCTGGGCTTCCGGATAGAAGCGGTCGAAGCCCTGACCGACGATCTCATCGGCCGTATAGCCCTTGAAGCGCTGGGCGCCGCTGTTCCAGTTACTCACCCGACCTTCGGGATCCAGCATGCAGATAGCGTAGTCCTGAATGGCATCGACCAGCACGCTCAGGTGACGTTCATTGTCGGCCACGACGTCGTCCAGCTTCTGACGATGGAGGATGGTCGCTCCGCACAGGCCCAGCACCGCCAGCGCCACGGCTGCAATCGTCAGCGACATGCTGTCCGGCGATAGAACCAGACCGGAGGTCGCGCGTGCCGGGTCTGCTACCATCTCGATAGCGCCCATGCCGGTGAAGTGATGGCCGACGATCCCCAGCACCAGAAGGCCCGTGCCGGCCCACAGGCTGTGCGCCCGGTCGCTGGTCGCCACCGAAAGCGCCGCCGCACCGCAGGCCATGCCGAGAAGGACGGAAACCGCCACCAGATCTTTCAGCCAGTGGATATGCGCAGGCACTTCCAGTGCCATCATGCCCGTATAGTGCATACCGGCCACGCCCAGCCCGACGAGGGCCCCGCCGACCGACCGCCACACCAGCCGGTCTTCCATGGCCGCCAGACCGATGCCCGCCGCCGTGACCGTCACTGCCACGATCAGGGAGACGAGGGTACGGACCAGATCGTAGCCCGTAATGACACCGGGATTATAGGCCATCATGGCGATAAAGTGCGTCGCCCAGATGCCGAACCCCGTCGCCGCGCCCGCCGTCAGCACCCAGCGCATACGCTCGCGGCTATCGCTTTTCTTCGCCCGGCGCACCAGAGCCATCGCCGTCAGCGACGCCGAGACGCAGACGACCGCCGCCAGAACGACCAGCGCCCAATTGTGCTGATCCCGCAGACAGGTAAGGACTCTCAACATAAAAACGGTATCCGCTGCATGGTTACGCGCACGCCCTATCCGACGCACGGATCACTTGTAGCAACGCACTGATTTCTTTTATGTTAATAGGGCACGGCATGGGCCCTACCCCAGATTGCAAAACGCGCCCAATTCGGGAAATTCTGAACGATTATTGCGGCAGGGTTTTGCTTAAAAGACGCTTGAGCTGGATTTGCTGCAGGCTGCGTTCGGCGGCGGCACGGGCCCGGCGCGCCGGATGTTCCTGCGGTGCGCGCACCCCGGCGACCATCGCGCCTTCGTACAGCAGCAGCCATTCGTGCGACAGGACCTCGGCCATGTCGGCGAAATCGGCGGCGGTGAGCAGGCCTTCGAACCATTCGCGCATCTGCCGTCGCGCCAGGGCGACCATGGCGGTTACCGCCGCCTTGTCGTCGCCCAGTTCGATCAGGGCCGTGATCAGCAGGTCGCCGCGAAAGGCACGATCCGCCGCCTGCGCCGCCAGAGCGTCGAATACGGCCAGAGGCCGCGCCTTGTCGTCCGACGCCTCGACCTTCATCTTGAGCGCCGCGAATTGCGAGACATGCCACCCTTCGAGGCAGGCGAGGACCAGATCGTCCTTCGACGGGAAATGCCGGTAAAAACTGGCCTTGGCAACGCCGGACGCCGCGATGATGCGGTCGATCCCCGTCGCCTTGAAGCCCGACGCCACAAACAACGGCAGGGCCGTATGCAGGATGCGGTCCCTGACACCGGTTTTACCCGTTACACCCGTTGTGGTCTCTACGTCCTTGCTCATGCCGCTCCCCTGTTCAGCGCTCAAGACCTTCGCGATCGCCACGATAGTGACAGACTTGTCTGTCTTGTCAATCTCCTCCCTCCACCTGCCGATACTCAGGCTTTTATTAAACTTTTCTGATTAGTATGCGGAACAACCGGCACACCACCACGCGCCGGAATAAGAGGCCAGTAAGACGAATGCCCCATCGCGCCGAAGACTACAAAGCTCAACGCGACCGCTATATTGCTTTCTCGCTGGCGGCGGCGGATCTGCTGATCGAGGTTGACGGGCAGGAACGCATTCTGAGGACGGTCGGCGCGACCAACGCCCTCCTTAGCGGCACGGCCCAGAATCTCAAAAACAAGCCCGTCACCGAGCTCTTTCCGGTTTCCGAGCGGCTTCTTATCTCCCGATTGCTGAAGCGCGCCCGCGAAATCGGCCGTCTGGACCCGGCAACCGTCAAGCTTCAGCCCGAAGACCGCAAAGCCATGCAGGTCAATCTCGGCGCCTGCTACCTGCCCGGCCCCGACGGCGCGACCGGTTATACCTACATCACGGTGACCGTCCTGTCCGACACCCTGACCAAGGGGTTGCCGGCGCGCGACGACGTCAGCGGCCTGATCAGCATGGGCGACTTCCAGCACATGGCCGCCAAGCAGATCAAGCCGACCGACCCCGATTCGGGCGCGGCCATGCTGCGCGAAATGCAGCTTATCCGCCTCAACGGCCTGTCGGGGGCCATGGAAAACCTGCCGCAATCACGCTCCGAGCAACTGATGGGTGAGATCGGCGCCTTGCTGCGCGCCTCGTCGGGCCCAAGCGGTCTGGCGGCGCAACTGGGCGATGACGAGTTCGGCATACTGGCGGCACCCGACGCCGACGGCACCGCCGAGGCGCAACTGAACGCCGACATCGGTCAGGCCCTGAGCAAGGCCGGCATCCGCGACGGCGCGGTCTCGCCTTCGGTCGTGACCCTGTCGCTGGATACCGCGCACCTCGACGAGGAAAGCGTCGCCCGGGCCCTGTCCTACGTGATGGACAATTTCACCAAAAACGCCGCGGTCGATGCGCGGGGTTTGCAGGCCAGCCTGAACGCCGCCATGACCGCCGCCGTCGACCAATATGCCAAGGTCAAGGCCGTGCTGGCCGCCGGGCAGTTCAACCTGCATTTCCAGCCGGTCGTCGACCTGAAAACCCGCGACGTGCAGCATTATGAAGCGCTTCTGCGCTTTACGGGCGGCATGGACGCCTTCGACACGGTCCGCTTTTCCGAGCAGGTCGGCCTGGCCATGGAGTTCGATCTGGCCGTCTGCGCCAAGGGCATGGAGGCCCTTCAGCGCTATCCGGCGGAGTCCATCGCGGTCAACCTGTCCGGCCTGTCGGTGCAGGATGCGCAATTCCGCGACCGCCTGAGCGCCATGCTGCGCAACGCCCCCAGCCTGCGCGGCCGCCTGATGTTCGAACTGACCGAATCGCATCTGGTCGAAAACCTTGACGACGCCGCCAACTTCCTCGCCGATGTCCGCCGCCGGGGCTTCAAGATCTGCCTCGACGATTTCGGGTCGGGTGCTGCGGCCTATAATTACCTGCGTCGCTTCGACGTCGATTTCATCAAGATCGACGGCCCGTTCCTGAAGACCGCCCTCACCCATCCGCGCCAGCGGGCCCTTATCCACTCGATCAGCGTCCTGAGTCAGGAACTGAAATGCGTCTGTATCGGGGAAATGATCGAAAACGAGGATATTGCGCGTCTGGCGCTTGATCTGGGCATCAGTCACGGCCAGGGCTGGCTGTTCGGCAAGCCCGCCGAAACCATTACGCCGCGCGCCAATGCCATCGCCCACGCCATTGCCCGCCGCAAGGGAACGAAGGAGTGCTGGAGCTAAAGCGCTTGTAACTTAAGGCCGCGTGATGTTACCTATTCCCTGAGTGTTAGGGGGATGTCATGAAATTCACGATCGGTAATGTCTTCAGTCGCGCCTTCGACCTGATGGGGCGGCATTTCGCGCTGATTTTCGGCATGGCGGCGGTCACGGTCGGGATTCCGACCTTCGCCTTCAGCGCCTATATGGTCACGGCACTCGGCGAATCCCCGCTCGAAACCAGCGGTGTCGGCTTTTCAACCACTTCGGGCAGTCTGACCGGGTTCGGCCTTGGGCTTGCCTCGATCATATTGTCGCTGATCAACTATTCCATGCTGACCGAACTGGCGGTGACCGGTCTGGTCGGGCGCAAATTCGAACTGGGGGAATCGATCGGCCGGGCCTTCGCCAATATCCTGCCGCTGATCGCCATCGGCATCCTGTACGGCCTGGCGTTCATCGTCGGCTTTATCCTGCTGATCATCCCCGGCATCATCGTCGCTGTGGCCCTGAGCCCCTGCTTCGCCGTCTATATCGCTGAACGGGGTAACGGCATCGGCGGCGCCCTGTCGAAGAGCTGGAAGCTGACCGAGAACCATCGCTGGGGGCTGTTCTTCATCAGTCTTTTGGTCGGGGTGGCCACCCTCATCCTGTCCAGCGTCGTACAGGCACCGTTCCTGTTCCTGGCCGCCAGCCTGCCGCCTTTGGTCATTCTGGGCATCTCGACCCTGGCCAACGTGGTGGTCAACGCCGTATCGCTGGTGTTCAGCGTCACCTGTTACGTGCTCCTGCGCGAAAGCAAGGAAGGCCGGACGCCGGAAACCGCCGCCGACGTGTTTGCCTGACGCAATCACGTCGCCGGATCGAACTTGTCCTTCCGGCGGCGGCCCATCAGCATACGGCCTTCCAGATGCGCCCGCAGCGCCGCGTAATAGGCGCGCAGGAAGGACTCGTCCGACGGCATGTCCGCCTCGGCTTTCGGCCCTTTCCAGTCGATGCGCGCCTTGATGCGGCTCGCCACGGCCTGCAGCGTCGAGGCACGACGCTCGCGCAGCACCTCTTCCAGCACCGTAAGCTCCTTTTCGCCGTAGGCCGCGACCTGTTCCGGTGTGAACTGCAGCCACGACGACACCGCGGCCTGTTCGACCAGATCGAAGCTCAGGGCCTCACGCGGGACGTGGACGACGCGCGTTCCCCCGAGAAAATCCCCCAGCCGCGCCTTGGCCTTGTTGAACAGCGGCAGGAGCGCCAGACCCAGCGCCCACAGGAAGGCCACAAGCCCCAGCCAGCCGCCGCCCGCCATCGCCTGAAACGACAGGGTTAGGGGCAGGAACAGCTCGACCTCGCGCAGGGCGTTGCGGGTGATCACCGCGGCGGGCGTCAGATGGCCGCCATCGTGTGAAATGACCCGGATCTTCATGACCCGCTTGCCCGGCGTGGCGGCGCGCGGCCCCATCTCGAAAAACATGAAATAGCCCGACCGCGCGAAGAACAGCGTCAGGATGATGAGGATATTGACCAGTTGCCGGAACGGATGGTCCGGGGCCATGTCGAGGTTTACGTGCTCCAGCGGCAACAGGAAATAGACCAGCACCAAGACGATCGGGATGGCGATCATGATCATGAGGTCGATCAAAAGGGCCCCCAGTCGCGTCCCGAACGACGCGGTGCGGAAACCGAGCCTGACCCCTTCGGGCGTAGTGACGACCGTCGTAGGGCCTTCGATGCCGCCGACCGCGATCGTGCCGCCCTTCATCAGGTCCTGTTTAAGCTTGCGCGGCTTAGGGGTTTTGGCCATCGCCCGCCCCTTTCCGGTCGCGACCGAACAACCCGTAATAGGTCAGCCACCACACCAGCATGACGCCGCCGAAAGCGAAGCGCAGGCCCATATCGGTAATGGTCTGACGGCCGACGCCCTCGATGACCCCGGCGATGATCAGCATCAGCATGGCCCCCAGCATGACCGTCCCGGCGGTGCGTCCGGCGGTCGACAGCGCCGCCTTGCGCGTCAGATGACCGGGGAACATCAGCCGCCGCGCCAGATGGAAACCGGCCCCGCCGCCGATGATGATGGCCAGCATTTCGGTCGTGCCGTGGATCGACAGCCAGGCGGCGAAATCAAAGCCCAGCCCCTTGCTGGCGAACAGCCACATCATCGCCCCCAGCATCATGCCGTTATAGAGCAGGACGAAGGCCGTCGGCACCCCGCCGATCACGCCGACCGCGAAGGCCATCAGGGTCACCCGCGTATTGTTCGACATCAGATAGACCGAGAAGGTGCCAAGCTGCTCCTTTTCGGCGCCGCCCAGGGTCTTGCGCAGATCCTCGGCGGTGGCCGATGTATCGCGGCCCTGCGCCGAATGGCCGACCAGCGCATTGTACCAGCTGGGGTCGAAGGCGCACATCAGCCAGCCGCCAACCGCCCCCAGAAAGAAACAGGCGAACGACAGCCACATCTCGATACCGAGCGCGCGGAAGCTCTGCGGCAGTCTGCGCAGGAAAAAGTCCTTCAAGACCTGTAACGGACGGGCATGGGCGCCGTACATATAGACATAGGCGCGGCCGCACAGAGCCTGAAGATAGGTGATCAGGTTGCGATCGAGCGAGATCGACTGCGCCATGGACAGCGACGACACCGTGGCACGATACAGGACCGGCAGTTCGAGCAGTTCCTCGGTGGTGAAACTGCCGATCTGGCCCTTTTCGGCGCGGTCGATCTGACGCGCCAGCGCCCGCCATTCCTTTTCGCGCGTGTCGCGGAATTTCTGGCTCTTGAGTTGAAGCGGCGGCGTATCGCTCACAGCCGGTCCTCCCGTTTCATTTCGAGGTATTTCAGCACCACATTCACCGCCATGGCCTCGGTCGTCGCCTCCAGCACCTCGATCCCCATGCGCCTGAGCGTCGCATAAACCGTCTCGCGCCGATTGAGCAGCCGCCGCGCGAAGATGGCGCGCGTGATGTCGTCGGCTTCGTGCGGCACGTCGGCGGCCAGGCGTTCCAGCACCTCGTCCCGGAAGGCGACAAAAACGATCAGGTGCTTTTTCGACAGGCGTTGCAAGGACTCGATCATCAGGTCGGCGCTGATTTCATCGATGAAGTCGGTGAACAGGACGATCAGCGACCGCCGTCCGATTTTTGCGCCCAGATCGGCGAGCGCCAGCGTATGGTTCGATTCCTCGGGCAGGTCGTCGAGCCCGTACAACTGCGCCTTCAACCCTTCGAAGGCCTGGGTTCCCGACAGCAGCGGCGCGTTGTGGTAGGGTCGCGCCGCGAAGGCGAAACTGCGTACATTGTCGCCGATTTTCAATGCACAATAGCCGAGCAGCAGACCGGCATAGAGGGCGCGGTCGATCTTCTTGACGTTGAGCAGCGGCTCACCCATCAGGCGGCCCGTATCGAAGGCCAGCACGATGTGGTGATTGCGTTCGGTCTGGAATTCGCGTGACAACAGTTTCAGGTGCCGGGCCGACGAGCGCCAGTCGATGCGGCGGTGGTCCTGAGACGAGTCGTATTCGCGCAGGGCGTGGTATTCGGAACCGTTGTGAAGCTGGTTCTGCACGCGCACGCCATAGACGGAGTCGCGCGAGAACAGCGCCGAGGCGTCCTGCTGCACGCCTTCGAGATCGGGCGTGACCACCAGATGCCAGTCGAGCGGAATGACCTTCTGTACATAGCCGAGCCCCAACCCGCCGCTCCAGCGGACATGGGCGGCCTCGACCGCCGCCGCGCCCCGCGATGACGCGCGCAAGGGCAGTTCGCCTTTGAAAGCGCCGGTGTCGTCCGGCGTCAGGGTGACGCCGGCCTGCGGGGTATTCAGCCGCGCCGTGATGCCCCAGCGGATGTCGAGCTTACCCGGACGACGGCCGTTGAAACTGAGCGCATAGGGAAACACATAGTCGCGTCCGACGCCGATCCGGCGCGGCAGGGGCGCATCGAGCGTAACCCGGGACGGCACCGGGGCAAAAACACCTTCGAAAAGCGCCAGCAGGATCAGGCCCACCATGACGACCGGCGCCACCCACCACAGGGCAGGCACGACAAAGACCAGAGCGCTGCCCAGAAGGACACCGACGATCATCAGCCATATCAGTCGCGGGGTGGGATAGATCATCTTATTTACCGCGGAATCTCGATGCGTTCCAGCAGCGCCTGCAGCACACCATCCACCGTCTGGCCTTCGATTTCCGCCGCCGGAGCCAGCAGGACGCGATGGCGCATGGCCGGCAGATACAGCGCCTTGATATCGTCCGGCAGCACATAGTCCCGGCCATCGAGCGTGGCGCGCGCGCGCGCCGCCCGAGCCAGCAAGGCGCCTGACCGCGGCGAGGCCCCGACCGACAGGGACGGACTTTCGCGCGTGGCGCGGGTCAGGCTAACGATATAGTCGAGATTGGCGTCGTTCAGGCGCACTCCCGCCACGGTCCGGATGGCGTCGTCCAGTGTCGCCGCGTCCAGCACCGCCTCGATCCCCGCCTGATCCGGGTCGAGCGCGACGGCGCTGTTGCCCGCCCCGTCGATGATGCGGCGCTCTTCGGCCACGGACGGGTAGCCCAGCACGTGCTTGAACAGGAAACGGTCGAGCTGCGCTTCGGGCAGCGGATAGGTACCCTGCTGCTCGATCGGGTTCTGCGTGGCGATAACGGTGAAACGGTCGCCCAGATCGTAGCGCGTGCCGTCGAGCGTCACCTTACGCTCCTGCATGGCCTCCAGCAGCGCAGCCTGGGTTTTCGGCGGGGTGCGGTTGATTTCGTCGGCCAGCAGCAGATCGCAGAAGATCGGCCCCTTGGTCAGCGAAAAGGACGAGGTCTGGAAGTTGAACAGGTTCGACCCCAGAATATCCGCCGGCAGCATGTCCGGCGTGAACTGAATGCGGCCGAAACGCAGGGCCAGCGCCTTGCAGAAGGTACGCGCCAGAAGCGTCTTGGCGGTCCCCGGCGGGCCTTCGAGCAGGATATGGCCACCGGAAAACAGGGCCGTCAGCATCAGTTCGACCGTATCGGCCTGACCGACGATAACCTTGCCGATTTCGCCCTTGAGGCGGTTCGACAGGTTCAGGACATCGGAAATCTGCACGTCTTAAGTCTCCGTTTTCACAATAGCGGCTTTCCACTGATGCAGGCGGCGCGCCCAGGTCAGCAGTTGCATGGGATTGGTGAGGGTTTGCGCCTCGGCCGACAGGGCGGCGAAGCGTTCGGGGGTATTGTATTTCTCGCTCAGGCGCTCGGCCATCTCGTCCGGCGCGGTCGTATGCTGGAACAGGCCCGTGGCCTTGAGCGCCTGATCGCGGATCATCTGGGCATAGGCCGGGGCCAGTTTGGGCTGCCGCCCCGCCTTGGCGATCAGGCGCGCGGCATTGTCGGCCAGGATCACCACCCCGCGCCCATGCGGCGTCTCGGTCGCCGGATCGTGCGCCGGACCGAAGCGTGAAAAGGCCGACCACATCAGGGCCAGCGCCATCACGATCAGGGCCAGCGGGATGCCGACAAAGGGCACACGCGCCACGTGGTGCATGAAGTCCTGCTCGTAGGCCAGACTGTTGAACGTCACATCGAAAGCGATAGTGGGCTTGGTTCCGGTTTTAGGCGCAACGGAATCAATAATGGACAATGCTCCCGCCACGCGTTCGGGATCGGCCAGTATCTGATTGTTGAGCAGGTCCGGATCGGACAGCAGATAGATCGGCACTTTAAATGGCTTGTCGCCCGGCATGGGGTTGACGCGCGACAGCAGCACTTCGCCATTGGGCCCCAGCAGCAGCGGCGTCAGGTTCGGCCCGGTGATCGACTGAAGGCCGCGAATGCGTCCGCTGGTATAGCCTTTGGTGATGACGGTCTGACCGGCGGCGGGCGTCAGGGCGTAGGAGCGTCCCTTGGCCGCGGGGGCGCGCGTCAGGCGGTAATCGAGACGCTTATAGGTGATGCGGTAGGCGCACTCGCCCTCGACGCGGATGCAACGGCTCTCGATCGGCGATAGCAGGGTCAGTTGCGTGAAGATATCGCCGGGCGATTTGAGGAACGGATCGGCGGCCCAGCGGGGATGACCGGCCATCGGATTGGCGTCCCACTTCGGCGCGACGACCAGCACCGCGCGACCGACCGGTTCGTACAGCAGCCGCTTGCCCTTTTCGGCGGACGGCGTCGCATAGACGTCCATCGCCGCCTCGTCCCGATGTTTGGGGTCTGCGCCCTCCGCCGAGGTCGAACTGGCGTCCTGCGACGCCTTGGACGCCGACGCCTCGGCCATTTCGCGGTTATAGGCGTCCTGGGCGGCCTTAGACGCCGACGCCGTATCGAACGAAGACGACGCGGAACCGGATGAAGATTCGGATGAAGATGCCGACACAGGCGGTTGAATTTTTTGCGGTTTTTCCTCACCCTCCACATATTCGCGTTCGGCATTGTAGATCGCGCCGTCGGAATCGAAGGTGACGATGGCCAGATCTTTCAGGTCGGGCCGACCGGTTTCCTGCCGGTTGAGGCTGGTCCGGTAACCATCGGCCTCCAGCAGTTCACGCAACCCCTTGAACCCCTGCGCCGACAGGGCGACCGGGTTGCCTGCGGGCCCCCGCGCCTCCGGTTCCAGATGCGGCGTGATCAGCATCAGCCCCGCCATGGCGAACAGGCCGAAGCACATCAGCCCCACCAGCAGCGGCAGGAAGTGCGTCAGGGGCGGAATCTCTTTTCCGATCAGGGGAATGCGCATCAGCCGATCCCCTTGATCGACACAAAGCCGACATAGGCCTTGCGGCAGGCGTCGAAGCCTTCCCGCCCGACCTTTATGCCCGCGAAAAAGCTCTTTTCGGCCCAGCGCGTGATCTCGGCATAGGCTGGGCGCGCATCTTCGGGCAATAACGGGTGTGTGCCGATGTCGCGCGCCGAATAGTGCTTGCGCACCAGATCGGGACGATAGGCGTTCAGGTCGGCGACCGAGCGTTTGAGCAGCAGGTGCACCGCCTCGTCGTAGTCGCCCTGCGCCGCCAGAGCGTCGATTTCCGAAAGCAGGGCGGCGGCGGCTTCGGCGGTGGGCCGCCACGGGGCATCGGCCTTGAGCCCGTCGCGCTGGAACAGGCGTTCGACCCGCGCGGTGATGGCGGCGCGGACCAGAGGCGACAACAGGAAAGCGATCAGCACCGCCAGCGCCAGATACATGAGGTACGGCAGGATTGGCGCAATCGGTTCAAGGACATCGGCGATAAACTTGCCAATCTTGCCGAAGAACGAGAATAGCTTGCGCAGCCATTCGTAGTCCACGTCCCGGCGCGGCGGGGCGACGGCGAAATGGGTCTGGAGACTGCCCGCTGCATTGACCTTTTTTATCAGGACTTCGGCCGCGGTCACATCGGCGGCGGTGACGCTGTCGGGCGACGCCGCAGGCACAGGCACAGGCGGCGCGGCGCTTGCGGTCGAGGCCGACGACGCGCTCAAAGCTTCGGTCGAGGTGGCCGCCGCACGCATAATAGACTGAAATACCCCCCAGGGAACCGCATGTGTTCACCCAACCATAGAGCGATATGCCGAAACGTGGCAACCGGTTTTCGACAAAAGAACAAAAAAGGCGGTGAGCCGATGCCACCGCCTTCTGAGAGAGTTAGAACCCGCCGCCGGGGCCGCCGAAGCCGCCACCCCCGCCCCCGCCGTTATTACCGCCGCCAAAGCCACCGCCGCCCTGACGACCGCCGCCCTGACCGCCCTGCTGGCCACCCTGACGGTTGCCCATGCGGCTGTTGAAGCCCATCGGGTTGAACTGGAGGGCGACCATGAAGGTCGTACCGCCGCGCTCGGATTCATTGAAGGATTGCAGCGTATCGTTGCTGTTGACCGAACGGTTAGTCCCCTCGCCCTGAGCGCTGACGGTAAAGCTGAGCTTGTTGTTGATCGGACGGCGGTACGACGCCTGCCAGCGCAGCGGCTGCTCGCGGTAGCCCTGTCCGTTCAACTGCTTCACCGGCGCATTGAACGACACCTGCGCCCGGTCGCGCGGCGTGAAGTTGTAGCCGATGCGCACCCGGCCATTGACCGAATCCAGTTCCGAAATGCCGCTGGACGTGCCGCTGCGCGGCGGCTGCTTGTCGTGCTTGACGGTGGCCTGAAGATTGATCGTCAGTTTGGTGAAACGCTGGTCGTACATGATGTCGAAACCGTTTTCCAGGCCCTCGCCGCCATTCTCGCGCCGGGTCAGGACCACGTCGTCCGACGTATCGAGCGGCGTATTGTTGGGGTCGATAGTGGTCGTGCGATTGATGGCGTTGTTTTCGGTAATCCGGTGGAAATAGGTCGTGGTAAAGGTCAGGTTCTTGGCATTGTCACGGTATTCGTAACGCAGTTCGTTAGCGTGGGTTTCCGCCGGCTTGAGGTCCGGATTACCCTGACGTGCGCTGCGTTCGCTGTTGTAGATGATGGCGGGGTTGAGATCGTCCGTACTCGGGCGCCCCACGCGATGGCTGTAATTGTACCTCAGCTTCATCTTGTCCGTCAGCTGGTACTGCGCGGCAAAGCTGGGGTGGTAGTTGATATAGCTGGTTTCGAAATAGGTCGGATCGTTCGCCGTCGGGTTCGGGTTGGGATTGTACCATACCCGGCGGTTCAGGCTGACGTGGGTCTGCTCCACCCGGACGCCGCTCATCAGGTTCCATTTTTCCCCGAAGGTGCGCTGATAGGTGACATAGGCTTCGCTCTGGTCCTGATCCTGAGTCACGGCATTGGTACGCCGCAAGTCCGGGGTCCGCGCACCAGAGGCATCGGTATTGAACTGGGTCGCGTCGCGCGACGAGGTACGCGAATTGAGGTCGAAGCCCGTGGCAAAGACGCCGCCCCACAACTGACGATTATAGTCGGTGCTGATGGCAATCGTGCTGTCTTCGCTGCCCTCCCTGAATTCACGGCTATTGTTCTTGGACGCGGTCATATAGGTGAAGGTCGAGAAGCGGTCGCGGGTGGACTCGCCCTTCGTCAGCCGGATATCCGCCTTGAAGCTTTCGCCTTCCTGATCACCCTTGTGATTGAAGCCCAGACGCGAGGACGCCTGACGCGTGGTGTCCGGATTGGTCGTCACACCGATATAGCGTTCGGTCAGTGCGCCCGCCGCATCGCGGTCCTCGGTGAAATCGTTGCTGCGCCCTTCGTTCTTGCCGTCGCTATAGGTCGCTTCGACCGTAAAGGTATTCTTCGCATTCGGCGCATATTCCAGATTGCCGCGTAGTCCATAGTTGTCGCTGACGCTGCGCGTACGGCCCCCCGAGGTCGTGGTCGTATTGCCGCCGGTGCGGATATATTCACGGAACCCTTCGGTCCGGCTCTTGTTCACGCCGTGCTGAACATTGATCCCGCCCGAGAACGAGATCGTCCCCTTGTCGCCCAGATCCTTGCCGGTGCCGCCCTGAACGGCGGCATTATAGCGGCCGAAGCTGCCCGCCGACGCGTTCATGAACAGGTTGGGACGCAAGCCGCGGCCCGGCTTCAGGACGATATTGATGATGCCCGCGCCGCCTTCGGCTCCGAACTGCGCCGACGGGCTGGTCATGACTTCGACCGTATCGATGTCGTCGGCGGGCATGGATTGCAGGGTCATGGCGCGGAAATTGCCTTCGGTCCGCGCCGAAGGTTTGCCGTTGATATAGACCTGAACGTTGGAATTGCCGCGCAGGGTGACATTGCCTTCGGGATCGACATTGACGCCCGGGGCCTTGTTCAGGGCGTCCGAGGCCGAGGACACCGGCGTGTCGGGGTCGGTCTTGGGGTCATAGACGTCGCGGTCGATCTTGGCGATCGGCTTTTGCCCCGTCACGGTCACCGTGGTGACGTCTTCACCCGTACCCGCCGCGGCTTTTTCAGCGGCGGCTTTTTCGGCCTCGGCCTTCTTTTGCGCCTCTGTCTTTTCCACCGGTTTCGGCTGGACCGTCGGCACCGGCGTCGGCGTCGGCGCGGGTGCGGTCTGGGCCGAAGCGGGGGCCGCGAGCACCAGACCTATCGCCGAGGTCATCAGAAGCGCGGGCATGAGAGAGGTGAAAGGCATTTTCATTGGGGACGTCTTTTCCGCTGTAACGGTTTTTGGATAGGCCGGACCTTCAGGCCCGTGTTCGGAAGGTCATACGCACATGTCCGACTTTTACCGTCGCCGTTCTGCACATTTGTCATGCGATTATCCACATTGTGGGATTTATGAGACAATTTGTTTCCACCGCGTAACACGGCGCTGCGCCTCAGGACGCTAAATATAACGGCATTATTTATAATAATGTCCGCCATCGTTACAGTAAACAAAAACTAAACGAAAAATTTTATCCAGAATTCATGCACCTATTTGTAGTTTCCTAATAATTTGAAATTACTGTGAGCGGGCCGAGGTATTGTATATGAAGTTTGCCCACGCCTTTTCCACGTTTAAAGCCCGCCTCCGCAAGCCGGGGGCGCTGGTTGTCCTGCTCGGTCTCTCGGCCCTGTTCACCGTGATCGAAATCGGCAACCCGCTGGAACTGTTCCTGCGCACGACGCGTAATGCCGTGATGGAAAAGCCGGTCAGCGGCGATATCGCGGTCGTCGGCCTCGATGAGCCCGCCCTGGCGGCGCTGGGCCCGTGGCCATGGAAATCCGCACACCTGTCCGCCCTCACCGACCGGCTGTTCGCCGACGGTGCGACGCGCGTCTTCTTCACCCTGCCGCTTCAGGATCAGGGCGAAACCAGCAACAACCTACTGGCCGAAACCTTTTCCCGCCACCCGGGCCAAGTCTATGCGGCGGCCACCGTCGATTACCGGCTGGGCCGGCGCAAGGGCCGCGACGTCCTGCCCGCCGCCGCCCTGAGCGACGAGGTGCAGACCGTCTCCATGGCGCGCTTCGTCGGCTTCTGGCGCGGCGTCTCGGCGGTTCCGTACCGTTCGACCATCGGCGGCAAGGACCTCGAATCCATCGAATCCGCCCTGTCCGGCGTGACGGGCAAGGCCGGGGAACGCTTTCCGATCAACTACGCCTTCGACGCCAGCTCGATCCCCTATGTCAGCGCCGCCGACGTCCTGTCGGGCCATGGCGGCAGCGTCGTGCGTAGCAAGGATGTGGTCATCGGCTTCAACGCCCCGGGGCTGGGCGAGCAACTGGCCGTTCTGGGTCAGGGACACCGTTCGCCCGAAGCCGTGGTTGTGGTCATGGGTGCCGAAACCCTCAAGGCGGGCAAGCCGCTGAACCTCGGCTGGCTGCCCGGCTGGCTGCTGGCGGCGTGTGCGGCGGCCTACGCCCTGAACGCCAAACCGTTGCCGTTCAGGCGCGTGGCGCTCACCGCGACGGCGCTGGTCCTGCTGGTCGCGCCGGGCGTTCTGGAAGCCTTCAACATCTTTGCCGAAGCCATGGGCGGCCTGTCGCTGCTCGGCATGGTGGCCGTACTGAACCTGTGGCGGCGTTTCGGCGCGCGTCAGAAAAAGGGCGGCACGATCAACCCGGTATCGGGCCTCTATACGACAAACGCCATCCGCCACGACGACGGTCAGGACGGCCGCCAGCTGGTCGCCGCGCGCATCCGTCGCTACGCCGAGGTGGTCAGCGCCCTGCCCCCCGAAGCCGAAAAGCTGCTGATCAAGGAGATTGTCGCGCGTCTTGAACTGGGGGCCGGTGGCGCACAGCTCTATCACGGCGACGACGGCAACTTCTTCTGGCTGTCCAATCTCTACGACCACGACCTTTTGATCGAGCAGTTCATGGCGCTGCACGTCATCTTCCGCAGCCCCATCCGCGTCCAGCGCAACGCCTTCGACGTCGATATCTCGTTCGGCCTCGACCGCGAATTCAACCTGCCCCTGTCGCACCGCCTGACCAGCGCGCTGGCCGCCGCCCACGCCGCCGAACAGGACGGCACGCGTTGGCGTTTGCACGACCCGTCGCTGACCGGTCAGAAGGAATGGAACCTGTCGCTGCTGGGCGAACTGGACGAGGCGCTCGACAAGGGCGACATCTGGGTCGCCTATCAGCCCAAGATGGACCTCTATTCCAAGGAACTGATCGGGGCCGAGGCCCTGGTGCGCTGGACCCATGCCGTGCGCGGCCCGGTCAGCCCGGTCGAATTCGTCGAAATGGCCGAAAAGCACGGTCGCATCGACCGCCTGACCGATTTCGTGCTGAACGATGCGCTGAAAGTGGCCAGGAGCGTACTGGCCGACAAGCCGGACTTCCGCATCTCGGTCAATATCTCGCCCAGCCTGCTGGTCTCGCGTGATATTCTCGACATGGTGCGCGGTGCCCTGGCCCGGCACGAGGTCGATCCGACCTGCCTGATCCTCGAAATCACCGAGACCCTGGCCATCGCGCAGAACGAGACCCCCAGCCTGCTGATGGCCGAGTTCCGCGCCATGGGGATCGGCCTGTCGATCGACGATTACGGCACCGGCCTGTCGACGCTGGAATATCTGCGCAAGATTCCGGCGACCGAACTCAAGATCGACCGCCGCTTCACGCAGGATATCTGCACCGACAAGGCCGACCGCGCCGTCATGCGCTCGACCATCCAGCTGGCCCACGCGCTCGGCATGAAAGCCGTCGCCGAAGGGATCGAGACCATCGAGGTCATTTCGCTTCTGTCGCGCATGGGCTGCGACGTCGGTCAGGGCTACTATATCGCCCGCCCGATGGAGTCCAAGGCCTTCCTGGCGCGCATGGCCGCCGACGTGGCACAAATCCGTCACGGTTAAAACCACCGGTGTGAAAAACAAAACCCCCTTCGTTCCGGCGAAGGGGGTTTTGTTTTGCCTTTACGCAAGGTAACGCCCGCCGCTATTCAAAAACAACGCACCAATAGCTGAGCGTTGTCATTAAATACTGTTGATCGGTGACCGAATGCCGCACACTCAACCCACCCGCTTGCCCTAAACTTTGAATTTTCTGCGGGTTTCCCGCAAAGGGAGTCAAATACGCTTAATGAGACGTAAAAAAACAGGGTTAATGCTTGTTAAGCTCAATTATTAATGGTAAATAGACTCTTGCAGCGATCAGGCTGCGCGTACACGTAGAGGGCATCACCATGTGGGATTGGCTTTTCGGTTACTGGATCTAGTATCCCCTGACCTACCGAACACAAAACGCGAAAAGCCCCTTGCGGGGCTTTTCTTGCGTCTGGGTGGCTGAAAAGCTTAGCTTCTCTGGATCAGGGCCATGGCGCGCGCCATGTCGGCATGCAGGGTCTGAATGGTACGGGTCGTGTCGCGCATCTTTTTCACCGCCCCGGCCAGCGCCGCATCGACCGCCAGCCCCTCCATATCGTCGGTCAACTGCATCAGCCGCGTCAGTGAGTCGCTCAGCTTGCCGTGCGACAACCGCAGCACCTCGCCTTTCAGCATATTGTCGTCCTGAAGCTGCTTCAGCGCACCGCGCACCGCCGCCTCGTCGCGGGCATTGCGCAGGACATAGGACAACTGATGCGAAATCAACCGCCAGTTCAGCGGCTTGACGACGAAGGAGGTGGCCCCCGACGCAAAGGCCTTGTCCACCGCCACCATGTCTTCGCGCCCGGTCGCCACGACGACCGGCACGTGCCTCAGGCGCGGATCGGCGCGCATCAGGCCCAGCAGTTCGAAGCCGTCCATGCGCGGCATGTCGAGATCGAGCAGGACGATATCGAAATCCTGCTTGGACAGGATGCGCCAGGCCGCCTCGCCGTCTTCGGCCACCTCGACCGTCACCTCGTCGGTGGACAGGTGCGACACGGCGAATTCGCGCAGGATCGGATCGTCGTCGACGACCAGAAGCCGAGCGGATTCAAAGGAGACGAAATGGTGGCTCATACACGGTGACCTTGCGGGGATGGTCGAATACTGAGTTTACGCACGATTACTTGGTCAATACAGGGGCTATACGTGAAGGGCCGACGCCCTGCGGCACCGGCACACCGGAGCCAGCATAGCGGTTATTGATAACCAGCACCGGATCCTTGCGCAAGGTCAGGGTCCGCGCCACGATGACGCTCCAGGCGGAATCCTGAGCCACACTGCCGGCGGTTTCGATTTCCAGCTCGGCATTGGGGATATAGATGGTCCCCAGAAGCTGGCTGACGCGGTCGGACTTAATGGTGAATTTCTGCGTATTGTCACGCGACGTAACGATCAGGAAGCCGGCGAACTTGCCCGAACGGCGTGCCGAAATACGCACCTCACCATTATCGGCGAAATCGAACTTCTGCTTGCCGCCGAAGATCAACACCACGTCGTCTCCCTCAATCTGACCTTTTCCCGCCAGACTCAAAGGAGACATGAAATAGTGCTCGCCCGGCAAAAGGTAGAGTTTACCGGAATCGACGACCTGCAAGATATCGCAATGAACGCCGGGCGGTAAATAAATTGTAGTGCTTTTGATTAGGACCGCTCTAATGGAAACAGGCAGGCACGGCAGGGGCGGCTTGAGGTCCATATCCGTAAACGGATCGGGGATGGTCATGGCGCCTGAATTGCCCTGCGGCTTGGTGACCCCACTAACCTTGCCCGCCGCCTGAATGCGGTCGGCCTCGATCATGGCGCTGGCCGTGACATTGATGTCGTGATTGGCGTGAATGGCGCAGCCCGGCGCCTTGATATAGGCCGTATTCTCGACCGACAGACCGCCGTCCATGGTCTGAAGCACGCAGAGCGGCACCTTTTGCAGGTTTTCCGCCTGAGCCACGACCGACATTCTGGTTTCGCCGATCTTCATGAAGCCCATAAGGGATTTACGGTCGGCGACACCCGTAACGGTAACAAGGCCCTTGGTCAGGTCGACCTCGGCAGTGAACTGTACCGAGGTCGATTTCGGCAGATCGTTCAACTGATCCATCGCCGTATCGACCGCGATCTGACGGATGCCGTCGGTGTTCTGATTGTAGGTGGCGACCGCCAGCTTGCCCGCCCCGGCCAGAGCCCCGGCGTCGGCGGCGTCCTGCATCTGGGCGCGTTCCTTGTGCGCGGAGGCAAATTCCACCCCACCCGCGGCCGCCATCAGCAGCGGCACGGCGACCAGCCCTGTGGTCAGGGCCATGTTTCCACGGGTACAGGAAAGAAAAAAACGCGTCACTCGATTGCCCAATCCGGATTGGTTATTGGCAATCTTTACATATGCCTATTAAGATTTATTAAAAGCCAAAGGTTTACGCCGGTTAAGAGGCTCGTAACGCTTCCTGTGGTAGAGCATGACCCTACGCTGCCCCGAAAGTCGCATGATCCCCGCCTCTTCGTCCGCGCCCGCTTCGCGCCATACCTCCATCGCCCGGCGCCTGAATCGCCTGGTGATTGCCTGCGTCCTGTTCTGCACCCTGCCGGTGGCCGCCCTGTTCGTGGTCAACGAAGCCCAGCGTCACGCCGACAATCGCTGGTCGGTGATGAAGACTGCCGCCGAGGTTCTGGCCTCCAGCGTCGCCCAAGGCGTCGAGGCGCGTGACGCCGGGCAGGCCTTCACCGCCATCCGCGCCGTATCGCGCACGCCGGGGATCAACTATGCCCGGGTCGAACTGGCCGATGGCGAGGTGCTGGCCGAGACCGGTTCCGGCGCGCGGCTGAAAACCGATGTGGTGGTCGGCGCCGATACCCGACACCCGTCGTTGTCGGCGCTCCTGCTGACCCGTTCGGTGCAGGTCGAGGCCCCCATCGTCAGCGACGGTGCCGTCATCGGCAAGGTCAGCGTCGTCCATCGCGCTCAGGGTCTCTGGCAAAGCCTCCTGTTGTCCCTGGCCGGTATTACCGCTCTGGCCACCGGAGCGCTTATCGTCGCCCTGATCATTGCGCGACGCCTGCAGCAGGCCATGACCCGTCCGCTGGCGGAACTAACCGCCACGGTCGGCCAGATCGCCCACACTGGCGATTTCTCCCACCCGGTCGAGCGGCGCTCCGAAGACGAGGTCGGGGCTCTGGTCGACGGCTTCAACACCATGCTGGACGCCATATCCCAGCGCGACCGCCGCATCGACGCCCAGATGAAGGGGCTTGAGGCGGACGTCGCCGAACGGACGCGCGACTATCTGGTCGCCCGCGACGAGGCCCACGCCGCCAACGCCGCCAAGTCGGAATTTCTGGCCACGATGAGCCACGAAATCCGCACCCCGATGAATGGGGTAATGGTCATGGCCGAGCTTCTGGCGGCGGAAAGCCTGCCGCCCAAGGCCCGCCGCCACGCCCAGACCATCGCCAAATCCGGTCGCAGCCTGCTGGCCGTCATCAACGACATTCTCGATTTTTCCAAGATCGAGGCGGGGAAGATGGACGTCGAAATTACCGAGGTCGATCTGCTCGACCTGATCGACGACACCATCAGCCTGTTCCACGCCAAGGCGCGGGAAAAAGGCCTCGAACTGGTCGCCTTCGTGCAACCGGACGCGCCGCGCATCGCCCCCGCCGATGCCGTGCGTCTGGGGCAGGTTCTGAGTAATCTGGTTTCCAACGCCCTGAAATTCACCGAGACCGGCCATGTGACGATCCGGCTGCTGCCGGATCGTGATCCGGGGTTCTGGCGGCTGGTGGTCGCCGATACCGGCATCGGCATCGCCGCGGACAAGCTTTCCGGCATTTTCGGCGCCTTCACCCAGGAAGACCAGACGACGACGCGGCGCTTCGGCGGCACGGGCCTCGGTCTGTCGATCGCGAAACGGCTTGTCGAAGCCATGGGCGGCGGCATCGCGGTCACCTCCGAACAAGAAACGATTCATAAGAGGGGGGGCACTCAGTTCCATGTCCGCCTGCCCGCGCTGGCCGATGCGCCCAGCGCGGCACCGCCCATGCTGGACGGCCATTGCGTCCATATCGCCGTGCATGGGCGCGCCGAGGCCCACGCCCTGAGAACCCGTTTCAAGGCCGCCGGTGCGGTAACAGACGGTCGTCCGGCGCTGGTGATCGCCGACAGCGCGGCGCGGCGTGAGCTCAATGCCGATCCGCGCACGCTCGTGCTGCTGGCCGATGCCGAAGACACCGAGGCCGATAGCTGGCTGAAAAGCGGACGTTGCGCCGCCGTCCTGCCGCGTCCGGCCCGTCACCGCGACCTCGACCAGCTCATTCAGTGCCTGCGTGACGGTGAACCTCTGGTGCTTAGTGCGCCTGAAACAGCGGTATGGACGGCCGGGACCGTTTACCCTGAGGCCCGTGTGCTGGTGGTCGATGATGCCGAGGTCAACCGCGAGGTCGCCGCCGAGTCGCTGTCGCGCTTCGGCATTGTCTGCGTCACCGCCAATGACGGTCAGGCGGCGCTGGATTGTATGGCGGCGGAACGCTTCGATCTGGTGCTGATGGACGGTTCCATGCCGGTGCTGGACGGCTTCGAGGCGTCGAAACGCTGGCGCGCGCAGGAAACGCAGGACCGCACGCCCATCGTCGCCCTCACCGCGCACGTGGTCGGCGCGGCGGCGACGGCGTGGCGCGAGGCGGGCATGGATGCCATCCTGCACAAACCGTTCACGCTACAAGCGCTGGGCGACATCCTGAGCACCTTCCTGCCGCCGGAGCTGGCGCAGGCCGCCCCGGAATCCATCGCGACCGCCGCGTATGAAGCGCCCACTATGGCGAACGATCCCACCGCCGCCTTCGCCCCCTCTTTCGATGGCCTGTTCGACGAGACCGTCTTCGCCACCTTCCTCGACGGTCGCCGTCAGGGGCGCGGCGAATTCGTCGACCGCGTATTGGGCCTCTATCGCCGCCACGTACCCGAAGCGCTGGCCGCGCTTCATGACGCCTTGCGCGACAAGGACAATGACCGCGTGGCCTCCAGCGCTCACGCGATGAAATCGATGAGCCTCAATCTGGGGGCCAAGGCCGTGGCGACCGCCGCCGCCGCCATCGAAAACGCCATACGCAGCGATGGGCGCGACGCCACCCAGTCCGAGGCCGCCGCCTTGAGCGACGCGCTGAAACGCACCCTGGCCGCCCTCGACCAGCGGCTGGAAGGGACCCTGCCGGCGGTCGCCCCTGCGGTCGTCGCGCGCGATGGCTTTACGGCGGAAGAAACGGAAATCCTGCGCCGCCTCGAAGCCGCGATGGCCGCCGGAACGCTGGAAATGGTCTATCAGCCGATCTTCGACCGGCTCGGTGAAACGATCCTGTCGGCGGAATGCCTCATCCGCTGGCCCGCCACCGATACGCCGGTGATCAGCCCCGCCCTGTTCGTGCCGCTGGCCGAACGCTCGGGCCTGATCGTGCAACTGGGGGCCTATATCCGTCGTCAGGTGCTGAAAGACGCGCATCTGTTCGGCGAATTACCGCTGGCCATCAATGTCTCACCGATCGAACTGGACCAGCCGGATTTTACTAGCGGCCTGACCGCCCTGTTCGAAGAGATGGGCTTCCCGCCGCGCCGCTTCGTGCTCGAAGTCACCGAAACCGCCATTCTGGGCGAGCCCGAAAAGATGAAACGCCTGTTCGAACGCCTGCGGACGCTGGGCTTCAAGCTGGCGCTCGACGATTTCGGGGTCGGCTACTCGTCCCTGACGGCCCTGCATCGCTATCCGTTCGACAAGATCAAGATCGATCGCGAATTCGTCGTAGCGCTCGACGGCGAGGCCCGTCCGGCCCTGGAAGCTTTGGCCATCATTCAGGCCGTGACCGGCATCGGGCGCGCCTTCGGGATGCAGGTCGTTGCCGAAGGGATCGAAACCGCCGGCCAGCACCGCCACCTCAAATCGGCGGGCGTCCACGGCCTGCAGGGCTATCTGTTCTCCAAGCCCCTGTCGAAAGGCGAATTTGCCGCGCGACTGAAGGCCCCCGTTGCAAAAGCGGGATAAAATCCGATTTACCATGCGACGTATTTCTGTAAGCTGCCCGTTCAATAGTAAGATAAATAAAAACAGGCACACCGATGAAATCCGTTCTCCTTCTGGCCGCGACGTTCGGCCTTCTGACATCTGCGGCTCACGCTCAGGTCGCTGGCGACGCCGTGGCGGGCAAAAAGGCCTTCGGGGCCTGCATGTCCTGCCATTCGATCAAGCCCGGCGCGACCGGCATCGGCCCCAGCCTGTCCGGCATTGTCGGCAAAAAGGCCGCCACCGATCCGAAGTTCAAATATTCCCCGGCCATGAAAAAGGCCCCGGCGTGGTCCGAAGCGCAGCTCGACGCCTTTCTGGCCAACCCCAGCGCCACCGTACCCGGCACATCGATGAGCATGGCGCCCACCAAGGACGCCAAGAAGCGCGCCGACATCATCGCCTATCTCAAGGCGAACTGAGTCCGCGATAAGCGGCGACCACCTCGGCCATGACCGACAAGGCGATCTCCGGCGGCGTCAGCGCCCCGATATCGAGCCCGACCGGCCCGTGGATGCGGGTGAGCGCCGCGGCGTCAAAGCCCTGCGCACGCAGGGCTTCCAGCCGCTGCACATGGGTCCGGCGGCTGCCCAGTGCGCCGATGTAAAACGCCGGCGAGTGCAAACCTGCGGCCAGTATCTCCGCCTCGTAATCGTGATCGTGGAAGAGGCAAACCAGCGCCGTGGCCTCATCCAGCAGGTCGTAATCGCAGTCTCTGGGCGACCGTAGCGGATGGATACTGCCGAACGGGGTGCTGCGCTGACGCGTTGCCTCGTCCGGGCTGTAGATAATCACCGGCATTTCGTTGAGTTGCGCCAGTTGCGCCAGAGCGGGCACGATATGGCCCTGCCCGATGACGACCAGCCGCGCTTGCGGCGGATAGACACGCGCATAGGCTTCGATGCGATAGACCGCTCGCTGCCGCACCCGGCGGGCGGCGATCAGGTCATCCAGCGTCCGATCATCCAGCGTCACATCGAAGGCCACGTGGATGCCCGACCCGCACGGCAGGACGATGTCGCGAAAGCGCGAGCCCTCGCCATACAGTTCCACATGGTTCCGGCCCCGTGCCATGGCGTCCAGCGCATCACGCACCAAGGCCTGTTCAGCGCAGCCTCCCGTGATGGCGCCCAGGGCCCGCCCGTCTTCGGCCACCGCGATCTGACTGCCCAACGGCCGGGGCGACGACCCGTCGACCCCGATCAGGGTCAGCAGCGCCGTCTTCAGCCCGTCGCGCCGCCAGTCGCGCAGGGCGTCGAGCACATAGTCGGCATAGGCCGGAACGGCGATATCGAGAACCTCGGTCACGCCTTCGCGGCCACCAGCGTCTCCGGCAGGAGCGGCAGTTTGCGGATGCGTATCCCGGTCGCCGCGAAGATCGCGTTGCACACCGCCGGAATGACCGGCGGCAGGGCCGGTTCACCCAGCCCCGTCGGCGGATTGTCGCTGAGGATGAAATGGACCTCGACCTGCGGCGCGGCGGACATGCGGATCATGGGAATTTCGTGGAAGTTGGTCTGAACCGCGCGGCCCTTTTCGAAGGTGATTTCGTGCAGCATTTCGCCGATGCCGTCCATGACCGAGCCCTCGACCTGATTGCGCGCCCCCGACGGATTGATGATCACCGACCCCACATCGCCGACCGCCCAGACCTTGAGTACGCGCCAGTTGCCGTCGCTGTCGACCTTCACCTTGGCCACCTCGGCAAAGTAACCGCGATGGCTGAAATAGGTCGCCATGCCCATACCGACACCCTTGGGTAGCTCGGTCTTGCCCCAACCGGAGCGCACCTTAAGATCGTCAAGTACGGCCTTGATCCGATTGAAATTATATCCCGGAGCCCGGCCATTCGGCGTCTCCGGTGGCAGGGCCTGACGCGCGGCAATCAGTTCCAGTCGGAAGTCGAACGGGTCCTTGCCCGCCGCGTGAGCAACCTCATCGAGGAAGCATTCGTGGACGAAGCCCAGGGCATTCGACGACGGCGCGCGCAGATAGCCCGTCGGGATCAGGGTTTCGATCAGGGATTGCTCAAGCCCGAAATTCGGCGCGACCTGCTGCGGGAAATCGTGCGGAATGATGCCCGCGCCCTGAGTCGGCTTGCCGCCGCGGCCATAGGTTACCCCGTGCGCGCGATAGGCGATCAGTTTGCCGTCGGTATCCAGTCCGGCCTGCAGGCGATGGCTATTGCCGGGTCGGAAGAAGTCGTAGGCGACGTCGTCTTCGCGCGTCCACAGCAGCTTGACCGGCACACCAGCCTTCTGCGCGATGGCCGCCGCTTCCACCATATAGTCGTTTTCCAGCCGCCGCCCGAAGCCGCCACCGCCGCGCACCATATGGACGGTGATCTTGTCCTCCGCGATACCGAGCGCCTTCGCCACCAGCTTGCGACCACTACCGGGGGCCTGAGTCGGGGCCCAGATTTCGACCGTATCGCCCGCCACCTTCGCCGTGCAGTTCTGCGGCTCCAGCGCCACGTGCGCGATGAACGGCGTGTCATAGACGGCTTCGACGGTTTTCGCGGCGCCGGCCAGAGCGGCCTTGACGTCGCCCTTGCTGCGGATGGTTTCGCCGGAACCCTTGAGAAGCGCCTCGGCCTGAGCGGCATAGGTCGCGGTATCATGCGGCGCGCCAAGCGTTTCGTCCCAGACGACCTCAAGCTGATCGCGGGCCGATTTGGCGTACCACCATTTGTCCGCCACGATGGCCACGCCATCCTGCAAGCCTTTGAAATCGCCCGAGCCGCTTAAGGTAAAGACGTGCGTCACCCCCGGCAGATTCTTGATGGCGTCCAGATTGGCGGACCTGAACTTCGCGCCATAGACCGGTGGCTTGGCCAGCACCGCGTATTTCATCCCCGGCACGACCGTGTCGATACCGAAGATCGGCTTGCCCTCGACGATCTTCGGGCTGTCGTAGCCAGCTTGGGTCTTGCCGATGATGGTGAATTCGGACGGGTCTTTCAACACCATGACCTTCGGGTCGGGCGGGGTGATCTTGGCTGCCGCTGCCGCCAACTGGCCGTAGGCTAGCGTCTTGCCGCTCGCCTTGTGCGTCACCACGCCCTTCGCCGTGGTCAGGGCCGCGCCATTGACCTTGAGCTGTTCGGCAGCCGCCTGCACGAACATCGACCGCACCACAGCCCCTACCCGGCGCATGGGGTCGTAATTGGTCGGCGTGGTGGTCGATCCGCCCGCCGTCTGATTGCCATAGACGCTTTCATTGACCGGGGCCGACTCGATGCGCACCTTCGTCCAGTCGGCGTCCATCTCCTCGGCGATCAACATGGGCAGCATGGTTTTGACGCCCTGCCCCACCTCGGGATTCTTGGCCCGGATGGTGACCGTGCCGTCGGGTGCCACCGCGACGTAATCGGTCATTTGCGCTGCCGCCGCCTGAGCCTCGGTCCGGGAGGCCCCGAACCCGATCAGCAAACCGCCCCCGGCGGCGACACCGGACACCAGAAACAGACGACGTGAGGGTTGAAAATCGTCCATCTCAGACCTCCCGCGTGTCGGCAACGGCCATACCCGCCGCACTTTTGATGGCGGCGCGGATGCGTTGATAGGTGGCGCAGCGGCACAGATTGCCGTCCATCGCCGCGTCGATATCGGCATCGGTGGGTTTCGGCGTGTCTTTCAGCAAGGCCGCCGCGCTCATGATCTGACCGGCCTGACAATAGCCGCACTGCATGACATCGATCTCCAGCCACGCCTTTTGCAGCGCCTTGCCTTGCGGCGTCTGAGCGATGGCCTCGATGGTGGTGATTTTTGCGCCGTCCAGCGAGCCGATGGGCGTGATGCAGGCCCGGACCGGTGCGCCGTCCACATGCACGGTACACGCCCCGCACTGCGCCACGCCGCAGCCGAACTTGGTGCCCGGCAGGTCGAATTCGTCGCGTAGCGCCCACAGGAGCGGCATATCTTCGGGCAGGTCCCGGTCGAGGACCTTGCCATTGATGGTCAGCTTCATGATGCGATCCCTCGGCAGGGTAGTTTTTATGGCGTTGAGACTATCTCATTTATATCGACGTCAAAGCGGTATTTTCAGTCTTCGCGCCGCCTCAATATCCTGCGGCGTATCGATGTCGAACAGGATCTGCGCCGCGGTTTCGACGTCAATTACGTCAACGGCGCGAGCGGTGAGAATCCGTCGCGCGCCTTCGTCACCTGTGAGGCGTTGCAGCGCTGGCAAATGCACGGCCCCAAACAGCACCGGCGGCGCGCGCATCGGCCCGGCGCGACTGACGACAATGGTCTGAGGCGACGTCGCCGCCCTGAGCAAGGCCTCGATATGGTCTGCCGTGACGAACGGCATGTCGGCCAGCGCCACCAGCACCGTGCCCTCTTCTATACCGGCGGCGGCCCGCGCCAGATTGTCGCCCATCCCGGCCTCAGGCCCTTCGCTTACGACGACCGTATATCCCAGCCTTTCCAGCGGACCGCGCAGCCCATCATCGGCAATGGTCGCCTTAGCTGAGCGCCACGGTAATGCCACCAATCGCGTCGCCGCATGCAGCGCCAGCGGCTTCCCGTACAGGTCCGCCGTCAGCTTATCCGTCGCGCCGAAGCGTTCGGAGCGTCCGCTGGCCAGTAAAATCAGGGTCGTATCTTCGGCGTGCATCCCGTCAGCCTGCCACAGGTCGATTTATAAAACAAACCGTTCCAAAATTAACCACAAGGGGGTATAGGGAGCGCGTCATGCGTCTCGACCTCCCTCCAAAGACCATCCCGCCGTTTCCGGAATTCGTCGCCCTGATCGCCGCCTGCATGGCCGCGACCGCGTTGAGCGTCGATACCATGCTGCCGGCCCTGCCCGTCATGGGTCAGGCCTTCGGCGTCGACAATCCCAACCGGCTACAGCTGATTATCTCGGTCTTCTTCATGGGGATCGGTCTGGGTCAGTTCATCTGCGGCACCCTGTCGGACTGGCTGGGGCGGCGCAAGGTCCTGCTCGGCGGCCTGATCGCCTACGTCGTCATCTCGTTCATCGTCTCGCTGGTCACCGACCTTGAGCACATGCTGATCCTGCGCTTCTTTCAGGGCATGGCGGCCGCGGCGGCCAGCGTCATCCCGCGCTCGGCGATCCGCGACCTCTATTCCGGTGCTCAGATGGCCAAGATGCTGTCGACCGCCCACGTCGTCTTCCTCGCCGTGCCGATCCTGGCCCCCAGTCTGGGGCAGCTGATTTTGCTCGGCCTGCCGTGGCGCGGTATCTTCTTCGTCCTGACCGGTGCCGGAGCGCTCGTGGCTCTGTGGGTGTGGCTGCGGCTCCCCGAAACCCTCGATCCGGAGGTGCGCTATGCCCCTTCCCCCGGCAAGTTCGTCCGCGTCGCCGGGTTCATCGCGTCGGAGCGCACCTCGCTCGGCTATTCGCTGGCCGTCATGCTGATGACGGCGATGATCCTGTCCTATCTGTCGTTGATGCCACAGATCTTCGACGAAGTCTTCCATAAGCCGGTCATGCTGGGCCTCGTCTTCGCCCTGTGCGCCGGGGCCATGGCGGTGGGGGCCTTCACCAATATCAAGCTGGTCGAAAAGCTGGGGACGCGCGTCATGTCGCACCGCTCGCTGACCGGGGTCATCGTCATAGCCACGATCCATTTCCTCTGGGCCCTGAGCGGCAGGGAAACCTTGCTCAGCTTTACGATCCTTCAGGCAGCGACCATGATGTGCATGGCCATGTGCACCTCGAACTTCACCGCCATCGCCATGGAAAAGGTCGGCCATGTCGCCGGCACCGCCGCCTCGCTTCAGGGCGTCCTGTCCATGGTCGGCGGCGGTTTCATCGGGGCATGGATCGGTCAGTTCTGGGTCGGCGGCGTGTGGTTGCTGCCCCTGTCGGCGCTGGGACTGGGGATCGGCGCTATGACGCTCATCGCTCTGGCCGAAAAGGGTCACCTTTACCGCAATCCCGCCTAGAGCATCTCCCGATCTGGTTGGATCGGGAGATGCTCTAGGTTTTTGTTTTATCGCGCATTTGATTCCGAAAACCGTTGCACACTTTTCGGCATGCGCTTTAACCTTCAAAGTCCGGCTGGGCTTCCGGGCGCGCGGCCTGAAACGCGGGCAGCGCCAGACACGCCGCCTCGACCGCCTGCAGACGCGGCCAGCGCAGGGTGACACCGAACCGCCGGGCATTGCTCATCTGAGGCACCAGACAGACATCGGCCAGCGTCACCGCCTCACCGAACGCATAGGGCCCTGCCTGCCCGTCCAGCAGCCGCTCGCAGGCGTCGAAACCGTCCGCGATCACCGTCTGCGCCCACTGGTCGGTTTGCGCCTGATCGAAACCCAGCCCTTTGAGCCGCTTGAGGATTTTCAAATTCTGCAAGGGGTGAATCTCGCAGGCAATGGCATAGCTGAACGCCCGCACCTTCGCCCGCAGCACCGGATCGGACGGCAATAGCGGCACCGCCGGATAGACCTCGTCCAGATATTCGCAAATAGCCAGTGACTGCGTCAGCACCGCGCCGTCGTCGGTTTCCAGCGCCGGGATCAGGCCCTGAGGATTGAGCCTGAGATAGTCCGGCGCCGACTGCTCGCCCTTGCGCAGATGATGGAAGACGTGCGCATAGGTCAGCCCCTTGAGCGCCAGAACGGTCCGGACCCGCCACACTGCCGAAGACCTGAAATAGCCGTGAAGTTTCATTCCGCCACGTTCTCACTCGATTCGGGATAGACGCCCTTCAGCACCTCATCGAAATGGGCCTGCACCAGAGCGTTGCAGCCGCAGGATAGACGGCGCAGATCGTCCTGGGAATGGACGAAGATGCGACTGCGCACGGTTTCCAGAACCCCGGCGCGTTTCATGGCCCCCATGACCCGGCCCACATAGCTGCGCCCGACCCCCAGCATTCCGGCCAGCTGTTCCTGAGTCAGCGGGATGACGTTGTCACCGGTACGGTCTATCGCCGACGACAGCCAGCGCGCCGCCCGCTGCTCGATCGTGTGCGTGGCGTTGCAGGCTACCGCCTGAAACACCTGCGCCAGCAGGCAATCGGCATAGCGCGCGAAGAAGTGACGCAGGCTGAGCGAGGCCAGCTTGGCGCGTTCAAGTTCGGCGACCTCGATACGCAGCATCGGTCCGGCGAACTGTACCTGCGCGCGCGAAAACGCCGGCAAGCGGCCCTGACTGACGATGCCGCCGATGGCGCCTTCGCGCCCGATCAGCGCCGTCTCCACGCCCCGCGCATCGTCCAGCAAGACCATGAACGAAGCCAGCGTCGCCCCCAGCGGAAACCACGCGTACCGCACGATGTCCCCGGCTTCGAACAGGACATCGCCGGTCCCCACCTCGACCAGTTCGAAATGCGCCTGCAACAGCTTGCGGTCGCCCGGTTGCAAGGCCATCAGGAGGTTGCTGCCGGTCATCATCGGCGCCACGGAAAGAGTCATCGCGAAATATTCCCTGATTCGATGCGCCTGTGTGTACGAGTGCGCATACAGGCCGAGGTTCAGAAAGCTATGGAGAGGGTAAAGATTCAATATTGAGCCGTTTTACGAGGCCCTTACGGGATGCCCACCTCTTTATATAACCACCTGCTGCTGGCGGACGACGACCCGCGCAGCGCCGAAATCGCCCGTATGCTGCTGCACAGCTTCGGCATGGCCGTCGATGTGGTGACGAATGGCGCCGATGCTATCGAACGCCTGAGGCACCGGACCTACGACCTCGTTCTGATGAACATTGAAATGCCGGTCATGGATGGGCTTGAGGCCACGCGGCGCATCCGTGAGGCACAGGCCGCCGGAGATATCGCTGAGGTTCCCGTCATCGGCATGAGCGCCCATACGCTGCTGGGGGATCGTGAAAAAGGGTTTGCCGCCGGGATGGACGACTATATCCCGAAGCCCTTTACCGGCGACACCCTGCGGCGCCTGCTGACGGCGCATCTGGGCGAGATCTGACGCTTATAAACGGAAAATAGCGATCGGACGCATTTTGCCATTGAGCGCCTGAGCGCTTTAGCTTAGGTTCCGCCGCATCCCGCAGGCGTCGCTTTACGCCACCTGCGTCATCAGCACCCATAGCTCAGCTGGATAGAGCGTTGCCCTCCGAAGGCAAAGGTCGCACGTTCGAATCGTGCTGGGTGCGCCATACCTCATAAGGGTTTCCGAAGATTTTAGCTTTTAGTGGTTTTGGGCTACGGAAGCACTGCGGAAGCAGGAGGATGGAAAAACGCGCTATCGACTCGCATTCTTTGGCAACGATGTGAGTCGGCCTACAGCGCTGCATCTTTCCATTATCGCCTTATGACGCACCTACATCGCGTTAGTCTGGTCGGTACGATTGAAAGGTTGTCACCCGTAAATCATCCATTTCCGAGGCTTTGGCGGTCATGTAGTCGATGGCTGAGAACAGAGTGTTTCCCACCGCGAAAACACCCGGTAGCGGCCTGAATGGTTGGCGCAAACGATCCGCCAACGGCCAGCGCACCCGGCGCTTTACCATTCCCCCATCCAGTACGAACGTCAGGTTTCCGACCAGCCGACCGTGTGAACTGGAGCGCTGTCCTGCCGCGTCGAACATCTTAGCCAGCGTCGGATTTTGCCGGACAAACTGCGAAGCGGCTATCCCGCCAATCCGGGTAAATTGATCCAGCGCATAGGTCGGCACGCCGTCGATCATGCGTCCGGCCCGGAAGCCATCGTCGGTCTCGATGTCGCTCTCCGCGCCTACCCACTCCCGCCAGACCAAGGGCAGCAAAAACGCCATCTCGTTCCGGCTCGTCTTCCATGCGGCATGAGCAATAGCGATGACGTGGCTGCTGGAGGTCAGAGACGACAGGACATGAAACACGGCGTCCGGCTGACGTATCCGCTGTTCCTCAGCCAATCCGCCGCCCATAGCCAGCGCTGCGGCCGCACGGCGCTCTATAGGTGCGTCCTCGTCCAGAAGCACACCGGCCAGTTCCGGGCAGTCGGCTTCAAGCATCTGAGCCATCTCGGTGGCTTGCACAGGGTCGTTTAGAACCCTCATCAGCAGATCACAAACAGCTTGGCAATGCCGCTCCCCGGCCATCTTGGTGACCAGATAGGCCGCGACACGCCATTCCCCACCCATGCGGGTCCGCCACGCCTTGTTGCGGGACGCGGCCACTATGGAGGCCACGGTGTCCATAGAGACCACGCCAAGGTCTTCCAGCGCGACGACGACCAGATGCCGCCAGAAGGCCCTTGAGTCATGCTCCAGAAGGTTGGCGGTCGCCGACAGGGCAATGGCAACATCACCCCTGCGTATGGCCTTCTGCAAGGCGCTACGCGCTACCCAACGGTCGCACCGCATGGGCTGAACATTCTCAATGTCGGTGGTGATGATTTCGTCTGCGAGATTGGCAAGAACGTATTTGAACAGGTCTTCCGGCCACATATCGGCACTCCTCTGAAAGAGGGGGCCTCAGAAACGTCTGTCCCATCATAAGCGTAACCCAATGACTGATCAGGGGAAGGATTTTGTTGAAGTCTGAACCAAAATGCACAGCCAATTGGCGAAGCCATCGCCTTTTGTATCGCAGATAGCTTGACCGTCATACTGGATTAAGCGGGACGCAAAAGTCTGTTTTGGGTACAAATAATAAGCTGTTTGGCCCCCCTTGTCATTGCGACATAGAGATGCCGACGATCCATAACTGACGGGTTTAAAATGACTGCGATATCAGCCTCCAACCCCTTAAGGAGAAGCGTGCTCCCAACAGTACGCTTGGCCAACGGCCTTCCAATTAGCCTAGAGCGCTCTCGGACTGAGGTGGCTGCTGCGGCTGGAAGAATGCCGTCAGTTCCTATACAGGCCTTTAGAACATCGAATGCTCCTCGTAAAATCGCAGGGCGGTGGGCTCGAACACCGCCTTGTTTCCCAATCTCTTCGAGTAATATCGCTGCACCTGAATACGTAGGATTTTCCGCAAAGGTAAGAGCCGCTTGCTCCGCTGGTGATGCTGGGTTTCGTGCTCGACCGGCGCGCAGACTGTCAAGCCTTTGAAGCATTGCGAAGGCACCAACATTTGTCATAACGCTACCCGCAAAATTAACTACGTGGCTGGTGATGTTGGGAGATGCCAAATTAAAATGTTCCCCAAATGCTACCAAATCGCGCATATCAACATTCTCGACGGTAACGCCGCCCGGTATTTGTCCAGCAAATTCTCTTTGACCTGTGGGGTTCGTAGCATCTGCCATAATAAGCACGCGCCCATCGTTATGAGGCAGAGGAACAGAGCCAGCCTGTAAACGGAGTCGATAGTCGTCCGCACCATTAAGTGGAACCCATTGGACATTAGGTGGGGCGGCACCCAGATCAATCGAACCACCAGCGAACAGGATAGGTCTGATGCTAAGCAGCCATCGCCCGAACGCTTCTTCTCCCGCATTAATCCATCGCCAAGGTGTACCCAATTCCCCCGCGTTAGGAAACGTTAGGCGTACCTGACCTTCCCAGTCAACGGTTGGTCCGGCAAAGTTAAATATGGCTTGTAAAGGGTCTCCAAGCACGCAAGTGCGGAGTGCAGCGCTGGCGTGGCGGACTATCTCGTGTTGCGGAATAGAGCAGTCTTGATATTCATCGACGATAAGGCGTTCATAGGTCGCGGCGAGAATGTCATGAATATGCCTTCCGGCCAGCAGCAGGCGTGCGTGTTCACGAATTGCTGGATAGTGGTGTCTAGGGTCTGTTATCGATAAGATGCGCGGATCATGGCCACTTCTCTGCGGGAAAAGCGTCAAGAGGCGCATTGCCCACCCGTCAATTGTTGTCAAACGATAGAGGGAAGGAGAAACGTTGGCTCGATCTAAACGACCACGAAGCGCCGCAACTCCCGCATTCGTATGTGTTAAAACAAGTATCGGTTTTGATCCACTGTGCCTTGCCAATGCATCAGCGATCAGGTGAGTTTTCCCACATCCCGCAGGCGCTGTAATCGTGCCGCGTTCGACATCAAGCAAATCGATTTCAGGCATCCTGATGCGCCCAACTCTCGATCGCGCTTATCACGCCATTGAACTGACGGTCAGCTGTCGCAAGATTAGGGAAAATCACATCGTTTGCAACGCTTTCCATTTTTGAGACAGATTTAAACCACGCATTGGATTTGCTCCGTGCCGCTAACCCCAACCAAGGTCGGACGATCGGGTTAATTGGGATTACACATTGATCTAACCCTGCCTGATTGACAGACGCTGTACGAATATGTGCTTCAATAGTGCTTTGGTCAAATAGGCTAATCGCTCGGACCAATAGCGCAACGACGGTTTGATCTGACGACGCTAAAAACAATTCATCTTCTAATGCACACCCCGCACGCCATTTGAAAACCGCATTCCCCCTGCCTAAAAAAATTGCCTCGGCGATAGCATCTGGTGACACGTCGTCATCACGCAACACTGCCACGCGATAGCCGAGAGCCTCAAATGCTCGCGCCCGATTGTAAAGTTGGTTTACGCCCTTGGCATCGACAAACGACACCCCAGAGGCGCTGAGACATGTCTGCCCTGAAGCCGCACGATGTTGGTCTAGGCCGCGCAGTAAACCAACTTCGCTGGCTCCTTCGCATATAATCACCGACTTGGCTAAGAACGCTTCAGGATAAAGCCGGATAGTACCTTGTATTTCGTCATCAGTTCCCACCGACCTAACTTCGTGTTGGTCGCCTTCTTTGCGTACTACGTAAAGCTGATCTCCACGTAGCTCCCGCACAGCTACTGGGGAATGGGTAGTGATAAATGCCTGCAACGGCGGTGGATTTTCTTTGGCTCCAATTGACCCCAGTAAGCGCATGATGCGGTGGGGTTCTAGGCCATGCTCCAACTCGTCTATCATGATAACGCTAGCGTCTTTCGCAGCCTTACGCTGTAAACCCGCGAGAAGCAGTCGAGTCGAGCCTACACCGAGCGCACGCAACGGTACGCCGTTGGCTCCGTGCAATGCGATAGTGCCGCCGTTGAATGAAATGGCGTGCGCGTCAAGCATGGCTTTCAATTCACCATCTAACGAAATCCCCAGCTCTCCGGCTGTTTGCGTTACGATTTGAAGAGTTTCCCTAAATTGAGCATCCGCGATGTCACCGAACGCGACGCGAGCATTTCTGGCGGCATCCGCCAACGCCGCCGCCATGTCGGGCTTTTCGTCCGATAACCGGTTCAGTATCGAGCCACGTCGCCATGCTAAATGATGATCAGCGAGCGCCCCTACCCGTGTGGGAGATAAGCGTGCACGATCACTCCACGTGAGAAAACGCTTTTGACCGGTTGCTTCGGCACGATCCGATAGCAATGTCCAGACTGGGTCCAAGTCGCTGTTGACGGTAAGGCAAATGCTCAAAACGGTTTCGGCTCCCGCTTCGGGCTCATCTTCGATTAGACCCGTTGCCGCATGGTACCCGCGCAGATAACTGCCGTAAGTTTCGAGGCTTTTTAGTGAGTCATCGAGATCGCCAACGGTGACTGTAATTCTTATCGGTCTGGAGACATCAAGGTTGTGAAAGTCCGCATCGGTGAACGATAGCGCTCGGCGCGCCACCAAACAAAAATCCAGCGCATCCAATATTGAAGATTTTCCGGCATCACCGGGTCCAATCAGACAATTGATGCCTTCTCCCGGCATCCATATGAGATCTTTGATGCAGCGGAAATTCTCAATTTTTATGTGCCGCACCCGTGCCATTCCGCTTCCCCCTTATTTTGGACTCAACTGATAATTACAGTCTCCCTCTAATTGCAACGGCGAATTACGTTTTTCTGACTTTTTGACATTCACGCTATGCAGAAGTCGCACGACTACCCATGAACGTGTTTCTCCCGCACTGTTTATTTGATGTGCTTAAAATACCGTCCCTCCCAATATCCAACAGTGCTGTCCGTCGGACTATCGAGTGTGTAGGATGTCGTGTCCGACCGGTCGTGCCAACGGCAGACACCACTGCGCCAGCAGTTACAGCTAAAGCCGATACGCCCATGACCAGCGCGACAATCTGTTTGGGCGACTTGCCCTTAAACATTTGCATAACATCCCCCGCAATTAAATTGGATTACACTTATGGAACTGTGGCCGTCAGGCGCGGCATGGATCATTTCAGCAATATGAATTTGAACCGCCCCGGCTTTGCCGGAGGCTCATTGGTTTAAGTTACGCGGCCAATTCTAAAGTGTCGAGGGCAGCGTAGTAGAGTTGTTCGGCCTCGGCTGGTGGGATGTTGCCAATGGGT
>NZ_JAQQKX010000017.1 GCF_028550415.1 Asticcacaulis aquaticus
TTGTCTATTAAGAGACCGCATCGACGTCGTGTATTCCAAATCATACTCAGTATCTCAACTGAGCCGCTGGACTACCGCCGCCTGCGTTTCTCTTTCCATATCTACAATGTCAAGGACCACCACACGAGCCAGCCGAACCGGCCCGGGGAACAACTTTAACCTAGCTGTCAGAAGGAGCGGCGCTTATACCGCTTCAGATTTTTAAGTCAATCAGTTTTTTCAAACTTTTTCGACCCGCCCGCTTCCAAAACCGTAAGGCCTTTTCAGCGGAGAACGGCGTATATAACCGCTCGATTTTTTCAGTCAAGTCTTTATTTTAAAAAAGTTTTTCGACCATTTTAAAATCAGTAACCTGACCGTTCCGCATCCGACACCAGAAGGTTTCGTGTGCAGCGGAGCGGCGTAGATAGTCATCCTTGCCACCCCTGTCAACCGACAATCTTAAAAGATTTTCAATCGACATTCCCAACCACAAAACACATTCAAGGCCTTGGTTTTACTGAGGTTTCCCTCACCTAAACTTCGTCGCTTGGCTGTGTCCGTCGCCGGGAGGGCGGTGTCTAAAGGCCGCCCGGTCGAGAGTCAACGCCCCTTCGGCACTTTTTGCCGCCTATCCACAGGGCATAGGTTATTTGTGGCGCAACTCAGCCTTTTCAGCTCCGTTTGCGGACAGTTTCATCGGTACAGTTTCCTTATTCAGAGTTACCGCCCGCACGAAATCGACCGTTACGTCCGTGACGAGACCAAATTCCGCAGAGGTTTGACCTCCAATCAACTGATGCGTCCCCTCTTTAACAATAAGCGCGTAGCTCCCCTTCACCGGCGTGCCTTCGAATGGCAACAGGTGATCGTGCCAGTCAGCCGTGAACCCCGGTACGACGTCCTTGTCGCCGGTCACCATCAGCAACGGTACTTCCAAAGATGTATAGGCGGCAGGGTTGATCAGCCCGGGGATATTACCGGGGCTTGAAAAGCAGACCACGGCCTTGACGGCGGCGTTGCGAACGGGGGCCACGTAGGTCAAGGCACCGCCCAGCATCAGGGCGAACAGCGAGCCATAGCTATGCCCAATGGCGATCAGCGGCAAACCGTTCGCCGTTGCGGCCGCGTATCCGCCCAGATGCGCCATGTCCTCAATGCGGTCACCGAAGGCCTTTTTAAGATCAGCTCGCTCGGCGTCGGCGATTTTCAAGGAGTCGGTATGCAACGGTGCCAGCACCGTATAGCCCGCCCCCACCAGCACCTGAGCCAGCTTGTCATACTGCGTAGGCCAGCTGTTACCGCCATGAGAAAACAGGATGTAACCTGTTGGCTTAGGTGCGTCCCAGCGCGTGACCTGAAGGATACGTCCCGACCTGAGTTTCACATCGAACGTCGAGGCCGTGACCTGGGCGGTGGCGGCTGTGCCGACAAGCGGCAAAAGTCCTATACCGAACAGAGCGTGACGGCGGGTAATATGTGACATGATCAACCTCACTTTTCAGAGGCTATACGAAAGGTTTCCCGCGTAACTGTAAAGTCAGTTTCCGTCTTTTTTCAAAAGCGCGCGCCCCCTGCCCTTGACCAGCGCCGTAACGACCCCGCGCCAGGTCCGCACCTCCTGCTCCGTCAGATGTGCCCGGTTCAGGGCCACCCGCAGATTACGCTGCATCGACTCCTTCTTTTCAGGGGGGAAGAAAAAGCCTGCGGCATCGAGCTCGCGTTCCAGATGCTCATAAAGCCCGTGCAGCTTGTCCAACTCCGCCGGCTTGTCGAAATTCTGAGTGAAGGCGGCCTTTGGCGCGTCCATGATCTTCAGGCGCCACTCATAGAGAACGATATTCACGGCCTGAGACAGGTTGAGCGACTGAAACGCCGGATCGACGGGGATGGTGACGATCGACTGACACAGGGCGATATCGAAGGTTTCCAGCCCGGCGCGTTCGGCACCGAACAGCAGGCCGGTCTTCAGGCCCTTCTGCGCATTATCATAGGAGTCGTCGGCGCACTGGCGCGGCGTGCGGATCGGCAGGTGCGTTTCGCGCGGGCGAGCCGTCGTCGCATAGACCATGTTAAGATCGGCAATCGCTTCGGCGACCGTCTCATATATAGTGGCGTTGTCGAGTGGCCAGTGCGCGCCGGACGACATGGCCCAGGCGCGTTCCTGCGGCCAGCCATCGCGCGGGTTTACGATACGCAGTTCGCGCAGGCCGAAATTGGCCATGACGCGGGCGACCGAGCCTATATTCTCGGCCATTTGCGGGCGATCAAGGATCACGCACGGCAGGGTCAGGTCGGGGCGTTCGACGGGCGGCGCAGGGCGATTGTCTTTCATGTGCCCGCTTTAACCTAAACGCATCGCAGACACAAACCGCCAAACGCGCTTACGCCGAGGCGGCCCCGGCACGGGCTCCGGCTAAGGCCTGCCGCAGAGCGTGCGCTTCGTGTTCAAGATCTTCTATACGAAGGGCATGCAGGTCCGCACCGATCTTGCGCGCGGCCTTGCTCAGCACGGCCACCTCATCCGGACGGTACAGGTCACCCGACGGTTTAAGCTCCAGAAGAAAAAAGCCGCTGACCTCGTTGCGGTAAAGCATCGGCAGAATCAGTGCCGCGCCCACACCTGCGGCCAGATCAAAGGTCACCGGCTGCAAATCCGCCCGCAATCGCACCAAAGCTGCCAGATTCGAGTCGATATGCGCGACACCGCTCCCCTCGGCCAGGGCATAACCACCGGCCTCGCGACGATAAAGTCGCACCGCCGCACCGCCGGAAAACCGGCTGAATTCAGCCACGGCGGCCTTTTCGAGCGCATCCCCGTCGTCATAAAAGCCTGAATCGGTCACGAACCGCTCCAGCGCCGCTTCGTTGTCGTGCCATTTACGGAAAAAGACGTTCTCCACGCCCTTTTCGACAAAAGTCTGGATGTGGTGGAAAGCAAAGAATATCCCAAGGGCGATCGTGGCATCGACCCACAGATTGTCCTGAAGATGGGCAGGCAGCAGCTTTTGCAACCCCCATTCGCTCAGACCGAAGGCCAGAAGCACAATAGCCGACACCCCCGCATAGACCAATGCGCGGTTTACCGCAAAGCCGATATCGATGACCCTGTGCCGCAATACCGCGTAGACGAACAGCAGCGCTCCCAGCAGGGGCAGGATCATGTGCACCCAGACCAGAGGCTGACTCAGACTGCGTCTGATATCGAGAACGTTCATGAGCAGGTTCAGCATGTAGCTGAGCATGATCAGGCCGATGGCGGTCGCCAGCAGAAGGTAGCGCCCCCGCTCCCCGGTGGGCGCTTCACGCCACCCAATGACCAGAACGGTCAGTGTGGCAAGGCTCGACAAGGTAATGCTGGTAAACGCAACGAAATAGGTGATGACCTCGTTAAAGCCGAACACCATCACCCCGGTACACATGGTATAGACATAGGGCAGGTTGAGCCCCACCGCGATAATCGGGCACAGGATGACCAATGCGCGCAGGGTCGTCCGGTAGCGACCACCCCGGTCCCGCCGGAAGCGATAGGCAAAGACCAGAAACAGAGATGTCGCCCCCACGATCATAAGGGTGCTCATGACACGGATCAGGGTGAAGGCCGGTTGCCAGTCTTGCCAGATGAAGACGCCATTGTGCGGAATGCTGCTGGCCGCCAGCGCCGCCCCCAGCCAGAGCAGGGTAAGGTCATTGCGACTACGCAGGATAACGACGAACGCCGCCAGACAGGTGATCAGCTTCACCACATCCGCAAACAACGCCCGGATCGTGGCGTCTTTCAACGCGTCGGTTAATTGAAACCGTTTCGGCATTATAGTGACGTCGCGTCCCCCCCCTTCGGTCATGACCTTCAGGCGTACAGGTTCACTTTCACGATACGGGCCCAGATTGTCCTTCGGGTCCAGCATCCGGATGTGATCGCCGGCTCTGAGCCCGGCGCGTTCCGCCGCCCCCCCGGGCGTCACGGTTTGCAGCACGGTGCTGGCGTCGCTCATCAGGCGAGCGTCGGGCATGCCGATATCGCCCTCGCCCACACGCAAGGTCAGATTGCGGTGAATATCGCCGCCCAACTGCATGAAGGCACAGGCCGCGATCAGCAGGGCCATTATCCGCCATATTATAAAGGCCCGACGCCCCTCGACAGCTGTTTGCGTGTTGACCATACCCGCCCCCTTCCTTCAGTCCTGCCCGAAGATTCGCAAGACGCCCGCCATCTTGCTCCCTACACCCTGATTTTCACCTAAGCAACTCCACCTCACAGGTGACAAATCCGCACCGGCAAAATTCGCATTTCGCCAGTAAAAACACGTCTTACGCCACGCCTTGCGCATTTCGCCCTTTGCTTAAGCTGAGGCTTGACGCTATAGGAGGCCAACCGAAACCACCTTTCCAAAGGGAACGCACTATGGCGAAGATCAAGGTAGCCAATCCGGTCGTCGATATCGACGGCGATGAAATGACCCGTATCATCTGGCAGTGGATCAAGGACAAGCTGATCCATCCGTACCTTGATATCGATCTGCAATATTTCGATCTGGGCATGGAAAACCGCGACGCCACCGACGATCAGGTGACCATCGATGCCGCCGAAGCCATCAAGGCCTGCGGCGTCGGCGTCAAGTGCGCCACCATCACCCCGGACGAAGCCCGCGTGAAGGAATTCAGCCTCAAGAAGATGTGGAAGTCGCCGAACGGCACCATCCGCAACATCCTCGGGGGCGTTGTGTTCCGTGAGCCGATCATCTGCCAGAACGTGCCGCGCCTCGTCCCCGGCTGGACCCAGCCGATCGTCGTCGGCCGGCACGCCTTCGGCGACCAGTACAAGGCCACCGACTTCCTCGTCCCCGGCAAGGGCACCCTGACGATGAAGTTCGTCGGCGAAGACGGTCAGGTCATCGAGCACGAAGTGTTCAAGTTCCCGGGTTCGGGCGTCGCCATGGGCATGTACAACCTCGACGAATCGATCCGCGACTTCGCCCGCGCCTCGTTCGAATATGGCATCGCGCGCAATTATCCGGTCTATCTGTCGACCAAGAACACCATCCTGAAGGCCTATGATGGTCGCTTCAAGGACATCTTCCAGGACATCTTCGACGCCGAATACGCGGCGAAGTACAAGGAACTGGGCCTGACCTACGAGCACCGCCTGATCGACGACATGGTCGCCTCGGCGCTGAAGTGGAGCGGCGGTTTCGTCTGGGCCTGTAAGAACTACGACGGCGACGTGCAGTCAGACACCGTGGCTCAGGGCTACGGCTCGCTGGGCCTGATGACCTCGGCTCTGGTCACCCCGGACGGCAAGATCATGGAAGCCGAAGCCGCTCACGGCACGGTAACCCGTCACTACCGTCAGCATCAGCAGGGTCAGGCCACCTCGACCAACTCGATGGCCTCGATCTTCGCCTGGACGCAGGGCCTCAAGCACCGCGCCAAGCTGGACGACAATGCCGAACTGACGCGCTTTGCCGAAACCCTGGAAAAGGTCTGCATCGACACCGTCGAATCCGGCTTCATGACCAAGGATCTGGCGCTGCTGGTCGGCGATCAGCAGGGCTGGCTGACGACCGAAGGCTTCCTCGACAAGATCTCCGAGAACCTGTCGAAAGCGCTGGCGGCCTAAGCCGATCCTCTTCTGAGGTACTATTGAAGGGCCGTCCGTTCGCGGGCGGCCCTTTTTGCGCTCTTAACCACCCCTTTGCAGCGCCGCCGCATTCGCCCATACTCAGCTTATGCGTTTCCGATTAGGTTCGGTGAAAATTAGAGCACGTCCCGATCTGGTTGGATCGGAACCGTGCTCTAATCTTTTGTTTTGTCGCGCATTTAATTCCCAAAACCGCCAAAAAAGTATTTTGGCACTTTTTGGAATGCGCTCTAGGGACCTCTACGGCATGAAGATTTTTCACTGCGGCAATTGCGGCAATACGACCTTTTTCCATAATCGCAACTGCGTCAACTGCGGTTACCGTCTGGGCTTTTCACCGTTGAGCCTCGAATTGAGAGCCGTCGATCCGATCGGCACGGACACCACGGGCAAAGCGCTATGGCGTCCGACGGGGCGTGAGCGCACCTACCGCTTCTGCGAGAACGCCAAGACCGACGTCTGCAACTGGCTGGTGGCGGACGGTGACGACAGCGTCTTTTGCCGCGCCTGCCGGCACAACCGCCTGATTCCCAACGATCTGGATACCTTCCGCCGTATATCGGAAGCCGAGCGGCACCTGTTCTACGCCTTCCTGAAATGGGATCTGCCCGCCCCGGACCGCAAGGCCGATCCGGAAGGCGGCATGGTCTTCGACTATCTCGAAGACTCGCACCTGCCCGACGGCTCGTGTCAGCAGGCCATGACCGGCCACGACGAGGGCGTGATTTCGATCCGCGCCGCCGAGGCCGACGACGCCGTGCGCGAGACCGTCCGCGCCCAGATGGGCGAGCCTTACCGCACCCTGCTCGGCCATTTCCGCCACGAAAGCGGGCACTTCATCTGGAACAAGCTGGTGCGCGATGCCGGTCTGATCGATCAGTGCCGCGCCGTCTTCGGCGACGAAAGCGTCGACTACGATCAAGCCATCGCCCGTCATTACAGCGAAGGTCCCCCCCGTTTCTGGGCCGACACTTATATCAGCACCTATGCGTCCATGCATCCGTGGGAAGATTTCGCCGAAACCTTCGCTCACGTGCTTCACATTACCGACGCACTGGAAACCGCCCACTGCTACGGCATGGCACTGAAAGCCCCCAATCCGGAGCTCCTGACCGCCGAGGTCGATTTCGACCCTTATGGCATTACCGATTTCGAGAAACTGGCCGATGTCTGGGTGCCGCTGAGCCTGGCCATCAATTCCATCCACTCGGCCATGGGCGAGCGACCGCTTTACCCGTTCATCCTGTCGCCGCGGGTGCGGGAGAAGATGGGCTTCGTGCACAAGCTGATAACGCGTCAACCGGTTTAAATAAGGTGCGCTTCGGCCTCGGTAGCCCCGGCTTCTTCGCCCGCGATGAGAAACAGGTCACGCGCCTGACGCCAGCAGAGCTGAGCCTTTTCGCGCTCCCCCTGGGCATCCATGCACGTCGCCAGACTGCGGACATGTTCGGCGCGCATCAGCGGATCAATGCCCGGAACGCGCTCCAGCAGGGCGACCGCCTCACCGAGATAGGATCTGGCCATCTCGAAATCTTCGCCGAACAGGAAGATATCGCCCATATGACGCAACACGACGGCCAGCGCCAGGGCGTCACCCTTGTCACGCGCCACAACCGCCAGATCGCCCAGATCGTCCAGCGCGCTTTCAAAATCGCCCTGATCGCGTTTAAGCAAGGCGACGCGCAGCGCCACTTCGATCAAGGCATCCACATCGCGCGTTTCGCGGGCCGCATTCAGCGCCTGTTCCAGCAAGTCTTCGACCGCACGCGTCGTGGCTTGGCCGTCGGGCTTGCTTTGTAACTGATCGACGCGTTCAAGAAGGTCATCTACGGTAAAATTCATACTGGGGCTCCGGCTTTCAGGCCCCGCCTCGGTGGAGATCATACCACACCCGCATATTAAAATGCCGTGGGCTTTTCTCCGCGCGTTTTGGCAGGGCGACAGGCCGGTTTTTCCGTGTTAACCATTTCCGTTCGTATGGTTTGGGGAAATACGCGTGTTCAAGACCTTGTCGATCGCCATCATCGTCGCCGTGCTTGTGGCGCTGTTCGGCTTTGCTATCGGACCCGTCTGGGCCTTTTACGACCTGCGTTCGGCGGCAGAATCCGAGGATATCAAGAGCCTGTCGGAACTGGTCGCCTTCGACGACGTGCGCGCCAGCCTGAGAGCGCAACTTCTGGCCGAAGCCAAGGGCGATGTCACCGCCGCCCCACCGCCGCCCTCGGTCCTGCGCGATCCCATCGGCGCCATTGGTCGCGCCATCACCGATATCGCCGCGCCGCCCCCCAAAACACCTATCGTCGATGTCGATTCGTACCTGACGGCCAAGGGTCTGCTGGCCCTGTCCTACGGCGCGGGCAAGGACGCCAATCTGGTCGAGCCGCGCGAGTTTTCGCCCAAGCCGCCCATGCCGCGCATCCTCTACTGGAGCATCGACCGTGCGCGGTTAGGGATCAAGCAACCCGATATCGGCGTCACCGTCTTTACGATGAAGCGCAAGGGCCTGTTCGCGTGGCAGATCACCCATATCGGCCTGCCCGACCCGGAGGCGCTTGAGGCGACCGGTGACGCCGCCTCGCCCGCCGCCGATTTCGGCCCGGATGCGAAATAAATACCTCCCCATCTTTGATGGGGAGGGGGACCGCACGAGCCACGAAGTGGCGAGATGTGGTGGTGGGGGTTCTTGCTTTCCTTCCAACGCCAAGCTTGATAAACCGCCTTCATGTTCGATACCCTCAGCCGCGTCCTCCTGTTCTTTAGCTTCGTTGCGCTCGGCGCCCTGCTGGTGCGGACGCGACGGCTGAAAGCCGAGGGCCTTGATGGCCTGAGCGCCTATTTCTACTGGCTGGGGTTTCCGGCTTATCTGATCCACGCCTTTGCGCAGCTGCCGCGACCAGACGCGGCGATGTCGGGTTGGCTGGCGCTCTATGCCGGGGCCTTCGTCCTGTCGTCGGGCCTGTGTCTGCTGGCGGCGCGATCGTTCAAGGCTACGCGCGGCGAAGCCACCGGCGCGGGCATGGCGGCCTTCATTTCCAACAGCGCTTTTCTGGGGATGCCTATCGCGGCAGGGCTCTTTGGCCCCGACGTGCTCAAGGTCGCGCCTCTGCTGTTCGTCGCCGATTTCCTGATTCTGTTCTTCATCGGCTGCGCGGGCCTGTCTCTGGCCAGCGGTCACGGCATCGGACTGGCGCTTAAGCGCACGATGCAGAACCCGACCGTGCTCGGGTCGCTGTTCGGCGTCGGGCTGATGCTGGCCGGTATCAAACTGCCGCCCATGGTCGATCAGGCGTTCGACATTCTGGGCCGCTCGTCGGTGCCGGTGGCGCTGGTCGCTCTGGGCGGCATGCTGGGCCTGATGCCGCTGAAGCAGTTGAGCGGTCTGACGCCGGTCACGATTATCGCCGTCGCCGGTAAACTATTGCTGGCCCCTGCCCTCATGGCGGTCGTCATGCACGTCGCGGGCGTCCCGCCGCTGATGTTCAGGGTCGCGGTGTTCCTCGCCGCCTGCCCCACGGCGGTCAGCGTCTTCATTCAGGCGCGCATGTACGGCCTGTGGTACGAGGGCGCGGCGGTATCCATTGCCCAGTCCACCGTCATTTCGCTGTTTACCCTGTCGGGGCTGGCGCTGGTCTTGACTCATCTGTGAACGGCGTCTAAAGCGAACCTGTCTTTTCGGGGAGTAACCGCGCCTGAATTTTTCAGGCGGATTACGTCAACACACTTGTCCGGCACGGACATGGCGTAATCAGAACAGGTGAGACCGACGACCTGCCTTGCCGCCATACGTGATTGGCCGCGGTAAAGCGGGTTGTTGTGTGTCACACCCTGGCCGGTCACAGATAAGTTTTACCGTGGACGCCTTCCTTAATTCGACCGCCCTCGTCGCCTTCTCCGAAATCGGCGACAAGACGCAACTGCTCGCGCTGATCCTTGCCGCGCGTTACCACAAATCGATCCCGATCATCTGGGGCATTTTCTTTGCTACCATCGCCAATCACGCCCTGGCGGCGTGGGTCGGGCATTTCGTGTCCGGACTGGCGCTGACCACCTATATGCCGTGGATCGTCGCGGTGGCCTTCATCGCGCTGGGTTTGTGGATATTGATCCCTGATAAGATGGACGACGACGAAGCGCCGAAAAAGGACTATGGCCCCTTCATCACCACCCTGATCGCGTTTTTTCTCGCCGAGATGGGCGACAAGACGCAGGTCGCCACCGTGTTTCTGGGGGCGAAGTACGAGGATGCGTTTTTCTGGGTCGTCGTCGGTACCACGTTTGGCATGATGCTGGCCAATGTCCCCGCCGTCCTGTTCGGCGACAAGGTGCTCAAGATCGTACCGATGAAAATCGTGCGTTATGCCGCCTCAGCCCTGTTTATCGCGATTGGTCTGTTCAGCGTCTGGCAGATCGTCACGGCGTAACAAAAAAGCCGTCCGGTTCGCACCGGACGGCTTTTTAATTCATATGCCGGGCATTAGATCGCCGCTTTGATGGCATCCAGACCAGCATCGGCCTTGGTTGCATCCGGCGCACCGCCCTGAGCGAAGTCGGCCTTACCGCCCGCGCCCTGACCACCCATGGCGATCACAGCCGCCTTGGCCAGTTCCGCGGCATTGAAACGCCCGGTCAGGTCCGGCGTCACCGCCACGGTCACCGCCGCCTTGCCGTCCAGAACGCCGACCAGCGCCACGACGCCCGAACCGACCTGCTTCTTGAAGTCTTCGGCCAGAGGACGCAGATCCTTACCGCCGACGCCGTCCAGCACACGCGCGATGACTTTGACGCCATTGATCTCTTCCGGGCCCGAGGCCGCCCCGCCGCCGCCCACCGCCAGCGCGCGCTTGGCGTCGGCCAGTTCTTTTTCCAGACGCTTGCGGTCGCTGATCAGGGCCTCGACGCGGGCCGAGACCTGCGCCACTGGCACCTTGAACTGATCGGCCAGCGCCTTGGCAACGCCCGCCTGCTCCAGCAGGTACTGACGCGCGGCCTCGCCGGTCACCGCTTCGATACGGCGAACCCCGGCAGCGATACCGCCTTCGGAGACGATCTTGAACAGGGCGATGTCACCCGTGCGGTAGACGTGGGTCCCGCCACACAGTTCGACGCTGAACCCGCCCTCGCCTTGCAACGCATGGCCGAGGCTGAGGACGCGGACTTCGTCGCCGTATTTTTCACCGAACAGCGCCACGGCACCGGCGGCAATGGCGGCTTCCGGGGCCATCATCTTCGTCGTCGCGGCCTCGTTTTGCAGGATGACAGCATTGACCTCGGCCTCGATGCGCTCGATCTCTTCCGGCGTCAGCGGCGCGCCGTGGCTGAAATCGAAACGCATACGCTCGGCATCGACCAGTTGCCCCTTTTGCGCGACGTGCGCGCCCAGAACGTGTTTCAGCGCAGCGTGCAAAAGGTGCGCGGCGGAGTGGTTCGAGCGGGTCGTGGTGCGCTTTTGCGCGTCAACGCTGAGATGCACGTCATCGCCGACAGCCAGAACGCCCTCAGTGATTTCGACATCGTGGACGATCAGGTCGCCGGCCTGCTTATGCGTATCGAGGACGCGGCCTTCGCCACCCGCCCAACGGATCGTGCCGGTATCGCCCGCCTGCCCGCCGCCTTCCGGATAGAAGGGCGTGCGGCCGAAAACAACCTGTAGGTTGTCGCCAACCAGGCCTTCGGTGACGCTTTCGCCGTCCCTGACGATGATCACGGCCGGGCTTTGGGTGTCGAGATCGTCATAGCCGACGAATTCCGACGCGCCGGCCTTGTCACGGATCGAGAACCATTCGGCCTGAACAGATTTTTCGCCGGAGCCCTTCCAGTTGGCACGGCCCTTTTCCTTTTGCAGCGCCATGGCGGCGTCGAAGCCGTCGGTGTCGACCGTCAGGCCCTTGGCGCGCACAGCGTCCTGAGTAAGATCAAGCGGGAAGCCGTAGGTGTCATAAAGCTTGAACGCCGTGTCGCCCGACAGGACTCCGCCTTCGCTGAGATCGCGCGTCGCGTCATCGAGCAGGTTCATGCCGCGGCCCAGGGTGCGGCGGAAGCGCTCTTCCTCCTGACGCAAGGTCTCAACGATGGTCGCCTCGGCGCGCTTAAGTTCGCCGTAATGATCGCCCATTTCGCGCACCAGCACCGGGGCCAGACGCGGCATCAGAGGCTCATTGGCACCCAGCAGATAGGCATGGCGCATGGCGCGACGCATGATCCGGCGCAGGACATAGCCGCGGCCTTCGTTCGACGGCGTGACGCCATCAGCGATCAGGAACGAGGTCGAGCGCAGGTGATCGGCGATGACGCGGTGCGACGGCAAAGCCTCGCCTTCGGCAGCAACGCCGGTTTCGGCAACGCTGGCCGAGATCAGGGCCTTGAACAGGTCGATATCGTAATTGTTGTGAACGCCTTGCAGCACCGCCGCGACGCGCTCAAGCCCCATGCCAGTGTCGATCGAGGGCTTGGGCAGGTTCAGGCGCGTACCGTCCGGTTGCTGATCGAACTGCATGAAGACCAGATTCCAGATTTCGACGAAGCGATCGCCGTCTTCTTCCGGCGAGCCCGGAGGGCCGCCCCAGATATGGTCGCCGTGGTCGTAGAAAATTTCCGTGCACGGCCCGCAGGGGCCGGTATCGCCCATTGACCAGAAATTGTCCGAACCGGCGATGCGGATGATGCGATCGTCGGAGAACCCGGCGATCTTCTTCCACAAATTGAAGGCTTCGTCGTCGTCGATATAGACGGTCGCCAGCAGGCGATCCTTCGCCAGGCCATATTCTTTTGTGATCAGGTTCCAGGCGTGTTCGATCGCCTGTTCCTTGAAATAGTCGCCGAAGGAGAAGTTCCCCAGCATTTCGAAGAAGGTATGGTGGCGCGCCGTATAGCCGACATTGTCGAGGTCGTTATGCTTGCCGCCCGCCCGCACGACCTTCTGAGACGTCGTCGCGCGCTTGTAGGGCCGCGTTTCCGCGCCCGTGAAGACGTTCTTGAACTGCACCATGCCAGCATTGGTGAACATCAGCGTCGGGTCGTTTTGCGGCACCAGCGACGAGGACGACACCACTTCGTGGTCGTTCTTGGCGAAGTAGTCGAGGAAGGTCTGACGGATTTCGTTTAAGGAAGGCATGGGACTCCGAACGGCAGGGCCGGTCCAAATGAAGCACAGATTCCGCCGTATATAGAGGTCTTGCCCCTTTGCGCAAAGACCTTTGCGACACCGTAGGTATTTTTTGCGCTGTTTGCAAAAATATAAAACGCCCCACCGTCTTCCGGTAGGGCGTTATATCAGATTATCTATTCTTCGCCGTCGTCCTCGGGTTCCGGCGAGCCCAGCAGGTCTTCGGCGATGGCCGAGGATTTCTTGCGCACGGCCTTTTCGATTTCCAGCGCCATGTCGGGGTTCGCTTTCAGGAAATCGCGAGCGTTTTCGCGGCCCTGACCGATACGGGTCGAGTTGAACGAGTACCACGAACCCGACTTTTCGACGATGCCGCCCTTGACGCCCAGATCGATGATTTCGCCCAGCTTCGAGATACCTTCGCCGTAGAGGATGTCGAATTCGACCTCGCGGAACGGCGGGGCGACCTTGTTCTTGACGACCTTGACGCGGACATTGTTGCCGACGATTTCGTCGCGGACCTTGATCTTGCCGATGCTGCGGATGTCGAGGCGTACCGAGGCGTAGAATTTCAGCGCGTTGCCGCCGGTCGTCGTTTCCGGCGAACCGTACATGACGCCGATCTTCATGCGGATCTGGTTGATGAAGATGACGATGCACTTCGACTTCGAGATCGAACCGGTCAGCTTGCGCAGGGCCTGCGACATCAGGCGCGCCTGAAGACCCGGCAGGCTGTCGCCCATATCGCCTTCGATTTCGGCCTTGGGCGTCAGGGCGGCGACCGAGTCGACGACCACGATATCGACGGCGCCGGAACGGACCAGCGTGTCAGTGATTTCCAGCGCCTGCTCGCCGTTGTCCGGCTGCGACACCAGCAGATCGTCGAGATTGACACCCAGCTTGTGGGCATAGACCGGATCGAGGGCGTGTTCGGCGTCGACAAAGGCGGCCGTGCCGCCCGCGCGTTGAATTTCCGCTACGGTGTGCAGGGCCAGCGTCGTCTTGCCCGACGATTCCGGGCCATAGATTTCGATGACTCGCCCCTTGGGCAGACCGCCGATGCCGAGCGCCATATCGAGGCCGAGGGAGCCGGTCGAGATGGATTCCACCTCCACGGCCTTGCCCGCCGCACCCAGTTTCATCACCGAGCCCTTGCCGAAGGCGCGATCGATCTGCGCCAGCGCCGATTCAAGAGCGCGTTGTTTTTCTGCTTCGTCTTTACCCACGAGTTTCAATACCGCCTGCGACATAAACCAAACCCTTCTATGGCACGATTCCCGTCCCCGAGGTCCATCCCCCTCAACGGTTAAATCTGTCGAATCGTTTGTACTCCATTCGTTCCAAGTTCGCAATATGTTCTCATTAAAAAAACTATCCCCGTTCTCAAAATAATTAGGAAGCGGGCTTGGCCGGAACGCTGTCCAGCATAAGTTTCAACTGATCGAGATAGTTATAAAAGGCGTCACGCCCGGTCTGGGTCAGGCTGATGCGCGTATTGGGACGTTTGGCGATGATCTTCTTGCGCATGGACACATAGCCCGCCTCGCCCAGCTTTTTCAGGTGCAGCGACAGATTGCCGTCGGTAATGCCGATTTCGTCGCGCAGATCGGTGAAATCGGCCTGCCCCGCCGTCGACAGAAAGGCAAGTATCGCCAGACGCGCCCGCGCATGGACCAGATCTTCCAGAGCATCGGCGGCAAACGGCTTCATGCATGACCCCCTGAGGGCTTGCAAAGCAAAGGTATGTCATTCCGTGATCCGGTCATGTCCTCCCCCCTTGCGATTGTTTTCCGCGTCAGACCATTCTTATACGATCCATGCGGGGCGATCCGTCGAAACAGGTCAAGTACTTAGTCACGTTAAGTTATCAGCCCGCCGCGTCACGTCCAGTAAAAAGTTTCACCCGTCGCGTAAGTTTGAACGGGGTACGATTGTCTAACCTTTCGAAACGACACAAACATCGGACGACATGCCCCCTCACCCCGCCGCTTTTGCCGACTGGATCGGACCGCATCTGAGCGCGCTCAGACGCATCAGCCGCGCCTTCGCCGCCCCCGCCGATCAACCGGACCTGTTGCAGGAACTGATGATCAGTTGCTGGAAAGCACACGGCGCGTTCCGCGGCGACAGCGCGGCGGCGACCTTTATCTATCGTGTGGCGCACAACCGCGCCCTGACGTGGAAAAAGCGCGAGGGTCTGCGGTTGCTGCGCCTGTTCGAGACGCAGCGCGACCTGCCGTTGCTCGATGAGGCGACCGATAGCGCGCCGCTGGAGCGAATCTATGAAGCCCTGCGCGACCTGTCGCCCATCGACCGCTCCCTGATGCTTTTGTGGCTGGAGCAGGTTTCCTATGCCGATATGGCGGCGCTGCACGGCCTGACCGAAAGCAATATCGGCGTGCGCCTGACGCGCGCCCGTACCCGCCTCGCCACCCTGATCAAGGACGATCCCGATGAAGCTTGAAACCTTTGAACGCCTGTGGCGGGCCCATGCCAATGACCTGAGCCAGACGGCGCAGGCCTGTCTGATGGAGGATATGATGCAGACGATGAAACGCCGCCGCGCCGGCCAAAGTGCCTTTTTCCTGTTCCTGGCCGCTGTGCTGGGGACGATGACCTTCGTTTTCGGCTACGGGGTGATCAAGCACGACAATTTCGACCCCACGCGCGAATGGGGCGCCATCGTCATGCTAATCATGCCGTGGATCGCCCTGATCCTGATGAAGCGCGCCTTTGACCGACATGTGCGGCGGTTCCCCGATCCGGCGGCGTCCCTGCCCGAGCAACTGAGCGCGCAACTGGATGAAAACCGTATGGCGCAGCAAAAGGCCGTCGTGATGTTCGGGCTGATGGCGCTGTTTCCCGTCGCAACCGGCGTGGCCCTGTGGCAGTTGCTCAGCGTCGGCAAGATGGAGGTGGCCCACGTCCAGCAGGGCGCGCTGCTGTTCGGGAGCGTGCTGGGGATATCCTTAGTCATCCAAATCGTGCGCTATCTGCGTGTGCTGAAGCCGGAGGGGGAGCGGTTGAAACGATTACTGGAGGAATATGGAGCGTAAGCCTCGCCTTCAGGGCGACGAGGAATTACAGCCCCGCCGCCCATTCGTCATAAACCGTCTCCAGCACGGCCAGCGGCACCGGACCGGCCGTCAGGCCACGGTCGTGGAAGGCCTTAATGTCGAACTTCGGCCCCAGCTTCGCCTGCATTTTGGCGCGCAGCTTCATCCACTGGATCTTGCCGGTCATATAGCTGAGCGCCTGACCCGGCCAGACGCAGTAGCGCTCGATCTCAGTCGTCGCCGCCGATTCCTGATCGCCGTTGGTGGCGACGAAGTAACGGATCGCCTCCTCGCGCGTCCAGCGTTTGGCGTGCATCCCCGTATCGACCACTAACCGGATGGCGCGGAACAGCGCCGATTGCAGGTAACCGATATAGCCGAGTGGGTCGGCGTCATACATGCCCATCTCACCGGCCAGCAACTCGGTATAGAGCGCCCAGCCTTCGGAGAAGGCCGAGAAGCCGCCGACCTTGCGCAGCATGGGCAAGCCTTGCGTTTCCATCTGAATGGCGATCTGCAAGTGATGCCCAGGAATGGCTTCGTGATAGGTCAGGGTCGGCAACGACCAGGACGGCCATTCCGCCGTGTCGCGCAGATTGATGTAATAGGCCCCCGGCCGTGACCCGTCGAGCGTCGGGCGCTGATAATAGCCACCCGGTGCGCCGGCTTCGGTTTCCTTGGGCACGCGACGGACGACCACCGGAGTCTTCGGCAGGACGCCGAACCAGTCAGGCAGTTTGGCTTGCACGACCTTGATCTGCGCGTTGAGGTCTTCAAGCAGCTTTTCCTTGGCCGCATCGGTATTGTCGTAGACGTATTTCGGGTCTTTGGCCAAAGCCGCCATGCGTTCGCCGACCGTGCCCTGGGTCAGGCCCAGCGCCTTGAAGCGCGTGTCGGCTTCGGCGGACAGTTCCTTGACCATGTCGAGGCCGACCTTGTGGATCTCGTCCGGCGTCAGGGTCGTGGTGGTTCCGGCGCGTGCGGCGAAGGCGTAATAAGCCTCGCCGTCTTTCAGCTTCCACACCCCGGCGTCGTGGGTCGCCCTGGGGCGCACGGCCTTGAGGGCGGCCATCTGCGCGGCGAGGGCTTTCGCGATCGGGCCTTCGACCAAAGCCGCGCCCTGCGTTCCCCAGTCGCCCGCGATACCCTTGGCAGCGGTCTTGGTCGCCAGAGCTTTCGTCATCGAGCTGTCGGCCCCCTTGATGGCCGCCAGCGCCTGCATCTGGATCAGGGCCTTGTCGATGACGAAATCAGGCGGCACGACGCCCTTTGACACGTCGGATGTGAAGCGCTCGGTTTCCTGATCGATAACGGTCGCGAAGGCGTTCATCCGCGCAAGATAGGCGTCAGCGTCGGCTTTGGTTTCAATGGTGTGCTGGTTGGCGAGGAAGTCCGGCGTGCCCTGATAGGCACCCGTCAACTGGCAGAGGATATAGGGATTACCACCGCCCCAGCTGCCGAATTTGAAGCGGTCATAGCCGGACTTTCGGTTCTCATAGCCCCACAGGACGGTGTCGTAATTGATGCGGTCCATACCGCTGAGTTTGGCGCGCGGGATGGCCTTCAGCGCCTTGAGATTGGCCTCCGCACGGGCGATCCCCCGCAAGGTTTCGGCTTCCGACGCATCGGCCAGCTTCGCTTTCAGCGGTGCGCGCTCACCCTTGTCGAGCCCGAGCGAGGTGGCGAGCGACGGCGAGTGGTCGACGTTCTCATTGAAGATTTTGTCGAACAGGTCGTTGAGGGTTTTGGCCGTGGCCGGGTCGCTCGCGGCGACGGCGGTGTTGGTGACGGCAAGACCGGCAACGGCGGCACCGGAAGCGAGCAGAGAACGACGGTTGAGCATCTATGGTTCCTTTCCCCTCTCCCTGAGGGAGAGGGTGGCCCGTCAGGGCCGGGTGAGGGGGAAAAAGGCAGGACCGCGCTCATAGCTGACAGTTCCCCCTCACCCCGACGGCACGGGCCGCCCCGCCTCTCCCTCAAGGGAGAGGGAGGATTAGTTTAAACCGTCGCCGCCCATTCGTTATAGACGGTCTCAAGCACCGCCAGCGGCACGGCTCCGGCCACCAGGCCCGTGTCGTGGAATTCGCGGATGTCGAATTTCGCCCCCAGCTTCGCCTGCATTTTCGCGCGCAGTTCCAGCCACTTGATCTTGCCGATCATGTAGCCCAGCGCCTGCCCCGGCCACACGGCGTAGCGCTCGATCTCGGTCTCGTTGTCCTCGCCGGTATTGGCGTCCATGAAGGCCATGGCCTGCTCGCGCGTCCAGCGTTTGTAGTGCATCCCCGTATCGACCACGAGGCGGCAGGCACGGAACATGGCGTCGTGCAGATAGCCGATACGACCATAGGGGTCGTCGTCGTACATGCCCATGTCCTTGGCCGCGACCTCTTCGGCATACAGCGCCCAGCCTTCGACATAGGCGTTGAAGATACCCATCTGACGCAGCATCGGCAGGTTCTTGTTCTCCTGCTGTATCGAAATCTGCATGTGGTGGCCGGGGATGGCCTCGTGATAGGTCAGGGTCGGCAGGGTCCAGGTCGGCACCTCCGCCGTGTCTCGCAGATTGATGTAATAGGCCCCCGGGCGCGACCCGTCGAGCGACGGCGGCCAGTAATAACCGCCCGGCGCGCCAAGCTCCGTCGCCTTGGGGACGCGGCGCACCGTCACCGCCGATTTCGGCAGGGTCTTGAAATAGGCGGGCAGCTTGGCCTGAACGACGCCGATCTGGGCGTTCAGATGCGCCAGCAGCTTGTCCTTGCCGGCGTCGGTATTCTCGAAGATGAACTTCGGGTCCTTCGACATAGCCTTCATGCGTTCGGCGGGCGTGCCCTTGGTCATGCCCAGCTTGGCCATCACCGTTTCCAGCTCGGCATTGATTTCCTTGACCTTCTCAAGGCCGATCTTGTGAATCTCTTCCGGCGTGAAGGTGGTCGAGGTATTGTAGCCCGCCGCGAAGGCATAGTGTTCGTCGCCGCCGGGAATGTGCCAGACGCCCGCGTCGTGGGTCGCCCTGGGCAGGACGGCCTCCAACGCCGCGACCTGGGCCTGCATAGCCTGATAGACCGGGCCGGAGACGAGTTTCAGGGCCTGCGCGCTCATTTTGGCGTCGGCGATGCCCTTGTCTTTCAGGCGGCTGTCGAAGGAGGTGACGAGGTTGGTTTCGGCGGGCGCGACCGCCAGCAGCCCCTTCAACTGCGTGACGGCCTTTTTCAACGCGAAGTCCGGCGCGATGACACCCTTGGCCGCCTTGGTCTTCACGGCCTCGGTTTCCTGAGCGATGACGGTCGCATAGGCCTCCAGACGGCTGAGATAGGCCTCGGCGTCCGTCTTCGTCGCAATCGTGTGGCGGTTTTCCAGCATGTCCGGCGTCGTCTGATAGCTGCCGGTCAGTTGGGTGACGCTGTACGGGCCCCAATAGTCCTGCGGCTCGCCATAGGGTGCGGCGCCGTAACCTTTCAGGGTCTCAGTATAGTCCCAGACGATGGTGTCGTAATTAATGCGGTCCATGCCGCTGAGGTTCTTGCGGTCGATATCCTTCAACTGGTTCAGCGCGACGCGGTAAAAAGCTTTATCCTTTTCCCGATCGGCGGGTGCCGCCATGTTCAGGCGCGATTTCAGTCGTGCCCGTTCGCCGGTATCGAGGCCCGTGTCCGTGGCGGATACGGGTTTTACTTCCAGATAGAGTTCGAAAATGTCCTCGAAGGTCTTCTTCAAGCGGCCGCCTTCGCTGAGATCAGGCTCGCCCACCGCAATCGATGGCTTGGTACCGGCGGCGGCACAGGCCGACAGGGCGCCTGCGGTGGCGGTCAGGGCCGAGGCCCCGGCCAGAAGCGAACGACGATTGAGCATGGAGCACCCGCATGTTGGTTACATTACCAACCAGACTAGGCGCAGAGTTTCAGGCCCGCAATGGGCTCAATCTAAATTGTTTGTAATATAAAGTGTGCCGCGGCTTTGGGATCCACATGCGCGCAAAAAGAAAAACGGCCGGAACGGGACCTCAAGGGGGACGGCTTTCGGCGTCCGTTCCGGCCTGTGTGGCATTTCGTTCCCCCCGCCCCCCGGCTTCCGGTTCGAAACACCCACAATTCTGTAAAAATCGGTACGCGGTACTGAATATTTCGGACTACCCGAGCGACTAATGCCGCTTTGCGGCCTGACCGACCGCCATCCGCTTATTCGCGGCATAGGTGTTCAGGCAGAGGGTGAAGGTCGCGCCGATCAACTCGGCCACCTCCCGCTCGCCCACCTGTTCGGCGCGGGATTTAAGATGCTCAAGAGTCGAGACGATATGCAGCAGGGTTTGCTCACGGTCAGCCGCCTCGCCCGGAAGAGTCGGGGCAAGATCGGGCACGACGCCAGTTGCTCTGCGGGGCATGTATCGGCTCTCCTCGACGGTACGCTGGCACCTTAGCTGCACTAAGTGCGCGGCGATATCACGTAAATTCGGGATGCAGGCTGGCGTACGGCCCTGAATTTGGCCTTATCACGGCTGAATCATCCCGTTCATGATCGCCTTGACCACCGCCGCCACGCGATTATTAACCCCCAGCTTCTGAAAAACGTGGCGCATATGGGCATCGACCGTATTGCGGCTTATCCCTAGAATCGTGGCGACGTCCTCGTCGGTCTTGCCCGCCGCCACCCAGGTTAGGACCTCGGTCTCCTTGGGCGACAACAGCGGTGCCACACCGACATCGGGGGATTTGACGGCATAGAGCCGCTTATAGGCCGCATAGAACTGATTGCAGACGGCATTGATCAGATCGATGTCGATATGCGAAGCGTCGCGCACACCGGAACCGCCGACGGAACTGGCCACCGCTACCCCGGCAATCTGGGCGCGCGGCCCCTTGATCGGTACGCCGATGCCGCCGTTCAGGCCCGCCTCCTCGCTTAGTCGCATCAGCTTGACCTGACCGGCGGAATAGCGGCTGCGCTTTTCGAGATCGGTCCAGCGGAAGGCCCAGTCCTCGGTCGCCGCGGCGCGATAGACCGGATCGAGCCGCCACAGGCTCTTTTCGTCGTAGAACTTCTGCCAGTCTTCGGGATAGTTGTGGAAAATCCCGTGGGCCTGCTGATCGGCAGGCAGGTCGAGGTCGCGCTGCACGGTAAAGATCACCCGGTCGAACCCGTATCCCGCCACCGTTTGCGACAGGACGCCGAACAGCGATTCGGCGTCGCGCGCCTGGGATGAGCGAACGATGAACTCTTCGAACGTAATGGCATCGGTACGATTCAGACCGATCATCGACGGCTCCCGCCTGACGCGTAATGAAGCGCGTTGCTATGGCGCATTTCACGCTGGAAAAAAAGCGTATTCGGCATCGCGTCCATCATGTCGCACTGGTTCTTTAGGTGAGCCATGATAGCGTGAGAGCGTTAAATTCGAGATACCCGTCATGAGCACCCTGCCGACCGCCACCGACAACCGCCCGGAACACTGGTTCGAGCATTTTCCCTCGCCCGAAGCGCACGGCAACAAATACGATCGCGGCTATGCGGTGGTGCTGGGTGGTCCGATCCATTCGACGGGGGCCTCGCGACTGGCGGCGCGGGCCGCCTTGCGTGTTGGGGCCGGGCTGGTCTCGGTGGCCTGCGATCCGTCGGCCCTGATCGTCTATGCCACGGCGCTCGAAGCGGTGATGACCAAGCCGGTGCGCGATGTGGCGGAATTTGCGGGCCTGATCGGCGACCGCCGCGTCACCGCCGTCCTGCTCGGCCCCGCCGCCGGGATCAGCGAGCGCACGCGTGCCTCGGTATTGGCCACCCTTATCGCGCATAAGCCCTGCGTACTGGATGCCGACGCCCTGACTGTTTTCAAGGACGATCCGCACACCCTGTTCGCAGCGATTGAGGGGCCGTGCGTCCTGACCCCACACGATGGCGAGTTCGAGCGCGTTTTTGGCAAGGTGAACACGCGTGAGACCGAACTTCGCGCCCGGGCCGCGGGCGATGCCGCGGCCGCATCGGGGGCCGTCGTTCTGCTGAAAGGGCCGGAAACCCTGATCGCGCATCCGGACGGGCGGCTGGTCATCAACCGTCACGCGCCACCGTGGCTGGCCACCGCCGGGTCCGGCGACGTGCTGGGCGGACTGATCACCGGCCTGATGGCGCAGGGCATGAAACCGTTCGAGGCCGCCTGCGCCGGGGTATGGCTGCATTCGGAAGCCGCCCGCCGCTTCGGTCCCGGCCTGATTGCCGAGGACCTGAGCGAACAGATACCGGGCGTGCTAAGCGATATGACAAAGTAAAATCGTTGGCCTTATTCGAAATCGGCCAGTTGTCCGGGTTTACGCCGTTTGCGACGGGCCTTTTTAGCTTCCTCGGCCTCGTCGGGTATCGGGTCATAATTGACAGCATTCCAAAATGCGTCATCGGTTCGCCGACGCACGGTTTTTCCGTTGTGCTTACCGAACAACCAGAACAATGGAAACATAATGACCAGTAACCAATCATAGAAACTGGTGCACAATATCAACCAATATCGGAAGATCTTATTCACAGGCCACCCCCGGTATGAACCGTTTAAATCGCGCAGGTAACGCCCGTACCCTTCAAACCGCAATAACCGTCCGGGTTCTTTTCCAGATAGCCCTGATGGTAGTCTTCGGCATAATAAAACGGCGCATCCGTATCCGGTCCGAAAATCTCGGTGGTGATCGGCCCCAGACCTTTGGCCGCCAGAGCCGCCTCAAAGGCATCACGTGATTTCAAAGCCGCCTCGTACTGGGCGTCGGTCGAGGTGAAGATCGCCGAACGGTACTGCGTGCCAACGTCGCCGCCCTGACGGAAGCCCTGCGTCGGGTCGTGGCGCTCCCAAAACAGTTTCAGCAACTGCTCGAACGTAATCTTCGCCGGATCATAGACGATCTGCACGCCTTCGGTATGGCCGGTCTGACCCGAACATACCTCGCGGTAGGTCGGGTTCGGCGTGTAGCCACCGATATAGCCGGCGGCGGTCGTATAGATGCCGTCCTGCTGCCAGAACAGGCGCTCGACGCCCCAGAAACAGCCCATGGCAAAGACCACCGTTTCCAGACCGGCGGGGAACGGCCCCTTGAGCGGCGTGCCGAGCACGGCGTGGGTCGTATCGGTCGGGATCGCGTCGGCGCGGCCCGGCAGAGCCTCTTCGCGGGAAATCATACGGGACTTGAGACCGAACATGGAACGCTCCTTGAATACGCATGGGGAGGCTTATCCCCAGCCTGGACTATAGCCAACCATATAGTACGGAAAAAAGATACCGCCAGAGGCGCATCGGCCCTTGCGCTTTGAATTCAGGCCGGTATAACCGCCGCCTTCCCGGTCGTAACTTACAGCGACGACCGTACGCGTGATGGACAGGTGGCCGAGTGGTTGAAGGCGCACGCCTGGAACGCGTGTATAGGGGCAACTCTATCGAGGGTTCGAATCCCTCTCTGTCCGCCATCACCGCATAAAAAAGCCTCCGGTAACGGAGGCTTTTTTGCATCTGGAACGGCTCTAAGCCAGAGCTTTTGCTTTCGGCGCCAGCAGCGACAGCACCGCGGCGATCAGGCACAGCCCCCCCGCAATCAACAGGGCATAGACATAGGTGGCATAGGCTGTGCGTACCCATCCGGCAAAAAACGCGATCGAGGCCGCCCCCAGTTGGTGCCCGGCGAAGATCCAGCCGAACATGACACCCGCCTTTTCCGGGCCAAAACGCTGCGCCGTCAGCTTCAGCGTCGGCGGTACGGTGGCGATCCAGTCGAGGCCGTAGAAGATGGCGAACGGCGTCAGGCCCATCACCGTGAAGGTCGATTCGGGCAGGAACAGCAGGGCCACGCCCCGCAGGCCGTAATAGATGGCCAGCAACAGGCGTGGATCGTAGCGGTCGGTCAGCCAGCCGGAACCGACCGTGCCGAACAGGTCGAACACCCCCATCAGGGCCAGGACCGACGCCGCCGTCACCGCGGTCAGACCGTAGTCACCACACAGCGAGACGAAATGCGTCTGGATCAGGCCGTTGGTCGAGGCCCCGCAGATGAAAAAGGTCGCGAACAATATCCAGAAGGTGCCGCTTTTGGACGCTTCACGCAGCGCCCCGAAGGGCGTAATTTTGGCGGTCGTCGCAGGCGGCGTGGCCTCGGTCTGACCGAAGGCCTTGAGCCCCATATCGTCCGGCCGATCGCGCATCAGAATCAGGACGAGCATAAGGGCCAGCATCAGCAGACCGCAGACCAGCAGCTGCGCCATGCGCCAGCCGAACGCCTCCGACACCGCCGCGATCAGCGGCAGGAAGGCCAGTTGTCCCGTGGCGCTCGACGCCGCCAGAATCCCGACCACCAGACCGCGCCGCGCCACGAACCAGCGGCTGGCGACCGTCGCCCCCAGCACCATGGCTGTCATGCCTGCGCCGCAGCCAACCATCAGGCCCCACAACAGCAGAAGCTGCCACAGTTCGCCCATCAGCAGCGACAGGCCCAGACCGGCGACGATCAAGCCCAACGCCGAAGCCACCACCCGCTTGAGGCCAAACCGCAGCATCAGCACGGCGGCAAACGGCGCAATCAGGCCGAACAGGACCAGCCGCACGGCCAGAGCGCCGGAAATTTCCGCCGTCGTCCAGCCGAATTCCTTCGCCAGCGGCGGCATCAGCACCCCTGGCGCACCCAGAGCACAGGCGGTGGTCAGCATGGTCAGGAAGGTCACAGCCATGACCACCCAGCCATAGTGGATATCGTGGCGGCGCAAGCGTTCGGCCAGAGCTCTGGACATGATCCGTTCCTTTTACATGATGATTATCATGTTTGCATTAATGATCATCATCATGTAAAGTCAAGGCAGATTTTATGGAGCCTCGATGAAAACCTCCCGCGCGCAGGTCGAACAGAACCGCCAACTGATCCTCAAAGCCGCCGCCGAACTGTTCCGGCTCAAAGGCTTCGACGGCGTCAAGGTCGCGGAGGTGATGCAGGCGGCGAGCCTGACGCACGGCGGTTTTTATAATTATTTTGACTCAAAGGAGGCCCTGATCGCCGAGACCTGCTCGGCCTGGGTCCGTGAACGGGCGGAATCGCTGGAGGCCAAACGCGCTGCCGATCCCGACGGCGAAGCCTTGGCCTATGTCGAGCGCTACCTGTCGCGCCGGTATCGCGACCACCCCGACATGGCCTGCCTTTATCCGGCCCTGTGCGCCGATATCGCGCGCCAGCCGGATACGGTGCGTCACGCCTTTACCGAAGACTTCAAGGGCTATCTGACGGTGCTGGAGCGGTTGTTCGCCGGGGATACCGCTAATGAGGCCCTGCCGCAGACGGCCATTGTCCGCCTGTCGACCCTGATCGGCGCGATGACCCTGGCGCGCGCCGTCGACGATCCGGCCCTGTCCGACGCCATTCTGGAGACGGTCCGCGCCGAACTGACGGCGAAAGCATAGCCGGGACCACCGTCAGCTTGTAGACTCGGGCGATTCTGTTCACCGGAACCCTCAGATGACGCATCCCGACTGGTACTATGCCCGCCGCGAAAGCTGGAGCGCGCAGGTTGATGACGCCCGCGACGCCGGCGATATCGACTATGCGCGCGTCATCCATTCGGCCTCGTTCCGGCGTTTGCAGGGCAAGACCCAGATCCTGAACCTCGGCGACAGCGACTTTTACCGCACGCGTCTCACCCATTCGCTGGAGGTCGCCCAGATCGCGGGCAGCCTGATCAAGTCGCTGGCCAAGCGTTTTCCCGACCATCCGGCCACCGCCTACCTTCCCGACCGCAGCCTGATGCAGGCCATCGGCCTGACTCACGATCTCGGCCACCCGCCCTTCGGACACGGCGGCGAGGTAGCGCTGAACTACTGCCTGCGCGGGCATGGCGGGTTCGAAGGCAATGGCCAGACCCTGCGCATCCTGTCGCGGCTGGAGACGTTTTCGAAAAGCGCCGGGGCCAATCTGACGCGGCGGACGCTTCTGGGGGTGCTGAAATATCCGGCCAGCTTCCGCGCGGTGGCCAATCCGGACCTGACACCGTCCCTGGCCATCGGACCGACGACGCTGGAGATCATCGATTGTAAAGCGTCCAAGCCGCCGAAGTGCTACCTCGACAGTGAGGCCGAGATCGTTGACTGGGTGCTGGAGCCCCTGCCCGCCACTGAGCGCGACGCGTTTCAGGCCGTCGAGGCCGCCCTCGGCAAGCACGGCAAGACGCGGCACAAATCCTTCGATTGCAGCCTGATGGACGTGGCCGACGACATCGCCTACGGCGTCCACGACCTCGAAGACGCCATCGCGCTGGGTCTGGTCACCGAGGCCGGGTTCCGTACCGCCGTACCGGAGGCCGACTGCACATCGTTCCTCGATGCGCTCAAGGCCAAGTACCCGCAGGAAAGCGAGAACGACGTCTATGAGAAGATGGTCAAGGCCCTGTTCAGCGGCTCGGATTCGCGTAAGCACTACGTCAATCGGCTGGTGCATCACTTCCTGACGGCGGTGGAGATCATCGAAACGTCGTTCGGTGAGCCCCTGCTGCGCTATCGCGCTGCGATGCAGGCGGGCCCGCAACGCTTCCTCGAAGCACTCAAAGCGTTCGTCTTCGACGACGTGATCCGCAGCCCCGGCGTCCAGCATCTGGAGTTCAAGGGGCAAAAGCTGGTGGTCGCCGTGTTCGAGGCCTTGCAATCGGACCCGAAGCGGCTGTTGCCCCGCGATCAGTTCACCCGCTTTGACGCCGCCACCGACGGGATGCGCGTCATCGGCGACTACGTGTCGGGCATGACCGACGGCTATCTGCTCAAGACCTACGACCGCCTGTTCAGCCCGCGCATGGGCTCGGTGTTCGATAAGCTGTAAGGCTCGGTGACGGCCCTTTACTCCAGTTCCACCGTGATAACCGACTTGGCCGGTACGCTCAGGCTGAGGGATGAGCCCTTGAGCTTCGCCCCCGTATAGGCCTTTGGCGACACGGTGTCCGGCGCATCGAAGCTGTTGAAACTGTCCATCTTCGGTGCGGTGAGGACACGTCCGGACACCTTCGAGACGTTCAGGCTACCCAGGTCCACCGTCAGGGCCGCGTCGCGGTTCGGGTCGAGATTGGCCACCGACACGTGCACCTTGCCCGCGGCATCCTTCGAGGCGGTGAGCGACAGCATCGGCACCTTGACGTCGCCATACTGATAGACCGGCGATTTGAAGCCCAGCTTCAAAGCGGTCGCCTCCTGATGGACCTTGTACATGTCGAAGACATGATAGGTCGGCGTCAGGAGCATCTTTTCCTTGTCGGTCAGGATCATCGCCTGAAGGACATTGACCATCTGGGCGATATTGGCCATCCGCACGCGATCGGCGTGGTCGTGGAAGATGTTCAGCGTCACCGCCGCAACCAGAGCGTCGCGCAGGGTATTTTGCTGCCACAGACCGCCCGGCCCCTTTTCGTCCTTGTCGAACCAGGTGCCCCATTCGTCGACGACCAGGGCCACCTCCTTTTTCGGATCGTACTGGTCCATGATGGCCCCGTGGCGACGGATCATCTCGTCCATCAGCAGGGCGCGCTGCATCGTCGATATCCACTGATCCTCGCCGAAACCGGTGGCGACGCCCTTCTTGTCCCATTTGTTGCTGGGCAGGGTATAGAAATGCAGCGACAGACCGTCCATCAGCGGGCGCGTCGTGTTGTAGAGAATGGGCGACGTGGCCTTGGGGCGGAACTTCAGCGCCTGTTTCATCACCGTTTCGGTCCACTCGTAATCGTCGGTGTCCGCGCCGGTGGCGATCTTCTGGGCGCGCGGGCCGGAATAGGTCTTGATATAGCCCTGATACTGCCGGTAGCGGTTGGCATATTCTTCCGGATACATGTGGCCGCCGCAGCCCCAGCTCTCGTTGCCGACCCCGACATAGGGCACCTTCCAAGGTTCAGGATGGCCGTTCTTCGCGCGTTCGGCACCCGGTGCGGTATTGGCCGGCGCGGTCATGTACTGCATCCAGTCCTGCGCCTCCTCGACCGTGCCGGAGCCCATATTGACCGAGACATAGGGCGCCGCGCCGATCTGCTCCATGAAATCCATGAATTCGTGCGTGCCGAAGGTATTGGGCTCTATGGCATTGCTCCAGCTGGAGTTGATGCTGCCCTTGCGCTCAGGCCCCACACCTTTGCGCCAGTGATAGTCGTCGGCGAAGCACCCGCCGGGCCAGCGCACCACCGGCACCCTGATCTGTTTCAAAGCGGCGACGACGTCGTTGCGGATACCGCGCGTGTTGGGGATCGGGCTGTCGGTACCAACCCAGATACCTTCATAGACCCCGCGCCCCAGATGCTCGACAAACTGACCGTAGAGATTGCGGCTGATCTTCGGACCGGTCTCCGACACCACAGTGGCCGTGGCCGCGACCGTTTCGGCTTGCGCCACCACGGGGGCAAGAGCGAGCGTGGCGGCAAACGTAGCCGCGATCCAGTGTCGTGTCATGGGGGTGGTTCCTGTGCGCGATTATTATTGTCCGACAATTAATCCGTTCCGTAGGCCATTTGTCAAGTGACGGGCGAGCATGTAACAGTGCGATTCCCGCGCGTTCCTCCGTTCCCGAAGCCGTTCATGCTGTCACCGACCGCCTCTTCTGAACGCTCAACGCCCTCACCCGACGGTGAGGCTCTCTTCCGCCGCATCGCCGACACCTCGCCCGCGATGATCTGGGTCACCAATACCGACAATCTGTGTACCTATACCAGCCGCGCCTGGCTGGAATTCACCGGTCAGACCTTCGAGGGCAGCCTCAGCCTTGGCTGGCTCAATGCAATCCATCCCGACGACGGGCCGCACGCCTATGAGGTCTATCTGGGGGCGGCCAGTCGTCAGGCCGCCTTCGATCTCGAATTTCGCGTGCTGAATCAGCACGGCGACTATCGCTGGACCATGGTGCGCGGCAACCCGCACTATGGCGATGACGGCACATATCTGGGCTATGTTGGCTCGGTCACCGATATCGACGATCACAAGCGCTCGGAACTGGCGCTGCAGGCCTCGGAAAAGCGTCTCAGCGACATGGCCAACGCTGTCAATCAGATCATCTGGATCTCGTCGGCGGAAGGCAATCCGGAGTTCATGAACCGTCGCTGGTACGAATATACCGGCCTTCCGGAAGGGTCGGACTACGTGGCCGGGCGTCGCCTGCTGCATCCGGACGATGCCGAACGCGTCTTGACCTCGTGGCGGGCGGGCGTCGCGGCGGGGGCGCCGTGCGAATACGAATACCGCATCAAGGGCGCCGACGGACAGTTTCGCTGGTTCCTCAGTCGTTTGCGCCCGGCCAAGGATGCCGAGGGCAATATCCTCAAATGGTACGGCTCATCGACCGATATTCAGGATCTGGTCGAGGCGCGCGAAAAAGCCGAAGCCGCCAATATCGCCAAGTCCGAATTCCTGGCCAATATGAGCCACGAAATCCGCACCCCGATGAACGCGGTGATCGGCCTGTCGCACATTCTGGCCCTGTCGACCCCGCTCACCGCGCGACAAACGGACTATATCCGCACCTTGCAACTGTCCGCCGACTCGTTGCTGGCCTTGCTCAACGACCTGCTGGACATCGCCAAGATCGAGGCGCGCTCGGTCGAGCTGGAGCGCATCGCCTTTTCGCCCGCGCAACTGATGGAAGACGTGGCGCGCATCATGTCGGTCAGGGCCCGGGAAAAGGCGCTCGACTTCGCCTATGCCGGTACGCCCTGCCCTCAGGTGATCGGCGACCCGACGCGTCTGCGTCAGGTCATCCTCAATCTGTGCTCCAACGCCATCAAATTTACCGAAACGGGCCGGGTCAGCCTCAGCCTCGATTATGCGGGCCAGAGCGACGGGCTGGCGGCCCTCACCTTCCACGTCGCCGACACGGGAATCGGCATCGCCCCGGACCAGCGCGACACCATCTTCCACAAATTCGTTCAGGCCGATGCCTCGATCACGCGCAAGTTCGGCGGCACGGGTCTGGGGCTGGCGATCAGTAAGACCCTGACCGATGTCATGGGCGGACGTCTGGAACTGGAAAGCGAACCCGGACAGGGATCGGTGTTTTCCGTGCACCTCAACCTGCCGGTACTGGCGGAGGCGATCATTGGTGACGAGGCTCACCCCCCTCAAACCGACAAGGCGGCCCCGGCGCGACCGCTTATACTGTTAGTCGAGGACTATGCGCCCAACGTGCTGGTCGCTACGACCTTTCTGGAGGAATTCGGCTATGCCTGCGATGCGGTCAGCACCGGTCAGGCCGCCCTCGACCGCCTCAGCGAAGCGCACGCCTATGCCGCCGTCCTGATGGACGTGCAGATGCCGGGTCTCAACGGGCTCGATACCACGCGGCTGATCCGCGAGGGCGAACGGCAAAACAGCGCCGCGCCCCTCCCGATCATCGGCATGACGGCCCATGCCCTGACGGGGGATCGCGAACGCTGTCTGGCGGCAGGCATGAACGACTATATCGCCAAGCCGTTCAAACCCGAGGACCTGCGCAACGTGCTCAGGCTCTATGTCGGCGTCTGATTATTTGTGCACCACGCGGTCGAATGTCGACGGATGGTCGATATCGCTGCGCAGATAGGCATCGCGGATCGCCTCGCGCGCCTGATCCCAGCCCAGATGGCCACGCTGGGGCCAGGCGTTCCATTCGGCACGCAACTGGTCTTCGCTCAGGTCGTGAAACGCCCGGCCTTCGCTGCGGCCGAACAGTTCGTAACCGAAGCGGAAGGCCGGGGAAAAGGTCTCGTAGTCCTGACCCGCACCATAGGGGCGATTGGAAAAGTCCTGCTTCCAGAAGGCGTCGTGATCGTTCCAGTCGGTGAGCGGACCATTGGTGACAAAGGTGTTCATGGCGTTCTCCTTGTATGAATTAATACATTGAATCTAAACACAACAGGATAAGTATCCGATCCGCAGCCTGCGCCTCCGCATAGGGGAACGGCAAAGATGAAAACCCCGCCCGTGGGGGACGGGCGGGGTTTCGATTGCCCCCATGAAAGGGCTACCGGTCCGGAAACCGGATCAGAAGAGGCGCCTTACTGGGCCGGTTCCTTGGCGGGCTTTTCCGCCGGGACCGCGGCGTCCGTCCCCGTGGCGGGGGTATCGGTGGCCGGGGCCGCCTTATCGGCGTTGGTCTTGGCCAGCGACGACGCCTTCAGCGAGGTTTCATCAGCGCTAAGCGTGCCGGTCACGGTCACTTCGTCACCGATGGCGAAGGGCTGACCGTCCGACGTAGCGGCCGAGGCATCGACGGCAATGTCCTTGACGGCATCGGCTTCACCGACCTTCAGCGTAAAGGTACCAGCCTTTTCACCGGCGGCGGCGATCTTGCCCGTCAGGCTGACGGCGCCAGCCGCCGGGGCGTCCTTGAGCGGCGCTTCAGCCGCCGGAGCATCGGTCGACGGCGTAGTCTGGGCCAGGGCCGGCGTCATCGAGAGGGCGGCACCGGCGATGGCGAAAGCGGCGATACGGGTCGACAGTTTGAAGCTTTTCATTGGAGATAGTCCTTTGGCTGTTCAAATCAGAATTGCTTTTCAAAGCCGTCTCAGCCTGTTCACTCGGAACAAATGACTGAGGGGCCAGTCTTGAGGGCCTAGGCTTTGGCTGGGCTGTGGTGCGCCAGCTTGGCGTCACCGCCTCGGCTGATTTGAAATTAGGGGCGGCCCCATAAGTAAACCATCGGATTGGCCCCACTGCGAACGTCGCTATGCGGTAAAACAAACTCTGGTCATAATGGGTTTGGGAAGGCCACAAAGCCGCCGTCTGAGTGCCTGATTTCGCGGCTGCGAAAGCCCGATTTGCAAACAAGTCGCAGATTCAACAGCCGGAATCCGCCGTCATCCCTTTTGCCGCAATTCCGGTAACCGCAGCCCGGTATGTAGCCGCGGCATAAAGACCGCATATGCGCCGACGCCATAATTGCAAATATTTGATAAGTCTGCAAAATCCGCATGTGTTTGAAACGTCACAGACCGGCGGAAATGCGCGTAATGCGACCATAATCGCGCTACTGACAGAACCGGGCGCGGCGCGTAATAGACATCGGGGATCACCGGAGGGAACCTTATGAGCGACGGCAAGACACGTTGCGGCTGGGTCAATGAAAGCAAGCCGCACTATGTCCACTATCACGACCACGAATGGGGTGTACCGGCGCACGACGACCGGTTGCTGTTCGAGATGCTGATCCTCGAAGGGGCGCAGGCGGGCCTGAGCTGGGAAACGATCCTCAAACGCCGCGACCAGTATCGCGCCGCCTTCAAAGGCTTCGATATCGCGGCCTGTGCGGCCTTTACCGACGAAGAACTTGAGGCGCGGATGTCCGATGAGGGCATCATCCGCAACCGGCTGAAGATCTGGTCGGTGCGCAAGAACGCCCTCGCCTTCATCGCCATCCAAAAAGAGTTCGGATCGTTTGACGCCTATGTGTGGCGCTTTGTCGGCGGTGCGCCGAAGCTGAACCGCCCGAAGACGCTGAAAGACGTTCCGGCCTCCACGCCCGAATCGGACGCGCTATCGAAGGATCTGAAAAAGCGCGGCATGAGCTTTGTCGGCTCGACGATTATCTACGCCTATATGCAGGCGGTGGGCATGGTGGACGACCACGTGGCGACCTGTTTCCGGGCGGCGAAGTAAGAATTAGCCACGGATAAACACGGATGACCGCCTTCGGCGGTCTACACGGATGGTTCGAGCCCGGCCTGACTATTTCCGCATAAAGAATATCCGTGTCGGGCCCGCAAAGCGGGCCATCCGTGTCTATCCTTGGCTAAAGATCTTACTGCCCCAACAACGCTGCGCGTTCTTCCGCCGTCAGCAGCCGCCACTGGCCTTCGGGCAGGTCGCCAATATGCACCGGGCCGATGCGCGAGCGGTAAAGGTCGATGACGCGCAGTTCGCACATGTCGCACATGCGGCGGATCTGACGATTGCGACCTTCCTGAAGCACAAAGCGCAGGGTCTGCTCCCCCACCTGCTCGACCACCGCCGGTTTCAGCTTGCGCCCGTCCAGTTCCAGCCCGTGGCGCAGCCATTTCAGCTTGGCCTCGAAGATCGGCCCCTTGACGCGGACGGTGTAGTCCTTCTCCAGTTCGCTGTCCGGGCCGATAATGGCCTTGGCGATGACCCCGTCCTCGGACAGGATCAGCAGCCCGCGCGAATCCTTATCCAGCCGCCCGATGGGGGCCAGTTTCGAGTTCTGATCCGGCCATTGGGTCAGTTGTCCGTAATGGTTCGGACGGCGGATCATGCGCACAGCGGGCGTTTCCCCGGCTTCCGGCTGCCCCGAGACGATGCCGACCGGCTTGTGATAGATCACCGTCAGCTTGCTATCGATCTCGCTCTGCGCCGCCGGATTGAAGCTGACCGTCTGACCGGCCTCGACCTTGCGGCCCGCATCGCGCACCACTTCACCATCGACCGAGACCAGACCTTCGGCGATGAAGGCGTCGGCCTCACGCCGCGAGCAGACGCCCGACTGCGCCAGCCATTTGTTGAGACGGATCGGCTCAGAGCCGGTATAGGTGCGGGATAGGGACATGCGCCGCTGATAGCGAAAAAGCGCCGTGACGGCTACGCTTTTATCCGCTCGTCGTGCAACGCAGGGATTCCTGGGTCCCGGCGCGCGTCAGGACATAGCCTTCGAGATACATGTTCGCGCCCTTGCCGACGGCCTTCACGCTGACCTTGAGGTGGTCGATCCACTGCAGATCGTACGACGAAATATCGTCTTTCTTCGTGATGGCGAAATCCTCGAAATAGAACCCCGTCCCGTCCTCGGCATTGTCGAAAACGAAGCCGCCGCTGCGATACATGGCCGAATAGGACCGCCCGTCGAGATTATAGGCCATCTTGGCCTCGCCGCTCAGACGGTTGTCGGGCCTTGGTTCCGCCCATATACCAAAGGCGAAGTAAAGCCGGTTGTTGGGAATCGACCGGTTATACCATGACCCTTCGCACAACCATCCTTTGTTGGTCATGGCATTCAGGGTCGCGTCATCGGCGTGGGCCTGAGCCGACATCCCTAAAAGGACGAGGCTTATCAACGATATGATCCACGCGCGCATTACCCATTCCCCGGTTGACAATAAGCTGTATCATGTCCCCATAGCCGGAACGGTAGCAAGTCACCAGTTACAACGGCTGTAAATTAAGGATCTATTGCCTTCATGTGCGGACAGTTACTGGCCCTTAAAATCTGGATCGACTTCCTGAAAAGCCTCGGCATGTCCGATGAGGTGATTGCGGTAATCGTCGAAGCGTACCAAGAGGGCGTCGTCAAACCCACCGACGCCTATCCGGTGGTAACGCAAGGACCGGTCATCACCACCAAAAGCTGGAGCCTCGTGCCGTCATGGGCCTCGGCGCCGCAAAAGGCCGCGACCTTCAATGCCCGTATTGAAACAGCATCCGAGAAACCGACTTTCAAGGAAGCGTTTGCCCGTCGCCATGCGCTGATACCCGTCGCCGGGTTTCACGAATGGTCCGGCCCCGCATCATCACGACAGAAATGGATGATCACCCGCCGCGACCATGAACCTCTGGTGCTCGCCGGGCTATGGGAAGGCGATACCTTCACCATCCTGACCCGCGCGGCCGGGACACAGATGGCGGCGATCCATGACCGTGAACCCGTCGTCGTCGGGCGGCGGCAGTGGCAGGCGTGGCTTGCCAATGACCTGTTCGATCCGGCCTTACCGCCTGACGATTTTTACCAATTTGAGCCCGTCGGTGACGTGCAAGCGAGCCTGTTTTGAGCCTGCTCGATGAGATCGCCGCGTGCCGGATTTGTACCGATCTGCCGCTGGGGCCAAGGCCGGTGGTACGTGCCGACAACCCCGCCGCGCGCATTCTGATCATCGGTCAGGCCCCCGGCACGAAGGTCCATGCGTCCGGCATTCCGTGGGACGACAAGTCCGGCGAGCGCTTGCGCGACTGGATGCAGGTAACGCCGGAAGTCTTTTACGACACATCGAAAATCGCCATCATGCCGATGGGCTTCTGCTATCCCGGGCGCGGAAAATCGGGAGACAATCCCCCGCGTCAGGAATGCGCACCGCTGTGGCATAAACGCGTTCTGGCGACCTTGCACAATATCGAACTGACGCTTCTGATCGGGCAATATGCGCAAAACGCCTATCTCGGCGACCGCCTGAGCCTGACCGAGCGTGTGAAAAACGCCAATGATTACGGCAAGTTCTTTCCACTGGTTCACCCGTCGCCGCGCAACGGTATCTGGCTCAAGAAGCACCGGTGGTTCGAGGCGGAGATCGTCCCAGACCTACGCGCCCGCCTTCGCCGCCTGTAGCTCATCCCATGCCCGACGCGCGATCTGCGTCGCGGCTTGCAGCCCCATCGCGACCATGACCAGTGCCACTATGGCATCCGGCAGGGTGTTGTGCGTGAAGAACACGCCGACCGCCGCGGCCATGACCAGCACATTACCAATGGCATCGTTGCGCGCACAGAGCCACACCGACATCATATTGGAGTCGCCTTCGCGGAATTTGTACAGCCACCATGCCGATAAAAGGTTCGCCACCACGGCCAGCACGCTGATGATCCCCATGATCTCGGCCTTGGGGACGTCGCCCGTATAGACCTGCCACAGGGTCGCCCCCATGATCCAGATCGAAAAGAGAAACATCGATGCCGCCTTGAACAGCGACATCTTCGCCCGCGTCGGTACCGAGGCTGTCAGGACGAACAGGCTCAGCGCGATATTGATGGCGTCGCCGGCGAAATCCAGCGAATCGGCCAGCAGCGATTTCGACAGGCTCTGATAGCCCGCACCGATCTCGACGAAGAACATAGCGGCATTGATGAGCATCACCCACCACAGGACCTTGCGGTACTGCGGATCGACCACCGGATCGGAATGATCGTGGACATGACCGTGCTCATGGTCATGATGGCAGTGCGCGCCGGGGGCGTGGTCGTGGCTCATGCAAGACTCCTCACCCACATAAGAGGATTGCCGAGCTGACTTGGCAAACAAATTATGCGGTTCTCTGCATTTCGGGGTTCCCTTGACGGATGCAAGGGCTGTATCCTCAACAATTACAGATAAGATTTGGAGACCGCCACCATGACCAAGCTGATTGCCATTTCCGGCGCCCTGCGCAAGGCCTCGCACACCACCGCCCTGTTGCGAACCCTGGCGAAAACCGCGCCCGACGGCGTGGAAATCGAGGTCGCCAATGTCGTGGACGTGCCGGTCTATAATCAGGACCTCGATGTCGAGCCGAACCCGGCCTCGGTCGAAACCCTGCGCGCGCAGGTCAATGCGGCCGATGGTATCATCATCGCCAGCCCGGAATATAATTACGCCATGCCGGGTTCGACCAAGAACATCATCGACTGGCTGTCGCGCCCTTATGGCAAGGCGGCGCTGGTCGGTAAGCCGGTGCTGATCATCACCACCTCGCCCGGTTCGACCGGCGGCGTCCGCGCCCAGTCGCAGATCCGCGGCACGCTGGCGGCCATCGGCGCGCACCCGCTGGGCGGCGCCGAAGTTGTCATCGCCGGCATCGACAAGAAGTTCGTCGACGGGGACTTCGCCGACGAAACCAACCTCAAATTCATCCAGTCGTCGCTCGATCGCCTGCTGGCCGAGATCAAAATCCGATCCTGACCCCGGTGTCCGGCTTGACGCGGCTCTCGTCGGTCAGACGCGCGAGGATCGCCTGAGCGTCGGGCGCGGGGGCATGGCGCAACTGCCGCGCCACCACGGCAAAATCACCCGGTGTCAGGTTGCGCAGGCCAAACAACCCCGCCGGGGCCGCCATGCCGAAGAACCGCACAAAAGCCCGCTCAAGCTTCTCCGGCCCCAGCGGTGCCAGATCAAGCTTGAACACGAACCGGCGCAGGCTGGCCGGATCGAGCTGATCCTTGTGGTTGGTCGCCGCCACCACCGGCAGGGGGTGCCGGTCCAACCAGGTCAGCATCTCGTTGACCTGCCCCACCTCCCACGAAGTACGCGCCCGCGTCCGGTCGAACAGCAGCGAATCCGCCTCGTCGAACAGCAAGACGCTGTCCTGACGCCGCGCGTCCTCGAAGGCCCCGGCGATGTTCTGCTCGGTTTCGCCCACCCACTTCGACAGGAGGTCCGACGCCCGACGCACCAGCAACGGCTTGTCCAGCGCCCGCGCCAAATGGTGGGCCAGCGCCGTCTTACCCGTCCCCGGCGGCCCGGTCAGCAGCAATGACACATCGAGCGCACCCAAGGTCCGGATGCTGTCGAACAGCGGTTCCAGCGGCCGGTCGGCCTCGTAAAGCGACAGGTCGATGGCGTCGAAGCCGTGCGACGGTATTTCCCCGCCGCGCAGGGCCCGGACCAGCGAGGTCGCCGCCTGAGCGCCGCCGTCGTCCTCACCGGCCAGACGTCCCGCCCGCACCGCCACACGCAGGACGCTGGCCGTTTCCGGCGCGCGGTCGATCAGGTGCGTCATAGCCTCACCCGGCTGCACGCCTTCGTCGGCGGCGACCCTCGTCAGGATACCATGCGCGGCCCGGCGCGGGGCCAGATCGAGTTTCAAAATAAAGCTCATCCGGCGCAGGATCGCGTCATCGATATTGCCCACGGCATTGGTGACCCAGATGACCGGCGCGGCATTGGTTTCCAGCAACCGATTGACGAAGACCTTGCTGCCTTCGCGCTGCGTAAACCAGTCGCCGGTCGTACGCTGCGTGCCGCCGATCAGGTCCTCCATCTCGTCGAACAGCAGCACGGCACCGCTGCGGTCGCCCAGCATCCGCTGCGCCAGCATCAGCGCCAGAACACGGTCGCGGCGGTTCGGCTCCTCACCATCGTCGTCGGCCTCCCCGATCCCGTGCAGGGCGCAGCCCGCCGCCGCGGCCAGCGTCCGCGCCAGTTCGGTCTTGCCGCTGCCCGGCGGCCCGTGGATCAGGATATTGACGCCGTGCGCCCGTTCACGCACCGCCCCTTGCAGCAGCCGCACAAGGAAGTCCGCATCGGCAACATGGGCGAAATCGGCCATATTGAGTGTACTGGTCTGACGCCGTCCGGCGAGGGCTTCGGCCAGCGCCTCGGCCTCCGGTTCGCGATCCAGCACCCGGCACAGCGGCCATTGGATGTCGATCGGGTCGTCAAACCGGCGCCGCCCGAAGCCTACCACCCCCAGCTTCATCACCTCGCTACCGCGCACGCGGCGCGCGGCGTCGAGCGGCTCGGCTCCGGCCAGTTCCCCCAGCAGCGCCGGGAAGTCGCGGATATGCTCCACCACCCCGTCCAGCATATCGGCCACGCGCGGCAACCGGTCACAGGCGATCATCAGGGTCAGCAAATGGGCATCGAAGGCCTCAAGGTTCAGCAGACGCCCCAGTTCGTCGGTCAGGTCGAGCACGCGCGGACGCGGTGCATCGGGTGACTCTGCTGACTCCAGACGCTTGAGCATCCGGGTACACTCGTCTTTCTGGGCGGTATCGGGCTTAAGCTTGGCCGATTTGCCGGTTTTCACCTTCGGCGGCTTGGTCGCACCTAACAACCAGTCGGCATGGGTCTCGGCCCAACTCATCAGCTTGAGCGCGGCCGGCGACCCCGGCACGAGGTCGCGCGCGATCCGGAGCGTCAGGCTCCGGGCGATAGAATGTTCGTTCATTTTCAGTGTCTTTGTCTTCGGCGGACGCGCGATCCCGCGCATCTCACGATGTTTCTTCAATATATTTGATATCTGAAACCTGGGTGCGACCGGGCCTTCCCGCCCCGTCGCCACGCCGAAGGGCGCTTAGACGAAAGGCAGGATCGCGGCGGGTTTAAGACCCCGGCTGTGTTTCGATCCCAACAATCCATACTCTCCATATGGCCGCGTAAAAGGCGGCGCGGGCTTACCTATAGTTAATTTTGCAACCATGCGCAAGGCGGCTTGCAAACAGGCGACACACCCGTGGCAATTGCGCCACGCTTCACGCCATATCCTTCCGGCAGGGTTAAACCAGCTTTACGTCCCGCGCGCCGGATTCATGCAGCAGGAGGAACAGATCGACCAGGGCCTTGGGCAAGGCCGAGCCGAAATCGACGCGCATCTGCCCGTCTTCGAACCGAACGCTGTGCAACACATTGGCTAAGGGTTCGTGATGGTCCTCCGGATTGGGCCGGGTCTCGGTCCAGTCTTCGAACCACACCTGCAGGGCATCTGCGGTCGGCAAGGCTACGTCGCTGACGACGACCACGTCGTCCCAGCGCAGGCGCTCGATCGTCACGTTCATGCCGTTCAGGGTCACCACCATCGGCGAAAAGGACAGCATACGCGACGGTTCGAAACGCACCACATGCGGATGCGCACCGGTAATTAGGTAATCCCCGACCAGAAACCGGTCGAACAGGGCCTCGTCGTCGGTTTGCAACTGCACCTCGGGCTCACCGACATAGCCCGCCTTGCGCTGGTTTTCGACGAACGAACGGAACTGATCGAGATAGTGGCTGCGCGCCTGTTTGAGGAAATTGAGCAGCGGCCTCAGGCCGTGCTGGGTGTCCCAACCCTGCTCAGAGCGCGAACCGGTAGTGTCCTGTGAGGTCATGGATAAATAACTGGTCTTCCTGCTTGGGGCCCGCCCCGATGTTATGAATGACCTGATAGCGGCTCCGGCTCATAAAAGCCAGTTGATCCGACACGATCATGATGTGCGGCAGATGCGACCCTATGATGCGGCAGGTGACCAGATCGCCGGGCTTGTAATCCTCAGGCTTGCGGCTCAGGGGCCGGACCTCGGCGAAACGGCTGAAGAAAACCTCCAGATTCGGTACCCGGCGGTGGTCGATATTGGGGTCCGGCTTTTTCAGGCCCCAGGTCCTGGGATAGAGCCGGAACTGCGCGGCCATATCTTCGTGCACCAGCCGTTGCAGGTCGATCCCGATGGCCCGGTAGGCGCGGATGACGACGTCGGTGCACACGCCCTTATCCGGCGCGACGTCGCCGTTAGGATAGAGGATGCGCGTATAGGCGGGATCGTAGGTGACGCGGCTTCGGGTCTGGGTGTGCGCCGCCGCCAGAAGCCGTGCAACCTTCGACGCCGGTTGGGCACCGACGTGAGATGCGGAAAATGTAAAGGCGGAAAGACCTGTTAAAATCGTGCGGCGATCCAATAGGCTTCCCCCAAAGCTCAAGCTTCGCCGGTTACTTGCCGTCGAGCGCCTCACCGACCGATTCGATGTCGCGGCCCACGCCCTTGATGGTGTTGCACGCCGACAGAACCGGCAGGAGGGCAATCAGCGAGATAATGACGATACGTTTCATCGGATTCGAACCTTCGTGAAAAGTGGCAGGTTCGATCAGGGTGAGCGTGAGGGACGATTATGGCAATTATTGAGCGGGCCGCCAAAGATAAGGACGGCATAAGAAACCAATAAAATCAGTGTTTATGAAACCACTGAATCTTACCGGATTTTCGCTCCCACAGATATTCATGCAATGGAAAGACCAGAGTCTGGATGATCGGCTCCAGCAAACCGATACCCAGAGATACGGCCAGATTTCCCGTCAGCACATAGGCGACGCCCGTCGCGACACCGATGTGCAGCACGCCATAGGTCAGGGTTTTGAACAATAGCCGCATGGGCACTCCTTGTACATTTCAACGAAAATATAATAATAATTCTCATTTGCACAAGCAGGTTTACCTCTAACCTTAGTGATGATGGATCAATGACAGCGTTTCCGGCGCCTTACGCTCCCAGACATATTCGTGCAGCGGGAAGACGAGCGTCTGAACCATCGGTTCCACAAGGCCGATACCGAGCGCAATCGCCCAATTGCCGGTCAGGACATAGGCGACGGTGGAGGCCACCGCGACGTGAACGGTACCGTAGGACAAGGTTTTGGCAAACAGGCGCATGACGTGGCTCCTCATAAGATCAGGTCATAAGCTTAGCGCGTGACCCGCACAAAGAAAAATCGATCATTCTTGATTTTTGTATAAATAAAATCTATAGACTTGCCTTTTGTAACGCCCCGCGCCTAAACAGCCCCATGTCCCCTGCTCCCAAAACCATTGCCGTCGTCGGTGCCGGTCCCGCCGGCCTTATGCTGGCCGACCGTCTCAGCGCGTCCGGTCACAGCGTCGATATCTACGACCGGATGCCGTCGGTGGCGCGCAAATTCCTGATGGCCGGGCGCGGCGGATTGAACCTGACCCATTCCGAGCCGCTGGCAGCCTTTATCGGGCGCTACGGCAACCGGTCGGCACAGATCAAACCCGCCATCGAAGCCTTTACGCCGAAGGATCTGCGCGACTGGGCCGACGGTCTGGGGGCCGAAACCTTCGTCGGCAGCTCCGGTCGCGTTTTCCCCAAGGCGCTCAAGGCTTCGCCACTGCTGCGGGCCTGGCTGAAACGGCTGGAGGCGCAGGGCGTGCGCTTTCACCTGCGCCACGCGTGGACCGGCTGGGTCGATAATGCGCTTACCTTTACGCATGGGGATAAGACCGTCGAGGTCACGCCCGACATTACCGTTCTGGCGTTGGGCGGGGCCTCGTGGCCGAAGCTGGGCTCGGACGGCGGCTGGACCGATATTCTGAGTGCGCGCGGTGTGGATATAGCCCCGCTCAAGGCCGCCAATATGGGCTTTACCGTCATGTGGAGCGACCACTTCCGCGACCGCTTCGCCGGAGAACCACTGAAACCCATCGCCCTGACCTATGAAGGCCGCGTGCGTAAGGGCGAGCTGATGCTGACCCGCCACGGGATAGAGGGCGGCGCGGTCTATGCCCATGCGGCGGCCCTGCGCGACACCATAGCGCGGAAGGGTTCGGCGACGCTGCTCGTCGATCTCAAGCCGGAACTGAACGAAGCGCAGATCGTCAACAAATTGTCACGTGGCGCGAAAAATGACAGTTTAAGCAATAAATTACGCAAAACTCTTAATCTCTCGCCCGCCGCCATCGCCCTGCTGCGCGAAACCGGTCAGGAGATTACGCCGGCCCTTATCAAGGCGGTGCCGGTGACCCTGACCGGCGCGCAGTCGCTCGACCGCGCCATCTCCTCGGCGGGCGGTATTCGCTTCGATGCTCTGACGACCGACTTCGAATTAAAGGCTCTGCCCGGCACCTATGCCATCGGCGAAATGCTCGACTGGGAAGCCCCTACGGGTGGCTACCTCCTGCAAGCCTGTTTCAGTCAGGCGGTCTGGACCGCCCGGGCGATATTAAAACGGCTGGCTTGACGCCTGCCGGACGGTACGGCAGTTTGACCGCTTCCGGGGAGGGAATATGTTACTTCGCTTTATTTCATGCTTGTGGGCCGTATGCTCGCTGGCTCTGCCGATGTCTGCGCAGGCCGCCGATCCGGACACCGTCGGCAAACTTATCAAGCGCGCTGAAAATGGCGACGTGCAGGCTCAGACCGATCTGGGTCAGGTGTACCGCATGGGCTTTTACGGTCCGTATCGGGTCGAGGCCGATCTGAACAAGGCTCGCCTCTGGCTCACCAAAGCCGCCGAATCCGGCAGCGCCGACGCCGCCTTGTACCTGGGCGACACCTATATGCCCTCCGAACCGCAGCAATCTTTGGTGTGGTATCGCCGCGCGGCTGATGCCGAAAACCCCGAAGCCTATGTCCGTCTATGCGGACTTTACCGCGAACCCTTGAAAGACTGGGATCAGGCCTTGCTCTATTGCCGCAAGGCTGCGGAAAAAGGCACCCCGGACGGCTACTATTCCATGGCGCTCGCTGTCGAACTCAATCGCAAGGACCCGGTACATGCCGTCGGCATGTATCGCGAACTGGTCGAGTGGGGCAGCATCGCGGCGGCAAAACAGCTGGCCGATCTTTACGATAGCAAGGCCGTTGCCTTAAGCGATGCAGAGGGTTTGCGTTACACGCGATTGGCGGTCGGGGCCGACCCACAGGCCTATATCCCACGACTGGCGCGCTACTACGAACAAGGCCGCGGTGTGACCGCTGACGCGCAAGAGGCTGCACGTCTCTATTTTCATGCGGCCCGTTATAAGGCACCGGACGCCGTAGCGTGGATAGCCGCTCACCCGGAGGTAACATCGGCCACCATCGAGGCCCAACTCGTTTCGGATATCGATTTACCTAAAGATTGGCGTCGGATCGCCTATGAACGCCAGAGGCTCATGAATGGGGCCACAATCGCCGACATTTATCCGCCGCGAGCGCAGGATGCCGAAATGGAGGGCGACGTCGCTTTCGATTGCCGAATCACGCCGGAAGGCGGTTACGAGAACTGTATAATCACCGCTGAGAAACCTCTGGGCTATGGCTTCGGTGCCGCCACACTGTCGCTTATCGGTCGTTTTGGGCTGAAAAGCGCGACACCTGAACGGCTCAAACCCTTTGCCGGTCGTGTGGTCCGACTGAATTTCGCATGGAAATTGGATTAAAATACCGGCTTGAACATCGCCGGATCGTAACCGAAATCGCGCGTGGCGGCTGAGTGATCGAAGACCAGATCGGTGTTCATCCTCAGCGCCATATTGACGTTGTTTTTCAGCGCGGCCCCCGGCTTGATGACTCCAATCACGCCGAACCCCAGCTTCCACAGGCCCGCCGGGAAAGATGGAACGCGCGCCGCCTTCCCTTTGGCGGCAAAAATCCGCGCCACCATATCACGGTAACTCAAGGTCTCGCCGCCGCTGAGGTCATAGGCTTTGTCACGTGTCGCATCAATATTGATCACATCGACCGCGGCTTTCGCCAGATCGCGGGCATGGACCGGTTGACGCAGGCCTTTGGCACCATCGCATAGCGGAAAAAAGCCCAGCCGATCAATCATCTGGGCGATACGGCTGACATTCTGATCCAAACCTTCATCATAGATCAAAGTCGGGCGCAGGATCGTCCAATCGACATCATGCGTCGCACCAAACGCTTCGATCCGGGCTTCGGCAGAACTGAGCAGATCGGCGATCCGGCGCTCTTCCGGCTCCGGCGAGAAGGTCTTGGTGAAGCGCGAGGTCGAGGAAAAGGCGATGATCCGCTTCATGCCTTGCCGCCACAGCATATCCAGCACCGTATCGGTGATCAGCCAGATCGGCGAGGTGACGATGACGTCATCGAAGCATTCGCCCTCGAACGCTTCCGGGTGCATCAGGTCGAGAAAGACCTCTCCCGAACGCTTCGGCTTGCGCGTGGTGAAGGTCGCGTCCGGCGCGATGTCCGCCAGACGCCGTCCGACAAGGCTTGTCGCTCCGATTACCAATAGCTTTGTCATTATCTACGCGTCCGCCCTCATCATATCTCTTCGGCCATGCCGGGGAGGTATAGGATGTGTCGCACTTACCACCGCCCCACGCAAGCACAGGGCGGAGAAGACTTGCCTCCCGCGCCCCATCGGCCTATGTCTCGCTGCGTATTTTAATGCGAAAGTCCCGGTCATGAGTGCCTACAAATCCCTGCGTGATTTCATCAGTAAGCTGGAGCGCGAAGGCGAACTGATCAGGGTCACCGAGCCGGTATCGACGCACCTTGAAATGACGGAGATCCAGACCCGGCTTCTGGCCGACAAGGGCCCGGCGGTGCTGTTCGAGAATGTCTTGCTGCCCGACGGTTCCAAATCAGACATGCCGGTGCTGGTTAACCTGTTCGGTACGGTCAAGCGCGTGGCCATGGGCGTCACGCTCGAAGGCAAGGACCGCACCAATCCGCAGGACCTGCGCGAAGTCGGCGAATTACTGGCCTTCCTGCGTCAACCGGAACCGCCGCGCGGCTTCAAGGACGCCCTCAGCATGCTGCCGCTGGCCAAGACCGTCATGGGGATGCGCCCCAAGACCGTCTCGAAAGCCCCCGTGCAGGAGGTCGTCCTGACCGGCGACGATATCGATCTGACGAAACTGCCGGTGCAAGGCTGCTGGCCCGGTGAGCCCGCGCCGCTGATCACCTGGGGGCTCGTCGTCACCAAAGGCCCGTCGGAATCGCGCGAGGACGACTTTAACCTCGGCATTTACCGGATGCAGGTGTTGGGCAAGGACAAGGCCATCATGCGCTGGCTGGCGCACCGCGGCGGCGCGCAGCACCACGCGCGCTGGAAGAAGGCCAAAAAGACCGAGCCCCTGCCCGCCTGCGTCGTGCTGGGGGCCGATCCAGGCACGATCCTCGCCGCCGTGACGCCGGTGCCGGACACCCTGAGCGAATATCAGTTCGCGGGGCTTTTGCGCGGCGCCAAGGCTGAGTTGGTCCCCGCGAAAACCGTCCCCTTGATGGTGCCCGCCGAAGCCGAAATCGTCCTCGAAGGGCATGTGCTGCTCGACGAATATGCCGACGAAGGCCCCTATGGCGACCACACGGGCTATTACAATTCGGTCGAAAAATTCCCGGTGTTCAAGGTCTCGGCCATCACCATGCGGAAAAAGCCGATCTACCTGTCGACCTTCACCGGACGGCCGCCCGACGAGCCGTCGGTGCTGGGCGAAGCCTTAAATGAAGTCTTCATCCCGTTGATCCGTCAGCAGTTTCCAGAAATTGTCGACTTCTGGCTGCCGCCGGAAGGGTGCAGCTACCGCATCGCCGTCATCTCGATGAAGAAGGCCTATCCTGGCCACGCCAAGCGCGTCATGATGGGCGCGTGGTCGTACCTGCGTCAGTTCATGTACACCAAGTGGCTGATCGTGGTGGACGACGACATCAACTGCCGCGACTGGAAGGACGTCATGTGGGCGGTCTCGACGCGGATGGACCCGGCGCGCGACCTGACCATCATCGAGAACACGCCGATCGACTATCTCGACTTCGCTTCGCCGGAAAGCGGTCTGGGCTCGAAGGTCGGCCTCGACGCCACCAACAAGTGGGAGCCGGAAACCCACCGCGAATGGGGCGAGGAACTGTACATGGAGCAGAGCGTCATCGACCGCGTTTCGGCCAAATGGGCGGCGATGGGCCTGCCGGGATCGGGTAAACCGATCTGGAAAAAGTAGGCGGCGATGCGGGGGGTGGGGCTTCTTCTGTTCAGCATCGCGGTGCTGGTGGTGACCTGCGTGTTTTCCTTTACGCCGCTGGCATGGGAGATGAGCGCGCAAAAACACGACAGCTATCCGGAGCTGGTCATCCTGTTTTTCCAGCTTCCGGCGGCGTGTCTGCTGGTCCTCGATGCCGGTCTGATCGTCGGGCTGGAGCGCCGCCGGGGGCCATCGAATCTCCACGGTCTGTGGTTCGCCGCGGTGATCAAGATAGTGAGCCTGAGCCTGTTTGCGCTTAGCTTTGCCGGAGCGTTTTCTGCGAACAATCCGATCATGGTTGGATTTGCAAACCTTTACGCCATACTGGGCGTACCGATGCACCTCTACCTGACGTATCGCGGCTGGCGGCAACGCGGCTCGAAAACGGCCCATGTTCATGAATGAGGGGGGAACCATGAACGACGAAAAACGCGACATCGCGCGCCTGTACGGGCGTGCGCACCGAGACTATCTGAACGCCAGATACAATCAGCACAAAGGCGGCTGGCCGGGTGGGTTCGGCGCGATCCTGCTTGCCGTTGTTCTCTATGTTGTAACGCAGAATATGGTGCTCAGCGCCGTGTTTCTGGTCGCGGCGCTGATCATGTGTTTTGCGATCAAAAAACCCGCGCAGCCCTACAGCGAAGTCACCATGACCGCCTTCATATGGGGGTGCTACGGGGTGACGATTATCTTTCTTATCACGGCGATCACCCTGTATGTCGCCATTATGGCGTTCGATGCCGCGCCCTATCAGTCGTGGGTCACCTGCCCCCTGATCATCGCACCGTGGTGTAGCGGTCAGGATGAAAACCGCGAGAAATTCTGGCTGTTCTATAATCTGTGTCTGCTGGCCTCTTTCGTTCTATGGTTCTACGCGGCGCGACAACTGCCCTATCGCCACAACCGCGACGCCCCGAAACTGACCGCAAAAGCCGTTGTGCACCTGATCGTTTGCATCAGTGCCCTCACCGCTCTCATCATGGGCATCTATATCATCGCTCCCGAAAACGAGATCAGCGTGGGCTATCGATACGGCCCGGCCCCGTTTTACAGCGGTGTGGGCGTTCTATATTTTCTGCCTTACGCGGTCCTGCTGATCACCCTGTTTGCAACGATCTATGGCCTGCTCGGCTATGTCGTGAGCCGCCTGAGAAAATAACGCCTTACCCCGGGTGTGCTGCCCGAGCATTTTCGGGTGCGTGGCGGCTCTGCCGATGTGGAGAAAAGAGAAATGATCGCGGTTTAGGGCGGTGTCAACGCTGACGCGAACAAGGGGCTGACCAAGAAAGCCGCGGCCCAAAACCAAAGCCCATAAAGCGTAGGGCTACCGATTGACCGGTTTGCACGCCCTTGTTACCGTCCGGTCGGCTGGAGGTAGACATGTCCAAAACAATACGGCTTTTTCTGGGACCGCTAATTATATTGGTTGCAGGCCTTACGGTCGCATCGGTCCAGGCCGCACCGTCGCCTGAGGTCATCGCGGCCTGTCAGCCGGGGACGGACGCCCAGCCCCAGCCCACCAATCCAGATTACCCAGGCGGCTTGTCTCAGAAAAGCGGCGGCCTTACCCCGCTCAAGCTTGATGGTGCCATTACTGTGTCGGCGGCCGAAGCCTTCTGCATTATGGGCACGATCGGACCTGACAAGGTATTCGTTATGTCAGGTATTTCCGGCGACCGTCAAATCCCTTTCTTTACCGATTTGTCGGAGGCCGCCAGTGGTGACGACGATCCCGCGCTTCAGAAATGGTTCGCCGATGGTGTGGCCGAAGCAACCAAGGGCAACAAGAACACGCCGATCATTACCTATTGCCATCATGCCCAATGCTTCCTGTCTTACAATATCGCGCTCAGACTGGTGCGGGCAGGCTATACGCAGGTTTACTGGCTCCGACCGGGTATCGATGGCTGGGTTAGCGCTGGTTATCCCCTCGCCGCACCGCAGGCGGCCATCGAGGCCTTCAACCGCTGCGGCCTCTCGCCGGTGGGTGCAGGTGACTATGCCGCAACTGTGCGCGCTACTGAGAGCCTTGCCGCCGAAACTACAGACTGGAGCCAGTCCGTTAAAATCGCACAGGACAAACGACGCACCTGCCTTGCCGACGTGCTAAAAACCTACGGCAAATATTACATGGTGAAGGAAACCGTCGATCCGCAACTGGCAGAGACAGATCGGGCGGTGAGCGACCTCTATACAGCGGCCAAGGCCGAGTTCGATAAAAACCCGAACCTGAATCTGGAAAAAAGCATCTCGGACACCGCCAGCGCCCGGAAAACCATCGCCGAAGCCGGCTCCGTCAAAAGCCTGACCCAACAGTGCGGTACGTTCGACTACACCCTCCCGCCGGTCGACAACGCTATCATAAAGGCGCGCGATCAGGCTCGCCGCAGCTATGCGACCTGCGTCGAAAACTGGGGTAATCTGCCGATGCTGATAAACACCTATGACTTCGATATACAGGTTAAATGGTTCCGCAACGTGCAGCGCTATACCTGCCGCGTGCGCTCGGCCCCCAATTGCCTGTCCAATGACTCTTATGATCGCATGGCCGTTATACTGACACCGGCAAATATCGAAAAAGTCAAAACAGCTTACGACATTGACGCCATGCGCATCAGAACGGCAAATGCTGAGATAGACCGGTCCAATAAATGGCTGGCTGATGTTAACGCCATGGTCGACGCATATAACGCCAACCGCTAAAGCCTAAACCGCTTCGCGTAAGGTCGCCGTGCCGTTTTCCCGGTTAAGATACCCCGCGATATCTTCGGCGCGCATGGGCCGGGCGAAGTAATAGCCCTGAATATAGCGCGCGCCGACCTCGCGCAGACGCTTCAGTTCCGCCTCGGTTTCCACGCCCTCGATGACGTGATCGAGCGACAGGTTGCCGCATAGGTCGATGATCGTCTTGATGATCTTCTGCGCCGAGTCGTGTTTCAGCAACTGCGTCACGAAACTGCGGTCGATCTTGATCTTGTCCGCCGGCAGGCGGTGGATATAGCTAAAGCTGGAATAGCCCGAACCGAAATCATCAAGCGCGATGCGGCAGCCCATGGCTTTCAGGCGCGCCAGCGCCTCGACGGCCTGATCGAAGTCGGTCAGCATGGCGGTTTCGGTGATTTCGAACTCGATGCGGGCCGGATCGATGCCCGACGCCTTGACCGTCTCGCAGATACGGCCGATGGCGCGGCTCGACCTCAGGTCGCGCGCCGAAAGATTGAACGAGACGCGCAGATTCTGCGGCCAGGTCTTCACCGCCACAAGCGATTTACGCAGCAGAATCAAGGTCACATCGCTGATCAGGCCCGACCGTTCGGCGGCGCGGATGAAGACATCCGGGCGCACCGTACCCAGCTTTTCCGATTCCCACCTTGCCAGCGCCTCGAAGCTGACGGTCGATTGCGTCGTCAGATCGACCTGCGGCTGATAGACGATATAGAGTTCGCGCTCCAGATTGGACGAACGCAGGGTTTGGTCCACCACGCCGAAATCGCGCATCTCGGTTTCGTGCCGGGCGCTGAACACCACCGGCGCGCCGCGCAGGTTCTGCTTGGCGTAGTAGAGCGCATAGTCGGCGCGCTCCAGAAGCTGCGAGCCGGTCATGCCGTCCGCATCGGAATGGACGAAGCCGACCGAACCGGAAATATTAGCCGCCACGCCACCGCCGAGCAGATAGGTTTCGCGCAGGGCATCGCAAACCAGCGTGCCGAAGGTGCGCAGGGCCTCGTCCGACCGCGCCCCCTTGAGGATCAGAGCGAACTCGTCGCCCCCCAGACGCGCCACGGTGCCGTCCTTGCCCACGCAGGCGCGCAGGCGATTGCCGACCTCGATTAGCAGGGCATCGCCCACACTATGCCCGTAGATATCGTTGATCGGCTTGAACCCGTCGAGGTCGATCAGAGCCAGATCGAAGCTGCCGCCCTTGCCATGGTCCTCGATAGCCTTGTCCAGTTCGACGAAGAAACTACGGCGGTTGGGCAGGCCGGTCAGGGCATCGAAATGCGCCAGAACCTGAGCTTCGCGGCGATGCTGTTCGGCAACGACGCGGGCATGGACCGCCCGGAAAATCGTCGCGCGCATGATGCCGGCCATGCCGAAAGCGGTGAATATACCGGCAATCCCGACCCAGATATGCTGCTTGAGCACCGGGAACCCGGCATTGTGCGCCAGGATGTACATGGTCACGATGGCCAGAAACGACGACGGCAAAACCACACGCAGCGACGCGCCCGAGGTCGCATAGACCAGCGTCAGCAGGACGAAATAGATCAGCTTGGCAGGTTCGAAATGCAGGGTCTGGTAGGTGACGACGTTGCTGTACATCAACAGGTTGATGCACAGGCCGGTGATTTCCAGCCGGGTCAGCGATTCGGTGCGGCGGGTGTAAAAAAACAGAAGCCCGAAACAGACCAGCGCCGTCAGGCCGGACAACCCCGTCAGGACCGGCAGAGCCAGACCCGTCTCGTAAAACATATGCGAGATGGTGACGATGATATAATAGCTGCCCACCACCGCGCACAGGCCCCGCACGATCGGGCGGATGGCGATGACGTTTTCGCGGCGCAGTTCATGCGGATCGACCGTGTCACGAACCTGAGACGCCGCACGGCGCGCAAAGGGCCGCAGCGCCAGACGCGTCAGGCGACGCAGGAGCCGGCCGAGCTTGCTCACCAGAGGTGCCCTCCCGATAGAAGGCAAGGTTTCGTTTACAGTGCGCATGTCCGTCTCGCGGGTTGAGGGTTCACGACGCGCGAGCCACGCAAAAAGGCCCGCCTGAGTCGCACCCTAGGCCGCAAGACCTGAATATTATGCTAAATTTCGGGAGAAAATCCCGGCAACTCCATAATAAAACACCGATTTTAAATTGTAGGACCAGGCGGGACTTTGTTCCATTTGTGACTTGCGCAACCCCCGGCCACAGGCCTAGATAGACAGATGCTGCACCCGCAAACAGACTCGACGACCCCTGCCCCCGTGGACCTGCTGGATCAGGTCATTCGCGCGGCCCGCGCTCGCGGCGCCGACGCCGCCGAGGCCGTGTTCGCCGACAGCCGTTCGCTGAGCGTCGGCGTGCGTAAGGGCGCAGTCGAGGTGGTCGAAAGCGACGAGACGGCCGATCTGGGCCTGCGCGTCTTTGTCGGTCAGAAACAGGCGGTTGTGTCGGTTTCCGAGTTTTCCCAAAAGACGCTGGAACGGCTGGTCGACCGCTGCATCGCCATGGCCTCGCTGGCCCCTGACGATCCCTATACGGGCCTTGCCGACCGGGATCGCCTGTTCAACGGGCCGGTCACCGATCTCGACATATACGACCCGACCGAGCTGAATGCCGAAACGCTCAAGGCGCGCGCCCTGACCTGCGAAGCCGCCGGAGTCGGCGTCGATGCCCGTCTTCAGACCGACAGCGCTTCGGCGGGCCGGGCCCTCACCCACTGGACCATGTTGACCTCGGACGGGTTTCAGGGCGATCACCGCACCAGCCTGTTTTTTCAGTCGGCGCGCCTGATCGCCACCGATGCCGACGGCAATATGGAGCGCGAAGGCGAAGGCCGCTCGACGCGATTCTACAGCGATCTGCCGACGCCCGAATCGACCGGGCAGATGGCCGCCGACCGGGCGCTCAAGGCCATGGGCGCGCGCAAGATCGACAGCCAGACCGCGCCCGTCCTCTTCGAACCGCGCACCGCCAAATCGATCCTCGGCCTGCTGCTGGGGGCCATTTCCGGCACCGCTGTGGCGCGCGGTTCCAGCTACCTCAAGGACCGGCTGGGCCAGAAAATCTTCGCCGACGGCGTCCATGTCATCGACAACCCGTTCCGCAAGCGGGGGCTCGGCTCGTGTTATTACGACGACGAAGGCGTGGCGGTCTCCGAGCGTCACCTGATCGAGGACGGCGTGCTTACGACATGGCTGCTCAACAGTTCCGCCGGACGGCAACTGGGCATGGCCTCGACCGGTCACGCCTCGCGCTCTCTGGCGCACCCGGCCGGGGTGTCGGCGCATAATGTCATCCTCAGCCCCGGCGCGCGTTCACCCGACGACATGATCCGCGCGGCGGGCAAGGGCGTCATCGTCACCTCGATGTTCGGCCCCAGCGTCAATTCCGACACCGGCGACTGGTCTGCCGGAGCCTCGGGCTTCTGGTTCGAAAACGGCGAAATCGCCTATCCGGTCAATGAGATTACCGTCGCCGGCAATCTAATCGACATCTTCGCACGGCTGGAGCCGGCGTCGGACCTCGACATCAAGGGCACGACGGACGCGCCTTCGATTCTGATCAATGCGCTCAATATCGGGGGCAAGTGATGGCGCCGCGCCCCGTCAAAGAAGATCTCGACCTGCTGATCGACCGCGCCCGGCGGGCCGGGGCGCTGGCGCAGCACCTCAAGGCGCAGGGGCTGGTCATTTCCTACAAGTCCGACGGCTCCATCGTCACCAATGCCGATCTTGAGGTCAATCTGTGGCTCAAGGAAGCCCTGCTCGACGCCCGCCCCGCCTATGGCTGGCAAAGCGAGGAATCGCCCGACACCGACGCCCGCCTGACACAGGAATCGCTGTTCGTCCTCGATCCGATCGACGGCACCATGGGATTCACCAAGGGCAGCCCCTACTGGACCATCGCGCTCTGTCTGGTCCGCGACCGTCAGCCGGTGGCCGCCGTGGTCTATGCCCCGGACTCCAACGAAATGTACAGCGCAGCCAAGGGCTTGGGCGCGTTTCTTAACGGTCAGCCGATTACGGCGTCCGCCACCGGCGACCTGTCCGCCGCCCACGGCATCGGCGATGCGCGCCTGTTCGGCCGCGACATCTGGCCGGAGCCATGGCCGAAAATGACCATCACCTCGCGCCCCTCGGTCGCCTATCGCATGGTTTGCGTGGCCGCAGGCAAGGCCGATTTCACGCTTGCCCTGACGCCCAAGCGCGACTGGGACGTGGCAGCGGCGACCCTGATCTGCCATGAGGCCGGAGCGGTCGTGTCCGACCATCTGGGCCGGGCCTTCGACTTTAACGACGCCGATACGCTGAAACCCTCGCTGATCTGCGCCAATGCGGGGCTTTATCCGGAAATCCGGCGGCGCTGCGCCCACCTTCTCACCCTCGAACATCTCTGAGAGTCTATTATGAGCGATTCCAAACAACTGCTGCACATCGTCATCGGCGGCGAACTGAAAGACCTGAGCGCGACCGAATTCAAGGACCTGTCGAAAGTCGAATTCGTCGGCGCCTATGCGACCTACGAAGAGGCCAAGGGCGCGTGGCGCGCCAAGGCGCAATCGACCGTCGACAACGCCCTGATGCGCTACTTCGTCATCCACGCGCACCGTCTGCTGAATCCGGCGAACGACTGAGCGATATGCCGAAAAGTGTAAGCGGTTTTCGGCTATAATATCGCGACAAAAGTAACTGAAGGGCCACAGGCCCTTCACCCGTAACCTGGAGCAAACGGCACTGTCGGGGTCTATAATCGGATAGTTAGGGGGTTTGGGGCCAATAGCCCCAAGCCTTTATTTCTTACCGGGATTGCCCGTCGTACCTTGCGGTAAAGGCTGAGGCCGGGCGTTATCGTCCTTCCACATCAGCGTATTCAGACAATCGCTGTCACCCAGCACGAACAGCGACGACCGCTGACATTTGGCCTGCGCCTCGGTCACACAGAACCCCTTGCCATTGACGTCCTTGATAAAAACGAGGCTTTTCGCCTTGCAGGCCCTGGGCGACGGCAGGCTGGCCTGATAGTCGGCCTTGTTCTGCGCATCCTCAGCCGAGCGCGGTGCCGTCGCACAGCCCTGAAGCGCCAGCATACCCAGCGTCATTATGGCGAATTTCAGTTTCATCCGGTTTGTCCCCATTTCGACCCGAGGCTAATCCGCGACTACGGCAATTTCCAGACTACTCTCTACGGAATATCTTTTCGGTCAGCAACGTCCCCCACCAGTCGGCCTTGAAATCGGCCTTGATCTTCACCGGATCATAGAGCGGCGACTGCGTCCATTCGACAAAGCTCATGCCTTGCGGTTCGCCTTCGACGAAATAGCGCTCGAAGATATAGTCGAGGACGCCGGTCTTGCCGGCCTTCATGTGCAGGGTGCGCAGTCCCAACTCCTTCACCGCCTCGCGCATGGGATGGCCCAGATGCAGATGACGGTAAAGGACGCTCATGATCCCGGCACGGTCGGCCCCCGATTTGCAGTGCATCAGGGCCGGATACTGGATTTCATCGAACAGCTTTTTCGCCTCTAAGATCGCCGGTGCCGACGGCACGTCGCGTGAGGTGACAATGAAATCGACCATGTCGAGACCGAGCTTCTCGCAGGCATATTTCTCCAGCGCAAAGAAAGCCCCCTGCCCCCCGCGCAGATTGATCACGGTCTTTATACCGTCGTGCTTTTTGAACCAGGCGAGCTGGAACGGCCACGGCTGATTGGTGCGGACCATCTTGTCGTCGATCCAGTGCGCATTGGTGAAGCCCAGACGCAGATAGGCGTGATCTCCCCACAGATAGGCCAGATAGGTCTTGAAAAGACCCCATTTGGTCGTTGTATCGAAGACCTTGGGCGTTTTGGATTTTTTGAAAAGCTTCACGACGACTCGTTATTTAAGATCACGACCACCCCTTATACTCCCCCAGTTTACTGGGGGAGGTGGATTTGACGCCAAAGGCGTCAAAGACGGTGGGGGGCATATCCAAATCTCAACCTGCTGAGAGGCGTGAAATGTATTTGCCCCCACCACCACATCTCACTTGCTGCGCAAGCTCGTGCGGTCCCCCTCCCCGGTACACCGGGGAGGTATAGGGAGAGGTTTTCGATCCCGCATATAGCGATTTCCCCGGCCAAACACAAACTATTGGCTTTGCCGCAACTGACCCTGACCCTATATAGTTTCAACTTCCGTCACTTACGCTTTTTTTATGCCGCCCAACCCCGCCGCGCCTTCGCCGTCACCTTTACGCACAAACGCGCTCATGCAGCGGGTGTGGCGCGATTACCTGCAAGCTTTCAAAGGCTTTCTGGCGCTGGCCATCGGCTGTGCCATCATGGTGGCGATTTCGACGCAGTTCGTCATCTGGTGCCTGAAACCCGGCATCGAGCTTCTGTTCGGTGAAAGCGATTCGGCCGCCGCCTCCGAAGTCCCGGCCTTCGTTGCCGCCAATCCGCTGATCTGGGTGCCGGTCGTGATGATCGCGGCGACCCTCGTGCGCCTGATCGCGCAACTGGGCCTCGCCACCTCGGTCAACAAGGTCGGCCACCGCCTTGTCGGACGCATCCAGTCGCAACTGTTCGGCAATCTCATCCATGCCGACCTCGGTCATCTCAACAAGGCCCATTCCGGCAGTTACCTGTCCTCGGTCCTGTTCGACGCCGGACTGATGCGCGAAGCGACGACCAACGGTGTCGTCAACTATGTACAACATACCGGCATCGTCGTCGCGGCGCTGGTCTCGATGGCGCAGATCGACTGGCGCATGACGCTGGGCGTCCTGCTGATCGGACCGGTGATCGGCGCGGTGCTGGGGCAATATAACCGCCGTACCAAGAAAGCCGCGCAAGGGGCGATGGACGAGACCTCGACCCTGTCGACCGCCATCATGGAAAGCCTCGACGGCGTTAAAATCGTTAAAATTAACAACCGCGAAGCCTATGAGCAGGCCCGTGTCGACGCGGTTATCGAGCGCCGTCAGAAACACGTCATCAAGGGCGCCAATGCCCGCGCCTCGGCCGCGCCGATGACCGAGGCCCTGACCACCATCGTGCTGGCGCTGGTCGTCGCCTATGCCGGGTGGCGGGCGCAATCGGGGGCCATGACGCTGGGCGGCTTTACCGCCTATATCGCGTTTCTGGGGGCCGCCGGGCAAAGCTTGCGGCAACTGGCCAATCTGCAAACCGTGATGGCCGAAGGCTTCACCGCGGCCCGCCGCCTGTTCACGGCTTTGGATGTCGCGCCGGAAATCACCGATGCCCCCGACGCCAAACCGCTGGGCGCATTTGATCGCGTCACCTTCGACCGCGTCAGCTTCGCCTATGGCGACGCCCCGGTCCTGCGCGACATCAGTTTTGAGGCGCGCGCCGGTCAGTCGATAGCACTGGTCGGGCCGTCGGGTTCCGGCAAATCCACCCTGCTCAATCTGCTGCCGCGCTTCTATGACGCGGTGTCGGGCGATATCCGCTTCGGTGACACGCCGCAGCGCGCGGTCACCCTCAACTCCCTGCGCGACCGTATCGCCTTGGTGTCGCAGGACCCGTTCCTGTTCGACGATACAATCCGCGCCAATATCGCCTATGGCAAGCCGGGCGCCAGCGACGACGCCATAGCTCAGGCCGTGCGCGACGCCGCCGCCGAGGACTTCATCGCCGAGCTGCCCCAGGGCCTCGATACCCGCGTCGGCGAAGGCGGCTCGCGCCTGTCCGGCGGACAAAAACAACGCATCGCCATCGCTCGCGCCTTCCTCAAAGACGCGCCGCTGCTGCTGCTCGATGAGGCGACCTCGGCGCTCGACACGCAGTCCGAGATCAAGGTCCAGCAGGCGCTGGAACGGCTTATGGCGGGACGCACGACCTTCATCATCGCCCACCGCCTGTCGACCGTGCGTCACGCCGATCAGATACTGGTGCTCAAGGACGGCGAAATCGTCGAACGCGGCACGCACGATCAACTGTTGAATCTGAACGGCCTCTATGCCGAACTGGCCCAGACCCAGTTCGCACGCCCCGTGGCGGAGGCCGTATGAAAAAGCTTTTTGAATCCGATGCTTTTCAGGCCTTCTTCGCGCGACTGATCGTCGGTTACCTGCGGTTTTGTTATAGAACCACACAATGGACCCACGAAGGCCGCGAGGCCACCGAAGCCATCTGGGATCGCGGTGGCCCGGCCCTGCTACTGCTATGGCATCAGCGCGTGCATTACGCCCCCGCCTGCTGGCCGCTCGCCCGCGCGCAGAAAATGGCCATCCTCGTCTCGCTGTCGAAAAGCGGCGATTTCAGCGTCCGCACCAACACCCTGTTCGGCTACCACATCATCCGCGGCTCGGCGGCCAAGAAATCCGACCCGACCAAGCAAAAGGGTGGCGCAGCGGCCTTTCGCGACATGTTGCGCTGGATACGCGCCGGCCATGCCGTGGCCCTGACGCCCGACGGCCCGCGCGGTCCGGCCCGCGATATGACCGAAGGCTCGCTCAAGCTGTCGCAGATGTCCGGCGCACCGCTGATCCTGATCGGGCAATCGTCGTCGCGGTTCCTGTCGCTGAACAGCTGGGACCGTCAGCGCATCCCCCTACCGTTCGCCAAGGGCGCCATGCTGTGGGAGGTCATGCCGCCGGTGCCCGCCGACGCCGACGAGGCCGCGCTGGAGGCCATTCGCATCGACGCAGGGGCGCGCCTGACCGCCCTCACCGACCGCGCCGATACCATGACGGGTGCCCTATGATCCTCAGCCTCTATGCCGCGATCATGCGCCTGTTCCACACCTTCGTGCCGACGCTCCTATGGCAGCGCGCAGCGCGCGGCAAGGAAGACCCGCAGCGCCTCAACGAGCGTCTCGGCGTCACCACGACCGCACGGCCCGACGGCTCGCTGATCTGGTTCCACGGGGTCAGCGTCGGCGAGAGCGTCTCGGCCCTGCCGGTCATAAATCAACTATTGAACGACCATCCCGGTCTGCGCATCCTGATCACCACGGCGACGACGACCTCGGCAGAAATCCTGAGCAAACGCCTGCCCGAGGGTGTCATCCATCAATACGCGCCGGTCGATACGCCACAGGCCGTCGAAGCCTTTCTCAATCATTGGCGACCCGATCTGGCGGTCTATATCGAAAGCGATATCTGGCCCAACCAGTTGATCGCGCTCGATAAACGCGGCACACCGCGCCTGCTGATCTCGGCCCGCATCACCGAGAGGACCTATAAGGGCTGGCAGGCGATCAAGGGACCCATGTCGCGTCTGTTGAAAGGTTTCAAACTGGTCCTGCCGCAGGACCATGAGTCCGAGGCGCGCCTCAAAAATATGGGCGTCACCGTCGGCCCCATCGGCAATCTCAAGACCATCGGTGACGCCCTGCCCGACGACATTGCCGCGCGTGAAACGCTGGAGGCGCAAATCAAGGGTCGCACCGTGATCCTGGCCGCCAGCACCCACCCGACCGAGGAAAACTATATCGCCAGTGCCCTTGAGGGCACCTTGCGTGAAACGGGTGCCCTGCTGATCGTCGTGCCGCGTCACCCGGTGCGCGCCGAATCGATCCGTCTCGATCTGGAAGCGCTTGGATTCAAGATCGCGCAACGTTCAAAAGAGCGGGGTCCCGGACTCGACTCCCTGACGGAAGCCACGCATATTTATCTGGCGGATACTCTGGGCGAACTGGGCGTGTTTTTCCGACTGGCGGACATGGTGATCATGGCGGGCAGCTTTTCCGAAAAGATCGGCGGACACAATCCGCTTGAGGCCGCACGGCTGGGCAAGGCCGTGATTACCGGTCGCGACCTGTATAACTGGGACAGCGTCTATGCGCCGATGTTCGACGCGGGGGCGGCCTTCAAGGCGACGGATCGTGAGACCCTGACCTTCTACGTGCAGTCCGTGCTGGCAACGCCGGGCGCCATGCTCGACGCCAACCGCTCGGCTTTGGCTCTGGCCCAACGCGAAGCCGGAACCTTGAGCCTCGTCATGGCGCATCTTGCGCCGTTTATACCGGAAGGCCAAAATCCGGGAGCGATCGATGCGGCTTAAGACGCCTGACTGGTGGTACAAACGCGGCTGCAAAGGGGCCCCTTTGACACGCTACGCGCTGGCCCCGCTGTCGTGGTTATGGCAGGGCGTCACCCTGTTCCGGCAGGCCACGGCCAAGCCTTACACATCCCCCCTGTTCGTCATTTCGGTCGGCAATGCCACGCTGGGCGGGTCCGGCAAGACGCCGGTCGAGCGCGAAATCCTGCGCCGGTTGCGCAAATTGGACCTCAAGGCCGCCGGTCTGTCGCGCGGTTACGGCGGTAGCCTGACCGGTCCCGTCAAGGTTGATCCCGCTACACACACCGCAGCTGAGGCCGGCGACGAGGCCCTGATGCTGGCGGCCGATTACGACATCTACATCGCCCGCCATCGGCCTGACGGCCTGCGTCTGATCGAAGGCAGCGACACGCGCATCGTTGTCACCGACGACACGCATCAAAACGTCAAGATCCATAAAAACCTGCATATTCTGGTGGTTGACGGCGATACCTCAGACGACGCCTGGCCGTTCGGTGACGGCGCGGTCTTCCCGATGGGCCCCATGCGCGAGCCGGTCAGGGACGCGCTGAAACGCACCGATATCGTCGTCCTGTGGCTGCCCAACGAGCAGGCACCGATCGACCAGAAGCTGCTGAAATGCTTCGGCGACCTGCCGGTCTATGCCGCCCGCCTGATCCCCATGCCGAAGACGCCGCCGGGGGATGTCTTTGCCTTCGCCGCTATCGCCAAGCCGTGGAAATTCAAAAACACGCTTCAGGACCTCGGCTATGGTGTGGTCGATTTCCTGCCCTTTGCCGATCACGCACCGGTCGAAGACGCGACGCTCAGGGCCTTGTGCGACAAGGCCGCCCAGCGCGGGGCGCGGGTCATCACGACCGAAAAGGACTGGGTGAAGCTATCGCCCGACTGGCGCACGCAGATCGACTACCTGCCGATCACGGCGCGTTTCGACGATCAGGGCGGCTTTATGCGCACCCTGACGGAGCGCCTGCCGGATTAACAGTCTGTAATGATTAACTGGCTGTAATTATATAAAATATTGTTCATTTGGCTTGAGCTTGCCTTCGTGAGACAGACGGTTGCCGTTGTTACCGTAACAACGGTGTCTAGTTTGTCGGGGGTATGCCTTATGCGTCGTTTCAAAACCGTTCTGTTTGTGAGCGCCGCTTTGACGGCTACAACCGCAATGCCGGTACTGGCGCAGCCCACCCCCACGGAAACCTCGCGTCAGGTCATTGCCTACGACACCGCCTTCTTCAAGGATTTTCAGGTCCAGTCGGCGCTCGACATGGTGCAGCGCATCCCCGGTTTCACGCTGCAAAACGGTGACAGCGTGCGCGGCTTCGCCGGAGCCGCCGGTAACGTCCTGATCGACGGCGAGCGCCCGACGACCAAGACCGATGCCATCAGCGACCAGCTCAATCGCATTTCGGCCTCGAATGTCGAACGCATCGACCTGATCATCGGCGGCGCCGACGGCATCGACATGCAGGGTCAGTCGAAAATCGTCAACATCATACGCAAGAAGTCGGACAAGCCGACCATCACCCTCGTCGCCAATACGCGTCTGCTGACCAATGGCTGGGTCAGGCCGGTCGTGCGCGGCACCTATAGCCGCAATGCGGGCGACAAAAGCATCGAGTTGTCGGCGACGATCTTCAACAATTTCGACGAAGACAATAATAACGGCGAGAAGCTGATCTACCGGACCGGCGTCGCCCAACCGGAGCGCACGGAAATCCTGGCCGAGGCCGGGGGCGAAGGCGTCGAGCTGATGGGGAACGGTACGCACCCCCTGTGGGGCGGCAAGCTGAGCCTGAACGGCAAGTATGTCCCCAATACCTACCGGGCGCAGTACCGCTATATCACCGCGACCACCGCCGTTGAAAACCTTGATTATAAAGAAGACGCAGGTGAATTCGGCGGCAAGTATGTGCGACCTCTGGGCAAAAAACTGACGCTCAAGCTCAACGCCCTGACGCGGTGGTCGGACGAGGATATCGAGGACTTCTACAAGAACCCCACGGAAGAGACCCTGTTCGACGAAACCAGCCTGTCGAAGGAAAATATCGTTTCCGGGCAACTGATCTGGAAGCACAGCGACCGTCTGACGATCGAGACCGGGCTGGAAAAGGCTTATAATTCACTCGATTCCGACAACCGCCTGACGATCAACGGCGTCAATGAGCCCCTGCCCGCCTCGAAGGTCTTCGTCGAGGAGGATCGCACCGAGGCCTCGGTTCTGGCGACGTGGCAGGCGCGCAAAACGATCTCGGTCGAGGCCGGTCTCAAATACGAATGGTCGACGATTTCGCAAGACAGCGAGCGCCCCGATTCGCAGAGCTTCACCTATCCGAAGCCCAAGCTTCAGGTCACCTGGTCGCCACAAGGCCCGTGGCAGTTCATCGCGCGCTTCGAGCGCGAAGTGGGACAGCTTAATTTCGGTGACTTCGTCTCCTCGATCGATCTGATGGATTCCACCGTCAAGGCGGGCAATCTCAGCCTTGAGCCGTCGAAGACCTGGGTGTCGGAACTGACGGCCAATTACCGCTTCTGGGAAAAGGGCGCGGTGGTCCTGAAATACGTCCATTCGGATATCGCCGACGTCATCGACCGCCTGCCGATCTACGCTACCGACGGCAGCGTCTTCGACGCCAAGGGCAATATCGGCGACGGCACGGCGGATCAGTTCGTCATCGATACGACCCTGCCGACCGACAAGCTGAACATCCCCGGCGGCCTGCTCAAGACCAAGATTTCGCTGGCCGATTCCGAGGTCACCGACCCGGTGACGGGCACGCGCCGTCGCATGTCGGGCGAGTCGCGCGTGCAATGGGAGATCAACTACACGCAGGACCTGACGAAGCGCAAAACCCAGTGGGGCTTCCGCGTCAATTCGGGCTACGACGAGAAGGTCTATCGCGTGAAGGAGGTTTCCTACTACCGCGGCGGCATCTGGGCCAATGTCTTCGCCGAATACAAGCCGACGCCGAAAACGAGTTATCGTATCGAGCTGGAGAATATCACCAGCCGCGTCTATGACGCCGACCGCGACCGCTATAGCGGTCCCCGCACAACCAGCCCGATCACCTCGCGCGAACTGCGCCGCGACCGGTCCGAACCGTGGGTGTTTATCCGCTATCGGAAGGAACTGTAACATCCTTCCCCGTCCTCGCCGGCAGGCAAAACGGGGAAGGATTTTAGTGCCAGATCGCCAAATTCAAGGCTTTTACAGCGCTCGCCAGCCGATATCCGTTCTAAAAAATCCCATCGGCCAGTCGATTTTTGCAATCGCCGCATAGGCCGCATCGCGGGCTTCCTGCAAGGTCTTGCCACGCGCGCAGACGTTCAGCACGCGCCCGCCATTGGCCGCCAGACGCCCGTCGTCGAGACGCTTGGTGCCCGCATGGAACACGCTGACGTCCGGGCCGAAGTCCTGCTCGGCGCCGCGGATGATCGAGCCGCCCAGCGGGCTGTCGGGATAGCCCTGCGCCGCGAACACCACGCAGACGGCGGCATCCGAATGCCATTCCGGCTCCGGCAGGTCGCGCAGACGCCCCGTGGCGGCGGCCAGCAGATACGGCACGATATCGCTCTTCAATCTGAGCATCAGCACCTGACATTCCGGGTCACCGAAGCGAGCATTATATTCGACCAGCCGCGGATTGCCGTCCTCGACCATCAGGCCGGCATAGAGGACGCCCTTATAGGGTACGCCCTCGGCCTTCATGCCGCGCATGGTGGGGCCCAGAATATCGCGCTTGGTGATCTCCAGTAGTTCCGGCGTCACGATCGGTGCCGGGCTATAGGTGCCCATGCCGCCCGTATTCGGCCCCGTGTCGCCATCAAAGGCACGCTTGTGATCCTGTGCATAGCCGAACAGCATGGCCGTTTCACCGTCGGCGATGGCGAAGATCGAGGCTTCTTCCCCGGTCATGAACTCTTCGATGACCACGGTTTTCGAGGCCGCGCCATAGCGGCCACCGAACATGGCCTCGACCTCGGCATAGGCGTCCTGAAGATCGGGCGAAATCGCCACGCCCTTACCGGCGGCCAGACCGTCGGCCTTGATGATATAGGGCGGCTGATACGACTTGAGGAAGGCCTTGGCCTCCCACTCGTCGGTGAAGGTCTCGTAATCGGCGGTCGGGATATTGTGGCGCTTGCAGAAATCCTTGGTGAAGGCTTTCGACGACTCAAGCTGCGCGGCCTTTTGCGACGGACCGAAGCACGGGATATTGACCCGCGCCAAGGCGTCAGCGATGCCTTCGGCCAGGGCGGCTTCGGGACCGACCACGACCAGATCGGCCTGAATCGACAGGGCCAGCCCGACGAGGTTTTTCACGTCGGTGACCTTGATGTCGTGGATCTCGCCCAGCTCCGACATGCCGGGATTGCCCGGCGCGATGGCCAGACGCTTGACCAGCGGCGAGCGACGGATTTTCCACGCGAGGGCGTGTTCGCGGCCGCCCGAACCGATCAGCAGAATGTTCATGGGGGTGGATTCCGTTACGCAAGGCGTTTGGTCAAGCGGAATTAGCGCCCCGGGCGAAAAAACATGGTTACAGCGTCAGATTGGCCAGCCGCGTCAGTTCCTTAACGTGCGCATCGAAGGCCTTGCGCCCGGCAGGCGTAATCGACAGCCAGGTCCGTTGACGCCCCATCGTGGTGGCTTTGCGCACCTTCACATAGCCTGCGTCCTCAAGCTGTTTGAGGTGCTTTGACATCACGGAATCGGAGACACCGACCCCGTCACGCAGCACGGCGAATTCCGCTTCGTCGACCGAGGCCAGCAAGGCGCAGATCTGGAGGCGACCCGCGGCATGGATAACCGGATCCAGCATCGGCGGCGCAATCATAAGAGCGCTTCCATTTCAGCGCGATAAACCCGGCGCCATAGGCGTGATCCGGTTAGGGCGACGGCAAAACCGACAAGCCCCGCCACCGGGGCGACCCATGCCGGACCGCCTTTGTATCCGATCCACAGAACGAACAACACCAAAGGCGTAATCACCGCACCCAATCCAACGGCGACCCAGCGGGCGCGACGGGGACTGAAGCCCGTGATACGCACCCCGGTGATCCGCGTCCACTTGACGAATACCGCCGCCAGCAAAACCAGCAGCCCCCCCATCAGCGGCATTCGCATGACCAGCGGCAGAACCTGAACCACGATTAAACTCCCGACCAGCACGGCATAAATCAGATCATATGACCAGCCATAGCGATTAACCCCGGCCACCGCGGCCATACGCCCCGCCCGCAAGGCGTCGAGCGCGTCCCTATCCGAATTGGTCATGACAAGACCATCACTTTCCATAATGGAAACTTACCATCACTTTCCAAATCGTCAAGTTATAATTTTCCACTATGGAAAGTTACATTGAGGGCTAGGCAAGCGTCCCTCGATGCGCAATAGTCAGACAAATAACAAAAGGGAGCCCTTCATGACCATCCATCGCCGCGCCCTGTTCGGTGCGCCCGCCCTGCTCGCTGCCGCCGCAAGCCTGCCCGCTCAGGCCGCTGAAAAGCCGGGCCTGCGCGCCGCCAAGCCTCCAATGGGCTGGAACAGCTGGAACTCCTTCGCCACCACCCTTACCGAGGCGCAGGCGCTGGAAACCGCGCAGATCATGGCCGATAAGCTGCTGCCTTTCGGATACGACGTCTTCACGGTGGATATTCAGTGGTATGAACCCAATGCCACCGGCTACGACTATCGCGACAAGGCCGATCTGGCCATGGACGGCTATGGCCGCCTCCTGCCCGCCCCGAATCGCTTCCCGTCGGCGACCAATGGCGGCTTCAAGATACTGGCTGATAAGGTGCATAAGCTGGGCATGAAGTTCGGTGTCCATATCATGCGCGGCATCCCGCGTCTGGCCTATGAAAAGAACCTGCCGGTACTGGGCACCAAATATACCGCCCGCGACGTCGCCAATCCGAACTCGGTCTGTACCTGGAACACTGACATGTACGGCGTCGACATGTCGAAGCCCGGCGCGCAGGCCTATTACGACTCGGTGTTCAAACTGTTCGCCGAATGGGGTGTCGACTTCGTCAAGATGGACGATATGAGCCGCCCTTATGCCAACAACTGGGCCGAAATCGAGGGCGCGCAGAAGGCCATCGCCAATTCGGGCCGTCCGATGATCCTCAGCCTGTCGCCCGGGGAAGCCAATCTCGAATGGGGCGTCCATGCCCAGAAATACGCTCAGATGTGGCGTATCTCGGACGACTTCTGGGACGAGTGGCGGCTGTTGAAAGATCAGTTCAAGCGCTTGGAAAACTGGAATTCTTTCCGCAAACCCGGCGCATGGCCGGATGCCGACATGCTGCCGCTGGGGCTTCTGGCGCTGGGCAAGCGCAAGACCAAGTTCAATCGCGACGAACAGCAGACCCTGATGAGCCTGTGGTCCATCGCACGGTCGCCGCTGATCATGGGCGGCGATCTGCGGGCGCTGGACGAGCCGACGCTCAAATTGCTGACCAATAAGGAGATTCTGGCGCTCAATCAGGACAGCCAGAACAATCGCCCGGTCTCCAACGACGGTGAAAAGGTCGTCTGGACCGCAGATACCGCCGACGGCAAGGGCAAGTATCTGGCGCTATTCAATATTTCGGATCACCCTCTGGTCGTCGAACAGAAGCTGAAAGCCATCGACGCCCCGCAGAAAGCCCGCGTAACAAACCTGTGGACAGGCGCGGTCAGCGACGCCGACACCACCCTGTCGCTGGAATTGCGCCCACACGCCAGCGCGGTCTTTAAATTAAGCTGATATGCACATAATTGAAGATGATTGATGACAGGGGACCATCTTGAAAGTCTGGTATAAAACGCTGCAAGGTATGAGGCTGATCAGCCTCATACTTTTGTTATATATGGCCTTCATTGCAGGCCTGAATGTATGGCGGTTTGGCATTGGACGGCTGTGGCAGCCAGAATTTCTTCGTATATTTGCTATAGATCTGATCTTTGTTTGCGGAGTTTGGCTCGTTCTATATTTAATTGTGGCGGCAACCTATATTTTCAAATCAAGAACGAAACCTCGTCGTCCTCGAAATCTGACGAAATAGTAAGCCTGTAATGACAGGCCTACCACGACACCGCCGACGATTTCGGCATCCGGTCGAGCGGCTTCATCGACCGCGCCAGCCGCTTGAGCAGGACCAGATTGTCGAACGGCTTGGCGAGGTAGTCCTTCGCCCCCAGTTCCACCGCGCGGCGCACGTCCTTGCTTTCGTGCCGCGCGGTCAGAACGATCGTCGGCACCTCTTTCAGGTCGCCGCGGCGCATGGCGAGAAAGGTGAAGCCGTCCATTTCGGGCATAGACAGGTCGAGCAGAATGGCATCGAGGCCCGCCGGATCGGGGATATCGAGCGCCTCCATGCCGTTACAGGCGACGACGACGTCGATGCCTGCGCGGCTTAAGACCGTCTGGATAAACAGGCGCACCTCGGCATCGTCCTCAACGACCAGAACGCGACGGCGGCGGGTATCGTATCCCGAAACGATTCCGCTTTTGACTACTGACATAGGCGCATGAACTCCAGTTCCGCCGGCAGGGCGAGGTCGAGCGCCGCCGTCAGGGCCGCCGGATCGACCGGTTTGGTAAGTATTTCGGCAAACAGGGGTTTTGTCCCCTGCCATACGGTGTCCTGCGCAAAGGCGCTGAGGGCGACGATGGGGGTGGCGGCATTGAAGATGCACTGCTCCCGGATCGTCCGCGCCGCCGTCACGCCGTCCAGCACCGGCATGTGAACGTCCATCAGGATCAGGTCGAAGGCCTGGGTCATGCTGGCGGCAACCGCCTCGGCGCCGTTCGACGCCTCGCACACCGCGCCCGCCCGTCCGGCCAGAAGCGCGCGCAGCATCTGACGCATATGCGGATGGTCGTCAGCGATCAGTATATTGAGATGGCCCTGTTCCGGCGCCGCGTCGATCAGGACCGCTTCCGGCGCAGCCAGCGCTTCGGTCGGAAACTCCAGCCAGAAGCAACTCCCCTCGCCCTCGACCGACTCGACGCCCATCCGGCCATTCATCAGGCGGCTGATCTCATGGCAGATGGCCAGACCGAGGCCGGAACCGCCGTGCTGACGGTTGATGCTGTGGTCGGCCTGCGAAAAGCGGCGGAACAGACGCGTCTGCTGCGCCTCGGTAATGCCGGGCCCCGTGTCGCGCACCTCGATACGCAGCATCAGGGGCTGATCGGACACCGCCGCGACCCTTATCCGGACATCCCCCTGCGCCGTGAATTTGCAGGCATTGCCGATGAGGTTGTACAGCACCTGATTGAGACGCACATCGTCGGTCAGGACGTGCTCCGGGCAATCGGGGGCGTAGTCCAGATGCAGGCCCAGTCCCTTGGCACGGGTCTGAACGGCGAATTGCCCGCAGGTCTCTTCGACCAGATCGCGCAGATCGGTCGGCTGCGGATCGAGCACCACCAGCCCGGCCTCCAGCTTGGCGAAGTCGAGCACGTCATTGACCAGACCCAGCAAGGCCTTGCTGCCCTTTTGCAGTCGTCCGACAAAGCCCTTCGCCTCTTCGGACAGGCCTTCAGTCTCGCTCAGCAGGTTGGAATAGCCGATGATGGTGGTCAGGGGCGTGCGGATTTCATGGCTCATATTGGACAGGAAGTCCGATTGCGCCTGAGCATAGGTTTCGGCGGCGATCTTGGCTTCGGTCAGCATGTCCTCGATCAGGCGCTGTTCCGTCACGTCCTGAAACACGCCGAACAGCGCGACCGGCTTGCCCGTCTCGTCGCGTTCGACTGAACCTTCGGCGATAACGTTACGCAACTGACCGTCGGTGCGGTACATCCGCGCCTCGAACTTGAACGGCCGGCCCTCGATCATGGCGGCGCGCAGCATCCGTTTGATCATCGGCCAGTCGTCGGGATGGTAGCGCAACTCGCTGTCGGCCATGTTCGGCGTATAGGTCTTCGGATCGAGCCCCTGAATGGCATAAACGCCGCGCGACCACTGCACCGTCTGGTAGGCGATATCGACGCTCCAGTAACCGACGCCGGCGATCGCCTCCATCATCTCCAGCTTCTTTTGCGTTTCATCATGCTTCTGGATGACCTGACGCTTGACCAGCCCGTCCTTGCGCATGGCCATCATGGCCGAAATCGTCGCGGCCAGCGCCGTCAGACGGCGAGCTTCGGTCAGGCCGAAATCGTGACGCGGTTTAGTGTCGATGACGCACAGCGTACCGACCAGCACGCCATCAAAGCGCACCGGCGCACCGGCATAGAAGCGGATACCGGGATCGCCCGTGACCAGATCGTTATCCTTGAAACGCGCGTCCTGCGTCGCGTCCGGCACGATCATCACCGCGTCGTTACGGATAGCGTATTCGCAAAAGGCCACGTCGCGCGAGGTTTCACAGACCTCAAGCCCGACGCTCGACTTGAACCACTGACGCTCGGAATCGACCAGCGACACGGCGGTGATCGGCACCTCGAACAGCTCCGCCGCCAGCCGCGTCACCTCGTCGAACCGGGGGTCCGGCTCGCTGTCGAGGATGTCGAGCTCGCGCAAGGCCCGCAGGCGCAGGCTTTCAGGATCGGTCAGGGGGGCAGACAGCATGGACGATGTACTCCGGCACTCTGCCGTCCTTGATGCCACAACAGGCTGAATCCCCGGTTAAGGCCGCTTCAGAATGGACACTCCCCTTGCCAGGGCTTAAAACGCGTCCATGTCCGATGACCTTCTCGCCACCGTCGATTCGCAGTCAAACAACCCGCCGTGGTCGGTGTCCGAACTGGCCGGTGCGCTCAAGCGCACTATTGAGACCGCCTACGACCACGTCCGCGTCCGCGCCGAAGTCTCCAAGGTCACGCGCCACGCCTCCGGCCACGTCTATCTGACGCTGAAGGACGACCGCGCCGCCATAGATGGCGTCGTCTGGAAGGGCAATGTCAGCCGCCTCAAGGCCCAGCCACAAGCCGGTTTGGAGGTCATCGTCACCGGCAAGCTGACCACCTTTCCGGCCTCGTCGAAGTACCAGATCGTCATCGAGAGCATGGAAGCCGCAGGCGTCGGCGCGCTTCTGGCGCAGTTGGAGCGCATCAAGGCGAAACTTCATTCGGAAGGTTTGTTCGAGCGCGAACGCAAGAAACCTCTGCCGTTTGCCCCAAAGACCATCGGCGTCATTACCTCGCCGACCGGGGCGGTTATTCGCGATATCCTTCACCGCATCCGCGACCGCTGGCCGTGCCGCGTCGTCGTCTGGCCCGTCGTGGTGCAGGGCGATACCGCCGCCGGTCAGGTGATCCATGCCCTGCGCGGCTTTCAGTCCGGCGAAGCTCCCAAACCCGACGTCATAATCGTGGCTCGGGGCGGCGGCTCGGTCGAAGATCTTTGGGCGTTCAACGACGAAAATCTGGCCCGTGCTGTCGCCGCCTGCACAATCCCGGTGATTTCCGCCGTCGGGCACGAAACCGACACCACCCTGATCGACTACGTGTCCGACCGCCGTGCGCCCACCCCCACCGGGGCCGCCGAAATGGCCACGCCGGTGCTCAGCGAACTGCGCGGCTTCCTGCTCGATCTGGAGCGCCGCCGCATCGGCACCTTCGCTCAGACCATGCGCTCGCGGCAGGAGAAGCTGGCGCTTTTGTCGCGCACCCTGCCCAAACCGCAGGACCTGATCGACAATGCCCAGCAACGGCTCGATTACGTCAGCCATCGCCTCGGCGGCGGGCTGCTGAAAAACCTCAATGCGCACGACAATGCTTTTGGCCGTGTCTCGGCGCGCTTTCAGCCGCACCTGCTGGAGCGCCCGCGCGCGCAAAAGGTCGACCGTGTGGCGCAACTGTCCGAGCGCGCCACCGTCGCTCTGACGCGCGGCGTGGACCGCCATAACCGTGATTTCAGCCGGGTAGCCGCGCGCCTCACACCGGCCCTGCCGCTGCGCCCGCTCGATCTGAAACGCGACGCGCTCGCGCAGGTCACCGCGCGCCTTGAGGCCGCCATGACCCGCCGCGTCACCGTTAGCACACAGCAGGCGCGTCTGCCGCAGCTTGAGACCCGAATGACCACCGCCTTCGACCGGCTACTGGCCCTGAAATCCGAGCGCGTCAAACGCCTCGATCAGGTGCGCGTCAGCCTCGATCCCGACCGGCCGCTGAACCTCGGCTTTGCCCGCGTCAACCGCAAGGACGGCGCGCTGATCACCTCGCCGGACGGCGTCAACGCGGGCGATGCGCTGGAACTGACCTTCAAGGGCAACCGGACGCTGGATGTGGTGGCCACGGACGGTACCGCGCCGCCGAAACCGACCGCCGCGCCCGCCCCGAAACCGCGCGTGACACCAAGGCTGCCGGAACAGGGGTCCCTGTTTTAACCCTTGATCCGACAGGGCCCTGCGCCTATGTTAGGCCTATGAATATGCACGCCAAACCCTCCCTGCCCGATCAAGCCGTCCTGCACTATGGCGACGGCGAATACGCCGTCATGCGTCCGGGTAAGTTCGTGATCTGCGCCGTGTCCGGCAAGCAGATCCCGCTGGAGGCTCTGCGCTACTGGAATCCCCGCACGCAAGAGGCCTATGCCGGCCCGCAGGAAGCCACCGCGCAATGGAAAAAGCTGAACGGCCAATAAGCCGCAGAGTCATCGTCGCTGGTTTAGGCCTCCTACCGGGCCTCGCGGTCGCGCAGCCCCGCCCCTACGGCGCGACGTGGACGCGCACCCTGACCGGAGCGTTCAGCCTGACCGGCAAACTCGTTCAGGGCGGCTACGCCATAGGCAATGCCTCGCCCCGACGGGAGATCAGCGTCGATGGCACCCCGCGCGGCCTGACCTCGGCCGACGGCAGTTTCGTCATCGGTTTCGACCGCGATGCGCCGCAAATGGCCCGTGTCGAGATCGCCGGTGACGGGCGGATGGACTTCGAAATCACCCGCACTCCCTATGATATTCAGCGTATCGACAACCTGCCGCCCGATCAGGTCACCCCGACCGATCCGGCGCTTCTGGAGCGCATCGCCCGCGAAAAAGACCTGAAGACCGCAGGGTTTGCCCACCGCGAGGACGCCGACTGGTTCCGCAAGGGTTTCACCTGGCCGCTGCGCGCCTTCCGCGTCTCGGGCACGTTCGGCAATCAGCGCATCCTCAACGGCATCCCCAAAAGCCCGCACTACGGCTTTGACATGGCCGCCCCCGAAGGCCTGCCGGTCTATGCCCCCCAGACGGCGCGCGTCGCCCTGGCCGAACCCGACCTGCATTTCGAAGGCGGCCTGATCCTGCTCGATCACGGTCAGGGCCTGATTTCCATGTATCTTCACCTTTCAACCTTGACGGTTAAAAAAGACGATATCGTCCATCAGGGGCAGATGATCGGTCAGGTCGGCGCCAAAGGACGCGCCACGGGACCGCACCTGTGCTGGCGGCTGAAATGGCGCGACCGCGCCCTGGACCCCAGCCTGTGGGTTTAAAAACGGCCTGAGGAAAACCGTACGTATACGTACGGCAGATTGGTGCACATAATACCGCATCCTATTTTTTCACACTTGCGATAAATAACAATGATACAAAGCGTAAGCCCATATTATAAAAGCTGTTTTATGATTCCTTAGGATTTCGCAACGCACAATCCGTTCGCAGTTTTTGCTTGATATTGGCCGGACTTCATCGTAACAGCGCTACGAAGAGATGCAGGTTGATAAAAGCAACGCCGTTGCCTGATATGGGCGCGTACCGATGGCGATGATCGGATATTCATTCCCTATGGCGGATTACGGTACTTTAAAAATACTTCTGGTTGAGGACAACCAGCATATGCGTTCCATCGTCACGGCCATCCTCAAGGGATCGGGCATTCGTGACGTCCGCGAAGCGAAGGACGGCGCCGAAGCCTTCGACGTGCTGAAGCAATATCCCGCCGACATCGCTCTGGTCGATTTCAACATGTTCCCCATCGACGGCGTCGAATTCACGCGGATGCTGCGCAAATCGAGCGATTCGTCGAACCCCTACCTGCCCGTCGTCATGATCACCGGCCATTCGGAACGCTCGCGCGTCGTCGAAGCCCGCGACGCCGGGGTCAACGAATTCGTCGTCAAGCCGCTGACCGCCCGCGCCCTCTTAAGCCGCCTCGATGCCGTGGTCATGCGTCCGCGTCCCTTCATCCGCTGCCAGACCTATTTCGGCCCCGACCGCCGCCGCAAGGGCGACGGCAGCTATGCGGGCCCCTATCGCCGCGCCACCGACGGCATGCTGTAGGCGGTTAATAAAGGTTAACAATTTCTTGGCGATATCGCCAAATCATCCCATAGTGGCATCCACGTGTATCCGGCGGGTGATTCGCCCGGCCGTTTTGATGGGAAGCCGTCCCGATGGGAAAACTGACCTCCGCCCTGCTCATGGGCGCTTATCTGCTTCTGTCGCTGAGTGCGGCCATGTGGCTCTATGTCAATGGCTCGGACGTCGGTGCCTGCATCGCGGCGGCGCTGGGGACTTTGGGGGTGACCTTCGCCCTGCATAATTTCGTCAATCAGTTCCTTTCCGAGCGCCGCCTGTCGAAGGAAATCGACCTCGTGCGCGACGCCCATCGCCTGATGGTCGAGGCCATCGACAATACGCAAAAGGATATGGTCGAGCTGGCTGATCGCGTTCAGCATCAGCGCGTGGGCCGTACCGACGAACTGACGTCCGAAGTGAAGATGCTGGAAAACCTCGTCCTGAAACTGGGCGAGAGCATCGAGGAGCGCCTCGCCGACTGGCGCGCCGGTCCGGCCCAGATTGCCGCCCCGCAAGGTGCGCCCCTTTCCCGTCGCGAACAGCAGGCGCTCGCCCTCATCGAAACCGTGCGCGAGGCCCTGATTGAGAACCGCGTCGACCTCTATCTGCAACCGGTCGTCTCTCTGCCCCAGCGCAAGACGATCTTTTACGAGAGCTTCTCGCGCCTGCGCGACGTGACGGGCCGCGTCCTGATGCCGGCGGAATATCTGTCGGTGGCCGAGCCCGAAGGCCTGGTGCCATCGATCGACAACCTGCTGCTGTTCCGCTGCGTGCAGATCGTCCGCCGCCTCGCCAAGCAGGACCGTCGCATCGGCATCTTCTGCAACATTTCGCTGACCAGCCTGCGCGACGAGGTCTTCTTCCCGCAGTTTCTCGAATTTCTCAATGAAAACCGCGATCTGGCCGACTCGCTGATCTTCGAGCTGGGGCAGGACGCCTTCGCCTCGCGCGGCGCGCTCGAAGCCCGCCATATGGCCAAGCTGGCCGATATGGGGTTCAAGTTCTCGATCGACAAGGTTTCGACGATCGACTTCGATCTTCAGGACCTGCAACGCTCCGACGTGCGCTACGTCAAGATCGGCGCCAACCTGCTGCTCGACCAGTTGCTCAGCGTCGAGGGCAAGCCGGCGCTGAAATTCCTGCGCGACATCCATGCGGGCGACTATGCCAGCCTGCTGGCGCGCTACGGCATCGAAATCGTCGCCGAAAAGGTCGAGAACGAACGCCAGGTCGTCGATATCCTCGAAATCGAGATCGCCTATGCGCAGGGCCACCTGTTCGGCGAACCGCGCGCCATCAAGGAACAGGTGCTTGCCGAGACCGCGCCGCCCGCCGGTTTCGTCAAGGCCACCCTGCCCCAACGCCGCCGGGCTTAAGGACTGGCGTCATTATACCAATATCGCTAAAGGGAGGGAGATTACGCCCTCCCTTTTTGTTTGTCCGGAAACTGCCATGACCACGCCCCAGCTTCTCAGCCACCTGTCCGACGTCGCCGATCAGTACGACGCCGTCTTCTGCGACATCTGGGGCGTCATCCATAACGGCAAGTGGCACTTTCCCGAAGCCTATGCGGCGCTGAAAGCCTTCAAAGCCTCGGGCAAGCCGGTCGTCCTGATCTCCAATTCACCGCGCCCGTGGGACGGCCTGCAAAAGCAGCTCGCCGATCTGGGCGTCCATGATGACGCCTTCAGCGCCATCGTCTCGTCCGGCGACGCGACGCGGACCTTCCTGACCGAATACGCTTTGCAAGGCTCGGCCTGGGTCATTGGGCCTGACCGCGACCTGCCGCTTTATGAAGGCCTGAACGTCAATCGCAGCGGCACGCCGGAGAGCGCCGCCTTTATTTCGTGTACAGGGCTGTTCGACGACGAAAACGATACGCTGGAGCAGTACCACGCCGATCTTAAGGCCGCCGCCGCGCGCGGTATCCCGATGATCTGCGCCAATCCCGACCGCATTGTTCAGCGCGGCGATCAGATCATCTATTGCGCCGGGACGCTGGCCGACATCTATATGACCTTCGGTGGCGAAGTGATCATGGCCGGTAAGCCCTACCCGCCGATCTACGACCTCTGTTACCGTGCGCTGGACAGCCTGACCGGCAAAGCGGTTGATAAATCGCGCATCCTCGCCATCGGCGACGGCTTGCCGACCGACGTGCTGGGGGCCAATGGTCAGGGACTCGATCTGCTGTTCATTGCTGCCGGCATCCACGCGGCCGAGGCGACCGGCGAAGACGGCGTGCTCGATCCGAACCTGCTGACCGCCGTCCTGGTGGCGCAGAACGCTCAGGCCAAATATATCGCGGGGGCACTGGCCTAGGTTTAAAACCTAATCATCCTATTGATTTAAGGTGCAAACATTGATTCTCTTCGTTTATTCGAGGAGATAAGCTATGGCTCATGAGTTCTGGCTTAGTGACGCGCAATGGTCGGC
>NZ_JAQQKX010000018.1 GCF_028550415.1 Asticcacaulis aquaticus
TCGTCGCCGTCATGCGTAAGCTTATTGAAGCCGCAAACATCGTGCTTAAGCGACAATCACTCTGGATACAGCGCGCTTAACTCACATGGTTGCTCCCCATCAGAGATGGGGAGGAATGATAATGCGAAGATTTACCCCAATTTCCGCACTTCCAGATTTTCATATTCGGCCACCAGCGGGGCCATCTGGCGGAAGCCGATGCTGCCCCTGGTCGGCCATTGACGCTCCGGTCCGCCGGTCCAGTTAACCACCGGCAGGTCGTTGATCGTAAAGGCGACCGTCGCACCGGACTTGCGGATTTTCACGCGGTAGGGCGGCTTGGCGTCCTCGACATCAGGCAGGGGATCGGCACCCTGCGCCAGCATTTCGAACCCCGGCGCGTAACGCAGATTAGCGAGGTGGAAGGCGCGCTCCTCTTCCCAGCGGCGGCGGAAATAGGAGATTTGCAGGGCCTGCACGTCGCTCTTGGTATATTGGTCGTAGATCCCCGCGCGTGGTTTGAGTTTAGGGTCGAGGATATGCTCGCCATTGATGCCGCCCGCCGCGAAAAACAGGATGCACAGGCCGGGCTCCTTGAGGACGCGGAAGTCCCAGCTAATTTCGATATCGTCGGGGAAGACCTCAGGGCACCAGAAGACGAAGTTCGACGCCTGACCCTCGGCGGCGTCGCGCAACGCGCTCATCTGCATCCGGCCATTGGGGAAATCGACCTTCGCCTCGCCTTCCATTTTGAACTGCGCCACATCGGCGGGTGTTTTCAAAGGGTTGGCGTAGACCAGATCGCCCGTATCCTTGGCAAACAGCGGTGAGGCGGCACCGGTAGCGGCCAGCCCGGTCATAAATATCCGGCGGTCGAGTTTCATGGCCGATCTCCGTTTCGAGTTTTTGTGGCAATAAGACTTTTACGCGTGGATCAGCAAATCCCGCCGCGTTCGGCCCGGCGCGGCTGGCGTGCGCGGGCCTTTTCGGCGCGGTAACCCGTCGCCCGGAAAGCGGCCATAGGGTCGATGGCCCCGCCCTTGCGCCGCCGCGCCTCGGCCAGGGCCGGACGTACATCGGTTTCGAACGCCAGCCGCAGGCAGTTATGGCCCATCATGACATCGTTGGCGTCCTGATACGCCGCCATGGCCGCGCGGTCGACGATCAGGGCCTTGGCATAGGCGCCACCGATGGCACGCGCCGAGTTGAGGATGCTCTCCATCGGGTCGGTGACGTTGTGCGACTGATCCATCATGTAGGACGGGTCGAAGGCCGCCCCGCGCTTCGCCGCGCGCTCTTCGGCATGGACCAGTTCGTTGAAGATCAGGAACAGCTGGAACGGGTTGATCGACCCGGCATCCAGATCGTCGTCGCCGTATTTCGAGTCGTTGAAATGGAAGCCGCCCAGCTTGCCGAACTGCGCCAGCCGCGCGACGATCATTTCGATATTCACGTTCGGCGCATGGTGGCCCATATCGACCAGACACTGCGCCTTGGGGCCCAGTTGCTGGGCGCAGAGGATCGAGGTGCCCCAGTCCTGAATGACCGTCGAATAGAAGGCGGGCTCGTAGAGTTTATGCTCAAGGAAGACGCGCCAGTCGTCGGGCAGGGCGGCGTAGATTTCCGTCATGCTGTCGAGATAGCGCTCCAGCGTCTCGGCGAACTGGGCCTGACCGGCGAAGTTGGTGCCGTCCGAGAGCCAGACGGTCAGGGCATTCGACCCTAGCTTCTGCCCGATCTCGATACATTCGAGATTGTGCTCGATGGCCTGCTGGCGCGTGGCGCGGTCGGTGTGGCTGAGGGAGCCGTACTTGTACGACAGGGTCTGACCCGGCTGGTCCTGAAACGTGTTGGAATTGACCGCGTCGAAGCCGATGCCGTAGGCCTCGGCATATTGACGCACCTCGGTATAGTCGTAGGTCACGTCCCACGGAAAGTGCAGCGAGATACGCGGGGTCATGCCGGCGATCTGATGGACGGCGGCGCAGTCCTCGATCTTCTCGAAGATGTTGTTAGGCTCACCCGGCATGGGGAAGCGGGCAAAGCGCGTGCCGCCGGAAATCATGCCCCAGCTCGGCAAACCCACTTCCAGCGTCATAAGACGGCGGACGACCGTCTCGATATCGACATCGGAGCGCTCAAGCCGCACGCGCAGGCTCTCATAGTCGTACAGGTGCGCGGCCATGAGCTTGTCGTTTTCGGCGTCGATCACGTCCTGCGGCAGGGCCGACAGGTGTCTCTTGACGGCGATATCGTCCATGCGGGGGTCCCAGAAACTGACTTTGACCCGCTCAATAGGACCCAAAGCGGGAAGGTGTCAAATCAACAGCGCTGTGTGTGCTGTCGAGTGAAGATAACTGATGCGCAAATGCCAGACATGGCGGGTTTTTCATCCGTGCGCCTTTGCACAGCCATAGTTTTCCCCTAGGGTCGAATTCAACGAAGCCGGTGAAAAATAAGCGATCTTTGCCGATAGGTTTCGATCAGAAACGATCCGGAACCGAATGTCTTCGATCAGGGAGTGTGGTGACCTTGGCTGACCTTTGGCGTGACATAAGCTCTGTGGACGGGACGGCGGACGTTGTGCGCCCGGCCGCCGAGGTCGTGTCCCTGCGCGACGTGTCCGACGAGGTTCAGCGTCGCCGCACGGCGGGGACGGTCTGCGTCGTCTTCGATGTCGGCAAGACCAATGCCAAGGTCAGCGTCATCGATGCCGAGGGCCGCATCCTCAGCCAGTCGGCGATCCGCACACCGCACCTGCATACCCGTCTTTATGCGGCCTTTGACGTCGAGGCTTTGCACGACTGGTTCGTGAGCGAACTGAAACGCCTCGGCGCGCGCTATCGCATCGATCGCATCATTCCGGTGGCGCACGGCGCGGGTTGCGCGTTTCTCGGGGCCGACGGCGCGCTTCTGCAACCGGTGCAGGACTACGAAGCGGCGATCCCTCAGGCCTATGCGCAGGCCTATCAGGCCATTCGCCCGCCGTTCGAAGAAACCCTGTCGCCGCTGCTGCCCAACGGGCTGAATCTGGGCGCGCAAATCTTCTGGCACGCCCGGCGCGATCCGAAATTCATCGAGCGCGTCCACCACATCCTGTCCTATGCGCAATACTGGACGTGGCGGTTGTCGGGGGTGATGTGTTCGGAAATCACATCGCTGGGCTGCCATACCGACCTGTGGAACCCGACGATGGGCAGCTTTTCGTCGCTGGCTGTGCGCGAAGGCTGGGCGTCGAAGTTCGCGCCCCTGCGTCCGGCATGGGAGCGCGCCGGGCCATTGCGCACCGAAATTGCGCAGGCGGCGGGTATCGCGCACGACTGCCATATCCATGTCGGACTGCACGATTCCAATGCGGCCCTGGCGCTGGTCATTGCCCGTCACGCGCCCGACGACCGCGCCACCTTGCCGGTCATCCTGACGACCGGGACGTGGTATGTCGCTATGGCGCCGGGCGTGACTCCCGCCAGCGTCAAGGACGATTTGCAGCCCGATCGTGACTGCCTCGTCAATATCGACGTTCATGGTCAGGCCGTGCCGTGTGCGCGCTTCATGGGCGGTCGGGCGCTGGAGCTGATCACTAATGGCCGGGTCGATGTGCCGGTTAGTCTGGCGACCGCGCAGCGCGTACTGGCGTCGGGCGCGATGGCCCTGCCCAGCTTCGTCGGTGCGGGCGGGCCGTTTCCGGGACGGCAGGGTGAGATTCGCGGCCTTGACGACGACACGCCGGAAACGCGTCTGGCGCTGGGCCTGATCTATATCGCGCTGATCGCCGTCTCGTCGCTGGATATGATCGCGCCGACCGACCGGCCCTTGCTGATCGAAGGTCCGGCGGCGCATAATCCGGTCTTCTGCACGCTTCTGGCGGCCCTGCGCGACGGCGAGGTGTGGGTCTGCGATGCCTCGTCCGGGGTGACGCGCGGCGCAGGGGCCATGGCCTTTTTCGGTCAGCACACGCCGCCAGCGCCGGCCTATAAGTCCGTGACGCCGCAACTGGTTGCGGAAATGCGCGCCTATCGGGCCGCATGGGTGGCGGCGATGGATGCGGATTGATTGGTATCGCTAACATTTTGAATTTAACGTGTTCGACAAATCCAAAAAACCTGACTATAAGAATCAATCATAATCGATCACGACTTGCGCGGCAGACGCGGGCGTGGTCCACTCGCAAAAATATTCAGGGCGGATTTAACCTATGCACTTACAGGATCGCTGGAAGCTGATCATCGACGAACTCAATCCGGATCGGGTCACCTCGGTCGACGAATTGACCAGCCGTTTGGGGGTGTCGCCCGCCACGATCCGCCGCGATCTCAACGAATTGCATGAACTGGGGCACCTGCTGCGGGTGCGCGGCGGGGCCATGCGCGTCGAAGGCAAGCATTTCAACGGCAAGGCCGTCGCCGAAGCCGAGCCGCAGAAACATCGCCTCGACAGCCTGACGGGGCAGTCGAGCTTCCTCGATTCCACCATCGTCAACGCACCGGTCAAACGGGCCATTGCCCGCGCGGCGCTGGATTATCTGCGGCCGGGCATATCGATGATCATCGATGGCGGCACGACGACCTACACTATGGCCAACATGATGGCCAATGAGCCGTACCACGTGCTCACGACCTCAATCCCCATCCTGCAGTGCCTGCTCGACCGTTCGAAGGTCAAGGTGACCCTGCCGGGCGGCGAACTGTTCCGCGAACAGCGCATCATCCTCAATCCGTATGAGGACGGCATGTTGCAGAACTTCTCGGCCGCCAAGATATTCATCGGCTGTCAGGCCCTGACCAAGAACGGCCTGATGCAGTCCGACACGCTCCTGGTGCAGTCCGAGCGCCGCCTGATGGAGCGCGCCGATCAGGTGATCCTGCTGGCGGATTCGTCCAAGATCGATGCCCCGGCGTCCCTGTCGGTCTGTCCCCTGACGGCGATCGACGTGGTGGTGACGGACGAGGGGATCACGCCCGCGGCCCGCGGCTGGCTGGAAAACGCGGGCATCGAGGTGCGCATCGCGCGCGTGACGGCGGATGATCTGAAGGCGTTCGAGGTGGTTTGAACTCATCCTATACCTCCCTGCACTTTAGTGCGGGGAGGGGGACCGCGCCTGAAAGGCGTGGTGGTGGGGTGTCTTACTTTGTTGCCATCGTACGGCTTGATTTAAGTAAGCGAGAACCCCCACCACCACATCTCACTCACTGCGTTCGTTCGTGCGGTCCCCCTCCCCAACAAGTTGGGGAGGTATAAATTACGCCATATAAAACACGTGCTTCAGGTCCGTGGCGACCGGTGAATTGTCCGGATTGGTGTCCATGATATCGGCCATATAGGCCCACCACTTTTTCATCAGCGCCGTCGCGGGCAGGTCGGCCATGGTGTGATCGTCGGTGCGCTTCAGCACGCCGAACAGGGTCAGGGTCTCGGTATCGAGGAAGATCGAATAGTCCGACACGCCCGCCTCGTGCAGCAGGTCGGCCAGTTCCGGCCAGATTTCGTCGTGGCGCTTCTGGTACTCGGCCTCGAAGCCGGGTTTCAGTTGCATCTTGAAGCCGTGGATTTGGGTCATGGTGTGGTGCTTTCCTCTTAACATCCTCCCCTGTTTACGGGGGAGGTGGTTGCGAATGAAATGAGCAGACGGAGGGGGCAAAACAGTCGGTAAGGCCCCCACCACCGCATCTAGCGCTTCGCGCGTCGTGCGGTCCCCCTCCCCGGTACACCGGGGAGGTATTAAGTCAGTTCCCCGAGACTTTCGCCACGACTTCGCGCATCAGCGGCCAGTCGGCGGGTTGAATCTCAAAGGCTTTGGGATCGACCGGCTTGGCCGGGTCGAGCGCCACGAAATCGGCGGAGGCCCGAAGGTCGAGGCTATTGGCCGGATCGGTGATCGCCTGCGCCACGTAGTTGGCGATGGTGAAGGCCCCATAGGCGTTATGATGCGTGCCGTCCTTACCGGAATTGGCGAAGGCCAGCGGGCTGATCTCCGGCCCAAGGGCCTCATACAGCGTCTTCGTCTTCGCCGTGAGGTCGATAAACGGGATGCCCAGGTCCTTCGCGGTGTTGCGTACCGCATCGTCGTACCCAGCCAGCGTATTGTTGATCTTGCCGTCCTTGAACGAGCGGCGCGAGACAGGCGAAATCAGCACGACCTGCACGCCGTGGTCCTGCGCATCGGCGACCAGGGCCTTCAGATAGGCGGGATAGCCGCGCGCGGCGGCGACATAGGTGCGCGGCCACTGTTTTTTCTGGTCGTTATGGCCGAACTGGATGAGCAGGATGTCGCCGGGGCGGACCTCGCTCATCACCTTGTCCCAGCGTAAGCTCGTGATGAACGACTTCATCGTCTCGCCCGACCGCGCGTGGTTGGCCACCGAAAGCTCGCTCGACAGGAAGCGCGGCAGCATCTGCCCCCACGAGGCGTAGTCGGCGCCGCCCTGATCGGCAACCGTCGAGTCGCCGACGATAAAGACGCGGCGGGCGGGCGTTGCCTTTTGGATCTCTATGGCCTGAATGGCGAGGGCCGAGCCTGAAAAAGCGATGGTTAGCTTGTCGTCCCAGTCACGGCTCTGAGTCGGCTCATCACCGCGCAGCAGGACTTTCGGCGTCTTGATGACGTCCTGTTCGGAAACAACGAGGTTGGGATCACGGACATTGACGAAGAACTCAACGGTTCTAGATTCGCCTTTTTTCAGCACGACCGGGGCAAGCATCAGGCGGCGATCTTCGGCCCAGACCGAGGTGCGACTGCCGGTCTTCGATTTCGTCTTCTTGTCCTGCCCCAGCGTGACGCGGACGCGGTAATCGCCCGGCGCAGCCTTGAGGGCCAGCGCGATTTCGTTACCGCCCTTGGTATTGGTGAAGCCGTACCCTTTCGTCTCGTCATAGGCCTGATCGGGTGTGAGAGCGATGGCGTCCGGCGCCGCCTTATAGGCCGGGTCGAGGACGAAGCGGTAGGTGGGTGCAGGGGCGGTCACGGTTTTGGTGGCCTCCTGAGCCATCGATGGCGTGGTGAAACCGACGGCCATGATCACGGCCAGTCCAAACGCCGTCAGGCCGCCGTGAATCTCATTTTTTTGATTATTTTTGATCATATCAGCGGTTTCCCTGCTCAAATCTGGCATTTATATGCTCGCTTATGATATTTTTTCATTGATATGAGCAATAGTCAATGTCATCTTAACGCGCGACAAAAGGCGGCCATCGGCGTGCATACGGGCAAACAGGGCCTGTGTGGGTAAGTCCACCGACGGCAGGCCGGACAGAGGAAGCCCAGAAGAGGACCCCGGATGCCCTATTCCAAGACGCTGCGCGGCCGTGCAGCCTTTTCGCGTGTTTCGCAAATCGGCCTGATCGCCGCCCTGGGTGGGGCTCTGGCTTTCGGCAGTTTCGCTCAGGAACTGGGCATCCCGCAAGGATCGGACGTCAATAAGCAAAACGTGCAAAAGGCCGATGCGCAAAAAGACGCACCCGTCTTCCTTATGTCGAGCTTCATGGCCACGTCGCAAAACACGATGAGCCTGTTCACCTCGTCCGACGGCGTCACTTTCCATACTCTGGCGTCCGAAGCCTATACGCCTTCCAGCCGTCTGCTGCGCGATCCGTCGATCATCCGTCATACGGACGGCTATTATTACGTCGTCTATACGACCAACTGGGACGGGGCCGATTTCGGCGTTACGCGCTCGAAAGATCTGCGGAACTGGGAGTTCGTGCGGGAGGTCAAGATCGACCTGCCGGACGTGACCAATACCTGGGCGCCGGAATGGTTCCGCGACAAGGACGGCTCGCTCAAGGTCGTCGTCTCCCTGTCGAAAGGTGGCACCAAGGGGCCGTTCGGGGCCTATGTGATCGAGGCGAATGCCGACCTGACGCAGTGGTCGGCGCCCAAGGCGCTCAAGGGGCTTGAGGGCAATTTCATCGACACCTTCGTCGTGTCGACGGATAAGGGTTATACCGCTTTCGTCAAGAACGAGACGACCAAGTTCATCGAGCTGGCCACCGCCAAATCGCTCTACGGTCCGTGGACAATCGAGAAAAAGGGTGACTGGGCAGGCTGGGGCAACTGGCGCGAAGGTCAGGCGCTCGTGAAACTGCCTAATGGCGGCTGGCGCATCTATTTCGACGACTACCTGACCAAGCACTACTGGTATTCGGACAGCCTCGACGGCTTCAAGACCTGGACGCCGAAAAAGGAAATCGACGGCGTGTCGGGCGTGGTGCGCCACTTCACCGTCATGGCCGAAGACCCCAAGCTTTACGCCGAAGCGACCAAGCCCAAGGGCGCACCTAAGAAGGTGACCTGGGACGAGCATTCGATGATGGTCGACGGCAAGCGGATCATGGTGTGGTCCGGCGAGGTCCATCCGTTCCGCCTGCCCAATCCGTCGCTGTGGCGCGACGTCCTGCAAAAGATGAAAGCCGCCGGGTTCAACGGCGTCGCCTTCTATTTCGACTGGGGCTACCATTCGCCTGCACCGGGCGTCTATGACTTCTCGGGCGTGCGCAACGTCGAGCGGGCGCTGGAAATCGCCGAAGAAGAGGGCATGTACGTTATTGCCCGCACCGGCCCCTATGTGAACGCCGAACTGACCGGCGGTGGCTTCCCCGGCTGGATGCTACGTTCGCGCGCCGAGGCGCGTACCGACGACCCGGTCTATCTGGCCGCGACGGATGAATGGATGACCCAGATCAACGCCATCATTGCCCGCCATCAGATCACCGACGGCGGCGGCACGGTCATCGCCTATCAGCTGGAAAACGAACTGGGTAAGGTCGAGCCGAAGCACGTCCGTCAGATGGAGCATCTGGCGAAAAAGGCGCGCGAAGACGGCATCACCGTGCCCTTCTTCCACAATGCCGCCGGTCGTCTGCCGGACTGGACGCCGAAGAATTCGACCGCGCCGTGGGCCAATTCCGGCCCGACCGACATGTACGCCTTCGACGGCTATCCGGGCGGCACCTGCAACGTCCACGCCGACCCGTCGGGTCCGAACAAGGCCCCCGACTGGGGCATCTACGGCAAGAACGTGCCCAAGATCGGCTCGCTGTCTTCGCCGAAAACGCCCGGTTTCGCGGCGGAGCTGGGGGCGGGCTGGTTCGACTACTGGGGCTCGAACGGCACCTATAACTGCACCGCCGAGCGTCAGGGCAAGGGTTATCAGCGGGTCTTCTACGGCACCAACCTGATCAACCGCATCACCATCCATAATATCTACATGACCTTCGGCGGCACGTCGTGGGGCTGGCTGGCCGGTCCGGTGGTCTATACCTCCTACGACTACGGCGCGCCGATTTCCGAAGACCGCGGCCTGCGCCCGAAGGGTCTGGCGCTCAAGCAGCAGGGCATGTTCGTTCAGGCCGCCGAACAGGTGCTGGCCGAGATGGACAAGGGGCCGGAGATCAAGAGCTCGAACGAGAAGATCAAGGTCTATCACAACATCAATCCGACGCTGAAGACGCACATCCTGTTCGCGGTCCACAGCCCGTCGGATCAACTTACCGACGACAGCGCCACCTTTGAGGTCACCACGACCGACGGCACCTACAAGATCCCGGTGCGCGTCAACGGTCAGGACGCCAAGATGCTGCTGGCCGGGTACGACATGGAGCGTCAGCGCCTCGTCTATTCCAACTCGGAAATCCAGACGCACTTTAAAAACGGCGATCAGGATCTGGTTCTGCTGCAAGGCCGCACCAACGAGACCGGTGAGACCGTCCTGCGTTACGCTTCGGCGCCGAAGGTCGAGGTCCTGTCGGGCGTCGCGACCTCGAAATACGATGCGAAAACCGGCGACCTGAAGATCAGCTATACGCACAACGGTTTGATCCGCCTGCGTATCACCGACGGCGGCCGCGCGCCGCTGCTGCTGCTGATCGCCGATGAGCCGACCAGCTACAATTTCTGGAAGCAGGACACCGCCGAAGGGCCGGTCCTGCAACTGACCGCCGCTCTGGTGCGCGGGGCCAAGCTGTCGGGCGGCAAGCTCGATCTGACGGGCGATATCGCGACGGACAGCGCCCTGACCATCTGGGGGCCGAAGTCGATTCAGTCGGTGACCTTCAATGGCGAGGCCCTGAGCCTCGTGCCGCAGGCCGACGGCAGCGTCATGAGCGCCCAGCCCCTGCCGCGTCCGGCGACCGTTACCCTGCCGGACCTCGAAGCCCAGCAATGGATGCGCCGCACGGACAGCCCCGAAGCCCAGCCGGGTTTCGACGACTCCAAATGGGTCAAGGCCGATACCCGTCCGACCGCCGCCCAGACCTGGACGACGACCGAGCGGGGCCAGCCGACGCTCAGCATGAGCGACTACGGCTTCCACCACGGTGACGTCTGGTATCGCGGCCACGTCAAGATCACCGACCAGACCGCCGATCAGCTTGAGCTGTTCTACGGCGCGGGCGGTGCGGGTCTGATTCAGGTGTGGGTCGACGGCAAATATATCGGCCACGATGAGCTCGATACGGGCCGTCAGTTCCCCGAAACCACCGACAGCATCAAGTTCAAGCTCGACAAGCTGACCCCCGGCGATCACGTCATCTCGGTCATGGTGCGCAACAATTCGCACAACTGGGATCTGATGGCCGACGACGCGCATCGTGAAGCGCGCGGCCTGATCGCCGCCTCCCTGACCACGAAGGCGGGCCGTCGCTTCGCCGTGCCGATCGAGTGGCGCATCCAGGGTAATAAGGGCGGCGAGGAAATCGCCGATCTGGTCCGCGGGCCGATGAACAATGGCGGTCTCTACGGCGAACGCGAAGGCTGGTATCTGCCGGGCAAACAGGACGGCTGGGAAAACGCCAGCCCGACCGCGGCCCCGCCGGCGGCGGGCACCTACTGGCTGCGCACGCAGTTCAAGCTCGACCTGCCCAAGGGCCACGACGTGCAACTGGGCCTCAGCTTCGGCGACACCACCGTGCCGCGCTCGGAGCGTGAAAACCGCGTCTTGATCTTCGTCAATGGCTGGAATATGGGGCAGTTCATCGCCCATATCGGGCCGCAGCGCACCTTCGTCATTCCGCCGGGCATTCTCAATCCCAATGGCGACAACACCATCACTTTGGCGGTCACCACCGACGGCAAGCCTGAAAATGCCCTCGAACCCGTCAAACTCGTCAACCTGCGCACCGTGCGCGGCGGCGTGCCACTTGAAATCGTGGCCGCTCCCAACAAACTGCAAAGATAGTTCTTCCCCATGGCCGTCAATACCAAGAACCAGATCCTCACGCCGACCGATCCGTTCAACATCCACCCGCTGCTGCAGCATCAGTCGGCAGCGCTGGGGGCGGATCGTAACGACTACCTCGCCGCCATCGACGGCCTGATCGACAACCTCGTCAATATCGAGGACACCTCGGGCGAGTTCCTGCTGCGTCTGACCGACGGTCGCGTGATCGACACCAAGGCCTGGCACGGCTTCGAATGGACGCAGGGCATCGGCCTGTACGGCATGTACAAGGTGTGGGAGATGACCGGCGACAAAAAAGCCTGGGACATCATGATCAACTGGTTCGAGGACCGGTTCAAGGAAGGCTCGCCGTCGCGCAATATCAACACCGTCGCGCCGTTCCTGACGCTGGCCTACCTCTATGAGCGCACCGGCGACCGTCGTTACCTGCCGTACCTCGATGTGTGGGCCGAGTGGGTCTATAACGAGCTGCCGCGTACCGAAGAGGGCGGCTTCCAGCACATCGTCTATAACAGCGTCAACAATCAGCAGATGTGGGACGACACCCTGATGATGTCGGTCGTGCCGCTGGCCAAGATCGGCCTGCTGCTCAACCGTCCGCATTATGTCGAAGAGGCCAAGCGTCAGTTCCTCATCCACATCAAGTACCTGACCGACCGCAAGACCGGCCTGTGGTTCCACGGCTGGACCTTCGACGGGCGTCACAACTTCGCCGACGCCCTGTGGGGCCGCGGCAATTCGTGGGTCACGATCGTGATCCCGGAATTCATCGAGCTGCTCGACCTGCCGAAGGACGACGCCTTCCGCATGTTCCTCATCGAGACGCTGGAAGCGCAGGTCAAGGCGCTGGCCAAGGTTCAGGCCCCGTCGGGCCTGTGGCGCACCATCCTCGACGACGAGACGTCGTACGAAGAAGCCGCCGCGTCCGCGGGCTTCGCCTACGGCATCCTCAAGGCCGTGCGTAAGGGCTATATCTCGAAAGAGTATGAGGCCATCGGCATCAAGGGCGCCAAGGCCGTCCGCGCACACATCAACGAGGCGGGCGAACTGACTCAGGTGTCGTTCGGTACGCCGGTGTTCAACTCGATTCAGGAATACAAGGACATTCCGCTGACCTCCATGCCGTTCGGTCAGGCCATGGCCTTGCTGACCATGGGTGAGTTCCTGTATCGGTTTATCTAATGCATCCCCTCTCCCCTGCGGGGAGAGGGTGGTCCGTCAGGACCGGGTGAGGGGGAAAGGACAGAGTTTCAGGACTCCCCCTCACCCCGGCCCTCTCCCCACAGGGAGAGGGGGTATTTTACGGGGAGTGAAACGACATGGCCGAAGCGCCGACTGTACGTAAACCAAGCTGGATCAACTACTGGGGCTGGGGCTCCGGCGACATGCTGGGCGCGGGCGCTCAAGCGGTCATCACCGGCTGGCTGTTCTATTTCTTCACGACCTTCTGCGGCCTGACCGCCGTCGAAGCGGGCCTGATCCTCGGCCTGCCGCGTCTGCTGGAGGCGATCACCTGCCCGCTGATCGGCTATATCTCGGACAATCTGCGTCATACGTGGGTGGGCCGCAAGATCGGTCGACGCAAGATATTCCTGATGATCACCATACCGCTGCTGCCGTGTTTCGCCCTGATCTTCGTGTCGGGCCAGACCTTCTGGTACTACCTGATCACCTTTATCTTCTTCGAATTCCTCTACACCATGTTCCTGATCCCGTGGGAAACCTTGGCAGCTGAAATGACCAAGGATTACAAGGAGAAGGCCAAGTTTGCCGGGGCGCGGATGATCATCGCGCAGTCCTCGGCCATCCTCGCCTCCTACCTGCCGAAGTTCATCATCGACAATTTCGGCGGCAAGGGTTCGGCGGATACCTTCCTGATCATGGCGTCGATCTTCGGCGTTCTGTTCTCGCTGGTCGTCATTCTGGTCGTCATCTTCTCGTGGGAGCGCCCCTATACCGAGGAAGAAAAGCTGATCAAGCCGCAGCCGCTCAACCTCGGTGCGGCGCTGATGATCCCGGTCAATATGTTCCGCGACCTGTTCTCGACGCTTAAGCTCAAGGCCTTCCGTCAGCATCTGTCGGTCTATCTGGGCGGTTACCTGTCGCAGGACATCTTCAACACGGCCTTCCCGATCTTCGTGGCGACCGTTCTGGCGGCGGGTACGGTCCTGACCAAGGACGGCACGACCAGCCTGATCGCCGGGATGATGACGATGATGTACGTCGCCCAGCTCATCTCGGTCATGGTGGCCATTCAGGTCGTCATCAAGACGGGTCCGGTTCTGGCCTATCGCATCGCCATCAGCTTCGTCGCGGCATCGCTGATCCTGTTCCTCGCCTTCTACCTGACCCAGCCTGCCGGTTTCGCCGCCGGTCTGAACGGCATCAATGGCGACCTGTTCGCGGCGTTCAGCCAGTCGAACTTCGGCGTCGTCTTCTGGCTGTTCGTGCCGATCATCCTGGCGGGTCTGGGGCGCGGGACGCTGAACTTCGTGCCGTGGTCGGTCTATAACTACCTGCCCGATATCGACGAAGCTGTCACCGGTCAACGCCGCGAAGGTATCTTCGCCGGGGTCATGACGCTGGTGCGCAAGGTGGCTCAGTCGGGCGCCATCGTCGTCACCGGCTGGATCATCAATGCGGGTGGCTATGTGCCGCAACCGAAGGATCAGGCCGAACTGATCACCCAGACGCCGGAAGCCATCCACACCATCGTCCTGCTGCTCATCGGCGGTCCGATCGTGGTCATGGTGCTGGGGATGATCCTGTCGTGGAGCTTCGGGCTCAATGTGAAGAGCCACGCCGTTCTGGTGCACGAGGTCGAACGTCTGCGCGCCGGTGAAACCGAAGCGGAATCGGAAGAAAGCCGCAAGATCGTCGAAGGTCTCACCGGCTGGAAGTTCGAACACCTGTGGAACCGCAAGCCGAAGAAGCGTTAATCGCGCTTGTCCCAGCCAATAAAAAAGCCGCTCCTCACGGGGCGGCTTTTTTTGTGGTGCATGTCTAAAAATCATACCTCCCTGCACTTTAGTGCGGGGAGGTATGATTTTTGTCAGAGCTCAATCCCCAGCCGATATAGCCGGTTGGCATTGCCTGCGAACATGGCCAGACGCTCGGCCTCGCTGAAATCAGCCGTGACCGTGTCGAAGCTGTTCATGATCGTCGCATAGTCCGAGAACAGCTTGTCGGTCGGCACGTCCGACGCGAACATCACGCGGTCGACGCCGAAAATCTCGATGGTCTTCAGCACGATCGGGCGGATGCTCTCGGTGGTCCATTTGCGGTCAGCGAAGCCCATGCCGGAAATCTTGACCGAGACGTGCGGCATGGCGGCCAGACGGCGCATACCGGCTTCCCAGCGGTCCATATGGCCCTCGCCGTCATTGACCGGCATCCCGGCATGATTGAGCATGACGGGGATGTTCGGATGCTTGGCCGCCAGATCGGCCGCCGCCGCCATCTGGTTGGTATAGATTTGCAGGTCGAAGGACAGGTTATATTTGGCCAGCAGCGCATAACCGGCCTGCCACTGCGGGTCGTCGAGCAGGTTCTTCGGCGTGTAGCTGAAATAGCTGTCGGGGTGCCAGTTGAGGATATGGCGGATGCCGCGCACCGCCGGGTAACGTGAGTGCGCCGCCAGAAGTGTTTCGACCTCCGGATCGTTGAGCGCCGCAAAGGCCACGATGCCCGTCGGGATACCGGTCTCGTCCGACAGGCGCTGCAGCCACTGGGTTTCAGTCAGGGCGTCGTCGCCGTGCGCGCCCGCGTCGATATGGACCGTGCCGCGCACGTCAAAGCCCGTGGCGTCGGCCTGATAATGGGCGGGGAGGTAGGTCGAGGCGATGGCCTCGGTCGAGCCATTGACGCCTGAGTCGTCGAACGGGGCGCTGAGCCAGCCGTAACGGAGCAGGTCAAGGTCCCACAGGTGGATATGGGCGTCGATGAAGGGTGTTTTCACAGGGTATCCTCCGTATTCATCCTCCCCTGTGAAACGGGGGAGGTGTCAGCGCGAAGTCGCTGACGGAGGGGGCAATATCGGGTGGGGTGGCCCCCTCCGTCATCCGCTTCACTTTGTTTCGCGGATGCCACCTCCCCCGTTCGCAGCGCTCACAGGGGAGGATGTTAGCATTTAGAACGTCGTGCGGCCGCCCGAGGTGTCGAAGGTCGAGGCCGTGGTGAACGAGCACTCTTCCGACGCCATGAAGGTCACCATGGCCGCCGATTCGTCGACGATGCCCAGACGACCCATCGGGATCTTCGAGCGCATGTAGTCGACCTGCGACTGCGGCAACTGAGCCAGGATCGGCGACTCGAACGTCGCCGGGGTCAGGGCGTTGACGATGACGCCCTTGGTGGCCAGTTCCTTGCCGAGCGACTTGGTGAAGCCGATCACGCCCGCCTTGGAGGCCGAATAGGCCGAAGCGTTCGGATTGCCTTCCTTGCCCGCGACCGAGGCCACGTTGACGATACGGCCATAGCCGTTTTCCAGCATGTAGGGGATGATCTCACGGTTGCAGTAGAACAGGCCGTTGAGATTGATATCCATGACCTTAAGCCACGAATCGACGGGGAATTCCCACACCGGTACGGTGGCGCCGGTGATGCCCGCCGAAGCGATCAGGATGTCGATCTTACCCAGGATCTCAGCCGACTTTTTGGCGGCGGCGGTGACTTCCTCAAGCTTCGAGACGTCCAGCGCCACGAAACCGGCGGCGCCGATTTCCTTGGCGGTGGCTTCGAGCATTTCGGCGTTCAGATCCCACAGGACGACCTTACCACCTTCGGCGATGATGCGGGCGGCGGCGGCCTTACCCAAACCACCAGCAGCGCCGGTGATGACGGCGCAACGGCCTTTGTAACGATCAGCGTAAGCCATTACTCAATGATCTCCAGGCCTTCGAGGGTGAACGGCACGACGGTCTGGCGCTGTTCGCCGAGGCCGGTGATGCCGAGGTGCATGGTGTCGCCCGCGTTCAGATAGATCGCGGTCGGCTTCTGGCCTTCGCCGACGCCCGGCGGGGTGCCGGTGATGACGAGGTCGCCCGGTTGCAGGGTGATGAACTGCGAGATGTAGCTGATGCAGTGGGCAACGTTGAAGATCAGGGTCTTGGTGTTGCCGGTCTGACGGCGGACGCCGTTGACGTCGAGGAACATGTCGAGGTTGTGCACGTCGCCGATTTCGTCCGGCGTGACCAGCCACGGGCCGGTCGGGCAGAAGGTGTCGGCGCCCTTGCCCTTGACCCACTGCGTGCCGCGTTCCTTCTGGAAGGCGCGCTCGGAGATGTCGTTGACCAGCACGTAACCGGCGACGTGATCGAGCGCGGTGGCTTCGTCCACGTAACGGCAGGTCTTGCCGATGATCAGGCCCAGTTCGACTTCCCAGTCCAGCTTGGTCGCGTCACGCGGCTTGATGACCACGTCGTTCGGGCCGGTCAGCGAGGTGATGGCCTTGGTGAAGAAGATCGGCTCCGGCGGCACGGGCAGGCCGGCTTCGGCGGCGTGGTCGGCATAGTTCAGGCCGACGGCAATGATCTTGTTGATCTTGTTGACCGGCACGCCGTAACGGACGTCGCCTTCGACAACCGGCAGGGCCGACACGTCGGTGGCCTTCAGGCCGGCCAGCTTCGACAGGCGGACCTCTTCGGGGGTGATGTCGGCGACGACCGAGGACAGGTCGCGCAGCTTGCCGTCGGCATCGATAACGCCGGGCTTTTCCTGACCCTGCGGGCCAAAACGGACGAGTTTCATTAAATTTTCCTTCAAAATTAAAGCCAACTCAAAGCGAAGAAGCGCTTCGAGCTTTGGGTTGACCATATGGACCACCCCTGAATGCAAAGCATTCAGGGGTGAGTTTCACTCAGTGTTCGTAGGGACGATAAAGCTTTACTTCGGGGTTCAATTCGACGCCAAAGCCCGGCTTGTCAAGCGCCGTGACCTTCATGCGGCCCTTTTCCGGAATCGGCTCACCCAGCAGCTGTGGGTGGAACATTGGCGCGACGTGATCGGCCTTAGGCGCCATCATCAGGAACTCGGCGAAGGGCGAGTTGTGGCGCGTGATGACGAAGTGGTAGCTATACACCGACGAGCCGTGCGGCACGACCAGCGTGCCCTTGGCATCGGCCAGGGCCGAGATCTTCAGCAGTTCGGTGACGCCGCCGCACCAGCCGACGTCCGGCTGGATGATGTCGCAGCAGTCCATGTCGAGCAGCATACGGAAGCCCCAGCGGGTCGATTCGTGCTCGCCCGTGGTGACCAGCATGCCCGGAGGGGCGTTTTTCTTGAGCTGCTGATAGCCCCAGTAGTCGTCCGGGTTGATGGCTTCTTCGATCCACTTGAGGCCGTATTCGTGGCACTTGTGCGCCAGCTTGGTCGCGTAGTTGACGTCGAGCGCCATCCAGCAGTCGTACATCAGCCAGAAGTCTTCGCCGACCTTCGAGCGCATGTCAGCGATCAGTTCGACGTTCTTCTTGAGGCCTTCGTCGCCTTCGACCGGACCGTGGTACAGCGGCAGCTTGCCGCCGATGAAGCCCATTTCCTTGGCCAGGTCCGGACGTGCGCCGGTGGCGTAGAATTGCAGTTCGTCGCGCACCGCGCCGCCCAGCATGTGATAGACTGGCTCCTGACGCAGCTTGCCCATCAGGTCCCACAGGGCGAGGTCGACGCCGGAAATGGCGTTCACGACGATGCCCTTACGGCCGTAATATTGCGAGCCGAAGTACATCTGATCCCAGATGCGCTCGTATTCGAACGGGTTACGGCCTTCGAGGAAGCGCGCGAAGTGCTTTTCGACGAGGTAGCAGGCGGGCTCACCACCGGTGGTCACGGCGAAACCGACCGTGCCGTCATCGGCTTCGATTTCGACGACCAGCGTGCCCAGCACGTTGATGCCGAACGACTTGCGCGACTGACGGTATTCGGGATAGCGCCCCATCGAGGTGGCGATGTGATTGTCGATCCAGTGGCCTTCGCCCTGGTCGTGATAGTCGGCGCCACCGCCGCCCTCGCCACCTTTGATGACGAACGCGCGCACGTGCTTGATCTTGGGGTAACCCATCTTAGAAGCCTTTTTAACCCTGCATGTCGAAAGCGGAGCCGGAAGTCCGGCAATGATCGATTTGTGGCAGTTATGCTCATTTGTGAGCGCAAAAACCGTTGCCAATCGCTATATTCCAATATATGAAATTAACCCATAGCTTATCAAGCAAAAAACGTCAGCCGCGAACGTCAAAACGTCAAATCACGGGCCTTAACGCACAATGATCAAAGACACGGATGTTCAGGCGAAATCAGTCAGCGGCAGCCAGACCCTGGTGCGCGGCCTGATGATCGTCGAGGCCGTGGCGTCGGGGCTTGTGACGCTCAACGATATCGCCGAACGGGCCGGTCTGGCGCGGTCGACGGCGTACCGGCTGGCCTCGACTCTGGTCGAGCAGGGCTATCTCAGCGTCGCGCCGCGTGAGGCGGGCGGCGGCGGGTATCGTCTGGGGCAAAAGTTTTTGCGTCTGTCGCAACAGGCGAACGGCGTAAATTAAGTACATACAATCGATTGGAAACGCGGGGGTGGGGTTCAACGCTTCCCGGCAATACAGAGAGAAAAGACATGCTACTCAAAGACAAGGTTTTGCTGGTTACCGGCGGTTCCAAGGGCATCGGTCGCGGCATCGCGGTCGCCGCTGCGCGTCATGGCGCGAAGATCGGCATCAACTTCGCCGGTGACGAGGCCTCGGCCCAGTCCGCCGTCGAGGAAATCAAGGCCGCCGGCGGGCAGGCCTTTGCCCTGCGCGGCGATGTGTCGAAGCCCGAGTCGGCCACGGCCTTTGTCGCCGCCGCCGTCGAAGCCTATGGCCGCCTCGACGTGTTCGTGAACAATGCCGGCATCTGCCCCTTCCACGGCTTCCTCGACATGCCGGTCGAAACGGTGGACCGCACCATCGCCGTCAACCTGAACGGTGCCTATTATATGTGTCAGGCCGCCGCCAACCAGATGGTCAAGCAGGGCAAGGGCGCGAACGGCTTCGCCGGTTCGATCGTCGCCGTCTCGTCGATCTCGGCGCTGGTCGGCGGTGAGTACCAGACGCACTATACGCCGACCAAGGCGGGCGTCCTGTCGCTGATGCAATCGACCGCCATCGCGCTGGGCAAACACGGCATCCGCTGCAACGCCGTCCTGCCGGGCACGATCCTGACCGACATCAACAAGGACGACCTCGCCGACCTCAAGAAGCGCGAATATATGGAAGCGCGCATCCCGCTCGGTCGTCTGGGTCAGCCGGAAGATCTGGCCGGACCGGTCATCTTCCTCGCGTCCGACGAACTGGCCGGTTACGTCACCGGTGCGTCGCTGCTGGTTGACGGCGGCATGTTCGTAAACTTGCAGTAGTCTCTGGTTTTATCAGACAAATTGCTGCGTGAATGGAGGGCCGGTAGCGATACCGGCCCTTTGCCATGAGCGGTTAAAATATCGCCGCGAATGTCTCATTACGTGGTGACACGTCCCCTAAACCGGGATATGTCGCTTGACCAAAGGTTCAGACCTCTTCGCACAAAATTCGACCCTTCAAAGGACGTGATATTATGAAAATCGCTCTGATTAACGAGAACAGCCAGGCCGCCAAGAACAGCATCATCTTCGACGCGCTGAAGACGGTTGCCGAGCCGCTGGGCCACACCGTGTTCAACTACGGCATGTACGGCGCCGAAGACAAGGCCTCGCTGACCTACATCATGAACGGTCTTCTGGCCGGTATCCTGCTGAATTCCAAGGCCGCCGACTTCGTCGTCACCGGCTGTGGCACAGGTATGGGCGCCATGCTGGCCGCTAACTCGATGCCGGGCGTCTTCTGCGGTCTGGTCGTCGATCCGACCGACGCCTTCCTGTTCGGTCAGATCAATGACGGCAACGCCATCTCCATGCCGTACGCCAAGGGCTTCGGCTGGGCCGCCGAGCTGAACCTGCAGGACGTCTACCGCAAGCTGTTCGACGGCGAGCGCGGTCTGGGCTACCCCAAGGAGCGCGCCGAAATCATGGCCAAAAACCGCGGCATCCTGAAGACCGTGAAGAGCGTCACCTGCCACGACATGCTGACGGTCCTCAAGAGTATCGATCAGGACCTGCTGAAGGCCACCGTCGCCGGTGAAAAGTTCCAGGAATACTTCTTCGCCAACGCACAAGACGAAGGCATCAAGGCCTACATCAAGGGCGTTGTGGCGCTGGAAAACGCCTAAGCTGACCGAAGCCGGATTTTCGAATCCGGCTTCTTTCTTACCAGAGCCTTTACGCCAGAGCCTTCATAAACGGAGCGCGGCCATGTGCCAGAATTCCCTGTATCAGAAGATTTATCACGCGACCCATCCCGATATGATGGACTTCGCCGATACCGAAGACCTGCGCGACAAGTACCTGATGCAGGGCCTGTTCGTACCTGACTCGGTCATTCTGAACTACACGCATTTTGAGCGCTTCGTCGTCGGCGGTGCGGCCCCGGTGTCGGGCGAGCTTCGCCTGCCGGACCAGACCGAACCGGCCTCGGCCGCCGGTCACCCCTTCCTTGAGCGCCGCGAACTGGGCGTCATCAATGTCGGCGGCGGCACCGGTAAAGTGTCGGTCGACGGCGTAGTCTACGATCTGGCGCAAAAGGATGGCCTGTACATCCCGATGGGCACCAGGGACGTGGTTTTCTCTTCGGACGACGCGGCCAATCCGGCGCTCTATTACCTGACCTCGACGCCCGCCCACGCGCGCTACGAGACGGTCAAGATATCGATCGATCAGGCCGTGCCGCTGGCGCGCGGCTCGCTGGAGCAATCCAACGAGCGCGTCATCTATCAGTACATCGTGCCGACGACCGCCAAGTCGTGCCAGTTGCTGCTCGGCCTGACCATCCTGTCGCCGGGCTCGGTATGGAACACCATGCCGCCGCACCTGCACGACCGCCGCTCGGAGGTCTATTTCTACTTCAACCTCGGCGAAAACGACCGGGTGTTCCACTTCATGGGACAGCCGGACGCCGCGCGCCATATCGTCATCCAGAACAACGAAGCCGTCGTCTCGCCGCCGTGGTCGATCCACATGGGGGCCGGGACGTCGAACTATGCGTTCATCTGGGCCATGGGCGGGGAAAACCTCGACTATACCGATATGAACGTGCTGGATATCTGCCAGCTGGCTTAAAGAGCGCTCCCTACTCCCCCGGTGTACCGGGGGAGGTGGCGCGAAGCGCCGGAGGGGGGCTCGCGAAAGTTTAACGGGCGCAGTGCGTGTTGCGACACCACGAGCCCCCACCACCGCATCTAGCGCTTTGCGCGTCGTGCGGTCCCCCTCCCCGGTACACCGGGGAGGTATGAAGATAACGGGAGACTAATTATGACAAACGCATTCGATCTGTCGGGCAAGGTTGCCCTCGTTACCGGCGCCAACACCGGTCTGGGTCAGGGCATCGCGCTCGCCCTCGCCGAAGCCGGTGCCGATATCGCCGCCGTCGGCATCGTTCCGGCGGACGAGACCGGTGAGAAGGTCAAGGCGCTGGGCCGCCGCTTCATCAATATCGACGCCAATCTCGGCTCGGTCGAGCCCATCGAACGCGTCATCAAGACGACGATCGACGAACTGGGCGGTCTGCACATCCTCGTCAACAATGCCGGTCTGATCCGTCGCGCCGACGCCGTCGATTTCTCGGAAAAAGACTGGGACGACGTGATGAACGTCAACATCAAGGGCGCCTTCTTCGTCGCTCAGGCCGCCGGTCGTCACTTCATCGCTCAGGGTTACGGCAAGATCATCAATATCGCTTCGATGCTGTCGTTCCAGGGCGGTATCCGCGTCCCGTCCTACACCGCCTCGAAGTCGGGCATCGCCGGGATCACGCGCCTGCTGGCCAACGAATGGGCCAATAAGGGCATCACGGTGAACGCGATTGCGCCGGGCTATATGGCGACCGACAACACGGCGCAGCTGCGCGCCGATGCCGACCGTAACAAGTCGATCCTCGACCGCATCCCGGCGGGTCGCTGGGGTGAGCCGTCGGACCTCGGCGGTGCTGCGGTGTTCCTCGCCGCACCGGCGTCCGACTACGTCAACGGCGCGATCATTCCGGTGGATGGCGGCTGGCTGGCGCGCTAAACGTCAGACATACCAAAACAATAGGCGCGGCTCGAAAGGGCCGCGCTTTTTTGTTGAGGTTTTTCTCACGAGTTTTAGGTTGTTCGGAACGAGGTGGGGGCATGATTAAACGCTATCCGAAAAACGTTCCGGGCGATTTCTATGTCGAAGACGGCTGCTGCATGAGTTGCGGTGTGCCGGAAAGCGAAGCGGGCGATATGTTCGAATGGGATGAGTTGGAGACATACGTTCACTGTTACGTCAGGCGGCAACCTGAAACGCCTTCCGACACCGAGAAGATGCTGAATGTCGTATGGAATGCTGAGGTTGAGTGTATCCGGTATGCCGGGTCGGACCCGGAGATTATCCGCCGTCTGGTACAATCCGGTGAGGGTAGCGTCTGCGATGATAATTTGCGGCATCAATACCGGGCGGAAGCACGCGATGAGGTCTTATTCGTTCGTGACAACGCGACACCTGGTACGCTGGCCGCAGAGTTTCACGCTTACCTTTTCGGTATTCCGGGCTTCGACGAACGCCCACGCTACGCTGTCAGGATGGGGGCCGCATCGGAGCGTGAGGCGATCATACGGTTGTCGTGGTTTGCGCCGCATTTCCATCGGTTGCGATTTCGTCGTGGCAGTACGGAAAGCGAGTGGCGGGTTCAGATAGAGCCCGAAATCAAGGAGGCTGGTCGAGCTGTTTGCCGCATCCTACAGGGCTGGCTCGATAGCAACGCCAACATCAGGGATCAAAGATGGTCTTCGCGCGCCGAACGCATGGCCGGTATTGCTCAGCCATTTGCTTATTGACGCAGTGAAAGCCCCACCGTTGCCAGCGGGGCTCTTTTGTTCCGAGGTGCAGGAGGCGAGCCTCCTGCAATTACTCCGCCGGAGCCGCGCCGACGGGCATAACCCGCTTCTTTTCGGCGCGCAGTTGCCACCATATCCCCGCGATCAGCAGAAGCAGCAACACCCCGCGTACGGGGGCCAGTTCAGGCGCTTCGGGCGACGGCGAGAACGGTTTGCCGGCGGGGAGCCGGGTCAGGCCTTCGGTGGTCGTGAAGAACCACAGGAAGAAATAGGTGATCGACAGCCCGACGATTTCGATGGTGCGCGGCTTGAGGCGGGTGAAGGCGAGGTATTTCGCGCCGATGGCCGCCAGCAGCAGGACGATGAACAGGGCGCTGACGACGTGCGGGATGCCCGGACCACCATGATGGAAGATGGTGATGCCAGTCACGGCGCCGATGAGCGCGGTCCAGAAATAGAGCTTGCCCAGTTCGGTATCGAGGCGGATCGTGCCTTTGGTCAGGTAGAGATAGCCGCCCAGAAACAGCGGTACGCAACTGAGCGCCGTATGTGCGGCGCCGTACAGGGTGATGGTACTCGGCACAAAAGCTGCGACGGACATGGTAACCCCCTTTGGTTGAGCCCGTAACGAGCCTGTGCCGGAAAGTGGATTTTGTCAAACGGCGTTACACGAATATTCGGCGCGGTTATGCGAAAGCCAGAACCCCCACCACCACATCTCACCACTTCGTGGTTCGTGCGGTCCCCCTCCCCGGTACACCGGGGAGGTATAAGAAACAAAAAGCCTCGCCGTTGCCAGCAAGGCTCTTAAGTTATGAGGTGCAGGAGGCGAGCCTCCTGCATTCTTTCTTATAACTACTCCGCCGCGACCGTGCTGGCGACGTCGGCATATTCCTCGATCTGATCGAAGTTCATGTAGCGATAGACCTCCGCGCCCTTGGCGTTCAGCACGCCCATGTCGGCGTGGTATTCCTCAACCGTCGGCAGGCGGCCCAGTTTCGAGGCGATGGCGGAGAGTTCCGCCGACGCCAGGAAGACGTTCGAGTTCTTGCCAAGACGGTTGGGGAAGTTACGCGTCGAGGTCGAAACGACGGTCGCGCCTTCGCGAACCTGCGCCTGATTGCCCATGCACAGCGAGCAGCCCGGCATTTCCATGCGCGCCCCGGCAGACCCGAGGACGCCGTAATGGCCTTCCTTGGTCAGTTCGGCGGCGTCCATCTTGGTCGGCGGCGCAACCCACAGACGGGTCGGGATGTCACGCTTGCCGTTGAGCAGCAGCGAGGCGGCGCGGAAGTGACCGATATTGGTCATGCACGAGCCGATGAAGACTTCGTCGATGGCGGTGCCCTGAACGGTGGAGAGCAGGCGCGCGTCGTCCGGATCGTTCGGCGCGCACAGGATCGGCTCCTTGATATCGTTCAGGTCGATATCGATGACGTGGGCGTATTCGGCGTCGGCATCGGCTTCCATGAGGACCGGGTTGGCTAGCCAGTCTTCCATCGCCTTGATGCGGCGTTGCAGGGTACGGGCGTCGGCATAACCGTCGGCGATCATGTTCTTCATGAGCACGATGTTCGAGGTCATGTACTCGATGATCGGCTCCTTGTTGAGCTTCACGGTGCAGCCCGCCGCCGAACGTTCAGCCGAGGCGTCGGTCAGTTCGAAGGCTTGCTCGACCTTGAGGTCCGGCAGGCCCTCGATTTCAAGAATGCGGCCCGAGAACTCGTTGATCTTACCGGCCTTGGCGACCGTCAGCAGACCCTGCTTGATGGCGTAGTAGGGGATGGCGTGGACGAGGTCACGCAGCGTGATGCCCGGCTGCATTTCGCCCTTGAAGCGGACGAGGACCGATTCCGGCATGTCGAGCGGCATGACGCCGGTCGCCGCGCCGAAGGCCACGAGGCCCGAACCGGCGGGGAAGGAAATCCCGATCGGGAAGCGGGTATGCGAGTCGCCGCCGGTGCCGACGGTGTCCGGCAGCAGCAGGCGGTTCAGCCACGAGTGGATGACCCCGTCGCCCGGACGCAGGGCGACGCCGCCGCGGTTCGAGATGAAGGCAGGCAGTTCGCGGTGGGTCTTGACGTCGACCGGCTTCGGATAGGCGGCGGTGTGGCAGAAGGACTGCATGACCAGGTCCGCCGAGAAGCCGAGGCAGGCGAGATCTTTCAGTTCGTCGCGGGTCATCGGGCCCGTGGTGTCCTGAGAGCCGACCGTGGTCATCTTGGGCTCGCAATAGGTGCCCGGACGGATGCCCTGCCCCTCAGCCAGACCGCAGGCCTTGCCGACCATCTTCTGGGCCAGCGTATAGCCCGCGGTCGAACCGGCGGGCGGCACGGGCAGGCGGAACTCGGTCGAGGCGGCGATGCCGAGGAATTCACGCGCCTTGGCGGTCAGCGAGCGACCGATGATCAGGTTGATGCGGCCACCGGCCTGAACCTCGTCGAGGATGACGTGCGATTTCAGGGCGAATTCGGCGACGGTGGCGCCGTCCTTCTCGATCTTGCCCTCGTAAGGGTAGATGTCGATGACGTCGCCCATATTGAGGTTCGAGACATCGACCTCGATGGGGAGCGCGCCGGAATCTTCCTGCGTGTTGAAGAAGATGGGGGCGATCTTTCCGCCCAGAGTCACGCCACCGAAGCGCTTGTTCGGCACGAACGGGATGTCTTCACCGGTGGCCCAGATGACCGAGTTGGTCGCCGACTTACGCGACGAACCGGTGCCGACGACGTCGCCGACATAGGCGACGAGGTGGCCCTTGGCTTTGAGGTCGTCGATGAACTGCATTGGCCCGCGCTTGCCGTCTTCCTCAGGCGTGATGCCGGGGCGCGCGTTCTTCAGCATAGCGAGGTAGTGCAGGGGGATGTCCGGGCGCGACCAGGCGTCCGGTGCGGGCGACAGGTCGTCGGTATTGGTTTCGCCGGTGACCTTGAACACGGTGACGGTGATCTTGTCGGCGACCTTGGGGCGCGAGGTGAACCATTCGGCGTCGGCCCACGACTGGATGACACCCTTGGCGTTGTCGTTACCGGCCTTGGCCAGTTCCGCCACGTCGTGGAAGAAGTCGAACATCAGCAGCGTCTTTTTCAGCGCGGCAGCAGCGATCTGGCCCACGACCGCGTCGGTCAGCAGGTCGATCAGCGGCTTGACATTATAGCCACCGACCATGGTGCCGAGCAGTTCGGTCGCCTTTTCGCGGCTGATCAGGGCGACGGGGAAGTCGCCGTGTGCCACCGCCGACAGGAAGGAGGCCTTGACCTTGGCCGCGTCGTCCACACCAGGGGGGACGCGATAGGTCAGGAGGTCGAGCAGGAAGTCCTCTTCGCCCGCCGGCGGGTTCTTGATCAGTTCGATGACATCGGCGGTTTGCGGGGCCGACAGCGGCAGGGGCGGGATGCCCAGGGCGGCGCGCTCGGCGACGTGGGCACGATAGGCTTCAAGCATGGAAATGCACCTCGGAAAGGTCTGGGATATTTAGAGACGGCTAGGTTGTCTCTTCTTTTCCTCCGCATATCGCAGACGCGAACATTTGACCAGAGGACGGGGGTAAAATCACCGTGTCAGGGCGCAGATTTTTGCATGGGTGAAGTTTGTTTTTCACTCATGAATAATGCTTTTGGCCATGACGTTATCTTTACGAATGCGACTGATCCGCAGACAGATGATGCCAGATTTCATCGCGGATGTCGTTGGGCCAGTCGGCCATGTGCTTGGTCAGCGTCGTGTGGTCGTGGGCAAACAAGGCGCGGGAGGCCTCCTCGAAGCCCGGACTATCCCCTGCAAGCGCAAACATTACATTATAGGCGGCGGTGGTGCGCGCCTTGAGGTCCGGGCCGTCCTTGCGCGCGGCGTCGATCAGCTTGCGCAGCGTCACCGAGGCCCCGCCGGGCTGTTGGGCCAGCCAGTCCCAGTGGCGGGGCAGGAGGGTCACTTCGCGCGCCACGACCCCCAGCTTCGGACGTCCGCGTCTGGCGGTCTCCGGCTCCGGCGTGTAGCGGGCGCGGATCGCTTCATCGTCGCCGCGCAGGTCGAGGTCGATGACCTTGCCGGTGGTGCGGTCAAAGATAAGCACCGGATCGCCCACATGACGCGCGGCGACGGCGACCTCGGCCAGCGGTCCGATGGCGATACGCTGCGCCACCTGAAACACGACATAGGTGGTCTCGGAATCCATCATATCCTCGAATTATATTTACCCGGGTAAAAATATATGGCATGAGCGCATCTGTCAAAGGAGAATGTCATGGATAGCCATGAAAAGAAGGCCGCCATCGCGGCCTATAAGGAACGCAAATCGATCAGCGGCATCTATGCGGTGATCTGCAACGCGACGGGCGAGGTGTGGGTGGGCGCTAGCCGGAACCTTGAGTCGCAACAGAACGGGCTGTGGTTTACGCTCAGGCTGGGCCATCACATCCATAAGCCGTTGCAGGCGGCGTTCAGCGAACACGGTGCGGCGGCGTTCCGTTACGAGGAGCTGGATCGCATACCCGACGACTATTCGGATATGGCGCGCAAGGACGAACTGAAACGCCGCAAGGCCCTGTGGCAGGCGCGGTTGCAGGCAGACGGATTGTTGTGAAGCGCGAGTAAGGCTTACCCGCCCTTGAGCGAGTTCCACGAGCGATCGGTGCCGCCCGCCGGGGTGACCACCGGCTTCAACTGCGCCTGAAACCAGGCGAGGTTCTGATCGACCAGCTCCGGCGGCAGGTCCTGACGCAGCAGGGTTTCGGCCTCGCCCAGCTTGCCCTGCATCCCCAGGACGAGCGCCAGATTCTGACGGACGCGGATATCGGCGCCCGGACGCACCGCGGCCCGACGCAGCAGGGTTTCCGCCCCGGCCAGATCGCCATTGGCGGCCAGCGACATGGCCTTGTTGGTCAGGAGCGACGGGTTTTCCGGCGACAGGCCGAGCGCCTTGTCCCACATCGCTTGCGCTTCGTCACCGCGCTTGATCTGGTCGTAGGCGACGCCGAGCAGGGAATAGGCGCGCCAGTCCTTCGCATTGAGTTCGATGGCGTGTTTCAGCGGTTCGACGGCGTAGAAGGCATTGTTCTGACCGATAAAGGACTTCCCGGCGGCGAGCAGGGCATCGTAGTGGTTCGGTGCGAACATCAGGATGCGCTGGGCGGCCTCGGCGGCTTCCTTGTACTGGCCCAGTGCCCGCAGCGATTCCGACAGGGCCAGTCCGGCCTCGATATCGGTGGGGTCGCGCTCGAATTCGCGGTTGAAGAAGGCGGCGCGGGCCAGCGGCTCCATGCGCATGGCGGCGGCGCGGGCCTCGGCGGAGGCTTTCTGAACGGCGGGTGCAGCGGCCTTTTCCGTCGCCTTGACCTCCGTCTTTTCAGCCTCAGGCTTTTTCTTGCCCCACGCGGCGGCGGGACCGGCAACCGTCAGAAGGGCGGCGGCGATCAGAAGAAAACGGGACATGGGGTGGGCCTTGTGAACAAACCGGAGGCGTTCTGACCTCGAAAAAGCAAATGGGCGGTTTTAAGCTTTGGTTCACAGGCCTAAATATATGGTTAAACCTTGAGGCCTATCGTGGCCCGGCTGTCTGACATTCGAGTGATCCCCATGCCCAAGCCCCTGCCCAATACCGGCGTCAAACGCACCGAACATATCGTTTTCGGCGTTTTCGAAGACGAGGCGGAGGGTGTCATCGCGGCCCTGAAACCCGCCCATGCCGGGTTCCTGACGGCGCGCGGATTTACGGGCAAGGCCGGATCGATCATCGTGCTGCCGAGCGGTTTGGGGTCTAACGAGACCGGTGCCCTGTGGGTGTGGTTCGGTCTGGGGGCGCGCAAGGCCTATAACCCGCTGATCTTTCGCGCCCTGCCATCGCAGTTGCCGACGGGCGAGTGGCGGCTGAAGGTCGACGAGGCTTTGGATCGCAAGGCCATTCACGTGGCGTTCCAGTTAGGGTCATACGCCTTCGATCGCTATAAATCGGGCAAGAACCTGCGCGCCGAGGTGACGCTGGAAAGCGCCGACCTCAGCGAAGAGACCCGCACCGAGATCGCTCGCGAAGTGGCCGCGCACGACCTTGTCCGCGATCTGGTCAATACCCCGGCCAACGATATGGGCCCGGCGGAGATCGAAGCCGCCGCGCGCGGTATCGCCGACCGCTTCGGGGCCAAACTGACCGTCATCACCGGCGACGAATTGCTGACCGAGAACTTCCCCGCCGTGCATGCGGTGGGCCGCGGAGCCGTGGAAGCCCGCGGGCCGCGCTTTATCGAGATCGACTGGACGCCGCATGTGGAAGACATTTCCGCCGAACCGAAGCCGGTCATCGCTCTGGTCGGCAAGGGCGTGGCCTTCGACACCGGCGGCCTGAATATCAAGGGCGGCGCGGGCATGGCCCTGATGAAAAAGGACATGGGCGGTGCCGCCCACGCCCTGGCGCTGGCGCAATGGATCATGGAGTCGAACCTGCGCGTGCGGCTGCACGTCCTGATCAGCGCGGTGGAAAACGCCATTTCCGGTGATGCCTTCCGTCCGGGCGACGTCATCGCCTCGCGAGCGGGAAAGAGCATCGACATCGGCAATACGGATGCCGAAGGCCGACTGATCCTTGCCGACGCCCTGACGCGCGCCGGTGAACTGACGCCCGACCTGACGCTCGATTTCGCCACGCTTACGGGGGCCGCGCGCGTGGCGCTGGGGCCGGAGGTCATCCCGTTCTACACCGACGACGAAGAGATCGCCCGCCGTCTGGAGGTCGCCTCGATCGCCGAACACGACCCGCTGTGGCGGATGCCGCTGTGGGCCGGGTATCGCGACGCGCTCGACTCCGACATCGCCGATCTGCGCAACGATCCGCAAGGCTGGGCGCAGGCCGGATCGGTGACGGCGGCGCTGTTTTTGCAAAAATTCGCGCCTGAGACCGGTGCATGGGTGCATTTCGACGTCTATGCGTGGAACCCGCGCGGTCGTCCGGGCTTCCCCGTCGGGGCCGAGGCCCAGACGCTCAGGGCGTGTTTCAACCTGATCAAAGGATTGTGATCGTATCATCTATTCCCCCGGCGTGCCGGGGGAGGTGGCGGCGAATGAAATGAGCCGACGGAGGGGGGGCTCGCTGAGATGCCACGAATAAACCTGCGGCCCGATAAGGGCGGTACTCCTACTGCGAAGGCCCCACCACCACATCTAGCGCTACGCGCGTCGTGCGGTCCCCCTCCCCAGTAAACTGGGGAGGTATGATTGTTGATAGTCCCATTAACCCGACGTTCGCATCTTTGGGCTATCGTGGCTACATAAGTGCTTCTGCGTTAACGCTTTTTTACGAAGATTAAGCGGCGCAGAGCCGGTGATGGCTGCGAAGGCGAGACATATGGCTCACGACGATTTCGATCCGCGCATGACGCCGTTCAAGGACGGCAAGGCCGATCAGCTCCTCGAAGGACTGATGCGGGCGCAGACCTTTGTCGTCGGCGAAACCATGGGCTGCACCACGCCCGCGACCGCTTTGCGCGCCGGACCGAACGACAGCGCCGAACAATGGGACCAACTCCTGTTCGGCGAGCGCTTCCGCGTTATCGAACGCTCGCGCGACTATGTCTGGGGCCAATCCCTGCGTGACGGCTATTGCGGCTATGTGAAAGAGGCCGATCTGTCGCGTGACTGGTTCGTGCCGACGCATTTCGTCTCGACGCTGCGCAGCTACGTCTTTTCCCAGCCGAACCTCAAGTCGCGCATCGTCTGCGCGCTCAGCCTCAACGCGCTGGTCAGCGCCGGGGAAACCGACGGCAAATATACGCGCATCAATAATCTGGGCTGGATCTATACGGCGCACCTCGGCGATTTCGGCGCGTTCCACGGCGATTATGTCAGCGTCGCCGAAGCCTATCTCAATGCGCCGTATCAGTGGGGCGGCCGCGAAAGCGACGGGCTCGACTGCTCCGGCCTTGTCCAGCAGTCGCTCTATGCGGTGGGGCAGGCCTGTCCGCGCGATTCCGACATGCAGGCGGCCTTGGGCCACGCGCTCGATATCGGCGCGGATATGAAAGGGCTTTATCGCGGCGATCTGGTCTTCTGGAAGGGCCATGTGGCGATCATGTGTGACGAAGACCACATCATCCACGCCAACGGCTTCCATATGAAGACGGTCATCGAACCCCTGCGCGAGGCGGTGGCCCGCATCGAAGCGGCCGGTGTCGGACTGCCCACGGCGTTTCGTCGGTTGTAGAGTTTTATCGACGCTTACTGTGCTTGAGATGACGTCAGTAAGATTTGACCACGAAAAACACGAAAAGCACGAAAAACTCTGTTGAAACACCGTGCGAAGCGCCGAAAACCTGAGCGACCACACTATGGAAAAGCCCTGCGGGCAAGAAAAGTGCAGCCGCTTTTTTTGTGTTTTTCGTGTTTTTCGTGGTCAAATTTTTTTACGGCCTCTCACGCACTCAAACTACCCGTCTGAGCGCTCCCCGGTCTCATCCACGGCCTGACGCGCCCTGTCCTCGCTCTCGCGGCGCAGCGGCGCGCGCACGCTGCATACCTCCTGCAAATAGCCGTCCAGCGAATTGAAGATGTGCTCGGACACGATGCTGTAGTGGACGAACTTGCCCTTCTTGACGCCCGTGATCAGTCCGGCGTTTTCCAGAATGCTCAGATGCTTCGACAGGGACGGCTTCGACATGTCGAAGCGCTCGGCGATTTCTCCCGCCGTCAGTGAGGCCTTGGACAGATAGGCCAGAATCTTCAGTCGCGGCTCCGACGCCAGAGCCTCGAAGGTTTTTACCATACGCATCCACGCACCCCAACATTTAGACATTTAGCGTATTGACGAAATGAATTCACCCCGCTAACAATTCGTTTATTAGCTAATTGTAGTGCGAACTGCATAGGCGGTCAAGACATAAGGGGGCGGTCATGACGATCGCAAAAGAGACAGCTCTGTTGCCGCGCCTGATGGGGGCCGACTGGCACCTTTTGCATCCCGATGTGCAGCAACGCTTTGCCCACGATCCGGAGCCGGGGCATCCCAAAATCTATCAGGGCGTCATGGACATCGTCGCCTGTAATACCGCCGGGCGGTTGTTCGCGTTTCTGACGCGGCTGATCGGCAATCCACTGACCTCGCATACCGGGCAGGCTGTGCCCGCCGTCGTCACCCTGACCGCACAGGCCAAAGGCGGTGTCGCCTGGCATCGTCTGTATCGCTTCGACGGCAAGGCCCCGTGCCGCGTCACCTCGATCAAGCGCGCCGACGCCAGGGGCCGCCTGTGCGAATATGTCGGCTTCGGCTTCGGGATGCGGCTGGCGGTTTCAGTACAGGACGGGGCGCTGCATTTCATCAGCGAACATTATGTCTGGGAGATCGGTGGCTGGCAAATCCCCTTGCCGCACCTTCTGACCCCCGGACGCACCCATGTCGTGCATGAGCCCCTCAACGGCGGCCGCTTCCGTTTCAGCCTGAGCATGGATCATCCGTGGCTGGGGCGCACCTTTTATCAGACCGGTATTTTCGAGGCCGTACCATGACAACACTGCTTTGGCTGATGACGATTCAGGGCGTGATGGGCGCCTTCGACACGCTCTATCATCACGAATTCACCGAGCGCCTGCCGTGGAAACCGCAGGCCGGGCGCGAACTGTTCATCCACGGTCTGCGCAATCTGTTCTACGGCCTGATCTTCGCCTCTCTGGGCGGACTGAGCTGGGGCGGTGTCTGGGCGGGGGTGTTCGCCGCCCTGCTGATCGCCGAGATCGGTCTGACCCTGTGGGACTTCGTCGTCGAGGATCAGAGCCGCCACCTGCCGCCCAGCGAACGGATCACCCACACGCTTCTGGCCATCAATTACGGGCTGGTCCTGGCGTTTTTAGCACCTGAGCTGATGCGCTGGGAGACGTTGCCGAGCGGTTTCCACCCGCACGATTACGGGTTGGGGTCGTGGATCATGTACCTGTTTGCCGCCGGGGTGTGGGGATGGGCCGGGTTCGACCTGCTGCGGTCGCGGCGGTTTCGTAAACTCACGGCCGTGCCGTCCCTGCATCTCGATACGCCGAACCAGCGCGTCCTGATCACCGGCGGCACCGGCCTGATCGGGTCGCGTTTGACGCAGGGGCTGATCGACGACGGCCATCAGGTAACGATCCTGACGCGCGACAAGGCTCAGGCGGCGAAATTTCGAGGGCCTCTGACGGTGATCGACCATATCGACGACCTGCGGGCCCCGGTCGATCTGATCATCAATCTGGCGGGCGAATCCCTGAGCGGCGGCCTGTGGACCCGGCGGCGCATCGCCCGGTTCTACGACAGCCGACTGGGCATTACCGGTGCGCTGATCGACTGGATCGCGCGGCAGCCGGTCAAGCCGAAACGGCTGATCAATGCCTCGGCCATCGGTATATATGGCCGCAGCGAGACGGAGATCTTCGATGAGGCAAGCGCGCCTGCTGCGCCCGATCTGGCGACCGACCTGTGCACGAAATGGGAGACTCTGGCCCTGACCGCCCAGAATCACGGCGTGCCGGTCAGTCTGATCCGCTTCGGCCTTGTCCTGTCGGTCGATGGCGGCGCGCTGGCCCAGATGCTGTTTCCGTTCGAGTTCGGCATCGGCGGGCGGCTGGGCTCCGGCCGCCAATGGATATCGTGGATTCACATCGATGACGCCGTGGGGATGGTGGTTCACGCCGCCAATGCGGGACTGGATGGTACGGTCAATGCCACGGCCCCTGTCCCGGTGCGTAATGCTGGTTTTACCCGTGCCCTGGGACGGGCTATGCACCGTCCGGTGGTGCTGCCTCTGCCGGGGTTTGTGCTGAAACGCTTGTTGGGGCAGATGGCGGATATTCTGCTTCTTAACGGCCAACAGGTGCTGCCCGCGCGGGCGACGCACAGCGGTTACCGGTTCCGCTATCCGCAGATCGACGCCGCGCTCAACGCCCTGTTCCGGGGGCGGATGTAAGCCAAAAAAAGCCCCGGTGCGAACACCGGGGCTTTTTCGTTTAGTGTGCAGCGGGGGCGGGAGCCGCCGCAGGCGCGGCAGGCGCATCGCCCGCAGGCGGCGCACCGGCGGGTGCGGCACCGGGCTGACGCGTGGGGTCCGGCGCCGGGATGCCGAGGCTGGAGCCCTTGGTGTGCAGATAGGCGATCAGGTTGATGCGCTCTTCCGGCTTCTTGATGCCGGCGAAGCCCATCTTGGTGCCCTTGACCCACTTCGCCGGGTTGGCGAGGAAGTGATAGAGCTGATCGTAGGACCAGGTCGGAGCCTCGGCGGCGTGCGCCTTCATGCCGTCCGAATAGCCGAAGCCCGCGTGGCTGGCGGTCGGGCGACCGACGACGCCCCACAGGCCGGGGCCGGTCATGTTCGGGCCGCCTTCGTGGTCGTTGTGGCACGAGACGCACTTGGCGAAGACCTTTTCACCGGCGGCGATGTCCGCCGTCGGCAGGACCGTGCCCCAGTCCGGATCGAGTTCTACCGCGGCGACACCACCGGCTTCGGGCGCTTCGGCCACTTCGATGGCGTAGCCGGGCTTTGCCGGGGCTTCGGTGTGATAGAGCGCGTCGACGCCGATGCGCACACCCATGATGACCAGCGCGGTCGCCAGACCTGCACCCAGAATCTTGTTGAACTGAAGATTACCGCTCATGCCGCTTCGACGTCCTGACTCTTATATCTCGGTTGTGGCCGCGATGTTGACCGGATCGACAGGCAGTCGTCAATGCCGGTACGCGGACCGTTATTTTGTTTCCTCTGGCTCTCTGACACGCGAAACGCCAATACGCAAGATGGCAGAGCCCGCTTAAGGCCAAAATGAGGCCGCAAACGGGGCTACGTGTCAAATCGTCACACCCTCCGGCTGCGGGGAGGGGGCCTTTCCGCTTTATCGCGCTTTGCGAAACCTGTGAAGCGGTTTTCAGCCCGGCAAGGCGCATCGGGATAGAAGTGCTTGAAACCTGCCGTAAATAAAGGCACAGACGGCGCTCACCTCTGGTTATACGGCCCGTTTCATGACTTCGACCTCTCCCAAAAAGATCGCCTATCAGGGCGAACCCGGCGCTTTCAGCCATCAGGCCTGCAAACGCTGGTTCCCCGACCACGTACCGACGCCTTTTCCGACGTTTGAGGCGGCGTTCGCGGCGGTCAATGCGGGCGAGTGCGACCTGGGTATGATCCCGGCGGAAAACGCCCTGGCGGGACGCGTCGCCGACGTGCATCAGCTGCTGCCGCATTCGGGGCTGAAGATCATCGGCGAGCGCTTTTTGCCGATCGAGATGATGCTGATGGGCGTGCCGGAAACCGAGCTGGCCAACATCACGGTGGCCTTTTCGCACACCATGGCCCTGCTTCAGTGCCGCAACTCGCTGCTGGCGCTCAACATCAAGCCGGAAATGTTCCACGATACCGCCGGTTCGGCGCGGGCCTTGAGCGAGACGCGCGAACTGAACCGTGCCGCCATCGCGCCGGAAATCGCCGCCGAGCTGTACGGGCTGAAAATCCTCCAACGCAATATGGAAGACGCGCACAACAATACGACGCGATTCCTGGTCCTGACCGCGCAGGATCAGGTCGTTGAACCGGCCGCCGAAAAGATACTCACCAGCTTCGTCTTCGGCGTGCGCAACATCCCGGCGGCGCTGTACAAGGCCCTGGGCGGTTTCGCGACCAATGGGATCAACATGATCCGTCTGGAAAGCTATATCCGCGACGGCATCTTCGCCTCGACCTTCTTCTATGCCGAGGTCGAGGGGCGTCCAAGCGACCGCCTGCTAAAACTGGCCTTCGAGGAGCTGGCGTTTTTCGCCGAAGAAGTCGAGATTCTCGGCGTCTATCCGATGGACCCGTTTCGCGCGACGCAAGGGGCGTAACTTTTCATACCTCCCCATCTCTGATGGGGAGGGGAACCGCACGAGATGACCGAAGGTCAGCGAGATGTGGTGGTGGGGGTTCTTGCTTACTTACTGAACCGCGCCAGTGGTACCAAAGCAAGAAACCCCACCACCCCTTTGCTGCGCAAAGCGGTCCCCCTCCCCGACAAGTCGGGGAGGTATGATTTACTGAAGTTTCCTATTTTCACGCACAGCATCATACACCTTCCCAACCGTTTCCGGCAGGATCGGGCCGGTGATCTTGTCGATCACCACACCGTCAGGGCCAACGATAAAGGTCTCCGGCACGCCTGAAATCCCCAGATCGAGCCCCATCGCCCCGTCTTCGTCGGACAGGATTTTCGCGTACGGATCGCCGTGCGTATTGACGAAGCTCAGGCCGTTGATCGGCGTGTCCTTATGGTCGATGCCGATGATGACCACGCCCTTGGTTTTCAGGTCCATCAGATAGGGGTGTTCGGCCAGACATGGCGTGCACCATGAGGCGAAGACATTGATCAGAACCGGTTTGTTATAACCCGCGACCAGCGTTTTCAGCGTCATGGCGGAGCCGTCGTGCAGGTCGGTCAGGGCGCGTTCCGGCACCGGCTTTCCGACCAGTTCCGCCGGGGCGTATTCGGCCTTTTTGTGGAAATTGTACCAGCCGAGCACGCTTAAAGTCCCGACCAGTACGACCAGAGGCACGGCGAGGATCAGGCGCTTCACGCGTCCACCTTCTGCGCTTTTTCAGCGGCCAGTGTCTCTTGCAGGGCCTTGAGTTTCGCCGCCCGGTCGCGGTGCGCCACGACGCTCAGCACGGTCAGGCCGATCAGCGCCACCGCCGAGACGCCGTAGCAGCCCCAGACGTAAAAGGCGTATTTGCCGAAATCGAAATCCATTACGCCCCTCCTTCGCGGAAGCTGATCCGCGCGCGCAGACCGTTATATTTGCGGCTCAGGATTTCGCAGTCGATGCGCACCAGCCACAGCCAGACGAACAGCAGATGATAGGCCAGCGCCATGATCAGCAGCGGCCACAGCATGGCCGGCGCGACGGTGGGGCCATCGGCGCGGAACACCGATGCTCCCTGATGGAGCGTGTTCCACCAGTCGACCGAAAACTTGATGATCGGCAGATTGACCAGCCCGATCAGGGCCAGAATGGCGGTCGATTTCGCCGCCCGGGTTTCGTCTTCGATCGAGGCGTGTAGCGCCATGTAGCCGATATAGAAGAGGAACAGGACCAGCACCGAGGTCATCCGCCCGTCCCACTCCCACCAGGTGCCCCACATGGGCTTGCCCCACAGAGACCCGGTGATCAGGGCCAAAGCCGTGAACACCGCGCCGATGGGGGCGGCGGCCTTGGCGGCGGCATCGGCCAGCGCGTGGCGGAAGATCAGGCCGAAGAAGCTGGAGACGCCCATGACGAGATAGGTGAACAGGCCCATCCACGCCGCCGGGACGTGTATGTACATGATGCGCACCGTGTCGCCCTGCTGGTAGTCTTCGGGCGAGGCAAAACACAGGTAAAGCCCCCAGACGAACAGGATCGCGGTCGCCGCCGCAAGGTACGGACGCACGGGCGCGAACACCTTGGAGAAGCGCTCGGGATTGGCCAGCCAGCTAATGATCATGGGATTTTCATAGGCGTTTCGCGGGAAGGCGGCAAGTGCCTCAGTTGAGGGCGCTGCGCAATGCCGCACCCATGGCGATGGGCGACAGAGCCAGCGCGAACAGCCCATAGGCCCCCAGCAACCCCAGCGCCTGAGCGATCGGCGCACCCGTAACATAGGCGTCCATCAGGCCTGCGCCGAAAATGACCGGCGGCACGTAAAACGGCAAGACCAGCAGCGCGATCAGCACCCCGCCTTTGCGGGACCCCAGCGTCAGCGATGCCCCGACACCGCCGATCAGCGCAAAGCTCAGAGACCCGATCAGGGCGGCGATCAGGCTCAGGCCCGCCGCATCGACCGGCGCGCCGAGGATGATCATCACCACCGGCGTCATCAGCGACAGGATCAGCCCGGTCCCCAGCCATTGGGCCAGACATTTGAGCAAGGCCACGGCTTCGAGCGCCAGCGGCCCGGTGCGCAGCAGGTCGAACACCCCGTCCTCGTAATCGCGCTCGAAGAGGCGTTCCAATGACAGGAGAGAGGCAAGCGCCAGACACAACCACGTCAGCCCCGGCGCGATACGCGACAGGGTCTGCGCGTCGGGTCCAAGACTCAGCGGCACCATGGCCATCAGGGTGATGTAGAATCCTGCCGCCAGCACTGGTCCGCCGCCACGTGCGAACGCCAGCGATAGATCGCGTTTGAGAAGAGCAAGAGCGGCGGGGATCATAAGGCAAGAGCCCCCACCACCACATCTTGCCTGCCTTCGGCAGTCTCGTGCGGTCCCCCTCCCCAGCAAGCTGGGGAGGTATAAGAAATGTTCACTAAATCATACCTCCCCAGCAAGCTGGGGAGGGGGACCCCGCCCGCAGGGCGGGGTGGTGGGGGTTCTTGAGGCAGCGCCACGATCTCCCAATCATGCCATGAGAGCGCTCTACCCATAAACCACCTCCCCCACTTCGGCGCGCGTCAGTCGCAGTTCCCGAGTCTCGAACGGCAGCGGATCGTGCACCGCGCACACGATCAGCCCGCCGTCACTCAGATGCGCCTGCATCATCCCCGCCAATAACGCGCGGTGTTCGGTATCGAGCGGCGACATCGGCTCGTCCAGCAACCACACAGGCCGTTCGACCATCAGCAACCGCGCCAGAGACAAGCGCCGCTTTTGCCCCGCCGACAGCATTCTCACCTCTAAATCGAGCAGGCTGTTCAACCGCAGCTTCCCGACGGCCTCAGCCAATGACCCGGCGGTCCCGCCAAGGTACTCACACTGAAACGACAACTCCTGATCCACGCGCCGCGAAGGGCTCAGCGACTCCGCATGACCAAGATAATGAGAATTACTCGCAACAATACTATCGTCACTGTTGTCATCGCCGATGCGAATACTTCCCGCATGCGGCGGTGCAAACCCCGCCAGGGCTCGCAAAAGCGTCGTTTTGCCCACGCCATTGGCCCCGGTCAGCGCCACGCACTCACCCGGCCCAACCTCAAAATTCAAGTCTGAAATCAACAGTTTATAGCCTTTTTTCAGGCTCAAACCCTCGACCCTTATGGCAAACGGCATCAAATAAACTTTCAAATAGTCCCTTACCTTACATAGACGTGTTCATTGAACAAGTTTAGTAAGACAAGGGACCGCACCACCGTCCGGCCTTGCGCGACCTTTGGCGAACCCTGTGTGTCCGCCTGCGGGGCGCGCGCCGGCATTTCGACGCCCATTGTGGGCCATGCGGTCGCACCGAAGGAACCGCATATGTCCGTTGACAGTTTCGTATCGAAGGCCGAACTCAGCGTTGGCGATAAGACCTACACCTATTACAACCTCAAGGCCGCCGAAGCCAATGGCCTGCCTAATATTTCCAAGCTGCCCGCCTCGCTGAAGGTGCTTCTCGAAAACCTGCTGCGCAACGAAGACGGCGTGTCGGTGACCAAGGCCGACATTCAGGCGCTCGCCAACTGGATCGACAACAAGGGTTCGGTCGAACACGAAATCTCCTTCCGTCCGGCCCGCGTCCTGATGCAGGACTTTACCGGCGTCCCGGCCGTCGTCGACCTGGCCGCCATGCGCGACGCGATGGTGAAACTCGGTGCCGATCCGGCCAAGATCAACCCGCTCAACCCCGTCGATCTGGTCATCGACCACTCGGTCATGATCGACTATTTCGGCACCGCCGACGCCGCCAAGAAGAACGTCGACCGCGAATACGAGCGCAATATGGAGCGCTACAACTTCCTGCGCTGGGGTTCGTCCGCCTTCAACAATTTCCGCGTCGTGCCGCCGGGCACCGGCATCTGCCACCAGGTCAATCTGGAGTATCTGGCTCAGACCGTGTGGACCAACGTGTCGTCGGGCGGCGAAGTCGCCTATCCGGACACCGTCGTCGGCACCGACTCGCACACCACCATGATCAACGGCCTGAGCGTGCTCGGCTGGGGCGTCGGCGGCATCGAGGCCGAAGCCGCCATGCTGGGTCAGCCGATCCCCATGCTAATCCCCGAAGTCATCGGCTTCAAGCTGACCGGTAAGCTGCCGGAAGGCGCGACCGCCACCGACCTCGTCCTGACCATCACCCAGATGCTGCGCAAGAAGGGCGTGGTCGGCAAGTTCGTCGAATATTTCGGCGACGGCCTGCTGACCATGACGCTCGAAGATCAGGCGACCATTGCCAACATGGCCCCGGAATACGGCGCGACCTGCGGCTTCTTCCCGGTGTCGCAGGCGACCATCGACTACCTCACGGCGTCGAACCGCGAGCCGGAACGCGTCGCCCTCGTCGAAGCCTATGCCAAGGCGCAGGGCCTGTGGCACGATGCCGAGGTCGATCCGGTCTTCACCGACACGCTGGAGCTGGACCTCGGTTCGGTCCTGCCGTCGCTGGCCGGTCCGAAGCGTCCGCAGGACCGCGTCCTGCTGACCGACGCCGCCTCCGAATTCGCCAAGGCCCTCAGCGGCGAGTTCAACAAGGGCGGGGATGAGACCCGCGCCGCCGCCGTTGCCGGGACCGATTTCAGCGTCCGCCACGGCGACGTGGTCATCGCCGCCATCACCTCGTGCACCAATACCTCGAACCCGTCGGTGCTGATCGCCGCCGGTCTGGTGGCGCGCAAGGCCCGCGCGCTCGGCCTCACGAGCAAGCCGTGGGTCAAGACCTCGCTCGCCCCCGGTTCTCAGGTCGTCACCGACTATCTCGATGCGGCGGGCCTGTCCGAAGACCTCAATGCGCTGGGCTTCAACCTGACTGGTTACGGTTGCACGACCTGCATCGGTAATTCCGGCCCGCTTCCCGACGCGATTTCCGCCGCCATCAACGAAGCCGACCTCGTCGCCGCCTCGGTCCTGTCGGGCAACCGCAACTTCGAAGGCCGCGTCAATCCGGACGTCCGCGCCAACTATCTGGCCTCGCCGCCGCTGGTCGTCGCCTACGCCATCGCGGGCTCGCTCAATGTCAACCTGACGACGGATGCGCTGGGCACCGGTTCGGACGGCAACCCGGTCTATCTCAAGGACATCTGGCCCTCGAACGCCGAAATCGCCGAGATCCAGCGCGCCAACGTCACCAACGACAAGTTCAAGACCCGCTACGCCGACGTCTTCAAGGGCGACGAACACTGGCAGGCCATCGCTGTCTCCGGCGGTCAGACCTATCAGTGGGACGCCACCTCGACCTACGTCGCCAACCCGCCCTATTTCGAAGGCATGTCGATGACCCCGGACAAGGTCACGGACATCGTTGAAGCCCGCGTGCTGGGCATCTTCGGCGACTCGATCACCACCGACCACATTTCGCCGGCCGGTTCGATCAAGAAGACCTCGCCCGCTGGTCAGTGGCTAACCAACCACGACGTCCCGGTGTCGGAGTTCAACTCCTACGGCGCCCGTCGCGGCCACCACGAAGTCATGATGCGCGGGACCTTCGCCAATATCCGCATCCGCAACAAGATGACGCCGGAAATCGAAGGCGGCGTCACCAAGCACTTCCCGTCGGGCGACGTCATGCCGATCTACGATGCGGCCATGCGCTACAAGGCCGAAGGCCGCAACATGGTCATCTTCGCGGGCAAGGAATACGGCACCGGCTCGTCGCGCGACTGGGCGGCCAAGGGCACCAAGCTGCAAGGCGTGCGCGCCGTCATCGCCGAGTCGTTCGAGCGCATCCACCGCTCGAACCTGGTCGGCATGGGCGTCCTGCCGCTGCAGTTCAAGATCGACGGCTGGCAGAAGCTGGGCCTGACCGGTGAGGAAATCGTCACCATCCGCGGTCTGGAGAACGTCTCGCCGCGTCAGGAACTGATCGTCGAGCTGTTCCGCGCCTCGGACGGCAAGGTCGCCCGCTTCCCGGTCCGTTGCCGCATCGATACCCCGACGGAGCTGGAGTATTTCAGGAACGGCGGCGTCATGCCGTACGTGCTGCGCAACCTCGCGCGCGGCAAGGAAGCGTAGCAGGGTCGCGGACCCTGCACCCCTAACTTGGAGCCCCACTGGCAACAGTGGGGCTTTTTCCATGCGTCCCCAGCTTTCGGACTCAACAGGTCCCGTCACCTGTGTTAACGATACTTAACCGCTGATTCACGCCGCGTATCGGAGTCTGCGACAAAATATCCATAAATTATGACCACTATATCTGGGACGTTAGGCTTCCCTTAACCACAAAATGTGGTGATATAGGCGTCACCCTGTCACCGCGTAACGATTCGGACGTTCCCCATGAGCCTCATCCTGCCGACCCCGAAAGCCGGTCTTCTGACCCCCTCGATCGCCTATAAGCCGTTCCGCTATCCGTGGGCCTTCGACTTCTGGCAGAAGCAGCAGCAGGTCCACTGGCTGCCCGAAGAGGTGCCGCTGGGTGAGGACTGCAAGGACTGGGCGTCCAAGCTGAACGACAACGAACGCAACCTGCTGACCCAGATTTTCCGCTTCTTCACGCAGTCGGATATCGAGGTCCAGGACAATTACATGGAAAAATACGGTCGGGTGTTCAAACCGACCGAGATCAAGATGATGCTGTCGGCCTTCGCCAATATGGAGACCGTCCACATCGCCGCCTACGCCCTGCTGCTGGAAACCATCGGCATGCCCGAAGCCGAGTTCGGCGCGTTCATGGAATACGAAGCCATGCGCGACAAGCACGACTTCATGCAGAAGTTCGGCGTCGACAGCGATGCCGACATCGCCCGCACGCTTGCCATGTTCGGCGGTTTCACCGAAGGCTTGCAACTGTTCGCCTCCTTCGCCATGCTGATGAACTTCCCGCGCTTCAACAAGATGAAGGGCATGGGCCAGATCGTCTCGTGGTCGGTGCGGGATGAGAGCCTGCACTGCGAAGGCATTATCAAGCTCTATCACGCCTTCAACAAGGAAACCGGTGCGGTGACCAAAGCCGTCGCCGACGATATCGTCGATTGCTGCAAAACCGTCGTCGGCCTTGAGGACAAGTTCATCGACCTGTCGTTCGAAATGGGCCCGGTCGAAGGCATGACGCCGGACGACATCAAACAATATATCCGCTACATCGCCGACTGGCGCCTGCGTCAGCTGGGCCTGCCCGAGGTCTATGGCGTGCAGGAAAACCCGCTGCCGTGGTTGCAGGTCCTGCTGTCGGGCGTCGAACACGCCAACTTCTTCGAGGCCCGCGCCACGGAATATTCCAAGGCCGCGACCAAGGGCCAGTGGACCGGCGGCGAAGGCGTCTGGGATGCCTTCGATACCCTGCTCAAGAAGCGCGCCGAAGCGACCAAGGCCGGGGTTTAAGGGTTAAGACTCCGGGGGCCTGCGCTCAAGCAGCGAAGCGGTAGCGCACAAAACAGCCCCCAAACCCCATAAATTAAAGCGCGCCATCGGTTGCCGGTGGTGCGCTTTTTTTTCATCCTTCCCCGTTTACGGGGAAGGTGGCAGGGCAGCCGTAAGGCTGAACTGACGGAAGGGGGAAACCGTGGTAACTCCAAACATTGTCAGACTTGTTTGAAGCTCCGCATCCCCCTTCCGTCTCGTCGCTCCGCGCCGATCCACCTTCCCTTTAAAAGGGGAAGGATGTTTTTTCCCCGCTTCGGGTTTGAATGCGCTATAGACCGCGACCTCATTCGTTTTGAAAGCCCACCATGAAAAACCCTGACTTCAACCGCTCCGCGCCCAAGCCCGCCGCGATCGCCCGCAAGAACCCGGCTCAGGCGGCGAAGAACCGCGAACTGGCGCTGGAAGCCCTCAAGGGCAAGGTCGCGCTGAACCTGACCTATGAAGGCGCGGCCATCGTCGCGGAAGTGCACACCGTCGGCCAGACCAAGACCTTCCGCCCGGCCATGCTGGTTTTTGTGAATGACGCTTTCCGCGTCCTCTATTTCGACGAAGCCTTCGATGTGGCCCTGAGCGAGATGGCATCGTCGGCCCCGCGTGACGGTTTCAAGGCGCACGCCCGCGATTTCCGCAAATTCGACGCGGTGGCTTAGTATTCCCCTCTCCCTGAGGGAGAGGGTCGGGCGGTGAAACTGACCGGGGTGAGGGGGAACTGGTAATTCCGCGCTCGGCTCAAACATTTCCCCCTCACCCGGCTTCACTTCGTTCTGCCACCCTCTCCCTCAGGGAGAGGGGATTAAGACGTGATCTTTAAAACAGCTTATCCGGCCGTGACTGCGGCTGGCAGTAGCCCTGCTCGTATTCGCCCAACTTTTCGTCGGCCCTGATCGGCAGGGGGATGATATCCTTGCCGTCGACTTTGCGGGCCAGAAACGCACCGGTATGGCGGTCCAGCGTCACGCGCAGTTGTGCCCCGCGTTTGGTGCGCGAATTATAGAGATCGTAGAAGTTCGGGCTGATCTTCACTGCACAGGTGATGGTTTCGCACACCGTGTCTTTCAGCAGGCTGTCGTGGCGCGGATCGGCCATCAGCACCTTGAAGCGCGCATTTTCGTCCGGCGAGACCTCCGACAGGCTGACCTCCAGATAGAAGCTGCCTTTCGAAATCAGACCCTTCGGCCCGACGACCTGAGTTTCGCATTTGAGGTCGTGCGTTTTGGCGCTGAGGACGTAAACCGGCGGCTCGGGCGGTGGGGGCGGGGCGGGCTCGACCACCGGGGCGGCGGGCTTATGGACCGGGGGAAGATTATTGACCACCACGGCCACCGGCGGATCATCGTGAGACACGACAGGTGCTTTTTCAGGCGCCTTATCCGCCGTCTTGACGGGGACTTTTTCAGTTGTCTTTTCGGGGGCCTTCAACTGGCTGTACGGGATCGGCGCATCGGGTAATTTGGCTGGCAATTTGGCAGCAGGTTTGGCCGCCGGTTTCGGTGCCACTGCCTTGGGTTTCGGTTTTGGCTTAGGCTTGGCGGCGGGTTTGATCACCTCTTCGATGACCACTTCGCCGTCCTCCAGCTCGGCATGAGCCGAGCCCGCGCCGAACGCCAGAAGACACACCAGAGTGAAACCGCGTATGGTCATCTACGACTCTTCACCAAAACGATCGGAGACCAGCGCCACCAGCGCAGCCACGGCCTCGGCCGCCTGCGCGCCTTCGGATTCGATATCGATATGGGTGCCTTTGGACGCCGCCAGCATCAGCAGGCCCATGATCGATTGGGCGTCGACGCGCGAATCGTCCTTGATGACGTAGGTTTGGGCATCGAACAGGGCGGCGGTCTTGACGAATTTCGCCGAGGCCCGCGCGTGCAGGCCTTTGTCATTGACGATTTCGACGCGCGCTGTCGTGTGGGAAGAGGTATCGGTCATGGGGTTTCTACACTGCGTAACGAAGACTTTTAGCGTCTTCTGATTAGCAGCGTCTTAACGCTTGTTTACCATGCGCGACAATCGGGAAATTTTGTGAGATGCGCCTCGGCTTATACCTCCCTGCACTTGTGCGGGGAGAGGGACCGCGCCTGAAAGGCGTGGTGGTGGGGTGTCTTGCAGAGGTTAAAACAAAAACAGGCGAGGAAAAAGTAAGCAAGAACCCCCACCACCACATCTCACCGCTTCGCGGCTCGTGCGGTCCCCCTCCCCGGCATAGCCAGGGAGGTATAATTTAGCTATCGCCCGACAGGACGTAGGAGGCCACGGTCACGTATTTGCGCCCGGCTTCCTGAGCGTGCTGGACGCAGTCGGCCAGCTTCTCGATCTTGCGCAGAGTCGCCAGCTTGATCAGCATGGGCAGGTTGAGCCCGGCGATAACCTCGGCCTTGGTCTGCTCCATGACCGAGATGGCCAGGTTCGACGGCGTGCCGCCGAACATGTCGGTGAGGAGAATCACCCCGTCGCCGGTGTCGTTGGCAAAGGTGGCTTTCAGGATGTCCTGACGGCGCTGGGCCACGTCGTCGTCCGGCCCGATGCAGATCGAGGTCACGTAATCCTGAGGGCCCACAACGTGTTCCATGGCGGCAACGAACTCTTCCGCCAGTCCCCCGTGGGTCACGATTACCAGTCCGATCATATAAACGTCTTCCTTACACGCGTCCCCTCGACGGTGGACCGTCCGGGACACAAGACTACCATTATAGACTAACTGCGGTGCACCGCAAAAAGGGATTTATGGTTTAGGCGCAATTTCGCCCGATTCCAAGCCTGTCTGTGGATTTACGCCAACTGTCTCAGGCGGGTAAGCAGTTTGGCCACAGTCGAAGCTTCCCTAGGGTTAAGCCGCAGCGTCGGCAGGTCGTGCCCCAGAACAGGGGTCAGTTCTTCGGCGGGCAGGCGCTCCGGCGTGGAAATCTGGCATTGAACACAAAGGCTTATGCGGGTGAGGGGGCGGCGCGGGCGGGCGGTGATGCCGATGCCGCGGACCTCCAGCTTGCCGGCGATGGTGTCCGGTGCGCTGGCGAAAATGTGATCGCCCGACGCCCAGAGCACGGAGTAGTCGTCGCTGATCAGGCTGAACCCGGCCTCCAGCGCGCGCAGGGCGAGGTCGCTCTTGCCGACGCCGGACGGCCCCATGATCAGCACGCCGTGCCACACGCCGTTCAGCGGTACGGACAAGGACGTGGCGTGAAGGATGATGCGGCTCAAGCGTGGCTCCCGGATTTCCTATACCTCCCTGCGCTTTAGTGCGGGGAGGGGGACCGTGAGCAGAGCGAGCGGTGGTGGGGTGTCTTACGGAGGTTCAACGACCCCTGACGCAAGTAAGCAAGAACCCCCACCACCGCATCTAGCCGCGCAGGCGCGGCGTCGTGCGGTCCCCCTCCCCAACAAGTTGGGGAGGTATGTATTCTCATTGATACACGCTCGGCAGGGCGATGGTAAAGCGGGCGCCGACGATTTTGCCGTCGGCGTCCTCACGGTTCTCGGCCCAGATGCGGCCGCCGTGCGCCTCGACGATCTGGCGCGAGATCGACAGGCCCAGCCCCGAATTGCGCCCGAAGTCGGTGCCCTTGGGCCGCGACGTATAGAAGCGCTGGAAGATGGTCTCCAGATTCTCCGCCGGGATGCCCGGGCCGTCGTCCTCGATGCTCAGGCACAGGGGGCGGGCCGCGTCGTCGTCGGAATGGCCCAGCACCACCCGCACCTCGCCATCGGGCGGCGAGAAGGAGCGGGCATTGTCGATCACATTACGGAAGACCTGCCCCAGCGGCCCTTCGCGGCCCTGCACGCGCGACGAGGCGGGCGTGACGTTGCGCGTCAGGCTGACCCGCGCGCCGGACCCTTCGGGCATATGCTGATAGAGCGAGACGATATCGTCGAGCAGCGCCCCCACATCGACGGGTTTCGGCACGTCGCGGGCCAGTTCGGCATCGAGGCGCGAGGCGTTGGAAATGTCGGTGATCAGGCGATCGGCGCGGCGGACGTCCTGATTGATGACGGCCATCAGGCGGGCCTTGGCGGCGTCGTCCTTGACGAGGCTGAGGGTTTCCAGAGCGCTGCGGATCGAGGTGAGGGGGTTCTTGATCTCGTGTGATACGTCGGCGGCGAAGCGGTCGATTTCGTCCATCCGCCGCGACAGCGCATCGGTCATCGACTCCAGCGACCGGGCCAGAATGCCGATTTCGTCGCGGCGCGCCTCAAGGTCGGGCAGAGACATGGCGCGCGATTTTTGCAAACGCACGCTGTCGGCGGCGGCGGAGAGGCGGTGGATCGGGCGGCTGACCAGCCAGTAGAGCAGCAGCGACGAGAAGATGCTGGTCCCCAGGGCCACCAGAATGAACGGCAGCAGGGCCCAGCGCTGGGCGGCGACGATGGAATCGACGTCGCCGGCCTCGATGGTCAGAACGCCGAGGATCGCCTTGACGCGGCGCAGCGGCACCGAGACCGACACGACCTTCTGGCCCTTTTCGTTGTAGCGGACGGTGGCGACCTTTTCGCCGCTCAGGGCCTGCCGGACTTCGTCGGACAGGGCGGCTTCGTAATCCTTCTGGCGCGCGCCCCGGCTGTCGCCGGTTTCGGACGCGGGTTCGCTGGCCAGGGGTGGTAGGGGGCGGACATCGACGGTTTCGGAGACGGCGTAGGAATCGACGATGGGGTGGCCGTTGGCGTCGAACAGGCGGGCGCGCTGCTCGCCGGGAATGAAGCGCCCCAGCACCAGCACGGCGTTCTGCGGTTCCAGATAGGGGGCGGGGTCACCGGCGGTGGCCACCACGGCGATGATCTCGCCCATGGTTTCGGCCTGCGCCATCAGCGACTCCTTGCGGTTGTCGATCAGGCCCTGACGGAATTCGTTGAGCACCAGCGCGCCGATGACCAGCACCAGCAACCCGGCCAGATTGAGCAGCAGGATCAGCCGCCCGAGGCGCGATTGCCCCCAGCGGAAGCGGGGCAGACGGTAGGGGTGTTTGTCTGTACTCATCTTATACCTCCCTGCGCTTGCGCGGGGAGGGGGACCATTGGCAGAGCCAATGGTGGTGGGGTGTCTTGCGAAGATTCAATGGCCGCTGACGTTGGAAAGTAAGAACCCCCACCACCACATCTCAATGACCTTTGGTCATTTCGTGCGGTCCCCCTCCCCAACAAGTTGGGGAGGTATGAAGGGGGGATTACCTGCATCAACTACACTTCGCGGTAGCGGTAGCCGACACCATACAGGGTTTCGATCGAATCGAACTCCTGATCGACGACACGGAACTTCTTGCGCATCCGCTTGACGTGGCTGTCGATGGTGCGGTCGTCGACATAGACCTGATCGTCATAGGCGGCATCCATCAGGTTGTCGCGGCTCTTGACGAAGCCCGGACGCTGCGCCAGCGCATGCAGCAGCAGGAACTCGGTCACCGTCAGGCGCACGGGCTTGCCGTCCCAGGTGCATTCGTGACGGGCGGCGTCCATGACCAGCTTGCCGCGCTTGAGCGACTTGGCGTTCAGGGCCTCGGTTACCTCGACGGGCTCGCCCTGTTCGACGATACCGGCGCGGCGCAGGACCGCCTTGACGCGCTCCAGCAGCAGGCGCTGCGAAAACGGCTTGTGCATATAGTCGTCGGCGCCGAGATTGAAGCCCAGCACCTCGTCGATCTCGTCGTCCTTCGAGGTCAGGATGATGACCGGCAGGTTGGAGTTCATGCGCAGGCGGCGCAGGACTTCCATGCCGTCCATGCGCGGCATCTTGACGTCGAGAATGGCCAGGTCGGGCGGGTCCTTTTCGAGGGCGGCCAGACCGGCGACGCCGTCGTGATAGGCCTGAATCGTGTGCCCGCCGCTTTCCAGCGCCAGTGACACGCTGGTGACAATGTTTTCGTCGTCGTCGACTAAGGTAATGCGGGCCATTCAGACGGTTTCCCTGTTGTTAAAACCTAACCTACGCAAGACGCTCAATTATTGACCTAATAAGGGCGTCATAGCGGTCTTAATCGGGCATAACAGCGTCTTCAACCTTAATTTAACAGGATTCGTCTATATTTCGACGGGATTGATCCCGTTTGTAACAAGCGGGACATAAGCGTCGCCGAATCCGGCGAAAGTATCGCCCGAGAGTACCGCATGTCCGGCCAGATTCACTACGAGGTTTTTGCGCGCAAGACGCCCCAGTCGGGGTGGGCGCTGCAAATGGCGCTGGAAGACCGCGACGGCGCCATTGCCGCCGCGCAGGACATGCTGACCACCCGCCATGCCGCCGCCGTTAAGGTGACCAAGGAGGTCTTTACCGACGGCGAATTCCGAAGCTATGTCCTGCTGACCGAAGGCGCGCCGGAAACGAAGAGCAAGCTCAAGGTCGCGCCGCTGACCGACTCGGTGTGCACCGCGCCGCAGGACTTCTATACCAAACACGCCCGCGAACGCATTTCGCGCGTGCTCGAAGACTGGCTGAAACGGCAGGGGGTGACGGCGTTCGAACTGCTGCACCGGCCCGATCTGGCCGAACGGCTCGATGCCTCGTCGAACGAACTGACCCACGCCATCCAGAAGATCGCCGTGCCCGAAGCGCAGGAGACCTCGGCCTCGGTGCACGAACTGATGCGGCGCTGGACGGCGCTGGTCGATAAGGCCATCGCCCGTGTCGTCGCCGACGGGCGGCGCAAGCTGTTCCCCGATCTCGACCTGTCGCGCGATATCCTGCCGCAGATCGCCAAAATCGCCGCGCAACCCGAACGCGGCTATGTGCTGGGCGGGGCGGTGGCGAAGCTGATGGCCGTCGAACGCAGCCCGGCGCGCAAGCTGGCGCACCTGACCGCGCTGGTGACGGCGGTGACCCACGTCTCCCCCGGAGACGGTCCCGACCTGAGCTGGGCGCGCGAGGTGATCGAGGTGCCGGTGGCCGAACTGTTCGCCAAGCGCAACGGGCTGGGCGAAATCATGGGGACGGATCTCGATCCCGGTCAGGGCATGGCCATTCTGGCGCGCATGGTCGTGGGCGACGCGGTCGAAAAGATCGGTACGATCGACGCCCATATCCTGAGCGTCCTGCCGCCCACGCCCGACCATCTGGAAGCCTTCGGCGGCCTGATCCGGCAGGGGCATTTTCACGATCTGCGCAGCCAGTCGGTGCGCAACATGCTGAGCGAACTGCGCGGGGTGAAGCGGCTGAAGCCCGGCGACCCGATGGCCGAGATCGACCTGCTGCGGGCGCTCGCCATGGCACTGACGGCGGGCTGTGCCGAAGAGCACGAGCGCGACGATATCGGCAACGCCTTCATCGAACGGTCTAAAATGCTGGTGTCCAGCCCGTTCATCGAATCGCTGCTCGACGGGGTCGATGACGCGATAGAGGGGATCGAACGTTTGTTGTGGCTGAGCGAAAATATAGCCGGTCCGGTCAACAAGAAGCAGGCGGCGCGCTGGCTGATGTCGTCGCTGACGGCGCAAAAGTTCGAACGCGACCTGCGCGACCCGAAGCGTCCGGCGGGCGCGAAACTGGCGCAGCTGGCGACCCTGCAAAAGCGCGTCGCCAAGGCGCAACTGAGCGAGGCCGATGCCGAGGCGGCGCGGACAAAGCTCGGCCAGATCGGCCACCTGATCGCGCAGGATGTGCACCTGATCGCCCATATCGTCAGGGGTGCGAAATCGCCGATGCAGCGGGTCATGGCGCTGCTGAGTTTCGCGACGGCACAGGCGGGACCGGAAGGCCCTCTGTCCGAAGACGCGAAGACCGAGGTGATGAAGCAACTGCGCTCTGCGGACGTGCGCGCGGCCCTGATGGGCGATCCTCAGGGACTGATGACCCTGCGCCCCTTGCTGGTCCGGGCCGGACTGGCGGCTTGATATATAGTTCCCTGTTTACGGGGCCAGAGAGCGCTTACATCCTTCCCCGATTACGGGGCCAGAGACGCTGATAATCCTTCCCCGATTACGGGGCCAGAGACACTGATAATCCTTCCCCGTTTACGGGGCCAGAGACACTGATAATCCTTCCCCGTTTACGGGGCCAGAGACACTGATAATCCTTCCCCGTTTACGGGGAAGGTGGATCGACGTCGACAGACGGCGAGACGGAAGGGGGAAAACCGTAGAGGCCCTAAAACGCCATCAGTCTTTATTGAAACACCGTTTCCCCCTTCCGACGTTCAACCGCTTCGCGCTTGCCCGCCACCTTCCCCGTGAACGGGGAAGGATTTCAAGTCAGTCTTGGCCCCGCAAATGAGGAAGGGGCAAAGCAAAAGGCCGCCTCCGTTACCGGAAGCGGCCTTTGTTTTAACCCATATACAAACCTTACGCCGCACGGACCTGCGCCAGGAAGCCGTTAACCTGCGCGCGCAGATATTCCGCCTGCTGGGCCAGTTCGGACGAGGCGTTGAGCACCTGAGTCGCCCCCATGCCGGTCTCTTCGGCCATGCGGGCGACGCCGGTGATGTTCATGGTCACCTCGGTCGTGCCCATCGAGGCCTGATTGACGGCCTGAACGATCTCGCCCGTCGCTGCGCCCTGCTGTTCGACAGCCGCCGCGATGGTGGTCGAGGAGTCGTTGACCACGCGGATCAGCCCGGCAATGCTCTCGATGGCCTTGACGGCGCGGTCGGTCGTGCTCTGGATGGCGGCGATCTGCTGGTTGATTTCGGTCGTGGCGCGGCCCGTCTGGGTGGCCAGCGTCTTCACTTCGGCGGCGACGACCGCGAAGCCCTTGCCCGCCTCACCGGCGCGCGCCGATTCGATGGTCGCATTGAGCGCCAGCAGGTTGGTCTGAGACGCGATGCCGGAGATCATATCGACGATGCCGGTGATCTTGCCCGCCGCTTCCGACAGTTCGTGGACGATGACCGTGGTGGCGTCGGCTTCGCGCACGGCCTCACGCGCCTTGACCAGCGAGTGATCGACCTGACGGCTGATTTCGGCAACGCTGGCGCCCAGTTCTTCGGCCGAACCGGCGACCGAGGTCACATTGGTCCCGGCTTCTTCGGCGGCGGCGGAGACAGACGTCGCCTGAGCGGCGGACTCCTGCGCCGAGGCGGTCAGTTGCGCTGCTGTGGCCTGCATTTCGGTGGCGGCGGACGACACCATGTCGACGATGCCGCCGATGGCGCCTTCGAACTGCGTGGCCAGTTCCGACATGGCCTGCTTGCGCTGGTATTCGGAATCTTCGCGCGCTTTAACGGCTTCGGCCTCAAGGGCCTTGTTGCGAATCAGGCCGTCGCGGAAGACTTCGACGGTGGCGGCCATCTCGCCGATTTCGTTGCGTTCGCCAAGGTTCGGCACCTTCACGTCGGTGTGGCCGTCGGCGAGGCGGCGCATGATCGCCGCCATACCGGCGACCGGGACCGAAACGCCGCGCACGATCATCAGGCCGACGACGACGGTAAACAGGGCGGTGATGCCCAGCGCCACGAAGATCATCGTCGTGGCCTGTTTGCCCAGCGCTATGCCAGCCTCGGCGGCGGCGTTGCCGGCCTTGAGCTGGAAGGCACGATCGGCGCGGATGGCGTCACGCAAAGTGCGGGCCTGATCCTGCATGTCGGTCATGAAGAAGGTCGTCGCCCCGGCGATATCACCCGCATTGACCTTGTCGAGATAGAGCTGGCTGTTGGTGCGATAGGTTTCCATATTATGGAAAACCTGATCGGCCAGGGCCTGTTCCTCACCCGGCGTGACCAGAGGCTTATAGTCGGCCAGCGTCTTTTCCAGCGCGTCCGACGCCTTGCCGATATTGGTGACGATCTCGGACCGCCCGGCCTCGTCGCTGGTCAGGAGCTGCAATTGACGCAGGCGCATCAGTTCGAAGCTCTGCGACATGTCGCCCAGCGTGTTGGCGGTCGGCAACCAGTTGGACCCCAGTTCATCGACGGCCTTGTTCACCGCGCTCAGACGGTTCACGGCGAACAGGCCCAGCGCCACCGTGCTGATCAGGAGAAGGGCAAAGGCCGCCACGATGCGGCTGCGGATGGTGATGTTGCGGAACATGACGAGGCTCCTGATGCGGGACGCGGAAAAGACGAGAGCGTGACGGGTATAGGTAACCCTGTTGCTTCTCCATCTCACAGGAACGGTAAATCAGCCGTTAATCATCTTATAGTTTCTTTATTAAAAACAACAAGATGAGTTTCGTTTGCAAATTCTGCGGTATCATATCGCCGTTAATGAACGGCGGCGAGTTCACCGTTCGTTAATTCCCGCGAAAATTGAGTTCGAGCAGGACATTGTTCGGGTCGGCGACAAAGACCTGACGCAGGCCGATGCGCGCCACGACGTTGGTGGCGTAGTAGAGGCCTTTGGCTTCGATCTTCGCGATGGTCTCGTCGTGACCGTCGCATTCGAACGCGATATGGTGGATGGCTCCGGTCGGATTGCCCGGTACGACCTCGCGCGGGATGGTGTTGTCGGTGCCGAAACGGTTGAGGTGAATCACCGCCCGGTCGCCGGAATCGTAGAGCCACATTCGGTCTTCCGGGTCGCGCTCCGGCGCGGTGCGGGCGTCGAGATTGAGCAGGTCGGCATAGAAGGCGATGGTGCCCGCCATGTCGTGAGTCTGGATATTGAAGTGGTCGAGGCGTTTGACGACGGTCATTTTGATCTCAGTTTGTCGATAAGTTTGAGGACTTCGGTACGGTTCTTGGCCTGCTTGACCCACAGGGGCAGACGCGAGGTAATGGAGGCGTTTCTGACGCCGGTTGGCGATGGGGCCATCTGCCGGAGGTTCGAGGCGATATAGGTGGCAATATGGTCTAGGTGAGCATCATTATAGGCGTAAAAACGCCCGTGACGGCTCTCGATATCGTACCACAGTGACAGACCGTTGCAGAGATTATTCGTCGGCGGATAGGTGGTGACGCGGGCATCACGTGGTTCGACGTCGCGGTTGTGCCCGCACGCAGAGCAGACCAGCCGCCGCGCCGTCACGCCTTCGATCTTTGTCATCTGCGCCCGCCCCCCGCACGCCGGACAAACGACCAGAATAAGGTCGAGAAACTCGCTGTCATGGCGGTGGACGAGCGCGGTCACAGTGTCAGGCGCGCCGTTTGAGATCGGCCAGCATTGCCTTTCGCAGGATGGCGTTCAGGCGCGTCTGGTAGCCCTTGCCGGACGATTTGAGCCACGCCATCACATCGGCATCGAGCCGCACGGTCGCCTGTTGTTTGACAGGACGCCTAAACGGATTGCGTACGGCGTTTTTCCAAAAGTCGTCGGTCAGTGGTGGAATGTCGCTGACGTCGATTTCATTGTCCGGACGCGCTGCCAAGGCGTTGATTTCAGCTTTCTGCTTATCTGTCAAAGGCGGCGGATTGGTGGGATCGAATTGATATCGAACGATTTTTGATTTCATGGTGTGGATGGCGCTCTTTATTTTATTCGGCGCGGTAATCTACGATAATGCAGATAGAGCAAATAATCGAGAGCAGATTCCATTTCTGAATGGCTATCCGTGAAAACGGCAAGGTTTACCTCGCACCTGACGGGCACGTGACCGTAGCCGCTAAGATTTGACCACGAAAAACACGAAAAGCACGAACTTCTTTGCGTGAAACCACCGCGCGAAGCGATCAAATGTTTCATGTGTCGCAATGACATAAGGCCCTTCGGGCGAAGATGTATTCGTCTACTTTTTCGTGCTTTTCGTGTTTTTCGTGGTCAAAATCTTACTTAATTTACCAAAGACTAAGCCATCGGCTAGTGCGCCTCGTCCCAGTTGAGCGCGGCCTTGGCTTCGACGTCGAGCGGTACCGAAATGTCGATGGCGGGCAGGGCGGCGTTCTTCATCACATTGATGATTACCGCCTTGGCTTTTTCGACCTCGGCGTCCGGCGCTTCGAAGATCAGTTCGTCGTGGACCTGTAATAGCATCTTCGTGCTCAGGTCCGCGGCCTCAAGCATGGCAGGCATGCGGATCATGGCGCGGCGGATAATGTCGGCGGCCGTCCCTTGAATCGGCGCATTGATCGCGGCGCGTTCGGCGAAGGCGCGCTGGGCCGCCGACTTGGCATTGACGTCAGGGATATTGATGCGGCGGCCGAAGATCGTCTCGACATAGCCCTTCGCTTTCACCTGATCGCGGGCGGCGTCCATATAGGCCTTGATGCCGGGGAAGCGCTCGAAATAGGTCTTGATATAGCGTCCGGCTTCGCCGTTATCGATGCCGAGCTGGTTGCCGAGACCGAAGGCCGAGATGCCGTAGATGATGCCGAAATTGATGGCCTTGGCACGGCGGCGGACCTCGGACGGCATGCCTTCGATCGGCACATCGAACATTTCCGACGCCGTCATGGCGTGGATGTCGAGCCCGTCGGTAAAGGCCTTTTTGAGCTGTTCGATGTCACCGATATGGGCCAGCAGGCGCAGTTCGATCTGCGAATAGTCCGCCGAGATCAGCTTATGGCCGTCCTTGGCGATAAAGGCGGTGCGGATCTTGCGCCCTTCCTGCGTGCGGATGGGGATATTTTGCAGGTTTGGCTCGTTCGACGACAGGCGGCCCGTCGTCGTCGCGGCCAGTTGGTACGAGGTGTGGATGCGTTGCGTCTTCGGATCGGCATATTCGACCAGGGCGTCGGTATAAGTGCCTTTCAGCTTGGCCATCTGCCGGTAATCGAGCAGCAGGCGGGCGAGGGGCTGGCCTTTTTCGGCGAGGTCTTCGAGGACTTTAACATCGGTCGCCCACTGGCCAGAGGCGGTCTTCTTACCGCCGGGCAGGGCCATTTCGTCGAAGAAAATGGCGCCGAGTTGCTGCGGCGAATTGAGGTTGAACGGTCGCCCGACCAGCTTATGCGCTTCGGCCTCGATATCACCCATGCGCGCGCCGAAATCCTGGGACAGGAGACGCAGAACCTGCGGATCGACGCGGACCCCGGCCAGTTCCATGTCTGACAGGACAGTGGGCATGTCGCGCTCCAGCGTCTCGTAGACGGTGAGCAGGCGCTGCTGAACCAGTTGCGGCTTAAGCACGTGCCACAGGCGAAGCGTGATGTCGGCGTCTTCGGCGGCGTAGTGCGTGGCGGGACCGAGGTCGACGAACTTGAACGATTTGGCGCTCTTACCCGTGCCGGCGACCTGCTTGAACGGGATCGGCGTGTGACCGAGGTGCAGTTCCGACAGTTCGTCCATGCCGTGGCCGTGCATCCCGGCCTCAAGCACGTAGGAGATCAGCATGGTGTCGTCATAGGGCGCGACGCGGATGCCGTAGCGGGCAAAGACCGACAGGTCGTATTTGATATTCTGCCCGACCTTGAGCACCGCCGGGTCTTCGAGCAGCGGCTTCAGAACAGCGAGCGCCTCATCGAGCGGAATCTGCTTCAGCGTGTCGCCGGATAACGCCAGACCGCCCTGATCGGATTCGTGGCCCAGCGGGATATAGATGGCCGAGCCGACGCCGCAACTCAGCGACACGCCGACAAGGCCCGAGCTGGTGGCCGACAGGGCGTCGGTTTCGGTATCGACGGCAAAGACGCCTGCGGCCTTGCACTGCGCGACATAGGCGCTCAGGGTGCCGATATCCTGAACGCACTGATAGGCGTCGTAATTGACCGGGGTCAGCAGGGCCTCGGGCGTGGCGGCCTTCGGTGTCGGCGCCTGACCCGTGGTGCCGAACAGCGGTTTGGATACCGGGGCCTTCGGCAGGTCTCCGGCCTTAGATTGCGCAGTTTCCAGCACGCTGAGCGAACCGCCGACGCGACGGGCCAGAGAGGTGAACTCCATCTCGGCCAGGAAGGCCCCAAGCTCTGTCGCGTCCGGGTCTTTCAGGGCGAATTCGTCGATGGGGCAGGGCGGCGGCACGTCGGCGCGCAGGCGGACCAGTTCGCGCGACAGCAGGATCTGGTCGCGGAACTCGGTCAGGGCCTCGCGGCGCTTGGGCTGTTTGATTTCCTGCGCGCGCTCAAGCAACGCATCGAGCGAGCCGTATTCGAGGATCAGTTGCGCGGCGGTCTTGACGCCGATACCCGGCGCGCCGGGGACGTTGTCGGTCGAGTCGCCGATCAGGGCCTGAGCATCGACGACCAGCTCCGGCGGGACGCCGAACTTTTCGATGACCTGATCGCGTTTGACCGGCGTGCCCTTGACCGGATCGAGCATGGAGACGTGGTCATTGACCAGTTGCATCAGGTCCTTGTCGGACGAGACGATAGTGACCTCAAAGCCCTCTTCGACCGCCATTTTCGCATAGGTGCAGATCAGATCGTCGGCTTCGAAGCCGCTCAGTTCGACATTGTGGATGCCAAACGCCTTCGTCGCCTGACGGATCAGGGGAAACTGCGGGATCAGGTCTTCGGGCGCGGGCGGGCGGTGGGCCTTGTACTGATCGTAGAGGTCGTTGCGGAAGGTGTGCGATCCGGCGTCGAAAATGACCGCCAGATGCGAAGGTGCGTCGTCGCCGCGGTTCTCTTTGATCAGCTTATACAACATGTTGCAAAAGCCCGACACCGCGCCCACCGGCAGGCCGTCGGACTTGCGCGTCAGCGGCGGCAGGCCGTGATAGGCGCGGAAGATATAGCCGGAACCGTCGATCAGGACGAGGCGCTTTGCGGACATGTGGGCTCGCTTATAAAAGGTCAGATGGCTTCTTAAAACGATCCGCCCGCGATGCCAATTACTTATCCCTTCTCGCTGAGCGGAGAGGGAATGGGTGTTGATTTTTGTATATGTTTTGTTGTTTGAAAAGCAACATTTTGTTGAAAATGTATATGTTGTGTGATATACAACATTATGATTGAAAGCTTTGCAGATCGACTGACTGAGCAGTTGTTTGAGGGTGTTGCCGTCAAGCGCATGGATGCCGGTTTGCAGAAGCAGGCCCTACGACGATTGATCTATCTGAACGCGGCGGTGAGTCTCGAAGATTTGAGGGTGCCGCCATCAAATCGGCTGGAGGCCCTGCAAGGCGATCGCAAGGGTTTCTATTCGATCCGCGTCAATGATCAATGGCGCATTGTCTTTAAATGGCTTGAGGGTAATGCGCACGAGGTCGAGTTCGTGGATTATCATTAGGCTAGACTGCACGTACGTGCAGTCTAGCCTGTAACCAAAGCATGTCAATGGTGGTTAAATGGTTGATTATATTGAAATTGATCCTCCCGGCCTCATGCTGAAAGAGGATTTCCTCGACGACCTTAATGTGCGTCCGGGTACTTTTGCGGCGGCCATCAAGGTGGACCGTGCCGCGATCAAGGCGATCATCGAAGGCCGTCGTGCGATCACGGCTGAAATGGCCCTGCGTTTCGGCCTGTTCTTCGGCACCAGTCCGGAGTTCTGGCTGAACCTGCAAAAGGATTACGACCTGCGCAAGGTTAAACGCGAGCGGCTTGAAGACCTGACGGCGCAGATCAAGCCGCTCAAGGTCGCGTAAACCTTCGCGTAAAAAGGCCCCCACCACCACATCTCACCGACTTTGTCGGCTCGTGCGGTCCCCCCTCTCCAGCAAGCTGGGGCGATATAAGAATTACAGAACCTCTCCAACGTCATACCTCCCTGCCAAGGGCGGGGAGGGGGACCACGCCTGAAAGGCGTGGTGGTGGGGGAGGGGCTTCACCAGCAAGCGCCGCCGTAGGATTTGACGCACAAAAAAAGCCCGGAGCTGCCTCCGGGCTTTCGTGCGTTCAAGCGGCGCAAACCTAAGCCAGCGTCGCCTCAAGCGTGATCGGCACCGAGGCCAGCGCCTTGGAAATCGGGCAGTTGGCCTTGGCCCCGGCGGCCAGTTCCTGAAACTGCTCGTCCGATACGCCCGGAATCTGCGCCTTGAGCTTCAGCGTGATGCCGACGATGGAAAACCCGGCCTCCGACGGCTTCACATCGACCAGAGCTTCGGTTTCCAGCTGTTCCGCCGTGAACCCGGCCTTGGCGAGGGCAAATGACAGCGCCATCGTAAAACAGCCCGAGTGGGCGGCGGCGATCAGTTCTTCCGGATTGGTGCCCGACTTGCCCTCTTCGTCGCCGAAGCGGGTCTTGAAGCTGTAGGGCTGGGCGGTGAAGGCGCCGCTCTGGGTCGTCAGGGTGCCCGTGCCGGTCATGCCGTCGCCGCGCCATTGGGCGGTTGCCGTGCGTATCATCGTCCGTCTCCGTTTTTAAATGAAAGGATAGCCTTAACGCGGCTGGGGAGGAGTGGTATCCCGGCATTTGTAAACAGGCAATGGGTCAATTGGGGCTCAGTTTCACCTCACTGAACCGTGACGATAGAAACCGTCGTTTGCCGGGGCGATGTCGTCAGCTAAACTGAGGGCGTTAGCTGAGAACGGTATCCGATTATGTGCGAACTTTTGGGCATGAGCGCCAATGTCCCCACCGACATTCGCTTTTCCTTTGCCGCTCTGGCGCGGCGCGGCGGCGATACCGGCCCGCACGCCGACGGCTGGGGCATCAGCTTTTACGAGCAGAAGGGTTGCCGCAGCTTCCACGACCCGAACCCGTCGGCGACGTCGGAGCTGGCGGCGCTGGTGCGCAGCTACCCCATCAAGTCGAAGACCGTCATCGCCCATGTGCGCAAGGCCAATCGCGGTCGCGTGACGCTGGAAAACACCCATCCGTTCACGCGTGAACTGTGGGGCCGGGCGTGGACCTTCGCCCATAATGGGCAATTGAAGGGCGTCAAAACCCTGCCGCTGAGTTTCTTCCGTCCTATCGGTACGACCGATTCCGAACACGCCTTCTGCTGGATTCTCGATCAGCTGGTGCGCAAATATATGGATTATCCGCCCGCGCGGGTGCTGGACAAGGAGGTCAAGCGGCTGTTCGGCGAACTGCGTAAGCTGGGGGTATTCAACGCGCTTCTGACCGACGGGCGGTCGCTCTACGCCAGTTGCTCGAAGAAGCTGACCTATATCCAGCGTCGCGCGCCGTTCGGTAAGGCCAGCTTGATCGACGCCGACATGCAGGTCGACTTCGCCGAAGAAACGACGCCTGACGACAAGGTCATCATTATCGCCACCCAGCCCCTGACACACGATGAGGTATGGACGCCGATCGAACCGGGTTCGTCGCTGGTGTTTCGCTCGGGCGAAGTGATTTAGGAGATGCCCATGACCCAGGCTATTCGCGCTCACCGTCACGGCGGTCCCGAGGTTCTCACGTGGGAGACGGTCGAGGTCGGTGCGCCCGGTCCCGGCGAAGTGCGCCTGCGTCACACCGCCATCGGCGTCAATTTCATAGACACCTATTTCCGGTCGGGCCTGTACAAAACCGACCTGCCGTTTACGCCGGGGAACGAAGGCGCGGGCGTGATCGAAGCGATCGGTGACGGCGTCACGGATTTAAAACCCGGCGACCGCGTGGTCTATGTCGGCAGCCCCGGTTCTTATGCCGAAGCGCGCATCATGCCGGCGGACAAGCTGGTTCCCATTCCCGACGGGATCAGCGATACGGTGGCCGCGGCCGCATTTTTGAAGGGCCTGACGGCGCAATATCTGCTGCGGCGGACCTTCCGCGTCGGGCCGGACCATACGGTGCTCTACCACGCGGCGGCAGGCGGGGTAGGTCTGCTGTTCGGGCAGTGGGCCAGGCATCTGGGGGCCACGGTCATCGGCACGGCGGGTTCGGACGAGAAAGTTGAACTGGCCCGCCAGAATGGTTACGACCACCTGATCAATTACCGTACCGAAGACTTCGTGGCACGCGTTCACGAGATTTCCGGAAAGGTGGATGTGGTCTACGATTCCGTTGGCAAGGATACCTTCGACGGCTCGCTCGATGTGCTGAAGCCGCTCGGCCTGTTCGTGTCGTTCGGGCAATCGTCGGGGCCGGTGCCGCCGTTCGATATCGGCGTACTGAATACCAAGGGCTCGCTGTTCATGACGCGGCCTTCGGTGTTCGGTTATAACCGCGACCGGGCGACACTGCTGGAATCGGCGGGCGAACTGTTCGATCTGATCGGGCGCGGGATTATCACCGTCTCGATCCCCCAGACCTTTGCGCTGAAAGACGCGCGCGCGGCCCACGAAGCACTTGAGGGCCGCGCCACGACGGGCAGCACGCTGCTGATACCTTAACCCATCGGATCGCGGGGGCCGGTCGAGACCAGAACGGTTTCCGGTTCCGGTTTGCGTGGCGCCTCGGAATTGACGGTTTCACGCCCCTCGAAGGCAGGGATGTCGAGGTCGGCGTGGCCGGTGTCACCGACCTGAGCCTGTTCGCCCGTGAAAAACGCCTTGATATAACCAAGGCCCGCCGCGATCATGCCGGGGCTGTCCCAGAACTCGGCTTCGGCGGCCTCAAACCGCAGCAGAAGCAGGTTCGGGTCGTCCTTGCCTTTCGGGAACCACGCCTTATCGACTTCCGACCACAGTTCGTCGATTTTGGCGCGGTCGCGGCTGATGGTGATCGTGCCGTTGAGCGAGACGTAATTGTGCCCGTCGGTATCGGCATAGGTCAGAAGGGCCGCGGGATTGGCGGTGATCTCTTCGACCTTGCCCGTATCGGCGCCGGTAAAAAACCACAGCACACCTTGAAAGCCGCTGTTTTTCTCAATCTTCTGCTGCTGCATCGGGCGGGCGTGCAACAGGCCATTGGCGTTATAGGTCGCCAGCATGGCCACCTTGATGTCCTTGATCAGGGACCAGATGCGGTCGCGGGCCTCACGGCCATAAAGGGTCGTCATGTTTGCCTCTTTCGCTAAGAAATTCGGCCCCGCCACGCGCTCTTACAAGACGGCGTCAGGCGTAAATTTGCCATACGAAAGCGGACGGTTTGCGTTATGGTTCCCTTTTCGCGACGCTTTACGGAGACCCACATGGCGCAGGCCCATGCCCGGATCGGCACCACCAATTACCTGACGACCATCGAGAGCGCCGGCCGCACCCTCATCGCCGACGAACCCGAAGCCCTGGGCGGTGGCAATGCCGGGTTCGCGCCCTACGATCTGCTGCTGGCGGCGTTGGCGGCCTGCACGTCGATCACGCTGCGCATGTATGCCGAGCGCAAAGGCTTTGCACTGCAAGGGCTTGAGGTCGACTTGCACCACGCGAAAGACAATAAACGGTCGAAGATCACACGCGAGGTGCGTCTGATCGGCGATCTGAGCGACGAGGCCCGCGCGCGGCTGGCCGAGGTGGTCGAGCGCACGCCGGTGACCCTGACGCTGAAAGAAGGCGCGGATATTGCGACGCGATTTATATAGCCAGCGACAATTGCTGCGGTTCGGGGCGGGCATCGTTGGCGCCTAATGACGACAGGGTGACGCCGAGCAACCGGATGCCCTTGGCCAGAGGGAACACACCGTCGAGCAGGGTGCCCGACACGCGTGAGAGTTCCGCTTTGTCGCCCACCGTGGCATTGGCGGTGTGGCTGCGGGTGATCTGCTGAAAGTCGGTATATTTGACCTTGAGCGTCACCGTGCGGCCGCGCGTGCCGTTCTGCTCGCAATAACGCCAGACCTTTTCGACGATGGGCTGCAAGGCCGCGCGCGCTGCGTCGGCTGAGAAGATGTCCTGAAAGAAGGTGTTTTCGGCGCCGACGGATTTGCGTACCCGGTCCGGCCGTACCTGACGATGATCGATGCCGCGCGCGATATTGTGGTAATAGTCGCCCGACACGCCGAAGTGCTTTTGCAGGAAGGGCAGGGACTGCGCCCGCAAATCGGCTCCGGTCATGATGCCCAGGCGGTTCATCTTCTCCTCGGTCGCCGGGCCGATGCCGTGAAAACGGCCGACCATCAGGGTTTCGACGAATTCCGGCCCCATGCGCGGGGTGATGACATAGAGCCCGTCGGGCTTACGGTAATCCGACGCCATCTTGGCCAGAAACTTGTTGTACGACACCCCTGCCGACGCCGTCAGGCCCGTCGCCAGCTTGATGCGGGCGCGAATTTCCTGCGCGATCAGGGTCGCCGAGCCGACGCCCTTGTGGTTTTCGGTGACGTCGAGATAGGCCTCGTCCAGCGACAGCGGCTCGACCAGATCGGTATAGTCCTCGAAGATATCACGGATCTGCTTTGACACGGCCTTGTAGGCGTCGAAGCGCGGCTTGACGAAGATCAGGTCCGGGCATTTGCGCCGCGCCGTGACCGAGGGCATGGCCGAGCGGATGCCGAACTTGCGCGCCTCATAACTGGCCGCCGCCACGACGCCGCGTTCCATGCCGCCGACCGCGACCGGCTTGCCGCGCAGATCGGGGTTATCGCGTTGTTCGACCGAGGCGTAGAAGGCATCCATATCGATATGGATGATCTTCCGCATTCCAGTTCTTGGGGGATGGTTTTCGATCTCGTCCATGATGTGCGTTCCGCGACGTTATGAGAACATACGCAGAACTTAGCACAAAAAGAGAACAAATCAATAGGTCTGATTCGCCGTACCTATACCTCCTTGCGCTTGCGCGGGGAGAGGGACCGTTGGCGGAGCCAATGGTGGTGGGGTGTCTTGCTGAGGTGGAACGAACACAGTTGTAAGAAAGCAAGAACCCCCACCACCACATCTCACCGCCTTTGGCGGCTCGTGCGGTCCCCCTCCCCGGCGTAGCCAGGGAGGTATAAGAAAAATCAGTTTTCCCGTTCCAACAGGGCCGCCTTGCGCTCGACGCCCCAGCGGTAGCCGGACAGGGCGCCGTCGTTGCGCACGATGCGGTGACAGGGGATGGCGACGGCGATGGTGTTCGACGCGCAGGCCGAGGCGACGGCGCGGACGGCCTTCGGTGCGCCGATGCGTTCGGCCAGTTCGCTGTAGCTGAGGCGCTGACCCGCAGGGATGGCTTGCAGGGCCGCCCACACCTTTTGCTGGAACACCGTGCCGCGGATATCGAGCGGCAGGTCGAGGCCGGTGCCGGGGGCCTCGATCAGCCCGGCGACGCGGGCGAGGGTCTCTTCGAAATCGGTATCGGCCCCGATCAGTCGGGCGTTCGGGAAACTGTCCTGAAGGTCGCGGACCAGACCCTCGGGATCGTCGCCGAGAAACACGGCGCAGACGCCTTTTTCGCTTTGGGCAACCAGCAGCGCGCCCAACCGACTTTGCCCGACGGCGAAACGGATATCTTCGTTGACGCCCCCTTTGCGGAAGGCCGTGGGCGTCATCCCCAGCGCGGTTTTCGTATCGGCATAGAAGCGGCTGGAGGCGTTGAATCCGGCGTCGTAAATGGCCTCGGTCACCGTGGCGCTGGTCTTCAGGGTATCGCGCATCTTCTTCGCGCGATGGGCCCGGGCATAGGCCTTGGGCGTCACGCCGGTCGCGGCCTTGAACACGCGATGCAGGTGGAACGGGCTGAGACCCGCCTGCCGCGCCAGATCGGCGAGCGCGGGTTCGGTTTCCGCCGTCTCGATCTCGCGGCACAGGTGGGCAATTATCGCGGCCTGAGTGTCGCGCAAGGCCGCCGCCTCCGGCGTGCAGCGCTTGCAGGCCCGGAACCCGGCGGCGGTCGCGGCGGCGGGCGTGGCGAAAAAGCGGACGTTTTCGGGCTTTGGCCGTCGCGACGGACAGGTGCTGCGGCAAAAGACGCCGGTCGAGGTCACGCCATAGACGAAAGCGCTCGCCTGCGCCGGATCGCGGTCGATCACGGCCTGCCAGCGCGGGTCTTCGGTAGTGGAAACGGGGTGGTTCATGGTCGGGCTCCAGTCTATAGGAGAAGAGTCGCATAGACGAGTCCCGTTGGCGTCCCGCGCCTTGCGGTCAAATTCTCTATATAAGGAAGCCCCTGTGATCGACGACGTCATTACCTTCTGGGAAACCGCCGGACCGTCAAAATGGTTCGCCAAGGACGAGGCCTTTGATGCCGAATTTCGCGCGCGGTTCCTCGACCTGCATATGCAGGCGGCGGCGCGCAAGCTGGATGACTGGAGCGGGACCGCGCGCGGGTCTTTGGCCCTGCTGATCCTGCTCGATCAGTTTCCGCGCAATGCCTTTCGCGGCACGGCGCACATGTTCGCCACCGATCCGCTGGCCCTGAGCTTTGCCCGCAAGGCCGTGGATGCCGGTCAGGACAAGGACGTTGCGGAGATTCTGCGCCCCTTTATCTATCTGCCGTTCGAGCATTCCGAAGACCTGGCCGATCAGGACCGCGCGGTGGAACTGATGCGGCCTTTGGGCGGGCAATCGCTGGACTATGCCGAAGGTCACCGCGACATCATTCAGCGCTTCGGACGCTTTGCGCACCGCAATCCGGTTCTGGGGCGGGTGACGACGGCGGAGGAACAGGCCTTTATCGACGGGGGTGGCTTTGCGGGCTAGCCCCTTGGTTCGATGAGTTGAGTTTTCATGGTTCGTTGGGTGTCATCGAGCGCCATGCGGATGAGGGATTCCATGCACCATCGGGCGGCACCGGCGTCCTGACGTTTGATGGCGTCATAGACCCGGCGGTGGTCCGGCACCGGGTCGCGCAGCAGCGGCCCCGAGCGCTGCTTGAACCGCGTCGACCACGCCACCGCCGCCCCGATCGAATGGCTCAAACTGGCCAGAGCCTCGTTCCCCGTGGCGTTCATCAGCGCGTCGTGGAACTCCAGATCCGCCCGGCGCCCCGCTTCGGTCGCCAGCGTCTCCGCCTCCATCACGTCCAGCGCCGCATCCATCTGCTTCAGATGCGCCTCGGTGCGCCTGAGCGCCGCCAGCTCCGCCGCCGCCGGTTCCGTGATCAGCCGCAGCTCGAACAGCCCCTTGATGAAGTCTTCCGACGGCTCGGTCTCGAACATCCAGCCCAGAACCTCCGGATCGAGGATGTTCCACCGCTTGCGCTCGGTCACCTTGGTCCCGGCCTTGGGGCGGCTCTCGACCATGCCCTTCGCCGCCAGAATCCGGATCGCCTCGCGATAGGCCGAGCGCGAGATATCCAGCGTCGAGCTTGAGTCGATCTCGTTCGGCAGGACCTGACCCGGCGCATAGACGCCCTTCAGGATATCGACCCCCAGCCGGTGGGCCAGCGCCCCGTGCAGCCGCCCCTGAAACGTCAGGCCAAAACTTTGCGCCTGATCGGAGACCGGTGTGCGGCGAAGCGGCGGATGCGAAGGGGTATCGATGGTCATTCAGGGCCCTGTTACTGTCTGCATCCTCCCCTGCTTGCGGGGGAGGTGTCGCGGCGTTTCGTCCGCGACGGAGGGGGCAGGCCCAGCCCGTTATGCCCCCTCCGGCGAGACAAGCTCGCCACCTCCCCCGTGGCGCCCTTCGGGCTGACAGGGGAGGATGAATTAAGATTCGTCGCGGCCATCATAAACACGATTTGACAAACGCGAAAGCGCGGCCTAAGTCACAATCAATTGTCTGAGTTATATCACATAATCCTGAGGGAAGCGCCATGACCTTACGCCTGATCCAGTTCGTCGACGCCCACGGGGCGCGCGGTGTCGCCGCCGGTGAGGACGACGGTTCCGCCAGGGTCATCCTCGGCGTCACCTCGACCTATGAGCTGGCCCGCGCCGCCATCGCAGCGAAGCGTTCGATTGCCGATCAGGTCGCCCAACAGGGCCTCGGTGAAGCCGTCGATATCGCGCTGGCCCTCTCGGAAGGCCGCATCCTCTCGCCCATCGACCATCCCGATCCGGCGCACCTGCACCTGACCGGCACGGGCCTGACGCACCTCGGCTCGGCCGAGGGCCGCGACAAGATGCACACCAAGGCCAAGGAAGCCGGCGAAGAGAACCTGACCGACTCGATGCGCATGTTCCTGATGGGCGTGAAGGGCGGCAAGCCCGCGTCGGGCGCGGTCGGCGCGCAGCCGGAATGGTTCTACAAGGGCAACGGTCACGGCCTGGTCGGGCCGGGCGAGGCGCTGGTCTCGCCGGACTTTGCCGAAGACGGCGGCGAGGAGCCTGAAATGGCCGGGATCTACGTCATCGGCGACGACGCTCAGGCCTATCGCATCGGCTTTGCCCTGGCCAACGAGTTCTCCGACCACGTGGTCGAGAAGCAGAACTATCTGTGGCTGGCCCATTCGAAGCTGCGCCCGGCGTCGCTCGGCGTCGAAATCCTGACGGGCGACCTGCCCGCCCACGTCGAGGGCACGTCGAAGATCGTCCGCGGCAACGAAGTGATCTGGCAGAAGCCGTTCATCTCGGGCGAGGA
>NZ_JAQQKX010000019.1 GCF_028550415.1 Asticcacaulis aquaticus
CCGATTAAAGGACTGGAGACGCATCGCCACCCGATACGACAAACTCGCAGCCAATTTTGCTGCCGCCATCGCTATTGCTATCGCAATTACTTGGTGGACTGATTGAGTCTCGAACCTAGTACGTTCTACTCCCCATCGGTATGCGACAGGGATAAGGGTGTTCACATCTTCGGCCGAACCTACATCTTCGGCACAGGCTTGTTGCCCAGTTTCACCGGCTTGACCACGCGGCCCGTCGTCTTCAGCCCGTATTTCGGCTTTTCGAACTTCGGCGGCGTGATGAAACTGTCGTCCGGCGTAAAGGCCGGGATGTTCGGATGCAGGCTGACCCCCAGCTTGCGCAACTGCGTTACCGGGTGTTCCAGCTTGGCGAGACTGTCCACCGTCGTCTGATAACCCGACTCGACCGCCAGATCGTAGGCGTACCAGTCGCGGATCTCGACGCCTTCGGGCTCGGGGATGATCAGAAGATCGCTGGCCAGACGGCTTTGTTCAAGGTCGGCGGCGGTGGTGATCGTCGCCGAGCGCATCAGGATCGAGACGATCGGCGGTCCCTTGCGCCAGTCGCCTTTCAGGAACCAGGTCGGCAGGCTTTTCGGCACCTCGACCGTCTTCGGATCGATGCCTTTGGCGCGGGTCACATCGACGCCGATCACCGTCCCCAGATGCGTATTGCGCATCATCAGGGCCGGGAAGGAGCGCATCACCGCCCCGTCGACCAGCACCTGACCGTCCTCGATCACCGGCGGCATGATCCCCGGCAGGGAGATCGAAGCGCGCAAAGCCTGACGCATCAGCCCGCCCTTGTGCACCTTGATCGTCCCCGAGGTCAGGTTCGACGACAGGCAGAAGAAGGGCAGGGGCAGGTCTTCGATCAGCACCTCGCCGAAATACTTCGCCAGCCGTTCATCGACCTTCTTGCCGCCGGTGAGGGCCAGAAACGGGAAGGTGATGTCGTCCAGCGGCGAGGAGTCGACGAAGGCCGCGCGGATATTCTCGTCGATTTCGGCCTCGGTCCATTCCTGTGCCACGCAGGCCCCGACGATGCCGCCCATCGACGAACCGCAGACGAAGTCGATGGGGATATGGGCCTCGCGCAGGGCCTGTACCGCGCCGATGTGCGAGAAGGCCCGCGCCCCGCCGCCGGAAAAGACGATACCGATCGAATGTCCCGTGACGATGCGGGCGATGCGTGCCGCGTCCTGGGTCGAGTGATCGCCGACATGGAACCAGCGGGCCGGCTTGAAGGCGTCTATCCAGCTTTTTGTGTGGGCGATGATCTTGCGGCCATCGGACTCCTGCGCCTGAATGAGGATCAGGTCCGGCGCGCGCTGAAGCCCCAGCGGATCGAGCATCTGCGAGTCTTCGGGGCTCAAGGTGCCGGTCGGGGTTTCAGGCTTTTCGCGCGCCGAATGCTCGCGCGCATCGGCGATCCAGAAGGTGTGATCGACCTGCCGCGAACTGAGCAGCCGCCAGTGGCTTTCCGGCTTTTCGGCGACGTAGAGCACATAGTCGTTCTCGGCCTCGGCCTTCGAGAAGGTGTCGAAGGTCGAGCCGTGATTGTCTTTGTCGAAGATCGCGACGCTGTAGCCCAGCGTGCGGATATGCCCGGCGATCTTATCGACCAGTGGCCGCACAAGGATGTCGTTCAGCGCGAAAAAGGCGAAAACATTCGGAGTATTATGGCGGCGGCCTTCGCGTGGTGTGCCCTCACGCGCCCGCTGGATCATCTGCTTCGATAGCGCCAGCAGCACGTCCGGCGCGGTCTCGATGGCGCGCAGGAAGGCCTCCTTCGGCAGCACCATCAGCTCGCAGTCGCGCAGCGCGATCAGGGTCGAGGTATGCGGCGTCCCGGCGATCAGCGACATCTCGCCGGCGGGCTCGCCGGGCTTGATGATGCCGATCAGGTGCAGGCCCTGCTGGTCGTCGTCGTGGCGGAAGACGCCCAGACGCCCGGAGCGCAGCAGATAAAGGTGGTCGGACTCGTCCCCGGCGCTGAACAGGCGGCTGCCGCCGGACAGGGTGATCCAGCTTGCCTCTTCCAGTGCGGACGAGGTGTTGAACAGCTTGGCGAGGGCGGTTTCCAGCGTGTCGGCCATGGGGGCGGGCCTTGATTCTTATGGTTACGGTTAATAGATAATGCGCCTCATATTAACTGCCAATTAGTTAAGTAAAATCTGTAGCGAAAGTCGAGCGATGAGCGTCAATCTGGTCAAGCTGTGCGTGGGTGCCGATACGGTCGAAGATCTGCTGAGCTGGGAAGCGGGCCACGCTACCCGCACGATCCACACGCGCCAGACGCCCAAACGTGCTGAAGAACTGCTCGACGGCGGTTCGCTGTTCTGGGTCATCAAGGGCGTCATTCTGGTCCGCCGCCCGATCGTCAGTATCGAGACGGTCGAAGGCGCGATTCCCCAATGCTTGATTACCGTTTCGACGCAGCATATCCTGACTGAGCCGCATCCGCGCCGGGCGTTTCAGGGCTGGCGCTATCTGGAGGCCAAGGACTCGCCGAAAGACCTCGTGATGGGCGACAATGGCGCGGAACTGCCGCCGGAACTGGTCAATGCGTTGCGTGAGGCGGGCGCGTGGTGAGCGCCTGACCGTCGGGCAAAAAAAAGCGGCCCGCACGCTAACGGGCCGCATGAGTTTTACCTTCCGGTATGGGGGTGATTAGTCAGAAGGTATAGCGTGTGTTGAAGCAGAACGGGCGGTGCGTGACGTATATATACGCGGCACGCAGCCCTATCCGCTCAACGAATGGATCTAATAAGGGCCTGTTTTCTGTAAAGCAGATGCGGTTGACTGGATTTTTGTTACGTTCCCTAAGCCTGTTTTTTGGTCCTGCCGCATTTGTTTAGTAAAATGCTGAGGCGCCCTTATTTTCGATATCAAACCTATCAGCATCATTCCCTATAGAAAAATACGAAATATCAGCGTATCCATTGAAAAAATCTATATCGTTCGGAGGGGATTATGGATCGCGCCCTGCTTCAGTTCTTATCGGTGGCCGATGCCGGGTCGCTCAGTCTGGCGGCCGAACGCCTGAGGGTGACCCAGCCGACCCTGACCTTTAATCTCAAGAAGCTGGAAACCTCGCTCGGCGTCGAACTGTTCGAGCGCACGCCGCGTGGCATGCGCCTGACCTCGTACGGTCAGACGCTTTATGAGCATGGCGTTGTCATGAAGCGGCTTCACGACAACGCCCTGACCTCGATCGCGCGTCAACGCAAGGACATGGACTACGGCCTGAGCCTCGGTTCGGGATATACGGCGTGGACGGCGTTTCTGCGAACCTTCATTTTCGATTACCGGACTCAGCATCCCGACGTCGCCATCCATGTGAGCATCGGCAATGTCCTGCGTCTGATGGATCAGCTTCTGGCCGGAGACATTGTCGCCTTTGTCGGTCACAAGGTGCCGGACCTCGACCCCAGCCTCGGTACGGATTTCTCGCCGGTCGGCCACCTGCGCGACGGCTATTTCGTCCGCGCCGGGCATCCGCTTTTGGGCCAGATTCGCACCCTGGCCGAACTGAGGGCCTATCCCTCGACGCTCGCCTTTCCCAAGGAAAGCCACCAGCGGCGCTTTTCAAATTCGGTTTTTACCGGCGGCACCGTGGGCAAGGCTTTCACCTCGGATTCGCTCGAAGCCTGTCTGGATTACGTAAAACAGACGGACGCCGTGCTGCAGCATGGGGATCTGATGGCGAATGAATTCGCCCGGCTGGGCGTCCATCAGGTCCACCTCGTTCAGGACGATATGTCGGACCCCGTGCGTATGGGGGTCTATTCGCTCAAGGAGCGCAGCAACGACCCCCGGGCTCAGGCGCTGATTTCCGAATTCAAGCGGCGCGCGGCCCAGGCCTACGGACAGCCCGAGGCCAGCGCCTGAGGTGACCACCCGAATCGGGGGGCTTATCGGTAAAAATCGCAAACAACCTGTTTCATGTCTGGAAACGGGTGTGGATGCGCGACGGGGATGTCGCTTCGTGGCCGTGCGCCGATTTTCATCTGCGATAGACGTGGCATCCGGAAATTACCTGATGAAAAAGCACCGGGCGCGATAACGTTTTTGTGAGAAATTGTAATAAATATCTGAAAAATATAGTATTTAATAAAATTATTCAGGCCGCTCCGACCGCGTTTCGTGTGTTTTTTGTCACGTTTTTAACTTCCAAATTGAAAAATCATTTCCTTATTTGAAAACTGTATTGCGTCTTTGAAATGGTAGCGTTATCATTTTTGACGATGAGGGAGGAAGGGTCTCGTCCGAGGCATTTGTCCCGCCGCATCGCGTCTACATCTTTCGAAGGTGTCTTGATACCGCTTCCCGCTTGGGTATCGCCGCCACAACGGCAAGGGAAACGGTCGGAAGCCTTCGTGCACAATTCAAAAAAATAAGAACCGGGGCCTCCGGTTCAGTCCCACAGGGAGAGGAACAATGAGAGAGTTTTCGTCGCGGCGTTTCGCGGCATACCTCATGGCGAGCACTGGACTGGCCATGATAGCGCTAACGGCGACCTCGGTTGCCGCGCAACAGGCCGCCCCATCGGGCCAGACGGACGTGACCGAAGTCGTCGTCATCGGGACGCGCGCATCGCAGCAGTCGGCCATCGACCGCAAGAAGCGCGCCAAGACGGCAACGGATTCGATCGTCGCCGACGATGTCGGTTCGTTCCCCGACCGCAACCTTGCCGAGGCTTTGTCCCGTATCGCGGGCGTCAGTCTGGCGCGGGGCGAAAGCGGCGAGGGCGAGCAGATCACCCTGCGCGGTAACACGGCAGACCTGACCCGCGTCGAGCTGGACGGCATGTCGGCCGCCACATCGGGCTACGATCTGGCCTATGGTAACCCGTCCGGTCGCGGTGCCGACCTGCGCGAATTGCCCGCGGATCTGATCAAGAGCGTCGATGTCGTCAAGGGCGCGACTCCGGATCAGACCGAAGGCGGTCTGGGCGGGACCGTCTCGATCCAGACCCGGACCGGCCTGGACTTCAAGAAGCCGTTTTTTCAGATTCGTGTGGCGGGTGAACGCAACTCGATGAACGAAAAGATCGTTCCCGACATCGGTATCGTGGCGTCGCGCAAGTTCTTCGAAGGTCGTTTGGGGGTCGTTTTCAATCTCTCGACGCGCAAGACGTATAACGAGAGCCATCAGACCAGCATGGACAATTTCGATCAGGGCTATTACCGCCTGGTCGATTTCGATGGCTCGCCGGAGAAAACCTTCCAGTTCAATCCGGCGACTGTCTCCGGCTCGGCGGCGACCCTGCCGGTCGGCAGCTATGATCTGGCGGCCGGCGGCACCCAGAAATTCGTGACCAGTACACCGCTCGACATCGTTACCAAATCGGCCAACGCCAAGACCAAGGCCGACTGTCTGGCCGCGTTCCCGCTCTATACGGAAGCCCAGCTCAATACGATTACAGGCGCCAACAGCGGCAACAGCCGCCGCGACGCGCAGACGATTCGTATTCAGGAACAATTCACCTGCCTGAGCCAGTGGAACGACTATTCGCCGTCGAACCTGCGTGAGGCTCTGCAAAAGCAGTACGAGGACCGACAGTCCTGGGATATCCGGTTCGACTTCCGGGTCAATGATAAGCTGACCGTCTTCGCGAAGTATCAGAAGACCGATCGCAAAATGCAGGATATCCGCGCCAACCGCTCGCGTGGCAATATCGATATCGATCCCAATTCGCGCGGCGGCGACGCTTTTGCGACTAACCTTTTTACTCTGGTGGGCAATACGACCTTCCCGGTCAACTCACCCGACTATATTACGCCCACTGCCGGGAACGGTTATTACCTCTATAATCCGACGCAATTGTCCGGTTATCGGCAACTGGATAATACCGCCGGTTCCGTGACGACCAACAACGCCTTCCCGATCTACGGTCAGGCGATCAATATCGTGCCGGGTTCCATCAAAATGGATTCCGCTCACCACGTCACCGCGCTGACGCTGGGGCGTGCCGAGTACAATATCGACCAAATCTACAACGATCAGATCTGGGATACATCGTACATTCAGGCCGGCGGTACCTATAAGGATGGCCCGCTTCTGATCGAGTTCATGGGCAGCAAACAGGACGCAGAATATACGCGGTACGACTATCGTGCCTCGATCAAGACCTTCTATACCGGGGCGGAGATGTTCGCCACGCCGACCGGTACGTGGGATATCAAGCTTCCGGCGTCGTTCAATCCCAACGATTTGACGCAGTTTATGCCGCTCAACCCGGCCACCGGGTCGACGGCGGCGCAACTGGCTCAGTATTCGGACTCTATCAGCCTGGGCTATGGACCGCGACTGGTTGAGACGGGTGAAACCCAGGGCAAGATCGACCTGACCTATCAGATGCCGGACTTTCCGATCCTGAAGCGCTTCAAGGCCGGTATTCAGTACCGCAAGATCGACAATCAACTGTGGCGTGGCGACGGGTATTTGCCGAGCCTGATGATCGGTGTACCGACGCAAAACCTCCGGTCGACCGTTCGCGCCTGTGAAAATCAGGCGACGACAACGGCCGCGAACCGATGCGTCTATGGTTATGTGCCGAATGCGATGTATAATCTTTCCAGCGGGGTTCCGACCTCGGCCCGTACGGACTGGATGCACGGCGTGGAAACGCTTCCGCGCGCTGAGTTGATCAAAATACTTCAGAACAGCGTCCTGCCCATGGAGGGCGCCTTCTTCCCGGGTTACGACGGCGTTCAGGGCATGACGCAGTGGAATACCCTCGATGTCCCCAAGCTGTATTCGCAACTGGCCTCGGCACAGAACTACAACACCAACTGCCTGAAGGTCTGTAAGGGCACCGACGGCAACCTCTATGCGATGCCGACCAACTTCTCTTCGGAAGAAGTCACGGCCGCCTACTACATGTTCGATTTCGAACAGTCGCTGCCGTTGAATATGACGTTCGAAGGCAATTTCGGCGTCCGCGCGGTTAACTCGAAGGTAGCGGGCAGCGGTTTCACGTCGATCAGTTCCGTGCGTAAAATCACGGGCACCGGCGACCCTCTGAAGGACTGGAACGCGGCGGAAGGCTATGGCCGCGTCCAGACGACAACCATCACCAAGCCGATCGCCGTCGAACGCGACTATACCGACTGGCTGCCAAGCTATAACGCCGCGCTCTGGGCCGTTCCGGACAAGGTCGTTCTGCGCTATAACTGGTCGAAGACCATCTCGCGCGCGGGCGTCAGCTACCTGTTCCCGGCGGGCACCTGTACGGTGGATCAGCGGATCGAAGACCGGATTGTCGCCGGTGAAGACCTCGATCAGACCTGCGGCGATTTCGGCAACCCGGATCTCAAGCCCTATACGGCAACCAAGAACAACACGGCGATCGAGTGGTATATCAACAGGGACACCTTCGTGTCGCTGGCTTACTATCGCCAGAAGATCAAGATCGGCTCGCCGACCCGTAAGATCATGGTCGATCAGCCGGTGTTCGCCGGGACCAGTGAAGTCGATCCGGTATCCGGAAAGCCGTTGTCGGATTTCACCTTTACCTACAATACCTGGATCAATCAGCCGGGCACCACCCAGGCCGGTTGGGAATTCTCCTCGAAGGCGGCCCTGACCTTCCTGCCGTGGCGCTTCCGTTACACGGGTATCGATCTGAACTATTCGACCAACAAGGCGTCGGGCGGCGGTTATCAGGACCTGATCTCCGGCCAGAATCTGGGGCCATCGGGACGGCCTGAATATTTCGGCAACCTGTCGATCTGGTACGACGACGGCAAGACGAACGCGAAACTGGCCTATCAGGTCCGGTCTCAGGTTCTGGAATGTATTGCCTCGTGTGATGCCAACCGTCTGCCGACCTATGCCTATCCGAACTCGAACCCGCGGACCTTTGTCAGCCTGCCCTACAATCCCGGCGAAGCGTACTACAACGCCGAGAACGCTTATCTGGATGCCAAGATCACGCACAAATTCAAGCCGAACGTCGAGGTCTATTTCGAGGCGACGAACGTCCTGAAAGAAGCCAGCGTCCGCGTCGGCCCGACCCGTGGTCTGGCCGCCGTTCCGGAAACGCCCTGGCAGGTCGTCTATGGTGGCCGCAAGATGCGCCTGGGCGTCATCTATAAGCTGCAATAGGCTTTCCACTCGTGAATCCCGTCGCCGCGCCCTCCCTGCGGCGGCGGGCCCTTGCCGCCTTTTCATCTGTATCATCCCGATATGAGAAGGCGCTGACTTCAGGACGGTCCGGCAAGGGCCGTCCTTTTTTGCGATCACCGGGAGGGCCTCTGTATGAGGGCCTCTGTATGAGGGCCTCTGTATTCGGGCGGCGTCTTCTGCTATCCAGCCCGCAACGAAGCCTGAGAGACGATCTGTGCCTGACCTGCCTTCCGATACCACCGAACTGGCGGCGCGTTTTCAGAACCTCGCCACCCGCCTGCTGCGGCAGGCGCGGGTGCTGGACGGGGGGAGCGCGATCACTAGTGCCCAGTACGCGGCCATGAGCACCCTCTATACCCACCCCGGCATCCCCCTGACCGAACTGGCGGCGCTGGAAAAGGTTGCGCATCCGACCATGAGCCGTCTGGTCAACGCCCTGATCGGGCTGGACATGGTGGCGCGAACCCCGCATCCGACCGACAAGCGCACCGTGTCGCTCAGCCTGACGGCGGCGGGTCGGGCGGCCTATGAGCGGGTCTATGCCCGGCGACTGGCCCTGATGGGGGCGCTTCTGGCGCGTCTCAAGCCCGAAACCGTGGCCGATCTGATCGAAAATCTCGACGCGTGGCTTGACCCGAAAACCTGAGCACGGCATATATGTAGCATTGCTACGTATGTGGGGTGTGCATGAAAAAGCGCTATATAATCGGGGCGGGGAGTGCGGTCGTGATCGCGGCGCTCTATCTGATCAACGCCTCGTGGGCGGCGACGCCACCGGAAACGACGCCGCAATTGCTGTCGCATCGCGGGCTTTATCAGCATTACCGCCGCGAAGGCCTGACGCGCGACACCTGCACGGCGGACCGTATCCTGCCGCCGACGCACGGCTATCTGGAAAACACCCTGCCGTCGATGCAGGCGGCCTTCGATCTGGGCGCCGACGGGGTGGAAATCGACGTTCACCCGACGACCGATGGCGATTTCGTCGTCTTTCACGACTGGACGCTCGATTGCCGCACCGACGGCAAAGGCATCACGCGCCAGCACAGTATGGCCGAACTGAAGGCCCTCGATATCGGCTACGGTTATACCGCCGACGGGGGCAAGACTTATCCGTTTCGTGGCCAGTTCAAAGGCCGGATGCCGTCTCTGGCGGAGGTGCTGACCGCCTTTCCCGACAAGCATATCCTGATCAATATCAAGAGCAACGACTCGCGCGAGGCCGATCTTCTGGATGCGTGGCTCAAGGCGCATCCAGAAGCCCATCCCGAACGCCTGAGCGTCTTTGCGGGCGAGCGTCCGACGCAACGGCTGGCGGTCCTGCGACCGGACCTGCGCCCGACCGGCAAGGCGAAGCTCAAATCGTGCGCCCTGGGGTACATGGCGCTGGGCTGGAGCGGCTACATGCCTAAGGCCTGCCGCCATACGACCATGTATCTGCCGACCAACTATGCGTGGCTGGCCTGGGGCTATCCGAACCGCCTGCAGACGCGATTCGCCGATGCGGGGAGCTATGTCTGGCTGATCGGCGACGTTAACAAGCGCAAGGGCGGCATGCCGTCGCTCAATACGCCGGAAGAACTGTCGAAGGTGCCGAAGTCGTGGCGCATGGGCATCGTCACCGACACGATCGAGGTCATCGGGCCGTTGTCGATGCCTCCGGCGCAATAGACAGCGTCAGAACCCGGTCGAGGCCGCCGCGTCGCAACTCAGGCGCATGAATTCAAGCGCGTATTCGACGCGTTTGGCGAGGTCCTCGGACGGCAGGTTAAAGCGCAAATAGTTGTAGTAGGTCATATTGGTATAGTTGTTACCGCTGATCACCACGCCATTGCCTTCGCGCCGGACGATCGCCACCTTGGCCCAGTCGATGGAAATGTCTATCGGGGGTTGGCTATCAGTTTTCAGGGTCGGTGTGTTAAAACGGCCTTCGACGGTGCCGTAATATAAAATGACATTCGTATTGAGGACCGTGGCGCACCGCGTGGACATACGCGCCGAATTAACCTTGAAGGGCGGGGTAATGTCATGATGGTGCCGCGTATTGTCGGTGGCGTCATCGGTCCAGTAATATTCGTCCCACTGATAATTATTCTGTCGGTGGCTCAGGGTGAACTGGTTCTGCGACGCCAGAATGCCCAGAAATTTCTGGGCATTTTCAACGGTCTGTTCCTGCGCCTGCGCCGTCGTGGTTTGTCCGCCCAGGGCAAGCAGCCCCACCAGCGCCAGTGTCAACAGTTTCATCTTACCCCTCATACGAATGAATTATTGTGGGCAGGCCGTGCCGTGCCAGCCCTGCGGTCGGTAGTTCGGGTTGCCTTCCGGTATGCCGCAATTGTCCCGCTTGATCTTGTTGCGGGCCGCGTCCGCCGCGGCCTTCATGGCCAGAAGCCGCTTGGCTTCGGCTTCGCGCTGCCGCCCCATGTTCAGACTTTTCATCTGGTCGGCGACTTCCTTTTCCTTGCGCAGGCGTTCGGCTTCGCGGGCCTCGGCGGCCGCCTTGTCTTTGCGCCGTTGCTCCTCCGCCAGCTTTTCGTAGCGGGCGCGCTCGGCGGGGTCCTTGCACAGCTCAGGATTATAGACGCCGCACTCGGGGGCCGCGATGAAAATACATTCCTTGCCGGGCGTGCACCCCACCTGAGCGGCACTTTCACCCGCCGCAAAGGTGAGGGCAAGGCTCAGAAAACCCTTGATGAATCGCGATGTCAAACTGCGCGGTGCAGGCATGGTTTTACCTTGAACGGACCGGTAACAAGATAAAGCATAACGCGGCAGTCCGGTGCGCGTCAACTTTTAGGCTAAACCGCTATATTGTCGATCAGGCGCGTCTTGCCCAGCCATGCGGCCAACATCCTCCGTCGCGAACGCCGGGATGCGGGTACAGTTTCAGGTTGTTCAAATGGCAAGGTTGCGAGGTTGGGTCGCCATGGTTCGTGGAACGCAAATGGATATATGATCGATCACTTTGCATGATGTGCACTGATTTTATTGGCCTATTTACCGGCCTGACATCATACAATCCCCGGCGTCCCAACCGGCTCCATTATGGCCGCGCTGTCACTTAGGGCAGTGTTTCATCCGGGATTTGCAATGCCTAATTTTTCGACCGTCTGGGACCCTTCGACAGGTCTGACCCCAAAGACGATTCACCTGAAATACGACCCCGTAAACGCGACGAACAACCAGTGGATCGCCGACATCAATGCCGACGGCGCCTACACCGTCACCGCCACGGTCATCATCGACAACGGCGTTACACTGGAAGTCGGAAACGGACGCACCGTTCGTTTTGGCGGACAGTTTGTCTGTGAAAGCACTGAACAGATTTTCGTTCCCGAAGTCGTGACCATTAGTTCGGTGGATTATTATTACTACGGCAATGTTTACGGCCTGCGCCGCGTGCGCCCGGAGTGGTTCGGTGCCAAGGGCGATGGGAATGCAACGACGCCCACCAACGATTCGGCGGCGTTCAACCGTGCGGTCGCCGCGCTCCTCAATACCGACAACTTCAACACCAGGGGCGACGCCCTGACCTTCGAGTTGCCGTCGCGCGCCTATTATCTGGAAAGCGAGCTGGTCTTCCCGCTGACGGCCTATGGCAAGTTCGTCCTCAGCGGTTCCGGCCGCTCGGTTGGCGGCTCGCGTCTGTACTTCAAGAACCTGTCGACGCCGATGGCGCGGGGTGTTCACATCAAGCCGACCTCGCCGGCTGTCCCGGCAGAGTTCGCGCTTAAGGACGTGATGATCGCCAATCTTGGCGGCTGCGACATCCCACTGCAAATCGGCGAAACCGGCACCAACTATTTCAGCAGCCCCGATTATAGCACGGTCGACAACGTCACGGTCGAAGGGGTCATTCACGAAGGCGCCCGTCTGCCGGCCTGTGTCGAGGTCGTCAATATGCGCCATATGCGCTGGACCGGTCTGCACGTGATCACCGGTGTCGGCTCGGCTCTTCGCCTCAAAGCCTATGGCGTCGATGATTCGAACCTGCGTTACGTCGCCGATCAGGTATTCACCAATACGGTGCTGGAAAACAGTTATGCCGAAAACTCGATCGGTTTGGAAATGATTGCCAGCAACTATGCGGGGATCACCGGCATCCACATGTATTCGACCGTCATCTACCACGGCAAGACGGGCCTGAAGATGACCGCCGACACCAATGGCAGCATTGCCGAGACCTTCCAGCACTATCTTCAGATCGAAGGTTCGGCCAGCGACAATCAGGGCACGTCCATGCACGTTCAGTGCCTGGGGTCAAACAGCCACATCACCTCAACCAAGCTGACCAGCCCGTGGATCAATGCGCGAACCGGTCCGAACGCGCTGCTGTTCCAGCAGAACGCCGGCTATATCGATGGCATCTGGATCGACAATGCCGACTTCCGCGACATCCAGAAAACCTGTGCGCGCTTCGAAGGCTGTTCGGGCATTCACATCACCAGCCCGAACCTCAAGAACTGCGGTTACGACAACGGCGATCCCGCACCGCAGGCCTTCCTGTTCGATGGCTCGCAGCACTTCAACGTCACGGGGGTTACTACCAATAACGGCAATATCGGGCAGTATGAACACGTTGTTCAGGTCAACGGCCTCTATACCGACTGGTTCAATATCCAGATTACCGACTCCAACCCGTCGGTGAGCTATGTCGATATCGATTCATCGAATGTCGGTGTACGTCGTCTGATCATCACCCCGGACGATGCGACCCTGAGGTCGGCGCATCTGGTGCTGGGCGATCTGCCCGGAAGCGCCTCAGGTGAGCGTCTGGTGCAGGTCGGGGCGACCGACAGTGCCGGAACGGGGTATCGTACGGTACGCGTCCCGAACTAAGCAGACATAAAGACAGCCCCGGTTCTCTGGACCGGGGCTGTTTTATATCGCGATATTGTCGATCAGGCGCGTCTTGCCGAGCCAGGCGGCGGCCAGCAGGCGTAAGGCACGTGTGTCGGGACCGGCTTCGGCCAGGGTTTCGGCATCGCGCAGGGTGATGTAGTCGACCGGGCCGAAACCGGCGGCCCTGAGGTTTTCGGTGGCGGTCTGCAAGGCCGCCGCGCGGTCGCCGCCGCTCCGCACGACCTCGGCGACAGTATTCAGCTCGACAATCAGCCGTGCCGCCGTCCGGCGCTCGTCGGCGCTGAGATAGGCGTTGCGCGAGGAGAGGGCGAGGCCGTCGGCTTCGCGCACGGTCGCCAGACCCACCACCCTGACCGGCAGATCGAGGTCGCGCACGAAGGTTTTGACCACCTGTAACTGCTGATAGTCCTTCTCGCCGAAGACGGCGACGTCGGGCTGGACCTGATTGAACAGCTTCAGGACCACGGTCGCCACGCCGTCGAAAAATTGCGGGCGGAATTCGCCTTCCAGCGTGAGGGCCGGGCCGTCGACATGGACGGTCGAGGCAAACACGTCCGGGTACATCAGGTCGGCTTCGGGCAGATAGACGAGGTCGCAGCCGACCGTAGCCAGCAGCGCCGCGTCCCGGTCTTCCTGACGCGGGTAACGGCCGAAATCCTCATGCGGGGCGAATTGCTTCGGGTTAACGAATATCGACACCACCACCACGTCACAGAGGCTTTTGGCGTGCTCGACCAGCGCCAGGTGCCCGGCGTGCAGGGCACCCATGGTCGGCACGAAACCGACGCTTAACCCCTTGGCGCGAAAGGCGCGCACGGCGTCGCGCAGGGCGGCGAGGTCGCGCACGCGCGTCACGGTGTAAGGTGTCAGATCGGCATTCAGCATGCGTGTTAACCAGTTTTGCTAACGGCGATTTAAGCGCCGTGTGTCAGGGTGCCTATATGCGCTCCCCGCCCCCGTTTTCAAGTCTGCTGGCCCTGACGATCTGCCTTGCGGCGACCGGCCTGAGCGGCTGCGACCTGCCCAGGGGCGACGGCAAGGACTTTCAGCGGATGGCCGCGCGTTTAGCCGAAATCGATGTGGATGGGAAGGGTGAGGCGTCATCCTCGTCCTCATCGTCCGAGGCGTCGCGTGACGAACAGATCGAACTGGCCTTCGAGACGGCGAAAGAGCTGACCACCGGCAAGGACGGTCTGGTCGCCCATGCGCCGAAGATGAACATCCGCATCGTCAACCCGCTCGACATGGAGCGCCCCGACGCCGATACCAAGCTCGATACGGGCCTGCCGGACGCGACGGAGGTGGCTCAGGCCGAGGTGTTCGCCCCGAAACCGGTGCCGGTGGCGACGAAGACCGTCGCGGTGGCCGAGGCGCCCCCGGTGGCGAAAGCGGCGACGAAGACCGCCACGAAAGCCTTGCCTAAAAACGATGAACCGGCGTTCAAGACCATCCAGATCGGTTCGTTCAGCAGCCGCGACGGCGCGAAAGCCGCCTGGGCCGCGCTTCAGGCGCGTAATCCGGGGCTTGAGCGCTTCAAGCCGGTGCTTCAGGCGGTCACCACCGCCGACGGCAAGCCCATGGTCCGTCTGCGCGTCGGGCCGGTTGCGTCGCCCGAACAGGCCGAGCGGCTGTGCGGCCAGCTGGGCATCACCGACAGCTGGTGCATCCGGGCGGGGTAAAATCCCTTCTCCGAATCCGCCGCGCGTGTAAAATGCGGGCATGAAACACCCCAAGGATATCCGCGGGCTGGTCCTCGACTCGGTCGTGCGGCTGGTGCCCAAGGTCATGGCCGTGCTGATGATGTTGGCCGGGGCCTTGCTGCTGGCCTCGGTTCTGTCGCCGATCGACCCCGAAGCCCTGCCGTTCGTGCGCAAGTGGCTGCCGCTGGAGGTGGTCGAACTGTCGCATATTGCCGGTGCGGTGACCGGGGTGTTGCTGATCTTCGCGGCGCGCGGCCTGTGGGAGCGCATCGACACGGCGTGGTATATGGCGCTGGGCCTGCTGCTGGCCGGGGCGTTTTTGTCGGTGACGCGTGAACTGGCCTTCGGCGTGGCCGAGGTTATGGTTTTGTGCGCCCTGATCCTCCTGCCGTGCAAGCGCGCCTTCAGCCGCAAATCGCGCATCCTGACCCTGACGCTGAAACCCGGCTGGCTGATCGTCACGGCCGCTCTGTTGCTGCTCATCGCCATCGGCGGTTTCTACTTCTATGAGCGCATCCCCTACGGCCATACCCTGTGGCAGCGCTTTTCCTATGAGGCCAGCGTGTCGCGCTTCCTGCGCGGGCTGGTCATCATCGCGGCGACCGTCCTGCTGTTTGCGCTCTATCGTCTGTTCGGCATCGCCCGGACCGCCCCGGACCTGCCGGACGAGGACGACATCGAGGATCTGCGCGGCGTCGTGCAACTGGCCGACGATCCTCAGGCGTGGCTGGCCCTGACCGGCGACAAGCATATATTATGGAACGAGGACCGCACGGCCTTTGCCATGTACGGCGTGTCGGGCCGTAGCTGGGTGGTCATGTCGGCGCCGGTCGGACCGGAGGCCGAGGTGGCGCGGCTGGGCTGGCGGTTGAAGGAAATGGCGTCTCTGGCCAAGGCGAAGCTGTCCTTTTACCGCGTCGGGCCGGAATTCCTGCCGCTGATGCTCGATCTGGGGCTCAGGCCGTTCAAGATCGGCGAGGAGGCTCTGGTCCCGGCGCAGAGCTTCGATCTGGCGGGCAAGAAGGGCTATGCCTTCCGGCAGGTGTGGCGCCGGTTCGAGCAGGTCGAGGCGACGTTCGAGATCATCGCGCCCGAAGCGCTGGAAAGCCATCTGCCGCGCCTGAAAGCCATTTCCGATGCCTGGCTGGAGGACAAGGGGGCGAAGGAAAAGGGCTATTCGCTCGGTTATTTCGACGCCGACTATATGCGCCTGACGCCGGTGGCCGTCATCCGCATCGGCGGCGAGATCATGGCGTTTGCCAATCTGTGGCCGTCGACGGGCAAGGCCTCGCTGAGTCTCGACCTGATGCGCTACGCGCCCGATGCGCCGGCCAATATCATGGAATATCTGTTCCTGCGGCTGATCTTCCACGCCCGTGACGAAGGCTTCACCTATTTTAGCCTTGGCATGGCGCCTCTGGGTGGCCTTGAGGCCAAACCGCTCAGTCCGGCGTGGTATAAAATTGCCGCTCTGATCTACGCCTATGGCGGCGAGGTCTATAATTTCGACGGGCTGCGGGCCTGGAAGGAAAAGTTCAAGCCGGTGTGGAAACCCGTCTATTTCGCCGTATCCGGCAACGAGACCGCCCTGATGCCGGCCCTGTGGGCGGTGGTCAATCTGGGCGGCCGTGTGGATAAGCTGCGCGACGAGGACTAGCTCAGAGGTGGGTGCCGCGCAGACCGGCACCTTTGCGTGACCCATAGTCCTTCGTGAACGTCGTTATTTGTCAAATTGGGAAGCGCAGGCCCCACTTAGTCTGGAAAAGTCCGGGTTTTTCTGATTTATACCGCTCCGAATAAAAGGTCGTGCGTAAGGAGTGTCGTTGTGGAGAACCCGTCGGGGGTAGAGAAGTTATCTGCCCGTCAGAAGGAAATCCTGCGTCTGGTCGCCCAGAACCATCAGGCCAAGGAAATCGCACGCCTGCTCGACATCGGCGAACGCACCGTCAAGACCCATACCGAAGCCGCGCGCGAGCGTTTGGGCGTCGCCACCAGTCGCGATGCCGCGCGCCTGCTGGTGGCCTATGAGGCGCAGGCGACCCCCCAAACAGGGGTCGGTCGCGACGACCGAGGGGCGGCAAGACCGATACCCGATGCCGCCGACCCCGCTAAGTTGCCCCTTGCCGCCGAGGGGGCGGGGCCATCCGGTGATGGCGCGAGGGATATGTCCCACCTTCGCGCTGTCCCGGATATCGGCCCGCCGGACGGCAAATATACACGCCTGCAGGCCTATCTCCGGCGCCTGAATCCCGTCCAATGGATCGGCCTTATCCTCGTTCTTGCCCTGGTCTCGACGCTTCTGGTCAGCGGTCTTTTGATTGCCGCGGTAGGTATGATCGAGGCCATAGAGCATGTGGTGGCCCGGCTCGAATAGAATGCGCGACATCGCCCATATTATCTGGATTTCTGTCGGGCTGATTCTGCTCGTGGGGGTCACAGCGCTCGCCTTGTGGCGCGGCGGGCGGGACGAACGCATCGCCGCCGTCATCATCTTCATCGCCTCGTGTCTGACGCCGCTGTTTCAGGATAAGGTCACCTATTTTCCCGGCGCGGCGGCCCTGATCCTCGACGGATTCATAACGGTCTATTTTATCGTCCTGTCGCTGATGACGCGTAAGGTCTGGACGCTGGCGGCGGCGGTCTGCATGATCAACACCATGACCGCGCATCTGGTGCACCTGATGACGCCTGAAATGAATATGTACAGCTATCTGACCGGGATCGGTTTCTGGGGCGGGATCGCGCTCTATCTGGCGATCGGCGGCGGCGTGTGGGAAGAACGGTTGCGCCGCCGCTACAAGATTTCCAGCCTGTGACTGTGAGCAATTCCCGCCTCTGATACGGGCCACGCATGGGCGTAAAATTCGACGCCACCGGCCCTGGCCGCATCATAGGCCGCGCCGAATTTACGGTCGAGATCGCGGGCGATATCGAAGCGGACCACGTCGTCGCGCTGAACGCAGAAGACCACCGCCGCCCGGTAACCCGTCTCGACCATCTCGATCAGTTCATGCAGGTGTTTCGCCCCGCGTTCGGTGACGCAGTCGGGAAATTCGGCCAGCCCCGGTACGCGCGAATAGTGGACGTTCTTGACCTCGACATAGACATCCGGCTGAGACGAATGGTCCTGCAACAGCCAGTCGATGCGCGAATTATGCCCGTATTTCACTTCGGGTCGCATAAGCGGATAGTCGCTCAGGTCGGGGATCGCGCCGTCGCGGATCGCCATCGCGACCAGCCGGTTCGGCCACTGCGTATTGACGCCCACCCAGGTGCCGTGTTCGCGCAGCGCCTCCAGCCGGTATTGCAGTTTCTTTTTCGGGTCATCGACGTGGGTGACCAGCGCTTCTGTGCCCGGATCGAGGAGCCCCAGCATCTTGCCGGGGTTCGGACAATGGCTTAGGATCGTTTCACCGGTATCAAGTTCGACTTCAGCAAAGAATCGCTTGTATCTCGATACCAGACGGCCTTTTGTAAGGCGCTTTGCAAACATCATGGGAAGCCTCCGCGTCTTTCCATAAGGAGCCGCCGCCGTGACGGTCAAGACTGAAGACGAAAACCCGACCGCCGCCGTCATGATCATCGGCGATGAAATCCTGTCGGGTCGGACGCAGGACACCAATGTCAACACCATCGCCAAATTCCTCGGGGCGCTCGGCGTCGATCTAGTCGAGGTACGTATGGTGCACGACGTCGAGGCGCAGGTCGTGCGCACGCTGAACGAACTGCGCACCAGCGTTGACTACGTCTTCACCACCGGCGGCATCGGCCCGACCCACGACGACATCACGGCGGACTGCGTGGCGAATGCCTTCGGTGTCGGCATAGACGAGCGTCAGGACGCGCTCGATATCCTGCTGGCGCGCTATGGCGGCGACGCCAACCTGCTCAATCCCAACAGCCGCCGCATGGCACGCATCCCCGATGGGGCGAGCCTGATCGTCAATCCGGTGTCGGGCGCACCGGGCTTTCAACTGGAGAACGTCTTCGTCATGGCGGGCGTGCCGCGCATCATGGCCGGGATGCTCAACGATCTGCCGCACCGCCTGCGCCACGGGCAGCAGGTGCAGTCGCGCACCGTCAAAGCGACCTATGTCCCCGAAAGTCTGGCTGCTGACATTTTGAAGTCGCTCGATGCGCAATATCCGGACCTGTCGCTGGGCTCATACCCCTTCGGCATCTATCCCGAAGAATTCGGCACGCAACTGGTCATCCGTGGCCGCAATGCCGACGACCTCGACGCCGCTTTCGCCGCCCTTCTGGCGGGCCTGCCGCCCATCGTGGCACAGGCCCGCCAGCGCTATCCCGATGCCCGCTTCGAAGAGGTTGTCGGGTAAATATATCATACCTCCCCAGCTTGCTGGGGAGGGGGACCGCACGACGCGCGAAGCGCGAGATGCGGTGGTGGGGGCCTTTACGGTTTCAAAAGCCCCTCAATCCGGTTTTTGCAATCCATCTCCTGACCCGCTCGTGAGTAAGAATATGAAAAAAGCGATCCTCCTCCTGACGTCTGCTCTCCTTGCCGTTTCCGCACCCGCCATGGCCGCACCGAAGCCTAAAGCGGCCGCGACGCCGGTCGCCCCCGAAGCCCCGGAAGTCACCGCGACCAAACTGCGCGACGCGGCGCTGAAATCGAACCTCGCCTACGACTTCGTGGCCGAACTGACGACGCGCTTCGGCGCCCGCCCGGCAGGCTCTGAGTCCGAGCGCAAGGCGGCGGAATGGTCGGCTGCGGAACTCAAGAAGATGGGCTTCGACAATGTCCGCATCGAAAGCTTCCCGCTGCAAATCTGGCAGCGCGGGGCCGAGAGCCTCGAAATTGTCGGCCCCTTCGCGCAAAAGATAGTCGTGACGGCGCTGGGCGGCTCCGGGGCGACCCCGGCGGCGGGCGTCGAGGGCGAAGCGGCGATCTATGAGACCTATGCCGAATTCGCGGACTCCAAGGCCGATCTGACCGGCAAGATCGTCGTCATTCTGCAACCGACCGTGCGCACCCAGACGGGGCAGGGCTACGGCGTCAATTCCGGCTCGGTCCGCCGTCAGGGGCCGGAACTGGCCCGTTCGCGCGGGGCGGTCGGTTACGTCATGCGCTCGCTGGGGACCGAGGACCATCGCTTTGCCCACACCGGGGCGACGCGCTTTTTGGGCGAGCAGGGGCTGGCGGCGCTGGCCATGTCGCCGCCGGATGCCGAGCAGTTCGAACGCCTGCTGAAGATGCAGCGCGAGGGCAAGGCCGGACCGATCCGCCTGAAGATGCTGTCGACCCCGACCTTCAAGGGCGCGGGGACGTCGCAGAACGTCATCGCCGAGATCAAGGGCACCAAGCGTCCGAACGAAGTGATCGTCATCGGCGGCCACCTCGATAGCTGGGACCTCGGCACCGGGGCCATCGACGACGGGGCGGGCGTGGCCATCACCATGGCGGCCGCCAAGGTCATGCTCGATCAGGGCGTGCGTCCGGAACGCACCGTGCGCGTGGTGTTCTGGGGCTCCGAAGAGGTCTCGCAACCGGGCGATCAGGGGCTTTCGGGCGCCAATGCCTACGCCACCGCTCACGCTGGCGACACGCACATTGCGGCGGCCGAAAGCGACTTCGGCGCCGACGTGATATATTCACTGTCGCTGCCCAAAACCGACTATCCCGACTTCAACAAGAAACTGGGGATTATTCTCTATCCGCTGAACATCTTCGTCGACCGCGTCGTCTCGACCGGCGGCGGCCCCGACACCTCGCCGCTCAATGCCAAGGGCGTGCCGGTCTTCGACCTGCAGCAGAACGGCACCGACTATTTCGACGTTCACCACACGGCGGACGATACGCTGGACCGTATCGATCCCAAGAAGATGACGCAAAACGTCGCCGCCTGGGCGGCGACGGTGTGGATGATCGCTAATACCGAGGTGGTCTTCCAGCCGACGAACGGAAAATAAACTTTGCCGCGCGGGCGTTTTTGGTTAGAACGCCCGCACCGGTTTGCGGGCATGGCGGAATCGGTAGACGCAACGGACTTAAAATCCGTCGGAGTAATCCATGCCGGTTCGAGTCCGGCTGCCCGTACCACCTTATTTATAAGGGTTTGCCGTTTTCAGAGACCGGCGTTTTCTTCTTGGTTTTCACCTTGGTTTGACATTTTCGCGCCGTACATGCGTTCTCGAAGTTTTTGAGCCTTTGCACGGGATGCAGATTCCCGGTTCGTGTATCGCTCCAAGATGGATAGGTTAGCGAGGCTATGGCCTGTCACGAAGGCTATATCTTCTGCCTTCCATCCTGCTTCAAATTTCCGGGTGACAAACGTCCCTCTCAAATCGTGAAATGTCTTCCCAGTGATACCCGCATCACGACAGACGCTAGACCATGCAGACCGAAACCCGTCGCCTTTGGGGTTCCACGGCTCCCCTGATCCATTGCAAAGCACCGTCACAGAGTCAGGGTGAGGATGATTTGAAAGAACTTCGAAAAGTTCAGGTGACACCGGCACGGCAACCGGCACGTCTCCCTTGTTCTGACGCAATTCGATAACACCGTCCTTGATGGCAGTCTTCGATAAGATCAACAAATCGCCTTGCCTTTGTCCGGTTTCGAGTGCGAGAGACATTGCCAGACGCAAATGAGGGGGAGCGGCTTTGTTGAACGCATCGATTTCGTCTTGGCTCCAAACGATGTGCCGCCGGTCACCTTCCTTTAGCTTAGAGACACCTTCCGCCGGGTTGACCTCGATATCTCCCTGTGTCTTCGCCCAAGACAGAAGCAGTTTGAGAACGGTGATCGTGTAATTCGCTTGCTTGGGATGGCCTGACATCTCGTCCCGCCAAGACGATAGGTGTTTCGTCATGAGCGGTCGTTGGGCGACGGACAGTTTCATCTTGCCCATCTTGATGCTGATTTTCGTTAGGAAGCCGCGATAATCCTTCTTTGTGCGCTCCGATAACGAGCGAAACTCGTTCGATTTGGAGTACGCAAAAATCAAGCTGTCGATATTGTTTGAGGGTTGCTCGGACCTCATCGCTTTAGCCAGATTTTCATGGAATTCCGGAGTGCCGATCTTGCCGAGAGAGGGGGCTCCGCGCCCCCTCCCGTAATAGCCATAATAGACGACCTCGCCGGTGCAGAGTGTCTTCTTTTGGCGGCGAACGCCTTTCGGCATTCGGGGTTGCTCCTTAAGTCGTGCGGAAGAAGACATTGAATTCTGCGTCAAGATCGGTGTCGTCATGGTTCTGATCTGCAATCCTAATTCTTAAGCTACCGTCGCAATCGAAGAGGACTTCGCGCGGGGTGTGGCCCACTGCTTTCAGCGCTTTCAGGGCCTTTTTGATTTCTACTGTCGATATGAATTGCCGTCGGGGCATATGTTTTTCTCCTTGTGGATAATGAGTGCCGCAGTCGAACCGGAATGCTTCTCGACTTTCCGTTCAGCGACATTTGACGGTATAGATTGCCTCGCGACGCTCGACTTTGAGCGAATGAGTGATGTGGAAAAGCCTTGTTAAACAGCAATCTATCATCGAGGGATTGGCGCAGACGGCTTGCCGTTACTCGTGACGACAACGGGCAATTCGTTGTTGAGCCTAGAGGCCGGGCTGAAAAATATATCTCTGCCGTGGGAGCGCTCATGCACCGGCAGGGCTTCAGATACACTCGAAACGACGCCAGTCTTCCGGGGCGACCGCACTTTTATCTTCCGAAGTTTCGGGCGGTGGTATTCGTTTGTAACTGCGATTCCGCCTACGGCTTCGAGCATGACTGCTATGCGCTCCGGGAGAAGAGCGAAGGCCATCTTGCGGCGGAGGAGGAGAACACTCGGCTTCTCGATTTGGTGACTGTTGCGGTTGAAAAGCTTGGGGTTCGTGTTGAGGTCGTTTTCAGATGCCAGCTTGATGACGCCGACGGCTTGGCCGCTAGTCTGAAGGCGTTTTTGGAGGGGGGAGAGACCTATTCAGGACGAGACCCGTTGTCTTGGTATCACCGACAGGGCGACCTCTCAAAGTTCGGACTGGAGGGTGCCTTAAGAGAGCGCTTTCTGGTTCCAGTCGTGATCTCTGATCCTACTTGGATATCCAAGCGGCAGATTTTTATTGGCCGGCTTGGCGGGGATCATGCACAGATTGTCGGTACGATTTCTAAGTTAGGGTTGAATCGGGTAGGCGAACTCAAATTCGGCTTCACGGATCGGTCTGGTGCTTTTTTGAACAAGGTCGTGGCTTTGAAGTATGCCATCCGGCACAGTCTAGTGCCGGAGCGGCTTTTATCTATGTCCCGTGAGTTGGACTGTAATGACCTCAACACACATTCCCCGTGGCGACTCCCCTAAGCGTCGCAGGCGGGCAAGTATGTGGAGCGCACCGCCGTCATCTAAAACGGGCCGAGCACCTCAAGCGAGCTTCCTTGAGTCATTCAGAGCGTATTTGTCCGCGAACAAACGCACCGACGACTTTGGCAGCTTCTGGCGTGTTGAGCGCATACGCGCCGGATAGGTGAGGAATAACGAATAGGTGTCGTTCGCCTTCACGTCTCTGATATACTCGCTTTGACCGCCCTTTGATCGGTATGTCGTGAAACGCTAGGCTCCCGACATCGCCGAAGGTGATTGATTCAAACTTCGCTCGATATGTGGTGCCTGTGGCAATCACCAGTCTTGGTTGGCACCTATCGATCATTTTCCGGATGACTTGAAATCTGTTTTCTTCGACCCAGCGTCTGTAAGAGACCTTATCCGCGAAACCTGTTCTAAGTTTTGCCTCGTCTGGAAAGTCTGCCATGTTGTTGCACGGCAGGGGGTACAAATTGGCTTTGAAGTACCGAGATTCGGACGTGGCAAACGGCTGATGCAGCCGCGCGAAATCTTCGTAGCTGTTGTTTGAGCCTTCTATAGCTGCGAGCAAGTGAAACGCTTGGCAGTTAAAGCGCCACGTTAGTTGCAAGTCGATATCATATGCGCGAGCTTTTTGGCTATAAAGGCTCTCAGAAGACGCATCGTTTTTGGCTTTGCCCGGCTCAAGACCCAGCAACCAAGTCGAGGGGCTTTCGGGAGTTCCGGGATTGCCACCGTCAACACCACACATTTCAGTTAGCAAGTACTTACGATAGCTGGAGATATTGGTCTCGATCACAGTCATGTCTCCCCATGTAAGTATTTTATACCAGAAAATATCTCAAAAGTCAGCAGCCTCCCAATAATGAGGGACCGGAGACATCAACTAAGTCGGTCTTATATCTGCTTCCGTGACCATTGTGTTATCTAGTTAATACGGTCGGAAGCTGAAGGCACTCTATGCCGTCAACGCGTGAAAAAATCTTTTTCGACTGAACTTATCGAAACATAAATGAACAACGAGATAACGTCGTTACTTTGATGGCGATTTTGCGGCTTGCTGATCTCGTGTTCGTCCGTCATGCCGGTGGTCTAGGCTGTAAGGTGTCACTGTATAAGGGGCCTTAATTTTTTATGTCCCCCGAGAAACTCCAACAGGGTGAAGAGGTGACGCCGATTTCTAAGACTTCGGTCTTTATCTCACCTCTCACCACCGCCGGACCCATCTTGAGATACTGGGTGCATTGTCCATGCCGAGTAAAATGCTGTATTTGTCAGATATAACCTAACAAGTTTCAGCTAATTTCCGTGCTTGCTCATATATAGGGCCGTTGCGCTCATTTATGGCTAACTTTATTCTATAACATATAGCCAATGGAAGTAGTTTTAAATGATCATTATCAATTTTATTTGTTGAGCTTATTTCCGGGTATCCACTGTAATCGCCCATATTTAATTTATCAATTTCTGATTTAAATAACAGAAAGGCAATCATATTTGATTTTTGAAAATATGTCTCAATTTCAGATGGGAGTGACCTCTGACTATCAATAAAAATATCACCCGACTTCGAAATTCTAATTCTTGGATTTATTACTGTCAGGTAATGATCAAGAGATTTTAATATGCTCTTGTCACTGATGACGTCTTCTTTAGACAATGGTTTATCATTTACAATCCCTTGTTTTTTAAGCGCTTCTGCAAGGCTCATAAATCATTCCTTTTAACTGTTGATAGTGCTTATAGAAGATCGCCGGAATGCACGACGCCGGAGGCGGAGTTGCTGACGAGCGATCTTCTTCGCGCCGTAGGCGCGTTTTTGTTTTACAGATACAAACTATATTCTCAGTTCTGTTTCTGCATTAGGCGCCTTCGGCGCCAAGGAAGCAGAACTGTCGCGCCTGACGCTCGCGTTGCTCGCTGCGCTCCAGTCTGCTTCCTGTTAATGTAGGTCATTTGCTTACCGGGATGTACCGAAGGTATAGAGAAATCCCCCCACCTACAAAGAAGAGCGCTAGGGGCTCAACCTCCGGAGAGGTCTTTGTAGGTGGGGGGATACTCAAGAATGAGATGGTGAAGGACATTACGACGTGACGAGTCGAGCACAGGCGGAACCCATTCTCCCGTGCGTAGTCCTGAATCCCGGCTTTCGCCGTTCGGTTATCCGCTTTAGGCGGAAGCACGCTCTGGAGACTTACCTTCAATCTCCGGAACGCCGAGCTTTCGCTCGTCCTTTCAGGTTCTCATCGGCAAAGCTGGGGTCACTTAAAAAGTGGACGCTCCCGCACCCGCGTCTGAATGGTCTTTGATACCAGTCGCTGCGCTTGCTCATCCATCCGGTCTACGTCCCGGAGAGGGTGGTGCCGAGGGGCGTCGGCTATCTTCCCCTGCGCTATGGCCCTCATGTCAACGAGGTCAGTTGGCTACTATGTTACCACCGCCAGCGTCAAAAATCGACGTGAAATATGCTGATATTGCTGCCTTTATTTCGGCTGTTGCCTCTTGAAATTTTTATCACGACGCCCACCCACCACCCATACACTCGTGCCGCCTTCTGTGGACGGCTTGAAGGCTCCATTCTTTCACCCTTGTGCCGTTCGTCGTCCCACCCTGTAACCAATTCGGGATGGCTGTAAGCATTGCATGGCTTAATGTCTTGTCGTAACCTTCAAAGGTCAGATGAGTTCACGATGACGTGGTTGACGTTTTTGCTCATCCGTCGGGAAATTTTTGGCTAGTTGAGGTCTTGCTGCCGCACAATTTACCGTTGTGTAGTGCCTCAGGATTTGCATTGTGTTTGCCGGCATGAATTTGGAGGGTGAATGGGGCGTCCAAAGCATTACAGTTTGGAACTTGTCGGTCGTTGCCAACATTTGATCGACGGGCTTGTAGGAATGACGGCTAGAGATGAATTTGCCCAGCGTTGGCGCGGTCCGCTTACAACCACTTTCCTTTTGGCGATGTCCACTCCCATGATCGTTTTACCCTATGAGCGGCTATATCAACCGATGCAGGATAGGGGAGGTGTGGCTGACGACACAGAGCTAGACCGCAAAGTGAAAGTAAATGAGCGCTTAAAAGAGAGCTTATCCGATAATTCGAAATTCGGGGATGCACCCTTTTGGTCGACTGATCAATGGTCGTATATCGACAGTACCCGTTATTTTAATATTGCAAAGAATTGGGATCATCAGATTTTCGAAACGCTCAATTCTGATAAGGCGAAGGCAGACGCGGGAGCAGCCCTTACGAAAAATGTTCTCAAGTGTATCAGGAACGCTCTGTCACATGGCGGTATTGCCTACCTAGATAGCTATGGGCGGCAAAGTGAAGACGCCACTCACATGCTCGCATTTGCAGCTTTTCCGAGCGTAAAACGTAAGAATGAGCTTCGCATTTTGCGCATCTCGGTGGAAGGGTATCAAGAGTTTCTCGGTAAGTGGAGCGCATGGTTAACCGATAATGGCGTCGATACTCGGCTTTCAGAGGATGGACCGGGTTGGTTTGACGGTCAGCGTTAACTTTGCGTATCTTAACCACCCGTAAGCATACGGTAAACAGAAGCGCGACCGATACCGAGACGCTTGGCGATCTCTGTACCACCGACGCCTTCGTCCCGGAGCGCTTTGACCTGTTCGGCGCTGATAGTCTTGGGGCGCCCTTTGTAAACGCCCGCAGCCTTCGCTTTGTCGATACCCTCGCGTTGACGCTCTTTCCGGAGTTCGGTTTCAAACTCTGCGAAGCTGGCGAGAATGTTCAGCATTAAGCGTCCTTCCGCTTTTGTCGTGTCGAGGCCGGACTGCTGGAGGCAGCGAAAATCGACACGCTTGGCGGTCAATCGGTCAATGATCTGCCGGAGGTCGGTGATAGAGCGCGCCAGACGGTCAAGGCGGGTCACGACAAAGACATCACCCTCGCGGACATAATCGAGGGCGCGTTCAAGTTCTTCGCGCCCTTCGGTGGTCGTCCCTGATTTTTTCTCGGCAAATATCTTCGTGCAGCCAGACTGTTCGAGTTGGCTCTGCTGAACTTCAAGAGATTGTCCGGAAGAGGAAACGCGGGCGTAGCCGACTATGGCGCTCATGATAAAGTGTCTCGCTTGGGTCTATGACCCTTGAAAATTACCGCCTCATTATTTCGGCGTCCATCAAATAAGGCAGCCTCTTGTGGACGGCTTCAAGGGTTTCCCAATCGAGTGGGGGCGCCTCAACGGGGCATACGTAGGCGAGGCACGGACCTTTTGCATTCTCCGGAGTGGCGGTAGCGTGTGTCAGTTCATGAGCAGTTGTCGAGGCCAAGCATTTTGGGGTAGCGTCAAAATTGTGAATCGGCGCGACGCAAGAACATTTTAGGACCTACGAAATTGGCAGAGAATCTAACCTTTCAAAGCGTAATTGCTTCTTTCGGGCAGGCGTCGAAGCAAAAACTTTCTAATGTTGCTATTTCTGGCGCGCCTGAGGACCAAATTCGGAGTCCTTTAGAAAAGCTTATAAAGGATTTGAGCTTGTTGGCTGGTTACCAAAGCGACCAGATAAGTCTCGTTGGTGAGACCACACTAAGCGCGCTTGCAACTCGTCCTGATTATGCTGTGACAGTCAAAGATGCGCTTGTAGGATTCATAGAAGTAAAAGCGCCGGGAAAGGGTAGTAACCCTTTGAATTTTACCGACGAACATGACAAAAAGCAATGGAGCAAATTGTGCTTACTACCGAACATAATTTATACGGATGGAAACTCGTTTAGCCTTTGGCAAGATGGAAAAATTCAAGGTGAAGTAATATTCTTGGAAGGGGATGTTCGCAAATCTGGGAATTTGCTTAAAGCTCCCGCAGCTTTATTATCTCTTGTTTCAAATTTTTTGAACTGGAATCCAATTGTTCCCAATAGTACTGAGCAGCTCGCCGAAATAACAGCGCGTTTGTGTCGCCTACTTCGGGATGAGGTCAGTGAAGAACTGGAGCGCGGAAATCCAGGGCTTACGTCGCTTGCTGCTGAATGGAGAGCGTTGCTATTTCCAAATGCCACCGATGATCAATTCGCCGATGGTTACGCTCAGGCTGTAACGTTTGGCTTGTTGGTAGCTCGTGCGAGAAATATTGAGCTTAAATACGGTATAGAGCGAGCTGCAATAGAACTAAGAAAGACAAACTCGCTAATTGCAACAGCATTGCGACTTTTGACGGATGATCCCAACAATCAAAAAGCTTTGAACAGCGCTTTAAAAGCCTTATCAAGGGTTTTGAATGAGGTCAATTGGTCTGTTCTGACGCACGATGACAGTGATGCATGGCTCTATTTCTACGAAGACTTTCTTCAAGCTTACGACAGTAGATTGAAAAGAAAGACCGGCTCCTATTATACGCCTCCAAAAGTTGTTGAGGCGATGGTTCGTTTTGTGGATGAAGCCCTCAGAGATGAAAATCTGTTTTCATTGCCGCAAGGATTCGCATCTAAAGACGTTACCGTTGTCGATCCGGCGGTAGGCACCGGAGCTTATTTGTTAGGTGCGCTACAAAAGATCGCACAAACTGTCCGAGATGATATTGGTCCCGGAGCTGTACCTGCCGCAATTGCGGCTTCTATTGAACGCCTAATTGGCTTTGAAATGCAGTTTGGCCCATTTGCGGTTGCCCAGCTCCGTCTCATTGCTGAGCTTCATTCGCTTACGGCGAACTCAATAGGAGAAGTAGCAGAGACGCGCGCTCCCCGATTGTATGTGACTGACACGCTTGGCGATCCGTACGAGGCGACCACACATTTTTCCCAAATGACCCAACCGATTGGCGAGTCGAGGAGAGCTGCGAACGAGATCAAGCGAAGCGAGCCCATAACGGTAGTTATGGGCAACCCGCCATATAAAGACAAGGCTAAAGGAAAAGGCGGTTGGATCGAAAAAGGTAGCACCGGTTACCCGTCACCTATGGACCTTTGGTCTCCGCCGCCAGAATGGGGTTTAAGCGAACATTCAAAACACTTGAAGAACCTTTACATATTCTTTTGGCGTTGGGCTACTTGGAAAGTATTTGGTTCTGGGCATGAATTAACAACGGGCGAAAAGTGTGAGGATAAATCGGGCGTTATTTGTTTCATTACTGCATCTGCTTTTCTGGACGGACCGGGCTTTCAGCGCATGCGGGAAGACCTGCGGAAAGACTGTACAAAAATCTGGGTGATCAATTGCACCCCGGAGGGACACCAACCCGATGTGGGAACTCGTATTTTCCAAGGTGTGCAACAGCCGATAGCCATCGTACTTGCAGTAAGAAAAGCTGGGAAGGATCGATCTGTCGCCGGTGATGTCGTCTACAAAGCTCTCCCGCAGGGCGACAGGGAACTCAAGTTCACAGCTCTTTCGCAAACGTCGCTAGCTGATAAGGATTGGCTAGAGGTTCCAAAAGGCTGGCGCGACTCATTTTTACCAGAAGGCAGCGGTGCTTGGACGCACTTCGTTCCGGTTGCTGATTGCTTCGTGGAATCTAGTTCCGGGGTTTTGCCTGGTCGTACTTGGGTCGTGGCTCCCGATGTTGAGAGTTTACGCAAAAGGTGGGACCGTCTAGTTGGTGAGAAGGACCCTCAAAAGAAGGAAGATTTGTTTTTTCCTACCCTTAGGGACGGGCAACTTGCCGATCGACACACCAAAAAAGTTGTGAAAGACGGATTGGTCGGGCATGAGCATCGCGCTCATTCCGTAGCCGCGGATGACGGGCCGGTCGTTAAACCGGTCCGTATTGGCTTTAGGTCGTTTGATCGACAATGGATTATTCCTGACAACAGATTGTTGCTATCGGCGCGGCCGGAGCTGTGGAGGAGCTTTGGTCCCCGGCAGGCATATCTGTTCGCACTTGAAACTCGCCATCCCGAAACTGGCCCCGCGTTGACTGTCTCAGGACTTTTGCCTGATATGAACTTCTACAAAGGGTCTTCAGGAGGTCGTGTCTATCCGCTTTGGAGAGACGCGACTGGTTCCCTGTCGAACGTACAGCCGGCGCTAATGACTTACCTCTCTGAGTTATTCGAAATGCAAGTTGGTGCCGAAGATGTGTTCGCATACATTTGCGCAGTAACAGCTTATCCTGGCTTCACAAGGCTGTTCTCGTCGGAGTTGGTCCGCCCACAAATCCGATTTCCGCTAACCGCGGAGAAATCATTGTTCTTGGAGGCAGTGGAGATTGGGAAAGAGGTGGCGTGGTTACATTGCTACGGTGAGCGCTTCACAGACCCCCAAGCAGGTAGACCATCTTCTCCCCCAAGACTGCCCAAATCCGATAGCCCGATAATTACACTTGAGGGTGCAATTCCCGGCAGTCCAAGCCCCCTTCCGGACGAGATCTCATATGATGCCGGTTATCGACGGCTCCATATAGGCGGTGGTTACGTGGAAAACGTTTCCCAACAGGCATTTGAATATGAAGTGGGGGGTAGAAATGTTATAAGACAATGGTTTAGCTACCGAAAGCTAGATAGAAGCCGTCCAATGATCGGAGAACGGCGACAGCCATCTGACCTAGAAAAAATCGCTCCGGACCATTGGCTCGATGAATACACGACTGACTTGATAAATCTAATCCATGTATTGGAGCGATTAGTGCGGCTAGAGACGCGTCAAGAGGAATTGTTGCAAAACATATGTAAATCGGAGATTATATCATTCCAGAAATTGCAAACTGAAATTAACATCGGGATTTCCAAGAATTCGAAATCAAAAAAAGTAAAAAATGCCCATCAAAGTGATTTGTTTAATTAACTTAGGTCCTTCTTCTTGCCTATAGATAATCCCTGAAAACGCTTGAATGCGGTTGCCCGCATTTGCCGATCCATGACCTTGGAAAGTATTGTTTATAAGTACGTTGGCATCGTAGTGCTTAAGGGTGGCCTGTTACTTTGCTATCGCCAGTCTGGAGAGGGGAGTGATCAATCGGTTAAACTCATCTGCTCCTCGATTTGAATTGTCCAGTGATCAGTGGCGATTTTGGTTTGACGGAACTCTGTAAGTATATGAAAGGAAAGGGTCTTTTTCTTTGTGGGTTTGAAGGAAAAGTCATATCGTTCAGTCACTTTCTTCGGACTTAAAATCCGTCGGAGTAATCCATGCCGGTTCGAGTCCGGCTGCCCGTACCATCAGGGTCGCAGACCCTGCACCCGTTACCGGGAGCAGGTGACGTGGCCAAAGCGAAATAAAAAGGCCGTGGATCACTCCACAACCTTTTTGTGAATCCTGCTTACTTAAAATCCCGCGATTTGACGAGGATCGGGGGCGACTGAGCGGCGCGACTGCCCGTGCGTTTCAGCGTACGCGGGTCGGGGCCGGGTTCGCCGGTACGAAACTCGTCGCCGCGTCCGTGCGGCAGGCGGAAGGCGTCGTTGCGGTCGCTGACGCTGTCGAGCAGGTCGGACAGATCGCTGACGTGTTCGGCGACAAGGTGCACGACCTCGCCTTCCTTCTGGATTTGCCCGGCGATGGCGACCATGCGCGCCGTGATGATGGTGCGGCGCTGGGCTTCGTAGAGCCTTGACCAGACGACGATATTGGCACTGCCGGTCTCGTCCTCGATGGTCATGAAGGTGACGTTTTTGGCCGTCCCCGGACGTTGGCGCACCAGCACCAGACCTGAGACGACGGCACGGCTTTTATCGGGTTTGGCGGTGGCGTCTCTGCACGTGTCCACGCCGCGTGCCGTCAGTTCGCCGCGTAGGAACTTCACCGGATGATCCTTGAGCGACAGACCGACATGCCCGTAGTCCGCCACCACCTCGTGACCTGCGGTCATGGGGCGGAGCGCGACAGCGGGTTCGAAGGTTTCCTGCGCTTCGGCGGCGGCAAACAGGGGCAGGGGGCGGTCATTGAGGCCCTTCAACGTCCATAGGGCCTCGCGGCGGGACTGACCGAGCGAGGGCAGGAAGGCGTCGGCTTCGGCCAGTTTGGCGAGGGCCGAGGCGGGCAGACCACTACGCCGCCATGTGTCGTCTATGGAGGCAAAGGGCGTATCCTCGCGCGTCAGGACGAGCTGTGCGATGTCGGCTTCTGACAGGCCTTTGACCATGCGCAGGCCCAGCCGCACGGCAAAGTTCTTTCCGTTGCGCTCATTTTCGCTTAGTCGCGCATCCGATTCCGAAAACCGGTTCCCACTTTTCGGAATGCGCTCCAGCGTACAGTCCCAGCGCGAGGCATTGACGCAGGCCGGGCGCACCTCGACGCCGTGGTCACGGGCATCACGGACCAGTTGCGCCGGGGCGTAGAACCCCATCGGCTGAGAATTGAGCAGGGCGCAGAGAAACACATCCGGGTGGTGACACTTCATCCACGACGAGGCATAGGCGATCATGGCGAAGGAGATGGCGTGGCTTTCCGGAAAGCCGTAGGAGCCGAAGCCTTCAAGCTGCTTGATCAGGCGTTCGGCATAGGCGGGGTCATAGCCGCGGTCGAGCATCCCCTTGGTCATCTTATCGCGGAAATTCTTCACGCCGCCGGTATGCTTGAAGGTGGCGAGGCTGCGGCGTACGTGATCGGCTTCGTCGGCGGTAAAGCCGGCGCAGACCACGGCGACCTTCATGGCGTGCTCCTGAAACAGCGGCACGCCGAAGGTTCGCCCCAGAATGGCCTCGACATCCGGATGCGGATAGTCCGGTTTTTCCAGCCCGTGTTTACGGCGCAGGTACGGATGAACCATGTCGCCCTGGATCGGACCGGGGCGGACGATGGCGACCTCGATAGCCAGATCGTAGAATTTGCGCGGCCGCAGACGCGGCAGCATCGACATCTGGGCGCGGCTTTCGATCTGGAAGACGCCGATTGTGTCGGCCTTGCAGATCATGCCGTAGGTTGGTGTGTCGTCGGCGGGGATATCGGCCATGTTCCAGGACCGCCCGTTGATGGCGAGGCCCTTGTGCGCCTTGAGCAACTCGAAGCTCTTTTTCATAGCGGTCAGCATGCCCAACGCCAGACAGTCGACCTTCATGAACTTCAAGGCGTCGATATCGTCCTTGTCCCATTCGACGACCTGACGATTGGCCATCGCCGCCGGCTCGATGACGCAGAGATCATCCAGCCGGTCGCGGGTCAGGACGAAGCCGCCGGGGTGCTGCGACAGGTGACGCGGAAAGCCGGTCAATTGCTCGGTCAGTTCCAGCGTCAAACGGATACGTCGGTCGGCGAGGTTCAGCCCCAGCCCGTCGAGGTGTTTGCGATCGACGCTGCTGGCCCAATGCCTGTATTGCGACGACAGCGCCTTCAGCAGGTCTTCGGTCAGGCCCAGTGCCTTGCCGACATCACGCAGGGCGCCACGTGTGCGGTAGCGGCTGACGACCGCCACCAGTGCGGCGTGGTTGCGGCCATAGGTGTCGAAAACCCACTGCATGACCGTCTCGCGCCGGGCGTGCTCGAAATCGACGTCGATATCCGGCGGCTCGTTACGGTTCTCCGAAATAAAGCGCTCGAAGAGGAGGTCGTGCTCCATCGGATTGACCTCGGTGATGCCAAGGACGAAGCACACCGCGCTGTTGGCGGCCGAACCACGGCCCTGACAGAGGATGTCTTGCGAGCGGGCGAACTTGACGATGGCATGGACGGTCAGGAAGTAGGCGGCGTAGCCGAGCTTGCCGATCAGCCCCAGCTCCTTGTCGAGTTGCGTCCTCACTTTGTCGGAGACGCCCTTGGGGTAGCGCGCCGCGGCACCTTCCCACGTAAACTTCTCCAGCGTCTGCTGCGGCGTTAATTCCGGATGGGTGGTTTCATCGGGGTATTGGTATTCGAGATCGCCAAGGTCGAATGTGCTGCGCGCGACGATCTCCTGCGTGCGGGCCAAGGCTTCCGTGTACCGTGGAAACAACCTCGCCATTTCGTCGGGCGATTTGAGGTAGCGGTCGGCATGGCGCTCGCGCCGAAAGCCCAGTTCGTCGATGGTGCAGGTGTGGCGGATGCACGTCACCACGTCCTGCAACAGCCGCCGCTCAGGCGCATGGAACAGGACGTCATTGGTGACAACAGTCGGCACCCCGGCGCTGTCGGCCAGTTCCGACAGGCCGTGCAAGCGCATTTGGTCATTCGGTCGCCGCCGCAGGGTCAGGGCCATATAGGCCCGGTCGCCGAACAGCGCCTTCAGGCGGTGCAGTTGCCGGGCGCTGGTCTCGTCGGGTGCGTCGGGGATCAGGATGGCCAGCAGCCCTTCGTGCCAGACCTCGACATCATCCCAGCCCAGATCGCATCGACCTTTACCGGCGCGGCCCTTGCCCAGAGACAGCAGGCGGCACAGGTTCGCCCACGCGCGCTTGCCAGTGGGATAGACGAGGATCGACATGCCGTCGCGCAGGTCGAGACGGCAACCGGGCACGAGTCGCACACCGCTGTCCTTCGCCGCGACCCAGGCCCGCACCATGCCTGCGAGGCTGTTGCGATCGACGACGCCCAGCGCTGAGATGCCCAGTTCGGCGGCGCGCGCGAACAACTCGTCCGGTGCGCTGGCCCCGCGCAGGAAGGAAAAGTGCGTTGTCACCTGAAGCTCGGCGTAACTCATGCGAACATCCCGTGCAGATGCCAGTTCTGATCGCCGGTGTGGGCGTCTTCGCCGTCGCCGGAGCGGTAGATCCACAGCCGTTCGCCGGTCTCGATCTCGACGCGGAAATAGTCGCGCACGGCGGTGATCTCACCGTCGCGCAGCCACCATTCGCCGAAGATGCGCTCCGGCCCATCGGCGGCGGTGACCCGGTAACGCGTGCCGCGCCAGATGATGTGCGTCGGTGGATGGTCGGGCAGTTGCGCCAGCGTCCGGATGGCTTCCGGCTTTGGGAAGAGCCGCACTGGGCGTGGCCACTGTTGAGGCCATTGCGTTGCCCAGTCCGCTGCCATCCCTTCCAGAGGATCGCTGCGGCGGGCCGCGCGTTCAGGGACATCGCTCTGCACAGGCGTCAGGCGGTAAAGCCGTCCATCGCCGATGCGGTTTGAGAGCACGTCGATCAGGGCCGCCAGATCGATCGTGTTGTCTTCGGTGTGCGAGACCTGAACCGGGGCGAGAAGTTCGGCTTCGGTGGCGACCAGTCGCATGCGCTCGATGCCGAAACCGGGGGCGACCGTATCCAGCTTTTCACACTGGAGCCGTGTCAGACGCGCCGCGTCACGCACGGGCCTTGCCATGCCGACCCGGATGGCCTCGATGCGATTATCGACGCGGGTAAAATAGAGATCGACCTGTCGCGCGCCCAGACCCTTGGCCTCAAGCCGTTCGCACAGATCGGCGGTCAGTCTGCCGGTATAGCGCGCCAGAGTCTCCGGCGCGCCGATGGGCTCGAAGAAGCCGCGCTCGACCGCGATCACGTCGGGCAGATGCACCGGTTCTATCGGCTCGGCGGTATGACCCAGCGCCTGATCGAGGCGGCGCACTAGATCGGGACCGAAGCGCTTGGCCAGAGGCGCGCGCGGCTGATGCATCAGATCGCCGACGGTCTCAAACCCCAGTTGACCAAGGCTTTGCAACTGAGACGCCGTCACCCGCAGCGCGGCGACCGGCAATGCTGCCAATGCTGCCGCTGTCTGTCCGGGTGGGCACAGATGGATCGGTCGCGCCACGAACCGCGCCAGCGCATGCGCGGTACCACGCGTATCGGCGATAGCGGCACGGGCCTCGATCTGCTGCCCGGCCAATCGCTGCACCATGTAGCGCAGCAGGTCGGCTTCGCCGCCATGAAGGTGATCGGCGCCGGTCACATCGATAATCAGCCCGTCGGGTGCATCGGGCGCGACCAAGGGCGAAAAGGTACGCAATCCCCACTGCGCCAGTACCTCCAGCGCTTCGGCGTCTCGCTCAGGCTCGGCGTCATGTGCGACAAGGCCTTCGACCAGCACCTGAGCCTGAGTGAGCGGCATACCGATCCGCACGCCGCCGCGCAGAGCCGGGCGGTTGGCGGCGGTCACCACACGGCGGCGGCCATCCGTACCTTTTAGTACAATAGGCGCGTCAGGAGGCGATCCGGACGTGCCCGTGTTCCGCACGGTCTGACACCGCCAGCGGTCGATGGACCACTGGGGCAGCCAGAGCGAGACGACCCTTGGCATCGCAGGCCTCCACATCGAAAACGGCGGGGTCTCCGCCCTTGCAGCGCAGCAGTTCCAGCCGCCAGCGCGCCCGGCCCAAGCCTACTCCCAAACCCGGCACCGGCAAGGGCGCAGAGGGCAGGGGACTTACCCGCCAGCGCGTCACGGCCGCCGTCGGCTGACCGAAGGCCACCGCATCCTGCTCGCGCCCCCAGCGTCGCACGATCAATGACAACACCGGATGACCTTCCGCCGCCAGTTGCAGCCGTCGCGACGATGTCAGCGAAAGGCGCGACACCTCGCCGACCACGGCGCCTAGACCACGATGTCGCAAAGCCTCCTCACAACAGGCCAGCACGCTCTTCTCGTCACCCGCCTCGACATAGATCAACCGTTCCGGTGTCAATCCTGCTTGCGCCAGACCCGGCGCGAACAGATCGTTTCGTGTCACGCACCACAACACCTGACCCGTCGTCCGCGCAGCAATCCCCGCGGCAAACAACGCCGCCGCAGCCCCATCCACGGCCCCCCGCGCATCCCCTGAAACCTCATGCAACGCCCCCATAGCCAGCCCGCCACCCGGAAGCCGCCGGTCGATCTCAGGCAGACCGAAAGCCAAGTTCCCCGCACGGCCCTGACTACCGTCCAGCGTCTGAATCTGTTGCCGTAGGGTCGTCAAAACCGGAGAGGGTGTTCTATCTGGGGAGGCTTTTGGCTTTGGCATGTGGAGAACCGCATCCGACTTTCTCGAAATTAAGTTCACTTTTTGTTCCAAATGCGAGGGAGAGTCAAGGTTCACAGTTTGGCAGGGCAACTATGGGTGCGGTAAATGACCGCCGTTGGCCCATTGCGGACCTAATAGCGACTAAGAGCGGCTGAGAAAGCGGACATTGAATGCGTGATCGATTGAAAACTTGATCATCTGAGCCGGCGTCTTGCCTGTAGGCGCATTCATACGGCTCCGGTCAATTAATCAGGCCCGCGGGGACAAGAGACGACGCAGCCCCTCTGTTAGGGTCCGGACATACCATTCGGATCACCCAGAGGATCGTCTCATGACTACTGCTACTGTCGACGCCCCGGCGCTTAAGCTGGAAGAAATCACGACCGCTGCCGCATGGCGCGGTGATGTCCTGTCGAAATCCGACTCGTGGGTCTATATGCTGTCCGAAGCCCAGATCGCCGAACTGGAGGCGCTGGGGACGCGTTTCGTCGAAGAAGACCCCGATCTGCGCTTTGTGCAGAAGGAAGAATATCCGCTGGTCGAATGCCTCGACGCGATCAAGGAATGGGGGCGCGACGTCGATTCCGGTCGCGGTTTCGTGCTGGTGCGGGGTTTGCGTACGCACCTCTATTCCGACGCCCTGTCGGCGGCGATCTATTACATTCTCGGCCTCTATATGGGCGACCCGATCCGCCAGAACGAAAAGGGCGACCTGATCGACTCGGTCTATGCCACGTCGGACAAGATGATGGACGATCCGACGGCGAAGTCGTCGAAGGTGCGCGACTATCTGGTGTTCCATTCGGATTCGTCGGACGTCGTGTCGCTGATGTGCCTGCGTCCGGCCAAAGAGGGTGGCGCGTCGTGCCTCGTGTCGGGGGCCGAGATATATAACGAGATCCTGCGTCGCCGCCCGGACCTGGCGCCGCTGTTGTTCGAGCCCTATCACTGGGACTGGCGCCGTCAGGACAAGTATGCGCCGGCCGACACCTATACCTCGCCGATCATCAACCTGACCGATGGCGTCTTCTCGATGTATGCGGGGTCGCTCTATATCCTGACGGCGCAGGAATATGAGGGCGTGCCGAAGCTTACGCCCGAGCAGATCGAGGTACTGGAACTGTTCGATAAGATCACCTACGAACCCGGCATGGCCATCGAGATGGATTTCCGCCCCGGCGACATTCAGTGGCTGTCGAACTACGCCGCCCTTCACGCGCGGACCCTTTATCACGACTATCCGGAGCCTCAGCGCCGTCGTCACCTGCTGCGCTTGTGGCTGAGCCGTCAGGGCGACCGCCCGGTCATCGACGGCTTCGGCAAGAACGGCGTCGTTCAGGTGCGTCACAAGCCGCGCGAAGGCCAGACCGAAGACAATCTCGGTTTCTTCCGCATCAAGGATGCCCCGGTGCCGCGCCTGCTGGCCGACCACGGATAATCAGGGTAAGACGCGTCCATGACAGCTTCCATCGCTTTTCTCGGTCTCGGCATCATGGGGTCGGCCATGGCCCGTCGCCTTATTGAGGCGGGCTTCACGGTCAGTGTTTTCAATCGCAATCCTGAGCGATCCGCACCGTTTGCCGGGGCCGCCCGGATCGCCGCAAGCCCTCGGGACGCGGCCGAAGGGGCCGATCTGATCATGGCCATGGTCACAGATGACGCGGCGTCGCGCCATCTGTGGCTGGGGGATGAGGGCGCACTGGCGGGCATCAGGGCCGGAGCAGTCTGTCTGGAGGCCTCGACCTTGACGCCGGACTGGATCGCCGCGTGGGCCGGGCATGTGACGGCGTCGGGCGGTAAGCCGCTGGATGCACCCGTGACCGGTACCAAGCCGCATGCGGAGACCGGGCAACTGGTCTTCATTGCGGGCGGTGAGTCAGAGACGCTGGACAGTGTGCGTCCGGCGCTTGAGGTCCTGGGCCGCAAGGTGGTCCATATGGGCCCGTCAGGCAGCGGCGCGATGTTCAAGCTGATCAACAACTTCATGGGCGGGGTGCAGGTCGCGGCTCTGGCCGAGGCCTTTGCGATGATCGATCGGTCGGGTCTCAATCTGGAACAGGCGGTGGAGACGCTGCTCGATGGCTCGCCGGGCAGCCCGATGGTGAAGATGATCGCGGGACGCGTCATGGCCGATGATTACCGCCCGAATTTTCAGGTCGCCCTGCAGGCCAAGGACATGGTCTATGCCATTGCCGCTGCGGGGTCTCTCGGGGTCGATCTGGTCACCGTCCGGGCGGCCCTGACGAGCTTCGAAGCCGCGATGGCCGAGGGCAGGGGCGCAGACGATATCGCCGCCGTCGTGGCCTCGGTGCGTCACAGACCATAAGTCACTGAAAAATTTGTTTATTAACCCAGGGGATCGCGCCGTGCGTTCACCCAACGAAGGAGCTTTGCATGAATGTCAGCGTTATAGGTACTGGCAATATGGGATCGGGTCTTGTCACCCATCTGGTCAAAGCCGGTCATGAGGTGTTCGTCCTCGGTCGCGATGCGGCGAAGACCGAGGCTCTGGCCGCTGCGACCGGCGCGACGGCGGTTGCGGCAGACGAGATCGCTTCGGCGGATGTCGTCATCAATGCCACGGCCTACGGCGACGCGGTGGCGGCTCTGAGCGCCATTCCGGGCCTAACGGGCAAGATCGTCGTCGACATCTCGAACCCGCTGACCGCCGACTATATGGGGCTGACGCTCGGCTATTCGACCTCGGCCGCCGAAGAGATCGCTGCCGCCGTGCCGGGCATCACGGTCGTCAAGGCCTTCAATACGATTCTGGCGCAGGTTTTAGCGGCAGGCGCGACCATCGGTGAGACCACGGTGCCGGTCTTTGTCGCCGGTGACGATGCCGATGCCAAGGCAAAAGTCATCGCACTGGTCGGTTCGCTCGGTTTTGCGCCGGTGGATGCCGGGGGCCTGAAGAACGCCCGCTATCTGGAGCCGGTTGCCGGTCTCAACATCTATCTGGCCTATGGGGCCGGGCACGGCGTGGCCATCGCGCCGTCGTGGATCGGGGTGAACCAAGACTAAAAAAGGGGCCGGAAACGGCCCCTTTTCTATTTATTCCTTGGTGTAGCCATCCGGGATTTGCGGATTTTCGCCCGCCTTGCCCCACAGGATGATCTCGTTGCCCCACGGGTCTTCGAAGGCGTAGTTATAGCCGTTGAATTCTTTCCAGTAGTGGTCTTTCCACAGGAGCTTGGCACCACGCGAGGTAGCGGCGTCGAGGATGCGTTCCGGCGTATCGTCGTCGCTGACCAGGACCCACAGGCGCGCCTTGTGGTCGCCGCGGCTCAGAGCCTTGGTGCCCGCGCCTTCGGCTGTTGGGTAAGGGCGCGCATTGTTGGTATTAAAGATGCCGATGTGCAGGTTGCCGATCTGGCTCTGGCTGCCGTCCTTGTTCTTGAAATTCTCGCCGGGCACGAGGCGGTGATAGACGCCCGCCGGGCGGCCTTCGTTGGTCCAGCCGAAGACCTCGGCATAGAATTGACCGGTGGCTTCCGGGTCGTCGGAGGCCAGATCGACGAAGATTAAGGTATTGGGATAGGTCATGATGGTCTTGTCCAGTTACTATGAATTTCCGGGGTTCAGGAACTGAACCCCGGCAAGGGCGACCGACCGCCCGAGCAAAGCGAGGAGCCTGCGCGGCCTCTGAGCGCAAAAAAACTACCCAAAACGAAAAGCGGAAACGGTGGCCTGCATGACCACGTCGGAGAAGATGCGCGCCCCCTTGTCGTCGTCACCGGCACCGGCGGCGATCATCAGGGGCAGGAGGTGTTCTTCGCGCGGGTGGGCGTTGCGCGCGGCGGGACCCTCGGCCCAGTGGTTGAGCGCGTCGGTGCGCACAGTGGGGTCGTCCTGCGCCAGAGACGCAGTCAGCCAGTCGTCGAACGCCTTGGACGGGGCCGTGGCCGACGGCGTGCGGAAGGCGTGCATATTGTGATAGCTCATGCCCGAACCGACGATCAGGACGCCTTCGTCGCGCAGGCTTTTCAGCGCCTTGCCCGCCGCCATGTGTTCGGCCGGATCGAGATTGCGCTTAAGCGACAAGGGCACGACCGGGATATCGGCATCCGGGAAGGCCAGCAGGAACGGGATGAAGACGCCGTGGTCGAAACCGCGTTTGGCGTCGGTTTTGGCGGCGATCCCGGCTTCGGTCAGAAGCTCGACGATGCGGTTGGCCAGTTCGGTCGAACCCGGCGCCGGATAGCTCAGTTCGTAGGTGTGTTTCGGAAAGCCGTAATAGTCGAAGATCATCTCCGGCTGCGGCGCGGTGGCGGCGGTGAAGACGGCCTCTTCCCAATGACCGGAAATGACGACGATCGCCTTGGGGCGTTCCGGCAGGGTCGTGGCGAGGTTCTTCAGCCAGTCGGCGGTCTTGTCCCAGGTATTGGCCGGTTCGCCCATCAGCGACCAGTCCATGAAGAAACAGGGCCCGCCACCGTGCGGGATGAACAGGGTCGGCTGAGTCGCCGAGGTGAGGGGCTGGGCTGAATCGGGCATATTATATCCGTTTGAAAAGGTTTGGCTTCCGATGTAGCCGGGGCCGTCAGACAGGTCTTGTCTGACGGCGTTTTGAAACTTGTCGGCAGATGATCAGAGCGATATGCCAAAAAGTGTGAAGCGGTTTTTGGCTACAATATCGCGACCAGAAAAAATCTACGGTTTGAGGCGTTTGGCCTTCAGCTTGACCGTCCCGGTTTCGATCAGGTCGGTCGCCGATGCGCCCAGCGCCACGCCATAGGTGCCGCTTTTGACCACCCAGCCCGGTGTCTGCGTGTCGAACTGCCCGATCAGGCGCGGATCGGCGCGGAGGGTAACGGTGCGTGTTTCGCCGGGTTGCAAATCGACCTTATCGAAGCCGATCAGGCGCTGGGTCTCGCCGTCGGGCGTCTGCGTCAGATAGACCTGCGGCGCCGCCTTGCCGGGACGCTGGCCCGTATTGGTCACCTTGAAACTGAAGCTGAGCTGATCGCCGCCACTGAGGTTCAGGTCGCTGTAACTGAACGTCGTATAGCTGAGACCGAAGCCGAACGGGAACAGCGGCGTCTGTTTCGTGCGTTTGAACCAGCGATAACCGATATCCGCGCCCTCATGATAGACGACGTCGAACTGGACCTTTTCCGGCAGATCGACACCGGGCAGATCCGGGCGTGGGGTCTGCGCCAGACTGACCGGGAAGGTCATCGGCAGATGGCCGGACGGATTGACATCGCCGAACAGGATATCGGCGATCACTTCACCGCCCTGAGCGCCGGAATACCACGCCTGAAGGACGGCGGGCACCTTGCTTAGCCACGGCATGGTGACCGGTCCGCCGGTTTGCAGCACGACGATGGTCTTCGGATTGGCCTCGGCGACAGCGGAGATCATCGCGTCCTGACCGCGCGGCAGGTCAATGTTCGGGGCATCGATGGACTCGGTCATCCACTGATTGCCGAAGACGATGACAAGGTCGGCCTTGGCGGCCTTGCGTGCGGCCTCGGTGGCGTTGCGGCCATTGTCGAACAGGACGGTCGCCCTGGGCGCGCGGGCGCGGATGGCGGCCAGCGGCGCGGACGGGTGGTACTGTTCTCTCACATATTGCGCGAACAGGGTTTCGCCGCTCATGGGAACGCCCGGCTGCCCTGACACAGACGTGACGTTGGACGAACCGCCGCCGGACAGGACGCCCTTTTCGGCGTAGTCGCCGATGACGAGGATGGTGCGCGCCTCGCGACCCAATGGCAGGATATCGCCGCTGTTCTTGAGCAGGACCATGCCCTCTTCGGCGGCGGCGCGGCTGATGCGGGCGTGGGCCGCGTAGTCGATCTCGCTCTTCTGCGGGGGCGAATCGAACACGCCCGAAGCGATCTGCGCATAGAGAATGCGGCGGACCATGTCGGACAGACGCGCAGGCGGGACGTCGCCGGTTTCCACGGCGGCTTTCAGCGGCGCGCCGAACCACGGCTGGGCATCCAGTTCCTTGGCCGCCTGCTGATCGAGGCCTTTGAGCGCGAAATCGGTCGCCTTGACCGCGCCCCAGTCGGACATGACGAAGCCCTTATAGCCCCAGTCGCGTTTCAGGACGCCGTTGAGCAGGTGGTCATTGCCGCAGGCATAGTCGCCATTGACGAGGTTATAGCCGCACATGACCGAATAGGGATTGCCGCGTTCGATGGCGATCTGGAACGCCAGCAGGTCGGTTTCGCGCATGGCCTGTTCGCCGATGACGCTGTTCGACCAGTCGCGGTTGGTCTCGGAATCGTTGACGGCGAAATGCTTGATGGTGGCGATGATCTTTTGCGACTGCGCGCCGCGAATGGCTTCGCCCGCCATGACGCCTGACAAGAGCGTATCTTCGCCGAAATATTCGAAATTGCGCCCGTTGCGCGGATCGCGAGCCAGATTGACGCCGCCGGTCAGGAGCACATTGAACCCCTTGGCCCGGGCCTCGGCGGCGATCATCGCGCCCCCCTCATAGGCCAGTTTCGGATTGAAGCTGGCGGCGGTGCTCAATGCCGAGGGCAGGGCGGTGGCGTGGTCGCCGGGGCGGACATCGGACGGATTGGTCACGCCTAATGACGCATCGGTCTCGAACAGGGGCGGGATATTGAGACGCTTGACGCCCGGCACATAACCGGCGGCGGGGATGGCGTCTTCGGGCTGCGGATTGTCGGGGGTACGCGTAACCCACGGCACGGGCCAGGTGCCGTTGACCATGGCGATGCGCTCATCCAGCGTCATCCGCGCCTCGATCCCGGCGGCGCGTTTTTGCGCAGCTGGATCGGCCATCACCGCAGAGCTCAGGGCCGAGCCGCTCATCAAAACGGTGAGAAAAAGAGCGCGGGTGTGGGCCCGCGCATACGACATAGGTTTCGTAAGTTTGTGCATGGCCAATATTCCCCAGGGTCGCCGTACGGGTCTTGACCGGCGGCGTCGTAAAATTTGACAGCGCTGTAAATGGTGCCCCATGCGGACTATACGCCTGACGCCCTGTTTTTTGGCAGGCGGGGGTTTGGCTTTGACGCGGTTGCGGATTCCGGTTTTGCTGTTCAAAGCGCATTCCGAAAAGTGTGCAACGGTTTTCGGAATCAAATGCGCGACCAATCAAAGATTTAGAGCGGAATGGCGATTCTATTTAAAGTCATTCCGCTCTGGACTATAATGTGGAGTGCGTGGGCATGACGATTGAAACCAAGGACAACCGCAAAACGGCGCTGGGCGTCGTCGTCGCCTGTACCATAGGTAATATGGTCTGTCTGACCGCCACGGTCAGTTCGGTGTTCGGCGTCTTTCTGGTGCCGATTTCCGAAAGCTTCGGCTGGCAGCGCTCTCAGGTCACCGCCGTGCTGGGGATCATCTCGCTGGTCAGCATCATCGCCTTTCCGATGGTGGGCCGCCTGATGGATAAGTACGGCGGACGCAAGGTGCTGCTCATCGGCAATATCCTGTTCGCGCTCAGCGTGGCGGCGATCAGTCAGGTCAATAACAGCCTGCTACACTTCTATCTGTTGTTCGCCCTGATCGGTGTGGCGGGGGCCATTCCCTGTACGGCCATGTTCTCCAAGGTCGTGTCGGAGTGGTTCGACAAGAGTCGTGGCCTGATGCTGGGGATTTCGGCCGGCCTCGGTAACGGTGTGGGCGCGACCTTCATGCCGATCATTGCTGCGATCCTGCTGGGGGCCATAGGCTGGCAGATGAGCTTTGCCGTCATTGGTTTCATCATCTTTGCGCTCGGTTTTCCGGCGACCTTCTTCCTGCTCAAGGACGCACCGCGCCCTGTTCTTGAGCCGACGCCCGCCAAGTACCACCCGAACGCCCCCTCCGAAGGGCTTGAGGGCCTGACCCTGAATGAGGCCCTCAAAACGCCGGTTTTCTGGTTGATCATCGCCAGCCTTGGTCTGGGGGCCGGGTGCCTGACGGCGGTGTTTTCGCACGTCATCCCGGTGCTGACCGACCGTAAGATCGATATGGGGCTGGCCACCACGGTCATGGTGGTGCTGGCCCTGGTCACCTCGGTCTGGCAGATCGTGGTCGGCACACTACTTGATCGGATCAAGTCGCCCCGCGTCACCGCGCCGTTCTTCGTCGTGGCCGCCTTCGGCCTGTGGCTGCTCGAAGCCGCGATGAACACACCGCTGCTGCTGGCGTCTGGGGCGCTTCTGGGCATCGGGCTCGGCACGGCGTTCGGTGCGCTGCCCTATTATATCTCGCGCTATTTCGGTCTTAAGGCCTATGGTCTGATTACTGGCGTCATCTATGCGGTGGTCATGCTGGCGCAGGGTCTGACGCCGTTCCTGATGGATGTGTGGTTCGACCACTACAAGGCCTATGCCGGGTCGATCATCATCATCGAAATCTGTTTGGTCGTCGTTGCGGCGCTGATCATGCTCTTCCCGCCGTACCGGATGAAGATCACGGCCGCCGAGGTGGCCAGCGTCAACCACGGCGGATTGTAAGGTTTAAACCTCCTCAGACCCTTGGCCCGACCCGGTTCACTCGCCGGGTCGGGTTCTTTTTTATATGCGAGGTTGGCCGGACTGGCGGTGCTTGGACGGCGACAGGCCGAAGCGTTCGCGGAAGGTTCGGCTGAAATGCGCCGCGTCGTTGAAGCCCCAGCGGAAACAGATTTCCGATACCGACAACTGGGCGTGGACGGGGCTGATCAGGTCAGCGTAGCAACGCTCAAGCCGGCGCGTTTTAAGGTAGTTGGAAAAGGTCATCTGCGCGCCGGTGAACAGCTTTTGCACATAACGCGGCGAGACGCCGTTTTCGGCGGCGACCTTGAGCAGCGACAGTTCCGGGTCGTGCAGCAGGGTTTCGATCTTCTGACAGATACGACGCAGGTGAAACGCCCGCGCACCGGCGGCGCCGCCTTTGGATTCGATGCGGCCGTCGCTGGCCAGACAGGCAACCAGGAATTCGATCATCGACTGCTCGACCGGCTGGAAATGCTCGTCATTGAGCGCTTCCAGCGTGTCGGCCAGATTGAGCAGCAGGCCGTTGAACATCTTCTCCAGCCCGGACACACCGGGCAGAATCCCGACGCGTTGCCCCAGCGGCGTGATCATGCGCGGGCTGACGGCCAGTTGCGGAATCTTGATGAACAACATGCGAAAATCAGAAGTCAGGCGCAGGGTCGAATCGACGCCCGACGCTCCGAAGATGATCGAGCGCGGGCTGAGGACCGTGGTTTCCCCGCCGTGGTCCAGTATGCCTTCGCCGCGCGCCAGAACCGCCAGCCAGACGGCGGAGCTATGGTCCGGGTTGCGCCCGGAATAGGTCTGCGGCGTGGACTCGAGCACGGCGAATTCGCAGCCGAGCGGCGTGGTCGTCACCATGACCGAGCCGCGGACGCGCGACAGCGACGACAGGTCGGCCACAGGCAGTTTCAGGCGGCGCAGGACATCCACCCACGCCGCCTGACGTTCCGTTTCCGGAACCGTATCTACCGAGAATTTCCACAAGGGCATGGGGCTAAGCTATGCCTATTCGGGATCTTTGACCACGCCCTTGTCGGGGAAGATGTTGCGGTCGATGCGGACGTGAATGCCCTGCGTGCCGTCGACGACCTGGGTGATCCCGAAATCGGCGGCAACCGACATCAGCGAATAGGCGTCATTGCGGGACAGGCCCTGATGCTCGGTGAGCAGGGTCAGCATGTCGAGCGAGGCGTTTTTCATCGCCTTGTTGAGGTCTTCGTCGAAGCCGTGGACGATCCAGTTATTCGGCGTTTCCAGCAGCGGCGACGGGAAGCTGAAGTCCTTGCGCAGGATGATCTGGAACAGGCAGTTGAGCGAGGCTTCGATAGCGGTGCCCGAAATTTCACCGTCGCCCTGCGAGACGTGCGGGTCGCCGATCGAGAACAGGCCGCCCTTGACCTGCACCGGATAGTACATGGTCGCGCCCGCACCGATGCGCCAGTTATCGATATTGCCGCCGTGCAGGCCGGGCGGGATGGTCGAGACGCGCTGATCGACGGCTGGTGCGACCCCGGCGGTGCCGAGGTGCGGACGGGCCGGGATCGAAATGCCTTTCAGGGCCGGGACGCGGTCGCATTCCGGGCAATGGGTGATCGTACCCGGTGTCAGGTAAACGCCCGGAAAATCATAGGCATAGTGCGCCGAGGCCGTATTGGAATTGGGGTTCAGCTCGTAGATGGTGACGCGTTCTTTCTTGCCGAATTCCTCATAGAGGTGGCCCCAGTTGGCGGCCAGATTCGAGCCGTAATTGAAGCGCGGCGTCATCTGAAAATAGCGCACCTCCAGCATGTCGCCGGGCTCGGCGCCTTCGACATAGATCGGGCCGGTCATGATGTGGACGCCGGGATTACGGTCGGCTTCGGGCACTTCGGTGAAGATGCGCGTGATAGCCTCGTCCATCATCAGCTCAGGCGCGTCGCCGGCATGGTGGGTGACGGCTTCGGCCATGATCATATCGCCGGAGTTGACCGTCAGGGCGGGTTTGATCTCAGGGTGGAAATAGCCCCAGTGGATGGTTTCCGGCGTCGCGCGCAGAAAATGCAGGTTCTTGGGCTGGGTGTCCTGACGGGTCTCACCCGGGGTGCAGATAAAAGCCATGATACAGTTCTCTTGAGAGGGAAGGGTGAGACACGAGGCTCCGATCTCTGTCCGGGATGACCGGACAGAAAGGAGTTTCATGAAGTTTTAGGGGGTTAAGCCGCGCCCTTGACGGCCTTGAGGTGCGGACCGCTCAGACGGTCGAAAGCGTCGCGATAACGCTTGATGAGCCAGCGGTTGAACTGGATCTGCGCGCCTTCCTGCCACGAATAGCGGCCGCGCGGGGCGAATTTGGAGCGCAGCCCGACCTGCACCAGCTCATCGACGTGCATGTCCTGATCGATGATATGGGTGGCCGAGTTCATGTTCATTTCGAACTTGTGCTGAAAGGTCGGGTGCTTCGACGCGCCCGGCGCGACCAGAGTCCCGGCGTCCTGTTCCATCGTCTCGGCGCCTGTGGGGCGCAGGATCAGATAGATGACCATGTCGCTCATCATCACCAGCGACAGGGTGGGCGGGATATTGGCGAAGGTCATGCGGTTGCGGTCGGTCTCGCTCAGGCCGGGGAAGACCGGCATCTGGGCGACCTGCGTTGGGTTGAAGCTGGCGTCCTTGTGGGTCGTGCCGTTGTAGCGCAGGAACCCGGCATCGGCAGGGTCCGAGTCCGGGAACTCGGCCAGATCCGACGGCACGAAGTCGTGCAGCGGACCCTGATGCAGCTTCGAGGCGTGGTAGCCGTCGTTATTGTTCTCGAACATCACCTTCCAGTTCCACGGGAAGGTGCCCGGGGCCTGCGGGCGCAGATCGTCGGCATTGGAGAGGTCGTAGCCCTTGAGCGCCTCGGTCACCTGCGTCAGACGCGGAGCCAGCGGTGCGGCGTCAATATCGAAATTGACGAAGATGAAGCCGTTCCAGATTTCGACCGCGAACCGCGTCAGGCCGTGCTCTTCCTTGTTGAAGTTGCACGTTTTTTCCATAGCCGGAGCGCCGGTCAGCTTGCCATCGAGACCATAGGCCCAGTGATGGTACGGGCACAGGAACATCCGCGTATTGCCAGCCCCCTCGGCGACCAGCATGGCGCGGTGGGCACAGACCGACGACATGGCATTGATTGCGCCATCTCGACCGCGCGCGATGACGATAGGCTCGTCCACGATCTTGGTGGTAAAATAGTCGCCGGGGTTTTTCACCCAGGTCTCACGTCCGACGCACAGCCATTCATGGTAATAGAGCGCTTCTTTCTCGAATTCGTAGAAGTCGGCGTCGGTATAGCATTCGGGCGGCAGGGTCTCGGCGTCGGCAAGGTCGATATCCGAGGACGCGAACGAGTCGATAAAGGCTTTGGAAGGTAACTTTGTGGGCATGGCGACGATCACCTGAATTCGTCGTTTCGTGGCAGCGCCCCCGGACGTAACTCCATCCGGGCGGATGCCATCTTGAGCTAAGACCTAACGCCGGTGGTGGATGCCGGTCTTGTGTTTAGGCGCACAAGAAGTTGTTGCGCGCCTTAGAACATGTCCCGATCCAGTTGGATCGGAACTTGTTCTAAATTATTGCTTTGTCGCGCATTTGATTCTGAAAACCGCTGCACACTTTTCAGAATGCGCTTAGAACGCCGTCGACAACGACAGGTCGCGCCACTGGTCGATGTCCTTTTGAATCTCGGCCATTTCTTCTTCGGCATAGCCCAGCGCGTCGGCCCCCAGCAGCAGATGCAGAGGCGGGTTTTTCATGCCCGCAATGGTCAGAACGGCTTGCGCCAGCTTATCCGGATCGCCGGGCTCTGAGCCGTTATGCGCCGCCAGGGTCCGCTCCGCCTCGCGCGCCTTGCCGTCGTAGTCGGGGATCTTGTGCGCGACCACATTGAGCGAGCCCTTGGCGAAATGGGTACGGAACCCGCCGGGCGCGAGATTGGTCACGCCGATCCCAAGTTCCTCGACCTCCTCGGCGAGGGTCCGGCCAAGGCCCTCCATGGCGAACTTGGTGGCGCCATAAAGGCCAGACCCCGCCCACGGCGCATAGCCCGACACCGAGGTGACATTGATAATGTGTCCGGCGCGACGGGCGCGTAGATAGGGCAGGGTGGCCTGAAGCACGTTGATTGCGCCGAAGACATTGACGTCGAAGACCTGTTGGATTTCTGCGGCGCTGGCCTCTTCGACCGCGCCGATCAGGCCATAACCGGCATTATTGACGACCACATCGATACCGCCGAGCGCGGTTTCGGCCGCGGCGACGGCCAGATCGACCTGCGCGCGGTCGGTGACATCCATAAGAAGGCCGAAGGCAAAGCCGGGCTTCAGGGCATTGAAGGCCACCAGATCGGCCTGACCGCGCACGGTGCCCGCCACAAGGTCACCGCGTTCCAGCGCTGCCTTAGCTATGGCCACACCGAAGCCTTTGGAAACGCCTGTAATAAACCATTTCATCGCTGAATCTCCGTGTTTTGATTGCGCGCGATCCTCTTCGCAGAGGTCATGGCTGTCTTGACGCGCGGCGAATCAATACTTGCCGACAGATGACGCATCGCGTCCGGCCTCCGGCGTAACGGCGTCATCTTGGCAACGGTGGTTTGTCCGGGCGCGCACAGAGCCCCGTCATCGGTCGGCGTGCGGGAGAGGTAAACACAGCCTTAACATGCTGCGCTGCGTCAATTGCGGCAATTTACAGGGCGCGCCCGCTCAAGACCGCCGGCCGCCGATCATGACACCTTGATGACAACGATCCACCGATCGGAAGCGTTCGCATTTCTAATATGGACGGCGGGCTTTTTTGGACGCTCTATGGCCAAGGGGATATGGCACGATGAACGGTAAGCATATTACGTACAAACATTCTCTTCTGGCCCTGACGGCCCTCTGCGGCGCCCTGAGCGCGCTTGCGGCACCGGCCTTTGCCCAGGACGCAAAGCCGGAAGAGGTCACCGAGGTCGTCGTGACCGGCGCCCGCGATCTGGGCGGCGTCAAGCAGAAGCGCGTCACCTCCAGCGTCTTCGGTATCGATAAGCCGCTGGTCGACACGCCGCGTTCGGTCACTGAAATTTCCGACAAGCTTTTGTCGCGCTATTCGATCAAGAACGTCTATGACTTCACGGCGGTCGCGGCGGGCACCTATACCGGTTCGTTCTTCGGCGTCCCGGGCAGCCTGAACATCCGCGGCACCATGGCCGACAACTATTATAACGGCTTTCAGGGCCTGTCGAACTTCGCCAACTACCCGACGCCGGTCGATGCGACCTCCTCCATCGAAATCGTGCGCGGCCCGACCTCGCCGGTCTATGGCTCCGGTCAGGTCGGCGGCTTCATGAACTTCATCCCGAAGACGGGCTACGGCGAAAGCACCAAATATGTCGACAAGGTAGGCGGCGACGTGTCCGCGACTGTCGGCAGCTACGGCGAGAAGATCCTGACCGGCAACCTGTCGCTGCCGGCCAACTGGGGCACCAACGACGCGGGCCTGCACCTGTTTGCCAAGGTCGAGGATTCCGACAGCTTCTATCTGGGGATGCACCCGAAATCGCAGGTCCTTCAGGGCTCGTTCGCCAGCACGCTCGGCGACAAGTGGTCGCTGGAAACCAGCTATCAGTTCGTCCATTCCGAAGGTTATCTGAAAAACATCGGCTGGAACCGCGTCACCCAGCAGCTGATCGATGACGGCCTGTACATCTCCGGCCGCCCGATCGCCAAGATCACCGACGGCACCTCGCCCTTCATCAGCGTGTCGCGCTACTACGCCGTCACCGGTGGTTCGGCGTTGCTCTTCGCCGGCCCGGCGATCGGCGTCACGCCGACGCCGAACAACTTCACCAAACTCGACCCGTCGACCGTGAAACTGGTCGAGCTGTCGCGCCGCACCACCTTCATCGACGAAGGCGTCGATATCAATGAGGCAACGACGCACACCCTTTATGCCGGGGCCTCGCGCGAACTTCTGGGTGGCAAGCTGAAGCTGGAAGCCTTCCTCAACACGCTGGAATCCGACAACTATCAGAGCTATGGCTTCGGTTCGCGTTACGAGTCGACGCTCAGCGAACAGCGCCTCAGCTATATCCGCGACTTTTCGACGGGTCCCATCGACTGGAAAACGGTGTCGGGCGTCAGTCACCGCTTCACCCACGCCCACGTGCAGGGTTCGCTCAACGACTTCGTTATTTCCGAAGACCGCCGCGACCTGAGCGTCGGGGCAACGATCGACGACCGCTTCAACAACCCGTTTGTCGCCGGGTACAAGTGGGCGACGGATACGACGACCAAGATCCATAACTATGGCGCGTTTGCTCTGGCCGACGGCACCTGGGGCCCGGTCAGTCTGACGATCGGTGGTCGCGCCGATAGCTACGACGTCGACGCGCTGAACATCGGCACCGAGGTCGGCACGACGCGCGCCCGCCGCACCAACCAGAAGGACGCCTACAGCTATAACGCCTCCCTGGCCTACAAGTTCGAGTGGGCGACGTTCTACACGACCTTTGCCCGCGCCAAGTCGCTGCAAATCGATCAGGGCGGCGGTCTCGCGCCTTCGCTGATCCTCAATGACGCCTATCTGGGGGCTTCGCGTCTGCGCGAAGCCGGGGTCAAGACCTCGCAATACGGTGGGCGCCTGTTTGCCGCACTGGCGGCCTACGATCAGGATCGCTCGTTCCTGTCGAACCCGCCGACGGGCGTACAAACCGTCAGCGCGCTGCGGACGCAGGGCATCGAGGGCGAGTTGCGCTGGCTGGTCACCGACAATTTCGGCCTGACGGCGACCCTGACGCGGATGAAGACCAAGGTCGCACCGACTGCAGGCGCGGGCTTCTTCCTGACCTTGCCGTCCTGCATGGCCGGGATTGCCTGCACCGACGGTTACGGCGGCTATGTCTTCTCGAATGCCAACTACATTGCCGGGACGCAGAACGGCTACTATCTGCGCACCACGCCCAAGACCAGCGGCTCTCTGTTCGCCACTTACGACGTGCGCGGCAAATGGGGCATGACCGGCGGGGTGACCTATGCCTCGGAAACCGGCGGCTTCCTGCCGGGATCGATCACCCTGCCGGCCTATACGCTGGTCCGCGCCGGGGCCTATGTCGTGAAAGGGCCGTATCGTATCGACCTCAATGTCGATAACCTGACGGACGAGGAATATTTCCTCGCCAACTCCGACACCGATGCCAATGCCAATGTCCTGCCCGGTATCGGCCGCACGGTGCATCTCAAGGTCAGCCGCAGTTTCTAAGGTGGTTTAAGAGAAGCGCATCCCAAAAACTGTCCATTCTTGCTTTCTGGGGTTTTTGGATCAGATGCGCGTCTTAAGAAAGTCAGTAAGCGTAACGGCGGGCCCAGCGTATCGGGGCCCGCCGCATTCGGTTGAAAAGGGTTTTGCATGTTCAAGTTTGTGAGTGTTTCCGCCGGTCTTCTGGCCTGTCTGCTGTCCACGACCGCCGTGGCCGGGCCGCAAGTCGGTCTGCACGATGGCAAGATCGAAGGCGTCACGGAAAACGGCGTCTCACGCTATCTCGGCATCCCCTATGCGCAGCCACCGGTCGGCCCCCTGCGCTGGCGCGCGCCGCAGTCGCCTTCGCCGTGGTCGGGCCTTCTGGAGGCGCGTAGCTTCGGGCCGGATTGCGTACAGATGGATATGGAAAGCCCGCCGGGCCCTGGTTTCGTCAATCCGGAATCCGAAGACTGCCTCTATCTCAATGTCTGGGCGCCGGAAAACGCGACAGGTAAGAGGCTGCCGGTCATGGTGTGGATCTATGGTGGCGCCTTCATTATGGGCGCGTCGTCCTACCCCAGCTATGACGGTACGGCGTTCGCGAAGCAGGACGTCATCGTCGTCTCGCTCAACTACCGCGTCGGGCGGTTCGGCTTCTTCGCCCATCCGGCGTTGAAAGCGGACGGCGAAGCGGTCGGTAATTACGGCCTGATGGATCAGATCAAGGCGCTCGAATGGGTGCAGACCAATATCGTGGCTTTTGGCGGCGATCCGGGCAATGTGACGATCTTCGGCGAATCCGCCGGGGCCTCTTCGGTCAATTTCCTGATGGCGTCGCCCAAGGCGCGCGGCCTGTTCCATAAGGCCATCGCGCAGTCGGGCGGCTCGAACGGTTTCGTCAAGCCGCTGGACAAGGCCGAAGCCGACGGCAAGGCATGGGGGGACAAGAAAGGCGCGCTGACCGCCGAAGCTCTGCGTCACTTGCCCGCCGCGACGGTGCTTGATGCGCCGGTACTGCTGCCGGAAAGCGTTATTGCCGACGCTCAGGTGGTTCTGGAATCGACGCCGGACGCCTATAAGAACGGCCATATCGCCGATGTGCCCTATCTGGTCGGGGCCAATAATTACGAAGAAAGCCTGATCCGCTGGCTGCCTGGGGCCGAGAAAAAGCTGATCGAGTCTCTGGGGCCGAAGGGTGAAGGCGTCGTCAAACTCTACATGGCCGACGGCACGCCGCGTGAGGTCGCCGAAAAGCGCTTGTGGGGTGAATACGCCATGACGCTCCCGGCGCGCTGGCGGGCGGAACAGACGGCGAAGAAAAACGGCAAGGTCTGGCTCTATCGCTTCGGCTATGTGCCGGAAACCCTGCGCGCCACGACGCCGGGGGCAGGGCATGAGAATGAGATCGAGATGGTTTTCGATATCCGCCAGAGCCGCACCGCGCGGCATGAGTGGACGCCATCAGACCTGAACATGACGGCATCGATGAACCGCTACTGGGTCAATTTCGCCAGGACCGGCAATCCGAACGGCGAAGGCCTGACGCCATGGCCTGCCTATACGGCCCAATCCCGCACCCTGATGCATTTTGACAATAGCGGCATCGCACCGGTCACCGACTTTGCCAAGGCGCGTCTCGATGCGCTGGAAGCGGCAACCACCAAATAGGGTTTTAGACGGTTTCTGCCAAAAACGCCTCGACTTCGCTCAGGGTCGGGGCGGCATCGGCCGAGGCGCGCGACACCGACAGGGCCGCCGCCGCCATCGCATAGTGCAGGGCCTCAAGCCACTTCGCACCGCCCGCCAGTTTCGCCGTCAAAGCGCCGTTGAACACGTCGCCCGCGCCGGTCGCATCGACGGCTTTCACCCTATGCGCGGGCAGGCGCACCAGAGTCCCTTCGATCAACGCCGCGATACCGCTGCTGCCCATGGTGACCAGAGCCCGCCCTGCACCGGTTTTGATCAAGCTGTGCAGGGCCGCGTGCAGGGCGGCATCGCCAAACCCGTCCATGCCGGTCATGCGTTCCAGTTCTGTCTCGTTCGGCGTCACGACATCCGCCAACGGCAGCAGCGACTCGACGCCGGGCAGGACCGGGGCGGGGTTGAGCACGGTCAGGATGCCGTGCGCGCGGGCGATCTCCAAGGCGCGCCGGGTCGTCGCCAGCGGCACTTCCATCTGAACGATCAGCGCGTCCGCCGACGCGATCAGGTCGGTGGCGGCCTCGACGTGAGCGGGCGTCAGGGCGGCATTGGCTCCCGGCGAGACGGTGATCATGTTCTGCCCGTCGCGCCCGACCAGAATGTGCGCCGTGCCGGTTACCTGTCCTGTGATCGTGCTGATATGGCGATCGTCGATACCCGAACGACGCAGACGGGCGCGGGCCTCGCTGCCCATCAGGTCGTCGCCGACCGCGCCGACCATGACCGTCTCACAGCCCAGCCGCGCCAGCGCCATGGCCTGATTGAATCCCTTGCCGCCGATGCTTTGGCGACTGGCCCGCGCCATCAGGGTCTCATTGGGCTGCGGCAGGCGCTCGACCTCCAGTGTGACGTCGGCGTTGATGCTGCCGACGACGACGATTTTGGGGGCAGGTCCGGACATGAGGCTCTCTTTTTCAGGCGGTAGGGCCTCAAGTCTTGCCTGCGCCGTCTGACGGGTCTTGTCCTGACGCGCACAACCTCTTGCTGCGGCATTTTGTGCTAATCAAAGAAAGAATTGACCACGAAAAACACGAAAAGCACGAAAAAGAAGCTACCTCTTTCTTGCCTGAAGGGCCTTATCGAGTTCGTGGCACATTAAGGATTTTAGCGTTTCGCACGAAAGTTCAGCACAATGAATTTTTTTGTGCTTTTCGTGTTTTTCGTGGTCAAAATCTTCTTAAAACCCTAATTCAGGAACAGACTTTTTCGGATGATCGCGTGCGCGCCCCAGTTGCCGTTGACGACCTGCGAGACGCCGAAATCGACCCCCACCGACAACAGCGATACGGCCTCGTCCTCGCTCAACCCCTTGGTGGTCATCAGAAACCGCCGCGCTTTGCGGAAAGCATCGCGCATGGCCCCTTCGATGGAGGCCTTCTTGTAGATCTCGCTCTGCGCCTTGTCGCCCAATTCGCGCAGGTAGTTGGGCTGCGAAAAGCCGAGCAGCACCCATTCGTCCCTGGTTTCGATCAGCGGATAGTCGAGGTCGCGCAGGGGATCACGCTGCGACGCCTTCGGGTGCAGGACGATCTGGATCAGCGCCGTCATCGAGCATTCGATGGCCGTGCCGCACAGCTCGGAATCGCCCTGTGACGCATGGGGATCGCCGAGCGACAACAACGCCTCGGCCACGTGCACCGGCAGGAAGATCGACGCCCCGGGGCCCAGCCGCCAGTTGTCGATATTGCCGCCGAAATTGGCGGGTGGCACCGAGTCGACCAGTCCGTCATAGGCCGGGGCCACGGCGACAAAGCCGAAGTGCGGGCGCACGGGTATTTCGACATTGCGCAGGACGTCGAAATTGCGCTCGATGCTGTCGGGATCGATAATCACGCCCGGATAGTCGTAACGGTCGTGCCGCGTGCCATAGGGATCGGTCTGCGGCGTATAGCGGAAATTATAGACGGCATGGGCGCAGCAGCGGTCGTGCCCGGTCTCGACTTCGTAGATCGTGACCACTTCGCGTGGCTTGGGATCTGTCAGCAGGTCGTTATAGTGAAAGCCCCAGTAGGCGGCGACATTGCTGCCGAAGCTGCGTCCGGCGAACTTCGCATTCCCTGAAGGCCGTGATTTGATGTCGAGAAAGCGCACCTCGACGATGTCGCCGGGTTTGGCACCGGCAATGGCCACCGGGCCGGTGCAGATATGGACGCCGAAGCCTTCGCCGGCACCACGCCCGACCGCGGAGGCATCCATCGGTCCGGCGCCTCGGCGTTCGACGGTCTTCTCATCGGTGGTCCAGTGATAGATGGCCTCGGCTCCCGGATCACCCTCGATCATCCGTTCGTAATCGTCCCCCGCATGGTGGGTCAGGGTCTCGATGGTGACGTAATCGCCCGATTGCACGCGGATCGCCGGTTTGAGGTGACGGCTGAGGTGGCCCCAGTGGATCGTCTCGGGCGTCGCGGGCAAAAAGTGGTGGCGGACGCTGTGTTTCGGCAATTCCGGCAGGCTGTCTTCGGTCACCGGTTCCTCGATCTCCTCATCGGGATCGGGGGTCGACAGGTCTTCGCGAAACCGGCCATCCTTTGCCACGACCGGTCGTCCGCGGCGCGGGGCTTCGCCGTCGTCGAGGGCTGGCGGCGCTTTACGATATTCGCGCGGCGACAGGCCGTACTGCTCGCGAAAGGCGCGGCTAAACGAAGCGGAGTCGTTGAACCCCCACTGAAACAGGATATCCGAGATCGATTTTTGCGCGTGCAGCGGGCTCAGGAGGTCCATCCGGCAGCGTTCCAGCCGCCGCAGCTTCACATAATGCCCAAAGCTTTCATTGACGCTTTCAAACAGCTTTTGCAGGTAGCGCATCGAAATGCCGTGCTCGGTCGCCACCTGTTGCAGGTTGAGGTTCGGGTCCGAGAGGTGCATCTCGATGGTCTGGAACACGCGCTCCAGCAGCATGGCGCGGGCCCCGGCGGACCCGCCCAGCGACTTGACCGGGGCGTCCTCCATCAGGGCGGTGAGCAGGAACTCCGGCAGGCTCAGTTCGACCGGACGGATGCGGTCGGTATTGAGGTCGTTGATCGTGTCGGCGACCGAACGCAGCATCCCCGACAGGATACGGCCTGAGCCGATGTCGCTGGCGATCGGATTGACACCGCCGGGCAGAGGATTGCGCACACGCAGGCTCAGAAAAGCCTTTGGAATCTTGACCAGCAGGAAGCGGTGATCGCGGTGGAAATCGAGCTGCGCCTGGGCATTACCGTCGCCGAACACGACGCCGCCTTCGCGCACCGGCGTCACCGTACCGCCATAGGTGATGTTCATATCGCCTTCGAGCAGCACGACCAGCCACACCTGATCGGCCTGTTCGGTCATGTCGATACGCAGGATTTGCGGGGTCGAGGCGACGCTGATGAATTCGAGTTTCTGTTGACTTTGGTACGAGGCCAGTTCGCCATAGGCGGTGTCGGCATTCATCGCCTCAAGCTGCATGGATTTGCGTTGCAATGCAAAACGCCACGAATCCCAGCGTTGCTCCTTCGGATAGGCATTGGTCGTGAAACGCAGCATCGTGCCTCCCTCACCCTCAGAGAGGGTGTACGCATACCTTCGGCGTATTTACGCTTTGGGTTCAACAGGTTGTGAAATGTGGACGGCGGGTTTGTTCCTCGGTGCGTCTGACGAAAAACCGCTGTCTCTGTGATCAACAGGAACCGGCTAAAACGCGTCTGCGTCAATCCGACGCGGCCCTTCGTGCGCGTACAGACAAGTCTTCGTGCGGCGCTGCACCATGAGAGCGGGCCTGAGGCAAATTTATGGGGCCTTGGCGACAAGTCAGCCGGAGGCCGTGCGCGCTATAAACAGCCCACTGACTAATTCCAGAGGCGCAGCACCATGACCGATCTGACCGTGCGGGTTCACGACATTGCCGAAACCGGGGTGCCCGGCGAGGCGGGCTGCGTGCGGGTGTTCGACCTCAGGCCCGATAGCGACGCGCTTCCGGCATTCGAGGCCGGGGCCCATATCGACGTCGTGGCGCGCGACGGGCTGGTGCGGCAGTATTCGCTGATGAACGCGCCGGGCGAGACGCACCGCTACGTCGTCGCCGTGGCGCTCGATGCCCAAAGCCGGGGCGGCTCGAAATACTTGCACGACTGGGTCGAGGCTGGTGACGCTTTGATGATCAGCCCGCCGCGCTGCCATTTTCATCTGATCGAGGACGCGCCGTTTTCGGTCCTGATCGCGGGCGGTATCGGGGTGACGCCCCTATGGGCCATGGCGCAGCGTCTGATCGCTCTGGGGCGGCCCTTTGCCTTCCATTTCGGGGCGCGCTCGGAGGCGACCGCGCCGCTGCTCGACCTGATGCGACCGCAACTCGATGTGGCGGGTGTGCCGTTTTACACCGTGTTTGAAAGTGACGGCGGCGCGCGCCTCGACCTTGGCCGCATCTTCGCCGAGGCCCCTGAGGGGACGCATTTTTACGCCTGCGGTCCCGCGGGCATGATCGACGCCTATATCGCCGCCGGGGCCGGGTGTCCCGCCGGTAAGGTGCATTACGAGCGCTTTTCCGGCGCCGAGGCCCCGGCGCTCGACGGCGGGTTCGAGGTCGAACTGGCCCGCACCGGTGGGCGCTATGCCGTCGAGGCGGGCAAGACCATTCTGGAGACGTTGAAGGACCACGGTATCAATGTCCCGCACTCCTGCGCCGAAGGCATCTGCGGGGCCTGCGAATGCGGGGTGCTGGAGGGGACACCCGACCACCGCGACAGCGTGCTGACCGATGCCGAAAAAGCCGCCGGACGGACCATGATGGTCTGTTGTTCCGGCGCGAAGTCCGCCCGCCTTGTCCTCGATCTGTGACATGACCGGTTTTCTGAAACGCCTCGATCCGTTCATCCTGATCATGCTGGGGCTGGTGGCGCTGGCCAGCGTGCTGCCGGTACGTGGCACCGCGGCGGTGGTTGCCGATGGGGTGACCGATGCCGCGATCATGCTGCTCTTTTTTCTCCACGGGGCCAAGCTATCGCGTCAGGCCATCATCGCGGGCTTATCGCACGTCCGTCTGCACCTGACGGTGCTGGCGGTGACCTTCGGCCTGTTCCCGGTGATCGGGCTGGGCGTTCAGGCGGGCCTGTCAGGGTTGATGTCGCCCGCCCTGTTGAGCGGTTTTCTGTTTCTCTGCCTGCTGCCGTCCACGGTGCAGTCCTCGATCGCCTTTACCGCCATGGCGAAGGGCAATGTCGCGGCGGCGGTATGTAGCGCCTCCCTGTCCAATCTGCTGGGCATTTTTCTGACACCGCTGCTGGTCGGTCTGCTGATGAACGGGCTGACCGGCCATGCCGACGGCGTGTCGATGGAGGCCGTACAAAAGATCGCCATGCAACTGCTGCTGCCGTTCGTGCTGGGCCATCTGTCGCGTCCGTGGCTGGGCGGTTTTATCGACACGCACAAGGCATGGATCGGGCGGGTCGACCGCACCTCGATCCTGCTGGTCGTCTATACGGCCTTCAGCGCTTCGGTCGTCGAAGGCCTGTGGTCGAAGGTGTCGTGGCTCGATCTGGCGGGTTTGCTGGCGATCTGCGCCGTCGTACTGGCGCTGGTCATGGGCGTGACGTGGAAAGTGTCGACGATGATGGGCTTTAGCCGCGAAGACCGTATCGTCATCCTCTTCTGCGGCTCCAAGAAGAGTCTGGCGTCCGGGGTGCCCATGGCTTCCACCCTGTTTCCGGCGGCGGTACTGGGACCGGTCATATTACCCCTGATGCTGTTCCATCAGTTGCAACTTATCGTCTGTTCAATTCTGGCAAGCCGTCTGCATTCGGGGCGCTCCTGATAATGCTCTCAATGTTGATTTCCACTGAGAAGTGACCCATGTGAAACTCCCCTCGTTGTATGGCAGCGAGGGCTCAAGGAGTGATAGACATGGCGTTATTGAGCGTCATTCGACGCTGGGCACTTCGGGATCGGATACCGATCCGGGAGATATCGCGACGAACGGGACTGTCGCGGAACACCATCCGCAAGTACCTCCGGTCAGATGAGGTTGAGCCTCGGTTCAAAGCCCCTGATCGACCAAGCAAGCTGGACCCGTTTGCGGAGAAGCTGGCGCATTGGCTGCGGATAGAATCCGGACGGTCTCGCAAGCAGAAGCGGACCTTAAAGCAGCTTTACAGCGATCTGGTCGCACTGGGATACGACGGGTCTTACAACCGCGTTGCCGCCTTTGCGCGTGACTGGAAAGCCAATCGCCTGCGCGAACAGCAGACCAGCGGACGGGGTACGTTCGTGCCTCTGGCGTTTCAGGCGGGCGAGGC
>NZ_JAQQKX010000020.1 GCF_028550415.1 Asticcacaulis aquaticus
CCGATTAAAGGACTGGAGACGCATCGCCACCCGATACGACAAACTCGCAGCCAATTTTGCTGCCGCCATCGCTATTGCTATCGCAATTACTTGGTGGACTGATTGAGTCTCGAACCTAGGGTCAGCCCCAAAGATAGGCCGCACCGCGCACGCCTGACGAATCGCCCCAGCGGGCCGGCACAAGCCGGGCTTCCCACACATCGGAAAAGACGTAGGGCGCAATCAGGCCGGGCAAGCGCTCATATATCTCACCGACATTGGACAGCCCGCCGCCGAAGACGATAACGTCCGGATCGAACAGATTGGCCACCACCGCCAGACTGCGGCCCAGACGCGACAAAAAGCGGTCGAACGCGGCGATGGCTTCTGGATCGCCCGCGCGCATGGTATCGATGATCGCCTCGCCTTTCAGGTCGCGCCCGGTCGTCGCGCAGAAATCGCGGGCGAAACCCGAACCGGACACCCAGGTTTCCAGACAGCCATGCAGGCCGCACCAGCACGGTGGGCCCGGATGCTCGTCGGGACCGGGCCACGGCAGGGGCATATGTCCCCATTCCCCGGCGATACCGTTGGCACCATCAAGCAGTCGCTGCCCGACCACCACCCCGCCGCCGCAGCCCGTACCGATAATCACGCCAAAAACGGACGATGCCCCTTCGGCGGCGCCATCCACGGCTTCGGACAGGGCCAGACAATTGGCATCGTTGGCCAGCCGCACCGGCCGCTCAAGCACGGTTTGCAGGTCTTCGCGGAACGTCCGGCCATTGAGATAGAGGGAATTGGAATTGCGCATCAGGCCCGTCCGCGGTGAGGTGGAGCCCGGCGATCCGATGCCGATGGTGGGGGGGGGCTCTGCGATAGAACCATCGGCCCTCGCCTCCGCCTCGACGCGTGCGATAAGATCCCTGACCAGGGTCAGGGCGGCGACATAATCGCCGGGATTGGGTGCGCGGTGGCGCGACAAGAAGGTCCCGTCGGGCAACAGGGCCGCAGCCTCTATCTTCGTGCCGCCGAAATCGACGCCGATACGCAGCATGGAGTCCCTCACCACCAAACAAAACGGCCCCGTCCAAAGGGACGAGGCCGTTCAGTATAACGACATTTTATAACGCCGCAGTGTGTTTTAAAGCGCATTCCGAAAAGTGTGAAACGGTTTTCGGAGTTAAATGCGCGACAAAAAAACTTAGAGCGTGTTCCGATCCAACCAGATCGGAACACGCTCTAACACCGGCTTAGTGACCGCCGCTCACGCCTTCTTCGATGGCATGGGTCGGGGCCTTCTTGGCGACGAACGCAAACCACAGGACATAAACATAGCAGACCAGAGGCGCGATGAAGCCCATCGACTTCGAGCCCGTCTTCTCTTCAATCCAGGCGAAGATCAGCGGCAGTACCGCACCGCCGGCAATGGCCATGCACAGCAGGCCTGAGGTCGCCGAAGTCGGCGCACTCGACCGTTGCAGGGTCAGGGTGAAGATGGTTGGGAACATGATCGAGTTGAACAGGCCGATCAGCAGCGCACCGAAGGCCGGGATCAGACCGGTAGTGTTCGGCACGGAGGTCAGGATGACATTGATCATGCCCGTCGGTTCAGACGGCACCATGTCTTTGGTGAAGATGACAAGCAGCGACAGGGCAATGGCGCCGACGGCCACGATCCCCAGCATGACATAGTCCTTGACGAACTTCAGGAGAGCCGAACCGGCAAAGCGACCGATCATGGCGAACAGCATATAGTAGGTGGTCAGGTGACCGGCCGACTGAGCTTCGAGGTTCAGAATATTGGCTTGCTCTAAGAACAGGAGCAGGTTGAGCGAAATGGCAACTTCGGCACCGACATAAAGGAAGATACCGATCGAGCCGAGGTTGGCCCATTTGGACGTCAGGGCCGTGAACGGCGACACCAGATGGCCGGTCTTGGGCGCGGCGGCGGTGATCTTGTCACGCACCAGCCAGATCATGAAAATGAAGATCGCCAGCGCCAGACCAATGGCGAAATAGACGTTGGTGACGAAGCCGAGCGCTTCTTCCTTCATCAGTTCGGTAATGACCACATCTTTCTTGAAGATATCGCCGTTCAGCAGGAACGACGCACCGAAGAACAGACCACAGGCCGCGCCGAGCGAGTTGAACGATTGTGACAGGTTCAGGCGGAAGGCCGAATCCTCGGGCTTGCCCATCGAGGCGATCAGCGGGTTGGCCGCCACCTGAAGCAGGGTCACGCCCGAAGCCATGATGAACAGGGCGATCAGGAAGATGGTGTAAACGTGCAGCTTGGCCGCGGCGATCGCCAGAAAACAACCTGCTGCGATACCGCCAAGACCGACCATGACCGATTTGGCGTAACCGAATCGCGACAGAAAGGCCGCCGACGGCATGGACATCACGAAATAGGCAATGAAGAAGGCGAAGCCGGTCAACATGGCCTGAACCGGAGTCAGGGTGAAGACCGTCTTCATGGTCTTCACCAGCGGATCGAGAAGATTGGTGACAACGGCCCAGATGAAGAAGAGCGCGGTCACATAAATAATGGCCAGAACGAGGCCGCTGCCCCCGCGCTTGGCGGTGCTTGACGGTTCAGACATGTACCCTACCTGTAGGTTTGAGATGAGTTAGAAAGGTTCCCTTGAGGAGACTTCTGTTTGGCCCGTATCGATCCCCTCATTCAATTTGTCAGACAACGCATATCGGCATTGGTTTGCAAATGAAAAATTCGATCGCCGTCCCATAAGGATGTCTTTATCAACAAATCGGCACCTTTGCGAGGGCATTTGTCCGACAAGATTGCAATATTGATGATTTTCCACTTGCCTGACCCGATTTGCCGTGACAACGCTGTCTGGTTTTTGCCTTATGCGTCAAAAATCACGAAAAGGTTTCGCAAAATGTGACTTGACCCAAGGGAGGGAACAGGACTTTTGTCACCCTTGCCAAAAATATGTTCTGAAACCGGAGCCCTTCGTGTCCGGTGACCTCCTTACCAGCTTAAAGAGTTCGATCCCTTGAAAATACTTCGCCGCCGCCGTACGAAACTGGTCGCCACCCTGGGCCCCGCCTCCTCCAATGCCGACATGCTGGCGCAACTGTTTCAGGCCGGGGCCGATGTCTTCCGCCTGAACTTTTCGCACGGCTCGCACGAAGATCACGGGCGCAATATCGACCTTATCCGCGACCTTGAGGCCAAGACCAAGCGTCCGATCGGTATTCTGGCCGACGTGCAGGGACCGAAGTTGCGGGTCGGCCGTTTCATGGGCGGTGCCATCGTGCTCAGCCCCGGTCAGACTTTCCGCCTCGACCTCAATCCGACGCCCGGCGACCTGACGCGCGCCAACCTGCCGCATCCGGAAATCATCGGCGCGGCGCAGATCGGCTCGCACCTTTTGCTGGACGACGGCAAGCTCAAGCTGCGCGTCACCCACGTCCGCGAAGACCACGTCGAAACCGTGGTTGTCACCGGCGGCCGCCTGTCGGATCGTAAGGGCGTCAATGTCCCCGACGTCGTGCTGCCCATCCCGGCCCTGACCAAAAAGGACCGCGAGGACATGGCCTTCGCGCTGGAACGCGGCGTCGAATATATCGGCCTCAGCTTCGTCCAGCGTCCCGAAGACGTCATGGAAGCGCAGGAGATCATCAAGGGCCGGGCCTGGGTTCTGTCCAAGCTCGAAAAACCGCAGGCCCTCGACAATCTCGAATCCATTCTGGCCTTGTCGGACGCGGTCATGGTGGCGCGCGGCGACCTCGGCGTCGAACTGCCGCCCGAAGAAGTGCCGCTGGCGCAGAAGCGCATCATCCGTGCCGCCCGCGATCTGGGCAAGCCGGTCATCGTGGCCACCCAGATGCTCGAATCGATGATCTCGGCCCCCACGCCCACCCGCGCCGAAGCCTCCGACGTCGCGACCGCTGTCTATGATGGGGCCGATGCGGTCATGCTGTCGGCGGAAACCGCCGCGGGTCAGTATCCGGTCGAGGCCGTCACCATCATGGACCGTATCGTCGGCCGCGTCGAAAAGGACGCCGACTGGCGCATGCAGACCGACCGCCGCCGCCCGGAAACGGAAAAGTCGGTGTCGGGCGCCATCGCCACCGCCGCGCGTCAGGTGGCGCAAACCATTGAGGCCTCGGCCATCGTCGCCCTGACCAATTCCGGCCCCACGACGCTCCGCGTGGCGCGCGAACGCCCGACCGCGCCTATCCTCTGCCTGACGCCGCATATGGAAACGGCCCGGCGCATGGCCCTGACCTGGGGGGTGCACGCGACCCCGGCGCCGGTCACCCACTCGATGTCGGAAACCGTTCAGGTCGCCGTGCAGATCGCCCGCACCGAAGGCATTTCCGAACCCGGTCAGGACATCGTCATCGTAGCAGGGATGCCGTTCGGCAAGTCGGGCTCGACCAACGCGCTGCGCGTCGCCAAGGTCACCCGGACCCAGATCAGCGAACCAGAATTCGAAGACGAAGTGAAATAATCAGGTCAGGTCAGGTCAGGTCAGGTCAGCGTTGAAGTTCATCGGCAGCAAGTCACCCAGCGCTGCCGTTTTCACGCTGCCGTCCTCGGCGTACATGTGAATCTGCGCCGAAGCGTCGGCAAATTCGGCCAGTTTCTGACGACAGCCGCCGCACGGCGGACAGTGCGGATGGCACGGGGCGAAGACGGCGATTTCGAGCACCCTTTTGCCGCCGCCCATGATCATATGCGACAGGGCCGTCGTTTCCGCACACCAGCCCTGCGGGAAGGCGATATTTTCGATATTGGCGCCGCTATAGACCTTGCCGTCGTCGGCCAGGATCGCCGCCCCTACCGGGAATTTCGAATAGGGGGAATGGCTGAACGCGGTAGCGGCCTTAGCGGCCTTGAACAGGTTTTGGGACAATTTACGCTCCGTCCATGGAAGGTAAGCTTGCCGCAATAAAGCCTGACGCGCCACAAGATTTTTTTAGCCACGAAAAACACGAAAAGCACAAAAAGGGAGCTTACTCAAATTTTTGCGCGAAGCGCCTTTAAGCATGTAATGCTGCACATTAGTTACCGCGCTTCGCGCAGCAGCTTCAGCCTGCTTTTTCGTGCTTTTTGTGTTTTTCGTGGTAAAATCTTATCTTATTTCGACCTACTCGATATATTCCGGGGCGGCGATGCGCTTACCCAGCAGCATGGCGTCGGCCACCACGCGCAGCGGCGAGAAATCGGCATCCGATTGCCCGGCGCGCACCAGCTTTTCGAAGTGCGCATAAAGGCCCGGATATTCGGCTTCCTTTTCCTTCATGATCTCGGTGCCGTTGATGATCAGGCCAGTGCCGCCCATGTTCAGTTCCAGCTTTTCACCGCTGTCGCTTTCGACGAAGATCGACCAGGTCTGGATACCGGTTTGCAGGAAGTCGTAGTCGGCACGGATCGCGATACCGCTTTCGGTCGTCATATCCATCTCGACCTGAATCGGCGCTTCGCAATTGACCGGGATATGCAGGTCGGCCTTTTTGACGACGACCTTTTCCGCCACGATACGCGTCAGGATCGACAGCGAGTTGATGCCCGGATCGAAGACGCCCATGCCGCCGGCCTCGAATATCCACTTCTGGCCCGGATGCCACTGACGCACGTTTTCCTTCCACACGACGTGGATGGATTTGATGGTACGCGCGGCGATCCACTGACGCGTGGTCTCGACCGCCGGGGCAAAGCGCGAATGCCAGGACGCCAGTACCGACACGCCCTTGGCCTTGGCCAGATCAGCGATGGCCTCGGCTTCGCCCAGCGTCGCGGCGGGCGGCTTTTCGAGGAAAACGTGCTTGCCCGCAGCGATGACCTGCCTGGCGATGGTATGGCGGATCTGCGGCGGGGTGCAGATGGCGACCGCTTCGATCTCGGGGTGCGCCGCCAGCATCTCTTCGAGGGAGTTGTAAGCCTTTACATCGTCCGGACGGGCGTTGGGCGAGCAGCCAGCCACCAGTTCCAAGCCCGGATTGGCGCGGATCGACGGAATGTGTTGATCCACCGCGATCTTGCCCAGACCGACAAGGCCGATTTTCAGCGGCTTAAGCTTCTTCTTACCAAACATGAACGCTTCCCTCAGCTATACGCTTTTTGACCGGTTATCAGGCCGTGCGGCACGCCGCAAGAATTATCACACAATTGGTGAAATTACCCTGACAAATAGTGGCTCCGACATAGCATAGGGTAAAGGGGAGTCAACCGCGCGTTATTGCGCCGACAAGGCGTAAATCCGTTCCAGCGCGACCCATTTTTCGCCTTCACGGGCTTTGGGTAGGGGTTTCTGAAACTGCCACATCAGGCGCTCCCACGCCTGCACATCGGCATCGGCCAGATCGGCGGCGGCCTTGGCGTCTGGCGAAAAGTCGGGGCCGACCTCCATGATCATGAACATGCGGTCGTGGACCTGCCAGATTTCCAGCTCGCGGATATCGGCGTCGCGAATCGACCGCGTCACGGCGGCGGGGACGGCGCCGGGCGCATGCCAGGCCTTGTAGCCCGCGATCAGTTCGGCATCGTCATTCAGATCAAGGGCGAAACAGTAGCGTTGCGTGTCGGTCATGAAAGCGTTTCCTCATCATTTTTCCCGATTTCTGAACGATTTTACGTGCCGTGTAAATTTCATATTTGACAATCTGTTTCAAAATGCTGTTTTCTCTCCCGCAACAGGACCGGACCATAACCGGCCAGACGCAGGCCAAGAGGACACCCATGACGACCCAAACCACCCCCGCCAAGGGGTTCAGCGCCGTATGGCCGCTGATCCTGATCACCAGCCTGTTCTTTTTCTGGGGGGTCGCCAACAATCTGAACGACGTCCTGATTCCGCAGTTCAAGAAGGCCTTCGTCCTGACCGATCTGCAATCGGGTCTGGTTCAGTCGGCATTCTATATGGGGTATTTTCTGCTCGCCCTGCCCGCCGCCTTCGTCATGCGCAAGTTCGGTTATAAGTCGGCGGTCGTTCTGGGCTTGCTGCTCTATGCCGCCGGGGCGTTCCTCTTCTACCCGGCTGCCGATAATCACCAATATAGCTGGTTCCTCGGCGGACTGTTCGTCATCGCGTCGGGTCTGGCCTTTCTTGAGACCTCGGCCAACCCGCTGATCACGGTGCTGGGTTCGCCCGACAAGGCCGCCTTCCGCCTCAATCTGGCGCAAAGCTTCAACCCACTTGGTGCTTTGAGCGGCATCTTCATCGGGCAGCAGTTCATCCTGTCGGGCATCGAACACGACGAAGCGGCGCTGGCCGCCATGTCGGACGCCGCCCGTCAGGCCTTCTACGTCACCGAAGTCAAGGCCGTACAGGGGCCGTATCTGCTCATCGGCACGGTGGTGCTGGCGTGGGCGCTACTGGTCTTCCTGTCGAAATTCCCGGCCGCCGCCACGAAAAACGCGCATGAGGACACGGGTGAGGAGATCGGCTTCCTGACCTCGGTGAGCCGCCTCTTCCAGCGCCCGCACTTCCTGTTCGGTGTCGTGGCGCAGTTCTTTTACGTCGGCGCGCAGGTCGGCATCTGGAGCTATATGATCCGCTACGCCCAGGCTGAGATCGGCCTGACCGACAAGGCCGCCGCCACCTATCTCTACTATGCCCTGATCGCCTTTGCGGTGGGCCGTTTCATCGGCACCGGCCTGATGACGAAACTGCGCCCCAGCCTGATTCTGGGCCTGTTCGCCATCGTCAATATTGGCCTGACCCTGTTCGCGGTCGTCAGCGGCGGACAGAACGGCCTGTGGGCGCTGGTGGCGTCCAGCTTCTTCATGTCGATCATGTTCCCGACCATCTTCGCTACCTCGGTCGCGGGCCTCGGCAACCTGACCAAGACCGGATCGTCACTGCTGGTGATGAGCATCGTCGGCGGCGCGGTCCTGACCGCCGTCATGGGCATGGTCTCGGATCACAGCCACATCCGCACCGCCTTCGTGGTCACCGCCGTGTGCTTTGCCGTGATCGCCCTATATGCCTTCCGCGCCCCGAAGGCCGCGAATGCCGCCCCCGTGGCCATAACCGGGCACTGACGATTGTGCTTGTCGATGCGCACCATCACCTGTGGCAGGTCGGGCGGCACGGCTTCGAATGGCCGACCCCCGACCTGACGCCGATCTATCGCGACTTCGGCCTTGACGATCTGCGCGCCGCCGCGCCCGGTCTTGGCGGCACCATTGTCGTGCAGTCGCAACCGTCCGACGCCGATACGGCGTGGCTAATCGACAGCCTGCAAGACGAAGCTCTGGTGCTGGGGATCGTCGGCTGGACCGACCTTGCCGCCGCCGATGCGCCTGCCCGCGTCGCCGCTCTGGCCCGGCAACCGAAGGTGAAAGGCCTGCGCCCCATGCTACAGGGGCTGCCGGACGACGACTGGATTCTGCGTCCGCAGGTCGCGCCCGGTCTGGCGGCCATGGTCACCGCCAACCTGACTTTCGATGCGCTGGTCTTTACCCGCCACCTGCCGTTTATCGGGACGCTGGCCGCGCGTTACCCGGACCTGCGCATCGTCATCGACCACGGCGCCAAGCCACCCGTGGCAACGAATCGCCTCCGCCCCGAAGAGACCCTTGCCTGGTTCCGGGCCATCGAAACCGTGGCCGGATATCCGAACATTACCTGCAAGCTGTCGGGTCTGCGGACAGAAATGGCCCCGGGTCAGCCCATCGACGACCTCATCCCCTATGTCGATCATCTGATCGAGGTCTTCGGGCCGCAGCGCCTGATGTTCGGATCGGACTGGCCGGTGCTGGGCCTGCGCGAAAGCTGGGGCGAATGGCACGATTGGCTGGCGCACCGCCTAAACCATTTGACGCGCGGCGACAGAGACGACATCTTCGGGCATAACGCAAAAAAAATATACACGACGCAGGGATGCCGATGATCACCGAAGACAGCCGGGCGGGCGATGACGCCAAGACCCTCAAATACCGCGCCCCGGCGCTGGAAAAAGGGCTCGACGTGCTGGAGCTGCTGGCGGCCAACAAGCGCCCCATGACCCTGTCGCAGATTTCCAACCGCCTCGACCGATCGGTCAGCGAACTGTTCCGCATGGTGCAGGTGCTGGAAAGCCGCGGCTATGTGGCCCCCTCGCAAAAGGGCGAAGGGCTGGAACTGACCAACAAGCTGTTCTCGCTCGGCATGAGTCGCGGCCCCAGCCAGAACCTGCTGGCCTCGGCCCTGCCCCTGATGCAGGCCCTGTCCGAACAGGTGCGTCAGTCCGTGCATCTGGCCATAGCGTCGGACGACCATATGGTCGTCATCGCCCGTATCGAAGCCCCGGGCGACCTCGGCTTTTCGGTCCGCGTCGGCTATCAGCGTCTGCTGGTGCAATCGACCTCGGGCCTCGTGCTCTATGCCTTCCAGCCGCCGAAGCTCAAGGAACACTGGCGCGGCCTGCTCAGGGGCACCGCCACGCCGCAGGAATGGGCGTTGTTCGAAACCGTCGCCGACCGCGCCCTGCAACAGGGCCACGTTCAGGCCAAGAGCGATTTCGTCGATGGCGTGCTGGATGTTTCCTGTCCGGTCCTGAACGATTCGTCGGTCATCGCCGCCATGACCATTCCATGGATGAAAACCCACGGCTGCCTCAGCCTGGAAGATACCATCGCCAAGCTCAAGTCGACGGCGGCGGCCCTGACCAAGATGCTGGGCGGTTAGGTCGGTTTCAGGGCCGAACGCAACGTCCTGAAAACCCCTTTGCGCGACTTTTATCGATGAAAGACAAAATGCGTCTTCTCGCCCGTTACCGCACGAAGAGCGCTTGAAAGCCGCGTCACCGAACTGTATTCGTTTTTATAAGTGATATCTAATTTCACGACAATACAGGGCAGCCTACGGGTGTTTTCATTTCCTAAATCCGAGATTGGTCGCACCGGCGTCAAGGTCGGCGCGCTGGGCTTTGGCGCGGCGGCCATTGGCAATCTTTATCAGCCCGTCACCGATGCCGATGCCGCCGCCACGGTCGCGGCGGCGGTCGAAGCGGGGATAGACTATATCGACACCGCGCCGCGCTACGGGCAGGGCCTGAGCGAACGGCGTCTCGGCGCGACCCTGCCGAAAAATGTCACCCTGTCGAGTAAGGCCGGGCGCGTCCTGAGCCCGATCACCCCGCCGCCGCCTGGCACCGAGCGCCACGGCTTTGTCGACGGCGATCCGTTCGAAGAACATTTCGACTATTCCTATTCCGGCATCATGCGGTCGTTCGAGGACAGCCTGAAGCGGCTGAAGCGCGAGCGGATCGACATCCTGCTGGCCCACGATCTGGGGCGCGAAACCCACGGCGGCCAGCACGACTATCACCTGCAGACCTTCCTGCGCGGCGGCCTTGAGGCCATGCAAAATCTGAAGGCTCAGGGGCTGATCGGGGCCATCGGGCTGGGTGTCAACGAATCCGCCATCTGCGATCAGGTTATGAGCGCCGCCGATATCGACGTCGTGCTGCTGGCCGGTCGCTATACCCTGCTGGAACAGGCGCCGCTGGACGGTTTCTTCGATCGCTGCGCCGCCAAAGGCGTCTCGATCATCGCGGCCGCACCGTTCAATTCCGGTATGCTGGCCGACGGTCAGCACTATAATTACGCCGCGCCACCAGCCGACATCGTGGACCGCGTCGTCCGTCTGAAAGCGGTTTGCGCGGCGCACGGGGTGCCCCTGGCCGCCGCCGCGCTGCAATTCCCGCTGGCCCACCCGGTCGTGGTCAGCGTCCTGACCGGCATGAACAGCCCGGCTCAGGTCGAGACCAATTCAGCCCTGTTCCGCCACCCGATCCCGCCGGCGCTATGGGCCGATCTGAAAGCCGAAGGCCTGCTTAGCGACGCCGCACCGGTCCCGGAGGCGCTCGATGCCTGAGGCCCTGATCCTGCTGCATCCGACGGACAATGTTCTGGTCTGCCGCGAAACCATCGCGCCCGGTACGGTGGCCACGATCGACGGTGAAGCCGTCACGATTACCCAGCCGATCGAGGTCGGTCACAAGGTGGCGCGGGTCGATCTGCGCCCCGGCGACAAGATCCTCAAATACGGCGCCCCCATCGGTTCCATGACGAAAGACACGCCGCGCGGCGGCCACGTCCACATGCACAATATGCAAAGCGACTATATCCCCTCCCATACCCGCAACGCGTCCGGCGGTGCCGCATGACCGCTCCGTTCAAAGGTTATCTGCGCGCCGATGGCCGCAAAGGCATCCGCAACGTCGTCGCCGTCGCCTATCTGGTCGAATGCGCGCACCACGTGGCGCGTCAGATCGTTCAGAAGTCCGACGACATGGACGTCCATCTGATCGGCTTCCCCGGCTGCTACCCCAACGACTACGCTTTCAAGGTGATGTCGGCGGTGACCACCCATCCCAATGTCGGTGGCGTCCTGCTGATCTCGCTCGGCTGTGAAAGCTTCAACCGCGAGCGCCTGAAATCGGCCATCGAGGCGTCAGGCCGCCCGTGCGAGGTGCTGGTCATCCAGAATTCCGGCGGTACGCTGTCGACCATCCAGAAGGGGCGTGAGGCCGTCGAACGTCTGAAAGCCATCGCGGCGGAAACGCCCGTGGTCGATATGGACGTATCGGAACTGGTCATCGGCACCATCTGCGGCGGCTCGGACGGCACGTCCGGCATCACCGCCAACCCCGCCGTCGGCCGCGCTTTCGACTGGTTCGGCGCGCAGGGGGCCGCCTGCGTCTTCGAGGAGACCGGCGAACTGGTCGGCTGCGAAACCATCATGGCCTCGCGCGCCATCACGCCAGAACTGGGCGCGGCACTCGAAGCCTGCGTGCAGAAGGCCGAGGCCTATTACACCGTCATGGGCTATGGCTCGTTCGCGCCCGGCAATGCCGAGGGCGGCCTGACGACGCAGGAAGAAAAGTCGATGGGGGCCTATTCGAAGTCGGGCGCCGCACCGATCTGCGGCATCCTTCAGCCGGGGGATATTCCCCCGACGGGCGGGCTCTACCTGCTCGATGTGGTGCCGGACGGTGAGCCGCGCTTTGGCTTCCCCAATATCTCGGACAATGCCGAAATCGTCGAGCTGATCGCCTGCGGATCGCACGTGACCCTGTTCACCACCGGCCGCGGCAGCGTTGTCGGCTCGGCCATCTCGCCGGTGATCAAGGTCTGCGCCAATCCGGACACCTACCGCAAGCTCAGCGAAGATATGGATATCGACGCGGGAAAGATCATGGAAGGCCGCGCCACCCTGGACGCCGTCGGTCAGGAGATCATCGACAGCGTACTAGCCACCGCCGCGGGCCAAAGGACCAAGTCGGAAGCCATGGGGCACCAGGAGTTCATCCTGACCTACAAGGCCTTCGATCCGCTTGGCCCCGCGTGCCTGCCGTTGAAACGCGCATAATTTCCTTCTCCCTGTGGGGAGAAGGTGGTCCGCAGGACCGGATGAGGGGGCAACCCATCGTCCAGCCCCCTCACCCGGCTTGCTATGCAAGCCACCCTCTCCTCACAGGGGCGAGGGGAAGATTTGAGAAACACCATGTCACGACTTCAAGGTAAAACCGCCCTCATCACCGCCGCTGCCCAAGGCATCGGCCGCGCCACCGTCGAAGCCTATGTCCGCGAAGGCGCGACCGTCATCGCAGGCGACATCAATGACGCGGCGCTGGCCGAAATCGCCAAACTCGACAACGTCATCGCCCGCAAGCTCGACGTCACCGACCCCGACGCGGTCAAGGCGATCGCCGCCGAGTTCCCGCAGATCGACATTCTTTATAACTGCGCGGGCGTCGTCCACGCGGGCAGCATCCTCGATTGCGACGAAGACCAGTGGGCCTTCGCCAACAGCCTCAACGTCACGGCGCAGTACCGCCTGATCCGTGCCGTGCTGCCGAACATGCTCAAAAATGGCGGCGGGTCGATCATCAACATGTCGTCGGTCGCCTCTTCGATCAAGGGCGTGGCCAACCGCTTCGCCTATGGCGCTACCAAGGCCGCCGTCATCGGTCTGACCAAGGCCGTCGCCGCCGATTTCGTGGCTCAGGGCATCCGCTGCAACGCGATCTGCCCCGGCACGGTCGAGACGCCGTCGCTGCTGCAACGCCTGCGCGACACGGGCGACTTCGACAAGGCCTATGGCGAGTTCACCGCGCGTCAGGCCATGGGCCGCTTCGGCAAACCGGATGAACTGGCGGCACTGGCGGTCTATCTCGGCTCCGACGAGTCGGGGTTCACCACCGGCCAGATCCACATCATCGACGGCGGCTGGATTATGTAATCTCTCACCTTTCGATGCCTCGCATCGAAAGGTGGATCGATTCATTCACATGTGGCATCGGCCCGGATTTGACATTTGACGGTTATGCGTCTTCTCTTCGCGGAAAAGATATGAGAGGAACCCCCATGCGCCTGATGCTTGCCGCTGCCCTGATCGCCCTGCCCGCCCTCGCCTACGGAGCGCCGCCCGTGAACCAGCCCCCCATCTTGCCTGGGATGGTCGTGATCGACGAGAAGGACACCATCGTCGAACAGCCCACCCCGCACGGCAATATCGGCATGTCGACGGCCTACCGCATCAGCGACAAGGCCCCTCAGCGCGCCATGGAGTTCCGCAAACGCATCCTTCACAAGGGCTCGGCTATCGGCATCCATCCGATCGAGCACGACGAGGTCTATTACGTCGTCTCCGGCACCGGCCTCGTCGAATCCGACGGTGTGACGAAAACGCTTACCACCGGCATGACCGCCTATCTCTACGAAGGCGCGAAGGTCGGCATCAAGCAGGTCGGCGACGAACCGCTCAGCCTGATCGTGTCCTATCCGTTAAAAGAACGGACGAAATAATATTTTTGGGCATGCACTTATCCGTGCAGCGTCAGATCCATCCATACCATCGCCACCGCCTGAGGCTTAAGGCAACGCAGGCCTGAATTGGCGTGGTTGAACGGATCGGGCATATGATTGACCGGCTCGGCGCAGAAATAGTCCTCGCCCGGCGGCACATAGATATGCAGCCAGTGGCAGTCCGGCGAGGCGCGCAAGGTCAGAGTCGGCTGCGCGCCTTCATAGATATCGGCGCGCCCCGTAAAGCCGGTATGGCAATGGTCGATCAACTCACCGTCGGTCACGAAATCACCGCCGGTCCAGTCCTTGCGCCAGATACCGGCGTGCCATTCCGTCGGCAGGCATTCGGCATCGGCCATCCATACCCCATCCAACTGGCTTTTCAGCCGCGTCAGGGGCGTACGGTTGAAGTAGGGGTGGAACCCCAATCCCGCCGGCATGGCGCTGGGGCTTAGGTTCTTGACGCTCAACCATACGCGCAGACCGCCCGGACGCAGTTCGAACACCTGCCGCGCCTCGTAGGTCCACGGCCATTCACCGGCCTCGTGGCGGTAGGTCAGGACCACGCGCGACGGCCCCTGCTCGCTGACGCGCCAGCTATTGAGCCACCCCTGACCATGAATGGCATGCGGATGATCGCCCAGATTCGGCCTGAGCGCCACCTTGTGCGTACCGATCGCAAAATGGCCGTCCCGGATGCGATTGCAAAAGGGCACCAGCGGAAACGACGCGGTTTGCAACACGTCGCGCGCACCGTCCGGCGTCCGGCGCATATAGTCACGGCCCTTGTGGATCAGTCGCGCAATAGACCCACCCAGATGCGGATTGAGTTCCAGCACCGTATCGCGGCAGCTGAGAGTCAGCGGTGATAGCTCGATCATGGTTTCATCCCGGTTTTGTTATGTGCGGCGCCTGATCGAAGCCCCGTCGTTACGCGTAGTGGTATATACAGATACTATGGCTTGTCATGGCGCTCAACCATTCGTCTATCACAGGAACGCGATGGCGTTCTGCGGTTGCCCGGCCACGTCGCTGCGGAAACTGAACAGCCCGCCCGCCAGGGGCTGCGCTTTCAGATCGTCCGTCGTGAGCCCCTTGGCCGCCGTCGTCGCATAAACGGTCTTCAGATCGCGGCCGCCAAAAGCGATCTTGGTGACGTTCGAGACCGGGAAATCGACCTTACGAATCAGGCGGCCATCCGGCGCATAGACATTGACACCCCAGCCGAAGAACAGCCCCACCCAAACATTACCCTCGCTGTCCACAATGGGACCGTCCATATAGCCTTCGCCATGCGGCGGGGCATGACCTTCTGCATCCAGTTGCGCGAACAGGCGCTTATTGGTGATCTCGCCGTCGGCATCGAGGTCGAAGGCATAGATATGCTTTTTTAGCGTGTCGTTATGGTAGAGAGTCTTGCCGTCCGGGCTGACCGCCGGACCGTTGGTGATGACATAGTCCTCATCCATCACCTTCAGGCCACGCGCGTCGTAGCGATAGAGCCTGCCGGTCGGACGCGCCTCGTCATCGTCCATCGAGCCGAACCATAGTCGGCCCTGCGCATCGACATAACCGTCGTTCAGCCGGTTGGTGGGAATGCCCGCCTCGACATGGGTCAGCAGGGTGAAGTGACCGGTAATCGGGTCGAAGTCGTACAGACCCGTTTTACAGCCGACGATGAACCCGCCGTGTATTTTCGGCGCCAGAAACCCCGGCTCGGATGGCGCCGGATACGTCCGATGTGCCCCGATATCGGGATCGTAGCGATGAACGCGCTTTTGCTTGATATCGACGAACCAGAGGGCGTGGTCATAGGCCGACCAGACGGGCCCTTCGCCCAGCGTGGCCTTGAGATCGAGAAGGCAGGTCGGTTGAAAAAGAGTCATGGCATTCACCTGCTTGAGATCGGGGCAACACCCCTCCCCCACCACCATTCTCTCCGAGAATGGTCCCCCTCCCCGCCCAAGGGCAGGGAGGTATAGATTAGGCGTTACCGCCAGCCGGCGTCGATCCAGTAGCCGTGGCCGGTGCATAACGACGCATCGTCCGACGCCAGAAACAGCGCCAGAGACGCCACATGCTGCGGCTCGATGCGACCCTTGAGCGCCTGAGCGTCGACGATCTGTTTCTCGCCTTCCGGCGTGTACCACTTCATCTGGCGCGGGGTCTTGACGTTCCCCGGAATGATGGTCGTGACGCGGATATTGTCCGGCCCCAGTTCACGCGCCAGCGCCCGCGTCATGCCCTCGATCCCGGCCTTGGCGGTCTCATAAAGCGTCAGGTCTGGCAGACCCAGATGCCACGAAATCGAGCCGAAATTGATGATCGCCCCGCCACCAGCCGCCTTCATGCCCGGCGCCACGGCACGGGTGACCATCAGCATATGCTTGAGGTTGACGCCGATATTTTTATCGAAGAATTCCGAGGTGATCTCGTCCAGCGAATGGCGGTCGTCACGCGCCGCATTGTTCATCAGGATCGTCACCGGCCCGTCCGCGACCACGGCCGCCAACACTTTCTCAAGCGTGGGGGTATCGGTCAGATCGCACTTGTGGAACACCGGCGGCAGGCCGAGCACGCCGAGGTCGAGCGTAGAACTTACCTCGTCGACCAGATCGATGAAATGGACGCGCGCACCCTGATTGACGAAGGCCTTGACCAGCCCCGCACCGATCCCAGACCCCCCGCCGGTGATCAGAACCTTGCGCCCCTTGAGGCTCGGATAGATAGCAGACGACATTTATAATTCTCTATTCTTAAGCAGCGTCTGCGCGGGCAGCGGCGGATTTCAGAAGGCCACGCTGGGCCAGATTTTGCATCAGGGCGACAATACCGAAGGTCCAGGCGCGGGCGTCCTTCGACGTGGTGACGCGGTTTTCCAGCTTGCCCAGCTTCGGCGTCGAGACCGAAACGACGTCACCGACCTTGTGCGTAAAGCCGCGGCCCGGCGTGTCGCGATCCTGGGTCGGCGCAAACAACGTCCCCAGCATCAGGACAAAACCGTCGGGATAGTGATGCTCGGACAAGGCCTGACGGATCAGTTCCAGCGGATCACGGCTAATCTGGTCCATCGAGGAGCGGCCCTCAAGGACATAGCCTTCCGGCCCGTCGATGCGCAGATCCAGCACGGCGGCGCGCACGTCATCAAGGGTGAAATTATCGTCGAACAGGCGGATGAACGGCCCCAGCGCGCACGACGCATTATTGTCCTTGGCCTTACCCAGCAGCAGCGCCGAGCGGCCTTCGAAGCAGCGCAGATTGACGTCGTTACCCAGCGTCGCGCCCACGGCGCGGCCCTTCGGGTCCACCACCATCACGACTTCCGGTTCGGGGTTGTTCCACGTCGAATCCGAACGCACGCCGACCTCTTCACCCCAGCCGACCGAGGACAGGACCGGCGACTTGGTGAAGACCTCGGCGTCCGGGCCGATGGCGACCTCAAGGTACTGCGACCACAGGCCGTCCGTGATCAGGGCGTCTTTCAGCTTTGCCGCCGCATCCGTGCCCGGCACGACCGAACGGATATCGCCGCCAACGCGCGCCGCCAGATCGTCGCGGATGGCCTGAGCCTTGTTGAAATCGCCGCGGGCGCGCTCCTCGATGACGCGTTCGACCGCCGACACGGCGAAGGTCACACCCGCCGCCTTGACCACCTGAAGATCGATCGGCGACAAAAGCGCGCTCTCGCCTTCCCACACCTTGTTGAAGGTAAAATCGTCCAGCGAACCGAGCGATTTGCCGCCAGATGCCACGCCGGTTTCCGGCCAAACGGCCAGAAGCTGCGCCACAGTCGGCGCCACGGCGCTCATGTCGAATACCTCGCCGTTTTTCACCAGGACCGGCGTCGGCCCTTCCGGCAGAAGAAAACGACCCACCAATGTGGCGCTGCGCCAATCTTCGGGCAGAAAGTCGGTCATGATTTAAAGACTCACCTGTTCAATGGGTTTAACCCTTTGCCGTGTCAGTTCAGGCATAGGGGAAACAACGATTTCAACTCGACCTGTATGTGCCTGATGCTCCACAAAACACCGGGCTTATAATTGTGTCCATCCCTGCCCCCTACCAAAGTCGTAGATACGCATTGATAGCGCTACCATTTTCAGGCCGCAGCCGCCTTGTCAAGCCCTTACATTCTTTATCACACAAATTAGAGTGCGTTCCCAAAAGCACCTGACGGCTTTTTGGAACAAAAGCATAACAAAACAACAGATTAACAAAAATTTCGATCTGTTTGGATCGGAAATGCGCTTTACGCTATTCGGTCGTCGATGCCTCGCCCAGAGGGGCCGAAGACTGACGCTCGACGATGGAGAAATCGCGAATTTCATGCACCGGCGCATAGGTCTGACCCGCGCGACGAGTCTTGATCTGGTCCAGCAGCAGCTTCAGTGCCAGCGCCGCCATGTCCGAAATCGGCTGACGCACGGTGGTCAGTTCCGGCCACACTGACGACGCCATGGAGGTGTCATCGAAACCGACGATCGTCACATCGCGCGGCACATCGAGGCCCAGACGATGCGCCGTCGCCACGGCCCCGGCCGCCATGTCGTCGTTCGAGGCAAAGACCGCCGTAGGGCGATCGGCGCGCACCAACAGGGTTTCAGCCGCATCGAATCCCGACCGGTAGGTGAAGTACCCCTGCCCGACCAGCGTCTCCTCGGCCATGAGTCCCGCCTTGGCCAGGGCAGCGACATAGCCTTCGTAACGTAGCTGGCTGTAATAGGAGTTCGGGTTGCCCTTGATGAAGCCGATCCGCCGATGGCCCAGTTGGATCAGGCGCGATGTCATGGCGAAGGCCGCCTTGAAGTCGTCGACGCTGACCGACGGGGCGTCGGGCGATGGCCGCGACGTGGCCACGCCGACGAATGGCAGCTTCATGTCCTTGAGCGCCTTGGCGACCCGCGACGAGTCCGACAGCGGTGGCGGCAGAACGACACCGTCGACACCCGTCGCCTTCAGCTTGTCCAGCACATCCGCCACGCCCTCAGGGCCGTCGCAGCTTTCGATGGTGAGCTGACACCCGCTTTGCGAGCTTTGTTCGAGGATGCCGAGCAGAAGTTCCGACAGGAACGACATCGACGGGTTGGAATAGATCAGAGCAATGCGAGACGAATCCTGCGACGCCAGCGAACGGGCGGCCAGATTGGGCGTATAGTTCAGTGCCTCGACCGCCTCCATCACCTTCTGGCGGGTTTCTTCACGGACGTTCTTTTCGCCGTTGATGACGCGCGACACGGTCATCGGCGACACGCCGACGTGGCGGGCGACATCATGAATGGTAACGATATTACCGCCCCGGCGGCTGACCTTACGCGCCAATGGCCCGATCCTCTTTTTTCAACGACCGTAAGCGAGGCGTGATTCGCCTGCGGCTCCGGCCGAATTTCGGAGTTATAGTCGCATATTCAATATAATGGCGTAAAGAGCCACGATTTTATTTTCACATATGAAAATAAAGCCATTTATGAAATCCTCTGTCTTTTTGACGCGCCGGATTCAGGTGGGCGCCGACGTTATACCACGGATACACAAGGATATTCATGAGCACTCGCCGCACCCTTCTGCATATGGCCGCCGCCCTGGCTGTGCCGTCCACCCTCACCACATCCCTGGTTGCGCAGGACACGGCGCCCCTGACCCTGCCCGACATGCCGCTGCACGATCCATGGATCGTCGCCGACGCGGCGCCCCGAACCTATTATCTTTATACCTCCAACCGCGAGCGCATGTCGGGTCAGAAGGGCATCGGCATCATGGCCTATCGCTCGCACGACCTGATCCACTGGACGAAGCCGTCCGTCGTGTTCACCCTGCCCGACACGATCTGGGCCAATGCCGGGGCGTGGGCCCCCGAAGTGCATTCTTGGCAAGGGAAATATTATCTGTTCGTCACCCTGCATAACGAACAGATGCCCCTGCCCGGCAGCACGTCCGCGAAACCGCTCTATCGCCGTGGCACCGTTCTGGGCGTCGCTGACACGCCCGCCGGACCGTTCACGCTGGTCCGCGACGGTGAGCCGGTGGCCTCGAAGGACCTGATGACGCTCGATGGCACGCTGTATGTCGATCCGAAGGGCGAGCCGTGGATGGTCTTTGCTCACGAATGGATTCAGACCGGCGTCGGCACGATGGAGGCCCTGCCGCTCAATGCCGATCTGTCGGCCAAGGGGCCGCCCAAAACCCTGTTCAAGGGTTCCGCCTCGCCGTGGGCCGTGCCGCAGCAGGGGACGAATGTCGTCACCGACGGTCCGGAACTGTACCGCACGTCGGACGGCGCTCTGATGATGCTGTGGTCCAGCTGGGGCAAGGATGGCTATATCCAGACCCTGGCGCGGTCGAAGTCGGGTGACCTCTTCGGACCGTGGGAACAACTACCGATGCTGCTGGATAAGGGCTCCGGCCACGGCATGCTGTTCAAGACCTTCGATGGTCAACTGATGCTGATTGTCCACCGCCCGTTCAAGAACGCCCGCGGCTATCTTTACGAGGTGCGCGACACCGGCATGTCCATTGAACTGATCCGGCAACGGACCGACCTCGATTTCGACAAGACGCCGCTCGCCCCGTTTAAACCGTAACCGGATTCGAAATCCTGACTGGCGAAACGGGCAAAACATGGTTAATAAGCGTTAACAAAAGCAACGGGAAACGCACCGATATGCCCGAGACCCTCACCGCCTATAAGTCCGCCTTGCGTGCCTACCTGGCGGCCGTGGAGGTCAGGCCGCAGCCACCGCGCAAGGCTTTCGATGTCTATGCCTGGCTCGGCATGGACCGGAACGGGCAGCTCAGACGCTAAACCGGGTACTGATAAACAAGCTGCTGGCTTTTCATGTCGTAGATGCGCACCTGCGTCGCCCCGTGCCAGCGACCATGCGCCGGCAGGTGATTCTTCGCGTGGTCGATAGCCAGTGTCAGGTCCGAACCCCACGGCACCGAGGTCACTTCGGTCTCTTCGGCGGTCAGAAAGAAGATGCGATACATAGGCGCTCCGTTGCAGGCAGATTTATGATCTGTGCCCCCCGCCTCAAAAGCCTTTGAGAAAGTGTGACTAAGTGGCGGCGAAATGCAGCCGCAATGAGGCGAAGGACCGCCTTTTCCCCACCTCTGTAATTATCGCTTACATGCGATCTGCAATCGTGACCGAAAACTTAAGATTGGTCATTGACCCCCCGGGCTCAAATCCCTATGTGTGCCGCCGTTTATCCGCAAGCCTGCCCGACCTTTGCCCTTCACAGGAGTTTTCACCATGACTGATCTATTACCCGGCGTTACGGCGGTTCTGGTTCTGGCCGACGGCACCGTGTTTCAGGGCATCGGCTGCGGCGCCACCGGCGATGCGCTGGGTGAGGTCTGTTTCAACACAGCCATGACCGGCTATCAGGAAATCCTCACCGACCCGTCCTATATGGACCAGATCGTCGCCTTCACCTTCCCACACGTCGGTAATGTCGGCGTCAATCCGGAAGACGTCGAGCAGTTGGGGGACGACCCCAAGCGCGCGGCCAAGGGTGCGATCTTCCGCGACGTGCCGACCCCGCCCGCCAACTGGCGCTCGGCGATGAGCTTCAACGACTGGATGGCCTCGCGCGGCGTGGTCGGTCTGGCCGGGATCGACACGCGCGCCCTGACCAAGCGCATCCGTGAAAAGGGTATGCCGCACGGCGTCATCGCCCACGATCCGGAAGGCAAGTTCGACATCGCCGCCTTGACGAAGAAGGCCGCCGACTGGGCGGGCCTCGTCGGGCTCGATCTGGCGCTCGACGCCACCTCGGCGCAGTCCTCGACCTACACCTCGGATCTGTGGAAATGGGCCGAAGGTCATAAGGACGGCCAGAAAAAAGATTTCAACGTCGTCGTCATCGACTACGGCGTCAAGCAGAACATCCTGCGCGCCCTGATCAGCGTTGGTGCAAGCGTAAAGATCGTCCCGGCCAAGACCACCGCCGAAGAGATTCTGGCGATGAAGCCCGATGGCGTCCTGCTGTCGAACGGCCCCGGCGATCCGGCGGCCACGGGTGCCTACGCCGTGCCGGAAATCAAAAAACTGGTCGATGCTGGACTGCCGGTGTTCGGCATCTGCCTCGGCCACCAGATGCTGGCCCTCGCTTTGGGTGCGAAGACCGTCAAGATGGAACAGGGGCACCACGGTGCCAACCATCCGGTCAAGGACGTCACGACGAACAAGGTCGAGATCGTCTCGATGAACCACGGCTTCGCAGTCGATCGCGACTCGCTGCCCGAAGGCGTGGTCGAAACGCACGTCTCGCTGTTCGACGGCACCAACTGCGGCATCGCTCTGGCGAATGCGCCGGTATTCAGCGTCCAGCACCACCCCGAAGCCTCGCCCGGCCCGGTCGATTCGCTCTATCTGTTCGAGCGCTTCGCCCAGCACATGCGCGACGCGAAGGTAAGTGCTTAAATCCTCGCTTTTTATACCTCCCCAACTTGTTGGGGAGGGGGACCGCACGACGCTTGCGTAGCAAGCTAGATGCGGTGGTGGGGGTTCTTGCTTTCTTTAACGCACGACCGTGGCTACTGAAACTCCGAAAGACACCCCACCACCCCGCCCTCCGGGCGCGGTCCCCCTCCCCGCACTGAAGTGCAGGGAGGTATGAAAAGGCATAGATTTCACCGTGCTTCCGAGTGTGGGAAAAGATGTTCAAATTCGCACTTGCATCCCCTGCCTTAAGCCTCTAAAGCACCCGCTTAGCCTGAAAATATAATGAGAGCTTAACAGCTCACACCCTCACCGGACAGCCGCGCCTTGCGCGCTGCCCGAAACTTACCGCGCGCGATAGACGCACATAAAGACGAGAGACCGAGACATGCCCAAGCGTACAGACATCAAGACCATCCTGATTATCGGCGCGGGCCCCATCGTCATCGGTCAGGCCTGCGAGTTCGACTATTCCGGCGTGCAGGCCTGTAAGGCCCTGCGCGAAGAGGGCTACCGCATCGTCCTCGTCAACTCCAACCCCGCCACGATCATGACCGATCCGAACGTGGCCGATGCGACCTATATCGAGCCGATCACCCCGGAATTCGTCGAAAAGATCATCGCCAAGGAGCGCCCGGACGCGCTGCTCCCGACCATGGGCGGTCAGACCGCGCTCAATACCGCGCTGGCGCTCGACGCCTCGGGCGTGCTGAAAAAGTACAATGTCGAAATGATCGGCGCGAAGGCCGAGGTCATCGACAAGGCCGAAGACCGTCAGAAGTTCCGCGACGCCATGGACAAGCTGGGCCTCGAATCGGCCCGCTCCGCCGTCGCCCATACCTGGGACGAAGCGGTCGAGGGCCTCAAGGCCATCGGCGGCCTGCCCGCCGTCATCCGTCCGTCGTTCACGCTGGCCGGGACCGGCGGCGGCATCGCCTATAATCAGGAAGAGTTCCGCGACATCGTCCTGCGCGGCCTCGACCTGTCGCCCACCACCGAAGTCCTGATCGAAGAGTCGATCGTCGGCTGGAAGGAATACGAGATGGAAGTCGTCCGCGACAAGGCGGACAACTGCATCATCGTCTGCTCGATCGAAAACGTCGACCCGATGGGCGTCCACACCGGCGACTCGATCACGGTGGCCCCGGCCCTGACCCTGACCGACAAGGAATACCAGATCATGCGCTCGGCCTCGCTGGCCGTGCTGCGTGAAATCGGCGTCGAAACCGGCGGCTCGAACGTGCAGTTCGCGCTCAACCCCGCCGATGGCCGCATGATCGTCATCGAGATGAATCCGCGCGTGTCGCGCTCCTCGGCGCTGGCGTCTAAGGCCACCGGCTTCCCGATCGCCAAGATCGCCGCCAAGTTGGCCGTCGGCTATACGCTCGATGAACTGACCAACGACATCACCAAGGTCACGCCCGCCTCGTTCGAGCCGTCGATCGATTACGTCGTCACCAAGATCCCGCGGTTTGCGTTTGAAAAGTACCCCGGCTCCGAGCCCCTGCTGGGCACCTCGATGAAGTCGGTCGGCGAAGTCATGGCCATCGGCCGCACCTTCGCCGAGTCGGTGCAGAAGGCCCTGCGCGGGCTGGAAACCGGCCTGTCGGGCTTCGACGAGGTCGAGATCGCGGGCGTCAAGACCGCCACCGACACCCAGGGCATCAAGGACGCCGTTGTGCGCGAACTGGGCCGTCCGACGCCGGACCGCCTGCGCGTCATCGCTCAAGCCTTCCGCCACGGCCTGAGCGTCGAGGAAATCAACGCCGCCTGTGCCTATGAGCCGTGGTTCCTGCGTCAGATCGAAACCATCGTCGCCGAAGAATCGAAGATCGGCGCGCTGGGCCTGCCCAAGACCGCGCACGAACTGCGCAGCTTGAAGGCGCTCGGTTTCTCCGACGTGCGTCTGGCCAAGCTGACGGGTGCAACCGAAAAGGACGTCCGCGCCCATCGTCGCGGCCTGACCGTGCGCCCGGTGTTCAAGCGCATCGACACCTGCGCTGCCGAATTCGCCTCATCCACCGCCTATATGTATTCGACCTACGAGTCGGGCGCGCTTGGTCAGGTGCCGGAAAACGAAGCCGAGCCGACCAATCGCAAGAAGGCCATCATCCTCGGCGGCGGTCCGAACCGGATCGGTCAGGGCATCGAGTTCGACTATTGCTGCTGCCACGCCGCCTTTGCCTTCAAGGACATGGGCATCGAGGCGATCATGGTCAACTGCAACCCGGAAACCGTCTCGACCGACTACGACACGTCGGATCGCCTCTATTTCGAACCCCTGACCGCCGAAGACGTGCTGGAGCTGATCGCCGTCGAGCAGTCGACCGGTGAACTGGCCGGTGTGGTGGTTCAGTTCGGCGGCCAGACGCCGCTCAAACTGGCGCAGGCGCTTGAGGACGAAGGCATCCCCATCCTCGGCACCTCGCCGGACGCCATCGATCTGGCCGAAGACCGCGAGCGCTTCCAGCAACTGCTGAAGAACATTGGCCTGACCCAGCCGGTCAACGCCATCGCCCGCACGCCGGAAGAGGCCTTCAAGGCCGCCCACGAAGTCGGCTACCCGATCGTCATCCGCCCGTCCTACGTGCTGGGCGGCCGCGCCATGGAAATCATCCGCGACGACGAGCAACTGACCCGTTACGTGCGTGAAGCCGTGCAGGTGTCGGGCGACTCGCCGGTCCTGATCGACCAGTATCTCTCGGCCGCCATCGAAGTCGATGCCGACGCGCTGGCCGACGGGTCGGGTGATGTGTTCGTCGCCGGGATCATGGAGCACATCGAAGAAGCGGGCGTCCATTCAGGCGACTCGGCCTGTTCGCTGCCCCCCTTCTCGCTAAAAGCCGAAACCGTCAAGGAACTGGAACGCCAGACGATCGAACTGGCCAAGGCCCTGAACGTCAAGGGTCTGATGAACGTGCAGTTCGCCATCATGAATCCCTATACCGACCCGAAGATCTACGTCCTTGAGGTCAATCCACGCGCCTCGCGCACCGTGCCGTTCGTGGCAAAAACGTTGGGTCAACCGCTGGCCGCCATCGCCGCCAAGGTCATGGCCAATGAGCCTCTGTCGACCTTCGGCCTGACGGCGCGCGACTACAAGCACGTCGCAGTGAAGGAAGCCGTCTTCCCGTTCGCGCGCTTCGCCAATGTCGACACGGTGCTTGGGCCTGAGATGCGCTCGACCGGCGAAGTCATGGGCCTCGACTGGGTCCGCGACGGCGAAGAGATGATCGACGCCTTCTCGCGTGCCTTTGCCAAATCGCAACAGGGCGCAGGCGTGCAACTGCCGACCGCCGGTAAGGTCTTCGTCTCGGTCAAGGATCAGGACAAGCCGCTGATCGTCGAGTCGATCCGCACCCTGCTCGGCCTCGGCTTCGAGGTCTGCGCCACGGTCGGCACCGCCGACTATCTGGCCCAACAGGGCGTCAGCGTCGAGACGATCAAGAAGGTGCTCGAAGGCCGTCCGAACATTCAGGACGCCATCAAGAACGGGGAGATCGCGCTGGTCTTCAACACCACCGAAGGCAAGCAGGCCATCCTCGACTCGTTCTCGATCCGCCGCACGGCCCTGATGTCTAAGGTGCCCTACTATACCACCGCCAACGGCGCCGTGGCCGCCGTCCGCGCCATCGCGGCGGGCGCCAGGGATGGCCTCGACGTGCGATCCATTCAGGCCTACGCGTAAGCCGCCCTCAAAGCTCTGCCCCATACCTCCCCGACACAATCGGGGAGGTATATTTTTGTCGGCCGCCCGAATTTTGCCCTCTTTTAACGTTTGATCACGCAACTTGTGATGCGCACCGATTTCGCTATGATGCGCCGCACCTATCCCTTTTTATTTCCGATAGAGCCACACGTCCCGCATGCCCACCTATCTCCCGGAAGCCCTGAAATGGCTGCGCCGCGTCCTGACGGTCGCCGCTCCCATTGCTCTGTTCTGCCTGTTCTTCCACGTGGAGATTCTCGACCCGACGCGCATCGGCTGGCTGCTGGACGAAGACTGGGGTCAGCACGTGCTGGGCTGGCACGCCTTCCGTAACGTGCCGTGGGCGTGGCCGTTCAACTATCAGAATCTGCTGGCCTGGCCGACGGGGATTTCGATTATCTATACGGATTCCAATCCGTTTTTCTCGTTCATCTTCAAGGCCCTGAGCCCGATCCTGCCGGATAATTTCCAGTTTATTGGCCCGTGGTTCGGCCTGTGCGTCGCCATGCAGTTCTTCTTTGGTTACCGGCTGGTGCGTCCGCACGCACCGGGGCCGTGGGCCGCGCTGGCCGGGGCAGTCATCATGACCCTGCTGCCGGCGCTCTACTACCGTATGCGCCACGATACGCTGGTCGCACACTTCCTCATTCTGTGGACCCTGTGGATCTTCTTCAACGTCAAGAACGAGAAGCATAAGAACTGGTGGTACGCGGCGTCGCTCGGCGTTACCGGTTTCCTTCATCCCTACATGCTGTTCATGATGGCCGCCGTCTGGGGCGGCGACGTCCTGCGCAAATTCATTCCTGCCGCGAAGGCGCTGGACCGCAAACAGATCCTGATCATTATCCGCGACTGCGCCCTGATCTTCGCCTGCCCGATGATTGCGCTGGGCATTTCCGGTGCCTATTCCGGCTCTTCTGCCGAAGCCAAGGGCTACGGGTTCTACTCGATGGGCCTGGATGCGCCGATCAATCCGGTGCAGCCCGACTTCTCCTTCTTCATCCGCTCGCACCCTCAGGACATGGGGCAGTATTTCGAAGGTTTCCAGTATATGGGCCTCGGCATTCTGGGCCTGCTGATCGGCGCGCTGCTGCTGTATCAGATCACCTTCTCCGCCCGGCAGGCGCGGCCGTTCATCGATAGCTGCAAGCCGCTGATCATTCCCTTCGTCTGCTTGCTGGTCATCGCCCTGTCCAACCACGTGCAGTTTTACGACATTACCCTGCTCAACATCCCGCTGCCGCCCTACGTGCTCGAAAAGCTGGCGGTGCTGCGCGCGTCGGGCCGGTTCTTCTGGCCGATCGCCTATACTCTGATGCTGATCGCGCTGGTCATCGTCTATAAGTCGCGGCCCAAGATCATGCAGGTCGCCCTGCCCGCCGTGATCGTCATTCAACTGATCGACCTGCAGGGCTTCATCGCCGCCATGCGCGCCCAGACCGAACTGGCGCGTTCGACCGTCATCTACGATCAGGCGCCCGATCCCCTGTGGGACAAGCTGATTTCCGGGGCGAAGGGCGTCGATTTCTACCCCGCGCAGGTCCATCTGAACGACAAGCTGTTCTATGAGATCACCTGGCGCGCGGTCTCTCAGAAGAAGCCGGTCAACACCATGTACATGGCCCGCGAAAACGTCGGCCAGCGCGCGATCGAACTCAAGGGCCGCGAAGCCTATCTCAACGGCGAGATCAATAACGACAACCTGTACGTCTTCCTCAATCAGTGTCTGGCCCCGGCCAATCTGCAACCACTGATGCGCGAAGTAGACGGCGTATGGATCATCCCGCCGGCCTCGATGCGCCACCTGCCGCTGGATCACCCCGAATGGAAGCCGATCAAGGCGCGTATGGGTCTGGGCTTCCTCAATCAGGGTTCGTGTCTGCTCGACAAGAACTGGGCCCCGCCCGAAGGCGACGGCGCCTGGACGTTGGGTAAACGCGCCGAAATGGTCATCCCGATTCAGGAGATTCAGTTCGAAAACGACATCCGTCCGGTCAAGCCGTCGCTTCGCATGGTCGCCAAGAGCTTCTATCGCCCGATGACCGTCGATGTCCTCATCAACGGCGTCAAGCGCGGCACGATGGAACTCGAAAAAATACGCTCCTATCAGGACATTCCCCTGCCACCGTCGGTCTTCAATCGCAAGGATATGAAGGTCACCTTCCTCATCCACGACCCCCTGTCGCTCAAGGATGTCGGCCGCGGCGACGACGAGCGCCTGCTGGGGATGAAGCTGTTCCGCCTGACCCTTGAGGACGCCGCCGTGCGCGAAAAGGCCGAGGCGGAAAAACAGGCGAAAATCGCCGAGGCGCAAAAAGACATCAAGGCAGCGGTGCAAACCGAGTCCCCCGGTATCGCGGCGGGTCAGCAGGCGGTCAAAACACCCGCGAAACCGTAAGGAAAGCCGCCTTGAAATAGGGGGTTTAATCCGTGCACGAAACGGGATATAAGACGCCCCCCGAACGCAAGGGAAAGCTATGCCGATTATAGGCGAAGCCATCTTGCGCCGGGTAAAAACCGTATCTATCTTTCGTCAACCGGTCGCAGGCACCCTCGACCGCCGTTGATTTTTTTGTCTTCACTCAGGGTGTAATTAAGAAAACAATCGCACATGGAAAAAGTGCCGATGACCGGCGCGGGCTATCAGGCCCTCGACGATGAACTTAAGCGTTTGAAGCAGGTCGAGCGTCCGTCCGTGATCGCCGCCATTGCCGAAGCCCGTTCGCACGGCGATCTTTCGGAAAACGCTGAATATCACGCCGCCAAGGAGCGTCAGGGCTGGATCGAAGGTCAGATCGCCGAGATCGAGGACAAGATCAGCCGCGCTCAGGTGATCGACGTATCGAAACTGTCGGGTCAGAACATCAAGTTCGGCGCGACCGTCACCGTGGTCGATGAAGACACCGAGGAAGAGGGCCGCTATCAGGTCGTCGGCGAGCACGAGGCCGATGTGAAGTCGGGCAAGATTTCGCTGACCTCGCCGCTGTCGCGCGCCATGATCGGCAAGGAAGTCGGCGACGTGGTCGAAGTGACGACGCCCGCAGGCGTGAAGGCCTACGAAATCCTCAAGGTCGAATGGATCTAATTCGATTTCCCTTCTCCCCGTTCTACGGGGAGAAGGTGCCGCACAGCGGCGGATGAGGGGCAATTGCTCAACGCACCCATTACCACCGAAGACTCCCTGAAAATCCCCCGGCACGGCCAACTGGTCGTCTGGGCGGTATCGGACGGGCGCGCGGGTATCCATAATCAGGTTCTGGGTCTTGCCGAAGCCATTGCCGACCTGACCCCGGCCAATGTCGTGGTGCGCCATATTCGCTACCGCCGGATGTTCGATCGCTGGCCGACCTTTCTGCGCCTGTTTCCGCACCTGATGCTGAAACGCGATTCCGACCCCGTCGGCCGTCCTTGGCCCGATATCTGGATCGCCGCCGGACGCGCCACCCTGCCCCATTCGAAGCGCGTCAAAAAACTGAGCAACGGCCAGACCCTCGTCGTGCAGCTTCAGGACCCGCGCGAAGCCTCCAAACGCTTCGACATGGTCATTGCCCCCCTGCACGATCAGGTGAAGGGCGATAACGTCCTGTCGATTCAAGGTTCGACCCACCGCGTGACGCCGGAACGCCTCAAACGCGAAGCCGCGCCGTGGGCAGAGCGCCTGTCCGCCTTTGACGGCCCCTTCCTCACCGTCCTGATCGGCGGCAAGTCGAAGAGCCATACGATCAGCGCCGAGCGCGCCGAAGCCCTCGTTCAGCAGATTCGCATCGCCGTCAAAAGCAAGAAAGCCACCCTGCTCCTTAGCGTGTCGCGCCGCACGCCCGACGATGCGCGTAAGGTGCTGATGGAGGGGCTGAAAGACCTGCCGGGCATTCTTTACGACGGCAAGGGTGAGAACCCCTATTTCGCCTTTCTCAACGCCGCCGATTTCCTGATGGTGACCGAGGATTCCGTCAATATGGCCGCCGAGGCCAGCGCCACCGGCAAACCGGTCCATATCCTCAGCATGGATGCGCGCGGTTCCGGCGCCAAGTTCGGGCGCTTTCATCAGGGATTGCAGGATTATGGTGCCGCCCGTCCGTGGTCGGGCGAGCTGCGCCAATGGAAATATACGCCGCTGAATGAAACGCGCCGCGCCGCCGAGGCCGTGCTGGCGCTTTATGCCGAAAAACACCCGGACCGCCGCGCAAAAGGGTGACAAGCGGCGGCGCGGTGATTATCTAAGGGCCGATATTTGTGAGGGCGCGACTCGCCCTGTTTCTCCGAGACCACACCATGACCACGCCCCGTCCCCTTCGTTGCGCCATTATCGGTTCCGGCCCTGCCGGCTGGACCGCCGCCATCTATGCGGCGCGCGGCCTGCTCAACCCGGTGGTCTTCACCGGACCTCAGACGGGCGGGCAACTGACCATCACCACCGACGTCGAGAACTATCCCGGCTTTTCCGAGGTGATCCAGGGCCCGTGGCTGATGGATCAGATGCGCGCTCAGGCCGAGCATATGGGCACAGAGGTCATCAGCGACATCGTGACCAAGGCCGATTTGTCGCGCCGGCCGTTCCTGCTGGAAACCGACTCGGGCCTGCAATATCTGGCCGAAACCGTCATCATCTCGACCGGCGCTCAGGCTAAGTGGCTGGGCCTCGACTCGGAAAAGACCTATCAAGGCTTCGGCGTCTCGGCCTGCGCGACCTGCGACGGCTTCTTCTACCGCAACAAGGTCGTGGCCGTGGTCGGCGGCGGCAATACGGCGGTTGAGGAAGCCCTGTTCCTGACCAAGTTCGCCGCCAAGGTTTACCTGATCCACCGCCGTGACAGCGTGCGCTCGGAAAAAATCCTCGCCGAACGGATGCTGGCCGAACCCAAGATCGAGCCGATCTGGGATACGGCGATCGACGAGGTGCTGGGCGAAACCAATGAATACGGCGGGCTGGGTGTTACCGGCGTGCGCCTGAAGAACGTCCTGACCGGCGATAAGCGTGAACTGCCGCTCGACGGCGTGTTCATCGCCATCGGCCACGCCCCGTCCTCGCAACTGTTCCAGGGCCAGCTTGAGACCAATTCCGGCGGCTACCTCAAGGTCGAACCCGGCACGCCAAAAACCGCTATCAAGGGCGTCTTTGCCGCAGGCGACGTGACCGACGACGTCTATCGTCAGGCCGTCACCGCGGCAGGCATGGGCTGCATGGCTGCCCTCGAAGCCGTGCGCCTGCTGGCTGAAGAAGACCACCATAAGCAGGACGAGAAAATCGGCGTTTGGTAGTTTGAGAGGGGGGATTCGATGCAACTGCCTAAACTTGGTAAGCTTTTAATACTCAAGGCTGCGGAAGTGTGGGGAAACGAGCCTCAGATTTTTACGCCATGGTTGTCACAGAACTTAGAATTGCTGTCTGAAGCTTTGCAGATAGAAGAGTTAGAACTTAAGGGAACTGAAGTCTCAGCTGGAGACTTCAGACTGGACATACTGGCTGAAGATGGTGAAGGCTTTCCAGTCATCATTGAAAATCAGTTTGGCGCGACAGATCATAAACATCTTGGGCAACTTATCAGTTATGTTGCCAGCTTAAAGAATCGCGCAACAGTCGTTTGGGTGGCTGAAAGATTTAAAGAAGATCATAGAGCCGCTATAGACTGGCTAAATTCCAGCACATCAGAAGATTATGACTTTTTTGCCGTTGAAGTCGAGGCACTTAAAATCGGCGATAGCGACCCCGCTCCTTATTTCAATGTGGTTGCTAAACCTAATAACTGGGCAAGAAATGTTCGCGCAGTTTCAAGACAAACCTCTACCGGAGAATTAGCTAGCAGACACCATATGCGAATAAGCTATTGGGCGTCATTTGCCGAGTATTTGCGGGCGAAAAACAGTAAATTTCAAATTCGTCGACAAAATAAAGACCATTGGTTTGAGTTCCCTATTGGCCGCAGCGGCATTGTAATTAGCTCTACGATTACGACGAAGGGGCGAATTGGCGTCGAACTCTACCTGCATAAAGATCCTTTGAAAGCCGGTATAAGACAATTGAAAGCGGATAAAACTGCAATCGAACAAGAATTTGGAGAAGCCTTAGATTGGCAGGAACTGCTTGGAAAAAAGGCTAGCCGTATTGCTGTTTTCAAAACCGATTCCGACCCTTCTGATGAAAACAGCTATTCTGAGTTACATGATTGGATGCTTGATCGTATGGAACGCTTTCAACGCGTCTTTGGCCAGCGTGTAAAACAATTGAACTTGGAGCTATCAGATACATCTGAGGATAATGTTGATCCTGAAGATATCATCTAATATCGCCACACCCGTGATTTGACTCCCGGCTCCTTTTAGGCTTTTAGCTGCGCCTTGATCCCTTAAGGCTTCCACTGTGCAAATCCAGTTCACCCGTCGTTTTTCCATGGCCCATCGCCTGCGCGCCGACCGTTCGTCGAAGTGCGCGACCCCGCATGGCCATAACGAATTCGTCAAGGTGACCCTGAAAGCCAAATCCGCCGACACAGTGAAGTGGGGGCAGTCCAACTATGCCCAAAGCTTCGACCTGCTTAAACGCGACTGGCACCGCTTCGTCGATGATGCGCTCGACCATGCGTTTCAGCTCGGTCACGACGACCCGATGATCGGGTTTTTCAAAGCGCATGAGCCGGACCTCCTGCCGCGTCTGCTGGTCATTTCCGGCGATCCGACCACCGAAGCCGTGGCGCTGGCGCTCTATTACAAGCTCAACGCTATCCTCCGCACCCACGTGCCGGATTTCGAATGCGTGCGCTTCGAGATCGAAGAAACACCCACCAACAGCGTCATCCTGACACCGGACGACCTGATCGGTGCGCCGCGTCTGGCCGACTGGTGCCACCGTGCCGATATGAGCCTCAACGATATTCTCACGCCGGATCAATGGGCGCAGCCGAAGGGCGACACATGTACCTGAAATCCCGCCACGTCTTTGTCGAGGGCCTGAGGGTCGAGGCCGCCATCGGCATCTACGACTACGAACACGGCCGCACCCAGCCCCTGATCATCGACGCCGACATCACCATCGGCTTGCACGAAATCAAGGGCCTGAAGGACACGCTGAACTACGAGATGGTGGGCAATCTGGCGCGCGACATCATCGCCGTCGGCCATATCAAACTGGTTGAAACCCTGGCCGAAGACCTCGCCCGCGCGGTGCTGGATCTACCGCAAGCCCTCGAAGTCCGCATCCGGATTTCCAAGCCCGAAGCGCTGAAAGACGCCGACCGTTCGGGCTGCGTCGTGGTTTTCACCAAGTGACCCCTCTCGGCTATAAAGCCCATCTGGCCCTGATGGCGCGCTATAATCAGTGGATGAACGGCAAGGTGCTGACCCTGATGGCCGATCATCCCGAGCGCGACTTCACCGAGAATCGCGGCGGCTTTTTCAAGTCCGTGTGGGGCGCACTCAACCACCTGATCGTCGCCGACATCATCTGGCTGGCGCGGATGACGAAGCACCCGAGCGGTCACCTGCTGCTACCGGTCCTCGACCTGCCGAAACCGGCGGGCCTGACGGATATCCTCTACGAAGATTATCAGTCCTATGCCGCACCCCGCCGGGCGTTGGACGAACTGCTGATCGCCTATGTCGATAGCCTGAACGAGGACGACATCGCCTCGACCTTTACCTATAGCCGCGCCAATGGCGAAACCCATACCAAGGTGCTTGGCCTGACGCTCAGCCACGTTTTCAATCATCAGACCCATCACCGTGGCCAGATCACCACGCTTTTCACGCAGATGGGCCTTGATATAGGCGTGACGGACGTGCACCTTCTGGTGCCAGAACTTACCCCCGAACCCTGATCAGGAACCGATGACCGCCAATACCCCCGCCCCGGCCCGCGAAAAAATCAGTGACAAGCGTATCGTGCCGGTCATCAACTATCTGCTGTTCTTCATCTTCCTGATGACGGCGGGCATTTCAGGCCTCCCGGCCATTACCCTGATCTACCTGTTTCAGGACGAAGCCCCCGACTGGCTCAAGAGCCACTATCAGTTTCAGAAACGCACCTTCTGGATCGGTATCATCGCCGTCGTGGCCCTGTTTGTGCTGACCGGTATCGGCCGTTCGGTGGCGCACCCGATCACCGCCGCCATCGTCTGGATCGGTTTTACGGCGGTCTTCTTCTGGACGATTGGTCGCAGCGTGATGGGCTTCAACCATATCTTCCACAAACGCGCCTATCCCAACCCGAAAAGCTGGCTGGTTTAAGCCGTAAGACCTACTGCCCCGGCTCTTTCCCCGCCATATCGAACAGGTTGAAGGTCACATCCCCCGGCAGGATCACATCGCCAGGTTTCTGCTCGGCCTTGCATGCCCCCAGACGCTTCGACAGGATCGTCATATTGACCACGCGGTTCATGTGCGGCACGGCAGCGCCCGTCGTCTGCGAGCGCAGGGTCATGGTGTAGTTGCTGGTATAGTCGCCGGTGATCTTGCCCGAGATTTCCATCGTCCCGCCGGTGCCCATATTGCATTCGGCCAGAATACCCCACGAGCCGTCTTCGAGGTGACTGACCGTATTTTTCTGGCAGCGGTCGCCATTGAGATCGGTCCCGGTAATCCCCAGTTGCTTTTCGGTCGCCGCATCGATGCATATCTGCATGGTCTGGGCCTGAGCCTCGGAGCCTTCTTCGCTCATGGTCATGTCCCACAGGCCGGGCTTGCGTAACGGCAGGACGTCCATGGGTTTGGGCGCGGGTTTCGGGGCTTCGACGACCGCGGCTTCGGGTTCGGGCGCCTTTTCCTTCTTGCCGCAGCCCGCCAGCAACGACAACACCGCCACGACGGGCGCGACGGACAGGAACAGCCAACGATATCCGCGCATTGTTTCGTTTCCTCCCCGGTTTTGGCCGTCCCGCAAATTTACGCGAGGACAACGCGAAAATAGTAGAGGAAAACGCCCAACAAGCGAGTCGAATAATGACGCGAAGTCAATTTGTCGCCGTTTCAAACGGCGAACCGATGCGCCGGGTCATCGAAAAGCGCAACGAGCCGCTGTTAAAGCGCTTTTTTAGCGACAATCCGCAGGGTTTGCAGGGTGCGCGGCAGTTCTTCGGCCAGACGGCGGCTGATTTCGCGCGCCCCGACGGGATAGGCCTCGCCGCCCTCGGCGATCTCGTTCGCCATCTTCGCCGTGGCGTCGATCAGGATTTCCAGCTCGGCAATCTGTTCGCGCGCCAGAGACTTGGCCTCTTCCTGCAGGCGACGCACGCGCTGGGTACGGCTTTCGCGCGCGCTGACCGTGGCGTCGACCAGGTTTTGCAACGGCGTGTGCAGGTTGACCGGCACGACATTGATGACCTCGTTGACGACGCCTTCGATGGCCGGCGCCGGTATGTCGGTCCCCAGAGGCGCGTCCTTCGAGGACGGCGGCACGACATTCAATCTTGTTCTACGCATATAAGCACCCCGACCAGATATACGCGCCCCATAATGTCATCGGTTACCGCAAATCCGCAGCGGTCCGCTTTGACACAGTCAGGGCTTCCGACCCTGACTTATGCACAGGACAGACCACAAAGGTGCGGCAATTCGCAGCAAAAATCCAGAGGAATGTAAGAGGCGACGCCTCAAAATGGCACATTTTCGTAACAGGGGCGTGACGAATAGGCCTCAGTCGTGAAACAGCTCGCCTACCTGCCCGTAATCATTGCATCTTAAGTTTTGAGATGTTCGCATTTGCGCTTCAGGTTTCTGAATCGCCACCGATCATCTCGCGTGCAAACTCCAGATCGAGCAACTTGAGCCGCTTGACCTCGTCGCGCAGGCGAGCGGCCTCTTCGAACTCCAGATTCGACGCCGCCTCGCGCATCCGCGCCTCCAGATCCTTGAGCGTCGCCTGAAAATTCGAGCCGAGAAACGGCTTGGAGTCCTTGCCCGCGACACCCACCGGCACCTGGACGCGGTCGGCCTTTTCATACGGACTGTCGAGGATATCGCTAATGCCGCGCTTGACCGATTCCGGCGTAATGCCGTGCTCGGCATTATAGGCAAGTTGCTTGTCGCGGCGGCGCGTGGTCTCCGCCAGAGCGCGCTCCATAGAGCCGGTCATCTTGTCGGCATAGAGGATGACCTTGCCGTCGACGTTACGCGCTGCCCGGCCGATAGTCTGAATCAGCGAGGTTTCCGAGCGCAGGAAGCCTTCCTTGTCGGCGTCGAGTATGGCCACGAAGCCACATTCGGGGATATCGAGCCCTTCGCGCAGCAGGTTGATCCCGATCAGCACATCGAACGCCCCCAGACGCAGGTCGCGGATAATCTCGATGCGCTCCAGTGTCTCGATATCGGAGTGCATGTAGCGCACCCGGATGCCTTGCTCGTGCATATAGTCGGTCAGGTTCTCGGCCATCTTCTTGGTCAGTACGGTGACCAGCGAGCGATAACCATGCTTGGCGACCTCACGCACCTCGGCGATAACGTCATCGACCTGATTGGCGCCGTCTTTCGACACGGGGCGGATCTCGACCGGCGGATCGATCAGGCCGGTCGGGCGAATGACCTGCTCGGTAAACACGCCCGAGGTCTGAGTCATTTCCCACGGCCCGGGCGTGGCCGACACCGAGACGGTCTGCGGCCGCATGGCGTCCCATTCTTCGAACTTGAGCGGGCGGTTATCCATGCACGACGGCAGGCGGAACCCGTATTCGGCCAGCACCGATTTGCGCGCAAAGTCGCCACGATACATGCCACCGATCTGCGGGATGGTGACGTGGCTCTCATCGGCGAACAGAAGCGCGTTTTCCGGCAGATATTCGAAGAAGGTCGGCGGCGGATCGCCGGCATTGCGTCCGGTCAGGTAACGCGAATAGTTTTCGATCCCCGCACAGGCCCCGGTCGCCTCCATCATCTCCAAATCGAAGGTGGTGCGCTGCTCAAGGCGCTGGGCCTCCAGCAGCTTGCCCTCGGCATGCAGTTGCGCCAGACGCAGCTTGAGCTCGGCCTTGATGCGGTCGATGGCCTGACGCAGTGTCGGGCGCGGTGTCACATAGTGGCTGGCGGCATAGACCTTGAGGTCTTTCAAATCCGCCGTCTTCTTGCCGGTCAGCGGATCGAACTCGGTCAGGGCCTCGATCTCATCGCCGAACAGCGAGATGCGCCACGCCCGGTCTTCGTAGTGGGCCGGGAAGATTTCAATCACATCGCCGCGGCGGCGGAAGGTTCCGCGTTCGAACGCCGCATCATTGCGCTTATATTGCAAGGCTACGAGGTCGGCGCGCAGTTGTGCTTCATCGATGGTTTGCCCGACCTTCAGTTCGAAGGTCATGGCAGTGTAGGTTTCAACCGAACCGATACCATAGATGCACGAGACCGAGGCGACGATGATCACATCGTCGCGCTCAAGGATGGCGCGCGTGGCCGAGTGACGCATCCGGTCGATCTGTTCGTTGATCGAAGAGTCCTTCTCTATATAGGTGTCGGTGCGCGGCACATAGGCTTCGGGCTGGTAGTAGTCGTAGTAGGAGACAAAATACTCGACCGCGTTTTCCGGGAAAAAGGCCTTGAACTCACTATAGAGCTGCGCCGCCAGCGTCTTGTTGTGCGCCAGAATGAGCGCTGGACGCTGGGTCGCCTCGATGATCTTGGCCATGGTGAACGTCTTGCCGGACCCGGTCACCCCCAGCAGCACCTGATCGTGTTCCTGCGCCTCGATCCCTGCCACCAGCTCGGCAATCGCCGCTGGCTGATCCCCCGCCGGTTCGTAGGCCGAATGCAGGACGAACTTGCGCCCACCCTCGGATTTTTCCGGGCGTTCGGGACGGTGCGGCGACCACAGGGCGGGCGGAAAGTCCTGCGCGCCCCCGAATTCGGCAGCGCGGACGACGGAATCACCCCGAATAAGGCGAGCAAGATGGGAACATGTCATGAACATAAGATAGCGCGCCATAAAAAAAAAGAAAGGGGCGGCATTGGCCTTTTATGCCCGCCCTTCATAAAAACCCCATAAGGGCCCGAATCTGGCAGCAAGTTTTCAGGCGTCTCCCCTCACAGGCGATTCATATGCGAATCCAGTGCCTTGCCGATGCCGATTTCGCATACCGGCGTTCGATACATGCGAGCGCTGGATTCTGTCCTTGGGCTTTTCCTCAATAAGCTTGGCTAAATTGTAATCCAAAACAAACGGGCAAAATCACCATTGAATAGGCGAAGAAAAAACACGACAATCATCACACTTTTTACTTGATAAAAAATATCAATATAGCCGCCATAATCTTTATGGAGAATTGACAGGAGCCAAAGTAAAGGGATCATAATCCCCTGCGTCAACTGATGCTCTTTTTACCTTAACCGTCATTTAACACATTTTTGCCACATTTGTCGCTATAAGACGGGCCGTCGCACAGGGTGTTCCGCACCCGGCGCACTCTGTCGGGGAGCCGAGCGCTCTCGTCACTGAGGACAAGACTCCCTTGGGTCTTCAATTGAATCTTACGCGCCGCCAGATGCGCCTTCTGACCGCCGCCGGCGGTTCGGGCCTGATGCTGGGCGCCGCCTGTGGAGCCGTCTGGCTCGGCGGCAGCCTGACGCGCGACGCCCAACTGCGCGAACAGGCCGAGAGCCTGATGAGCGTCAATGACCATTCCTACGGCGCCGATCACTTCCGCAGCCTGAACGGTGCGCAACGTATCGCCGCCACTCAGGACGATCTCGACCGCCGCGCCATTGCGCTGGTCATGCGCCACGAATCCTATACCTCGCCCGTCGCCACGATGCGCATCCGTCAGGACGCCCAGCGCTCCAGCCTGTTCGCGTCGCTGATGAAACCGGTCGAAGCGCGCAAGGCCCAGATGCAAAAGGGTCAGGCCGGCGAAGCGCCTGTCGCCCGCGCCGGTCTCGACCTCGGCCTGATGCGACACAATCCGTTCGCCAAGGCCAATCCGGCCACGCCGTTCGAAATGAAAAACCGCTCGGCGTCGGACCTCGACTGCCTGACCCAGGCCGTCTATTACGAAGCGCGCGGCGAAACCGACGCCGGACAACGCGCGGTGGCGCAGGTCATTCTCAACCGCGTTCGCCATCCGGGCTACCCCAAGACCATCTGCAACGTCGTCTATCAGGGCGCCGTCAAGCGCACGGGCTGCCAGTTCAGCTTCACCTGCAACGGCATCATGGCCAACCGCGTCGAAGGCTGGGCCTGGAAGCGCGCCCGCACCGTCGCCGAAGACGCGCTGGATGGCTATGTCATGAAGCCGGTCGGCGCCTCGACCCACTTCCACGTGCTTAGCGTCTCACCCGACTGGGCCCCGCGCATGGACAAGACCGCTACCATCGGTAGCCACGTCTTCTATCAGTTCCGTGGCCGTGGCTCGACCACCCTGAGCGCTGAGAATGTCCGTCCGTCGGACGCGCCCACCGAGCGCGATACACCCGCCGACAAGGTTCAGGCGGTCACGGCGGCCACGCCTGACGCCAACATCGTAACCCGGGATGCCGCGGCAAAAGACGCCGTCAAGGACGCTGCCACCAAGGTCGTGGCGCTGGAAACGACGATCAAGGGTGATGACGCCCATCAGATCGCCCAGACGCTACAAAATAGTGCGCTGCAAAACAGTGCGCTGCGCAGCAAGCCGGGCGTAGCACCGATCAAGAACTAAAATCCTCGTCTATATAATAAGCGAAAAGCCTCCAGCGATTCCGTTGGAGGCTTTTCGCTTATTAGCCGCTGAAATTTTTCCCATTTTGTCAAAAAACGGACGCTGGCGTTAGGAATTCAACAACTATGTTCTGACACCTTGAGGCTCAATCGGGGCCTCCAAGCAAACGATGATTCGCAATTTGTCTGCAAAATCGCGTGCTTGCGGCCCTGTTAACCTTAATGCCAGTCCCGCCCGCAAAAGGGTTTGCCATAAGGGCGTGACGGCTTAACTCAGTGTCAGGGGCCAAGATGACAAAGTCCAAATCCGCCACGGGCGGCAAGATCAGTATCTCGAACTGGTCGTTTACCTTGAAATTCATGACGCCGGCGGCGGTCGCCACCGCGTTGATCGTGGCGCTGGCCGGTGGGGCCGTCGTGACCATGAACACGCAGGGCAAGGCCATCGAGACCATCAACAATGTCAGCCTGCGCAATGTTCAGGACATGGGCGACATCAAGTCGGCGATCAAGGAAGCCAATGGCCAGTTCTTCGGCGCCCTGACGGCTCAGGCCTCGGGCACCGCCACCAATGGCGAGCAGCGCGTCGCCCTGGTCGTGCAGGATCTCGGCAAGATCGAAGGCCAGATCAAGGATATGGCGGGCAAGACCCCCGACGCCGAAAAGAAGAAAGACCTCGAAGCGCTCGGCAAGGAAGTGAAGACCTATAAGGAAGCCGTCGAATTCGCCGGTTCGGTCATGACGGTCGACTTCCCGTCGGTGGCCCCCCTGATGTCGCAGTTCGACGAAGGCTATGCCAAGATGTCGAAGATTTCGGACAAGATCATCGACGGTCAGGTCGCCACCGCCAAGGCCGACGCCGAAGCCGCCAAGGCCGCTCAGGCCGCCGGCGTCTCCATGCTGACCATCTTCGCCGTCATCATGGCCGCCCTCTCCTGCGGTATCGCCTACCTCTTCTCGCGTACCACAGTAACCGGCATCAACCGCATCGCCAAGACGACCGAAGAGCTGGCCAACGGCAATCTGCACGTCGATATCGGCGCTCTGGCGCGCGGCGACGAGCTGAAATCGGTCGTCGACAGCCTCAACGTCTTCAAGGCCAATGCCGAAGAAAAGCAGCGCCTCGCTGAAATCGAAGCCGCGACCATGAAGACCCGCGAAGAACGCACCCGTCAGATGGGCGAACTGGCCGAACGCTTCCGCCACGAAGCGCAGGACATGCTCGACGCCCTGTCGGCGGCCGCTTCGGACCTCGACGCCAACGGCCGCACCCTGCTGACCATCGCCGGTGAGAACGAGCGCCGCTCGCAACAGGCCGTGTCCTCGATCCGCAACTCCGCCGACAACGTTCAGAACGTCGCCTCGGCCACGACCGAATTGTCCGCCTCGATCGGCGTCATCGGCGACCAGGCCGTGCGCTCGGTGGAAATCGCCGCCGAAGCCGTGGCCGAAGCCGACAAGACCAACGAGTCGATGGCCGAACTCAGCCGCGCCGCCGACCAGATCGGCGAGGTCGTCGACCTCATCAACGCGATTGCCCAGCAAACCAACCTGCTGGCGCTCAACGCCACGATCGAATCGGCGCGCGCCGGTGAAGCGGGCAAGGGCTTCGCGGTCGTCGCCTCGGAAGTGAAGTCTCTGGCCCAGCAAACCGCCAAGGCCACCGACGAAATCCGCGATCGTATCAAGGACATCCAGTCCGCCGCGCAAAACGGCGTTGCCGCCATCCGCGGTATCGGCTCGACCATCAAGCACATGAACGAGATCGCATCAAGCATCGCCGACTCGGTCCACCAGCAGGGCGACGCGACCAACGAAATCGCCCGCAACGTCAACGAAGCCTCGGACGGCACCACCACCGCCTCGTCGTCGGTCTCGCAGCTGTCGGCCTCTGCCGCCGACACTGAAAAGGCCTCGACCGAAATGCTGGGCGCCGCGCGTCAACTGACGCAACGCACCGAAGCCATGAGCGAGAACATCCGCCGCTTCCTGTCGGAACTGACGGCGGCATAGGTCAGCTACGGTCTGCCCGGCCCGCAGGCCGTCGCTATCGGCAAAGCCCTCCGGTACGAACCGGAGGGCTTTTTTCGTATCATGCGATGCGATTGACAGACGCCGCGAGACGACGAGTGATATTGTCAGGGGCATAAACGGGGGCATCGGCATGGTACAAAAGAAACGTCTGTTCACGCATAGCTGGATCGCCATCTATCTGATCTTCGCCACGACATGCGGCTATTTGTTCATCGCCAATATCCAACGGGCCAACAAAGCCGACGAAGCGTTTCAGGCCTTTCCGCCCGCCACATCCCTGCAAACCGCCGAGGGGGTCTTTCTGCCCCGACCGCGCGTGACATGCCACGCTTATTTCGAGCATTGCCAGAAGCCCTATCCGTTCAAGGCATCGGATGGGCGTGTCCTTTTGTTGAATTGCGAATCTCTGCCCGCGATCAATGAGTGCCTGACAGCCTATGCGGGGCAGGTGGCGGGACGACCGGCTCGTATCCGCTATCACACCTATATTTGGGGCGATAAGACCGGTGAAACGGTCCTGTTCGAGGCCGAAATCAACGGTAAAAGGCTTTTCAATTACGAAACACGCAAACACTATATCGCTTACAAGACCATGGTCGTGAATCCGCCGCGGAGAACACACCCCTTAAACATCCATAATGGCTTGTCGAACAAACGCATCGAACGCCAGCGCTGCTATTTCGGCTATTGCGCCGATATGGACAGGTTTTTGCCCTTTGAACTGGCGGGGGTCTTCTCGGCACTGATCCTGATCCATCTGGCGGTCTTCTTCTACGGTCCCGCACCACGTACCACGCGCAAAGCCCCCCACTTGGCATAGGCCTTAAGGAACGGCCGCCGCTCACAGAGTCAGGCCGGGTCAAAGACAGACATTTTCAGGATTAACGGCCATTAAATACGTTACCCGTGAAATTATTTTCAAAATCACGCCGCGACGCACAATAGATTCATTCGAAATTAAATATGCGCCTGTAGAAACAAGTCCTGCCGATCATATTGCACGGCAATATTCTTGAAGACCTCCCATAAGGGCCGAAGGCCCTGATCTATTCAGAAAGAGTAACTCCTGTGTCCAAGCGCCTCTCCCTCCTCGCCGTCGCCGCCTTTGCCGTTTTCGCCGCCCCTGCCTTCGCCGAGTGCGATGAAGCCCAGGAAAGCGCCGCTGGCAAGGCCATCGCGTCGGCAACCTCGGCTGCCGTTGCCAAGGCCGTCGCCGTCGAAGGCAAGCAGATGGTCAGCATCAACAGCTGTGAAGCCGCCGGTGGTGGCGCCTATGCCGAATTCAAGTACAACTTCCTCGGCGCCGGTGGTCTGTACTGGGTCGAAGGCTCGGCCCGCGTCAAGGGCGGTGCCGTCAGCGAACTGAAGCTGAAGCGCATGAGCCCGAACCTCGCCGACGCCTCGACCAAGGCTGGTGTGAAGCTCGCCTCGAACTAGAGCGCATTCCGAAAAGTGTGAAACGGTTTTCGGATCCAAAATGCGCGATAAAACAAAATTTTAGAGCTAGGTTTCGATTCAATCTGAACGAAACCAGCTCTAAGTCTCCGGTATCGGACGGGGCGTGCTGATCCGCGCCCCATTCGATCTCGCCTCCCCCCGACCTCGCTCAATGAGGTCTTTCGGCAAGATTTTCGTCCGAAACGTGTGATGATTCACTCTGAATTAAGCAGACTTGTGTATCCATAGCGTAGCCGCGCCGACAGGCGACGCTAAGACAGCCTCCACAGGGCCGAAGCCCTGAGTTTAATTCAGAAAGAGTCTACAGTGTTCAAAACCGCCCTTCTTTCCGCTTTTGTTTTGTCTGCCCTGGCCGTTCCGGCTTTCGCTGAATGCAGCGGGTCTGAAGAAGCCGCCACCGGCAAGGCGATCTCCACGGCCGCCGCCGCCGCCGTCTCCAAGGTCGTTGCCGTCGAAGGCAAGCAGATGGTCAATCTGAGCATGTGCGAGACGAGCCCCGGCGGCATCTACGCAGAATTCAAGTTCAACTTCCTCGGCGCCGACGGCCTGTACTGGGTCGAGGGCAATGCCCGCATGCAGGGTGCCAGCCTCAGCGAAATCAAGCTGAAGAAGCTGAGCCCGAACCTGGCCGACGCCTCTGCCAAGACCGGCATCAAGGTCGCCGCGAAGTAAGGCAATAGTTGCCGGAAAAAGGGCCCGGAGCGCGTTCAACTGAGAGCGCACTCCGGGCCCTTTTTCGTACCGGCCTCTTTTTTTTGAAATTTTGAAAATAATTTTTTCCGCCGTTCGACGCCATTAAGATTTCCCCCCTTGCGCAACAATGTTTTCCGAGCCCGGACATTAAGGACGGTAAATAAAGCGTAAGCCTTGATTTAACTCAGAATTATTCATTCCTGTTTAGAGTGAAGACATCCTGAAGAACATCAAGGAGCTACAGAGAGATGAAACGCAATACCCTCACGATCGCCCTCATCGCCGGCCTTGGCCTGATGGGCACCCACGCTTTCGCCGGTGAATGCGACGACGCCCAGCAAGGCGAAGCGGGCACCCTGGCCGCCGGTATCGCCAAGGCCGCCGTATCGAAGGTCGTCCCCGTCACCGGCAAGCAGATGGTCAATCTGTCGAGCTGCGAAAACCGCGCTGGCACCTATATCATCGAATTCAAATATAACTTCCTCAGCACCGACGGCCTGTACTGGGTCGAGGGCAATGCCCGCTTTGGCGCTGGCGGGTCGTCGCCGTCGGTGAAGATCACCAAGGCTTCGCCGAACATGGCCGCTGCCGAAGCCAAGGCTGGCGTGAAGCTCGCCTCGAACTAACCCTTGGTTCGGTTCCACCGGAACAAAAAAGCGCCCCGTGGTCGAACCACGGGGCGTTTTTCGTGCCCGATTACGTCTTGTCCCAGATTACTTCTTGTCGAAGGGGCGGAAGTCCTGCGGGCGGCTGATCACCCGCTGATCCTTCGGTTTACCGCCCAGAAACACGCCCCCGAACAGGGCAAAGGACGTCATCGCGTGTTGTTTCTTTTCAGTGTCATTCATCATTGCGTCTCCTTTTCCATCAGATGAATAAGAAGACGCGTCGCAAACTCTCAGAAGGTCAGCCTTGTTTAAGGGGGATCGCACATCTCTCAGCTGTCGCCGCGTCGGATATCACTGTCTCATATTTCAGAAATATAACAAGCATTAATCCGATATCGGATTATAAAAAATGAATCCATATTTTTATATTGTTGTTTTTATTATATAATTTAATATTTCAATTTTAAAATTTTGTAATAATTTTTAATAAATTAATCCGCATACGTCCAAAAATCCACCATTCACACTAAAACAACCTTATGCGGTTAGGCTGATCCCAAGCAAGAATTGCGCCCCGGGTGTCCGAAAGTACCATGTTGAAGTCCGCCTTTATCCTCGCCTGCGCCGTATCGAGCGCCGTGGCCACCGGCCTGATCGTTGCGAAAAACGACGGCTTCGTGAAACAGGGGGCTGCCGATACCCTTACCGTCGTCCAGACCAGCGCCGCCGCTTTTACTGCTTCCGCGCAAGCCCCCATGAGTGGCGGTGTCACCGCCATCCCCAAGGCCGCCGACGGTCACTTCTGGGCCGAGGCGCGCGTCAATTCGACCGTCGTGAAGTTTCTGGTCGATACCGGCGCCTCGGTCGTCGCCCTGACGCCCGAAGACGCCTGCCGCATGGGCATCGACCTCAAGACCCTGTCCTACGATCAGGAGGTTTCGACCGCCAGCGGCAAGACCTTCGCCGCCCGCGTCGTCATCGACCGCATGGGCGTCGGTCAGAGCCACATGGAAAAGGTCGAGGCTCTGGTCATACCGCAAGGCCTGTCGACCTCGTTGCTGGGGATGAGCTATCTCGGCCGCCTCAGCCGCTTCGAAGCCACGCCGCGCAGCCTGATCCTACACCCGTAAACTTTCTGCATAGGCGTCGCGCCTCGCACTGGCCGCATTCATCGCGTCGTGGACAGCCGCCTCGGCCTCATCCAGCACCTCGATCCCGGCCCCCGGGCGGATCGACTCCACCGTCAGGATACGGCGAAACGCCCGCGCCCCGGGCAAACCGTGCATCAGGCCCAGCATGTGCCGCGTGATCGCCGGCAAGTGCACACCCGCTTCCAGTTGCGCCGCCATATAGGGCCGGTAGGCCTCAAGCGCTTCGAACGGGGTCACGTCGCTGTCCGCACCGAAAAACCGGCGATCGACCTGCCCCAGTAAGGCCGGTTCGTGATAGGCCACGCGCCCCAGCATGACCCCGTCGACGTGGTCGAGGTGCGCCTGCGCCGCCTCAAGCGTACCGATGCCGCCATTGATCGAAATCGTCAAATCCGGATAAGCCCGCTTCAGAGCATAGACCAGATCGTAGTTGAGCGGCGGGATGTCACGGTTTTCCTTGGGCGACAGGCCTTTCAGCCACGCCTTGCGCGCATGGACGATGAAGGTCTTCACCCCGGCCCTGGCGCAGGCCTCGACCAGCGCGAACAGGGCCGCCTGCTCGTCCTGATCGTCGACGCCGATGCGGCATTTGACGGTCATCGGCAGACGCGTGGCCTCCGCCATAGCCTGCATACAGTCGGCGACCAGTTGCGGCTCGCGCATCAGGCACGCGCCGAAGCTGCCGGACTGGACGCGGTCCGACGGGCAGCCGCAGTTGAGATTGACCTCGTCGTAGCCGCGTGCCTCGGCGATCTTCGCGCAGGCCGCCAACTCATCCGGATCGGACCCGCCCAGTTGCAGGGCGACGGGATGCTCGATGGCAGAAAAACCCAGCAGCTTGTCCTGATCGCCGTGGATGATGGCGCGCGAGGTCACCATTTCGGTATAGAGCAGGGCGCGGCGCGTCAGGGTGCGGTGGAAGGCCCGGCAATGCCGGTCGGTCCAGTCCATCATCGGGGCTACGGAAAAGGTGTGGGCAGGCGTCATACGGTTACAGGGGCAAGAAACAGGCCTCCATATCGCGGATATGAGGCCCCTTGGCAAGCACGCGTCGGAAAACGCCGCCCCTACCGTATATACCGGTAAGCCGTCCATTCGAACGAAGGCGGGAACTCATCGGGATGATAGATATGAAATTGACCATCGTTACGGCGCTTTGCCTCTCACTGGGCCTCTCACTGGCCCTGACCAGCAACGGCATGGCGTCTGCGCAATCCTTCACCAAGGGCCCCGTACCGATCATCGAATCCGGCCGACCCGGCGTCGCCATCACCAATGCCAGTCCCAAGGACGCCCCCGTTCCCGCCCCGGCCTCGATCCCCAAGGAATGGATTGACAAGGATACCGGCCACCGCGTCATCCGCATCTCGGACGAAGCCGGGTCGTCGAGCAACTATTTCAACGTCAACTCCTATACACCCGACGGCAAGTGGATGGTCTTTTCCTCGCCCAGCGGCATCATGGCGCTGGATCTGAAAACCTTCGCCACGAAGCTGATCGTACCGGGCAAGGTCGCGCTGCAATTCGTCGGCCTGAAAACCGGCGCCGTCTATTACACCACCGGCCTCGGCGGCGGGGCCGCGTCGCAGGGCACGGGCGCGGGTACGGGCCTGAATCCGCCGAAACCGACCACCGGCACAGCGGCCCCCGCGCCGCAACGCGCGCCGCGCGCCATCATGGCCTACGATTTCGCCACCGGCACATCGCGTCAGATCGCCGTGCTTGAGCCCGGTTACGGCATCGCCACCATCAATGCCGACGAGACCCTGTTCGCCGGGTCGCGCACCACCGTCGCCAATGACCGCCCCCCCGTTCAGGGCCCGGCGGGCAGCGTCGGCACGACCCGCGACCCCGGTGACGAAGTCCTGCCGAACGGTCAGAAAGCGACCTTTGCCGAAGGGCGCGAAATTCAGATCAACCGCCGTCTGGTGCAGAAAATCCCGATGGAAATCTTCACCATCGACATCAAAACCGGTGAGAAGAAGACGATCACCGCCTCGACCGACTGGCTCAACCACCTGCAATTTTCGCCGACCGATCCCAATGTCCTGCTCTATTGCCACGAAGGCAACTGGCACATCGTCGACCGCCTGTGGCTGGTCAATGTCCGTGACGGCAGCGCGCCGAAAAAGCTGCATACCCGGACCATGAACATGGAAATCGCCGGTCACGAATGGTGGAGCCTCGACGGCAAGACGGTGTGGTACGACCTGCAAACCCCGCGCGGTCAGGTCTTCTGGGTGGCCGGTTACGAACTGGCGACCGGCAAGCGCACCTGGTATAATCTGGACCGCAATGAATGGGGCGTGCACTTCAACCTGTCGAACGACGGCACGGTCTTTTCCAGCGACGGCGGCGACAGCGAGATGGCCGCCCACGCACCGGACGGCAAGTATCTCTATCTGCTCAAGCCGAACTATATCCCGGACGTCGCCGGTATCCATGCCGACAATGCCGGTGAACTGATCGTCCCGGGCGCCTTCGTGTCCGAAAAGCTGGTCAATATGAAAAACCATAACTACCGCAGTGAACCGAATGCCAGCTTCACACCGGACGGCAAGTGGCTGGTCTTCCGCTCTAACATGTGGGGTCCGGGCCACGTCTATGCGGTCGAAACCGCCAAGGCGAAACCGTAAAGCGTTCCGATTTCAGCAACGCTGAATGCCTCGGATTGCGGCTTCCCGCCATCCGAGGCTCTGTTACATCTTGATCATCGACTACGGTAAAGCGTTCCCCCTCCTCTCCGACAAGCTTCTCATCGAAAGCCCTGCTTTTCGCCGACAGCGAAGCCTTGCCCAAATCCACAGGATCAAGACCATGACCAACGAAACCTACGTCACCACCGCCGACGGCACCCGCATCTTCTTCAAGGACTGGGGCCCGAAATCCGCGCAGCCGATCGTCTTCCACCACGGCTGGCCGTTGTCGTCGGACGACTGGGACACGCAGATGCTTTATTTCCTCGCCAAGGGTTTCCGCGTCGTGGCGCATGACCGTCGCGGCCACGGACGTTCCAGCCAGTCGAGCGACGGCCACGACATGGACACCTACGCCGCCGACGCCCACGCGGTAGCCGAATATCTGGACCTGAAAAATGCCATCCATATCGGCCATTCGACCGGCGGCGGCGAAGTCGCCCGTTACGTGGCGCAATACGGCGGCAATGGCCGTGTCGCCAAGGCGATCCTGGTCAGCGCCGTCACCCCGATCATGCTGAAGACCGAGGCCTTTCCGCTCGGCCTGCCGATCGATGTCTTCGACGGTCTGCGCGCCCAGACCGCCAGTAACCGCGCCCAGTTTTACAAAGATTTGCCGATCCCCTTCTATGGCTTCAATCGCGACGGCGTGACACCGGTCGAAGGGGTCGTCGACAACTGGTGGCGTCAGGGCATGATGGGCAGCGCCAAGGCCCATTACGAAGGCATCAAGGCCTTTTCCGAAACCGACCTCAGTGCCGATTTGAAGGCCATCGACGTGCCGGTGCTTATCCTGCATGGCGACGACGACCAGATCGTGCCGATACAGGCCGCCGCGCTGGAAGCCATCAAACTGGTCAAGAACGGCACGCTGAAAGTCTATCCCGGCCTTTCGCACGGCATGCTGACCGTCAACGCCGATATCATCAATCCGGACATGCTGGCCTTCATCACGGCCTAATGGCTTGACATTGCGGGGCGTCAAACTAGCTTCACCTGAAACGAATTTTGGAGCCCCGCATGTCCCTTCGCCTGATGCTGACCACCGCCAGCGCCCTTACCCTGCTGGCGACCGCGACCGTCGCCGCACCACCGGAAATTTCCGCCGAGCGTATCTCGATGGACGTGAAAGTCCTGTCGTCGGACGCCTATGAGGGCCGCGGCATCAATACGCGCGCCGAGGCCAAGGTCATCGACTACCTGTCGAAAAGCTTTGCCGAGGCCGGGTTCAAGCCGGGCGGGCCGAACGGTCAATGGACGCAGGAAGTGAAGCTGCGTCAGTTCACCGTATCGGACGCGACGCTGTCGGTCTCAGCCAATGGCAAGTCCACGCCTCTGGTTCAGGGCGTCGATGTGGTGACCTCGACGCGCGGCGCACTGGGCAATGTCTCGCTAAAAGATACGCCCCTGATCTTCGCCGGTTATGGCGTCACCGCCACTGAGCGTGGCTGGGACGATTTCAAGGGTGTCGACGTCAAGGGCAAGATCATCGTCGTCCTGATCAATGATCCGGACTTCTATGCCCCCGAAGCCAAGACCTTTGGCGGCCAGTCTTTTGGGGGCAAGGCCATGACCTACTATGGGCGCTGGACCTATAAGTACGAAGAAGCTGCCCGGCATGGCGCGGCGGGTGTGCTGATCGTCCATGACGATGCGGCCGCCTCATACGGCTGGACCACGGTCAAAAACTCTTGGTCGGGGCCGCAGTTCGATATCGTCCGCCCCGATCCGGCAAAGCAGTTCACGGCGCTGGAAGGCTGGCTATCGGCGGATGCGGCCAAAAAGCTGTTCGCCGCCTCGGGCCTCGATCTCGATCAGCTAAAGGTCGCCGCGCGCTCGAAAGATTTCAAACCCGTGCCCCTCACCGCCACCTTGAGCGGCGATTACAAGGTTGCAGCGTCTGAGGTCGTCACGCATAACGTCATCGCGCGACTGGAAGGTTCGAAATATCCGAACGAGACCATCGTCTATGGCGGGCATTGGGATCACCTCGGCATCGGCGCGCCGGACGCCAACGGCGATAAAATCTTCAACGGCGCCGTCGATAACGGCACCGGCACGGCCTCCCTGCTGGAACTGGCCCGCGCCTTCGGTCACCGCAAGGCCCCCGAACGCTCGATCGTCATGATCGCCTTCACCGCCGAAGAAAGCGGCCTGTTGGGCTCGGAATATTACGCCTCGAACCCGGTCTATCCGCTGGAAACGACGGTCGCCGGGATCAATATGGACGCGCTCGACGTCTATGGGGCGTCAAAGAACATCGTCGTCGTCGGTAACGGGCAGTCGTCGCTCGAAGACGATCTCGCTATCTTCGCCAAGGCGCAGAACCGCGTTCTGACGCCGGATGAAAAGCCCGAAGCCGGGTATTTCTTCCGCTCGGATCACTTCCCGTTCGTCAAACGCGGCGTGCCGATGCTCTACGCCAAGGGCGGCAAGGATCTGGTCAAGGGCGGGCACGAGGCCGGTGTTGCCGCCGAGGCCGAATACCGCACCAAGCGTTACCATCAGGCCGACGACGAATGGTCGGCCGACTGGGACCTGACGGGCTTGGTGCAGGACGTGACGCTCTATTACCAGATCGGCGCAAAACTGGCCAATTCGCGGGTCTGGCCGCAATGGCGCGCCACCTCGGAGTTCAAGGGCGCGCGCGATAAGTCGAACGAAAAACGGAAGTGATCTTATCATTCCTCCCTGCCTTTGGCGGGGAGGGGGACCGCTTTGCGTAGCAAAGGGGTGGTGGGGTATCTTACTTAACTTCAACATTCGCTGACTTAAGAAAGCAAGAACCCCCACCACCACATCTCACCACTTCGTGGTTCGTGCGGTCCCCCTCCCCATCAAAGATGGGGAGGTATTAGGATTGACTAGGTTCGAGACTCAATCAGTCCACCAAGTAATTGCGATAGCAATAGCGATGGCGGCAGCAAAATTGGCTGCGAGTTTGTCGTATCGGGTGGCGATGCGTCTCCAGTCCTTTAATCG
>NZ_JAQQKX010000021.1 GCF_028550415.1 Asticcacaulis aquaticus
TGCCGGTTGGTCCCCACCCGATCCCATTCCGAACTCGGTCGTTAAGCCTGCCAGGGCCAATGGTACTTCGTCTTAAGGCGCGGGAGAGTAGGTCGTCGCCAGGTCTATCAAACACAAGCATCAACCCTTCAATCACATATTATCTCGATGACGCGGGATGGAGCAGCCCGGTAGCTCGTCAGGCTCATAACCTGAAGGTCGTCAGTTCAAATCTGGCTCCCGCACCCATTGAGTCATGCCTCATATATCAACCGTTCGGATCATACCTGAGCGGTTTTTTTGTGCTCGCTACCCGCAGCCCCTTGCGCGCACGAAACGGTCCACCGGATCGGACCATCGCGCTCACTCGCCCTCGCCGGGCCGCACAGGCTCATAAGCCTTCCGGTCGTCAGTTCAAACGCAGCCACGCCTCGCGTGGCAAGTTCGGGGAACATAGCGACCCAAATCTGGCCCCCGAACCCAAAAAACTAAACAAATACAACCAAATACAGGCCTCCTCACGGAGGCCTTTTTGCGTTCAACCCTTGGAAATATTGAGGGTTAGCGGTCACGATTAACAGCCAACCCTCGCAATTTACGTCGTTGAAATTACGACTTGCGCAGAGGTCAGCCCTGTGGCGGTCGCCGTAACCCGAATGGTCCCGCCGCTGCGGCCGCTCTGCACGATGGCCTGAGCCAGACCGTTGAACAGGTGGCGCTTCGAGGCCTTGTCAGGCTCATGACTGGTGGGATTGCCGTTACCGACGCCGATAATTGCGCCCGGGCCGGTAATATCGAACGTCACCAGCTGATCGGCGCGGGGCACCGGGCGCCCCTTGGCATCGAAGGCCTCGACCCGGAGAACCGCCACGTCCTGACCGTCGGCCTTAAGCGTGTTGCGGTCTGCCGTAAGCACCAGTTTTACGGCGTCGCCCGCCGTTTCGCGCGTCTGTTTCAGGACGACCTTGCCGTCCTTATAGCCAAACGCCTGAATCTTGCCCGGTTGATAGACGACATCCCATTCGAGATGGCGGTTCCTGACCACGGCCTTCTTGCCTGCCGACTTGCCATTGACGAACAGTTCGACCGCGTCGAGATTGGAGTGGACCCAGACGGGAATCGTTTCGCCTTCCTTGCCGGCCCAGTTCCAGTGCGGGAACAGGTGCAGCAGGGGCTCGGCCTTCCACCAGGCGCGGTAATAGTAATAGTTGTCTTTCGGGAAACCGCAGGTATCGAGCACGCCGAAGTGCGAGGAGATCGACGGCCAGCGGTTATAGGGTGTCGGTTCGCCGCGATAGTCGAAGCCGGTCCAGATGAAACCGCCGGCGATAAAGGCTTTTTCGTCGAACAGGGGCCAATAGGCTTCGGCGGTCGATGCCCACCACGGATGCTCGGTATCGTAGGCGCGAACATAGGATTTGGCGGCGTCGGTGACGTATTCGCCGCGGGTCGAGACGGTCGAACCGGTTTCGGAGCCGTAGATTGGAAGGTTCGGGAAGTCGGCGTGGAATTTCTCCATCTGGCCGTGGCGGTAGTTGAAGCCCAGGACGTCGACGACCGAGGTGATACCCTTACCATAGGAGTTGTCGAGCGCCGCGGTCACCGGGCGTGTCGGATCGAGGCGCTTGCACAGGGCCTTCATCGTTCGGCCGACTTCGATGCCGCGCGTCGTCCCCTGAAGCGGCTCTTCGTTGCAGATGGACCAGGCGATGACCGAAGGGTGGTTGCGGTCGCGGCGAATCATGGCGTCAAGCTGATAGAGGCCGTCTTCTGACGACGACATCTTGCGCGTTTCGTCGATGACGAGGATGCCCAGCCGGTCGCAGGCCATCAGCACTTCGGGCGTCGGAGGATTGTGCGAACAGCGATAGGCGTTTGACCCCATCTCTTTCAGCTGTTGCAAGCGCCATAGTTGCAGCGCATCGGGGATGGCGGCGCCGACACCGGCATGGTCCTGATGGTTGTTCGTACCTTTAAGTTTTACCGGCTTCTCATTGAGTAGAAAGCCTTTTTCGGAATCGAAGCGGATATCGCGAAGGCCGAAAAAGGTGATGACCGTGTCTTCGCCGCCCTTACCATCGCCTACCGTGGTGACGAGTTTATAAAGGTGAGGGGTCTCGATCGACCACAAGACAGGATCGGCAATTTTAAGCGTCTGACGGACGGTTAGAGTCTGGTCGGGTTCGGCGGTTCCGCCCGTGGTCTGAAACGCTGTCGGACGGTCTGTCGGGCCTATAGAAGAGGTAACGGCCAATGCTCGCGTGCCGTCAGAAGCATTCCGCACGGTTGTCTCGATCTCGACCGTACCGTCGGTTTTGCCGCGCACCCAGACGCCCCATTGCGGGATATGCACGGCATTGGTCTTCACCAGCCAGACGTGGCGATAGATGCCCGCACCTTCGTAGAACCAGCCTTCGCCCTGGGTCGCATCGACGCGCACGGTCAGGATGTTCGGCTTGTCGTCGGTGTTGATAAAGTCGGTGATGTCGACCTGAAACGAGGTATAGCCGCTCTCATGGCGCTTGAGCAGGAAGCCGTTGAAAATGACGACGCAGTCGCGGAACACCCCGTCGAACTCGATCCACAGGCGCTTCCCCTTATCGGCCGGTGATACCGGCACGACCTTGCGGTACCAGCCGATCGATGTGTCCGGATAGTCGCGGCCCAGCGGCTTGTAGCCGTGGGCGGCCAGCATGTCTTCTTCGTCGGGTTTGCCGGTCGGGGTATAGTTCGGATTGTTGACGAAAGGCAGTTCCACGGCCCAGTCGTGCGGCAGGTCGAGCCTGCGCCAGCCGGAATCGTCGTAGTCGTGGCCGGTATTGGTGGCCACGCGGGCGCCCTGTTTGGCGTGGGTCCTGAGGTCGAGGCCGTAACCGAAATCCTTGCTCATGTCCGCCGCGTGGCCGAAATGAAAACGCCAGTCGAGGTCGAGCCTGATCCGTTCGCGCGGGCCGAGATCCGGTTGCGGGAAGGCATCGAGGACCGGGGCGCTGTTTGCGGGTTTCGCGGCCAGAGCGGGCGAGGTCGCGGCGGCCCCGGCGATGGCGGCGCTTTGCAGCAAGCGGCGGCGGTTCAGGCTGGTCATGGCAAATCTCCCCGTAATTTTATTACAATTATCTTACAAATAAAGGGGCCGGGTCTTCAAGTGAAAACCCGGCCCCGGCGATTGCGCAATCGATTAAAATTTGACGGTGACGTCGAGCAGGAAGCGACGGCCGAAATAGTTGATGTCGCCGACGCGATGCGCCTTGTAATCCGTATAGACCTTCATCGGCGTATCGAGGAGATTACCGGCCTGAAAGCGGACGCCGACATGCGAATTGATGGTGTAGCCAGCGGAGAAATCCAGCGTCGTTTCCGGCAGGACGCGAACCAGATTGGTCGAATCCCAGCCGAGGATGGCCGTATATTCCGAATGATACTTGGCCCCCAGACGCGCTTCGAATTTCGCATCCGCGTACCACAGGTCGAGGATGGCCGTGGAATCCGCCACGCCGTTCATCGGTAGCGGGTTGCCTGTCGGGACCATTTCCTTGATGTCGGAATTGACCAGGGCGAGGTTCGAATAGATACCGAACTTGTCGAGCCAGGCCACGTCGGGGAGGATGGCGCTGAAGGGCGTCTGGAAGGTGAATTCGACGCCCGAGATATAGCCCGTGCCCGTGCCGTTGACCGGCGAGGTCAGGACGTAGGGACGCCCCATGATCGTTTCGGACCGTTGATTGTAGCCGACATAGTTTTTGACGTTCTTGTAGTAACCGGCCACCGCGAACAGGGCGTCCGGATTGAAATAGTATTCGTAGGAGATATCGAGCTGGTCGGCTTCGAACGGCTTGAGGTACGGATTGCCCGCCGACCCGGTATAGGGGGCGACCGGCGACAGGCTGCGATTGGCCTTGAGCTCGTTCATGGGGGCGCGCGAAATGACCCGGGCGATGCCCAGCTTTAGGAACGCGTTGTCGAACAGTTCGAGCCGCGCCGAGGCCGAGGGCAGGACCTTGGTATAGGTCACGCCGCCCGCCGCCGTGGTCACGACCAGCGGATAATCGGTCCAGCTGCCGTCCGGGTTCTGGAACCAGCCGCCGCCCGACCGCGATTCCCCGGCGCTCTGGCTATCGACATCGACGACGCGCAGGCCGACATTGCCGGTGAGGGGCATTTCGCCGAAGGTGCTTTCGAAATTGGCCTGAACATAGGCCTCGAAGACCTTTTCACTGACGTCGGAATTGAACGCCAGCGCGTCGGGGTCGGGATTGACGGCATTGGCGCCGTAAGCGGTTTTCAGCAGGGTGTCGAAATTGCCGTTCAGCATGACCGGCAGGTCGAAATTCTTGAATTTATAGGCGGTCAGAGACGATCCGGCGATGGTGACGGACAGCGGGGCTGGATATTGGCCGTAGCCGGTGGCTTCGCGCTTGGTGCGGTCGGCATAGCGCGCGCCGAACAGGACCGAGGTCCAGAAATCGCCGCTCATCTCGCGGCGGAAATCGAGCTGTCCGGCGGTCAGTTCGTCCTTGACGCGACCGGGGGTTGCCTCGCCGAACTCCGGCGTGAAACTGGCCGTATTGGGCTGCTGCGACACCCGGATCGACGGGTCTTCGGTCAGGAGCCAGGTCATGCTTTCGGGGTAGGTGTTCATCTGGACCGAGCGCCAGAGATTGCTGCGTTCAGCACCGGAATAGGACAGGTCCGCGGTGACGGTCCATTTATCGTAGGTCCATTTGCCGTTGAGGCCGGTGACCAGCAGGGACTTGTCTTCTTCGTAGCGGGCGATGACGGCGGTAATTTCCGACCATGCGGTCGTCGCACCGATCAGGTCGCCATTGACGATGACCGGGTTCTTGTAGCTGCCGACATTGCCGCCGTCCCAGTTGCCCCAGTTATTGCCGCCGTACCAGGCCTGATTCTGGTCTTCCTGAATCTTGTACTTCGAATAGAGCAGATCGTAGGCCAGTTCGAAATTTGCATTGGGGCGGTACTGCAGGCCCAGAGACGCCGAATAGCGGTTGGAATCGAGGTACTTGGCTTCGGCACCCGCGCCCCACGGCGTCGGCACGTCCGGGCCGTTCGCGACGATGGGACCGGTATTGTTGCCCGGGCGCAGCTTGTCGTCGTTGAAGCCCCAGCCGCGGAAGGTCTCGTAACCGTTCTTCTGGTTCTGACCGGTCAGGCCGACGACGAAGGCGAAGCTGTCATTGACCTTTTTCACCCATGAGCCCGAGGCGCGCCAGCCGGTGCCGTCATAGCCGGGGAAGGCGGACCCGCCGTCGTAATTGACCACGCCGGCGCGGGCGACGAATTCAGGACCGGAATAGGCCAGCGGCCGGATGGTCTGGATGTCGACCGTGCCGGAAATGCCGCCGGACAGAAGACGCGCTTCGGAAGACTTGTAAACGGCGGCCCCGGATACGACTTCCGACGGGTAGATTTCCCAGCGCACATTGCGGTCGGGTTCGGAGGTGGCCACTTCGCGGCCATTGACGGTGCCCAGCACCATGCGCGGACCGATGCCGCGGATCGAGGCCTGACTGTCATTGCCGCGGTCGCGCGACGTATTGACGCCGGGCAGGCGCGCCAGGGATTCGGCGATCGTCACGTCGGGCAGGACGCCGATTTCCTTGGCCGAGATGAATTCGGCCACGCCGGGATTGATCCGTTTCTGGTCGATGGCGTCGCGCATCGACTTGCGCAGGCCCACCACGACGACTTCTTCGGGTTCATCCGACTTTGCGGCTTCAGCCTGAGCGGTGTCGGCGCCTTTTTCCACGCTCACCGCCGACGCCTTTACCAGCACGGCCGTGCGTCCGTCGTTGGATTTCACCGTCAGGCCGGTGCCCGCGATCAGCGTATCGAGCGCCTTGCCGACCGGCAGATTGCCTTCGACCGGGTTGGTGCGCACCCCGTCGAGATCGGCGGCGGTCGCCAGAATCTGCAGGCCCGACTGCCTGGCGAAGGCCTGTACAGCCTTGGCAGCCGGTTGTTCGGGGATGGAGAAGGGTTTCATAGCCTGAGCATAGGCCGACGGGGCGACGCAGGCCGTGGCGAGCGCGGTCATCAGGGCCGCTCTGGAAAGCCCGGACAGATGGTGCATGATGGTGTTTCCCATTTTTATATGTGGCCTCCACCGGTTAAGCGGGCGGAAGCGGTTATTGGATGAAGCGCGGCGTCAAAAACGCCGTTCTTCGTCCCTCCCGATGTCTAAGATGAAGCGGCGCGGGATTTCCGCCGGGAATGTCGGGAATTTTTCGGCGCGGCGGGCGCGAACCGTAGCCGGTTACCCGATCACGATGCGGTCGCCATCGACGGTCACGGGCACATTGAGCGCGCCGTGTACGGCACGGGCAAAGGTTTCCGGCTGATCGGCGCGGAACCAGCCGACCAGCTTCTCCGCGTTCAGCGCCGGGTCGGCGACGACGATCTTCTGAGCGTTATAGCGGTTGAATTCGGCCACCGCGCTTTGCAGGGTGTCGTTGTCGAAAGCGATCTGCCCGTCGCGCCAGGCCAGCGCCCGGTCCACGGCTTCGGGCCGGTACTCGGCCTCTACGGGCGCGGGGGCATAGGGCACGAAGGCGCGGCTGCCAGCGGTCAGACGCGCGGGCCGGTCGGGGATTTTGTGGTTCCATACCTCAACGACGCCCTCGGAGACCAGCACCACGGCCCCCGTCGCCAGTTTCCGGACGCTGAAGGCCGTGCCGACCGCCCTGACGCGCACGGTGTCGGCCGCCACGACGAAGGGACGGGCCTTGTCCTTGGCGACTTCGAACCACGCTTCGCCGCGCACCAGCCGCACGTCGCGCCGGTCGGGCTTGAGGCTGACCTCGATGCGGCTGTCGGTATTGACGCTGGCGACGCTCTTGTCTTTCAGGGGCACCTTGCGCAGTTCACCGACTTCGGTCTCCAGATCGACGCGGTCCCTGACGGCTGCGGCCAGAACGAAGGCCGCCGTCAGCGAGGCCGCGACCGCACCGCCACCCATGACGCTCAGGAGGCCGCGACGGGTGGGCCGTGCGGCCGCCGTCAGGGGCACGACAAAAGCGTCCGGGGCGGTGTCAGGTACGGATTCGGCGTCAAAAGGGGGCGGCGATATCTCCGCAGCGTCGATCCCGGCCCCCATGACGCTGGCGCGATCCATCATCGCCCAGGCGGCCTGCGCCCGAAAAAACGCGCCCTGATGCCGCGTGTCGGCGCTCAGCCAGGCATCGAGCCGCGCCTGCAGATCGGCGTCCCAGACGCCGGAGGCCTGCGTGGCCACCCAGCGAACCGCAATGTCGTCAATGGCGGACATGCTGGACCTTTTCGGCGACCGGCAGGCTTCGGGGCTGGCCGTCGCCTTCGGCAATGCGTTTGAGGATCAGCGACAAGCCCTTGGCCGTTTCCTTTTCGACGATGTTTTCGCTGACCGACAGGCGTTGCGCCGTCTCGGCCTGCGACAGACCATGTACCTTGCGCAGTTCGAACACGGCGCGGCAGCGGGCCGGGAGCGCTTCGATAAAGCCCATGACGCGCGACAGTTCGCGCCGCGCCGAAACGGCACGTTCGGGCGAGGGCGTCAGGTCGGCGCTGCCCAGTTCGTCAATATTCTGCACGGTGGTGATCGACACGACGCGGTTTTTCCTGATCTGCTCCAGCATGATATTGCGCGCCGTCCGGTACATATAGGCGCGCGGATCTTCGATATGGTCGAAACCCGTCTGACGCAGCAGGCGGTAATAGACCTCCTGCACCAGATCGTCGCGTTCCGATGGTGTGAGCCCCGCCCGCGCCAGCCAGTGGCGCAGACCGGCTTCATGCGGCAGGATGTGGGTGCCGATGAAGGCCAGATGTTCGGCGGGCGCGGTCATCGTCCACGCACCCCGATCGGGTCTCTGCGGTATAGGATGCACGGGCGCGAGATTTCCGCCGGGTCAACCGGATATTTTTTACTGAGCATGTACGCACTCCCTGAGACTGCCCGTCTTTTTGGCGCGGACATGTCTCAGCCAGTGAAACACGGAACACTCTCTCTGGCCAGATATATTGTATGATAAAAAGTGGCGTGTGACTATTGTGCCGCTAAATTGACCAGAGCCGCTTTCGCCGGTACGACGATTTCCGACGCCTGTGCATCCTTGAGGTCGGCGACGGCGGGCGCGACCCCGGCCAGCAGGGTCGTCCCCGGCTTCTGCCAGCTTCTGTAGATGAAATAGCCGTCCCGCCGTTCCATCGGCACGGCCAGACCGCCGGTGAAATCGCCGGTCAGGTACATGGCTGCCTGACCCGTATCCCTGACGCGGAAGGTCAGTTCCACCGGATAGACGAAGGCGGCTTTCGGCCAGTCGAGCGCGGGGAGGGCTTTGCCGTCGAAATCGAAGAAGGTGGCGTTTTCCCAGTTCGACCCCGTGCCCCAACGCGTCTTGCAGGCGGTCGAGACCCAGGCGGGTTCCCAGTACACGACGCCCACCCCGCCATTGTCGAGCGTAAGCTGCATCAGGTCGTGCAGATAGGCTGCCTGCCCGGCCGGCGAGACGCCGTAAGGGGCAAAGGCGGAGTCGGTTCCCATCAGATTGCCGTTCTGATCCTTGTGCCGGTCGGTGAACGGATAGGCGGTTTCGACGACGACGATGTCCTTGTCCGGATAGGTATGGCGGACGCGGTTGATCACCGCCCCCAGCCCCGCCATATCCATTTTCGACCATTTTTTATAATAGCTGATCCCGATCAGGTCGTAACCGGTTATCCCGGCCTTCGTGGCCGCCAGAAACCAGTGTTCGACGTTTTCCGGCTGGGCGATGTGCAGCATGATGCGCGGCGTCTTTCCGGCCTTTGCCCCGGCATCCCTGACCGCCCTGATGCCGCTGTTGAACAGCCGGGCGTTGCGCGTCCAGTCGATCGGTCGTTTGGCCTGACCTTCCTTATAGGTGAGATCGCCCATCATCTCGCCATTGGTCTCATTGCCGACCTGTACCTGATCGGGCATCAGGCCTTCGGCATTCAGTTCCATCAGCGTGTCGTAGGTAAAGCGATAGAGCGCCTCGGCCTGCTGGTCGGTGGTCAGCCTGGCCCACGCTTTCGGGACAAGCTGCTTTTCGCCGTCGGCCCAGTCGTCCGAATAATGAAAATCGAGGAGAACCGGCAGGCCAGCCGTTTTGGCGCGGCGCAAGGACCGCTTGACGTCCTTCAGATTCGAGTAGTTCGTCCAGTCCGGGTCGTTCCACAGGCGGATGCGAACGAGGTTGGCACCCGATCCCTTGAACAGCGCATAGACGTCCTCTGGAGTGCCGTCGCGGCTATAGGTCGCCCCGCAGTCCTCCATCTCGTTGACGTAGGACAGGTCGCTGCCGAAATAATAGTCGCGGGCCATGACCGGCGGAGCGGCCAGAATAGAGGATATGAACAGGGCGGTGATAGGGCGCATGCGGCGGGCTTTCCTGAGAGATGTGCCCTTAAGATGCACCACACGCCTTTTTCCGCCGGTGGAATGCGCCGAACCCGACCAAGATCAAAGAAAAAGCCGTTCGGGGGCATCCCGAACGGCTTTGATATTACAGGCTGGTGAGCCTTAGCCCATGGGCATCATGCCCGGCATCATATTGTGGTTCAGATGGAACATGACCCAGATGGTGCCGACGATCAGGATGCCGACGATGATCACGGTGAAGACGAAGGCCGCATTGTTCCACACCTGACTGGACGAGGTGTCCATATGCAGGAAGTAGTGCAGGTGGACGACGATCTGAATGACGCCGAGGATCAGGATGACCGGAATCAGGCTCGCGGCGGGCAGGATTTTCAGCATGGTCAGGGCGAAGGGGATCGCCGTGAGGATCACCGACAGGGCGAAGCCGATCAGATAGGACTTCACCGAGCCATGGCTGGCGCCATAATCGTGCGCGCCGTGACGGTGGTCGTGGTTCAGCTGATCGACCGCGTGGTGATCCGCCAGTTCGGTGTGCGGGTCTTTGGCCTTGTGCAGGGTGGGTTCGTTAGGAACGTGCATCAGGCGGCTCCCATCAGGTAAACGATGCTGAAAACGCCGATCCAGATGATGTCGAGGAAGTGCCAGAACAGGCTCAGTTCCATCATGCGGATGCGGTTGGCGGAGGTCAGGCCGCGGCGGGACAGGTGGACGAACATAATGGCCATCCAGACGAGGCCCGACGTCACGTGGATACCGTGCGTACCGACCAGCGTGAAGAAGGCCGACAGGAAGGCCGACCGGTCGGGACCGGCACCTTCGTGGATCAGGTGATTGAACTCATAGAGTTCCATACCCATGAAGCCGAGACCGAGCAGACCCGTGACAGCCAGCCAGCCCATGACGCCCTTCAGCTTGTTGGCCTGCATCGAAATCATCGACAGGCCAAAGGTCAGGGACGACAGCAGCAGCAGCGCGGTCTCGATCGCCACGAAGCCGAGGTCGAACAGTTCGCGCCCGTTCGGGCCGCCCGCCGTCGCGTCTTTCAGGACGCCGTAGGTGGCAAAGATCGTCGCAAACAGGATACAGTCGCTCATCAGATAGATCCAGAAACCCAGGGTGACCTTGGTTTCTTCGTCGTGATGATGATGGTCGTGCGTATCGTGGGCGTCGTTCGGGTTGTGGTCGTAGGCGGACGTGATCTCGTCCTTGATCGCCTCTAACGGATTTGCAGGATGGCTCATGTTTAGGCCTCCTTTTGGGTCTTGAGCAGGGCGAAGCGCGCGTCCTCGATGGCCTTGATTTCGTCAGGCTGGACGTAATAGTCGCGGTCTTCGTTGAAGGTGTGGACGGCGGCGATGACGATCATGGCGACGAAGCCGAGCAGGGCCAGCCACCAGATGTGCCACACCAGCGCGAAGCCGAACGGGACGCTGACCAGACCGATCAGCAGGCCGGTCGCCGTGTTGCGCGGCATATGGATCGGCGCATAGGTTTCGGGCTGAACATAGGCCTGACCCAGTTGCTTGGCGTCCCAGAACGAGTCGTGATTGCCGATCGCGGGCGTCACGGCGAAGTTATAGAACGGCGGCGGCGACGAGGTCGCCCATTCCAGCGTCCGGCCATCCCACGGGTCGCCCGTTTCATCGCGCAGCTCGTCGCGCTTGACGACGCTCCACACGATCTGGGCGATATTGGCGACGATACCAGCCAGGATGAGCAGGGCACCGCCGGCGGCGACGATCAGATAGACCTGCCACACCGGGTCGTTCATATGGCTCAGGCGGCGCGTCATGCCCATCAGGCCCAGCGCATAGAGCGGCATGAAGGCGACATAGAAGCCGATCAGCCAGCACCAGAACGAGACCTTGCCGAGGCCGGTGTGCAGCTTGAAGCCGAACGCCTTGGGGAACCAGTAGTTCAGGGCGGCGAAGCAGCCGAACAGCACGCCGCCGATGATGACGTTGTGGAAGTGGGCGATCAGGAACACCGAATTGTGCAGGACGAAGTCGGCGCCCGGCACGGCCATCAGGACGCCGGTCGCGCCGCCGATGACGAAGGTGATGATGAAGCCGAGCGTCCACATCATTGGCAGGTCCAGCTTGATGCGGCCGCGGTACATGGTGAACAGCCAGTTGAACACCTTCACCCCGGTGGGGATCGAGATGATCATGGTCGTGATGCCGAAGAAGGCGTTGACGTTGGCGCCTGCGCCCATGGTGAAGAAGTGGTGCAGCCAGACGACGAACGAGAGCAGCGCGATACACATGGTCGCATAGACCATGCCGTCGTAGCCGAACAGACGCTTGCGCGAATAGGTGGCGACGATTTCGGAGAAGACGCCGAAGGCGGGCAGGACGAGGATATAGACTTCGGGGTGACCCCAGGCCCAGATCAGGTTCACATAGAGCATGGCGTTGCCGCCGGCTTCATTGGTGAAGAAGTGCATCCCCAGATAGCGGTCGAGGCTGAGCATGGCCAGACAAACCGTCAGGATCGGGAAGGCGGCCACGATCAGCATGTTGGCGGCCAGCGTCGTCCAGGTGAAGATGGGCATACGCATCAGGGTCATGCCCGGCGCGCGCATCTTGAAGATGGTGGTGATCAGGTTCACCCCGGACAAAAGCGTCCCTAACCCCGCTATCTGCAGGGCCCAAAGGTAGTAGTCGACCCCGACCCCCGGCGAGAATTCGATCCCCGACAGCGGCGCATAGGCCAGCCAGCCGGTGTGGGCGAACTCACCGATAACCAGCGAGACGTTGATCAGGATGGCGCCGGACGCCGTCAGCCAGAAGGAGAGGGAGTTCAGATAGGGGAAGGCCACGTCGCGCGCGCCGATTTGCAGCGGCATGACGACGTTCATCAGGCCGACGACGAAGGGCATGGCGACGAAAAAGATCATGATCACGCCGTGGGCGGTGAAGATCTGGTCGAAGTGGTCCGGCGGCAGGAAGCCTTCGCCGCCCGCCGACGCCATCGCCTGCTGGGCGCGCATCATCAGGGCGTCGGCGAAGCCGCGCAGCAGCATGATCAGGGCGAGGATGATATACATCACGCCGATCTTCTTGTGGTCGACGCTGGTCAGCCAGTTCGACCAGACGTATTTCCACTGCTTGAAATAGGTGGTCAGGCCCAGCACCGCGACGGCGGCGATGACCATGCCCGCACCGGCGCCCATGATGATGGGATCGTGCCAGGGGATGGATTCGATATGGAGCTTGCCGAAGATGGCGCGCAGAAGCGGGTCTTCGTGGAGTTGGTCGACGCGGCTGGACATGGATCAGTAAAGCTTTGCGGATTGAAAGGGCACGGAAAGGGGCGGTGTTAAGTCGCCTAGCCTTCCGGCGTTACAGGGGTATTGAGGGCGATAGTCTTGTTGTCCTTCTTCGACGACTTCGACCTATCGGTTTCCGGTGCGACGCAGGCCACTGCATTGGGGGCCATGTTTTTGAGCAGCGCCATATTGTAGGCATCGTCCTTGCACAGGCCGCCCTCGGCACAGCCATTGAGGACCTTGGTGAACATGGTCGGCTCAACCGCAGCATAGAACAGAGGCTTTTCGGCGACGGCCTTCTGGTTCAGCGTCTTGTAGGTGGCGGCGTCCAGCGTCGCACCCGAGGTCTTGGCGCGGGCGACCCAGGCGGCGAAGTCTTCGTCGCTCATGGCCTTCGCCTTGAACTTCATATTGGCGAAGCCCTTGCCGGAATAGTTGGCCGAGATGCCGTCGTATTCGCCTTCGTGATCGGCCCGCAGCGACAGGTGGGTCTGCATGCCGGTCATGGCGTATATCTGGCTGCCCAGTTGCGGGATGAAGAACGAGTTCATCACCGTGGCCGAGGTCAGTTTGAAATGGACCGGCGTGCCGACCGGCAGGGCCATTTCGTTGACCGTGGCGATGCCGTACTCCGGATAGATGAACAGCCACTTCCAGTCCATCGCCACGACCTCGACCTCGACGGGCGGGATGTGGTTGCGTTCGGCCACGGCCTCGACCTTTTTGTGCGGATCGAGTTCGTGCGTCGAAATCCACGTCACCGTGCCGAGCGCGATGATGATGAGGGTCGGAATGGCCCACACCACGGCTTCGATGCGGTTGGAATGTTCGAAGTTCGGATCGTAGGTCGCCTTGGTATTCGAGGCGCGATAGCGGAACGCGAAGGCAATCGTCATCACGATCACCGGCACGACCGGAATCAGCATCAGGCCGAGCGCCAGATAGATCAGATCGCGCTCGGCGAGGCCGACGGGCCCCTTGGGGTCCAGCAGCGCCATCTGGCAGCCGCTGAGCGACAGGGCCGCCACGGTCAGCAGGGCGGCGGTCGCAAACGTGCGGAATCGACGGGAAGCAGGAGAGGTCACAGGCACTGGGTCAATCACCGAACTGGATTTCAAATGTCAAACTCCGGGCCTACTAATGAAATCACAAAGGATCGCAACCGGCAAAATGTCGCAGCCCATGCGTTACGTCTGGCATAATTTTGTTACGTTAAAATCAACACTTACGTAAAAATCTGCGGTGCGCGGCGGCTTCTGTGGATAAATAAACTGACAAAATTGTCAAAAGGCGAAAATTTGGCTTGCGCAAACGCTTGTCCTGCCCCAACTATTGTGAAACTGACGCCTGCGTGAATTTGTCGCGGCGCTTTGGGAGATTACGGTTATGAATGATGCACTGCACACCTATCGCTTCGGCCCGCTCGTAAAGACGGCGTTGTTTGTCGCAGCCCTGCTTCAAATTGTCGCAGGCATCATGCTCATCGCCAATGCCTATATGGCCGGGGGCTCGGTTCTGGCGCAGTTCTCGGGCATCGTTATGGGGATGATTCCCGTCGCCATCGCGCTGTTCGTGGTGCCCGTCCTGTGGAACTGCCAGCTGCGCGTTTACGAGAACCGTCTGGAGTATCAGGGCGTCCTGCTCAACATCGCCATCCCGCGCGAAGATCTGGTGGCCGTTTCCGCCGCGCCGAAGCCCGGTTTCGGCATGTTCGGCCTGACCTTGGAACTGGTCAACGGGCCGTTCCACCGCCTCAATCTGGCGATCATGTCGAAGAACGAAGACCGCGTGGTCAACTGGTTCGAAACCGCCCGCGCTTAAGCGACAATAGGCATTTCATAAAAAACGCCGCTCTGCTCAGAGCGGCGTTTTCGTTTTGGGACGGAGCGTCAGCCATAGCGTAGCGCCGGCAAGGCCTGCCGCCATGGCGAACCACGTCAGGGCATAGGTCAGGTGGTTATTGGTGAAGCGCACGACGGTCATGCCGCCTTTGGGCCAGCCGCCGGGCAGGTTCGATGCTTCGGCATCGATGAAATAGGCGGGCACCGCCCCCAGATCACGCGCCCTGGCCATGACCTGTGTGTCGCGCAGATACCAGCGGTCGTCGGCAGGGGCATTGGGTTGCGAGAACAGCCAGCCCTTCGTTTCCGACAGGCGGACAAGGCCGGTAACGGTTGTCGGACCGGACACCTGACCGGGGATGCGCGTTTCTGGCGCCTTCCTGTCGGTCGGCACATAGCCGCGATTGACGAAGATCGTGCCGCCATCGGTCGCGAACGGCGTCATGACCCAGTAACCGGCCCCGGCCTCGGTCAGGGCATAGACCTGAACTTCCCTGTCATTGAGGAACCGGCCGCTCAGGCGCACCCTGCGGTATTCGTCATTCGCCTTCGTCAGAACGGGCCAGCCGGAGGGTCCGGCTTCCAGCGCCTGCGCGGGCGCTGTGGTACGCGCATTGACCGTCTCGATCAGCGCGGTCTTCCACATCAGCCGCTGCACCTGCCACACGCCGAGCGCCAGAAGCACGGCGGTAACCAGAACAACGGCAATAGGGAGAACAAGGCGACGCATTGAGAGCAAACTCCGGTGGGGCGGGCCTCTATAGCCCTTTCCGACCGTTTCGTCGTGCGTCAATACGCCGCCTCTTTTATCAGAAGCTGTAGTCGAGGCTGACGATCACGCTGCGCGGGGCGGCATAGAAGGACTGCCCCCAGCGCAGACCGCCCCAGTATTTCTCGTCGAAGGCGTTCTTGATGTTGAGCGAGGCGCGGGCCTTGTCGGTGACGCGGACGCTGCCGAACAGATCGACCACGCTGTAGGCCTCCTGCTTGATCGTCGTGGTCAGGGCCGTCGTTTCGACGTCGCTCTGCCAGCGCAGCGACGCGCCCAGCTTGAGGTCGTTATACTGCGGCAGGTTATAGGTGGTGCTGATCTTCAGCGACCGACGCGGCAGGTACAGGCGCACATCCTGACCGGCGCTGTTTTCGATCGACAGGTCGGTCCAGCCGCCATTGATACTCCAGTCCGGCGTGATCTTGCCCGACACCTCGAACTCGTAGCCTTTGACGATGGTGTCTACACCGGCATAGTAGGAGTCCCAGGTGTTGGGGATGTAGCCGACGAATTCCGCCAGATGGCTCTGTTCCGACTTGAACACCGAGGCCGTGGCGTAGAGGCGGCGGGCAAACCATTCGGTCTTCACACCGGCTTCATAGCTCTTGCCTTCCGCCGACGGCAGGCGCTTGCGGTTGATATCGACCTCGGCCTGCGGGTTGAAGATGTCGGTATAGCTGGCATAGAGCGAGATATTGGTATTCAGGTCGTAGGTCGCGCCGACATAGGGGCTGACCTTGTTCTCGGCGCGGTCCTGCGTCACGCCGTAGGAGACGCCGGTCGTCGTCAGGTCGATGGCATTGAAGCCGACGAGGCCCTTGAAGCGGTCTGTGAAGTTCAGATGGACGGCGGCATAGGCGCGCGTCAGCTTGTCCGTGACATTGGCGGCTTCATAGGGGGTGGCGAAGGTAGTGGGCTCGGCCGGGGCGACGATCTGCACGCCCTTATAAGCCGGATAGGCAAAGCCCGCAGCCTCGCCCGCCCAGCGTAAGGTGTCGCTCTCATTAGAGTTGACGCCGACCACCACCTGATGTTCGCGCCCGAACAGGGAGACCTGACCGTTAGCGACAAGGTCGAACAGGTTCTGCTTCCAGCTTGAGGGGTAATAGCCGGCGAAACCCGCTACGCCGAGGCCGGTCGTCTTGTCCGGATAGTTGTAGGCATAGGTCAGCTTGGCTTCGTCGCTGAGGTTCTTGTAGGTATAGATGCCCTTCACGGTCCAGCCGTTGTCGAACTGGTAGGACAGTTCGGTGAAGGTCGTGGCATTGTGCGTGTCCCAGTAGGTCCACGGGGCCGAGGTATTGGCCGAAACGTCGTACTTGATCGGCGTGCCGTCGGTATAGACCAGCGGCAGGGCACCCCAGTTATTGCCGGTCGCGAGGTTATCCTGCTTGGAATAGCCCGCCGTGGCGTTCAGCTTCGGCGTGATATCCCACGACAGGACGCCGTAATAGACGTTCCGGTTGACGCCGTAATAGTCGAGATAGGATTCGGTGTCGGTATTGGCATAGACGAAGCGGCCCGTGACCGTGCCCTCTTTGTTGAGGGCCCCGGAGACGTCGCCGGTCAGGCGCAGATTGTCCCAGCTGCCGTAGCTGGCCGACAGATTGGCGCGGAAGTCCTTGGTTGGGCGCTTGCGGATATAGTTGATCGTCGCCGACGGGTTGCCGGTGCCGGTCATCATGCCGTTGGCGCCACGCACGGCTTCGATTCGCTCGAAGATGGCCACGTCAAGCGCGCCGGTTTGCAGGCCCCAGTCGAGCGGCTGCCCCACGCCGTCGACCTGAAAATTGACGACGTCGAAGCCGCGCGAATTGAAGTAGGTGCGGTCGGTTTCCGAGGCCTCGACATTGATGCCGGGCAGGGTCGACAAAAGCTGGTTGGCGTCGGTGAGGGCGAATTCCTTCATCTGCGCGGCGGAAACGACGGTGACCGACTGCGGCGTCTGGCGCAGGCTGAGGTCGAGACCGGTCGCCCCGGCGGACTCGCGGATGACGCGCTTGCCCAGCACGACAACTTCGGTGGGCTCGGCATCGGAAGCGTCGGGGGCATCGGCAGCGAAGGCGGGCAGGGCGAGGCTGACGAACAGCAGGGCGGAGGCGGAGCCTAGGAGGCGGTGTCGGGACATGGGGCAAACCTTTGCAAATGCAGCCAATACACACAGTGGCCATATTTAAGAATGCGTCGCAATTACTAGATTGCGGCAGGGTGTCAAGTTAATTGCGAATGAATTGCAATTTTGAAACACGATTTATCTGAAGGCCGATTTTGAGGTCACACCTCTGTATTCGCAGGACTCTTTACCTTGCGTAAGGTCAGGGCGACGAAGCCCAGCCCCAGGATCAGCAGCGTCAGATTGACCTGTACGGCGGCGACGCTGAACGACTGATGGATGGTCTGATGGACGGCGACCATGGCGATCAGCGACAGACCGAGCCCGGTCCGCATCAGTCTGGATACGATCTGAACGGGGGCCTGCGTGAATTTCGGGCTGATCAGGGTGACGACCGTGAGTATAGCCATGCCGCCCCAGAACACCGCGACCGGCGATACGTGCAGGCTCATGGCCAGCGCGAAGGCGAGCGCGATCAGGGCGGGGGCACCGTAGATCAACACCGTCCATAGCCGGTGGATCAGCGGGCGTGGCTTGCCCTTTTCGGCGGATTTGATCAGCCAGATATCCATCCCGGCGGCGATCATTACGGTCAGGCCGAAGCCCAACAGGGCGTAGATCAGCTTGACGGACCAACCACCGAAATCGCCGAAATGCAGGCTGTACAGGCTGGCGGCCACCTGACGCCCGGCGGGACCGTCCGACAGGTGGTAGCTGCCCTTGAGATGGCCCTGAGCGTCGAAGCGCCAGGCCTCGCCATAGACCAGTCGCTGCGACGGTTTGGTGGTGATCTCCAGAAACTCGGTGGGCGTACCGACCATGCGCACGGCGATGAAGCTGACCGGTTCGTCCGGACGCGCGGCCTCGATCTGGCGCAGAGCGGTGAGGAGCGCGCCGTCCTGCAACGGCTTGCCGCCCGTCGCGGCGGTGATCTCCGCCTGACTGCCGAAGATGGGTTCGTAGGCCTTCAGGCTATTACCCTGATAGTAGAGGAGGCCCATGGTCAGGGCGACCAGTTGTCCCAGCCCGATCAGGGTGCCAGTCAGGGTAATGATCAGGCCGAAGGGCAGGGTCCATGCGCCGATGCGGTTGTGCAGGTCCGCGCGCGTCAGATGGCCCTGTTTGCGCAGGCGAAACGCAAAGGCGTCGCGGAACATCTTGGGGTGCGACAGGGCGCCGCCGATCAGCAGCGCCATCATGCCGACGCCGAACAGGCAGACGACGATCATGCCGAAGCTTTCCGGCAAATGCAGATAATAGTGCAGTTCGGTCAGGAAGTGCGTCAGGTCGTGGCTGGCCGGACCTTTGAAATTCCCCTGCGCATCGTAGCCGCGCGCTTCGTGGCCGTAGCCGACGACGAGGCGCGGGGCATTGTCCGTCGGCGGGCTGATATAGATGTCGGTGTCGAAGGGCCCGCGGTGTGTGTCCGCCAGCATGACGGCGCGCGTGTCGGCGGTGGCGCGGGCGATGGCTTCGGGGGTGACCTCGGAAAATTCCGGCAGGTTCGGGCGCTCCCAGCGCTCGAACTCGACATAATAGACCCCGACCCAGCCGGTCAGGCAGATCAGGTACAGGCTGGCGCACAGGGCGAGGCCGAGGATCTTGTGACCGTGCAGAACGCGGCGGACGAAGGCGGCGGGGACTTTGGGCCAGAGGGTCATCTTAGTGTGCTCCCGTCAGCAGCGGCAGGCCGACCACGGCCGCGCTGATCGCACCGGTCAGGCTCAGGAAACCCAAAGCGCGCCACGGACGCTGGGCGCTGTTGCCGATGACCAGACCGATCGCCGAGGCGGTGACGAAGGCGAACACTGCCCAGGCATAGCGCGTAGAGCCATGACCGGGCATGTACAGCCACGCGACAAGACCGACGGCCATGCCCATGAGCGGCGACACGACAAGGCTGGACAACAGGCGGGCCGCAATGCGGCCGCCCTTGCGCAGGGTGAAGCGCTCTTTTACGTCGGGCATTGTCCGGGCGCGGCGGTCCTTTTCCGGCTTGAGGCGCGCCGGGTCGTCCTTGGCGTTGCGCCAGACGATCAGACACAGGGCCAGGCTCATGGCGATCAGAAACCCGACCGGCAGGCCGAAATCCGGCTTATAGGCCATCATCCACAGGACCGCCGAAATCGCAAGCGCCAGCCAGGCGACCGGCACGGCGGCGCGATCGGCCCATGCAGGGAGGCCTTGCCCGCGCCATTTCAGGTACAGGATTGCCAAAGCGGCGAGGATCAGGGCGACGGCGAAAAGGGTCAGCACAAGGGACATGATGAGGTGGCGATAGCAGCCGCCGGATGCGCTGTAAAGATAAATTGCGACGCATTTGCAGATTTAGCGGCCCGCGACTGGTGTGTGAGAAAAGTCTCATAAAATATTGTTATAAAACAAAAATGGCTCCAGGAAACCCGGAGCCATTCTTTGAATACGGTTGCCCGTGGATCAGAACTTCGTGCCGACCGTCACCATGGTGGTGATCGGTGCACCGATCCAGAAGTAGTTGCCCGAGTCGTAGAAGACGTTACCGGTCGAGATCGCCGAGATGTACTTCTCGTTGAACAGGTTCTTCACGTTGAGGCGGACATAGCTGCTCTTCATCGGACCGATATCGCCGAAGTCGTAGCTGACATTGGCGTTCCACACCGTATAGCCGGGGGCCGCGTCGCCATTGGCCAGCGAGGCGTAGCGTTTGCCGGTATATTTGCCGGTCACGCCGAAGTCCCAGTTGCCGTGCTCGTAATCGACGTTCACCGCGTGCATGATGCTGGGGATCTTGCCGAGCTTCTTGCCCTTGGTCGGGTTATAGGCGGTTGCCGAATAATAGACGTTCTCCAGCATTTCCGTGTCGGTATAGGACGACGACGCGTAGATATCGAGGCCTTCGACCGGCTTGAAGCCGATTTCAGCATTGATGCCCTTCATGCGCGCCTTGCCCACATCGGTGGCGACCGAAGCGCCGATCGTTTCGTCCCACGCCGTTTCGACGCGGTGATCGAAGTCGGTCTTCCATACGGCGATCGATCCCGATACCAGCGGCGACGCATAGCGGTAGCCGAGGTCGACGGTCTTGGAGATTTCCGGCTGGAGATCGAGCGACAGGCGGTCGTAGAGCGAGTCGGTACGCGGCGCCGAAATGGTCTCGGCATAGCTGGAATAGACCGTCTGATGGTCGGAGACCTTGTAGCTGACGCCGAGGTTCGGCAGGGTCTTGTCGTAGGACACCGTCCAGCTGGCCGGGGCCTTGGCGGTGATCTGCGACGAGGTACCGGTCAGGACCAGAGTGGTGCCGGGGCTGGCCGAGCAGTAGGCGGTCGAGGACGAAATCTGGTAGCAGTAGTTGTTCAGCTTACGCTCGAAGTCCGGCAGACGCACGCCCGCATCGATCTTAAGCTTGCTGTCGAAGAACGACCCGGCATAGGTCAGGGCGAATTGCTTCAGATTGGCGTAGGACTGACGGTTACGCTTCTGGATTTCCTCGCCGTTCTTGCCGCGCAGCCACAGCGACTCGTCTTCGGCGAAGACGTCACCGATCCACTGACCGCCTTCGAGCAGGCTGACGTGGCCGGTCTGGCGGTGGTCGCCGTGGTCGTAGGTATAGGCGGCGCGCAGGGTATTGTGGTCGTCGAGATACCAGATCAGCGAGGTATTGATCGTATAGCGGCGCGTTTCGGTGACGCTGGGCGAGAAGACCTTGTAGGCGGTGGTCGAGACGACGCCGTCGTGGTTGGCGTCATAGCCTTTCAGTTCGTTCCACACATAGCTGGAACCGACCATCGACAGGACGCCGGTCGATTCCGTCAGGGTCGAGACCTGCGTGCCGCCGTCGGCGAGCGTATACTGGAAGCTGGGGTCGACCGTCAGGACGAGGTTGTCGGTCAGGTGCTTCTTGAACTGGGCGCGGATATTGCCGTTGTTGGTCGGATTGATACGGTAGCCGTAATAGCCGGTCGAGCCGGACGAGATCGAATTCGACACCGTGCCGATGGTCGAGGCATAGGCTTCGGACCAGTTGCCCGCCGTAATGGTCGGCAGCGAGCTGTTGTAGATCGCGTTATTGCGGGTTTCGTTATAATAGAAGGCCACCGAAGCGAAGTCGCCGCCGCCGAGCGACTGATAGATGCGACCATTGACCTGCTTGCGGTCTTCGGTGCCGACGCCCTTGAACTGATTGGCGTTCAGGTTTGAGGCGGCGATGAAGGCGGTCGTGCCCCACGGGCCGAAGGCGCCGGTATCGACGCGGACATATTCGCGCGCATAATCGTTGGTGCCGAAGGTGCCCTTGACCTCGACGCCGAACTTATCCTTCGGGCGGCGGGTGATATAGCCGATGGTGCCGCCGCCGGCCGAGGCCGTCGGGCTGTCGACATCGGTGGTGCCGAGATTGACGTCGACCTTCGAATAGATTTCCGAATCCGGGTTCATCGTCGGGTAATAGGCATAGTTGCCGGTATCGTTCAGCGGCATGCCGTCGAGCATGAAGGCGATGCGCTGCTGATCGAAGCCGCGCAGCGTGATGTCGCCGCCGACCGAGCCCGTGGCGCTCTGATCCGAGAAGTTCACGCCCGGCAGCAGGTTGATCGCTTCGAGGATCGAGCCGGGGGCCTGCTTTTCGATATAGTCTTCGGTGATCGACGACCGCGTCTTGGTGACGCTCTGATCGACCGCCAGACCGCCGACCGACCGGTTACGCTGACCGGTGACGACCACTTCCTTGACGTCTTCCAGGGTCTGGGTCGCGGTCGACTGGGCCAGGGCACCGTGCGCGGTCAAAAGACCGGCCATGGCGGTGCCGGCCATGAACACTGATTTCGTGAACTTCATTACGGAGTATCCCTTCTCCAACCTACTTGAAACTGCCGGTGACGCCGTAAAGGAGAGGTGGCGTACCGTCCGGTGCCTGCCAAAGCTAGCAGCACAAGGGGCGGTCTTTAAACTCCGATTTTGAAGTATTTGCGAATGATACTGAATTCTGTAAAATGAGGTGTGGAGTTGTCACACTATATTTCACAGTTGATAAAAACGTAACATTGGAATAATGTCGTTATAAATTTAATTTATATCTTACAGTAACCGGGTTTTTGTTTAAAAAAATTCTTTACCGGATTTTAATTCGGATTTTTGTTTGTCTATATCATGTCATTTCTGAAATGAAATTAGCATCTCGAAATGGTGTGGCGTGGGGGACTATCTCCCGAAAATAGTCGATGGTGCGGCTCAGACCTTCGGACAAGGGGACGACAGGCGCCCAGCCGGTGATCCTTTGGGCGGCGGCGATGTCGGGTTGCCTCTGGCACGGGTCATCGATGGGGCTGGGACGATGGACGAGGCGGCTGGCCGATCCGGTCAGGATCAGGATATGCCGGGCCAGTTCAGACACCGAAATTTCATGAGGATTGCCGAAGTTCACCGGCTGAGGAACGCGTCCCTCCGTATCCATGAAGGCGATCATCCCGGCAATCAGATCGTCGACATAGCAGAAACTGCGCGTCTGCGCGCCGGAGCCGTACAGGGTGATATCCTCGCCCCTGAGCGCCTGAACGATGAAGTTCGACACCACGCGTCCGTCGTCGGGGTGCATCCGCGGCCCGTAGGTATTGAAGATGCGCATGACGCGGATATCGACGTCGTGCTGGCGTTGATAATCGAAGAACAGGGTCTCGGCGCAGCGCTTGCCCTCGTCATAGCAGGCGCGTGGTCCGATGGGGTTGACCCGCCCCCAGTAGGTTTCGGGCTGCGGATGCACCTCCGGGTCGCCATAGACCTCGCTGGTCGAGGCCTGAAGGATCTTCGCCCGGGTGCGTTTGGCGAGGCCCAGCATGTTGATCGCACCGATGACGCTGGTCTTGGTCGTCTGAACCGGGTCGAACTGATAATGGACCGGCGAGGCCGGACAGGCGAGGTTATAGATCTCGTTGACCTCGACATAGAGCGGGAAGGTGACGTCGTGGCGCAGGAATTCGAAGCGCGGATGCCCCATCAGGTGCGCGATATTGCGACGCTGGCCCGTGAAAAAATTATCGACGCACAGCACGTCGTCGCCGCGCGCCAGCAACCGCTCGCACAGATGCGAGCCGAGGAAGCCCGCCCCGCCGGTGACCAGTATCTTTTTCATTGCGGCGCCCTCCACAGGCGGTGGTCGAAGGGCACGGGACGGCGGGCGTGACGTTGGGCAATCAGGCGTTGCCAATGGGCTTCGTAGTCAGGGATAGTCTGGGTCTCATGGGCTTCATGGTCGCGCGGTGCAACGATATCGAGCAGGATGTCGAGGTTGTTGAGGTCCGGTCGGGGCAGGCTACCGTCGCGGCAGGCCTGCCACATCTGCACGTAGAGCGCTTCAAGCCCGCGAACCAATCCCGGCATATCGAACAGGGTGCAGGTGTCGCGCGTCTGAACCAATCGCGCCTTGAACCCGTCGAGGCGCGCCCGGTCGCGTCCCAGCGCGACGGCCAGATCGACGAAATCCGCGACCTCGGTCGTGACCAGTTCCGGCAGACCGGCGGCGCGCAGCAAAGAGCCGCAGACGCGCGCGGCGAAACTGCGCCCGCTTAAGGTAAGGACCGGCACCCCCATCCACAGGGCATCGGAACAGGTGGTGTGCGCCCCGTAGGGTGTCGTATCAAGGAACAGGTCGGCCAGTGGATAGCGCGCCAGATGCTGCGGATTGGGCAGCTTGGCGGCAAAGACGATGCGCGTCGGATCGATGCCGCGGCTCTGGGCGTGGGCCTTGAGGCGCAGATGCGAACTGTCCGAACCGCTGAGGAGCCACAGGACGCTGTCCGGGACGCGCGACAGGATGTCCAGCCAGCGGTCGAAGGTGAAGCGGGTGATCTTGTGCGTGCCGTTGAAGCAGCAGAACACCGTCGCGTCCTCGGGCAGGCCCATTTCGGCGCGGGTGGGGCGGTGGTCGGCGACGACGCGCTGGCGGTTATTGGGCTGATAGCAGGGCAGGCGCATCACGGCTTCGGAATAGAAGAGTTCGCTGTCCGGCGGGATGATCCAGTCGTCGGCGATGATATAGTGGTGATACGGACTGCCCAGTGTGCCGGGGAAGCCCAGCCAGTTGACGATGACCGGCGCGGGTCTGAGCGCCAGCAGTTTCGTGCGCCCGTCGCGGGTATAGCCGTTGACGTCGATCAGAATCTGGATGCCGTCGTCGGCGATGCGCCGCGCCGCCGTGGCGTCGTCCATCTGCGAAATATCGACGAATTGATCGACGGCGGCGCGGTAATGGGCGTGGATTGGATCGTTCGCGGCGGGGATGCCGCAATAATAGGCGAAGACCTCGACCTTTTGCCGGTCGTGCAAACCGGGCAACTCATACATCAGGTGGCCGATGGCGTGTTCGCGCAGGTCGGACGACATATAGCCGATGCGCAGGCGGCCGTCGCTGCGGCCCTGATGGGCGGCGAAATGGCGAGTGATGGGCCCGTCCTCGCTCAGGCCGACATCGGTGTCGCTATAGTGGGCGTTAAGCGCCAGTTGCAGGAGGGGGTCGTCGGTATAGGCATTGGCCGAGAGAGGCGACATGCCCTTGAGCAGGCGGGCGCGATCGACGCGCTCGAACGGCTCTATGACGGGCCAGGCGCATTGTCGCTGACGGGCGGCAATCAGGTGCTGGATGGCCTCGCGCTGGGTGGGGTCGAGGTCGAGGCTCTGGCGCAGGGCGGTTTCGCAGGCCTCGTCCTGATGGGCGGCCTCAAGGACGCGGGCGGTCTGGTTGAGCGCCATGACCTTGTGCGTGATGGCCTGACCGGTCACGGGCGACAGCCGCTCGCTCATCCGGTGCCACAGGGTGACCGCCAGATCGCTGCGCCCCTGCCGTTCGTGGACCCGGCCGAGATTAATATAGGCCGGCAGGAAGTCGGGGTTGAGGTCGATGGCCTGTTCTAGGGCATCGCGCGCGCGGTCGAGCGCTCCGGCATCGGTCAGCAAAACCCCCAGATTGAACTGAAGGGCATAGATCAGAGGCTCATCGGGCTGGTCGGCGATAAAGCCTTCGTAGAGCGCGGCGGCGGCCCCGGGATCGCCGCGCAGACGCAGGGCTTCGGCGGCCTGAATCAAGTCTATAACGGTCATGTAAACCTTAGCTTAGGGCGGCGCGCAGGGCGGCCAGTTGAACGGCCGACAGGCTGGCGATCTGGGTGGTGGTCAGGTAGCTGATCTGTTCCGGCGTCAGGGCCTCGATCTGGTAGGTATTGAGCGCGCTGAGGAAGGTGGTGCCGAGCAGGCCCATGCTGGTGGTGGTCAACTGGCTGAGTTGCACGGCACTCAGCACCGCCATTTCCCCGGCGCTGAGATTGTCGAGCTGGGTGGCGGTCAGGGCGGCAACCTGTTCGGCGGTCAGGGCGGTGAACTGCGTCGTGGTGAAGGCGGCGATCTCGGTGATGGTCAGGCTGCCGATCTGGGTGGGGGTGAGCGCCGAAACCTGCGTGGTCGATAGCGCGGCGATCTGCGCCGTGGACAGGGCCCGAAGCTGCATCCGGACCAGCGCCGACAACTGCGTGGTGGTCAGGGCGGCGATCGAGGTGGTCGACAACGCTGCCACGTCCTCGGTCGCCCAGGCTCCGATCTGGGTGGTGGTCAGGCCCGCGATCTGGGTCAGGGTCAGGGCGGCGATGTGAACCTCGGTCAGGCCGGAAATCGCCTGAGTGGACAGAGCCCCGATCTGGGTGGAACTGAGCGCCGACAACTGCGTGGTGGTCAGGGCCGACACCTCTGTGGCGGTCATGCCGTGAATGCCGCTGTCGGACAGGGACGCCAGTTGCGTGGTGGTGATCGAGGCAATGTGCGCCTCAAGCAGCGACGCCACGCCGGTTGCCGACAGCGAGCCGAACTGCACCATGCTCAACGCCGCGATCTGGGTGTCGGTCAAAGCGCCGATGGCGGTAGCGGACAATACGCCCATCTGGGTTTGCGTCAGGCCGCCGATCTGGGTGGTGGTCAGGGCCGTCGTCTGGGTGGCACTGAGGCCGGTGATGGCCGAGGTCGAGAGGCCGGCGATCTGGGTGGCCGCCAGAACCGACAATTGCGACGTGGTGAGCGCGCCCATACCGGTCGCGGTCAGGCCGCCCAGTTGTGTCGCCGTCAGGGCGCCGACCTGCGTGGTGGACAGGGCGGTGAGCTCGCTGGTCGTCAGCCCGCCGATCTGCGCCGAGGTCAGGCCGCGTAACTGCGTCGTCGTCAGGGCATTGATCTGGGCAGTGGTGAAGCCCGGCAGGGCGGTGACGGCCAGCCCCGACATCTGGGTCGAGCTGAGGCCGCGCAGTTGCGTGGTCGACAGGGCGGCGATCTGAGTATCGGTCAGACCGCCCATGCCGGTGGTCGAAAGACCCGACAACTGCGTCGAGGTAAGGACCGCCAACTGCGTCGCCGTCAGGGCGGCGGTTTCCGTGGCGACCAGTCCGGCCAGTTGCGTCGAACTGAGGCCCGATACCTGCGCCGTCGTCAGGCCACGCACCTCGTCGGCGGTCAGGCCGCTCAGTTGCGTGGCCGAAAGCGCCTTGGTCTGGGTGGTGGTCAGGGCGGCGACCTGCGTCGGGGTCAGGCCGCTGAGGCCCGTAGACGACAGGGCCGCCACCTGAGTCGTGGTCAGGGTCTGGATCTGCGTCGCGCTCAGGGCCGCCAGACCGGTCGCGGTCAGGGCGGCGACCTGCGTGGTGGCCAATGCCGCGACCTGTGTCCCGGTCAGGCCTTGCACCTGCGTGGCGGTCAGGACGCCGACCTGCGTGGTCGTCAGGCCATTTAGCTGCGTGGTGGTCAGGGCGGCGATCTGGCTGGCGCTGAAATCCTCGACGTCCTCGGTGCTGAGCGCGGCCATCTGCGTGGCGGTGAGGGCGGCCAGTTGCGTGGTCGCCAGGGTCTGGATCTGGCTTTCGCTGAGGCCGGAAATGGCCTGACTGTCGATGGCGGCGAACTGCGTGGTGGTCAGGGCCGATAATTGTGTGGCGGTGAGCGATTCCAGCGCCGTATAGCTCAGGCCCTTGATTTGCGTCGTATAGAGCGCCGACAGGGCCGTGGCGCTCAGGCCGGAAACCTCGTCCGGATTGAGCGCGGCGATCTGGGTGGCGCTGAGGCCGCGCAACTGCGTCGAGGTCAGGGCCGCCAGATGGGTCGCGTCGAGCGCGTTGATCTGCGTGGCGGTAAAGGCCCCCAGTTGCGTCGAGGTCAGGGCCGACAACTGCGTCAGGGTCAGGCCGCCCAGCTGATCGTCACTCAGGCCCTGAATCCCGGCGGTCGATAATGCCGCCAGTTGCGTGCTGCTGAAGGCCGCCAGTTGTGTTGCCGACAGGGCCTCGATCTCGGTAGCGGTCAGGCCCTTGAGCTGGGTAGTCGTCAGGGTTTGAAGCTGGGTCTCGGTCAGGCCGCGCACGGCGGTTTCGCCCAAACCCCCGATCTGGGTCGAACTGAGGCCCCGCAGTTGCGTCGCCGTCAGGCTGGCGGTCAGGCTCGTCGTCAGACCCGGCAAGGCCTCGGTCGTCAGAGCGTTGATCTGGGTCGAGGTCAGGGCCTGAAGCTGGGTGCCACTGAGGCTCTCGATCTGGGTCGAGGTGAGGCCGCGTATCTGGGTGGTGGTGAGCGCCGTGACTTCCGTGGCGGTCAGGCCTGCGATCTGGGTGGTCGTCAGGGCGGCGACCAGTGTCGCCGACAGGCCCTTTAGCTGCGTGGTCGTCAATCCGGCGAGGTCGCTGGCGCTCAGGCCATGGATGCCGGTGGTGGAGAGGGCCGATATCTGGGTCGAGGTCAGGGCCGCCACCTGCGCGTCCGTCAGGTCGCCGACCTGAGTCGTCGTCAGGCCGGCGATGGCGGTGGCGGTGAGGGCGGCCAGTTGCGCGGTGCTCAGGGCCGCGATCTGGGTGGCATCGAGCGCCGACACGCCGGTAGCGGTCAATCCGGCGATCTGGGTGGTGGTCAGGCCGCTCAGCGCCGTGACGCCCAGCCCGGCGATCTGGGTGGTCGCCAGCGCCGAGACCTGCGTGGCGGTGAGGCTGGCCAACGCCGTGGCGGGCAGGGCCGTCAACTGCGTGGTCGTCAGGCCGGAAAGCCCTGTCGCGGTCAGGGCCGAAATCTGGGTGGTGGTCAGGGCCGCGACCTGTGCCGTCGTCAGGGCGGCCACGCTGTCGGAGGTCAGGCCCTTGACCTGCGTCGTGGTCAGGGCAGCGACTTGAGCCGTGGACAGGGCCTTGACCTGCGTGGTGGCGAGACTGGCGACCTGCGTGGCGGTCAGGCCCTTGATCTGAGTCGTGCTGAAGGCCGCCATGTCGGCCGCCGACAGGCCGGACAGTGCCGTTGTGGTCAGGGCCGCCAGTTGGGTTGTCCCCAGCGCCGCCAGTTGCGTGGCGCCGAGGCTGCCCGCCTGCGCCTCGGTCAGGCCGCTCAGGGCGGTGACGGTCAGGGCCTCGATCTGAGCGGCGGAAAAGGCGGCGATGTGGGTCTCATTGAGCGCGGCGACGCCGGTGGCGGTCAGGGCCTTTACCTGCGTGGTCGATAGTCCCGACAAGGTAGTGGCGGTCAGCTCCGACACCTCGTCTTCGGTCAGGGCGGCGATCTGCACGGTGGCGAGCCCGTTCATCTGGGTCGTGGTGAGCGCCGCCATCTGCGCCGCGCTCAGGCCGCGGAAGGCGGTCACGCTCAATGCCGCCAGTTGCGACGTGGAAAAGGCGCCCAGTTGCGCCGTCGTCAGGGCCGAGGCTTCGGTGGCGGTCAGCGCACCTATCTGCGTCGTCGTCAGAGCGGCTATTTCCGTCGGGGTCAGGGCGGCGATCTGGTTTTCGCTGAAACTGGCTATCTGGGTGGCGGTCAGAGCGCGCAGTTGCGTCGTGCTTAATCCCTGAATCTGAGTCGCCGACAGGCTGGCTATGCCGCTGGTCGCAAGCGCGGCGACTTGCTTTGTACTCATCACCGCCAGCTGCGTCAGCGACAGAGCCGCCACCTGATTGTCGCTCAGGCCGCTGATGCCGGTGGCCGAGAAGGCCACGATCTGGGTGGTGGTCAGCCCGGCCACCTGCGTCGAGGACAGGGCGGTCATCTGCGTCGCGGTGAGAGCGCTCAGTTGCGTCGTCGAGAGCGCCCCCAGTGTGTCGGCGGCGAGACCGGAGACCTGCGTCGTGGTCAGGGCGGCGATCTGGGTCACGCTGAACGTGGCGATCTGGCTGGCGGTCAGGCTGGCGATCTGCGTATTGGTCAGGCCCGCCATGCCGGCGACCGACAGGGCGGCCATCTGGGTGTCGCTCAACGCACCGATCTGGGTCGCCGTGAGCGCGGCAACGGCGGAAGCGGTCAGTCCTGCGATCTGAGTGGTGTAAAGCGATGCGACCTGCGTGGCGCTCAGGGCGGCGATCTGGGTCTCGGTAACGGCCCCCATTTCGGCGGCGGTCAGGCTTTTCAACTGCGTGGTCGACAGGGTCGCGAGGTCCGCCGCCGACAAACCCGCGATCTGGCTGGTCGTCAGGGCGCGGACCTGCGTCGTGGTCAGGGCCTGCAAACCGTCGTCGGTCAGAGCCTCCAGTTGCGCGGCGCTCAGGCCGGGTACCGCAGTGGCGCTGAGGCTTTTGAGCTGAGTTGTGTTGAGCGCCGCGACCTGTTCAGTGCTGAGATTAGCGACGCCGGTGGCCGTCAGGGCGCGCACCTGCACGGTGCCGAGCGCAGCGATCTGGGTGGCCGACAATCCCGCCAGATTGGACGCGCTCAGACCGGCGACCGCCGTGGTCGACAGGGCCGCGATCTGCGCGGCCGACAGGGCGGCGACCTTGTCGGAAGTCAGTCCACTCAGTTGTACGGCGCTGAGGACCGACACCTGAGACGTGGTGAGCGCCAAAAGCTGGGACTCGTTCAGCGCGCCGGTCTGGGTCGCATTAAGCGCCTTGATCTGGGTGGTCGACAGGACGCTGGTCTGGGTCGTGGAGAGGGCCGACACCTGATCGGTGGTCAGGGCGGCGATCTGGGTGGCGGCCAGCGCCTTGAGCAGAGTCGTGGTCAGGCTGCCCATCTGGTCGGCGCTGAGGCTCGATACCGCCGTCCCGGTCAGGCTGGCGATCTGGCGCGTGCCCAGGGCATTCAGTTGCGTGGCGGTGAGGGCCGCGACCTGCACGTCGGTCAGGCCGCTCAGGCCGGTGGTCGAAAAGGCGGCAACCTGCGCCGTGGTCAGGCTGGCGACCTGATCGGCGGTCAGGGCCTTGATCTGGGTCGCGGTGAGCGTGTTGAACTGCGTTGTCGACAGCCGCGACAATTCGGTGGGCGAGAAAGCGGCCACCTGATCGGCGGTGAGCGCCCGAATCTGGGTCGCGGTGAAGGCCCCCAGTTGCGTGGCCGTCAGGGTCGACAGTTCGCCCATCGACAGATTGGCGATCTGCGCCGCAGTGAGGGCGGCGATCTGCCGCTCGGTCAGCGATTGAAGCTGCGTCGCGCTCAGTTCGGCGAGGTCGCTGGCGGTCAGGCCCTGAATCTGCGTCGTGCTCAGCGATTGCAGCAGGGTGGTCGAGAGGGATTTCACCTGCCCGTCATTGAGCGCGCTGACCTGCGCCGAGGTGAGCGCGCTCCATTGGGTCGAGCCCAGCGCCGACAATTGACTGGCGGTCAGTTGCGACACCTCAGTGGTGGTCAGGGCCGCCATCAGGGTTTGCGGCAAACCGCGCAATTGCGTCGCGGTGAGGCCAACGATCTGGGCTTCACTGAGCCCCTTGATCGCTGTGGCCGTCAGGGCCGCCAACTGCGTGGCGCTGAGGACGCCGACCTGCGTGTTGGACAGGGCGGCGATGTCCGAAGCGACCAGCCCGCGCATCTGGGTCGTGGTCAGGAGCGCCAGTTGCGACAGGTCCAGCGACGCAATCTGGTCTTCGCTGAGATAGCCGATCTGGGTCGGTGTCAGGGCCCGAAGTTGCGTCGTGTTAAGGCTGTTCAACTGCGTGGCGGTCAGGCCCGACACCGCCCCGGCGCTCAGGGCGGTAATCTGGGTCAGGCTGAGGGTTGATAATTGCGTGCCGGTCAGGGTCGAGACCAGATCGGTACTGATCCCGCCGACCTGTGCCAGACTGAAGACGCCCAGTTGCGTGGCCGACAGGGCGCTCAATTGTGTGGCGCTGAGGCTGGCCACCGCCGAGGCGGTCAGGCCCTTGACCTGCGTGGTGGTCAGGCTGGCGATCAGGCTGGTGCCGAGGGCCGCCACCTGCGTCGTCGCCATGGCCGCGACCTGGGTCGAGGTCAGGCCCGACAACTGCGTCGTGGTGAGGATGTCGAGGTCTTCGGATCCGATGGCGCGAATCTGGGTGACCGTCAGGGCCCCCAGCTGATTGGCGGTCAGGGTCGAAAATTGCGTGGTGTTGAGCGCGGCGATCGCCGTGGCGCTCAGGCCGCTGATCTGATCGGTGCGCAGCCAGCCGAGTTCGGTTTCGCTCAGGCTATAGACCTGCCGCTCGACCAGAGCGTTCAACTGAGTCGAGGTCAGGTTGGAAAATTGTGCCGCGCTCAGGGTCGATATGGCCGTAGCGCTCAGCGTCTTGATCTGGGTGGTGGTCAGGGCCTTGATCTGGGTGTCGTTGAGCGCCGCCATCTGCGTCACCGACAGGGTGTTGATCTGGGTATCGGTCAGCCCCTTGATCTGGGTCGAGGTCAGGGCGGCGACGCGCACCGCACTCAGGCTTTGCAATTGTTCGGTGTTCAGGCCGGATACGGCGGTGACGGTCAGGCCCGACGACTGGGTGACGCTGAGCGCATTGATGAAGGTCGTACTCAGGCTGCTGATCTGGGTCGAACTCAGATACCCCATCTGGGTGGCGCTGTAGCCGCCGATCTGCGTCGTGCTGAGGGCGTTGAGCGTGTCGGCGCTGAGGCTGGCGATCTGGGTGGCCGTCAGGCCACCGATCTGAGTGGCGGTGAGGGCGGCGACCTGACTCGCCGACAGGGATTGCAGTTCGGTAACGCTCAGGCCGCGCACCTGCGTCGTGTTGAGGGTGGCGAGATCTTCGCCGGACAGGGCCGCGATCCCCGCCGTGCCGAGCCAGCCGATCTGGGTCGATGTGAGGCCGGATAGCTGCGTCACCGACAGGGCGTCGATCAGCGTGGCGCTCAGGCCTTGAATCTGCGCCGAGGTCAGGGCGCCGAGCTGTGTCGACGACAGGGCCGCCAGTTGCGTCGTACTAAGGACGCCGATCTGGTCGGTCTGTATGCCCCTAACCTGAGTCGTGGTCAGGACGCTCAGCTGGGTCGGCGACAGGGCGGCGAACTGCGTGGCGGAAAACTCGCCGATATCGGTCTGGGTCAGGCCGGCAATCTGCTGGGTGGTCAGGGCGGCGATATCCTCGACGCCGAACGCCTCGACCTGCGCCTCGATCAACACCGACAATTGCTTGGCGCTGAACACCATCTGATCGGCGGTAAAGGCCGCGATCTGTTCGGTCGTCAGGGCCCGCATCTGCGTGGTCGACAGGGCCGTCAGCTCGGTCGTGGTCAGGGACGCGATCTGTTCGAGCGTGAAGGCGGCGATCTGGGTCGTCGACAGGGCCGCGATGTCCGTGGTCGTCATGGCGCGGACCGCCGCGGTCGACAGGGCGGCGATCTGGTTGACGGAATAGGACGAATAGATGGAGGCCACGCGCCTTCATTTCCCCGGAAAATCGATGCTGAACACAGCGCCGGCCGGTCGCAAACCCTGAGGTCGCCGTGCGTTTTGCATCACCAGAAATGAAGCGCTGTTGCAGGGATTTGCTGCATAAAAGCGGTCAAATAGAGGTTTGAATGTATAAATTTTGAAATTAAATATATGTGGCGGCTGCTGTATTGTTTATTTCAAAATGGAAACATAGTGTTGTTATGGTTTCAAATTGGAAGTTCTATTTATATTGTGAAATTTACATTAGATTAACTGTATTTACTGTCATTTTATACGTTGAAATTTCACCCGACGTATTGAGAGGTTATATGTCCCTAAGCAGTGTTATGCTGACCGGCGTGTCCGGTCTGGCCGCCACCTCGACGGCGCTGTCGGGCATTTCCAACAATATCGCCAACGTCAATACGACGGCGTATAAGCGCATCGAGACCAACCTGTCGGCCACGGTGACGTCGAGCGCGGGCACGACCTATACCGGCAGCGGCGTGTCGGCCAGCACCTCGATGTCGGTGTCGCAGGCGGGGGCGCTGCAAACCACCACCTCGGCGCTGGATATGGCCATCGACGGTAACGGGTTCTTTGTGGTGTCCGATACCTCGGCGGCGGGCAGCGCCAGCCTCTATACCCGCGACGGGTCGTTTTCGGTCGATGCCGACGGCTATCTGGTCAATGCGTCGGGCTATTACCTTCAGGGCTGGACGGCAGACAGCTCGGGCAATGTGACGACCGGCGGCCTGACCTCGCAGCTTTCGGCCATTCGCATTCCGACGTCCGGCGACGATCCGGAAGCCACCACCGAGGTCAGCCTGTCGGCCAATCTCAATTCGACGACCGAAGCCTATACGGGCGAATACGATATCTCGACGGGCCTTTCGATGACCAGTTACGACGCCGAAGCGGGGACGGGCGTGGAGCCCGATTTCGAGATCACGATCCCGGTCTCGGACTCTCAGGGCGGCGAACACAGCCTGACCCTGTCGTTTCTCAAGAGCGAGACGGCGAACGAATGGACCGTCGAGCTATGGTCCGACGACGTCAGCGGTGGTTACGGTGCCGACGGGAACATTATCAAGACCGGGACCATTAGCTTCAACGAGGACGGCTCGATAAATACCGACAGCCTGAACGCCTTTCTGGGCAGCGAAGGTTCGACGATCAGCATCGGAGCCTCCAGCGACGAGTCCGGCGGCCTGCACTGGAACAGCGATCTGGGGATCGAAGGGCAGGCGATCACGCTCGATATCAGCGACGGTCTGACCCAGATGGCCTCAGCGTCCACGGTCAACAGCGTTGAGGCCAACGGTACGGTGTTCAGCGACGTTACGGACGTTCAGATCGGCGAGGACGGCACGGTCACGGCGGTCTATGAGGACGGCTCGACGCGGACCATAGCCCAGGTGGCGCTGGCCACCTTCGTCAATGCCGACGGCCTGAAGGCCGTATCCGGCAATGCCTATAAGGCGACCTCGGCCTCGGGCAGCTATACGCTGAAAACCCCCGGCAGCGAAGGGGCGGGGAGCCTGACCGCCTCGGCGCTCGAAGCCTCCACCGTCGATCTGGCGACCGAATTCACCGACCTGATCACGGTGCAACGCGCCTATTCGGCGTCATCGAAAATCATCACCACCGCCGATGAAATGCTGCAGGAACTGATCAGCCTCAAGCGCTAATATGTCAGGGCTGTCGTGTATGCTGAAAATGATTTCATATGCGAATTAATGTCATCAAAGTCGCGACTTTTTCTTATTTTACATTGCCTTATGCAATGAAATGGGGAACGTGATGTCGGCCTTTGAAACGCTTTACCATCTGATGACGGCCCTGCCGAAGGCGGATGGCACCCTGTCGTCCGAACTGGTCGAGGTGGTGCGCAATATCCGGACCGGCAACCGACAATGCCTTCTGGCCTTTCCGCCAAAGGTGGCGGGGACCTTCCTGCGCACGGCGCTGGTCGAACTTCTGGGGCAGCACTATGAAAGTTATCTCAGCCGCGGGGCCTATGCCAATGTCACCCTGTCGCACGACCTCTATTTTCCCACGCTCCTCAATCAGCATATCGTCTCCGGGACGCGTCCGGGCGCGGCGGTGATGCACCTGCACCTCAATCCGTCGCGTCATACGACGGCGCTGGTCGAAGCGTTCGATATCCCGGTCGTCATCGGGACGCGTGACATCCTCGACACTTTGGTCAGTGCCAAGAACATGTGCGATGCCGCCCCGCCCACCGAAGCGGACAGCTTCAGCGCGCTGGGGGCGCCCTGGCACGACCTGACCGAGGCCGAGCAGCGCCACGTGCTGGTGCACGTTCTGCCGGCGTGGTACGCCCGTTTCTACGGCGCATGGATGCGCTATTCCGTCGATTGCCACGTCCGGGGCCTGAGGCCGCCCCTGTGGCTGCGTTACGACGATCTGGTGGCCCAGCCGGTGGACCTGATCGGGGCCATCCTCACCCATGTCGATCCGACCCACACCTATGCGCCCGCCGATATCGCTGCCGTCCATGAACGGACGCGCCGCAAAAAGGCCGATGTCCGCCTCAACAAGGGCATATCCGGCCGGGGCGAGGCCTACTTTACTCCTGAGGAAAAAGAGATCATCCATCAGGCTCTGCGCTCGGCCGGTGAACGCGAAATGATCGGTCTGGGGATTCTGCCCGACCCGGCGGTCAGCGCGCGATATGACGCTCCGGCCGTGCCTCAGGTGGCGGAATAGTCGCTGACGCCACCTGGCTTCCAAACCCGTTTTTCAGCCGATCCGCCGGACGCGTTCATTCCACTTCGCGCATCGATTCATGCGTGAATGGAATTCGCGTCCTTTTTTAATCGGCCTATGATCCTTGCATAACAACATGACGGGAATGCTTCAAACGCATCGAATATTCCGTCAGGCAGGCAAGGAAAAACACCATGATCACATCAGGGAAGACGGCTCGTCAGAGCCTGACCTACGGCGCATCTATGCTCGCTTTGCTGGCGTTGGGCGCACCTCACGCCATGGCGCAGGACGCGGCCTCCGCGAATGACGAACCGGTCGAGGTAGTCGTCACCGGGTTCCGCAGCAGCCTTCAGAGCGCCATCCGCGCCAAGCGCATGGAAACCGGCGTCGTCGATGCCATCAAAGCCGAGGACATCGCCGACTTCCCCGATCTGAACCTTGCTGAATCCCTGCAACGCATCCCGGGTGTCACCATCACCCGCGCCAATGGCGAAGGTCGTCAGATTTCTGTGCGCGGTCTGGGATCTGAATACACCCGCGTCCGCGTCAACGGCATGGAAGCCATCGCCACCACAGGCGGCACGGTCAATTCCGGCGGCACCAACCGGACGCGCGGCTTCGATTTCAACATGTTCGCCTCGGAACTGTTCAACTCCTTAAGCGTGCGCAAGACGGCTTCCGCCGAGGTCGAAGAAGGGTCACTGGGCGCGACCGTCGATCTGCAGACGGCGCGGCCCTTCGATTACAAGGGCGATCAGCTCGTCATGTCGGCGCAGGCCAGCTACAACGATCTGGCGCGCGAAACCACACCGCGGTTCACCGCCATGGCCAGCCGTCGCTGGGCCGACGGGCGTCTGGGGGCGCTGGTCTCGGTCGCCTATGAAAAGCGCCATATCCTCGAAGAAGGCGCCAATATCACGCGCTGGACCTATGGCGGCGCCAATAGCGGCTTCAACACGGCCTCGACGCTCAGCGGCTATACGATCGCCCAGATCAACGACACCAACACGGCCACCGCGCTGTATCATCCGCGCATCCCGTCCTATGTCAGCTACGACATCAATTCCGAACGTCTGGGCCTGACCGGCGCGTTCCAGATGCGCCTTTCGGAAGCCACCCTGTTCACCCTCGACGTCCTCTATTCCGACGTGAAGACGACGCGCGGCGAGCATCAGCTTCAGGCTATCGGCTTCAGCCGCGCCGGCACGGGCAAACCGCAGACCATCATCCGCAGCGGTACGGTCGAAGGCAAGAATATCGTGCAGGGCGTGTTCGACAATGTCGATCTGCGCACCCAGACCGCCTGGGACGAGATGGAAACCGAATTCTCGCAAGTCACCCTGACCCTGACGCACACCTTTTCCGAAAAGCTGCGCGGCGGCCTTATCGCCGGTCGGTCCACATCGGACTTCTCCAACCCGGTCTCGACCATCATCACCTTCGATCGCGCCAATTCGCAGGGCTACAGCTACGACTTCCGGTCGCGCCTGCCGGCTATCAGCCTGAATTTCGACGCCACCAGCCCGGCCAGCTGGTCGATGATCGACGGCACCTCCGAGGTGCGCATCCGTCCGAACTTCGTCACCAACGCCTTCACCACGGCCAAGGGCTATCTCGAATACGACGTCAACGAAAACCTGACCCTGAAAGGCGGGCTCGACTACCGCAAGTTCGAGTTCGACTCTCGCGGCTACTACCGGACGACGGAAACCAAGGTCGATACCCTGTCGGCCGCCGATCTGGCCGCGGTGTCGACCGTCTATAGCGGCTTCGGACGCAATCTGGACCAGCCGTCGGGCAATGCCACGGCGTGGCTGGCCCCCGACCTCAACGCCTTTGCCGCCAAGTACAATATCTATTGCAACTGCGGTATCTATGCCCTGACCGACATCAACAATTCGTCGGCGCGCGGGCAATGGATTACGGTCGATGAAGCCGATTCGGGTGCCTATCTGCAGGCCGACTACAAATTCACCGCCTTCGGCCTCAACTGGCGTGGCGACGCGGGCCTGCGCTATTTCAAGACCAAGCAGCGCTCCAGCGGTTACGCGGCGGTGGGCTCGACGATCAAGCTGGTCGAGGCCGAGCGCACCTACGACATGACCCTGCCGTCGTTCAACATCGCGGCCGACCTGACCGACGACGTCGTCTTCCGCGTCAGCGCGGCGCAAACCATCGCCCGTCCGTCGATCTCCAGCCTCACCCCTGGTGGCGATGTCGGCATTCAGGGCGCCAACCGCTCCTATTCGCGCGGCAATCCGGACATTAACCCGACCAAGTCGAAAAACCTCGACCTGTCGCTGGAATGGTACCCGGCCCCGAACTCGCTCTACGCCTTTGGCTTCTTCTACAAGAAGATCGACACCTTCGTGCAGACCCTGCGTCAGGACATCCCCTTCAACCAGCTGGGCCTGCCGAATTCATTGCTCGACGGGACGACCGCGACGACCAGCGATATCTTCGCGGTTAGCCAGCCGGTGAATTCGCCGGGCGGCGACCTGAAGGGGTTCGAAGTCAATATGCAGCAGCAACTGACCTTCCTGCCGGGCTTCTGGTCGAATTTCGGCGTGCTGGCCAACTACACCTATGTCGACTCGACGATCAATTACCTGACCTCGACGACGCCGGGCGCACCGACCATTCCGGAAACCTTGGTCGGTCTGTCGAAGAACGCGGCGAATTTCACGCTCTATTACGAAGTCGAGAAGTTCAGCATCCGGGGCTCCGTCGCCTATCGCGAAGGCTACCTGACCGCCGTGCCGTCCAACGACGGCAACACGGTCGCCGGTACAAATGAGACGACCAATTTCGACATGCAGGCCTCCTATAACCTGACGCCGAAGCTGAAGCTCAGCCTTGAAGGCATCAACCTGACGGATGAGTTCAACGATCAGTATGTCGACGCCACCAACCGTCTGAACGTGCGCAGCCATACGGGTCGCCAGTTCTTCCTCAGCGCGCGGTATAGCTTCTAACCTCCTTACGCCGGTGCGCGCGAGGCCCCCAACTCACGCGCACAGGTGCGGCGTAGTCCCTGCGCCAGACGACCGGATATCCATTCCCCCGATATTCGGTTCGCACTTAGCCCGTCTCGCTCAAACCGAGCGGGACGGGCTCATTTTTTGCTGGTCGCGCAGGCCAAAAACCGCTTCGCACTTTTTGGCCTGCGCTTGAAGCCACGGCTGCCCTACCGCAGCCGTGGCTCTTTTCTTTTGTAAAGACGATGTCTCATGTTAGCTTCGTTCCAAATACATCCGATAAAACGGGTACAGGGAAACATGTTCGAACTCAGCCAGATACGGTGCTTCGTCACCGCCGCCGACGAGTTGCACTTCGGCCGGGCGGCGGCGCGGCTGAACATGACCCAGCCGCCCCTCAGCCGGCAGATTCAGGTGCTTGAGCGCATCCTTGGCGTCCCACTCTTCGAGCGCACCAGCCGCAGCGTGAAACTGACCCCGGCGGGTCGGGTCTTCCTGCCCGAAGCGCGGCGGATCATCTGGCTGGCCGAAAGCGCAACCCTGGCCGCACGCAAGGTGGCGCAGGGCGACGCCGGACGCATCGGGATCGGTTTCACCGCCGTGTCGGGCTACAGCTTCCTGCCGCAGATCGTGGCGCAGGCGCGGGCGCGCCTGCCCAATATCGAGTTGGAGCTGCGCGAAATGGTCTCCAGCCAGCAGGTTGAAGCCTTGCAGACCGGTCTGATCGATATCGGCTTCCTGCGTCAGCCGCTCGAACGGCACGAATTCGAGTCGGAGCGCGTGGTCTGCGAAGGGCTGGTCGCGGCCCTGCCGACGGGCGATCCGCGTCTGACGACACCGGAACTGACCCTGGTCGATTTCGATGGCTCGCCCCTGATCATGTATTCGCGCGAAGGGGCCAGCTATTTCCACAACATGTTGATGTCGCTGTTCGCCGAGGCCGAGGTCAGGCCCGACTATGTGCAGCAGGTGACACAGATCCATTCCATGCTGGGTCTGGTCCGGGCGGGCCTGGGAATCGCCATTGTGCCGCGCACGGCCATGAGCCTGCAGTTTTCCGACGTCCATTATCGCGATATCGCGACCTCACCGGAAAAGCCGGTCGAACTGTACATGGTCTGGCGACGCGCCAACACCAACCCGGCGCTCGGTCCGGTTCGGAGCCTGTGCAGCGAGGTCGCGCCGAAGACGGTCTGATTACACTCGATCCCAAGGATGGCTCAGGGTAGGCGCGTTGGCGTGGCGTTTATGGGCAAAGCGGATCGTCGTGCCGCAACCGGGCGCGAGATCGAGCGTCACCTGATTGCTATTGAGGGCCTGAACTTTACCATCGATCGTCATGGCGGTGAATTGATGCTCGCCATAGCCGCCCGCCTGAACCGTAACGGTCCGTGTACGGAATGGATGCGTATTGACCAGAGTGACGGTGGTGGCCAGATCGCTCAGTTCACTGACCAAGGCGCCGACATCGTCCGGAATGCCGGCCCGGCGTTTCACCGGATCGAAGTAGCGCAGGCGGGCATAGAGCAGGGCGCCGCCCTGAGGCGCAGAGGTCTTCGACCAGGTTGGTCGCGCGATATGGATGGCCCCGCACATCAGGTGCAGCAGCGGCGTTACCTCCGCCGGATTGAACTTCAAAAGCGCGTCGGCAAGGCGGGTCTCTTTGGTTGTCGTGTCTTTGGCCAGATCGCCCATCTTCCTGCGCACGCTGTCGAGCGCGCCGCGCACCGCCGTAACAGGATAGGCCGGGTTCTTGCCGGTCAGATAGTCGATCCATGGATGGTTGGTATCGGCGCGCGCGAAGTCGTCAGGCCGCATCGACATGTACCAGATATCGAGCCCGTTGGTCCGGTAGGGGCCGGGCCGATAGCTGTACCAGCCGTCTTTGCCGTACATGGTCGGCACGCTGGACACGCCGTCGATCGATTTCGCCTGCGCATTGATCGCGGCGTTCTGATCGCGCCACACCTGTAGATACTTATCGTCGCCCGTCAGCAGATAGGCGTTCAAAAAGGCGACGATGGCGCGCGGTACGCGGTTACGGTCCTCGCGCTTACCGCTGACCGGATCGATCGGCGAAAAGCCCCAGCCATAGACATTGCCCCACCATTCTTTTTTCGGCCCGCCGATGCGGCCTTTCAGATCGACGTAGCTGGGCAGGATATGGCCGTTGCGTTTGGCGCGGTCGATCCAGGCGTCGAGATAGGTGGTAATCCAGTCACGGTATTTGCGCTCGCCCGAGATCATATAGGCGTTCATGACGAGGCTGGTCGATTGCAGGTTCAGCGGGCTGTCGCCGACGACGTCGGTATAGTCGACATAGTGGTCGAGCGTTTCCTGATAGGTCGACTCGCCGTGCTCCATGAAAAAGCCGGTCGGGTCGAAGGGATCGCCCGCCCAGTCGAGCGCCGTGGCCTTGCGCAGTTGCGGGCCCTTGGAGCCATTGATCATCGAGCGGATGATCTTGCGCTTAGGATCGTAGTTCTTTGCCTCTTTATCTTCGCCGGTATAGAAGCCGGAGAAGCGCCGGGCGCGGGCCTGAAAGGCCGGATCGTTCGGCGCGGACAGCCCCATCAGGTTGAACACCGACAGCCCTTCGGACAGGTGCTGCCAGTCGTTCATCACCGGAAATTCGCGGTAATACATGCCTTCGCGGGCAATCGGCGTCTCGACGGTCTTCGCCTCGGTATATTGTTTGAGGTGCCCCTCATAGGCCTTGGTATAAAGCTCACGCACCCGATCCGAACCGCCCAGCGCGTGCAGCAGCGGCCACTCGTTGCAGTTCTCTATCGCGTCGTCGGGGCCGTCATTCGCTCCCCAGCGCTCGAAGCACTGAAAATAGCCGCGGTCGTCGAAATAGCGGTTATAGAAGACCTCGACGGCTTCGCTCTCGACGCGCAGGGCCTCGCGTTGCAGCAGCGCCCATTCCGGCGGGGCCATGGGGGTGGCGATCACCGCATCGGCGGCTTTGGCCACGACGGGGAGGGCGGCCCCCAAAACGGGAGATAAGGTCGCGACGGCGCAGGCGCTTTTGAGCAGGGTACGGCGGTTCATCATCGTCTCAGTCGATCTTCAGGCGTTCGATCTTACCGGTAATCAGGCCGAAGGCCAGCATGGTAATGACGCAGTGAATGCCGACATAGAGGAGCGCGCCGTCGAAGGAACCGGTCACGGCCACGATATAGCCGATGACGATGGGGGTGACGATGCCTGCCGTATTGCCGAACATGTTGAACACCCCACCCGCCAGACCGATATATTCGCGCGGCGCGACATCCGACACGACGGCCCAGCCCAGAGACGCCACGCCCTTGCCGAAGAAGGCGACGGCCATCAACACGATCACCAGCCATTCTGCTTCGACATAGGCGCAGGCGATGATCGACAGGGCCAGCGTCATGCCGACGAAGATCGGGATCTTGCGCGAACGGCTGACATTACCCGACTTTTTGAGCAGATAGTCCGACAGGAAGCCGCCGACCAACCCGCCGATAAAGCCGCACAGCGCCGGGGCGGCGGCTGCGAAACCCGCCTGCATGATGTTCAGCCCGCGCTCCTTGACCAGATAGATCGGGAACCAGGTCACGAAGAAATAGGTCAGAACATTGATGCAGTATTGCGCGATGTAGATGCCGATCAGCATGCGATTGGTGAGCAGGAACTTCAGGCGCGTGAGGTTGAAACCGGTCTTATCGCCTTTGGCCTTGGCTTCCATGCTGACCGCGCCGCCGTCCTTCATGATGGCCAACTCCGCCGCATTGACCATCGGATGGGTCTCCGGGCTGCGGATGAATTTCGCAAAGACGAAGGCCGCGACGACGCCTAAGGCGCCCATGACGTAGAAGACCGAGCGCCAGCCGTGTTCGTGGACCAGCCACGACATCAGGGGCGCAAAGGCGACCAGCGCGAAATACTGCGCCGAATTGAAGATGGCCGAGGCCGTGCCGCGCTCGGCCGCCGGGAACCAGGCGGCGACGATGCGGGCGTTGCCGGGGAAGGAGGGCGCTTCGGCGAGGCCTACCAGAAAGCGCAGGACGAACAGCGAACCGACGATCGACAGGCCGCCGACGAACCCGACAAAACCCTGCATGGCGGTGAAGATCGACCATAGGGCAATGGCCCCGACATAGACGCGTTTAACGCCGAACCGGTCGAGCAGGGCGCCGCCGGGGATCTGTGCCGCCACATAGGCCCAGCCGAAGGCCGACAGAATAAAGCCCATCTGCACCGGGCTGAGGCCCAGCGCTTCCGACGCTGCTGAGCCCGCAATGGAAAAGGTCGAGCGGTCGGCGTAATTGATCGTCGTGATGATGAAAAGGAACGCGATCAGCCAGTAACGGGCGTGGGTCGGCTTGGTAGGCGCGGCAGAGGCCGCTTCCGTAAGGCTGTGGGACATGGTTCGCTCTCTGTATTCATGCGGCTCGTGTATCGGAGGCGATAACGCCGTTCGACCCGGACCTGTTTATGAGGCACAGTTACGCATAGTTTTTTACGCTTGGGGAGGGGCAGAATGCCGCCTTCATTGCGTTCCACGCATCGATCAATGCCGCCTTTGGCTTGGACGACGGGAGGGCTTGCCGATAGCGTTGAAGGAATGGATAGTGTGAATGCCTGACGTCTCATGCCGTCCCAATATCTCATAAAATTCACGCGGAGGTGCGTAATGGCTGGCATAAGCCCGAAGGAAATGGCGCAAACGATTGGAACGGGGCTTTTGTCCTTTCCGGTGACCCATTTCGATGCCAATAATCAGTTCGACGAAGGCCCCTATCGCGAACATTGCGCCTGGATGCTGGAAAAGCCGCTGGCCGGTCTGTTCGCCGCCGGTGGCACGGGCGAGTTCTTCTCGCTCAGCCTGACCGAGGTGCGCGACGTGGTCGCCGCCGCCGTCAAGGAAGCCAAGGGTAAGGTGCCGGTGGTTGCGGGTTGCGGCTACGGCACGCAGATCGCGGTCGAGCTGGCGCAATCCGCCGAGCAAAGCGGCGCTGACGGGATTTTGCTCCTGCCGCCCTATCTGATCAGCGGCAAGCAGGACGGTTTCGAGGCCCATATCGACGCGGTCTGTAAGGCCACCAAGCTCGGTGTCATCGTCTATAACCGCGACAACGGCATCATCGAGGACGAGGCTCTGGCCCGTCTGTGCGACCGCAATCCGAACCTTGTCGGCTATAAGGACGGTGTCGGCGATATCGAGCTGATGACGCGCATCTATACCCGCATGGGCGACCGCCTGACCTATATCGGCGGCCTGCCGACGGCGGAAACCTTCGCCGCACCCTATCTCAAGCTGGGCGTCACGACCTATTCTTCGGCCATCTTCAACTTCCTGCCGGACTGGGCGCTCAGCTTCTACGCCGCCGTGCGCGCCGAAGATCAGGCCGCGGTTCTGGCCGGTCTGCGCGATTTCGTCATGCCGTATATCGCGCTCCGCAACAAGGGCAAGGGCTATGCGGTGTCGATCGTCAAGGCAGGCATGAACGCCATCGGCCGCCCTGCCGGTCCGGTCCGCACGCCGCTCAGCGATTTGTCGGAGTCTGAACTGGCCGAACTGACCGCCCTGATCGCCAAGGTCCAGCCCTCGGCCCTGAAAAAGGCCGCCTGACCGTGAGAATGCCGCGCCGCCAGTTCATCGGGGGCGCGGTCGCTCTCGGTCTTGCCGCTTCGGCTCCGGACGCCGGGGCGACACGTACATCCCCTGTCGCCGTAACCGCCTACGGCAAGGTGCGCGGGCGCACCGAACGCGGGGTGCACGTCTTCAAAGGGGTGCGTTACGGGGCCGATACGGCCCCGAACCGTTTCCGCCCGCCGCGTCTGCCCGAGCCGTGGACCGGCATCCGGAATGCGTTCGACTTTGGTCCGGCCTGCCCGCAACGCAGCACCGACATGCCGGTCAGCGAAGACTGCCTGTTCCTCAATGTGTGGACTCGCGGCCTGAAGGATGGCGGTAAACGGCCCGTTCTGGTCTGGTTGCACGGTGGGGCCCACGCCTCCGGCCACGGGGCGTCGCCGCTCAATGACGGGACTAATCTGGCCCTGCGTGGCGATGTCGTGGTGGTCAGCCTCAATCATCGTCTTAATGTCTTCGGCTACGGTTATTTCGCACGACTGGGTGCGGCGGCGGGCGACAGCGACTTCGATTATTCCGGCAATGTCGGTCATCTCGATATCATTCAGGCCCTGAAATGGGTGCGCGACAATATCGCCGAGTTCGGCGGCGACCCGTCGAATGTCACCCTGTTCGGGCAGTCGGGCGGTGGCGGCAAGATCGTCGGCCTTATGGCCATGCGCGCCGCCGATGGCCTTTACCGTCAGTGCCTGACCATGAGTGGTCAGCACGTCACGGCGTCGGCGCCGCTCAACGCGACGATCCGCGCCGAAGCCTATCTGAAGACACTGGGCCTGACGCCCGCGCAGGTCGGCGACCTCAAGACTTTGCCGGTCGATAAGCTGGTCGCGGCGCTGGGGACGCAGGACCCGCTGGTGGTGCGCGACAAGATACTGTTCGCCGCGACGCTCGATTACAAGACCCTGTTCCGTCATCCGTTTTATCCCGACGCACCGGACGAGACGGCGCAGGTTCCGCTCATTATCGGCAATACGCACGACGAAACCGCGGCCTTCATGCGCGACCTGATGATCGCCAACGACACGACGTGGGAGACCCTCCCGCAGCGGTTGGCGAAGGAAATGCTGGTCGATATGTCGCCGGAATACGTCATTGCCCACTACCGGCAATGGTATCCGCAGATGACCCCGACCGATGTGCTGCGTGCTGCGGCGACCGCCGGACGAAGCTGGCGACCGCACCTCATTCAGGCCGAGGCGCGCGGGGCCAAGAACACGCCGACATGGATGTACCAGCTCGATTTCGGCTCGCCGGTTCACGGCGGACGACTGGGGGCTTATCACGGCTACGATATCGGCCTGATCTTCGACAATGTCCGCGTGCCAGAGGCCAACTGCGGCACGACTCCGGAAGAAATCGCCGCCGCGCAAACCGTCGCCGACCAGATGAGCACCATGCTTATTCAGTTCGCTCGCACCGGCAATCCGCAGACGCCCGGCTTACCGTCATGGCCGCGTTACGAGTTGTCGCGCCGGTCGACGATGATCTTCGATACGATGTCGCGCATCGAGGACGACCCGCGCGCACAGGAACGGCAACTGTTCGCCACCGTGCCCTATACTAAACCCGGCACCTGACGAAACGCTCTGTCCTGCGCAATTCGATCGTAATATTTTGAATTTATTGATATATGGCGCACACAAGAGGATTCGAACCATTGTATGTATCTGCCTATGGGTGGATTTAAGCGCATTGATTTACAATGATTTTATATAGACATTGTCTTTCGAGGTTCATTACAGTATCTGACAATCCAGCGCTTAAATGTACAACATTTGGGTAACTAATGGGTAAGTGAGCGGTTTTAAAACCCGCTCTAGGTTCGAGACTCAATCAGTCCACCAAGTAATTGCGATAGCAATAGCGATGGCGGCAGCAAAATTGGCTGCGAGTTTGTCGTATCGGGTGGCGATGCGTCTCCAGTCCTTTAA
>NZ_JAQQKX010000022.1 GCF_028550415.1 Asticcacaulis aquaticus
TGACGCCGCCGACATAGGCTAGACCCTTGGTGCGGGTGCCCGCATTCGAGTCGATCCAGGCATGACCGGCGCGGGTGCGCTTTTTCAGCGTGTAACCGTCCGGCGTCAGCTGCGACAGGCTGAAATCGCCCCACTCCGGAATCCATTTCAGACCGTCCTGCACGGCCTTCGACAGGTCGGCCACGGCGACGGCCTTACCCTCGATCTGAGCGGCCTTAGGCGCCTTGCCCGCATCGCGGCGCAGGCCGGTGATCGGACGCACAGCCTCACCCCAGACGCCGACACCATCGCCCGACAGGCGGATATGACGGTTGTGTGTCTCTTCGGTCATCGGCGTCTTGGCCGTGACGCCCAGACCGCGGATGAAGTCCTTGGCCGGATCACCATCATAGATGAAGGAGTGGACGATGCGGACGCTTTCCGAACCGGCATAGAAGTAGAGACGGACGCTGAAAGGCAGCCAGTCGCGGCCATTTCCACCCCCCTCTTTACTTGAGTGCGTGCCTTCGACCTTGAGCACGGCACGGACCGGGCCGGTCTGTTCGACCGTGACCTTGGTCACCTTGCTGGTGAATTTCTGCTGGTTGACGCTGCCCGTAGCGTCGAGATCCGGCTGATCCTGCCACAGGGCAACCAGTTTGGCTTCTTTCAGCGTCAGGCGGCCCGCCCGAGTCGCCGAGGCGATCAGATACTCGCCCGAGGTCGGCACGACCCAGACGAGGTCGCCGGACGTCACGGTGACGGCGTCCGCCGCCTGTTTGACGCTCACGGCCTTGGCAGACGTGGCCGCCTTACCGGCGGTCAGCGACAGGCCGTCGGTCGGTGCACCACCGGCCACAGCGTGGGCGGTCCATTTGAGTGAGCCGTCGGGCCAGTAGGCAATCGGCCACGACTGTACCGGCACGTCACCCAGCTTGAACTCCGGCGTCTTGCCCTTGCTCAGCTTCACCGTGCCGCGCGGCCACGGCACGCCCAGCGTCCCGCCTTCGAACGCGTTCGGTTTACCATCCAGCCATTTGAGGTCGGTCGACGACACCGGCTTGGCGGCAACGGGCGCGGCCGCTTCGGCGACCCAGGGGACCGACGACAGGGCGCCAAAAGCGGTGGCCACCTGCAGGAGATGACGGCGCGAAAGCGAAAGGTTCGGCATGTTAGATTTCCCAGCCTGATAAATTGGTCTGCCGGTTTAACGGCACACACAGGGGTTTCCGGCGCGTGGTTGACCATTTTAGCGCCATTTTGATCGTAAATGACGCCAATGCGCATTTCATGTCAACATCAATCGGCAGGAGCGATACGGCATAAAAAAACCGCCGCCCGGAACCCCGGACGGCGGCATTTGGTTGTTTGGCTTATCGACTATTGCAGACGATAGGTCATACCGAAGGTCATCCGACGCCCGGCATAAACCGTCGACCAGGCATTCACTGTTCCATCCGAGAAGCCACGATCGGCAGAACCGATGCTGACCGCACCCTCGTTAAGCAGGTTACGACCTTCGACGTAGATTTCAACGCTTGGGCTCAACTTATGCGTAAGTTTGGCATCAAGATAACCGTACTTTTGCGCATAGACCGGTTCACCCGGGTTGTAGGGCAGACGTACGCCATTGATCGGGTTGAGGATCGGGAAGTTATTGACCGAGTAGTTTTCAATATTGGTCGGGAACGAGGTCGAGTTGGAGTTCGCCGACACGCTGCCGTTACCCGAGACGAAGTTCAGGACCTCATCACGCGCTTGATATGCCACGCGAACATTAGTCTTGCCGTCATCGTACCACAGAACCAGATTGGCGTAGTAATTGGGGCGACCCGTGACGCCGACGTTTTGCCCAGTGAGCGGATCGGTGTAGCCACCGGCGCCACTGGCCTTGTTCGTCGAGATGTTGAAATCAACACCCGTATAACGCAGGCGCCACGGCAGGAAGGTGAGCGCCGTCTTGGTCGCCAACTCCCAACCCGACATCACATAGCCGGGGCCGTTGATGTAGGTGTTGTAAGCGAAGGTGAAGTCCGAAATCGGACGACCGGTGGCCGGATCGATTTCATCCGTACCCGCAAACAGCGGCACATCCACAACGCGAACCACGACCGGTGCACCGATCTTCACCTTCTGGCGATAGTAGGCCAGAGACACGAAGGTGTCCTTGTTCGGATACCATTCGATCGAGGTGTTGTTTTTGGTGGCGGTATAGGGCTGCAGTTCCGGATTGCCGAAGGTAGTGCAGGTCATGTCCTCTTCAGCGCCCGCATCGACACGATCCTCGACGCGTTCGTCAACCGTACAGGTGCCGGCCGGCCACAGGCGGCCAATCGGAGGACGAGCAACGGTCTTCGACCAGTTGTAACGGGCCACAAGCTTGTCGGGGATAACCCAAAGAGCCGCGTTATAGCTGGGCAGCCAGTCGGTATAGGAGCGGTCGATATTGATCGGCTTAGTAATCGTCGTCGTCGTAATATTAGCCGCCGGATTGGTATCAACCCAGTTGGCATTCTTACGAATAGACGTCAAACCGACGAAGCCCGAGCCCTGAACGGAAGACTTGACATAGCGCACACCGAAGTTGCCGCTGAACTCCATCCCCAGCGGAAGCTGTTGCTCGAAGTCGAACATATAGTAGGCGGCGGTGACCTCTTCGTTCGACTTGCTGACCGGCTGGTCATACATGATGCCATCGCTACCCGCGCAGCGCTTGATACAGTCGAAGTTATAGTTCCTCGTGCTGGACAGCTGCGAGAAGGCTTTGTCGATATCGATGCTGTCCCACAGTTCGAGGCCATCGACACCTTCATAGCCGTTCATGAAAGCACCGTCGTTGTATTCGATGCTATTTTGCAGGATCGACACGAGCTGCGCACGGGTTACGGTTTCCGTACCATAGAGGAAGGTCGTACCCGTTGTGGCGTTCGGCACATAACCATAGACGCAGGCATTGGCGGCCGTCGTCGTCGAGATATTCTCACACGCACGCACAGAGCTACGGCCCGCCAGGGTAGGAACGAAAACGTTCGGCTTCGGCGAGAAGCCACCCGCACCCCAGTAATCGTTAAGAACCTGACGATAGCTGACGCCGGCCTTGAAACGCTTCAGGATCGGGAAGTCGTTCATGCTGTAAGTCGCATCGATCTTGGCGGCGTTTTCCGTCGTTTCGACCAGGCGCGGATTGTACTGCAACGTAATGCCGCCGGTATATTGCGGCATGCCCACCGCCGAAGCGGCATTAAGCTGAACATAATTGTTCATGTCGTTGAAGTCGAAGTTGGACGGCAGAACGAAGTCCCAGATACCGCTCGGCAGGACCTTCATCGTCGCCGTGCCGTAGTTCGTGCTACGCGACATGCGCTTGTCGTAACGCGTGTAGGTGGCTTCGGATTTGCTGCCCTGGAATTCAACCAGCAACGGACCGTCCTTATAGGTACCGCCCGCCAGAACGTAGTTATTTTTCCAGATCTGCTCGTTGTGGATGTGGTCCACACCGTAGCTGGCATTGGTCAGATCGAACTGCGTCAGGTGATGGTTGCTGTCCATCACAATGCTGGTCGGAACAATGTTCAGCGCCACACCATTCACCGGGAACGCCATATTGACGACCGAACCGGCCAGCGTCTGATCCAGAGTAGCCGCTTTGGTCGGCGTACCGGCATTATAGATATAATAGCCATTCCCAGCGACCGGCGTCAGAACAACTGGCGTACCCGTCGCAATATTGGTATTACTGACCAGATTCTGCGTGGTAATGCCGGTCACGCCGGCATAATAGGCGTTGATACTACCGCGTGTGCGCTGACGGTTATCTTCCGTCTGCAGACGATCCGCAACCTGATACTTGACGTAAACCGAGAGATGGTCATTGACCTTGTAATCGAAGCGAATATCCCAGTTGAGACGATCTTCATACTGGGTCAGGTTCTTGTCACGCACGAGGTTCGGAGCATAGTCGTTCCACTGATTCATGCAGGTGATCTGCTCTTGAATCCGCTGAGACTGAGCGGCGGCGCGGTTGGCGTTGCTGGTCCCCGCGACAATCGTGTTGAGCTGCGCATCCGTATAAAGCGGGAATTGCGTCAAGCATTCAGCTTTGGTCTTGGCCGCTGCCGAACGCGTCAGGATTTCCACTGGCGTCAGCGAATTGAACTTGCCACCCGCAGTAAGATCCCATGTGGCGACGGGATCATTGGCACCTGCGCCATTGGCCAGAGACGGATCAAAAGAGAAGGTCTTGTTGGGCGAATTGTCGAAGTCGAAGGCGCGCAGATATCCGTAAGCGTTATTCGTGCCGGCAACGTTGAGCTGATGGCTGTCATTCAAACGGCGTGTCTTGGTAACGTTAAAGATCACACCGAGACGGTTGTCGAAGAATTTGCGCGAGGCGACGATATTGACGTCAGGCGACCACTTCTGGCTCAGCGAATTCTGATCCAGACCCACCCGCATCGAGAGGTAGGGCTTTTTGAAATCCAGGCCCGAACGGGTCTTGATCTGTACCGTGCCGCCCAGACCGCCTTCGGTCTGATCCGGTGTTTGGCCCTTGACGACGTCGACGCTCTTGATCAGGTCGGCCGGAAGCTCGCGCAGGTCCGAACCGCGCCCCCCGCCATTGCCGCCGTTGACCGCCAGGTCAAAGCCCGACGAGTTGACCGACATGCCGTCCATTTCAACGCGCGTCAGGTCAGGGCCGTTACCGCGCAGCGTCAGGCCTTCGCCTTCACCGCCTTCACCGCGGTTCACTGACATACCGGCGATACGCGAAATGGCTTCATTGAGGTTACGGTCAGGGAAGGAGCCGACATCTTCAGCCACGATCGAATCTGTTGCCGTCTTGGCCTTTTTCTTACGGTCAATAGCCGACTGCTGAGACGCACGCGTACCAACAATAATAACTTCGGTGACTTCGTCGCCCTTGGCAGCGACCGGCGCTTGCTGCGCGAAGGCCGGGGCCGAAACGGCCAGCATGGCCAGGCCGGTGCCGGTCATCAGATAACGGGCGAACGCGCCCTTGGGTGATTTGTGCATTTATATTCCTCCGAATGCCGTGCAGACGGCATGCCCCTTAGCGATGGCGTTAGTCCTTAGACTGTACGAAGGAAAGCGACGGACCGGCGCGGGAAACGCCGAATCCATATGCCGGGATCGGATATCCGTTCCATTGACCGCCTAAGCGGTCGAACCACGTACCCTTCGTCTGTGCAAAGTGGCACTTAAATGGTGTTGGAAACGAACCTCGCGGTCCGGTTTTCACTCCCCTGCCAGGGTCCTGTTTTTGGTGGACCTCTGACCTAACAACCTGTTGGATGAGGTTGACCTTTGATTGACCGATAGTGATAAGTCAAGCCACATTACGATCACATTCGGGCATTCATCAGACAATATTGCAATATTTGGTCGGCAAAGTTACCCAAAAACCACAATCCTCGCCATCCGCGCGCAAAATGCTGCATCTGCGTCCACCTCCACCAGTGTCGACAGAGATCACTTCCATTGAAACGTGGTTCCAAAAAGAAGGATGAAATGGTTTCCTAAAAATAGATATAAATTAAATTCTCTTTATTTATCAAATAATTAATGAAAATTCACACATGCTGATTGCAGGTCACCCTCTGCGCGAATCGAGCTAGGCGCGACCCGTATGCAGCGCCCATATGTCCAAAACGATACAAGAGCGCCCCTCACAACCAATTGTAATATATAAATAAAATTATCAAGCCTTTTCAATTTCTTGCCAATTCCTTAACTTTAGGCGCAAATTGCGTCACCAGAGACAAATCATGTCCATCCTGCGATAAATATGTCGGACATTGTTAGCGCTAACAGATCAACTTCAATCACGTTCGCGCACCTTCTGTACAGTCCTGAACATTTATGAGATAAAAAACCGACAGGTAGGGGCGCATTCTGCGTAGAACCGCCAGACGCGGGCATTCGGGACACCGCACGGAGGACACATAATGACAATTCTGAAACGGCACCTGAGGCTGGGGGCCTGCGCCGTGGCACTGGCAGGAACCGGTATCGGCCTGGCCTTGCCCGCCAGCGCCCAGAACGCCAGCTCGACGAACATGCAGGTCGAATATCTCGACCGCGGTGCTGTCGCCGTGACGGCAGACAAGGGCGTGCTGGTCAGCTGGCGCGCGCTGACGACCGACGACGCGAAGCTCGGCTTCAACGTCTATCGCGACGGCAAGAAGCTCAATGCCAAGCCGATCAGCGACCGCACCAACTTCACCGACGAAACCGGTACGGCCAAAAGCGCCTATGAGGTGCGCGAAGTCTCGGGTGGCAAGGAAGGCAAGGCCTCGAAAGCCCAGATCATCGATGGCTATCTGACCATCCCGCTGAACAAGCCCGCCGACGGCACGACACCCGACGGTCAGGTCTATGGCTATACCGCCAATGACGCCTCGGTCGGCGATGTCGATGGCGACGGCCAGTACGAGATCTTCCTCAAGTGGGACCCGACCAACTCGCACGATAACGCCCATACAGGCTATACCGGCCCGGTGCTGATCGACTGCTACCGCCTCGACGGCACGCAACTGTGGCGCATCAATCTGGGCCGCAATATCCGCGCGGGCGCTCACTATACGCAGTTTCAGGTCGAGGATTACGACGGCGACGGCAAGGCCGAGCTGATCGTCAAGACCGCCGACGGCACGACCGACGGTCAGGGCAAGATCATCGGCGACGCCAATGCCAACTGGGTCGAAGGCGGCGGTGAGATCGAAAACAAGGACAAGACCGGGTCGCGTGTCGCCGCCGATGGCAAGCTGATGGCGGGCCTGACCGGGCGCATTGTCAAGGGGCCGGAGTATCTGAGCGTCTTCGAAGGCGCGACGGGCCGCGTCGTTGACACCATCGCCTATCCGTCGCCGCGCGGGCCGAACGGACCGGATGCGACGCCGGACGAGCTGAAAGAGCGTTGGGGCGACGCCTATGCCAACCGCTCGGACCGCTATCTGGCCGGGACAGCGTGGCTGGACGGCGTACATCCGTCGGCGGTCTTCGCCCGCGGTTACTATGCGCGCACGACCATTGCCGCCGTCGACTATAAGGGCGGCAAGCTGGTCAATCGCTGGTACTTCGATTCCAAGGAAAATGGTCTGGCCGAAAAATATTCGGGTCAGGGCAACCACCAGTTCTCGGTCGCCGATGTCGATGGCGACGGCAAGCATGAGATCATCTACGGCTCGCTGGCACTTGACGACAACGGCAAGCCGCTGTGGAGCACGGGCATGGGCCATGGCGATGCGCTCCACGTCTCCGACTTCGACCCCAGCCGTCCGGGTCTGGAGCGCTGGGGCGTCCACGAAAACATGAAGATGTCGGAAAACCACGGCTCGGCTCTGGTCGATGCCCGGACCGGCGAGATCATCTTCCGTATTCCGGCCGAAAAGGATACCGGTCGCGGCGTGGCGGGCGACATCGATCCGCGCCACCCGGGTGCCGAATTCTGGGGGTCGAACTCCGGCGATCTGTACGACGTCAAGGGCAAGGTGATCGGCAAGCGTCCGGGCCAGATGAACTTCATGATCTGGTGGGACGGTGACGCCCTGCGCGAACTGCTGGACGGCACGAAAATCTCCAAGTGGGACTGGGCAGCGGAAAAAGCCAATGTGCTGCTCGACGCGCAAGGCACTGACAAGAACAACGGCACCAAGTCGAACCCCGCCCTGTCGGCCGATCTGTTCGGTGACTGGCGCGAGGAGCTGATGCTGCGCAGCGCCGACAATACCGCCCTGCGTATCTATTCGACGGCAATCCCGACAGCGATCAAGCTGACCACCCTGATGCAGGATCCGCAATACCGCGCGGCGATCGCCTGGCAGAACACCGCCTACAACCAGCCGCCCTGGCCGTCCTACTTCATCGGCGACAAGATGAAAGCGCCGCCGAAGCCGAACGTCACGGTCGTGAAGAAACCCTGATAACCCTCACCCTCCGGAGCCTGCCTTCGGAGGGTTTTTACATCTGAAACGGCACAACCCCCGGACGGATAAGCGAAAAATTCGTCCGATCAAATTTATGTGCTTTTAATTCCGCTTTGAATCCCTATAGATTCACGATTAAGTTGCGTTTCTGGCTGTATCATACCGCTCAGGTATCGACGTTACCAACTTCAGGACGAGGACAGAACGTGCAGAAATATCAGATCAGGGGGATGACGGAGATGGACCCGGCCGAGGAGTTCAAGGACTTTGCCTATATCGTGTCCCATGATCTGGCCGGTCCCGTGCGTTCTCTGGTCGAGTTTTCGCGTCTGCTGGTCGAGCAGGCCCCCGTGCCGCAAACCGACGAAGCCAAGACCAACCTGTCCATGGTGCTGGAAAGCGGTGAAAAGCTTCAGGAAATCCTGCAGGGCCTGCTGCAGTTTTCCCGGCTCAATACCGTGCCGCGCCTGAACCAGAAGGTCGATCTGGAAGAGGTCGTCGCCCGCGTGCACATGAACCGTCAGGAAGACCTCGACATGATCAAAGGCACGCTGAACCACAGCAAACTGCCGGAGGTCAGCGGCGACCCCAACCGCCTGTATCAGCTGTTTTACATGCTGATCGACAATGCCATCAAATTCCGCAGCCATGAACGCCCGTTGAGCATCGACATCGCCTGCGAAGACACCGAGCGCGATTACTGGATCTCCATCGCCGACAACGGTCTGGGCATCGACCCGATGTTCTATGACGACGTCTTCCGTCCGCTGCGCAAGCTGCACACGGACGAGCTCTATGACGGCTCCGGCATGGGGCTTACTCTAGCGCGCAAGATCGCCATCATGCACGGCGGTCAGATCGGCATCGGCTCATCGGAAACCGGAACGGTAATCTCGTTCAGCTTGCCGAAAAAGGGCGTGGCGGCCTAGGGTCTTTACATCCACCCGCTCAGGTCTGACGGCCAGCGAAACGGTCCGGACCGCCCAGGATCGCCATGTCGAAAAAAAAATCGGTCACCGCGCTGACAAAGCGTTTGAACTGATCGAGGCTGCCCGGCTTGATGACGTAGCCCGAGGCGTGCAGACCGTAGCTGACCGTCACGTCGCGCTCGGCCCCCGATGACGACAGGATGATCACCGGAATATGCCTCAAGGCCGCATCGGCCTTGATCTGCGTCAGGACGTCGGTGCCGCTCATCTTCGGCAGGTTGAGATCGAGCAGGATCAGGTCCGGCAAGGGTGCATCGGCGTATTCCCCTTCACGCGCCAGAATGGCCAGCGCTTTTTCCCCCGTATCGGCCACCGTCAGGTTCGACTCCAGATCGGCGGCCTTGAAAGCGCGCGCGGCCAGGATCGCGTCGCCGCGATTGTCGTCGACGACCAGTATTTCCGCCGGGCGGTTCAAACGGGTCATGGATGGGCCTCCGTGGAATGAACTGGTTTTATCAGGGATTTCGCTATGGTGAAATAGAAGCGGCTGCCGTCACCGGGCGCCGAATCGAGCCAGATACGTCCGTCATGATTTTCGACGATCCGCCGGCAGATGGCCAGACCCAGACCGGAGCCCTGCACCTTTTCCCACTGCTGCAAGCGACGAAACGGCTCGAAGACGTCTTCGTGGAAGGCCACGTCGATGCCGACTCCGTTGTCGGCGACGCAAAACCGCCAGTGCGGGCCTTCGTCGCGCGCCGATACCGCCACATAGGGGACGTTGTCGTCGGGCTGATACTTGATGGCATTGGCGATCAGGTTCTGGAACAGGCGCAGCAGCTGCACCGCATTGCCATGGACGCGCGGCATGGGCTCTATGCGCACCACCGCCCCGGATTCGCGGATCATTTCCCCCAGATTTTCGCGGACGTGGCCCAGCTGATCGTACAGGTCGATCTCGCCATAGGTCAGGCCTTCGCGCCCCAGTCGCGCATATTGCAGCAGATCGCGGATCATGGCCTGCAACCGCTCGGCCGACCCGGCAAGGATATCGAGATAGTCCCGGCCATCGGCGTCGAGCCGCTCGGCATAGTCCTCGCGCACGATCTGGCTGAAATTGGCGATCATGCGCACCGGCTCCTGCATGTCGTGCGACGCGACATAGGCAAAGCGTTCCAACTCCGTATTGGAGTCGATCAGTCTGGCCAGAAGGGCCTCGCGCTGCCGCGCCTCGGCCTCGCTCGCCGTCATGTCGCGGACAATGCCGCAAAACCCGATCGCGTCATCAAGCGTGAACTGCCGGAACGACATCTCCATCGGAAAGGTCGTCCCGTCCTTGCGCCGCCCCTGAGGCGTCTCCGGCGCGTCGCCCGTGGCCGCCCGCGCCGCCTGACTCGCCTCGAAATAGCGGATGAAGCCGTCATGTCCCGAATGATAGGGTTCCGGCAGCAGGGTCTTCATATGCCGGCCGATGACCTCGGCAGCCGCATAGCCGAACATGGCCTCGCAGGCCGGGTTGAAGCTGTCGATCACCCCGTGCGCGTCCAGCGTCATAAGACCGTCGGGCACGTGGTCGAACACGGCTACGGCCCGCGTCCGCGCCGCCCGGGCCAGAGCCTCCGCGGCCTGCCGCTCACCCGCATCGCGCAGGATCAGGACCGCGCCGTCCGCATGAGTCGAGACAGAGACATCCAGAGGGACGGGCCGCCCCGAACGGTGTCGGGCGATGAGGTCGCCCCGGCTGAAACCGGTCGCATCGAACCCCTGACTCAGCAACAGGGCCTGAAAACCGTGTCCGTGCAGTTTCTCCGGCCTGTAGCCCAGCAGGCGGCCCGCCGCCGGATTGACGTAGCTGATCACGCCTCCGGTATCGAGGGTCATGAAACCATCGGGCGCCGCCTCGAAAAGAACCTTCACATCCACCGCCATACGGCAGCTTTCCCTTACGCTTCGATGAACTGAACGGGTACGCGGACACTAACAACGGATTGGCAACACATTTCGCGACTCATTTCGCCACGCATTTCGCGACTCTGGCGCATCGCCGGACTATACGCCCTAAAGGCGAAATGCCGCCTCACAATTACGGGAAGTGCGTTTTTAATCAAGAGGCTTGATAAAGCACAAGGTAAGTGGTCGGTGGGCGTCGGGACTTGACGCTGCGCATCGTGTCTGAAATCGTCGCCTTTTGCGGAGAACCGGATGCACCTGCCGCCGAAACAAGGCGCCGCCTTCGATCCCCTGAGCGAAGCCTTTGCGCGCGATCCCTATCCCGCCTATGCCGCCCTGCGCGCCACCGCTCAGCCGGTCTATTACGCCCCCTTCGATATCTGGCTGTTGTCGCGGTATGCCGACGTGCAGGCGGCGGCGTTGAACCCGCTGTCCCTGCGTTCGCTCGATCACCTGATGAGCGCGGACGAGATGGCCGAAGAGCGCCGTGCCCAGAACTGGCACGACATGCCGTTTCACGCGCGCTTCGTGCAGTTTTCCATGCTCAATGCCGACGGCGAGGTCCATCAGCGCCTGCGCAAGCTGGTGTTTCGCGAATTCACGCCGGGTCAGATCGAGCGTCTGAAAACGGGGGTCGCGACCTATGTCGGCGGGCTGTTCGATCGGCTGGGCGGGCCATTCGACTTCATCGAAGACCTGGCGGCGCATGTGCCGGGACTGGCCATCGGGCGCTTTCTCGGCGTGCCGGACGAGGATTGTCCGCAGCTACGCGGCTGGTCCGACGACATCGTGCAATATTTCGATATCGATCGCACGGACGCCCGCAAGGCCCTGGCCGAACGCACGACGAAAACCTTTTACGACTACCTCACCGACCTGTCGAAACACCGGCGGCGACACCCGAAAGACGACCTGATCTCGCGCCTGATCGCCCGCTGGGACACCGGTGAGCTGAGCGAGGACGAATATATTTCGACCTGCATGCTGATCCTCATGGCCGGGCACGGCTCAACGATCGATGCACTTGGCAATGGCCTGACGGCGCTGCTCCGTTTTCCGGATCAACGATTGATGTTAAGCGCCGATCGGACGCTGATGCCGACCGCGATTCAGGAGATGTTCCGCTACGACGCGCCCCTGCCCTTCTTCCATCGGTACGCCTCGGAGGATATGGAAATCAACGGCTGGGAGCTGCCGAAAAGCACGAAGATCGGCCTGCTCTACGGTTCGGCCAATCGCGATCCGGAGGCCTTTGCCGACGCCGATACCTTCGACATTACGCGGACGCCGAACCGGCATCTGGCCTTTGCCGCCGGGCCGCATTTCTGCCTCGGCAACCATCTGGCGCGCCTGAATATGGAGGCGGTGTTTTCGCAACTCCTCGATCGCTACCCTCGGATCGAGCCCGTGACCGAACCCGTCTTCAAACCGGGCCTGTCGTTACGCGGGCCGAAATCCCTGCCGATCGCCGTGCGTTAACCTTTCGTTAACCCTAAGCGTTCACGGTTTGTGCGAAAGCTTCCGTGAGAGTTCCCATGCGTAAATCCCGTCCCCTCGGCCTTAGGCTGTACGACCGCGCCCTGGTCGAAATCCTCGGTCAGACCCGACCGCAAACCGCCGAACGCGATGAAACCCGAGCCGGCCTTTATCGTATCGGTGGCTTCGTTTACCGCGAAAACGGCACGCCCCTGCCGTCGAAGCCGCCCGCCCCGCCGGTCCTGCTTGTCTATTCCACGGGGTGTAGATTGGTGAGGGGATAAGGGGCTGACAAACGGCCCGGCCCGTCTTACATAAGAATCCAGGCCGGAGGGGGAATACCATGACGATCAGACACGCTACAGGACGGGCGGGGGCGCTGGCTTTCGCACTCGTTTGTACTCTGGGAAGCACATTGGGCGGCACGCCCGCGGCGGCGGCACCCGCGGCACCGGCCCATCCGGCGACGGTCGAGACCGATTTCGCCTCCCTGACCCGCCTGATGACCCAGGCTTCCGAGCAGTTGGACAAGGGCGACACCGAAGGCGCCGCCGACACCCTTCTGGCGGTCATCCGTCACCCGCGCTTTGCCGACCTGCCGCCCGACGGCCACTACGCCACCTTTGCCGCCCTGGCTCTAACCCTGTATGCCAACGGCCAGACTCAGGAGGCCTATGACCGGATGAAGCAGGCCGGTCTGGCCGCGCCCGCCCTGCGCGACGCCGACTACTGGTTCGGCATGGCCGATATTTGCAGCGAACTGAACCGCGAGGAAGAGGCGCTCGACGCCATCATCATCGTGGCGCAGAAATGGCCCGAACCGTTCAGGGCGCTGGAAAGCGAATATGTGTTCAGCCTGCTGACCCGAGCCAAGGCACTGGACGACGGCGGCGCGCGGCGACTGAAGCTGCTGGAGGCGATGTACGCCGGAAAATATGTACCGGAAAATCCGTTCATGCTCGCCGAAGGCCTGTGGTTCGACCTGTTCGATATCTACGTCAACAAGGGCGAGACCGAAAAAGCCGCCGCTCTGGCCCGGACTTTCGTCGAATTCAGCAGTCTGGTCCGTATCCGCATCGACCACCGCTACGCCGCCTTCCGGGCCGCGGCGCCGCTCGACCTGTCCGGGGCGGTAGCGCAGTCGGTGCAACGCGCCCGGGCCCGGACCGAGGCGCATCCCGACCTGATCGAAGGCGTCAATTTCTATGCGCTCGAACTGCTCGACGCCAATCGCCCTGCCGAGGCGCTGAAGGTGATCGACGCGGCACTGAAAAAGGCGCAAGGTGCCAAACCGCCCTTCACCGATCTCGATGAGCATCTGAACTGGGCGCTGGACGCGCGCAACTCGATCCTCGGCAAGCTGGGCCGCTGGAAGGAGGCCGAGGCGGCGCAGGTCAAGGCCCGCGACCACGCCCTGGCCAAGGGCGAGGATATCGTCAGCCAGAAGATCAATCTGGGTGGCTTCTATTATCTTCAGGGCAAGCCCGATCTGGCGCTGGAAGAGGTCGCGGGCGTCGACCTGACCCAGACCAGCCCCTACGGCATCATGGCCGCCGAAGAGGTCCGCGCCTGCGCCTACGCGCAAAAGGGCGAGCCGGACAAGTTGAAAGCCTCGCTCGATTTCATGAAGGGACAGGCGAAGGACGGCTATGGCCCGCTCCGCTCGGCGCTTCTGTGCGCCAACGATCAGGACGCTCTGGCGGCGCTGATCGTGGCGAAGCTGGACGATCCGGATACGCGCGCCGATACCCTGATCGACGTGCAGACCTACCTGCCGGAACCGGCACCGACGCCGATCATGGCCGAACTGGACGCCCGGCGCGCTCACGTCATCGCCCGCCCGGACGTACAGGCGGCGGTGGCCAAGTACGGCATCATCCTGTCACTGCCGACGTTCCGTCCGACGAATTAACGCGGTTCCGGGGGTGCACGCGGAATGAGCCTGAAGCCATATCCTTTAGACGTGCCGTAATTTGGCAGGGTATCGATTAGAATATAATCCGGGTCACCGAAATTTACCGAAATGCCGCTAATGGCCTCCAGCTTTGGATATGGGGTTCGCGAGACAAGTTTGCCGTCCTTGAATTGGTAGACCCCATTCTCGCCCAGAGCCACGAGCCGATCCCCCACTGCCAGCAGGTCGTAGAAGCGCATGTACCGCTCCGGTTCATATCCCGGACGTTCATACAGCACACTGCCTTGACGACCACATAATTTGAGTATGCCCGCTTCGGGCATCATGGGCATCGAAGCCGCCAAGGCAAAACACTCTCGCTGCCAAGGCACATAGGTCATGGCATAGATGTTATGGCACATAATGGAATTGATATTGGAACAGCTATCATCACGTTCGGCCATACCCATAGCTATGGTTTGAGCCGTCTTGCGGTTGATTAAATATAGCCCGGTAGCAAATTCACCGGCATTCAGCCCCGCATACAGATAGTCAGCGTTTTTGAACAAGGCCGTGTTTAATTCACTGGAATCATCTTGAATCTGGATGGGCTTTTCAAGAGTCTGAACCTTCACTTCGCCCTTATGAATTTCGGCGATCCGCTGACGGGTTAAAACCGTTATGGCATCGCCGGTACAGTCCATTCCAACCAAGGGTGCCGGATCATCCGGCAAGTTAGCCTCCGTGCGCCACTCTGAACCTACCTTGCGCCTGAGCACACGCCGGGGACTGTCAGTGACCCCTGTCAGCATCCAAAGCGCGCCGTCCCGCAGACACATATCGCGCCCGCGTTCAGGCAGGGCCTGATCGACACGCACCCCCTTTTCCCGATTGAGGGTCGCAAGCCGTCCCTCATTATCGAGAATCCATACCTGTCCTTCATAATAAAAGGCTCGCTGGATACCGGGCGATTCCGGCGCACTTTGCCGTACAGGCGTATCCGACGGTTCGGCATAATCTGGCGAACATCCAATCAGACCCAACGCCCCCAAAACGCACAGCATGCGCTTCATTCATCCCTCCCCTAAGTCCCGGCAAGTTAGCACGGATGGGTTGACAGCACCACATAACTTGACAATCCGGCCCCTGGCGCTAGGGTCCGGCGCATGGCTATTCGCGCGCTTTTGCACCTCACCGGTTCGCTCAAGGGATATCCCGTCACGGGATCATAGCCCGAAGCCCGGCTGCGCGCTTTCCGGGTTTTGGGACCATCATCGCTGACGGCGGGTGTCCACCCGCCCTTGGCGCGTTTCAGGCGCTCACCCTACCCCTCAAATCCTTCCGCCCGGTGCGCCGCATCCGGGCCTATCGTGGTGTGCCATGACCGCTCAAAAAACCAGACTTCCCGCCATTCAGATCGGCGATGACGACTTCCGCGCACTTGAAGCCCTGACCGGCAGCGTGTCCGGTCCGCTCGCTGCCGCTGCCGAACGGTTGCTCACCGAACTGGAGCGCGCCCGCCGCAAGCCTCAGCATCAAATCCCCGCCACCGTGGTTTCTATGGGCGATCGTATCACGTTCGACCGCAATGGCGTCGAGACCACCGGCACCCTCGTCTTACCGCATGAGGCGGATATCAGCGCCGGACGCCTGTCGGTGCTGACGCCCGTCGGCGCAGCCCTGATAGGTCTGTCGCTCGGGCAGTCGATCGCCTACCGCACGCCCGGTGGCGACAGTCACACCCTGACGGTGCAGGCGATCGACAGGTCTTGATCAGGCCTTGGCCACCTCGACGGCGTAGACGTGGATCGGGCCGTGCATATTGGAGCGGAAGACCAGCCATTTACCGTCCGGCGTGAATTGCAGGTTCGGCTCGGTCGTGTAGGCGTGCTTGCTGAGATTGACGAGCTTCGTCGCCCGCAGCACGCCCGGCCGGACCAGATCGGCGGCATCGGGGGCCGAGACGCCGAGGTCTTCGATGATTTCCGGCGTGAACAGGTACATCCACTTGCCGTCGGGGGCCCTAGCGACCATGTCGGCATCACCGCCGTCACCGGCAAACAGCGTACCATCGCGCGTCACCTGAAAATGCACCGACCATTCGTTGCGTTGCAGGTGATACCAGACGCGCTTGTGCGTCGTCAGGTCGTAGCTGGCCAGCCAGAAGTCCTCGCCGCGCGGGGTTTGCAGGTCGTAGAGGATGCGGTTGCCGTCATAGGCAAAGAACTCGTGCCCGGCGATTTCCATGTTCATGGCGCGTTTGTGGACGTTTTCCTTGCCCGTGCCGTCGGTCTTGATCGTCCAGATACGGTCGACCCCGTGCCACGGCCCTTCGTGACAATACATCAGGCGGTGCGGATCGGCGGGCGAAAACTGCACGTGGTTGAGCCAGTCGGTCGAGGCGGTGACCACCTTGCGCTCACCGGTTTTGATATCGAGCGTGAAGATTTCCATCGGGATGTTCTGCTTGAGCCGCTCGGCCATGCGCACTTCCTTGGCCGCCTGAAAACTCAGCGGCTTGCCGTCCGGGCCGATGGCATTATAGCCGCCGTCGGTGCCGCCGACCTTCGGCCCTGGCTGGAGCTGATATTCGCGCTCGGCCCAGGTCCCGGCCAGAAGCGTATCGTCGGCATTGACCGAGGTGACGTAGCCCTTGATGTCCTTGGCGATGGTGCGGATCTTGCCCGTCGTCATGTCGATGGCGACGATCTCGATACCGGCGCGGCCGGCATCATCGGCGGTCTTGATCACGCCGCCGGGATATTTGCGCGCATAGCAGATGTTTTTGGTGCGCGACACCATCAGCGTGCCATACCCCGCCGGGGTCAGATGACGCAGCTTGCGCGTCGCCAGCTCGACCATCTGGATGCCCGACGGGCTATCGAAGACCAGCCACTTGCCGTCCGCCGTAAAGGCATTGTCGTGGAAATAGAGCGATTTCGAGCCGTCTTCCTCGGACAGGCGCACGATGCGGTGCCCGGTGTCGGGATCGATCCAATCGCGCGGAATGTCCGCCTTAGCCGGAGGCGTTTGCGCCAGAACGGGCGTCGCGAAAGCCGCGGCGGCGGCCCCTAATAAAAACTGTCGCTTATCCACGTCCGGCACTCCCTGAATTACGTATGGTTTCTTGAGAGGCGATAGTATGGGATTATCGTCGCAATTCAATCATGTTCACGCAAAAATGCGCAACACCGCCAATGGGGACCGGCATGACCACACTCGATAAACGTCATCTGCTGGGGGGACTGATCCTCGGCACAGGCATCGGTCTGGTTCTGTCGGGCTGTTCGACGCTAACGGCGTTCAATAATATGACGCCGAAAGATAGCGGGTCGAAGCGCGTGGCGCAGGACGTGGCCTATGGCGATCATCCGCGCCACAGATACGACGTTTACGCCCCGACCGGGAGCAAGCCGGTCAAAGGTTGGCCGGTGCTGATCTTCTTTTTCGGAGGCGGCTGGGAGTCCGGCGACAAGAAGGACTATGCGTGGATGGGTCGGTCGCTGGCGGCGCTCGGCTATCTGGTCGCCGTGCCGAACTATCGTCTCTATCCGGAGGTGGTCTATCCGCGCTTTATGGAGGACGCCGCCAGCGCGGTCCGTCATATCCAGCGCGAAGCCTCGACCTATGGTGGCGATGCCAAGCGACTGGGCGTCATGGGACATTCCGCCGGTGCCTATATCGCCGTCACCCTGGCTCTGGAGGAAAGCTTCCTCAAATTCGATCCCATGGCGTCGAACCCGTTCAGGGTCTGTGTCGGCATCGCCGGCCCCTATGACTTCTATCCCTTCGACGTAAAGGCGGCCATCCAGACCTTCGGCACCTATCCCCGACCGCAGGAAACCCAGCCGCTCAACCACGCCACTCAATCGACGACGAAGTTCCTGCTGCAACACAGCCGCGCCGACACGGTGTGCGGTGTGCACAATTCGGTCAATCTGGATAAGGCGCTGAAAAAGGTCGGCACCTCGTCGACCCTGCAACTCTATGACGGTCTGAGCCATCAGGACTGCGCCGCCGTCTATTCGGTGCCGTTCCGTGGCAAGGCGCCGTTGCGCGCCGATGCGGCCGCGTTTTTGAAGGCGAATCTGTAATTTTGCGCCGCACCCTTTTCAGGCGCGAATTTCCGTGGCACAATATTTCATGACAAATGAAAGCAAAGCGGCACGTCATGCCGAAAATGACGCACACCTCGAAACCCTGACCGCAGGCGAGGCCATCCAGAAGCTCAAAGAGATCTACTCTGCCGCCGTAAAGGCCTTGCAGTCCGATCTTCAGGCCTATCTTTCTGACCGCACCAAACCGTCGAAAACCGCACGCGAAGCGGGCCGGTACTGCTATCCGCGCCTGATCGTGGTGTGGAAGGGCGTCGATGTCGACGAAGACGACGAAGCCCCCCTGACCCACCGCCATCCGGTCGTCAACCGCGCCTTCGCTCGCTTCTCGCGCCCCGGCACCTATTCGTCCTCGATCACCCGCCCCGACCTGTTCGGCGACTCGGTCGAGGAGCAGCTCGAATTGCTGCAAAAAGACTATAATGCCACGATCAGCGTCGGCGTCTCGGATCAGGAAATCCCCTATCCCTACGTGCTCGACGGCGCAGGCCTCGATCTCAACAGCGTCTCGGCCTTCGATCTGGCGCGGCACTTCCCGACGACCGAACTGGCCCTGATCGGCAACGAAGTCGCCGACGGCATGGACCTGCTCGACCCGTCGGGCCATCGGCCTCTGGCCCTGTTCGACGGTCTGCGCACCGACTTCTCGCTGGCCCGCCTCAAGCACTATACCGGCACCCCGGCCGAGCATATCCAGTCCTATATCCTGATGACCAACTATCATCGCTATGTCGATGTGTTCGTCACCTACGCGCTTGAGCAACTCAAGAAACCCGACAGCCCCTATACGGCCCTGTCGTGCTGCGGCGGTATTGTGATTACCAAGGATACGCCGAATCCGCTGGAGCTGATCGCCAATTCGCCCTGGCGCAAGTTCCAGATGCCGTCCTATCATCTGCTGTCCGCCGACCGTCAGGGAATCAGCCTCGTCAATATCGGCGTCGGCCCGTCCAACGCCAAGAACATCACCGACCACCTCGCGGTCATGCGCCCGCATGTGTGGCTGATGATCGGCCACTGCGGCGGTCTGCGTCCCTCGCAAAGCATCGGCGACTATGTGCTGGCCCACGCGTACTTGCGCGACGATCACGTGATGGACAACGTCCTGCCGCGCGAGATTCCGATCCCGCCGATCGCCGAAGTCCAGCAGGCCCTGCAACAGGCCGCCGTCAACATCACCGGTCAGGACGGCGACGCCCTGAAAAAGCGCCTGCGCACCGGGACCGTCGTCACCACCGACGACCGCAACTGGGAGCTTCGTTACTCCTCCTCGGCGCTGCTGTTCTCGCAAAGCCGCGCCGTCGCCATCGACATGGAATCGGCGACTCTGGCCGCGCAGGGGTATCGTTTCCGCGTCCCGTATGGCACCTTGCTCTGCGTGTCGGACAAGCCGCTGCACGGTGAACTGAAGCTGCCGGGTCAGGCCAACCACTTCTATGAGCGTGCCATTGCCGAACATATCGATATCGGCTTTGAGACGATCAACCTGCTACGCAAGGCCGGTGAACGCCTGCACTCACGCAAGCTGCGCGCCTTCGACGAGCCACCGTTCCGCTGATAATATACCTCCCCAACTTGTTGGGGTATAGCGCAGGCGAAAGTATAGCTTTCGCCAAGCGATGGGACCGCACGAACCACGAAGTGGTGAGATGTGGTGGTGGGGGTTCTTGCTTACTTACGACCGCAGATGTGGGAATAAAGTAAGATACCCCACCACCCCTTTGCTGCGCAAAGCGGTCCCCCTCCCCGGCATAGCCAGGGAGGTATAAGTATAGGCATAAAAAAACGCCCAAACCGCGGGACACTCCCGCCGGGTTGGGCGTTCAAGGATACATCTCATGGACCTCCATCCATAGGCCGTTCCCGTCGGACCTGCCATCGATTGCCTAAAGGGTTACATCGACAGCTGGGCCTCGGGGAGAACCTGAGATCAGTATGAGCCTCAACGGCTTAACTAACGAATCAAGTTGTTGTGAGCGTTAAGGCCTTGTTCGTGAAGCCATTTCTCGTTACCCGGAAGCAATGACCGCCCCCGCCCTCACCCATCTGCACGTCCTCAAGCTGCCCTTCATGCCGGCGGATAATCTGTATGAGGCCTTCTTCGAGCAGGATCATGCCGTGGGCTTCCTTTCGGATGGCGGTAAGCTGGGGCGCTGGTCGTGGCTGTGCGCCCATGCCGACGCCATCAGCGTGCTGGAATTCACCGACAAGCGCACGCCCGAGACCGTCCTGCGGGCGTCGATGGCGGTCACCCACTATCAAACCACCGAGATCGCGGGCGATGGCGGCGACCTGCCGCCTTTCACCGGCGGCTTGGTCGGGCTGGCGGCGTTCGAGTTGGGGATGCGGCTGGAGAACCTGCCCCAGCGCCCGTTCCGCATCGAAGGCCGCAATCCGTGGCCGGAGCTGATCTGCCTGCGGTTTCCCGCCCTGCTCGCTTTCGACCATAAACAACGCCGCCTGCTGGCGCTTGGTCGGGGGCGCGACGGCGTCGAAGCCTATAATCGCGCGGTCGGGATGCAGAAACTGCTGCATCAGTGTCTGGCGAAGACGCAACACACCTCGCCCCAGCCGATCATGCGCGGCCCCCTGACGCTGGAAACCGCCGATCAGGTGCATGAAGACAAGGTCGCCAGCCTTGTCCAGCAGATCCACGCCGGCGACCTGTTTCAGGCCAATCTGGCGCGCGGCTGGCAAGGACAACTCAGCGACGGCATGACCATCGGACGCGTGACAAAAGCGCTCGGGCGGCAAGGGGCCAGCCCGTTCGGCGCGGTCTTCCGGCTGCAAAAGCGCGCCATTATTTCCAACAGCCCGGAGCGGTTCATTCGCCTCGATGCCGACGGAAAGCTGGAAACCCGGCCGATCAAGGGCACCCGCCCGCGCGGAAAAACGACCGCCGCCGATGCAGCCTTCGCCAAGGCCCTGATCGCCAGCGAAAAGGACCGCGCCGAAAACCTGATGATCGTCGATCTGATGCGACACGACCTGTCGAAGGTCGCCGAGGTCGGATCCGTGAAGGTCGAGGCGCTGAACGCGCTGGAAACCTATCCCAATGTGCACCATCTGGTGTCGACCGTGACGGCACACCTGCGTCCGGAATGCGACGCGGCGGACGTGCTGCTGAACACCTTCCCGCCCGGCTCGATTTCCGGCGCTCCCAAGGTACAGGCGCTCAAGGTCATTCAGGCGCTGGAAGCCCCGCGCGGACCCTATTGCGGCTCACTGTTCTGGGTCGATGTCGGCGGCGCGATGGATTCGAGCGTGCTGATCCGCACGGCGGTGTGCGAACAGGACGATCAGAACCGCTGGCAGGTGCGCCTGTGCGCCGGGGGCGGCATTGTCGCCGACTCCGAGCCGAAGGAGGAACGGCGCGAGACCGAAACCAAGATGTCGCTGTTGAAGGCCGTCTTTGAGGGGACGGGCTGAACCGTTCGTGATGCCATCCCTCGACAGTCGGCTATTCCAGTCGGCTGCCAATTTTAACGAGCATATCCATACGTTCGTGAAGTATGGCCACGATCAGCATCGGTTGATTTTCCCGGACCAAGCCGAAGATGAAATGATGTTCGCAACGCATGACCCGCAGGCCATCGATCATATCGGAAACGTCTCTGAACCGTCCCCGGCCATCGGCCAGCCGCTCGATAGCCTGTTTCAGTTTTGCCGCATAACGCCGGGCCTGATCGTCACCCCACCTGTCGCGCGAATAACTGACGATAGACCTCAGATCTTCGGCGGCTGACGTCCCAAGAATGAAGGACATCACTCGCCGTGGGGCCTTTTGGCCATCTCTTCCGCTACGATTTCATCGAAGGTATCCGACGTAACGTCGCCGGAAACACCAGCGTCAATCCGCGTCTGGAGGAATGTTTTCAGCTCCGCCCAGGCCTGCGTTTCCTCGTCGAATGAGGGAAGCAGCCGTTCAAGCGCATATTGACGAAGCGTCTTACCCTCAAGTGCCGCCATGGCTTCGAGGGTCTGATGCTGTTGCTCTGAGATATTGATCGTGAGACGACTCATAACCGTGCCCTTTGCCATACCCCACAGTATCACAGATGCGGGCCGCCAGCCATGCACATAACGTATTACGACGCCTTGCGCGTCACCGTCGTGCCCGTGCGTGGGTGGTGGTAATAGGTGTCCTTGAACGTCGAAATGCTCGGCAGGAACTGCGTGAAGGGCGACGTATAGGCATATTCGACTTCGGTCACGATCAGGCTTTCGCCCTGCGGCAACTGGGTCGTCGTAATATTGGTCAATACGTAGTTGTTGGCGTATTTAGTCAGGTTGCGACCGTCGCTCCACTGGACTTCGGCCTTGTTGGCCGTGCTCATCTTGACGCAGCTCAGACGAATCTTGAGCACCGTACCCGTGGTCGTAAACGGCTGCAACATGCTGGTGCCGATGTCGAAGATATCGCTGACATTGGCGTCGGTCAGGCTTTCGGACTGCGCCGCCAGATCGCCGACGGTCGCCGCCAGGTGCGACGTCCGGCGCGAGGCCATCATGCCCAGGGTCAGTTCGGCCAGCCCCAGATACAGCACGATCAGGATCGGCGCGATCAGGGCGAATTCCACCGCCGCGGCCCCGCCCCGAGCCTCCGAGAATGCCTGCGTGAATGTTTTTAGTTTCAGGCGGTTCGCCAGACGTGACAGGCTGATCATCAGAAGGGCTCGTTCCTGAACACGACCTTGCTCGACAAAACGGCGTTGCCGTTCGACAGGGTCGTCATGCCGGTCTTGAGGAACGGCGTGAACATCTTCCACTGATAATAGGCCCGCACCAGCTGGATCTTGCTGCCGCCACCGATGGCATAGCTCATCTTGGTCGAATCGTAGGCGCCGTCCTTGATCGGGGTGGTCGCCTGCGCCGCGAGGGCGAAATTGTCGTAGGTGCGGACATCGACCTGAAGATTGCCGACGCAGCTTGAGCCCAGCCAGCTGATATTGTTGCATATCTTGGTCTTGAAATCGGACAGGGAGGTCGAACTGGTCGTGACGCCCGTGCGGATTTCCCGGGCCGCCTTTTCCGTGGCGATATCGAGCGACACCGACACCAGCACGATCAGGGCCAGTTCGAAACAGGCCATGATCATCATGATAAACGGCATGGCGACCATGGCGAATTCGAGCGCGGTCGCGCCCCGGCGGTCACGCCACAGGGCTTTCAGGCCCCTTAAGGGCTTGCCTGCGTTTGCCGCGCGTGAAATCGAAAGTGCCATGCCGTGCCAGGGTATCCGGTATTATCGGGTAGGTCGGGGCACGAAGGCCCCTTTGGCACCAGCCTAACCGGATCGGGTCAATAGTCCGTTAAGACCCTGATCGTTTCTATATTTTTTAACCTGCCGGCGCCGGGGCGGGCTGGACCACGGCCTCGGATGACGTCCCGGGCGCGGCCTCGCCCTGCTCGACGCAGACGCGCGAACACACCATATTGGTCGGCTTGAGCCCCTTATAGATGGTCACCCCCCCCGTCGCCGGCGAACCGACGGTCACTTCGCCGTCCCAGATCGTGCGCCCGGCCGCATCGGTCACCGTCACCGACGAACGCCCGAACCCGCGACCCACTATATATATAGTCCGCGAGTCGACGACGCTGACGTCGGCGATGGCCGGATTGCCAACGATGACCGAACCGGCCGCCGCGGACAGATTGACACGCGCCGTATGATCCTTTTCGACGATGAGCTTCTGACCGGCCTGGGCCGCGCCCGCCATCATCATTACAGCCCCGATCAGTGGCACTAAAATCTTTGTCGTCTTCATGGTCGGACTCACTTTGTTAAAGCGCTTTAACGCGAACGGTTTCGGCGTCGCCCCTTACATAGCCCGGGACTCATAAGCGTCCGGTTAGGATTAAAGGTAAACAGTAAGTGTTTAAAAATGCTAAACACAGTATTAACGAAAAAATTTTCCTTTATGAATCAATTTTCGACATGATTAATAAAGAGTAAGGTTAATTGAAATTTACAGTAAATCATTGTTAACTATAGAAAAAATTCAAAAAAATATAAAAATTTACTCCGAATTAATCACGACGAACTATTCTGGATACGTGTTCGGGAGCAAGTGAGACGAGTTACTCACCCTCTGAGCTCAAATATACAACTCACTTGCTTATATTAATCCAAGTAACAGGAAACTTCTCATGACCAACCTCATCAAGAACTTCGCCCAAGACGAGTCCGGCGCCACGGCCATCGAATACGGCCTGATCGCTGCCCTGATCGCTGTGGCCCTGATCACCGTGCTCGGCACACTGAAGGGCAGCCTGGTCACGACCTTCACCAAGGTCTCGACCACCCTCGACACCGCCTCGAAGTAAGAGCCTTCGGGTCGACCGGTAAAGGTCGGCGGGCGGCACTTCGCTTCCCGCCGACACCCCCGCAAAAGGTACGGACATGCTGAAGAAGTTTTTCCGCGACCAGAGCGGCGCCACCGCCATCGAGTACGGCCTGATCATCGCCCTGGTGTTTCTCGGCATTTCAACGGCCCTGTTTACCTACGGCGAGCATGTCCAGGGCATGTACACCTATCTCTCCAATTCCGTGGCCGCCGCCAGTAAATAAGCGCCGTCCTGCATATAAAGGAAATCTCCTCATGACCAACCTCATCAAGAACTTCGCCCAAGACGAGTCCGGCGCCACGGCCATCGAATACGGCCTGATCGCTGCCCTGATCGCTGTCGCCCTGATCACCGTGCTCGGCACGCTGAAGGGCAGCCTGGTCACGACCTTCACCAAGGTCTCGACCACGCTCGACACCGCTTCGAAGTAAGCTGCGGCAACGCAAGGCACGGCGTCAGCCGATGCACGAAGGGCCGCAGGTGATCGCACCTGTGGCCCTTTGTCGTCCGCCTGACGGGTTCCGGGCACGCCCAGTAAATAGACCCAGTAAAAGCGTTCGGAAGAGACCGGCCACCGGCCTTTTTCATCCCTTTATCCAGTACGCGTAGCATTCCACTTCCGGGTTTACTGTCTAAAAAGGACATTCAAGATGAAAACGTTTCTCCAGTCTTTCGCCAAGGATGAATCGGGCGCCACGGCTATCGAATACGGCCTGATCGCCGCCCTGATCGCCGTCGCCCTGATCACGGTTCTGGGTACGATGAAAGACAGTCTGGTCACGACCTTCACCAAGGTTTCGACGACGCTGGACACCGCTTCGAAGTAAGACGGCGCCCAAACCGCAAAAGAAGGGTCACGGTTCACGCCGTGGCCCTTTTGCGTGCGCGGCAGTCGGCTCCCACCGACGCCAATGTTAACCAAAAAACAGCTTTCTACCCTTAGAACTCAGGGTCTGTTCACCGGCGCGCGGCGCCTTCGAAAGCTCTCATGTCTCCGATCCTCATCCCGCTTTTGTTCGCCCTGACCTTTCCGGCCTGCCTGATCTGGGCCGCGCTGAGCGATCTCAAAAGCATGACCATCCCCAACCGGCTCTCGATCACCCTGGCTCTGGCCTTTCTCCCGGCGGCGTTGCTGCTGGGCCTGCCGCCGATGATCATTCTGCAGCATCTTGGCATCGGTGCAGCCGGGCTGGCGCTGGGCATCCTCGCCTTCGCTTTCCGGGTCATGGGCGGCGGCGACGCCAAGCTGATCGCGGCGACGGCCCTGTGGTTCCATCCGCAAGGCGTCCTCGCTTTCGGGCTCTATACGGCTCTGGCGGGCGGTGCACTGTCGCTGGTGCTGCTGCTGGGGCGTCAGTTCCTGCAAATCTATACCCCGACCCTGCCGAAGTGGCTGCAAACCCTGCTCAAGCCGAACGGCGACATTCCCTATGGGCTGGCCATCTGCGCGGGCGGGCTTCTGGCCATGCCGCACAGCGATCTTTACCCCTTGTTAGGGTTCTAAAAACCCAGGCGCCAGAACAGCGCAACTTTCGTGCCAGAGAAATCAATCTGAACGCGAAATTCGACTCGTTTTTTAATTAATTCGCCGGTGCGGCGGTTTCTTTAGCCTAACGTTAACCAACGTTAAGCGAAGATTCCCCGCAATTATGAATTGACCTGTCTCACGTTTCCGACCGCGCACGGAAAACTCAAGGGGAACACGCATGAAGGCGTCACGTTACGTCGTAATCGGGATCGCAGCCATCGCCGCCCTGCTGCTGGCCTTTCTGGTCCGTGGCATGATCGGCGGCAATGGCAGCCAGCCGGCCGCCGCCACGCCCGTCGCCGCCGAAGTCCCTCAGGTCAAGGTGCTGGTCGCCGCGCGCGATCTCAAGGTCGGCGAACGCCTGACCGAGGCCGACCTGACGTGGAAGGACTGGCCCGAAAGCGCCGTCACCGCCGCCTATCTCACCGACCGCCCCGTCACCCCGGCGGCCGCCACGGCGGTCAAGTCGCCCGAGGAAACGCCGCAAAAGGTCGAGGCCAAGACGACCGACGCCGCCGGTAAGGCGGTCGAGGCCGCCGACAAGATGCTCAACCCCACCAAGGGCATGGATGCCGTGCTGGGCGGCGTCGTCCGCGAGGAAATTCTGGCCAACGAGCCGATCATCATGCGCAAGGTCGTCCGCGCCGACGAAGGCGGCTTCATGGCCGTCATGCTGGCACCGGGCATGCGCGCCATGGCCGTGCCGGTCAGCGTCGAAAACACGGCAGGCGGTTTCATCCTGCCCGGCGACCGCGTCGATATCCTCGTGTCCGCCGAGGTGCGCAAATCCGACGGGCAGTCGAACTTCGTCGCCCGCCCCGTCCTGCGCAACGTCAAGGTCCTCGCGATCGATCAGGCGGTTCAGGCCAAGGCCGACCAGCCGTCGGTCATCGGCGCCACCGCCACACTGGAACTGACCCCCGAAGACGGTCAGGCTCTGGCGCAGGCCAAGGCGCAGGGCACCCTGTCGCTGATGCTGCGCTCCTATGCCGATGTCGGCGGGCCGTCGGGCCGCGTCGCCGCCCTGCCGCAAAACGCGCCCGCCGACCGCAAGGTCACCGTGATCCGCAACGGCCAGTCGTCGGAGGTTCCGGTTTCCCGATGACCCACGCCCCTATCCGCGACTCCCAAAAACGCGACTTCCAAAAACGCGACTTCATGAGAACGCTTATGACCGCTTCCCCTGCCCGTCGCCGGACGCCCGGCCTGACCGGCCTGCTGATCGGCGCGACCGCCATGATCGCCGGCTCCGTCGTCGCCGAGCCCGTGCCTTACAAACCCGGTGCGGGCGGACACGGCAACCTGTCCGTTCAGACCCAGAACGCCCCGGTGCGTACTCAGGTGCTGAACCTGCCCAAGGGCCGCTCCGCCGTCATCGACCTTCCGGTCGACGCGGCGGATGTTTTCGTCTCGAACCCCGCCGCCGCCGACGCGGTGCTGCGCACGCCGCGCCGCATCTTCGTGCTGGGTGTCGCGCCGGGTCAGTCGGACGCCATCTTCTTCGACGGCACCGGCCGTCAGATCCTCAACCTGTCGATCCGCGTCGATGCCTCCACCGACCAGCTGACCGACACCATCCACCGCCTCTATCCGCAGTCCAAGGTCGAGGCCCAGAGCGTTAACGGCTTCATCATCCTGTCGGGCGTCGTGGCCAATGCCGCCGAAGCCGACGCGATCACGCGTCTGGCCTCGGCCTTCGCGGGCAAGCCGGAAAACGTCGTCAATACGCTGGCCATCGCCGGTAAGGATCAGGTGGCCCTCAAGGTGCGCATCGTCGAGGTCGAACGTTCGACGATCAAGCAGCTGGGCATGTCCGCCGACGTGACCTACAACAGCGGTACGCGCTCCTACTCCTTCGGTCGCGCCAACACCTTCGGCACCAATGGCTCCTATATGGGCGGCACTGGCCTGTGCTACGGCCAGAAGGGTGCCCGGACGACCAACTATTCGACCGGCAGCAATGCCTCGGACAGCACCACCGTCGTCAACGGCGTCAATAACAGCGTCACCAACAGCCTGAGCAATAATAATGTTCAGACGACCCTCAGCGGTTCGGGCGTCAACTACACCAATTCGCTGAACGGCCAGTTCGTCCAGAGCGGCGGCACCAACACGACGACCGTGACCAGCGATTCCACTATCACGGACGGCACCACCAGTTCCAACACCAATACGGTGACCAATGCCGTGACGGCAGCCGCCTCCACCGCCTGGTCGACCATCACCGGCAACAATATCGGCGGCTGTCTTCAGGCCTTCGAGCGCGTCGGTCTGGTCCGCACCCTGGCCGAGCCGAACCTGACCGCCGTGTCGGGCGAAGCCGCCAAGTTCCTGGCCGGCGGCGAGTTCCCGATCCCGGTCTCGCAGGACTCCACGGGCCGCATCACGGTCGAATACAAGCCTTTCGGCGTCGGCCTCGGCTTCACACCGGTCGTCCTGTCGGGCGGTCGCATCTCGATCAAGCTGTCGACCGAAGTGTCTGAGCTGACCAATAACGGCGCCTTCACCTCGGGCACCCTGACCATGTCGGCGCTGAGCGTGCGCCGCGCCGAAACGACCGTCGAGATGCAGTCGGGCTCGTCGCTGATGATCGCAGGCCTGCTGAAATCCGACTATCGTCAGTCGATCGACTCCCTGCCCGGCCTGACCAACCTGCCGGTGCTGGGTTCGCTGTTCCGCTCGCGCGACTTCCAGAACGAAGACAGCGAGCTGGTCATCATCATCACGCCGTACATCGTCAGCCCGACCGATCCGAACGCGTTCCAGACGCCCGCCGACAACCTTCAGATCGCGTCGGACCCGGAGACCATCTTCCTCGGCCGCCTGAACAAGTCTTACAAGCAGAAGCGTGGCGACACGCGCCCGGATCAGGTGGCCGCCGCCCCCTATCAGGCCCCCATCGGCTACGTCATCGAGTAGGTACAGATCATGTCGAACCTTACCCCCGTTCTGCGTCTCGCCGCTCTCGCCCTCACCGGCCTGCCGCTGCTCGCCGCCTGCGCCAGCGACAACAGCGCGAAGCTGGAAGCGCCCCTGCCGACCGAGGCCTACACCCTTCAGGCCCAGTCGCGCAGCGAAGCCATCCACCTCAAGATCAATCCGAAGGGCTTTTCGGAAAATCAGCGCCGCGCGCTGGATCAGATCGCCCGCCGCGCCAGCTGGGACAGCGGCGAAGCCGTCGATGTCCGCATCGTGACCGCCAACGGCCCCGACGCCGTGCGCGCGGGATATGCCGTGCGCGACTACCTGATGCAGCATCAGGTCGAGGCCCACGTCATCGGCTATTCGACCGCCGAGGCCCAGCCCGCCGACGTCGTCAGCATCAGCCTGGTCGAATACCGCGCCGACATTCCGCAATGCGGGCAGAGCTGGGAAAATCTGGGTCGCACCGGCGGCAACAAGGCCTACAAGAATTTCGGCTGCTCCATCACCGCCAATCTGGCGGCGCAGGTCGCCGATCCGCGCGACCTGGCCGGACCGCAAACCGCCACCCCGGCGGATGCCGGACGCCGCGCCGTCGTCATCGACAAGTACCGCAAGGGTGAAGTGACCTCGGCCGCCGACAACGAAGCGGCCAAGGGCACCATCTCCGACGCCATCAAGTGAGCCATAGCATGTCCTCCATCGCTACCCAGCACGATCCTTTCGACAGTTTCGACGACGCGGACGACGGCTTCACGCAGGACTATGGTCCGGTGGGCGGCGATCCCCTCGATCTCGACGATCCGTTCAGCGACCTTGAGCCGCTCAACGCGCGCGACGGCACCGCGCGTCAGGCCCTGACGCCCGCAGCTCTGGTCCATAACGAGCCGCCGGCCCTGCCGGACGGCTTCGGCGGCGACACACTGGGCTCGGTCTCGATCCCGCGCATCGCCATCCACTTCTTCCCCAACGGCGACAGCACGCTGCAGGCCTGCGATACCGCGGCGCTGGATCGCCGCATGGCCCGCGCCCAGTCGCTGGTTCGCCGCGGCGGCATCGAAGAGGCCATCACCGTCTATCGTCAGGAACCGACGCCGTCGCTTATCCTCGTCGAGAGCGATGCGCGTGGCCGCGACCTGCTCGACCAGCTGGGACAACTGGCCGAGGTCTGCGACGCCAATACCAAGGTCGTCGTCATCGGTCAGCACAACGACATCTCGCTGTTCCGCGAACTGATGCGACAGGGCGTGTCCGACTACATGGTCGCCCCGGTGCAGCCCCTGCAACTGATCAAGGTCATCTCGACCCTGTTCAACGATCCGGAAACCCCGTTCGTCGGTCGCGCCATCGCCTTCATCGGCGCGCGCGGCGGCGCAGGCTCCTCGGTTCTGGCGCACAATTTCGCCCACGCCCTGTCCGAAACCATGCAGGCCAATACGGTCATCGCCGACTACGACCTGCCCTTCGGCACCGCCGGGCTCGACTTCAATCAGGACCCGATGCAGGGCATGGCCGACGCGCTCAACGAGCCCGACCGTCTCGACCCGGTCCTGCTCGACCGTATGCTGACGCGCTGCACGGAGCGCCTGTCGCTGTTCTCGGCCCCGGCCTCGCTCGATCAGGACTATCTGGCCGACGACGACGCCTTCGAGGAAGTGACGCGCAAGGTGCGTTCGGTCGCGCCGTTCATCGTCATGGACCTGCCGCACGTCTGGACACCGTGGCTGAAAAAGTGCCTGATCGCCGCCGACGAGGTGGTCATCGTGGCGACGCCGGACCTCGCCTCCCTGCGCAACGCCAAGAACATGATCGAGCTGCTGAAGTCGTTCCGCCCGAACGACACGCCGCCGCGCATCGTGCTGAACCAGACCGACATGCCGGGCCGCCCGGAAATCCCGCTCAAGGACTTCACCGCCGCCCTGGGCATGGAGCCCGTCTGCGCCATCGGTTTCGACCCGAAAACCTTCGGTCAGGCCGCCAATAACGGTCAGATGCTGGCCGAATGCGCCCCGGCGTCGAAGGCGCACGAGGCCCTGATGACCCTGACAGCGGCGATCACCGGTCGCGTCGCGGAGCCGTCCAAAAAACAGTCGAAATCGCTGCTCGGTAAACTTTTCAAGAAGTGAGACCCTAAGTGTTCGGAAAGCGCCCTACGGATTCCAGCGGCAAGCCCATCGGTCTTGCCGACGCCCCCCGCCCCGCCCCCACGGCGGGTGCGCAGGCGGCCGCTCAGGTGCGCCCGCAGGCCCTCAGCGGTGCCACGCCCGCCGCTTCGGCAAAACCGCAACAGCTCAAAGGGGCCCCGCCGCCCGCAGCCAAGCCGAACGCCGACATCGCGACTCGCCCTCAGGGGCAGTCTCTGGGCATGGGGCACGACGCCAAGGCCGAGCCCGCGGTCGAACGCCGCACCGATAAGGGCGCAGCCAAGGGTAATGGCAAGCTGTCGTCCGGCATCGACCAGATGCACAAGGCGCAGGCCGTCACCGAGATCGTCCGCGAACAGTCCGACTACTACCACGCCACCAAGACCGCGATCTTCAACGCGTTGCTGAACACCATCGACCTGTCGCAACTGGCCCAGCTGGACCAGAAGGCGGCGTCGGAGGAAATCCGCGACATCGTCGCCGAACTGGTGACGATCAAGAACGTGTCCATGTCGGTCGTCGAACAGGACGCCCTGGTTCAGGACATCATCAACGACGTCCTCGGCTACGGCCCGCTGGAGCCGCTGCTGGCCCGCGACGACATCGCCGACATCATGGTCAACGGCGCGGGCCGCGTCTTCATCGAAGTCGGCGGCAAGGTGCAGCTGACCAATGTCCGTTTCCGCGACAACGGCCAGCTGATGAACATCTGTCAGCGCATCGTGTCGCAGGTCGGCCGCCGCGTCGACGAAAGCTCACCGATCTGCGACGCCCGTCTGCCCGACGGGTCGCGCGTCAACGTCATCGCGCCGCCGCTGGCGCTGGACGGCCCGACGCTCACCATCCGTAAGTTCAAAAAGGACAAGCTGACCATGCGCAATCTGGTGGAGTTCAACTCCATCAGCCCGGAAGGGGCGCGCGTCCTCGGCGTCATCGGCGCCTCGCGCTGCAACGTCCTGATCTCCGGCGGTACGGGTTCGGGCAAGACGACCCTGCTCAACACCCTGACCGCCTTCATCGACCCGACCGAGCGCGTCATCACCTGCGAAGACGCCGCCGAACTGCAATTGCAGCAGCCGCACGTCGTGCGTCTGGAAACCCGTCCGCCGAATCTGGAAGGACAAGGCGCGATCACCATGCGCGATCTCGTCAAGAACTGTCTGCGGATGCGTCCCGAGCGCATCATCGTCGGCGAAGTCCGCGGCCCGGAGGCCTTCGACCTCCTTCAGGCCATGAACACCGGCCACGACGGCTCGATGGGCACGTTGCACGCCAACTCGCCGCGCGAAGCCGTGTCGCGTCTGGAATCGATGATCACCATGGGCGGCTACGGCCTGCCGTCGCGCACCATCCGCGAAATGATCGTCGGCTCGATCGACATCATCGTTCAGGCAGCGCGTCTGCGCGACGGTTCACGCCGCATCACCCACATCACCGAAGTCCTCGGCCTCGAAGGCGACGTCATCATCACGCAGGACCTGTTCCTGTACGAGATCGAAGGCGAAAGCAAGGACGGCAAGATCATCGGCCGTCACCGCTCGACCGGCATCGGTCGTCCGCGCTTCTGGGACCGCGCCAAATATTACGGCCTTGAGCGTGAGCTGGCCGAAGCGCTCGACGCGTCGGAGTAGTTCCATATGACCTTCGTTCTTATCGCGTTTCTGAGCTTCGTCATCATCGCCTCGATCGGCTTTGTCCTGACCAGCGGTAACAGCGCGTCCGACGTCGCTGCCAAGCGCGCCCAGGCCATCGTCGTCAGTACGCCCAATGCCCGCCGCAAGGGCGGCAAGGCCCAGACCGCCAAGACCCCCGAAGAACGCCGCAAGCAGATCCTGCTGCAACTGAAGGAATCCGAACGCCGCGACCGCAAGGCGCGTCTGTCTCTGGCCGCCCGCATGCTGCACGCCGGTCTGAGCCCCGACGTCAAGAAGTTCTGGATCATCTCGATCGCCATGGGCGTCTTCGCGGCCCTGATCGGGTTTCTGGTCAGCCAGAATCCGTTCATCGCATTGGGAGCCGCCTTCGTCTTCGCCTACGGCATACCGCGCTGGTTCCTCGGCACCCTGGCCAAGGGCCGTATCAACAAGTTCACCGCCCTGTTTCCCGACGCCATGGATATTCTGGTGCGCGGCATCAAGTCGGGCCTGCCGGTCAATGACGGGCTGAAGATCATCGCGCGCGAAATGGGCAAGCCACTGGGGCCGGAGTTCCAGCGCCTCAATGAGAACGTCGCCATCGGCATGGCGCTGGACGGCGCATTGGAAAAGATGTGCGAGCGCATGCCAACGTCCGAACTGCGCTTTTTCACCATCGTCATCGCCATTCAGGCCAAGACGGGCGGCAACCTGGCCGAAGCGCTGGGCAACCTGTCGAACGTCCTGCGCGCCCGCCGGATGATGCGCGAAAAGATCAAGGCCCTGTCGTCCGAAGCCATTGCCTCGGCCTCGATCATCGGCGTCCTGCCGCCGGGCGTCGGCACCATGATCTCGCTGGTCAATCCCGGCTATATCGGCCCGATGTTCACCGACCCGCGCGGCAATTTCATGCTGATGGGCGGCGCGATATGGATGCTGCTCGGCATCCTGATGATGCGCAAGATGATCAACTTCAAGTTCTAGGGTGATATCCAGATGAGAGACCTCGCCCTGTTCATTCTCGATCCGGTCAATCTGATGACGGGTCTCGTGGCCCTGTTCGTCTTCTTCACGGCCATGACGCTGATGAAGTCGGTGACCTCCGGCGACCAGCTCGACAAGCGCATGAAGGCCGTGGCCGCCCGCCGCGACGAACTGCGCCGCCAGTCGCGTCAGGGCATCGTCCAGCCCGGCGCCAACAGCGGGCTGCGTCACACCGACGAAGGCCTGTACAAGCGTATCGTCGAAAAACTGAACCTGAAAACCCTGCTCGAAGACCCCAAGGTCGTCGACAAGCTGGCCATGGCCGGTTACCGCGGCCCCAAGCCCGTCTCGACCTTCTACTTCTTCCGCTTCCTGATGCCCTTCGTGCTGGGGGCCTTCACCACCTTCTACATCTTCGTGGTCAACGATTTCGGTCAGCCGACCAATATCAAGATCCTGATCTGCGTCGGCATGTTCGTGGCCGGTTACTACGCGCCGAACCTCTATATCTCCAACATGGCATCGAAGCGCCGCGCCTCGATCATCGCCGCCTTCCCCGATGCGCTCGACCTGCTGCTGATCTGCGTGGAATCGGGCATGTCGATCGAAGCCGCCATCAACAAGGTGTCGCAGGAAATCGGCTCGGCCTCGATCGAGCTGGCCGAGGAAATGTCGCTGCTGGTCGCCGAACTGTCCTATCTGCCCGAACGCCGCATGGCCTACGAAGGTCTGGCGCGCCGGACCAATCACCCCGGCATCAAGGCCGTCTGCACGGCCATGATTCAGGCCGAAAAGTACGGTACGCCGCTTGGTACGGCGCTACGCGTCATGGCCAAGGAAAACCGCGAACTGCGCCTGTCCGCCGCCGAAAAGAAGGCCGCCGCCCTGCCGGCGCAGCTCACCGTGCCGATGATCGTCTTCTTCCTGCCGGTGCTGTTCGTCGTCATCCTCGGCCCGGCGATCCTCAATGTGATGGACATGAAGAAGTAGGCCGCTCCGCCTCCCGTCAGGTGGGGTAGCTTGCCTCAACGAAAAAGAACATATATAGAACTTAAGCCCGGTTTGTCCGTTCCGAGGTTTTCAGTATATGCGTCCTTTTCCCGTCCTGCCGCCCACCTATTATCATTCCCATTTCATGGAAATGCTGACCTTTGTGCGCGAGGTCTACGGCGCTCTGCTCGGCGACGCGGAAACAGCGTTTCTGAGCGCGTTCGAGGCCCTGAGTCCGGAAGCGCAGTGCGTCTATATCCGCATGTCGAACCGCAAGCGCGCCATCTTTACGCGCGCCGATCTCGACTACAGCGAAATCCATCATATCGATCTCAGCCTGCAGGAGCTGCACGAACAGGGTTTCGTGCGCGGCCTCAGTCCCGACGACTATCGCACCTGCCTTGACGGCCTGACCCGCCCGGCACTGACCGATCTGGCACGTGCCTACGAGATAGAGGTGAAATCGACCTGGCCCAAGGCGCGCCTGTGCGATCACCTGCACGGGCAACTGAGCTTTGAGGATTTTCTCGCGGCGCTCGCCGATACCCCACGCTTTTTGCCCGCGCATCGCGAGACGGTCGGCTTTCTGCTCTACCTCTATTTCGGCAAGCTGAGCGGCAATCTGCTCGGCTTCACCCTGCGCGACCTCGGCGTGGTGCAGGTGCGCCAGAAGGACAGCTATCAGGCGCGGTTCATCAGCCGCGAAGAGGCGCTGGGCGGCTATGCCTATACGCGGCAACTGAGGGCGCTGAAAGGCGCAACGCCAAAGGCCTATCTGGCGGCTGCCGATGTCGTAACCGACCTGCCCCCGGCGACGACCGAGTTTACGCAAGGCCTGCGCGACAAGTTGCTGCACGATCTGGGGCGCTTTTTCGAACGGCAGAAAGACAACGAACGGGCGGTGGAATTCTACGCGCAGTCGGGGCTGTTCGAAAGCCAGGAACGCGTGGTGCGGATGCTCTATGCCCAGGACGATCACGACCGCGCCCGGACCCTGCTGGAGGCCATGCTCGACGCCCCGGTCCACGACGAAGCCTTCATCTTCGCCGACGACTTCTACCGCCGTAAGTTCAACGGCAAGCGCACCAGCGTCTTCACCGACCTGCTGCGTGACGGGCCCCTGATCGAGGCCGACGATCTTTATCGCGGCCTGCCGGAACTGGCCGCCGCCCGCCATTACGAAGCGCAGGGTTTTGACGTCCACCACGTCGAGAACGGCCTGTGGCCCGCCCTGTTCGGCCTGTTGTTCTGGGATGAACTGTTCGAATCCGAAGGCGCTTTATCGTCAGGCTTCGACCGCCTGCCCGTTGCCCTGCGCGACCGGACCTTTCAGCATAAATTCGCCGAGGCCATCACGCAAAAACTGGCCCTCATAGAACGCGGTGACGCGACTGAGATAATTCTGGATAAATGGAATCGTCACGGAGCCGAGGAAAATGGCGTCTTCTACGGCTGGCCCGGGCTGGGCGACCTGATCGCCGCCTTCCTGTCCGTGGCCCCGCCCCTATCGGTGCGGCAGGTGCTGGAGGCCATGACGCAGGATTTCCATGGCTTGCGCGACGGCTTCCCCGACCTGCTCCTGATGGGGCCGGATGGCGTGCACTTCGTCGAGGTCAAGGGCGACGGGGATCAGGTTCGTCGCCATCAGCTCGCGCGTCTGAACCTGCTGAAAACCGCCGGGTTCGCCGTCGATATCGCGCGGGTCACCTTCGTGCCCGACCCCGATCAGATCTATGTCGTGGTCGACATCGAGACCACCGGCGGGCGGTCGCAGTCCGAACGCGTGACCGAGATCGGCGCGGTGAAGATTCAGCGCGGCGAAATCATCGACACCTGGCAAACCCTGATCAATCCTGAACGCCGCATCCCGGCCTTCATTACCGAGTTGACTGGCATCACCAATGCCATGGTCAGGGACGCACCGGTCTTCGCCGATATCGCCGACGATTTTGCCGCCTTCATGAAGGGCGGCGTCTTCGTCGCGCACAACGTCAATTTCGACTACGGGTTTCTGTCGCAGGAATTCAGGGGGCTGGAGCGCCCGTTCCGCTATCCGAAACTGTGCACGGTCGCTTCGATGCGGAAACATTTCCCCGGTCTTGCCGCCTATGGGCTGAAGCCGCTATCGCGCGAATTCAATATCGATCTGAGAAATCACCACCGGGCGATGTCGGATGCTTTAGCTGCGGCAGAGCTACTCAGGATGGTGAATGCAAAAAGGGCCGGGAACTAATCCCGGCCCTTTTCATCCTTATTGCGCTATAGATTTACGCAAACCCGCGCGAGCGCATCAGGGCTTTCGGATCGGCGTCGCGACCGCGGAAATTGCGGTAGGCGATCGCGGGATCGATCGTATTGCCGACGCTGAGGATGTTTTTCATCATCTTGCCCGCCACCGTCTGATCGTAGAAGCCGCCCGGCGCCTCGGCAAAAGCTTCGGAGCAGTCCGCCGCGACGACATCGGCCCACAGATAGCTGTAATACCCTGCCGAATAACCGTCCGAAGAGAAGACGTGCGCGAATTGCGGCGTGCGATGGCGCATGACGATTTCCTTCGGCATACCCAGTTTCGCCAGTTCCTCGCGCTCGAAGGCGTCCGGATCGATGTCGGCGTCACCGGCCAGATGCAGCTTCATGTCGATCAGGGCCGAGGACAGATATTCCACCGTGGCGAAGCCCTGATTGAAGGTATCGGCCTTCTTGATCTTGGCCAGCAGTTCGGCGGGCATCGGCTTACCCGTCTTGTAATGCAGAGCGAAGCGGCTGAGGACTTCCGGCGTCGACAGCCAGCGCTCGTTGACCTGCGACGGGAACTCGACATAGTCGCGCGCCACCGAAGTGCCCGACAGGGTCTGGTAGGTGACGTTCGACGACAGGCCGTGGATGGCATGGCCGAATTCGTGGAACAGGGTCGAAGCGTCGTCCCACGAGATCAGAACCGGTTCGCCCACCGCCCCCTTGATGAAGTTCGAGTTGTTCGACACGATCGGGATGATCGCCTTGCCGCCCTCTTTCGACTGGCTGCGATAGGCGTTCATCCAGGCCCCCGAGCGCTTGCCCTTGCGCGCATAGGGGTCGAGATAGTGGACGCCGATGACCTTGCCATCGCGCAGGACTTCGTAGGTCGTCACGTCCGGATGGAAGACCGGCAGGCCCTCGACCTTACGGAAACCGAAACCGTAGGTCTGCGACGCCGCCCAGAACATGCCTTCGATCAGCTTGTCCAGTTGCAGGTACGGCTTGATCTCGTTCTCATCGAGGTCGTAACGCGCCTTGCGCACCTTTTCGGCGTAGAAGCGGTAGTCCCACGGTTCGATGGTAATGTTGGCCTTCTCGGAATCGGCGACCTTCTGCATGTCGGCGACCTCTTCGTGGACGCGCTTGACCGCCGCCGGCCACACCGACTCCATCAGCCCCATCGCCGCTTCCGGCGTCTTGGCCATGGCGGTCTCGACGCGCCAGTGGGCATGGGTCTTGTAACCGCGCAGATTCGCGCGCTCGACCCGCAGCTTGAGGATCTTTTTGATGATGGCGTTATTGTCCGACGCGTCGCCATTGTCGCCGCGATTGACGTAGAAGCGCCACACCTTTTCACGCGTCGCCCGATTGGTAGCGAAGGTCGTCACCGGCTCCATGGCCGAGCGCGTATTGGCGACCGCATACTGACCGTCCTTGCCCGCCGCCTTGGCCGAGGCCGCCGCCGAGGCGAGGAACCCGTCGGACAGACCGGCCAGCTCGTCCTTGCTGAAATAGAGGGTCTGCTCTTCGTCGTGGAGCAGGTTGTCGGAGAACTGATTGAACAGGACGGACAGCTCTTTGTTGATCGCCGCAACGCGCGTCTTGGCCTCCGGCGACAGGGCGGCGCCCGACCGGACGAAGCCGTTATGCGTCACCCACAACAGGCGATCCTGCTCCGGCGTCAGCTTGAACGCGGCCTTGCCCTCGTAAACAGTTCTTATTTTTTGGAACAAAACTTCATTCTGATTGATTTCATCGCCAAAGGCCGCCAGTTTCGGCGACAGACGCTTCGATATTTCCTGAAGCGTTGGCGTAGATAGTCCGCTGGACCATACGCCATAGACGGTGGAAACGCGTTCCATCTCGGCCCCGGCGGTTTCCAGCGCGACGATGGTGTTCTCAAAGGTCGGCGCCGCCGTATTGGCGGTAATCGCGGCGATTTCTTTGCGTTGGGCGTTCATCGCCGTATCGAAGGCCGCTTCGAAGTCTTCGACCTTCACCTTGTCGAACGGCGGCACGCCGCCATAGGGACCAGTCCAGGCCTGGGTCAGCACGGGGTCGCCTTCGGCGGCGAACGCCGTCGCGGGCAAGAGGCTGGCCGAGGCCATCAGGCCCATAATCGTGCGGCGATCCATTTCCATCATTACTACTCCTGACAGGCGCGTCGGACATGACGTAGTCCGCTGCAAAAATTTTGTCTCTCTTGTAACCACGCGGTTCCACTCAAGGCAAGAGCGGACCCTATGGACGAGAAGCACACACCATCCTATGTAGGAGCATCAGCCTGTCCAATTAAGGAAAGTTCATAAATGGCCATTGGTGTTTTCGATTCCGGCGTCGGCGGCCTGAGCATTCACCGGGCGCTGGTCGACCGGATGCCTGAGGCCGATTTCATCTATCTCGGCGATCAGAAACACGCCCCCTATGGCGAGCGGTCCGGCGAAGAGATCGTCGAACTGACGCGACAGGGCTGCGAAACCCTGTTCGCGGCGGGCGCGTCTCTGGTCGTTCTGGCCTGTAATACCGCCTCGGCCGTGGCGCTGCGCCGCCTGCAATCGACCTGGCTGGCCGGGGTGCGCAAGACCTATAGCCGCCCCGTCAATGTGCTGGGCATCATCGTGCCGACCATCGAAGCCGCCACCGGCCTGCCGTGGGAGCACGAGGCCGAACGCCGCGGCCCCAAGATCGAGAACCTCGACATCCTCGGTATCTTCTGCACCACGGCGACGGCGCGGTCGCGTGTCTATGAGATCGAGATCGACAAGCGCCGTCAGGATCTGGCGGTGTTTTCCGAACCCTGCGTCGGCCTGGCCGGCATGATCGAGGCCGGGGAATCCGAAGAGACGCTGAAAGCCGTGGTGGAAAGCCGCGTTCAGGCCCTGAAAACGCGGATCGGGCGCTATCCCGACCGGGCGATCCTCGGCTGCACGCATTATGAGATCATCGGCGACCTGTTCAAGGCCGCCCTGCCGCCCGGCACGCCCCTGATCCACCAGCCGTCCTCGGTCGCCGACTCGCTGGGGCGCTATATCGAGCGTCATCCGGAATACGATATCGGCACCGCAGGGCTGCGACGTTTTCTCACGACGGGCACCGCAGCGCAGCAATCGGCTCTGGTCGAACGTTTCTGGGGTGCGCCGATAGGGTTTGAAAACCTATAGATGCCAGATCGCAAAAGGTTGTCAGGCCTGCGATAGAGCCGCAGCGTTATGATAACAGCGATATAATTGACGCACTTATCATTTTGTGCAGCGCAACTATGGATTTTTTATTTTTTGCGCCGCACACTTAGGTCGCGGGCGTTATAGGCCCGTGCCTGTAGTTTTTGCCCTACACCATTTCAGTAAGACGTGCGCCGCGCCTTTATGCGCCTCCAATCGGCCAGCCGCGCACCGATAGTGTACCGCTCAGGAAAATCCCGATCACTATCTCATTTCTGGAGGCCAAAAATGGCACAACACGACACCACAGAAACATCGACCTCGATCCAGAGCCGCGTCTTCTGGTTAACCCTGTCGCTGCTTATTGCCGCCCTGTTCTTCTACGCCGCCTCGACCACGACCGGTGAAGCCTATGCGCAGGGCATGGGCGAAGGCGCCGCCTCCGCTTCGGACTGGAGCGGTTCGGCATCGAGCGAAGACGCTTCGATGTAAGTCTGTAGCCCCTGCCGTATTCCCCCGGCAGGGGCTTTTTATCTCGACTAAGACGGCGGATCGCGCGATAAAACGTTCTATGCCCGCTGTGATATCTGCCGACGTTTTCATTCCTGATCCAGCCCCCGATCTTACCGGGGATTTTCATAGCGTGGAAACAGACCCGGCAAGCCAGGTGCCAGGATCCCGTGTTTTTACACTAGGCGGACTTTATTGCCTGAGTACGACAACACCGCTTGAGGTAGAGTTTACCGAAATTCTCACGAAGCGCCGGACGGTGCTTTATGTCCAGGTCAAAAATGACACTTTTCTGTTTTTGCCCGCCGGTCATTACGGCGCGCACTACCGATTGATCGCCGCACCGATGTCGGACATCCGCATCGACATGCGGCGCCTCAACCGCTTCCAGAAACTCGGCCTCTATGCTGCCAAGGCCTTGCGTCTCTTGCAACATCCCGGTCGCTGGATTTCAGTTGCTCACGGCCTGTTACGCCGCCGCGCCAATACGGCTGTCGGCATGCGTCTTGCCACCCCGAAGGCTCACGCCGTGCCGACACCCGTCACCACGCGACCGATAGAACGCCCTGTCGCGCTACCGGAGCATCGATCCGTTTCCATCATCATCCCCACCAAGGTGCGGCACGACCTGCTCAGGGCATGCCTGGATTCTTTGCGCAGGCTTGAAGGCGTGGCCTTCGAGATGATCATTGTCGATAATGGGGCAACGAACCCCGACATGTGTGATCTGCTGACCGGGGCCGCGCTGCGCCTGAACGTCAGGGTGATCCGCCACGATATTCCCTTCAACTTTTCACGTCTGTGCAATCTAGGCGCGGCCGAGGCCCGGCACCCGTATCTCTTGTTTCTCAATGATGATATCGAAGCTGTTGACGGAACCTGGCTAAACGCCATGCTTGGATTTGCCGCACGAAAAGACGTCGGGGTGGTCGGGGCGCGCCTGCTCTATGCATCAGGCGATCTGCAACACGCCGGCGTCGCGACCAACCTTATCCCCGGCCCCGGCCATCCCTGGCGCAACGCTCCCGAAAACGTTTGGCGTACGCACCCTTTATTGGCTGAAGCTGGTGAGGTCGATGCCGTGACGGGGGCCTGCCTGTTGATCAGGCATGACCTTTTCGAAGAACTGGAAGGGTTCGATGAGGTACGCTTCCCGATCACCCTTAACGATATTGACCTCTGCCTCAAGGCACGCCGCAAAGGACTGAAAGTAATCTATACGCCCGACGCTACCCTCCTGCACAAAGAGGGGCAGTCACGGCGGACTGAAGACCGTCCCGAAGAACAGACCCGATGGGAGGCCGAACTCAAAGCCTTCGTCGAAGCCTGGCCCGATTACGCCCGTCAATCGGTGTTTTATCCGCTGCACTTGCGCCGCGACACCGATACAGGTACCGCGATCTAACTGCCGTCGCGTATCAATCCCGCCCTTAAAACATTTTTCCTACATATTGGATCGTAGCCGCAACGGGTGACGTCATTTCTACATTCGTTTGGAAGGCCGCACTGCGGGTTTGACTAGCCAAGTCAATATCGGTCCAGTTCTGGCAGGCGACACGCCCGACGTTCACTTAGGCCATGGTCAGACTTAATCGACTGCGCAGTTCGCCGTTTTATGTCGAGCATCAGTCGCTTTTATCGCCAGATCCTTCGACGCTGCATGTCCAGTATCGCTTCGATCAGAAACCCCTTCAATCGGCCGTCATCCTCCTCATTGAGGGCTCTGCAAATTACTGGTCGGAAATCAGGGGACCGGCTCAAGAGCAATCGGAGTAGCGGTGGACAGGTAGTTTATCGCCTTATAAACTAAGCGATATGACTGGAGCGAAGAGATTTATGAAAAATACAGCGATTATCGTTTTGGGAATGCACCGTAGTGGCACTTCAGCATTGGCGGGTGCCTTGAGCATCCTCGGCGCCCATCTACCGAAGAACCTCATGGAGGCAAACGACGATAATAAAAAGGGTTTTTTTGAGTCCGTGCCGATTATGCACTTGAATGACCGCATCTTGCAAAGTTACGGCTCCAAATGGGATTGCTGGAAAGAGCTTGAGGTTGATGAACGCAACCCGGCAGGAAAGGCCGCCGTCAAACGCATTCAAAAAGTCATAGAGTCTGAATTTAGCGGGCAGAGCCTTCTCTTGATAAAGGACCCCAGGGTATGCAGAATCGTTCCCCTATGGACCGCCGCATTGGATGAAATGGGCTATGGTGTAAAATTTATTCTCCCCATTCGAAATCCACTTGAAGTTGCCGCATCACTTAACAAGCGCAATGGAATTTCCGCTACAAAGGGGCAATTACTATGGCTTCGCCACGTTCTAGATGCAGAGCGTTATACGCGAAGTTTACCCCGCAAATTTCTTCTTTGGGACGATGTTTGTCAAAATTGGCGGCGTGAAATTCTAAGCGTGGGAAACGAACTTTCCATAAAGTGGCCAAACTGGACAAAACGCACTGAGAAAAAGGTAGACGATTTTATTACTCCAGATATGGTAAATCATCATTTTCAAATGAATTATGATAATAATGAAAATTCAAGACACTTAATTTACCAAGCTTATAATTCTTTTAAAAACATCACAAAATACGCAGACAAAAAGCAAGAGATAGAATTATTAGAGGATATATCTCTTGTTTTTAGAAATTCCACCTCTTTATTATTGCAGTCAATGGGGGAATTTGATGCAATATTGAATAAAACTCATTCACTGTCTCGAGAATTGCAAAATTTAGAGCGCGAAAATATCGCCTTGAAGAAATCATTAGACAAAGCGCTAAACATAGTTGGAAATCCTCAAAAAGTTTTAGAGGAAATTCAAAATACCGTCTCATCCCTTGAGTCTATTGAGCCCATTTTGAAAGAGATTTTATATAAAAATGGCAGCAGCGTTAAGAATATAAAAAAGTCATTAGCGTCAATTTCAAAATTAGTTTAAGGAGCTGATTGATGTATAAAGGAAATTTTGATTGCATTGCCGAGGGCCTTGCAAAGGGTTGGATTGCATTAGATGGAAGCACCGACCCGGTCGAGGTTTTACTTATCGTTGATAAAAAAATTAAAGATAAAAAAATTGCAAAAGAATTTAGAATTGATCTTTTAGAGGCGGGAATTAACCAGGGATACCATGCCTTTTCTCTCATTATTCCTGATGAGTGCTATGATAATGGAGAGCATTTATTTGAAATTGCCGTTATGAAATCAAAAAAACAATTAACGATATTCTCTTTAAAAGAATCATTATCAGAACATGATCGAGTTGATGCGCTAGAACGTCAGTATATTGAATTGAAATCGAAAGATTTAAATGAAGAAATTCAGGCGTTCGATTTATTACAATATCGGAACTTAAAAAAGAGAACTATAAAGCAGGCCAATAAATCGAAGCCGGGATAAAACCGGGTTCCTCGACATTACCTGCTCATCCTGAGCTTGCTCGGATGTTTTAAGTTGGTCCCACTGACGTGCTCCCCGTTTCTTGGCCACCCGGTGCTCGAATTTTGCCGGGTTAAGGCTCATGGCGCCGCGGGAACGGCTGAGCCGGATATGAGCGATATCGGGGGTTGGTTGCCGATGGCGCTGTGAGGGCGAACCTCATTGTAGTCTCTACGCCAAGCCTCCATCTTTTCTCTCGCGTCGTCAAGACTCATGAACCAGTGTGCGTTCAGACTGAACCGCCCCGGCTTTGCCGGAGGCTCATTGGTTTAAGTTACGCGGCCAATTCTAAAGTGTCGAGGGCAGCGTAGTAGAGTTGTTCGGCCTCGGCTGGTGGGATGTTGCCAATGGG
>NZ_JAQQKX010000023.1 GCF_028550415.1 Asticcacaulis aquaticus
ATCCGATCCCGAAGTGCCCAGCGTCGAATGACGCTCAATAACGCCATGTCTATCACTCCTTGAGCCCTCGCTGCCATACAACGAGGGGAGTTTCACATGGGTCACTTCTCAGTGGAAATTAGCCCGCCAAGTGGGGCACTTCTCAGCGGAAATCAACATATAGCGCTAACGGAGCCAGCGATGGCGTCCAGTCTTCGAGTACGCGCTCCAGGCGGCCCGCGGCGATGTCGTCGCGCACATCTGCCTCCATGATATACCCAAGCCCCAGTCCATTGCGTGCCGCCATCCGAACAAAGCTTGGCTCGTCAAGGCCGGCCGATTTCTCGGGTGCGGCATTCGTCGAAGCCGACCTGACCACAGGGGGAGGGGCCCAAACCGTCGTCGATGCAGTGCAGCGGGAGCTTGGCGGGATCGACGTCCTCGTCAACGTGCTGGGCGGCTCGTCGGCCCCTTCAGGCGTCTTTGCAGCCCTCACCGATGAAGAGTGGGAAAAGGAGTTCAATCTGAACTTCTTTCCGGCGGTCAGGCTCGATCGCGCGCTCATTCCTGGCATGATCGATCAGGCGTCATCCACGTCACTTCGATCCAGAACCGCCTACCGCTGCCGGAGGCGACGACCGCTTATGCTTCGGCCAAGGGGGCACTAAACACCTATAGCAAAAGCCTTTCAAAAGAGGTGTCACCAAAGGGCGTTCGGGGCGTACGGGTTTCCGCCGATCCCGGTGCCAATGGCCTGGCCCTGCGCATCGCCGAGCAGGCCGGTATACGCTACGATGAAGCCATTCAGGTCATCATGAACTCGCTCGGCGGTATTCCGCTCGGACGACCCGCGGCACCAGGAGAAGTCGCCGACCTGAATGCCTTCCTGGCTTCGGATCGTGCATCGTCCATAACCGGAACCGAACACGTGATCGACGGCGGAACTATCCCGACGATCTGATACTATTATTATCTACCGTGTTGCCCACCTTCATCGTTTCCGGGGACTCAGGAATGAGGCTCACCAGATACAAGACAGCGAATATGGATTGCGTATAGATTTTGTCGCACGGGAGGGCATCGACATCCGGGTTCAGGATTTGGGATGACGGCGATATGTGTTGCGCGCGGCGAGAATCATCTATGGCATAGGGATGTTCCATGTCACCCAGATGAGCGAGGGACGTCTGCGCAAGACGATCCGTAAGAGCCTTTCCGGCGCGATGATGTTCGCGATGCCGCTTTGGGCTCTGGCCGATCCGGTGGCGGTGCGCGCGGATGAAAAGCCGGCCACGGAACCCCATGTGCGGAGCGAAATCGACGCGACCGAGGTCATCGTCACGGCGCGCCGTCGCAAGGAAGCCTTGCAGGACGTGCCTCTGGCCATTTCCGTCGTATCGGGCGCCGAACTGAACGCGCAGCATCTCGACCGCGTCTCGGATTACGGGGCCAAGGTGCCGAATTTCATCGCGATTCAGCAGAATACACGCGTGTCAGGCATGGCGATCCGCGGCCTTGGCGGCAACGCCAATAATGACGGTTCGGAATCGGGTGTCGGCCTGATCGTCGACAATGTTTTCTACACCCATGTCGGCTTCTCGTGGCTCGACTTCGTCGATCTGGAAGGCATCGAGGTGGTGCGCGGCCCTCAGGGCACGCTGCTGGGGAAGAACACCACCGTCGGCGCGGTCATCATCAAGACCCGGCTGCCAAGCTTTACGCCGGAGGTGAAGGGCGACCTGACCGTCGGCAGCCGCAACCGTACTCAGTTCCGCTTCAGCGCCACGGGGCCGCTAGTCGAGGACCGGCTGGCCTACCGGCTCACCGTGTCGCGCGATATAGGCGGCGGCTGGATCGAGAACAGATATAATGGCGACCGACTGCTCGATAACAATCGCTACGCCCTGCGCGGTCAGCTCTATTTCACGCCGACCGGGACGGTCTCCAGCCGCCTGATCGTCGAGCAACTGGAGTCGAAGGAGTTCAACAACTTCTATGCGCCGCAGTCGGACGCCAATTTCAACTACAATCCTGATGGCACGGTCTATACGACGACGGCCAATCCGACGGGTGCCCGTCCGGGCAGTTGGACCAATCGCCTAAAGTCCGTTTTCGGCTACACGGCCGATTTCAACCTGCCGGACAACGCCCATCTGGACACGCAGGGCCGTGCCAAGTCGCGAGCGCAGGGGGTGTCGAACGAAGTCAACTGGGAGGTCGGCGGCCTGACCCTGACGGCGATCAGTGCCTGGCGAAAGCTGACCTTCCGCCCGGTCAACGACAGCGACTATACGCCGTTCAATATCCTCGGCGGCGGGTACGACATCGATGTGAACCAGTATTCGCAGGAGTTCCGTCTGGCCAGCCCCGCCGGGGGCCCGTTCGACTGGCAGGTGGGGGCCTTCTATCTGCGCGAAGACCTGTCGTCGAACCTGCACTTCCTGTTCTACAAGGACGCGACGGCCTTTTTCCTGACCGGGCAGTTGCCGGCCAACCTCCTGCTGCCCGCGGTTCTGAATGATGTCGACTATGCCAAGCACGGCAAGGTCGGCACCAAAAGTTCAGCCGTCTTCGGGCAGGGCACCTGGCATATCACCGATAGGTTCGACGTGACGGCGGGCCTGCGCTACACCTCGGAAGACAAGCGTGTGACGGTGGTGGGCTCCGCCACGGGCGGTGCGCCCTTGACGGCGTCGCTGGCCTCGGCGCGCGCGGCGGTTCTGGCCAGTTTCGGCGGGACGTCGGCGGCGCTTGGTGGTATCTACAGCATAGGCGATGCCCGCACCGAAGACTCGCTCTCGTGGCTGATCAACCCGTCCTACAAACTGACCGAGAATGTGCGGCTCTACGCCTCGGCGGCCTATGGGGAAAAGTCGGGCGCGGCCAATACCGCCGCCTCGCCGATCAGCGCCAGCTTCACCCTGCCGCTGCTGATCGCGCCGGAGGAGTCGCAGGCCTACGAGGCGGGTGTCAAGTCGATGTGGCTGAACCGCCGCCTGCTGTTCAACGTCAATTTTTATCGCAACACCCTTACCAACTATCAGGGGGCGCGGGTCGTCTCGACCGCGGTGGCCGTGCCCTATCTCGGCAATGTCGGCGAGGTGCGCGCGCAGGGCATCGAGGTCGAAGCGCGCTGGCGCGTATCGCCGGACCTGAGCCTGAGCCTCAGCGCGGCCGGCAATGACGCCCGATCGATCGACTATCCGTCGGCGCCGTCGCCGGTCGATCTGGCGGCGTCGACGGGGCCCATCCTGTCGCTGTCGGGGGAGGCCTTGCCGGGGGTACCGAAATGGAATGTACAGGGCAGTTTCGAGTACGCGCGTCCGGTGGGCCGTCTCGAACTGTTCACCTACGGCAATGCGGCCTGGCGTTCAAAGGTGTCGCTGCTCAATCCGAAATCGTCGTTCGGCAAGCAGGCCGCCTATGCGCTGGTCAATGCCGGAATCGGACTCAGGACGGCGGACGGACGCCTGAGCGTGGTGCTGTGGTCGAAGAACCTGCTCGATGAGCGCTATATCCACGGCTTCGCCACGGCCTCGGCGATCAATCCCTACATTGCCGTGCCGGGCGATCCGCGCACGCTGGGGATCACTCTGTCCGCCCGGTACTAAGCCGGGTTGGCCGCCACGATATAGATGCGCATAGGTTGACCACCATCAACGATGCCGATCAGGCGATCGACATTGGGATGCGCGCCGGGGCGGTTGCGCGCGTCCGCCGTATGCTCGGCGAACAGGTCCAGTCCATGCGCCGCTGCCGCCGCATCGAGCGTATCGAAGCATTGGCTGAGATACTGATAGACGGCCAGTGAGCCCTGTTTGCCCGGTTCATTCTCGATGGTGGCGATCACATTACCCGTCGCGTCGAGCAGGTCGATCCGTGCCAGACCGGTGACCGGCGGCAGGTGCTGGAGGTTTTCCCTGAACGACGGGCCGGGCTGAATTTTAGTCATCTGTCGCCTATTCCTGATGTGAGTGCCGGGGCATGTAACATCTTGTCGCGATGGCGGCTATCCCGCAATTGTCTGCATAAGAAAGAGGACGGCGTGGGGACGCCGCCCTCAGTTTACCAGCCGTGCACTCGAAGGTGCTGTAACAGGGAGCCGGTGTTTCAGTACTTGTAGCGCAGGCCCAGCGTGACCTGCATGCCGGTCGAGGCGTACTGGCTGACGACGGGCGACCCGTTGGCGTAATAGGCCTGGCGGTTCGTCGTCTGGTTGGTCAGGTTGAGGCCTTCGAGCGAGATCGAGAGGCGCTTGCTGAACTTGTAAGACGAAGAGAAGTCGACATTGGTCGTGCCCTCGCTGCCTTCGAAGTCGTTGACCAACGGCGAGTCGCACGCCGCCGTGCCCGAGGTTACCGTCCCCGCCGCGCACGAACCCGAAGCGATCGGATAGGTCGTGTAATAGCCTTCGCGCTTCGACATCGAGATGCGCGCCGACAGTTTGGGGTCTTCGTAGTAGAGCGTGAAGTTCAGCGCGTTGGGCGAGGCGCCCAGCCACGGCCCCGTACCGTAGCTGGCGGCCACGGTCGACGAGCCCGGATCGAGAATATAGGTCAGCTCCGACTCGATATGGGTGGCGTTGAGGCGCAGGCCGGTATTGGCCAGATAGCCCGGCAGGAAGGTGAAGGGCTGTTCGTAATTGAATTCCCAGCCTTTCAGCGTGCCGCCCGGGGCGTCGCGGTACTGGCGCGCGGTGACTTCGTAGTCACCGTTGATATAGGCGAGCGCGTAGTTGTCGGCGACGCTGCCGGTGGCGTATTGCAGCTTCAGGGCCGCGATGGCGTCGGCGGTCAGGAAGGTCGACATCGGCGCGCTGTAGAGCACGGTCTGCGGATAGGACTTGATGTCCTTGGTGAACAGGGCCAGCGACAGGATGCTGCCCTTGGCGAAGTACCATTCCACGCTGAGGTCGTAATTGGTAGCGCGGTAGGGGTTGAGCTTGGTATTGCCGACCGTCATGGTCGCGCCCGTCGTCGCGCCGGTATTGGGGATGCTGATCGCCGAAACACTGGGCGACAGCATGGAGAGGTTGGGCCGCGACATGACCTTGGCCGCGCCGACGCGGATCTTCAGGTTGCGCGCCACGTCGTAGGACAGGTTGAGCGCCGGCAGGGTGTCGGTATATTCGTTGCTGTCCTTGATGCGGCGACCGACCGAGTTGGCGCCCTCGGCATCGACCTTGGTCTGCACGACGCGAACGCCGAAATTCCCCGACAGGTCGCGACCGAACAGGCTGGTGCGGAAGTCGGCCTGGCCGTAGGTGCCGGTGTCGTGTTCGGTCACCTCATAGCTTTCGCGCGAGCTCTTCTTGCTGGTCAGGGTCCAGTCGCCGTACTTGTTGATACAGTCGCAGTCGAAGCCGAACACAGCTTTGAAAGCCTCGATATTCGGCGCGAAGAAGCTGGTCGCGGTCCCCGACGACAGGTCGAGGCCTTGCCCGAAGTTGATGATCTGACCCAGCGAGGCAACGCTGACACCCGCTTCCTTTTCGGTCGGGTTGAGCAGGTCGTTATTGCGTTCGCGCAGGCTGGTCTCGAAGCTGTATTCGCGGTCGTTGAAGCCGAACTTGAAGGTCAGGGCGTCGTTATGATCGTACTTGAAGTCGGTCTTGAGGCCCGAATAGGTGTTTTCGACGTTGCGCTGATAATGGCGCATGCCGGAAATGCCCTTGACGATGCTCCACTGGCTCGAATCCGCCGCGTTGAAGCCGAGATCGAAGACCGGCATATTGCCGCCGCTGCGTTCGTCATAGGTGAAGATGCCCTGCGAATCGAGCTTGTTGAACTCGACCAGAAGGCCGGTGTTCTTGTTGACCGAGCTTGAGGCCCCCAGAATCATGGTCATGCTCAGGCGGTCGTTGAAGCGATGATCGAGGTTGACCGAGAACTGGTTGAAGTCGGTGGTATATGAGTTCTGGTCGGCGCCCGAGCGCCAGTCGACGTTCTGAAGCTGAAGATAGTCGGCGATCCCGGCGCTGTTGACGTGCGAAGCGAGCACCTTGACCGCCGGGCGGCCGATCATGGCCGTACGCATGGCCAGACCGTCGGTCGAGGCCACGTAACCGACCGAGGCCGGGTTGTTGTAATAGTCGTAAACGTCGAGATTATACGGGTTGTAGCTGTACCACATATTGGTGGCGAGGTTGGTGCCGTAGAGCGACTGACCGCAGTCGGTGCCCGCCGCCAGCTCGGTTTCCGCCGCATAGGTGCAGGTGCCCGGATAGTAGCCGCGCTTGGTGGCGCGCGCCGTTGAAGCCGTCGCGGTGGCCAGACCGGCATTGGTGTTGTTGCGGTTCAGGCCGACGGTCTGGATCTGGTAATAGGTGCTCTCGTTCTCGAAATGCGAGCCCAGATAATCGACCGACACCTTGGTATTGTCCGAAATCTTCATCTGGAACGACGAGGTAATGCCGAGGCGTTCCGAATGGATTTTCTGCTGCTGGATTTGCGCCAGCGCCGGGATGCGGACGGTGGAGTTGGCGCAGGCCAGATCGGTCGCCGTGGTCGCGGTTGAGCAGCCCGGATAGAGGTTGTTATAGGCCGTGGCGTCCGAACCGGTCACCGCCGCCAGATAGGCGGCATTGGTGATGGCCGTGCCGAAGGTGGTGCCGGTGGGGGCAGCGAACCCGGCGCGGTAGGGTGTTTCCGCCGTCGCCCAGGTCGAGCCGCGATAGGTGTAGTCGGACTGCCCCGCCTGACGGCGATACTGGTCGGAATTGGTGTCGCGTTCGGAATAGGCGATCGAGCCCAGCCAGCCGAGACGTCCGTCGGCCCAGCGCTTGGAGATCAGGCCCGTCATGCGCGGATTGTAGTAATCGCCGTTCTGGTACCATGCCGCTTCGGTCGAGAAGGCGTAGGTGTCGGTCTTGTAGTCGAAGGGGCGGGCGGTTTGCAGGTCGATGGTTGCACCCAACGCGCCTTCGTCGGTTTCGGCGGAGGCGGTCTTGCGCACGGTCAGCGAGTTGAACAGTTCAGACGCGAAGGTATTGTAGTCGAAGGCGCGCGAGCGGTTCGGCGACGAACCTGAATCGTTGGCCCCCGCCGTGGACAGGGCCTCAAGGCCGTTGATCCGCGTACGCTGGAAGTCCGCGCCCAGACCGCGCACGGTGATGGTGCGGCCTTCGCCGTTATCGCGGTCGATCGAGATGCCGGGAATACGTTGCAGCGACTCGGCCAGATTGGCGTCGGGGAAGTCGGCGATGTCCTCGGCATTGATGGCGTCGAGCATGACGTCGGCCTTGCGCTTGGTATTCAGCGCGCTTTGCAGGCTTGCGCGGTAGCCGGTCACGACCACGGTCGTCAGGTCTTCCCCTTGCGCGGCCGGCGCGGGCGCGGCGTCCTGAGCGTAGGCGCCCGTTGCCGCCATCAGGCCCGCCAAGGCCAGATAGGAAATGCTTCTCTTCAACAGACGCGTCTGCGCGCCCGGATGAACGGGGGTGTTCCTCATTGCGTGTCTCCCTAAGGCTCGGTCTTGGGCCGATGCATATTATTGATACCGGTGTCATCGTCTGAAATGACGGACGGCACGGGTTTCGTCTATGCTGAAGGCAAAGGGATATTTTTCAATAGAAAAGAACCGGAAAGCTGATTTTGAGCGCGGCACTGAGTATTGGGTTGTAATTATGGAACAATATATTTCTTATATGTATTTAACGTGCCGCTTTTTGTTCTATAGATTTCAGAATTGAAATTTATAGCGTGTGTTCAGGGGCGGGCCGGTTAATGATTCCGTTCATTTCCGGACGCGTGGGGGCTGAGAAAAAGGGGAGGCGTGTGCCTCCCCTTACGCATAGGTTTTAGCCCTGACGTTTCAGTAAGGCGCGGGCGGCTTCGAGCGGGCGCGGATCGACCCAGTCGCCAAGATCGAAGTCGTTATCGATAAAGCCGTGCAGCCAGAGGAATTTTTTCTGCTGATCGAACAGGGCCAGTCGCTCATCATCCAGCGTCGGGTGCAGGGATTGCAGGGCGTCGTCGGAATAGGCTTCCCTGACGGCTTCGGCGCTGCCGCGGGTTTCGCTTTGCAGGATGTCGCGCACGCCGCTTAAATTATCGCGGGCCCAGTCGGCGGCGCGCAGGGTTTGATAGAGGAAGCGTGTCAGCACGTCGAAATGGTTGTCGATCAGGCTCTGATGCACGGTGATCGGGCGCGGCGTGCCGTTATTGACACGGAAGCGGCGCTCGGGCAGGTGGTCGAGATTGATGCCGACGACGATGCCGAGCTTCTTGGCCGCGTCGACCGCTGCCGCGCCTTTGACGTAAAGGGCATCGACGTCGCCGTCGATCAGGCGTTGCAAGGCCCACAGACCCGCCAGATTGCCCGCCGATGCGCGATTACCGCCCGCCAGATCCTGCACCGGTGCGGCGCGGTTCGACGACACCTCGACCAGTTCCACATCGTCGAAGGTCAGCCCGGCCGCGGCCAGCGCGCCCTTATAGCCCGCCAGTGACATGCCGCGCGAGATCGACGAGCCGCGCTGATGCGAGGGAATGGCATGATCGGTCCAGGTCGGCAGGGCCAGGCGCTTGCCTTTCAGGTGTTCCGGCTTCGAGATGCCGCTGTCCGGGCGGACAAGGATGGTCTGCCATTCCTCGATCCAGGTCAGGCCCACCAGCTTGGTCGGCTCGCCCTGAGAACGCGCCCCGAAGGCGAGGATATTGCCGCCTTCGCGGATCAGCGAGGGCAAGCGGTGGTCGTAGTGGTGGCGGCGCAGCTCGGTCGTGCTTTCCTGAAGCGTTTCGACCGGCAGCTTGTCGGCGGCGAACTCGTCCGTCAGCCAGCCCAGCTTATAGGCAAGGCCCGTCGCGGTGGGCACGGGGCAACGCGTGAACCAGATGCGGTCGAGCGCGGGAGCGTCGTTGGAAAGGTTGGTCAGGGTGTCGGCCATGGGGAAATCCTTTAATCGCGGAAGGCGTGCAAAACGTGGCTATCTCTGGTGGTGGAGAGGCGCCCGTGTCAACGTAAATTAAAACTAAAAAGATTTTATATTGAGAAAATATGATGAATTATGATATTTAAATATATGAATATAATAGATAAAAATTTCATTTTATAAAATCACTTAAGTCAACATTAAGTCCGGCTTTATTGTCGAAGGGGTGCCGGTTGTCGTAGCAAGGCCACCTTCATGGCCGGCAGACCTGACAACGGGGGCGCCAGGCATTTGTGTTTCAGCCTCCCCGAACAAGTGTTGATATGACCTCCTCCCTCACGACAAAAACCTTACGCGGCCTGCTGCTGGCGGGCATTTCCTCTCTCGCGTTTGCCGCGCCGGTATTGGCCGCCGACGCTCCGGCGCCGGTCGCCGCCGCCAGCGCTGATGATGCCACCGAAGTCGTCGTCACCGCCCGCCGCCGCGAGGAAAAGGCGCAGGACGTGCCGATTACGCTGACCACGCTCAGCGGCGACCTGATCGCGAAGAACGAGCAGGTCAAGCTGGCGCAGGACGTGGTCGGTTTCGCGCCCAATACCAATGCGGTGGCCACCGACGGGCGCGAACGCCCGCGCTGGTTCGTGCGCGGTGTGGGTACCAACAATACCGATCCGAACGGCGTCAGCCCGATCGGCGTCTATCGCGACGAAGTCTATATCGCCAACTTCTATGCCCAGGCCTTCCCGCTGTTCGATCAACAGCGCGTCGAAGTCCTCAGCGGTCCGCAAGGCACTCTGTGGGGCAAGAACACGACCGGCGGCGCGATCAGCTTCATCTCGAAAGCCCCCAGCTTTGAGACCGGCGGCTATGCCCGCGCGGTGACCGGCAGCTTCGGTGAGCGCGGTTTTGATGGCGCGATCACCGGCACGCTTATTCCCGGCAAGCTGGCCGGGCGTCTGTCGGTCTATCAGAACGAAGACAAGGGCTGGAACTACAACCTCTATGCGGGCGACGTGACCCCGGCGTCGTCCACCGCATGGAAGCTGTCGGACCGCAAGCGTGTCGGTGAAAACGACGAAAAGGCCGTGCGCGCGCAACTGCTGTGGACGCCGACCGAAGACCTCGACATCCTGTTCAACTATCACCGCCGCGACTATGAGGGCGATCAGAGCCCCGGCTATATCCAGCCCGACCTGACCGTCGCGCCGATCAGCAATCCCACCTATAATCAGGGCTATACCAGCCCGGCGAACCCTTTGCCCTACGGCTATAGCTGGGTGGCCGATACGGGCCGTCAGACGATCCGTAACGACGGGGGTTTTATTCGCGTACGCTGGAATATCGGCGACTACAGCCTGACCTCGATCACGGCCTACGAAGAGAATAAACTGACGCGCTGGTCGAACGGCTCCGGCTCGATCCCGTTGCGCAACAACGTCTCGCGTCAGGTGACGCCGGATCGCCAGTATAGTCAGGAACTGCGTCTGGCCTCGCCTGACACGGGTGCCTTCAGCTGGATCGCCGGTCTCTACTACTTCAAGGAACTGACCGGTTCGGATTCGTGGGCGGGTAACCTCAATATCTATACCTCGCCCGCCTCGACGCGGAACTACGCCCAGACCCTGACCGATACCATTACCGAAAGCACGGCGGCCTTCGTCAGCGGCACCTATGAATTCAACGACAAATTCAAGCTGACCGTCGGCGGGCGTCTCAACAGCGAGACCAAGACCTATAGCCAGTCGTTCACGGTCGCGACCGGCACGGTGACCTTCAATAATGAGTCCGAATGGTGGAAACCCTCGTCGGTCAATGCGACGCTCAACACCAATTCGCAGGCCTCGCTGAAAAAGACCTACGACAGCTTTACCTTCGACATCACGCCGCAATATGCGTTCTCGGACAATGTGCTGGGCTATTTCCGTTACGCGACGGGCTATCTGTCGGGCGGGTTCAACAGCCGCCGCAACAACGCCACGACGCCCGCGACGCTACAGATTCGTGAATACGAACCGGAAGAAATCACCACCTACGAATTCGGTCTGAAGACGCAGGTACTGGACCGCAAGCTGACGGCCAATGTCTCGGCCTTCTATTACGACTACCCGAGCATTCAGGTGCTGGTCATCCTGCCGAGCACGGGGACCAATACTAATACATCGTCGACCGCCGTGGGGCAGGGTTATTCAAACGCCGCCGGCTGGGTCAAGGGCGTGGAACTGACGCTCGACTACCGCCCGAACGCCAACTGGCACTTCAAGGGCGCGTTCGGGCGTCTGGCCAGCGAATATACCAATTATCCGATCCAGTCGGGCGTCAACTATCCGCGTCTGGGCCTGGTCAATGCCACCATCGACCCGTCGGGTGGCGAATTCACCCGCGCGCCGAAGCTGACCGCCGCCGTCGGGGTCGACTATAGCCGCGAACTGTGGAGCGGCGTCGAGCTGGAGGCGGGTGTCGACTACCGCTACCTCGCCAAGCAGTACTACAACCCGACGCTGGAGTTCGACCCGACCCTCGAACAGAAGGGCTACGGTCTGCTCAGTGCCAATGTCGCGCTCGCCTTCGGTGCCAAGGGGCAATACCGGCTGGCCCTGACCGGTCAGAACCTGACCGACGAGCAATATTACATCCACGCCATCGCGCCGTCGAACAACGGCTCGTCCTCGAAACAGGGCAAGCCGACCAGCTACCTGCTGTCGTTGTCGGCACGGTTTTAAAAGGAGCAAAGGGTGGACGACGGTTCAGTCATATTGAAAACCCGGCCCGTGTCGGAACCGGTGGCGCTTCTGGCGCCCCCGGCCCCCGAGCGCAAAGCGTGGAAACGGCAGCGTCTGGCGGCGGTCCTATCCCCGATCATCCTGATCGTCGGCTGGACGCTTTTGAGCCGCAGCGGCTGGTTCCCGGCGGAAATCGTCGTCCCGCCTGAAGTGCTGTGGAAGACCTTTGTCACCTACTGGAGCAATGGTCAGTTGCCGGATCACCTGACGGGCAGCCTCGGTCGCCTGTTCGGCGGCTATCTGATCGGGGCGGGCATCGGTATCGCGCTCGGCACGCTCATGGGGGTGTCGAAACAGGCCGAAGCCTATGTCCTGCCGGGCTTTCACATTATGCGGCAGTTGCCTACCGTGGCGCTGATCCCGGCCTTTATCATGATCTTCGGGGTGGGGGAGACGGTGAAGCTGGTGCTGGTCGCCAAGGCCACCGCGCTACCGGTCGCGCTGGCAGCCTTTCAGGGCGTCAAGGGCATTCCGCGCACCTGGCTCGACGTGGCACGCATCCACCGCATCCCGGCGCTCACGCAATTCACTCACGTCATCGTCCCGGCCAGCCTGCCCGTGCTGGTGCAGGGCCTGCGAACCGCGCTCGCCCGCTCGTGGATGGTGCTGGTCGCCGCCGAACTGCTGGTCGCCGACAGCGGCATCGGCCAGATGATGGAGTGGGGGCGTCAGACCTTCCGCCTCGATCTGGTCCTGATAGGGGTCGTCATCACCGGCCTGATCGGCTTCACGCTCGACAAGGGGTTCCGCGCCCTTGAACGGCTTCTGACGCGCGGTTCCCGGAGACAAGAGGCATGAATACCGCTGTCCTTACCGATATACGACCTACCACCGGTGACCGGATTACCAAATTCGCCCTCGGCCTGCGCGGCTTCGTCATTCCCGTACTGGCGCTAGTCGCGTGGCAACTGGCCTCGCAGCAGGGCGCGGTTCAGGCCTATGTCTTCGTGCCGCTGGATGGGGTGTTCAAAAGCCTGATCGAACACTTTGCCGACGGGGAAATCCCGATCAACTGGCTGGCCAGTTTAGGCCGCACGGCCTCGGGCTTCGCCATCGGGGGGCTGCTCGGTGTGTCGCTCGGCGCGCTGATGGCGACCTTCCGGCCCGTCGATGTGCTGGTCAACCCGATCTATCAGGCGGTCCGTCAGGTGCCGCTGCTGGGCTACATCCCCCTGATCAGCCTGTGGTTCGGCAATGGTGAGCCGTCAAAGCTACTGATCATCTCGCTGGCCGCCTTCTACCCGACCGTTCTCAACACCTATGAAGGCCTGAAGCATATCGACGCCCGCCACGTCGCGGTGGGCCGCATCTTCCTCGCCAGCCGCTGGCAGACCTTCCGCCACATCGTCCTGCCGGGCGCGTTGCCCAGCGTCTTCACTGGCCTGATGCAGGCGGTCGCCTTCACCTGGCTGTCCTCGGTCGGCAGCGAGCTGTTCTTCAATCCGGGCCCCGGTCTGGGCAACATGATGGCCAACGGTCAGGCCGCTTTCCGCATGGAGGTCGTGCTGCTCGCCGTCATCATCATCGGCGTCACCGGCTACGTCACCAACCTCATCGTCAGCAAGATCGCCGACCGCGTCCTGCGCTGGCGCAATGTGAGATAAGCACCATGGCATTCGAAACCCCATCCCCCACCGCCAAGCTCAGTATCCAGTCGCTGTCGAAGAACTACGTCATCGACCAGAAGGCCCTGCGCGTCCTGCTCAATATCGACCTCGATGTGCATGAGGGCGAATTTGTCAGCATCGTCGGGCGCAGCGGTTGCGGCAAGTCGACCCTGCTGCGCCTCGTCTCCGGGCTGGAAAATGACTATTCCGGCACGATCCAGCTCGATGGCAAGGTCATCAACGCCCCCAGTCTCGACCGCGGCATGATTTTTCAGGACCCGTCGCTGCTGCCGTGGATGACGGTGCGCGAAAACGTCGCCTTCGCTCTGGTCAACCAGAACATCCCCAAGGCCGAGAAAGATAAACGCGTCCTCGACCTGATCGACCTCGTCGGCCTCAAGGGCTTCGAGAGCGCCTATCCGAAGGAGCTGTCAGGCGGCATGGCGCAGCGTGCGGCCATCGCCCGCGCTCTGGTCAGCCAGCCCAAGGTGCTGCTGCTCGATGAACCGCTCGGCGCGCTCGACGCCCTGACGCGCCTGCGCTTGCAGAACGAATTGCAACGCATCTGGCTTCAGCACCGCATGACCATGATCATGGTCACCCACGACGTCGAGGAAGCCGTCTATCTCGGTGATCGCGTCGTCATCATGGACCCGGAGCCGGGCCGCATCCGCCGCATCGTCGACGTACCGCTGCCCCATCCGCGCGACCGCGCGTCACCCGTCCTGCACGCCATTCGCGACGAAGTGCTCAAAGACCTTACCAACGGAGTCGTTATATGACCGGTTTCAATTCATCTCGTCGCGGTGTTCTGGCGGGCGGGTTCGCCGCCGCCCTGGGCGTGGCCCTGTCCGGCTGCTCGGTATCGAAAGACAAGGCCGGGATCACCACGCTCAAGATCGCCGTGGTGTCGAGCTTCGCGGGTCAGAAAGTGCGCCTGTCGGGCCTCGACTACGTGGTCGACAAGTTCGGCTGGTTGCGCGAAGGGCTGGAAAAACGCGGCATCAAGCTGGAATATTTCCCGGCCCCTAACTCCGCCGTCGGCCCCATCGTCAACGAGGCCTTCGCCAACCACCAGATCCAGTTCGCCGGCTATTCCGACCTGCCGTCGATCATCCTCAACGCCAGCAATACGACCGGCAAGACCAAGCTGGTCCTGCCCGGCAACCCCAGCGACTCCTATCTGGTCGTGCCGGTGGGTTCCACGGCCAGGTCCATCGAAGACCTGAAAGGCAAGCGTCTGGCCATCCACCGTGGGCGTCCGTGGGAACTGCCGCTGCTGCGTCTGCTGACCTCGAAGGGTCTGACCTACGACGACTTCCAGATTTTCAATATCAACCCCGATGCCGGGGCGGCTGCGGTGGCGACCGGCGGGGTCGACGGCCTGTTCACCATCTCGGCCTTCGGGTTGGAAGACAAAGGCGTGGCCAAGATCATCTGGTCGACCGCCGATCAGGCGCTCGACTGGAAAAGCTGGGGCGGACAGTGGGTGTCACGCACATTCCTCAGCGAACAGCCCGATATCGCGCAACTGGTCGTCGATAGCTATGTCCGCGCCGCGCACTGGATTTCGGACGAGAAAAACAAGGACGAGATCGTCCTGCTCGGTACGCGCAACGGGACACCGGAACACATCGTCCGTCGCACCTACGATCAGTCGAACATCAGCTGGAAAGACCGCTGGTCGCCGCGTTTTCCGCCGGAGCTTTACACCCATTATCGCGAAGCCTCGGCCTTCGCGAAACAGAACGGGATTATCACTGGTGACGTCGATGTCGATGCTCTGCTCGACGACAGTCTGGTCGAAAAAGCCCTCAAAACCCTGTCCCTCGAAACCTACTGGGACGCAAGCAAATTCAAGGCTGGAGCCTAAGACATGGCACTCGAAATATTCTGGCAACTGCCGGTCAATGGCGACGGGCGCACCGCCGACCGTTCGCAATGGAACCGCGGCGACTATCAAAATGCCCCTTCGCGGGCCTGGCGCTTCGACCGCGTCCACGGGCACGAAGAGGTCAGCTATTACGACTACCTCGTGCAGGTGGCGCGCGCCGCCGAACTGGGTGGTTTCGACGGGGTGATCATCCCGCAGACCGACGAGGGCGAAGAGCCGCTGATCGTCGCCGGCGCCATTGCCCGCGACGTCCGCCGCATCAAGCTGGTTCCCGAACTGCCGGCGCATTTCCTGTCGGCGGTCTATACGGCCAAGATCGCTACCAGCTTTCAGCGCCTGACCGGCGGGCGGCTGGTGCTCGATCTGGTGACGCGCGAACCTGAAGCTGGTGCATGGCACGGCCACGACCGCAGCGTGGCCGAACAGATCGCTCGCGCCGATGAGTTCCTGACCGTGTTCAAGGGTTTCTGGAACGAGAAACCCTATACCTTCGAAGGCCAGTATTACGAGGTCCTGAACGGTGGTTTCAACGGCCCGCTTGAAGGGCAGCCCCTGCCGGAGATCGTCCTGTCGGGCACGGCCGACGAGGCTCTGGTCCTGGGCGCAAAACACGCCGACCTCTACCTCTTCGACGCCGAAAGCCCGGAAGCCGTCAGCGCTCAGATTGCGCGTCTTAAGGCGCTTGCGGGGGATCGTCCGATCCGTTTCGGTCTGCGTGCCGAGATTACGGCCCGCCACACGCAGGCCGAGGCTCAGGCTGCCGCCCATACGCGTGATGGGGAGGGCGATCCGCGCCTTAGCGGCGACTACGATCAGGTCGCGCAACGTCTCGAAGCCTATGTCGAGGCCGGGGTCTCGACCCTGATCCTGCGCGCCCGCCCGCATCTCGAAGACGCCTATCGCACCGCCCAGCACGTCCTGCCGCGCCTCAGCGCATGGGCCGGTCGCCTGCAACACTCGGCATAAATTTCGCGCATTTGATTCCGAAAACCGCTGCACACTTTTCGGAATGCGCTGAGGAGGAATAGCAATATGGTACAGTTCCACTGGAGACTTCCCACCCACGGCGACCGCGCCGATGTGGCCCTGCCGTCCGATACGCGCGGCGATTGGGGCGCGCTGAAACCTGGCAATCTGGCGCCGTCGCCGCACGACCCGGCGGCCTATCACGAGCATTTGCTGGAGATCGCCCGCGCGGCGGAAACGGCGGGCTTCGACGGGGCGCTGATCCCGTCCTTCCCGCAGACCGACGATCCGTGGGTCATCGCCTCGTCGCTGGCGCGCCATACCAAGGCCCTGCGCTTCATGATCGCGTTTCAGCCGCCGTGGATCAATCCGGTCTATGCCGCCAAGGCCGCCGCGTCGCTGCAACGCCTGTCGAACGGGCGGCTGTTGTTCAACATCATCACCGGCGGTGGTGGTCCGGGGCAGCTGTGGTGGGGCGACCGCATCGCTCACGACGACCGCTATACCCGCACGACCGAGTTCCTCAATGTCTTCGAGGGCGTATGGAACGGCGGCCCCTTCAGCTACGACGGCAAGTTCTATCAGGTGAAGGATGCGGGGCTGCCCGCGCCGCTGGCCGGTCAGGTCCGTCCGGAACTGTACTTCGCCGGGTCTTCCGATGCGGCGCTCACCGCTCAGGGCAAGCACGCCGACTTCAACCTGACGCACATGGAGCCGCTGGACAAGCTGCGCGCCAAGTTCGACCGCGTGCGCGAACTGGCCTCGAAGGATGGCCGCAGCGTCAAGCCCGCCATCCGCCTCAATATCCTGGCCCGTCCGACCGAAGAAGAGGCCTGGGCCGAGGTCCGTCGCGGCTGGGCCAATGCCGACTGGGAGGCCATCGAGCGTCAGCGTGCCGCCATGCGCCGGGGCGATGCCGTGGGTTCGCCCATCCCAGACCATCTGCGTCCGACCGCCGACAAAGATCCGAAAGACCTGCAAATCGACGGATTCTTCTCGGGCCTCGGCATCCTCGGCGCGCAGGGCTCGCCGCTGGGGATCGTCGGCTCTTACGAGACCGCCGCCGAACGCATCGACACGCTGCTGGGCCTTGGCGTCGGCGGTCTGATCTTCGCCGGAACGCCGCACCTCGAAGAGGCTTACCGCGTCGGTGAAGAGGTTCTGCCGCTGGTGCGTGGCCGCCAGACGTTACGTGTGGCCGCAGAATAATTTTATCAGAAAGGATCATACCATGTCCGACGTACAATCGATTGCGGGCCTGTCGCCCGAAGCCACCGCCTTTGTCATTCAGGCGCAGAAAGACGCCCGCAAGGCCTTCCGCGTCCTGCGCGAAACGCGCACCATCTCCGCCACCGGCACGCTGGGCTTTGTCCAGCGTATCCCCGGCGAAGAAAAGCTGATCAATCTCGGCTATACCGGCCCGTGGGGTGACGACCTCGATGAGGTACGCACCTCCGTCGTCGGCTTCGACGGCACGGTCTATCTCGGTAAAGCCGCCCCCGGCGGCGAAGGTCGCTACACCAAGCTGTTCCGTGAGCACGACGACGTGACGACGATCAGCCACGTTCACACGCCCTATCTGGGGGCCTATGCGCAGGCGCATCTGGAACTCGACTTCCTCTATGTGCCGGTACAGCGTCATCGCTTCGTCCGTTCGCTACCGGTCTATGTCGACCGCCTCCAGCCGGAGGTCGACTTCATCCTCGATCAGCTTAAGGTCGACGCTGAAATCCCCGGCATCATCGAGGCCAATGGCGGCGCCACCGTCTGGGGCAAGAAGGGTCTGCTGGCGCTGGCCGACTTCATCCTGCTGCTCGAAGAGGGCGCGCAGTTCCAGACGCTGGCCGCCTCGCTGGGCGGGTCCAAACCCTTCGGTCCGGGCGTCTATCAACAGCAATGGCGCATGAGCGGCCTGATCCCGAAGACGGCAACCGTTTCGCAAGATGGGACCATTCATCAGGAAGCTGCCGAGTAAATTCGCGTAACTTCTTTCTGGCCCGCGCAGACAACCGCGCGGGCCTTCCCATGACTTCTACTTTTCGCGCATTTGCTTCCGAAAACCGCGTCACACTTTTCGGAATGCGCTTTAATTTCCGGGCTCCTATGACCAATATCTGGAAAATCATTCAACTCATCCCGGAATATCGAGGCCGGATTATCGGCCTGATCCTGTCGAGCGCCGTACTGGGGCTGGGCGCAACCGCGACGCCCTATGTCTTCCGCAGCATCGTCAATACGATCACCGACCTGTTCGGTCAGCGCGTCGATTATGCGGCGGCCCTGATCGCGGTCGGCTGGGCGGTGGGAGCCTTTGCGGTCATCCGCCTGTTCACCACCCTGTTCGGCTACTGGCAGGACCATCAGTCGGATCAGTTGTGGCTGCATTCGATCTCGACCCTGCGCCGCCGGGTGTTCGAGACCATGACCGGCCTGTCGCTCGACTACTACGAACGCAACCGCGTCGGCGACATCACCGATCGTTTCGGTAACTGCATCACCGTCACCCAGTGGCTGTTTCAGCTCTCCGAAGGGACGCTGGCCAGCATATTGCAGCTTGTTTTCGGGATCATCGTTCTACTGATCAAGGCCCCCGCCGTCGGTCTCGTCATGCTGCTGCTGGTGCCCTATAATCTCATTTCGTCTTATCTGGCGGTCAAGAAGACAAAACCCTTGCGCCGTCGCTGGAACGGCCTCGTTGGCAAGATGAGTGGTCTTCTGAGTGAAATGGTCAGCCAGATCGCCACCGTGCGCAGCTTTGCCGGCGAGCGCATCGTTCAGCGGCGCTACGATGCGGTTCAGGACGAATGGTGGGACGTCCGCCGCACCGAAACCGGCATCGAGCAGCGTTCGGCGGTGGTTGTCAACCTGATCAATTCACTGGCGGTCATCGGCTCGATCGGTTGGGTCGCGTGGGGCGCTTTGCATCAATCCTATACGGTCGGCGATATCCTGCTGGTCTTTGCGCTCACTCAGGCCGTCATTACCACGATTGTCCCCATCACGCGGCTGGTCAATACGGCGGGCGATGTCGACAGCGCGTCGGAGCGTCTGGTCGAACTGATCGAGGTGCCGACGACCGTCACCGACCGCGCCGATGCCACCGAGGTCGAACCCATCCGCCGTATCGAATTCCGCAATGTCGGCTTCACCTATCCGGGCCAGACGCGTCCGGCGCTCCGCAACCTGTCGTTCACGGCGGGCGAGGGCCAAACCGTGGCGCTGGTCGGCCCCAGCGGCTCGGGTAAATCGACCATCATCAAGCTGGCCATGCGCTTCTACGACGTGAGCGAAGGCGAAATCCTGATCAATGGCCGCGATATCCGCAGCTATACGCAAAACAGCCTGCGCACGCGTATCGGCGCTGTGCTTCAGGACATCGCCCTGTTCAACGACTCGATCGGCGACAATATCAGCTTCGCCCGGGTCGGGGCCCAGCGCGACGACGTGATCGCGGCCTCGAAGGCCGCCCACGCCGACAACTTCATCAGCCGTCTGCCCGAAGGTTACGACACCATGGTCGGCGAGCGCGGCGTGCGCCTGTCCGGCGGCGAAAAGCAACGCATCGCCATTGCCCGCGCCATCCTGCGCGACCCCAGCCTGATCATCCTCGACGAGGCGACCTCGGCGCTCGATACCGAGTCGGAAAAGCTGGTGCAGGACGGGCTGAAAACCCTGCTCAGGGGCCGCACGGCGCTGGTCATCGCCCACCGGCTGTCGACCATCGCCAGCGCCGACAAGATCATCGTGATGAAGGATGGCCAGATCGCCGAGGAGGGCGATCATGCCTCTCTGCTTGACCAGCAGCACGGGCTCTATTCCCGCCTGCATGGCCTTCAAACCGCTTAAATCCCTTCGCCATCCGCGAACAGGCCGCGCTGGGCCTCGCTCTTGATCCAGGCAATGAAGGCCCGGACTGGGGCGGGCAGGGTGCGGCCGCGCGGCCAGACCAGCCAGTAGGCGAAACTGAGCGGGGTCTGGTCGTTGAACAGGGGCTGCAGGCGTCCGGCGGCGATGTCGGTCTCGGCTATGGCGCGTTTGGCCAGAGCGACCCCGCGTCCGGCCACGGCCTCGTCGATGACCAGCGCCGGGTCGTTATAACGCGGTCCGTCCAACGCCCGAAGGTCGTCGAAGCCACGCGCGTCGAACCACATCCACCACGATGGGCTCGACGGATCGTTTTCCGCCCCCATATCGTGCAGCAGTCGCGCCCGAAGGATGTCCTGAGGCCGCGCGAACGGCCCGTGCCGTGCGATGAAATCCGGCGAGGCGACGGGGACGATGCTCTCGCCGAGGATCTGCTCCGCCGTCAGGCCCGGATAGCCGCCGGGGCCATAGCGCACGCAGATATCGATCTCCGACGTCGAAAAATCGACCAGCTTGAGATCGGCCGACAGCCACGCCTCGTATTCCGGATGCAGGGTGCGGAACGCCTCCAGTCGTGGCCGCAACCACTTGGCGGCGAAGGAGGGCGGCGCGGAAATCGACACCACATAGCTCTTGCGGTCGGCTTCGCGCAGCAGACGCGTGCCTTCCAGCAGGCGGTCGAACCCTTCGCGCAAGGACGGCATGGCGGCGTCGGCGATATCGGTCGGGACGACATAACGGCCCCGGCGCAGGAACAGCGGCTTGCCGACCCAGTCCTCGACGGTGCGGATATGCTGAGTGATGGCGCTGGCGGTAACGCCCAGCTCATCGGCGGCGCGGGCGAAACTTTTAAGGCGGACGCAGGCTTCCAGCGCCCTGAGGGCATGGACGGGCGGCGGCGCATTGGCATCGGTACGGGATTTGAGACTCATGGGGTCCAGCTTGATGTATGGAGGTCACCCAGGCCCGTGCCGTTCAGTGTTCGCACAGCATATCGGATTTAGCGCCGCTGTAACAGACTTTCGCTATAGGCGCCCGACATAAAAAGGCAAACCTAATAAGGATAGTGGAAAAACACGGCTTCCCGGCTCTATGCCTCCGGGGGCTGAGGTAATGCCGGTCGCGGTCAGCAACGCGGCGGCGCGGACCGGCAGCTCGATCGGCGCCTTCACGCCGGGCGTGCCGACGGAAACGGCGGTGACCCAATCAGCGCCTCAGACCGTGACCTTCGACTATACTCACCTCGGCCCAAAGGGGGCGGCCCTGTTCGCCCGACAAGTGGCGGACGGCCTGCTTCGCATCGCGCCGGATCTGCGCAATCAGGTCAAGCCCTGATATCGCGACAAACAAACACGCCGTTACAATGGTCTTACCCATTTTAGCTCTTTGATCTGATCTATATTGTCCATTGCCGCGATGTGTGTCAGTTAAGTAAAAAAATATAAGACGGAACGTGGCCGGACGGCCCGCTATCCGGTCATCAGGGAAGAGGAATCAAGAGGTTTTTCATGTTGCGCGTGTCTGACGAGCGGGCCATCTGGCTGTCGCGTTTCGTCCTGCCCCACGAGCCGTCGCTCAGGGCCTGGCTGAACCGCCGCCGCGTGCCGGGTCTTGAGGTGGACGATATCGTTCAGGAGACCTATTCGCGCCTCATCGCGATGGATACGGTCGCCGACATCCGCAATGTGCGGGGTTACCTCTATCAGGTTGCCCATTCGGTGCTGCTGCTGCATATCCGCCGCGCCAAGATCATCCCTATCGAGATCATGGGCGATATGGACGCCGTCGATATCGCGTCTGCCGAGGCATCGCCCGAAGATTTCCTGCTGGGGAGGGACGAGCTGTCCGGCCTGTTTTCCGTCATTTCCGGCCTGCCGCAGAAGATCAAGGACGTGTTCCTGATGCGCCGGGTGGACGGATTTTCGCAACGCGAAACCGCGCAAAAGCTGGGTCTGTCGGAAAGCACGGTTGAAAAGCACATGAGCCGCGGCATATTGTTGGTGCTTAATCACCTGTCCGATAGTGGAATTGACAGTGCCCGCGCCTCTAAGGCATGGGGGGACAAATTGCGTAAGGACCGGTCCGACCGTGGCGTCAGGAAACAAAACCAACGGGATTGATGCAGAGGCCGCCGATTGGGCGGCGCGGTCGGACCGTGACCTGAGCCCGGCGGAGGATGCGGCGCTGACGGCGTGGCTGGCGGCGGACCCGCGCCATCCGGGCGCCTATGCCCGCGCCCGCGCGGCGGCCATCCTGCTTCAGCGTACCCTGGTTCTGGACGGGCAGGGCAAGTCATCCGAGCGGTCCGGGTCGCCGCATGTGTCGCGCCGTCATCTGCTGTGGGGTGGTAGCGCTATCGCCGCCAGTGTCGCGGGCGCGGTCGGCATAGGCGCGGCGTGGAACGCCCGTCAGGAAACCGTCTTCACGCAACGGGGCGAGACGCGCTCCCTTCCGCTGCCCGACGGGTCCGTGGCAGAACTCAATACCGACACCCGGATACGCTTCCGGTTTTCCGGCGGACGGCGTGAGGTCTGGCTCGATGAAGGCGAAGCGGCCTTCACGATCGTCCGGTCGTCGCTGGCACCGTTCAGTGTCATGGCCGGTGGGGTCGAGATCGTGTCCTCGTTATCGCAGGTGGTCATCCGCAATCTGCCCGCCCGCCCGCTGCAGGTCATGGTGGCGCGCGGTGTGGCGGAACTCAAGGCGCATGGTGCTATGCCGGGGGCGCGTCTGACGGCACCGTCCAGCGCGCTTGTCCCGGCGGATGGTGCGCCGGTCGTCACGGCTGGCCTTTCACCGCGTCAGATCGACATCGCGACCCTGTGGCAGGCGGGCAAGATCGCCTTCGAAGACGCAGCCCTAAGCGAGGTCGCCGGCGAATTCGCCCGCTATTCCGACGTGCGGCTGATCATCGACGACCGGAGACTGGCGCGCGAACAGGTCTCCGGCCTGTTCGACGCGCGCGATCCGGCGGGCTTTGCCGCCGCCGTGGCCCCCAGTCTGGGGCTGACCGTCCGGACGCGTGGCAAGGACATTCATCTGGCCTATAAATAAAAAGGCGCGGGCGTAGCGGAAAAGCGTGCGCCGGCTACTCTAAGGGACTGAGGGCTCGTATATAAAGAAGCCCCAGGGGAGCGTCGAATGAGGCTGGGACTTCGGACCCACCTGCTATGGAGTGTCGCCGCAGTGTCCGTGCTGACGGCATCATTTGCCGTGGCCGAAACCCGCCGCTTCGATATTCCCGCCGACAATGCCGCCCTGACCCTGCCCGAATTCGCCCGGCAGGCCGGACTTCAGATCATCGCCCCCACGGGTCGCATCAAGGGGGTGCACACCCGCGCCGTGCAGGGCGACATGGACCCGCGCAAAGCATTGCGACACCTTCTGAAGGGGACGGGTCTCGAAGTCGCTGCCGATACCGGCACGGTTATTTCGCTGAGATTGAAAGCGGACGAGACGCCGGTAAACAGGCCGCCGCTTACCGCCGCGCCAGTCCTTGCCCCAATCCCTGCCCCGGTGCTGACGCGGGATGCCGCGCCACAGGATATCCCCGAGGTTATCGTCATCGGCGCGCGTCATGCGCAACGGACGGCCATCGAGCTTAAGAGAAACGCCCCTACGGCGCTGGACGCCATCGTGGCGGACGATGTCGGATCGTTCCCTGATCGCAATGTCAACGAAGCTGTCTCGCGCATTGCCGGGGTTGCTATTTCGCGCAACGAATACGGCGAAGGTGCCGACCTCAATATACGCGGCTCCGGCTCCGACCTGACCCGGGTCGAAATCGACGGAATGAGCGTCGCCAATTCCGGCTTCGACGTCTCGATCAGCGGCAACGGCCGAGCCTCGGACCTGCGCGAACTGCCCGCCGATCTGGTCAAAAGTATCGAGGTCGTCAAGGGGCAGACGCCCGACATCACCGAAGGCGGGCTGGGGGGCACGGTCCTGATCAAAACGCGTACGGCGATGGAATTCAACAAGCCCTATCTGTCGCTGCGGCTGGCGGGCGAACGTAATTCCCTGAGCCGGAGATGGGTACCCGACATCAATATCGTCGCGACGCGCAAGTTTTTCGACGATCGCGTGGGGATATTGCTGAACCTGACGACCACGAAGCGGCTGAACGACAGCCATCAGGTGGCGCAGGGCGGGGCCAACAACAACCGGGGCTATATCCGGCTATTCGACCTCGATAATTCAGCGGAAAAAACCTATACGCTGAACCCGGCGCTGGTCAGCGGCGTCGATCGCAGCAATATCGCCTATGATGCGCCGCTTCAGTCCCTGCCGCTGGCGTCGGGGGCGGGGCGTTTCGAGACCCTGTCGGCGCTGGAAATCGTGACCCGTTCCGCCAATGCCCGGACCAAGGGCGAGTGCCTGAGCGCTTTTCCGCTCTATACGGCCGCCGAACTGGACCTGATCGCGCCTAGCACCAACAATATCAACCGGGCCCTGGCGCAGGAGCAGCGCATCCGTGAGCAGAGGACCTGCGTCGCGCAATGGAACGACTACCTGCCCAATACGATCAACGATCGCTTCAAGTCGAATTACGAGGCGCGTCTGGCCTGGGATCTGCGGCTGGATGTGCGCGTCAACGACCACCTCAGCCTCTATGGCAAGTATCAGTCGGCCAGCCGCCATGTCGATGAACAGGTCCGCACCCGCGCGCGGGGTGCCGTGCAGTGGGACGTCGCGGACCGCCGGATGGCCACGGCGTCGCTGACCGGCAACACGGATATCCCGGTCGGCAGCCTGAACGTCCTCACTGCGGTACCGGGCAGCGGCTACTATATCTATAATGCCGGTCAGCCGACCGGACTGGTCCGGCTCGACAGCACGCTGGGCGGGGCCAATGTCCAGAACGGTTTTCCCTATTACGGTATACCGGTCAATCTCGTTCCCGGCTCGGTCGTGGTCGATGCGAACCATTATGCGACCCAGTTTCAGACGACCAATTCTGTTCTGTCCTACGACAATATCCGGAACGATCAGGTATGGGAAAACGCCTATCTTCTGACGGGCGGGCGGTATCGGCGAGGGGGGCTGAGCATTGATTTTCAGGCCAGCCGGAGCGACTCCGCCTATCAGCGCACCGATGCCCGTTTCCGGCGCAGCGCCGTGTTCGGCGTGGCCACCGTAAAGGCGACTTCGGGCGGATGGTGGACGGTCGAACTGCCGGCGGGCTTCGATCCGGACCGCATAGACACGCTCTATCCCCTCAACGCGGCGGCGGACGCGGCATCGCCGCAATACAGCAGCAGCGTGCAACTCACCTATGATCCGAAACTGACCGAAAGCGCCGAAAGCGCCGTGAAGGCCGACCTGACCTACCGGTTGACACAAGGCCCGCTTCTGCGGTCGGTCCGGTTCGGCGTGAATCGCCGCCGCCTGGTGACGCGGCTATGGAGTGGGGGCGGGTATCAGCCGTCGACAGGGGTAAGCGTTCCCGAAAGTCGCTTGCGCGGTACGATCCGCGCCTGCGAGAATACGGCCACGACCACGGCGGCCAATGCCTGCGTCTATGGCTATGTCCCGGCGACCAATGGCGCGCGGTACGGCGTCGAGACCGTGACACGGGCGCAGTTGCTCGACATCTATCGCCACAGCGTTCAGCTCAATAGCGGGCCGTTCATGCCGGGTATCGCCGGCTTCGAAGGCGCGCAATTGTGGAATACGGTCGATGTCACCGCGGCGCTCGGGCTGATGGTGGGGGGTGTCAACTTCAATCTGGACTGTATGAAGGTGTGCCGGGGCACGGACGGTCAGCTGTACGAAACGCCCGAAAGCCGCTCGATCGAGGATATCACCGCTGCCTATTACAGGGTCGATGTCGAACGCGACCTGCCTCTGGGGCTCAGGCTGGAAGGCAATTTCGGCGTCCGCGCCGTGACGTCCGAGGTGAAGGCGCGCGGTTTCGTGCAGATCAATGCCCTGACCAAGGCCGCCGACTGGAACGCCGCCGAAGGCTACGACCGTGTCACGACGACCTTCGTGACCCGGCCGGTGGAAATTGCGCGCCGCTATACGGACTGGCTGCCCAGCTATAATGCCAGCCTGTGGCTCAGGCCGGGGGAGGTGGTGCTGCGTCATAACTGGACGCGGGCCCTGGCGCGACCGCCAGTCACCCGGTTGTGGCCGGACGGGGAGTGCACCTTCGATCAGCGCATTGCCGACCGGATCGCGGCGGGCGAAACGGGGCTGGACATGAGTTGCGGGACGTTCGGTAATCCGGCGCTGAAACCGTTGCGTGGACACCGGACCAATACGGCGCTGGAATGGTATCCGGACAAGGACGCCTATCTGTCGCTGACCTATTACCGGCTCAAGGTTGAAACGGGTGCCCCGGTTACCGCGCAGTTGTCCAACCAGCCGCTGTTCGAGGGTAGCGACGAGGTCGATCCGGCGCTGGGGCGGCGGCTGTCGGACTATCGCTTCACCTATACGACCTATGTCAACGGCCCGTCCTACGCCTATTCCGGATGGGAGCTGTCGGGCAAGGCGGCGCTGACGGGCCTGCCGGGGCGGTTGAGGCACACCGGGGTGGATGTCAACATCGCCACCAATCGGGCCGAAGGCGCCGCCAGCCTCATCGATCCGATTACCGGTGAGGACCTCGGCGTTCAGAACCGTTCGGACTATTTTCTCAATATCGCCATCTGGTACGACGATGGACGGACCAATGCCCGTCTGGCCTATCAGGCGCGCGACGCGGTACTGCGCTGCCTGACCGGGTGTGGCGTCAGCAGCGATCTGACCGGTTATTTCCCCAGTTCTAACCCGGCCAGCACCAGTTACGTCGCCTTGCCCTACAATCCGGGCGAGCCCTACTATACGCGGGCCTATGCCTATCTGGACGCCAAGATCACGCACCGCCTGACGCCCAATGTGGATCTCTACTGGGAAGGGCGCAACCTGCTACGCGAATCCTCGGTGCTCGACAATCGCGACGGTGAGCATCCGTTGACGATCAACTACGGCGGCCGCCGCTTTACCTTCGGATTCCAGTACCGCCTGAACTGAATGCCCGTCGTAAAAAAAATCGCGATGACGTAGCGGAAAATTTCCCCCGAGAAACTCCTTACTTTTGAGAGCCGGACACAGACGCCTCTCATTTGCGTACCGGTAGGGAGCATGTCCAGCACAATGACACCGGTATCATTTTAAAAAACACATCTCACGGGGAGGCGTAATGAAAAAGGGAAATTTGGCCAAGACCCTTCTGGCCAGTTCGGGCATCATCGGGGTAGCCGCCATAAACATGTTCGCGGTCGCGCAGGCGCAGCAAAGCGCAAGCCCGGCGCCGCAGACTCAAAAAGTCGAAGAGGATGTGCAGACGGTCATCGTCGTCGGGACGCGCGCCTCTCAGCAATCTTCGATCGACAAGAAGAAAAAGGCCAAGACGGCGACCGATTCCATCGTTGCCGACGATGTGGGCTCGTTCCCCGATCGTAATCTGGCCGAGGCGCTGTCGCGTATTCCCGGCATGGGGCTGGCGCGAGGCGAAACCGGCGAGGGCGCGGGCGTCAACCTGCGCGGCAATGGCGCTGACCTGACGCGCGTCGAAATGGACGGCATGTCGGTATCGACCGCCAGCAACGATCTGGCCATCAACGGATCGAGCGGCAGCGGCCGTTCAACCGATCTGCGCGAACTGCCGGCCGATCTGATCAAGAGCGTCGATGTCGTCAAGGGCCAGACCCCCGACATGACCGAGGGCGGCCTGGGCGGAACCGTTCAGATTCAGACCCGCACCGGTCTCGATTTCAAAAAGCCCTATGTGCAGCTGCGTGTCGGCCTCGACCGCAACTCCCTGAGCCAGCGCTGGTCGCCGGACATCAACCTGATCGCCTCGCGCAAGTTCCTTGATGGACGTCTGGGCGTGCTGTTCAATGTCACCAAGACGCGCCGTCTGAACGACAGCCATCAGCTCAATGGCGCAGGCTCCAGCAACGCTCAGGGCTATTCGCGCCTGATCGACTGGGACAATTCGCCCGAAAAGACGTTTTCGTTCAATCCGTCCACGGTGAGTGGTGATGCGGCCGACACGCCGCGCCTGTCCTTCGCCAATGTTGATACGACGAAGCCCAACTTCACCACCTACACGCCACGGCAGATCGTCGAGCGGGCGGCTTCGGCCAAGACCAAGGCCGACTGCGCGACCCTGTTCCCGCTCTATACCGCCGCCGAATTGAATACGGTGTCCGCCGGTTCGAGCAACAACAACCGCCGGGACGTGCAGCAGCAGCGTATCCTTGAGCAGGTCACCTGTCTCAACCAGTGGAACGACTATTCGCCGGGTCTGTACCGCGACATCAACCTGACCCAGTACGAGGACCGCCTCGCTTGGGACATCCGCTTCGACTACAAGGTCAACGACAACCTGAACGTCTATGTGAAATATCAGGTCGCCGACCGGACACAGGACGACATCCGCCGCAACCGGACACGCGGTCAGGTCAATATCACCAACTCCGACGCGCTGATTGTCGCCAATTCGCTGACGACCAATACGACGTTCCCGCTGACCTCGCAGAACACCCTGAGCCTTGTGCCCGGCGTCAGCGGCTATTATTTCTACAACACGACGACGCCGACCGGCGCGCGTCTGCTCGACAACACGGCGGGCAGCACGACGACCAACAACGCCTTCCCGATCATGGGCTATGCCAGCAACGTGGTTCCGGGCAGTGTCGTGGTTGACGCCAATCACTTTGTGACGGCGCTTGAAATGACCAACGGTCAGATCAGCTACGACAATATCCGCAACGAACAGAACTGGAAGAGCAATTACCTCCTGTTGGGCGCCAACTACAAGAAGGGCCCGCTGAAGATCGACTTTCAGGCCAATCGCGGCGAGTCCTCCTATACCAAGTACGACCGTCGTTTCCGCCTTGCCATTCCCTATGGCAATGGCAAGATGGTCATGCAGGACAGCGGATTGTGGGATATCCAGTTCCCGGCGGGCTTCAATCCCAACGACCTGTCGAACATCTACCCGCTCAATGCGGCGATCGGTGCCACACCGGCCGAGCAGGCTGCCGCCGCGCGCTACACCAACAGCATTGGAGTCGACCTGTCGCCGGGCCTCAACGAAGTGTCCGAAGACATGGCCAAGCTTGACGTGACCTATCGTCTGGACGACATCCCGTTCTTCACCTCGTTCAAGACCGGGGTCAGCTATCGCAAGACCGACACCGAACGCTGGGGCGGTGGCGGTTATGAAGTGAAAACCGGAACCTTCGTGCCTTCGACCACCCTGCGGGGTTCGATCCGCGCCTGTGAAAACCAGGCTACGACCACGGCCGCCAATGCCTGCGCCTACGGCTTTGTCCCCGGCACCGGTACGGCTTCGCTTTACGGCGTGGAAACCGTCACTCGCGCGCAACTTCTGAACCTGTTCTCGAACGCCATCGAATATAATGACGGGCCCTTCATGCCCGGCTACGAAGGCGCCGACGGTATGCGTCTGTGGAATACGGTCGATGTCGACAAGGCGATCGCCCAGATGGCTGCGGGTGGGAACTATAATCTCGACTGCGTGAAGGTCTGCCGCGGCAGCGACGGTCAGATGTATGCCCAACCGGTCAACAACGTCGTCGAACAGGTCACCGCGGCCTATTACATGGTCGAGTTCGAGCAGAAGCTGCCGCTCAGCCTGAGCTTCAACGGCAACTTCGGCGTGCGGATGGTGCAGTCGACGGTCAACGGCACGGGCCAGACCGTGCTGCGTTCAATCCGCAAGCTGCCTACCTGGAATTCGGGTGCTGGCAACGCCAATGTGGTGACCAGCGACGTCAGCAAGCCGATCAGCATCAACCGGGAATATACGGACTGGATGCCAAGCTATAACGCCAATCTGTGGGCGTTCGACGACAAGGTCGTGCTGCGTTACAACTGGTCTAAGGCCATTGCGCGTCCGCCGGCGGGCCGTCTGTGGCCGGCGGGGATGTGTACCATCGATGAACGCCTCGAAGACCGCATCGACGAGGGCGAGGAAGATCTGGATCTGGCCTGCACCACCTTCGGTAATCCGGACCTGAAGCCTTATCGTGCGACCAAGAACAATACCTCGCTCGAATGGTACATCAACAAGGACACCTTCGTTTCGCTGGCCTACTACCGTCAGAAGATCAAGGTTGGTGCCCCGGAAACCGTGCGCGTAACCAATAATCCGATCTTCGCGGGTTCCGACGAGATCGATCCGGTGACGGGCCGTCCGCTGTCTGAATTCACCTTTGCCTACACCACCTATCGCAACGGCCCGGGCTCGACCCAGTCCGGCTGGGAACTGGCGACCAAGACCGCGCTGACCTTCCTGCCGTGGCGTTTCCGCTATACCGGCGTCGATTTCAACATCTCGACGAACAAGGAAAAAGGTGCGGCGGGCTATATCGATACCCTGACCGGCGAAAGCGTCGGCGTGCCCGGACGCGCCAACTATTTCGCCAACCTCAAGCTCTGGTACGATGACGGCAAAACCAATGCGGCCCTGACCTATCAGGCCCGCGATCGCGCCCTGCAGTGCGTTTCCGGCTGCGGCAACTCGATCAGCGGCATCGGTGCCTTCCCGAACCAGAACCCGGAAAACCGCGTTGAACTTCCTTACAATCCGGGCGAGCCCTACTACACCGCAGCGTATCAGTATCTCGATGCCAAGATAACGCACAAGGTGCGTCCGAATATCGAAGTCTATTGGGAAGCACGTAACCTCCTGTACGAGGCCAATGTGCGTGAAGGCACGCGTGTACCGTCCAATGGTGGCAATGACTGGTCGGCAAGCTACGGCGGTCGGCGCTTCAACTTCGGCGTCATCTACAAACTGCAATAGGCGGAAACCGGCCGCTGTCGATCTGATGACGGCGGCCGGTCCGTGGTACCGAAACCGATCTGGAACTCCCCGCGCCCTGTTTGGATACTTCGCGAAACCGGATCGAAACTTGGCAGGCTCTCGTAACGAGGGCCTGTCTTTTTTGCCGTTGGTACAGGCATTATGACCATCAGGTGACTTAAAATTTACTTATTGATATTCAATAATTTAAACAAAATTAATGATCATTTTTGATCAATATAATTATATTTTGATTGAAATTGTTTGCATTGCTTGACGTTTGGTAACCGGTGTCATTACACTGGGCGAATATCTAGGATGATCATAAAAAAAGGAAACTGGCATGAGGATTTCGCGTCGGTATGGATCGACTTCGCGTCGGTGGCTGATAACCCCGCTTCTGATGTCGATCGCCATGGGGGCGGCGGCTGCCGACGCGCCGCGCACCGACACGCTGATGTTGTCAGGCAACGGGCCGGACGATGCGGTTTCGTGGGATTTCACGGTCAGCGGCGGTATGAAGGCGGGGCAGGCCTCTAAGATCGCTGTGCCATCGAACTGGCA
>NZ_JAQQKX010000024.1 GCF_028550415.1 Asticcacaulis aquaticus
TCGAGAAACATCCGCACAGCGCGTTCGCGGACTTCAGGTGAAAACTTGTTCGTCGTTTTGTTCATAGTAGCTCCATCTTCTCAGAAGTTGGAGCCTCCGGCAAAGCCGGGGCGGTTCACTATAGGGTAGCGCCTTCATATGCTTTACACGGGTCCGGTCGATCTTTGGTAGGGCCTGACGAACGTTTTCAGCAGGGTTGTCTGTTCGCCATTCCTGCGCCACCACCCATTTGAACACTGTGCTCAAGCGTTGGTGTACCCTTCTTGATGTTTCGGGCTTCTCCGTCCAGATTGGCATCAATATTGATAGGATGTCAGATGGAGTTATGGCGTTAACGGGTTTTGTGCCAATTTTTGGGAATGCGTAGAGGGTCAGTGTGTTTAGCCATTGATCGCCATGCTTACCGTTTACCCAAGTAGCCTTGTGCATTTCATGAACGCGACCGGCTGCAACTTCAAATGTTGGTATGCCCGCGGCTTTTCTTTTTACGGCTAGTGGATCGCCACCTGATCGGGCCAATCTGCGATTTGATAAGGCCGATTCCCTCGCCTCGGCCAGCGATACCAGATGGACAGACCCTAAGCCAAGGTCGCACCGCTTCCCCTGTATCACTAGCCTTTGAACCCAGCGCTTTGAGCCGCTTGGATCAATCTTAAGGTAGAGTCCATTTCCGTCGGCATACGATCCGGGTTCCTTGAGGCCCTTTACCTTTAGGGCAGATAGGACATTGACACTGTGACGACCCTTGACCATGCCAAACCCACATTCTAAACCACATTTAAGTCGGGATTTTACGAGATTGCTTTGGACGGCACAAGACAAACTTTCCAATTAGTTATATGTTATCATAGTGTTCTAAATTGTATGAAATGCTATCGGACAATATGATGGGGGCCACCGTCTCCGCCATTTCCCCCTCAATGTCGCACTTAGTTGAACACATGCCCTTGCATCGTAGGGGGTGCTCTTTTTAGAGCCTGACCCTTTTATGTAGTTCACTTACCGCGTGTTCAAACAGTCTTAGATCGTTTTTATTCTTGTCCAGAATTATGTGTCGGGTAGACGGTGACATGTCTGACTCTCGGATAAGGGGCTCTGTCGTACTGATGGAACGATTTTCATGAGGTAATTCCGGCACCGGCAGGCCGAATACCTGCTCACCCCAACGAAGCGATAATTCACTCTCTTCCAGAATATGGAACCAGGTCATGGTGCGCAGGGTTTCACAGGCTTTAAGCAGGTCTGCCGGTTGCGACAGACCCCAGCCGGAATGGCTCAATTGCCGGGCATGGTGATCCTGAATATAGACATTGATCTTCTCGTCTTCACTGCGCACGAACGCTTCAAATGATTGGGTTTTGGCAAAATTGACAGCGAAATACACCTCGGAAGCGAGCTCCTCGTCCGAGAGCTGGACGCTGAATCTGAAGAAATTATACAGAGAAACAATACGGGTAATCGGATCGCGAAAATTGGTCAGGGTCAGGTGGTTGTCGGCGACCTGATCGTAAATCTCCCGACCGTAATGCCCCTCATAAACATCATAGCCCTTAAAGGCGGAATAGTCGGCGGCGTTTCGCCGATGATCCACCATGTTATTCTCGAAAACGGGCGCGCGGAGCAGGTCGCTGATGGACCGCATCAGACTGCGTATCGAAACGCCACCGGCCTTGGGGTTGTGAAAGAAAAATAGTTTGGGATTGGGTGCCATGGGGGATAAGGTCCGGTCGTTGTAAGCCTGTTGCTCGGTCTAAGCCTGCCAAGGGCTAAACAAAGGTCATGCCGGTAGGGATTTCAAGCGGAAATCAACCCGCCGTGTAATTACTTCCAGCACTCAAAATTTCGCATGACCTTCCATCCGAAACGGCCTAGCGTCGCCTGAGATTCAAAGCCTCGCAGATGCGGCTGATCAAATACGGTGTTACCGTTCCGCTGTCTGCGCATAATAAAGCCGGGGTTCCCATGTCCGACGCTATTTCTCTCATTATCCCGCCGCGTGAGAAGGATCTCGGTGGCTTCATGGTCAAGCGCATCCTGCCGTTCGCCAAGCATCGCATGGTCGGGCCGTGGATTTTCTTCGATCATATGGGGCCGGCGATATTTGCGCCCAATGACGGGACTAATGTCAGGCCGCATCCGCATATCAATCTGGCGACCGTCACCTATCTGTTCGAGGGGCATATCCACCACCGCGACTCGCTGGGCTCCAGCGAGGTGATCTCGCCCGGCGATATCAATCTGATGGTGGCGGGGAAGGGGATCGTCCATTCCGAGCGCGAGCCGCTGGAAGGGATCGAGCAGCCGCGCGCCCTGCACGGGCTGCAACTGTGGCACGCCCTGCCGGAAGCCGACGAGGAAACCGACGCGGCCTTCTATCACTATGATGCGGCCGACATTCCCGCTGTATCGGTCGAAGGTGTACCGGTGCGGGTCATGATGGGCACGGCCTACGGCGTGACCTCGCCGGTCAAGACCTTTGCCGAGACCCTGTATCTGGAGGCGCGCCTGACGTCGGGGCAGGTGCTCGACCTGCCGACCCATGTCGCCGAACGCGCGCTGTACGTCGTTACGGGCAAGGTCAGCGTCAACGGCACGCCGGTCAACGAACACCACATGGTCATTCTCGATACCGGCGCGGCGGTGGCCATCAAGGCCGACACCGAGACGCAATTAGCCGTCGTCGGCGGCGAGCCCTTCACCGAGCGGCACATCTACTGGAACTTCGTCTCGTCGCGCAAGGAACGCATCGAACAGGCCAAGGCCGACTGGCGCGAAGGCCGCTTCCCCAAAGTGCCGGGAGACGAAATCGAATTTATCCCGCTGCCGGAATAACCCTATGAGTGACCATATCGAAGCCCATGTCGAGGAAACCCACCTCAGCCCGTTCAGCGTGGCGGTCGAGGTCAATGGCCACGCCCTGTCCGGGGACGAGCCTGTGGAAAAGGGCGGGCTGAATCTGGCGCCGTCGCCCTATGATTACCTGCTGACGGCTTTAGGGACGTGCACGGCGATCACCGTGCGCTGGTACGCGCAACAGAAGGGCTGGCCGTTGGAAGACGTCGCGGTGCGCCTGACCTACGACCGCATCAAGGATCACCCGTCGGGCAAGGCGGATATCTATTCGAAGTCGATAAGCCTGACCGGGCCGGACCTGACCGAGGAGCAACGCCAGCGCCTGTTCGAGGTAGCGGCCAAATGTCCGGTGCACAAGACCCTCACCAATGGCGTGTTTATCGAGAGCGTGTTCGACGCCCCTTGACTTTGAATTGAACGCTGTTCAATTTGCGTGTGTTTCGAGGGAGGAACGCATGAAACCCATCCTGTTCGCCTCTGCGCTGTTAAGTGCCGGTTTGGTTATGCCTGCGCTGGCTGCCGAACCACCCGCCAGTCACACCAAGGCCTTCCCCCATGCCGATGGGCCGTTCAGCGCCGCGCTGGTGCTGGTCAGCGAAGCCAGCCTGACAGAGTTCAAGAAACCCGCCGATCAGGGGCTGCAACTGACCCTCGTCAAGACGGCCAAACCGGGGGACAAGATCGCTGCCAAGGTGCTGTTCATGGGCTTCGCGCTGGACGAAGGCTTCGGCAATGTCACCTACGATATCCGCGTGCTGCGCCCCGACGGGCAGGTCTACGGCACAAAAAGCAAGGCCGATCACAAGGGATTGCTGGCCTTCAAGGGCGCCACGATGAACTCGACCAATATCTTCAACAATGCCGCGACTCTGGTGCTCGATTTCGAAACCACCGATCCGGAAGGGATCTACAAGATCGAGGTCGTCGTCCACGACACCATCGGCAACCACCACATACCGCTCAGCGCCGAGGTCAAGCTCGGTTTGTAACTTTTGTGACTTTACAAGCTTCCGGTCGCATCATTAGGTTGGCCCATATTTGTTGAAGCGTGAGGCATAAATGACAAAAGCGGTGAAGTTCTGGGGCGTAAGTACATTGGTTCTGGCGGGTTTGGTCGCCACGGCCCCCGTTATGGCGCAGGTCGCCGCACCGCCTACGCCGCCGCTGCCGGTGTCGCAGGACATCGCCTATCCCGGCACGTTGAAAGTCTTCGTCGACGCCACCGATACGCAACAGCGCATCATCCGCGTTCGTCAAGTCATCCCGGTCACCAAGGCCGGACCGCTGACCCTGATCATGCCGCGCTGGCTGCCGGGCAAGCACGCGCCGCGCCCTCAGGCCGACAAGATCGCCAATGTGCGCTTCTCGGCCGGCGGTCAGGCCGTGACCTGGCTGCGCGATCCGGTCGAATATACGGCGTTCCATATCACCGTGCCCGAAGGCGCGAAGGAGGTCGTGGCGGAGTTCGATTTCCTGACGCCCATGACGACCGCGGCGGGCCGCGTCGTTGTCACCGACGTGATGATGAACCTGCAATGGGAAAACCTGTCGATGTATCCGGCGGGCTATTACACCAGCCGCATTGCGACCGAACTGACGCTGAAACTGCCCGAAGGCTGGGAATATGCCGCCGCGCTCGATACGGCCTCGAAAGGCGCCGATGGCACGGTGACCTTCAAGCCTCTGCCCTATGAGCATTTCATCGACTCGCCGATGTTCGCCGGCAAGTACAAGAAGACCATCGACCTGAGCGTCGATCCCAAAATCCCGGTGCGCCTGAACGTCTTCGCCGACAAGCCGGGCGATCTGGCCGCGACGGATGAGCAGGTCGCCCTGCACAAGAAGATGGTCGCGCAGGCCGTCAAGGTCTTTAAATCACAGCATTACGACCACTACGACTTCCTGCTGCACCTGTCCGAAGAGATGGGCGATATCGGCCTTGAACACCATCGCTCGTCGGAAAATGGCCATGAGCCGAAATATTTTACCGACTGGAACAACGAATATGTCGGTCGCGACCTGCTGGCGCACGAATATACGCACTCGTGGGACGGCAAGTTCCGCCGCGGCGCGGACCTTTATAACCACGACTTCCATGCGCCCATGCGCGGCAGCCTGCTGTGGGTCTATGAAGGTCAGACCCAGTACTGGGGCTATATGCTGTCGGCGCGCTCGGGGATGTATTCGCAAGAGCAGGCGAAACAGGCCATCGCCCAGATCGCGGCGCTCTACGACCACTACGAAGGCTCGAAATGGCGACCGGTGGTCGATACGACCAACGATCCGGTCATTTCGGCCCGCGCACCGAAAAACTGGGTCAGCCAGCAGCGCTCGGAAGACTATTACAATGTCGGGCTGCTGGTCTGGCTCGATGCCGACACCCTGATCCGCGAAAAGACCGGCAACAAGAAATCGCTCGATGACTTCGCGGGGGCCTTCTTCGGCATCAAGGACGGGTCGTTCACGCCGGAAACCTATGAGTTCAAGGACGTGGTGGCGACGCTGAACGGCGTCTATCCCTACGATTGGGAGACCTTCCTGAAGAAACGCATCTACGAGACGTCCGACGGCAGCTTCCTCGACGGGCTGGAGCGCGGCGGTTACAAGCTGGTCTATACCGACAAGCCGACCGACTGGATCCGGGCCAGCGAAAAGAAGCAGAAGGTCGTCAACCTCAGCTATTCGCTGGGCCTGATTGTTTCGACGCCGACCGGTGATATCAGCAATGTCTTCTGGGACGGTCCCGCCTTCAAGGCCGGGTTGGGGCAGGGCATGACAGTCGTGGCTGTCAACGGCGTGGCTTTCGACGCCGACGGGTTGAAGGCCGCGGTTGCCGCGGCGGCCAAACCGAATGGCGCACCGGTCGAACTGCTGATCAAGCGCGGCAAGAATTACACCACGGTGAAGATCGACTATACCGGCGGCCTGAAATATCCGCGTCTGGAAAAGATCGAGGGCAAAAAGGCCTATTATCTCGACGATATCCTCGCCGAGAAGAAGTAGGGCCGCAGGCCCTACGACCCGTTAGTTGGAGCAAAATGCGCCGCCGGTGTTACATCGGCGGCGTTATGCGTTTCTTCCACCTCGGATATTCCACGCTGATCAGGCTTTGCGCCCACGTGCCGTACCAGCCGTAGCCCGAGCGGCGTTCGGGGTGGATATCGGCATAGTCCCTGACCCGCACACCGTCGCGATTGGCCAGAATCACCGAATTGTCGCCGATATCGTAGAACCGCGCCCACAGCAGCGGTGCGTTTGGGTCATCGATCAGACGGTTGTCGGTGGTGGCGGTGTGGTAGTCGTACTTGACCGGCGCGGGCAGGGCGAACGTCTCCAGCCGTTTGCCGGTGATGGCCGAACGCTGGAACCACGCCACGGCGCCTTCGACCGAGGCAATCACCTCCAGCGACGGATTGGGGATACTCATCAGGTAGCGGACATTTTCGACGCTTTCCTGCGACACGATGGAGATAAGTTCGAAACTGCGGCCCTTGACCGGTGCCAGCGTCACGGGATCGTATTGCCCGGCCCAGCCGGTCAGTTGGCCGTTCTGACGGATTTGCAGTTTCAGCAGACAGGCATCACCTTTTGTCAGGGCTGCCTTTGCCCGCTCGCGCCATGAGGTTTCAATCTTATCAAAAGGATAATCGCCGATGCTGATGTGACGCAGCAGGCGCAGATTGCCCGATGTCACCTCGTCGGCCATGGTGATCTTGTCGTGATAAGTCGTCTTCGACGGCACCGAATGCGGCCAGCCGCCGCAGGTCGCCACCTGCTGCGACAGGATCAGCTCCAGACCTTTCAGCGCCGCCTCGCGATAGGCCGCCTTGCCCGTCAGGCTATGGGCGCGCATCAGGTAATCGACCTGGGTATAGATATTGCGGTTGTCGAAGCTGAAATTTGGTGACGACTTGTCTTTCAGCGCCTCGGCTTTTTCAGCGTCGGACAGGATGCGCAGCGGGTCGCGGTTTTCGATCCAGCCGCCATTATCGTGCTGAAGCAGCAGGATATTATCGGCGATCGCCGTCACGTCGCTTTCGGCATAGCGGGCATAGGACTTGCCGTTGCGGTTCTGCCAGTGGTGAATGGCGTCGCCGAAACCTTCGATGGGCGGGGGTGCAACCGGTGCGGCGGCGGTGGTCAGAAGGGCGGCGGCGATCAGCGCCAGTTTTGATACCGGTTTCATGGTCATGTCTCCCTGTATTTTTGCTGTAGCGGTAACACGCTCCGCTTTTTCCGCCAAGCCCGCAGGGAAAACGCAAAACCCCGCGTATAGATTTCCAGTCAAGGAGATCGCCATGCGCCTGTTACCCCTCTGTCTCGCCCTGATCATGACCGCCACCGTGCCGGTGGCCACGCTGGCTCAGGACGGCCCCCTCCGTGAGCGCCTGAAAGGACGTATGGCCGACCGCTTGCAAAAGAAAGCGGTGGAAGAGGCGAGGCCGGTCGACCTTCAGGCCATCGCGGCTGGTGCCCAAAAGCAGACCCTCTCCTATGGGACGAATAGCTTGCAGGCGATCGATGTCTATACCCCGGCGAATGCCAAAAACGCGCCGATGATCGTCATGGTGCACGGCGGCGCATGGAAGATTGGCGACAAGGCCAATACCGGCTCGATCGAGAACAAGCTGAAACACTGGCTGCCGAAGGGCTATATCGTTATCAGCGTCAATTACCGGCTCCTGCCCACCGCCGATGCCTATGCTCAGGCCGACGATATCGCCACGGCGCTGGCCTTTATTCAAAACAACGCGGCGAAATGGGGCGGGGACGTCGACCGCCTGATCCTGATGGGCCACAGCGCCGGGGCGCAGCTCGTCGCCGTGACCTCCGCCGACCCGTCGGTGGTGACGGCCAAGGGCGGACGGCTGTGGGCCGGGACGGTGGTGCTCGATTCGGCGACCATGGATTTGCAGGCGACCATGGGCCAGAAGCGCCTGCCGGCATTCTATACCGAAGCCTTCGGCAGCGATCCGGGGAAATGGGCCAAGGCCTCGCCGCTGGCGCGTCTGACGCCGCAGGCCGTGCCGATGATGATCGTCTGCTCGACCCAACGCCCGGACAAACCCTGCGATCAGGCGGACACGCTCAGCGCCAAACTGAAAAGCCTCGGCAAGCCTGCGCCGGTGCAGAAGGAGGCCCTGAGCCACGCCGATATCAATCGTCTGGTCGGTACGCCGGGCGACTATACGGCTGCTATCGACGCCTTTATCGCGGCGCGTATTGGCAAATAAGGGGCAAAAAGATATTCAGTCCTCATGATCAGACTGTTTATCGCCGAAGCCACGCCGCCCTTTACCGAAGGGCTCATCTTCCCGCTCAACCCCGATCAGGGACGCTATGTCGCCGCCGTGATGCGTCAGGAGGTGGGCGACGAAATCAGCGTTTTCAATGGCCGCGACGGCGAATGGCGCGGTCGTTTACAGGCTGTCAGCAAGAAACACGTCCATGTCGAACTCATCGAGCGGACGCGTGTTCAACCGGTCACAGCCCATCCCCCTAAGCTGCTGATTGCATTGGTGAAACGGGCGCGCCTCGAAACCATCATCGAGAAGGCGACCGAACTGGGGGTGGGCGATATTCAATTATTGATTACGCGCCGGACCAATGCCGATCACACCAATGTCGGGCGGCTGCAACTGATCGCGCAGGAAGCCGCCGAACAAACCGAACGGCTGGACGTGCCGGAGGTTTTGCCGCCGGTGAAGTTGGAGGCATGGCTGAAATCGGCGACCGGGACGGTAATCTATGGTGATGAAGATTCCACCCACGAAACCGGTCAGCGCACCATCCCGCCGATGTCCGAAGCGCTCACCGGGCTGGGTGAGGGGGCGGTGGCCATTCTGATCGGCCCGGAAGGCGGTTTTGACGATTTCGAGCGGGAAACGCTGCGTGGATGGCCTCAGGCCCGTGCCGTCAATCTGGGGCCGCGCATCCTGCGTGCCGATACCGCCGCGATCGCGGCCCTGACACTTTATCAGGCTATATGTGGCGACTGGAAATAGTTTAGGCGATCTGACTTGTGCCTCCCGGAACTTGCGCCCATATAGCCTGTGAATTGTAACACGGATGCGAACGATTCAGTTGTACGGGTTCAAGCGCAATCCATTTCACTATTTTCGAATGAGGGCCGGGCGTGGCTGATAAGACGGATGCGGAGCCGATCGAGATTCATCGGCAATTGCTCGACTATTTCGCGTCCGGGGAAAAGCCCAGCGACCAGTGGCGGATCGGGGCCGAGCACGAGAAGTTCGTCTTCCATCTGAGCGACCTGCGCCGCCCGGCCTATGCCGGTCCCGACGGCATCGAAGCCCTGCTCAACGGCCTGACGCGGTTCGGCTGGGAGCGCGTGTTCGAGGACGGTAAGGTCATCGCTCTGACGCGCAACGGCGCTTCGGTGTCGCTGGAGCCCGGTGGGCAATTCGAGCTGTCCGGCGCGCCGCTGGAGACGATCCACGACATTTGCACCGAGACGGGGCAGCACCTCGAAGAGGTCAAGGCGGTGGCGTCGGAACTGGGGCTCGGTTTTCTGGGCGTCGGCTTTTCGCCCCTGTGGACGCGCGAAGAGACGCCGGTCATGCCTAAGGGCCGCTATAATATCATGCGCGCCTACATGCCGAAGGTGGGCAATCTCGGCCTCGACATGATGCTGCGCACCTCGACGATTCAGGCCAATCTCGACTACGCCTCCGAAGACGACATGGTGCTGAAATTCCGCACCTCGCTGGCCTTGCAGCCCATCGCTACGGCGCTGTTCGCCAATTCGCCGTTTACCGAGGGCAAGCCCAACGGCTTTTTGTCGGCGCGCGCCAATGTGTGGACCGACACCGATGCCGACCGCACGGGTATGCTCGATTTCGTCTTCGAAGACGGCTTCGGCTACGAACGCTACGCCCAGTACGCCCTTGATGTCCCAATGTATTTCGTCAAGCGCTACGGTGCGCCGAACGGCGGTTATATCGATGCGTCGGGCCAGTCCTTCCGCGATTTCCTCGAAGGCCGTTTGCCAGCGTTGCCGGGCGAGCGCCCGACGATCGACGACTGGGCCGATCATCTGACGACGCTGTTCCCCGAAGTGCGCCTCAAGAAGTATCTCGAAATGCGCGGGGCCGACGGCGGGCCGTGGGGCAAGATATGCGCGCTCCCGGCCTTGTGGGCGGGTATCTTCTATGACCGTGCCGCGCTTGAGGCCGCGTGGGATCTGGTCAAGGGCTGGTCGAGCGCCGACCACAACCGACTTCGCGCCATGGCGGCGCGGACCGGCCTGAAAGGCGAAATCGCCGGCCGTCCGGTGAAGGACGTAGCGATGGACATGCTGAACATCGCCGAAGAGGGGCTGAAACGCCGCAAGCGCCTGTCGGGCGGGCTGGTCGACGAGAGCGGCTATCTGGCTGAACTGTTCGAGATCGCCGACAGCGGTATTACCCCCGCTGAGCGTCTGCTGGCCAAATATAACGGCGAATGGCAGGGCGACCTTCGCAAATTGTACACAGAAGAAGCCTATTAAGGGCGGATACAGTTTCGCCTGAAACGGAACTAAGCTTGCCAACCGGTTAATTTGCTGCTCCTATCGCGGCAAATGTAACTGTCTGCGCGTCATAAAGGGCCCGGTGCACGGCGTCCCGCAGGCTTTCCGGGGCAATTTCATGCTGAATATCGTTCTGCTGGCAGGGATTCTGATTACCGTCTGTACGGTCATCCCTGTGCTTCTCCAGATGCGCAACCACCCGAAAGGGCTGTTCATCTGCTTCTTCGCCGAAATGTGGGAGCGCTTCTCCTATTACGGCATGCGCGGCCTGCTCATCTATTACCTGACGCAGCACTTCCTGTTCACCGACGGCCATGCCTCGGAACAATACGCCTCCTATACCACGCTCGTTTATCTGCTGCCGCTGATCGGCGGCCTGGTTGCCGACCGCTGGATCGGCACGCGCCGCGCCATCATCTTCGGCGGTCTGCTGCTGGTCGCCGGGCACATGGGCATGGCGCTGGAAGGCACGCCCAACAAGCAGACCCTGACCTATCAGGGGGCCACCTACGAATTCGTCAAGGGCGAGATCAAGGACGGCGGCAAGGTGCAGCTCAAGGTCGGCGACGCGCTCTACGACTACGGTCCGACCGACAATGGCGGCCTTGAGGTCAAGGGCCTGCCGGGCGACGCGCCGCTGCCGGCAGTCCTGCCTAAGGGCGGTTACGAACTGGGTGTCGTCAAGGTGACGCCGTGGGCCGAACACGCCTTCTATCTGTCGATCTCGCTGATCATCATGGGCGTCGGCTTCCTCAAGCCGAACATCTCGACCATCGTCGGTCAGCTCTATCCGCAAAAGGACCCGCGTCGCGATTCGGGCTTCCAGCTCTATTATTTCGGTATCAATCTCGGCTCGTTCTGGGCGGCCATCGGTTGCGGCCTTCTGGGGCAGACGGTCGGCTGGTGGGCGGGCTTCGGTCTGGCCGGTCTGGGGATGCTGGCGGGGCTTCTGTGCTTCGTGCTGGGCCGTAAATGGCTGGAAGGCAAGGGCGAGGCCCCGAACCCGGCGGTTCTCACCGAAAAGGCCATCGGCGGCATCAGCAAGGAGCACCTGATCTATATCCTCGGTCTGCTCGGTGTGCCGCTGGTCTATTTCCTGGTGCAGAAAAACCAGATCGTCGGCATCGCCCTGACGGTGGGTTCGCTGATCATGCTGGGCTATGTCGTCTATAATATGGTGACCAAGTTCACGAAGGAAGAAAACTTCCGCGTCGGTCTGGCGCTTCTGCTGTCTCTGGCCTCGGTCGTCTTCTTCACCCTGTTCGAACAGGCCGGTTCGTCGCTCAGCCTGTTCGCCGAGCGCAATACCAACCTCAACATCATTGCCGATCCGATCCTGTTCGAAGCCTTCGGTCGCACCATCGTTCTGGCCTCGTCCGAACAGCTGGCGGCGCTTAGCGTTCCCGCCAACCATGTCTGGGTCGATATGGGCCTGACTCCGTCGCAGACCCAGACCTTCAATGCGGGCTTCATCCTGATCTTCGCCCCGATCTTCGCCGCCCTGTTCACCTATCTGGGCCGCCGCAAGATCGACCCGGACCCGGTCAAGAAGTTCGCCTTCGGTCTGGTCAATGTCGGCCTCGGCTTCCTGATCCTCGTCTGGGCCGCCGGTCTGGCCGATTCCAGCTTCAAGCTGCCGCTGCTGTTCCTGCTGCTGACCTATCTGTTCCACACCTGGGGTGAGCTTGCCCTGTCGCCGGTCGGCCTGTCGCAGCAGACCAAGCTGTCGCCGCCGCTGATCGTCGCCACCATGATGGCCCTGTGGTTCACCGGCTCGTCCTGGGCGCAGTATCTGGGCGGTTTCATCTCCAAGATGGCCGCAACGGAAACCGTCGGCGGTCAGGTGCTCGACGCCAAGGCGGCGCTGGCCACCTCGCTTGAAACCTTCAACCTCATCGGCTGGTGGGGCATCGGTCTGGGCGCGGGCCTGTTCGTCATCTCCTTCTTCGTGGCGAAGTGGTCTTATGGGGCCAACGACTCTGAGTAGGGGAAAATCGAAGTCTTTGGGCGCCTAATACGCAGTCTGCGCTTGCAGGTACTCATGTACCTGCGGCGCTTGCCGGCTATTATTCGCCTCAAATCTTTCGATTTTCCGGTCCGGAGATTGCTAAAAACAAAAAACCCGTCCGGAGTGATCCGGACGGGTTTTTTGTTTGGTTTGTCTACGGCTTAAAGCTCGTTGCGGATGCGCAGATAGAGCTTCGGTTCGGAGTCGCGGCGCGTCGATTCCGAATAGCTGACCGCGGTACGGTCGCGCAGTCCGTCATAGCGGATCAGGTCGTAGCTGGTCGTGCGCGCCCCCAGATTTTGCAATTCCGTGCGTACCGACAGCTTCGGCGACGGCTTATACTCGGCGTAGAGGCTGACCCAGGGCGAGCCCTCCGAACGGCTGGTTTCCTTCGACCGCCACGCGCTGTTGTCCCAGCCGCGATCCACCGACCAGCCCCACGATACGCCGGGCAGGTCCTGATTGAAGCTGACCGACAGGGTCATGGGCGTCTGCCCGGAGATACGGCGCTTCATGCCCGTCACCGGATCGGTGATTTCCGAGTCGTTCCACGCCGCATTGACCCTGAGCATGGCATTGCTCAGATAGGCGTCGACCGGCAGGCTGAGTTGCGTGGAAATCTGCTGATTTTCCCCGTCGCCAACATTGCCGATGATGTCGCCTATGCTGCCGTTCTGTGTATAGAGCGGCACCCGCTCGACGGCGTCGTCGATGTCGTTGCGCGCGATGCGCAGGGCCAGCTGCCCCTTGTCCCAGAAGCGGTAATCGACGCTGACCTCGTTCGTCCACTGCCGGTAGGGCACCAGATCGAGCGGATAGAGCAGTTGATCCGGCTTTTCATACTGCCAGCTGGCGATGGCGACGAAATCGCCGTAGCCGATATAGCCGACCTCGCGCGCGCGGCTCAGGCGCACCTGCAGCGTCTTGTCCGGCTTCCATTGCAGGCTGAGGCGTGGCTTGGGATAGGCATAGCTGCGCGCGGCCTGATAGTTGCCGCGATGGTGAAACGCCATGCTTTCGACCGCCAGTCCGCTGTCGATGGTCAGGACATCGCTGGGGCGCCAGTTACCTGAGACATAGAGCGAGCCGCGCTGCTCCTCGCCACGCGTGCGGTTGGTGCCCGGTGTCTCGTCTTCGGCCAGCCACGACCCCGTCGACTGGCTGCGGGCATCGAAGCCGTTATAGCGTTGCTCGCCCCCGGCCTGCAGGCTGAGCGCCTTGCTGTAGCGCCACGTCGCCTGCGCCGACAGATTACCTTCCGAGGTCAGCTTGTCTTCTTCGTAGTGCGAGAAATAGTCGGGCTTCTGCCGGTCGGTTTGATTGGCCGTGTCGTTCGATTTGGCGCGGGCATTGAGGCTGATCTTGACCTGAGGTGTCAGGTCTTTCTGATACTGGCCTGAAAGTTCCTGAGAAAAACTGTCGCTCTCACGCTGTTCGTATTCGGTGACGCCGTTCTCATAGACCGCATCGAAGCCCGACTCCGCATAGCGCAACCGGCCTTCCATCGACAGGCGGCCGCCCCTGACCGGCCCGGCCCAGGCCAGACGCGCTTCGGCCCCTTCGTTTTCGCCCTGCGAATCGAGGTCCTGATGGCGCACCGTGCCGTCGGCCTGTGTGGTCAGCTTTTCGCCGTGGCCCGTGCCGTCGTCATTATTCTGATAGAGGTTGACACCGGCCTCGATATTGCGACCTCCGGCGTTCTTCTGCCAGGTAAAGCCCAGTTGCGGCTTGACCTTGCCGTCGGTGTAGATATTGGCCGAGGTGGTGATCGTCACGACCGGCTTGCTCATCGGCTTGCGGATGATATTGATCAGTTCGGAATGACCCTGCATCTCGTACCCCGCCGTGCCGGCGGGGATGCGCACGATGCGCTCGAGCTGCGCCATGGGCAGGCGGGTGAGCGCGTCATTGAGGTCGTTCGGGCGTTCGCCGTCGATCAGCACATTGCTGCCGCTGCCCGATCCGGTCAGGATGAAGTTCGGGATATATTTGATGGCATCGGCCGCCGACTGCACCGGCTTACCGGCAAAATCACCAGGGGTATAGGTGGTTGCCGCCATGACCGGCGCACCCGCCAGGGCCAGAAGGCATACCGATGTCAGCCAGAACCGCCGCATAAGATTCCTGAAATTCCACGACACAATACGAAAAACAATACGGCGACTATGCCGATATCCGTCGCGCCGGGCAAGGCCGGAATGAACGCAGATGCGAAATGCGTGAAAATTACATCAGGGTTTACAACCGGTTAAACCGCCCACCTGACGGGATTTGTCACGAAGTGCCGCCGACCGTCAGGCCGCGGATTTTCAACGACGGCTGGCCGATCCCCACCGGCAGGCTCTGACCCGCCTTGCCGCAGGTGCCGACGCCGGGATCAAAGGCGAAGTCGTCGCCGACCATCTCGACCTGCTGCATGACCGCCGGACCGTCGCCGATCAGCGAGGCGCCCTTGACCGGGGCGGTCACCTTGCCGTCCTCGATCAGATAGGCTTCGGTGCACTGGAAAACGAACTTGCCGTTGGTGATGTCGACCTGTCCGCCGCCGAAATTGGTGGCGTAAAGCCCGCGCTTCGTGTTGGCGATCATGTCGGCCAGCTTGTCGTTACCGCCCTTCATGAAGGTGTTGGTCATGCGCGGCAGGGGCTGGTGCGCATAGGATTGCCGACGCCCGTTGCCGGTCGCTTCGACGCCCATCTGCCGCGCCGACAGGCGGTCGTGCATATAGCCGACCAGAATGCCGTCCTCGATCAGGGTCGTGGACTTGGTCGGCGTGCCTTCGTCGTCGATATTGAGCGAGCCGCGGGCATCCCGGATCGTGCCGTCGTCGACGACCGTGACGCCCTTCGCGGCGACCTGCTGGCCCATCTTGCCGGAAAAGGCCGAAGTGCCCTTGCGATTGAAGTCGCCCTCAAGGCCGTGGCCGACGGCTTCGTGGAGCAGGACGCCGGGCCAGCCCGGGCCCAGCACGATGTCCATTTCACCCGTCGGCGCAGCGATAGCGTCGAGATTGACGAGCGCCTGACGCAGGGCTTCTTCGACCTGAGCCTGCCACTTTTTCGGGTCGGTCAGGTCGAGCAGCGAGATACGCCCGCCGCCGCCGCTGGAGGCCGTTTCGCGGTGACCGTCCTTTTCCACTGAAACCCCGATCGAGAGGCGGACCAGCGGGCGGTAGTCGTGATAAAGCTCGCCCCCGGCGCGCAGGATGGTGATGTGACGCTGATCGGCGGCCACCGAGGCCGAGACCTGAACCACGCCGGGGTGAAGATCGCGGGCATAGGCGTCGATGGCCTGCAGCAAGGCGATCTTGTCGGCGAAGGGCATCTCGCCGATCGGGTCGTGGTCGCCGTAGTGACGCTGGTTGGAGCGCGGCGGATTGTGTCCCACCGACACATTTACCGACACATTTACTGGCGTGCCCTGTTTGGCCAGCACCGCCGCATCGGCGGCGCGCTTCACGGCCTCAAGGCTCAGTTCGGCGGCATTGGCAAAGCCCGTCGTTTCTCCGGCGACGATGCGCAGGCCAAAGCCCTGATCGGCGCCGTAGGTCGCGCCTTTCAGACGTCCGTCGTCGAAGACGAGGGACTCGCTTTCGCGCGATTCTATATAGATTTCACCGTCGTCCGCGCCGTCCAGCGCGCGCTCCAGTACCTGACGGCAGCCGTCGAGGTCGAGGGCACGCAGAGAGTCGGGCAGGGCGGCATCGGCTAAATCGTTGAGGCGCATGGGATATTCGGGTCTCTGGTGAGTCTTTGAATTTATGTAGGACAGGGCGGCCCAAAAGGCCATAACCCCGTGCAAAATATAACCGTCTGCGTGAGGTCTCCGCGACAAAAGCGCGCAGGCCCTGCGGTCCGATCGGGGCAATCCGCGACAATATGGCCAAAAGGTGGACAAAGACCCTGCGGTGGGCAGGGAATACGCGTTTTAGCCCTTTGCAATTCGCCGATATGGCATTATGGGGAACACTAGACGAAGGTGTGACTCTGTGTCCCGTGCGGGCACATGTCGCACCCTGGAGCGATATGTCGAAAAGTGTGAGCGGTTTTCGACACTAAATATCGCGGCAAAAAAATAATTAGAGCGGGATGGTGATTCTACCAAAAGCCATCATGCTCTAGACCGAGGATTAACGGCGTGTCGCGACGTTCCTGCGATTCAAGACAGGAACGGCAGGCGCCCAGATTGAGGAATTTGCGCATGGGCATCCGAAGGCTGACTTTGGCTGGTTGGGGGGCTGCTTTGGGAGCCGGGGCTACGGCCTTGATGAGTGCGGGCATGGCCTTCGCTCAGGACAAGGAAGGGATGCCGACCGACAAGGCGATTCATCTTCAGCAGGGCTTCGCCGAGCTGAAGCATGACGCGATCTGGTTCCACAATATCGTGCTGATGCCGGTGATCACGGTGATCACCCTGCTGGTGCTGGTGCTGCTGATCTGGATCATCGTTCGCTATAACAAGCGCACCAATCCGGTCCCGGCCAAGTTCTCGCACAATACCGCCATCGAAATCGCCTGGACGCTGATCCCGGTGTTGATTCTGGTGGTCATCGCCTTCTTCTCGTTCTCGCTGCTGCGTAAATATAACGACATGCCGACCCCCGACGTGGTGGTCAAGGCGACGGGTTATCAGTGGTACTGGACCTACGACTATCCGGAACTGGGTGTCGAAGGCGTCGAATCGCGTCTCCTGCCCGAAGCCCGCGAACTGGACACCGCCCATAAGGCCAATGTCCCCTATCTGCTGGGTGTCGACAACGAACTGATCGTGCCGGTGGGCAAGGTGGTTCAGGTTCAGGTCACCGGTTACGACGTGATTCACGCTTTCGCGCTCCCGGCCTTCGGCCTGAAGACCGACGCCGTTCCGGGTCGTCTGAACTCGACCTGGTTCAAGGCGGAAAAGACCGGCATCTTCTACGGTCAGTGCTCGGAACTGTGCGGCGTCGATCACGCCTTCATGCCGATCGCCATCCGCGTCGTGACGCCGGAACAGTTCGACGCCTATATCGTCAAGGCGGGCGGCAAGACGAAAGCCATGCTGGCGGCCGAGGCTGCGGCGGCGAAGATCGAAGCGGAAAAGGCAGCGGCTGACGCGGCCGCGGCTTCGAGCGCGACCGCTGCGTCTGCGGCAACCGATGCACCTGCGGGAGAGGCTGCCGTTTCGGCTGCGGCCCCCGCCGTTCAATAATTTAGATAAGAGAGACGAACGTCATGGCATCGAATGCTTCTGTCGCTCATGATCACGGCCACCACGGTCACGACGATCACGACCATAAACCCGGTTTCTTCGCGCGCTGGTTCCTGTCCACCAACCACAAGGACATCGGCACGCTCTATCTGATCTTCGCGATCTTCGCCGGTCTGGCCGGTGGCGCCCTGTCGGGCCTGATCCGCTGGGAGCTTTATGAGCCCGGCATCCAGATTTTCAACGACAAGTCCTTCCTGGCGCAACTGGGTATCTTTCAGGGCAAGCACGGTTTCAACTCCGTCGTCACCGCCCACGCCATCCTGATGATCTTCTTCATGGTCATGCCGGCTATGATCGGTGGCTTCGGCAACTGGTTCGTGCCGATCATGATCGGCGCGCCGGACATGGCCTTCCCGCGCCTGAACAACATCTCGTTCTGGCTGCTGGTCGCGTCCTTCGTCCTGCTGTGCTTCTCGCTGTTCACGCCGGGCGGTCCCGGCGGCGCGGCCGAGCACGGCTTCGGCGGCGGCTGGACCATGTATCCGCCCATGTCGACCAAGGGCAGCCCCGGCGCGGCGATGGATCTGGTGATCTTCTCGTTCCACCTGTCGGGCGCGTCCTCGATCCTCGGTGCGATCAACTTCATCACCACCATCTTCAACATGCGCGCCCCGGGCATGACCTTGCACCGCATGCCGCTGTTCGCGTGGTCGGTTCTGGTCACCGCCTTCCTGCTGCTGTTGTCGCTGCCGGTCTTCGCGGGCGCCATCACCATGCTGCTGACGGACCGCAACTTCGCGACGGCCTTCTTTGATCCGGCCGGCGGTGGCGATCCGATCATGTACCAGCATCTGTTCTGGTTCTTCGGTCACCCGGAAGTGTACATCCTGATCCTGCCGGGCTTCGGCATCATCAGCCATGTCGTCTCGACCTTCTCGCGCAAGCCGGTCTTCGGCTATCTGGCCATGGCCTACGCCATGGTGGCCATCGGCTTCGTCGGCTTCATCGTGTGGGCGCACCACATGTACACGGTCGGCATGGGCTTCAACCTGCGCGCCTATTTCGTCATGGCGACCATGGTCATCGCGGTGCCCACCGGGGTCAAGATCTTCTCGTGGATCGCGACCATGTGGGGCGGCTCGATCGACTTCAAGGTCCCGATGCTGTGGGCCATCGGCTTCATCTTCCTGTTCACTCTGGGTGGCGTGACCGGCGTGGTGCTGTCGAACGCGGGTATCGACTATTCGCTGCACGACACCTATTACGTCGTGGCGCACTTCCACTACGTGTTGTCGCTGGGGGCGGTGTTCGCCATCTTCTGCGGCTTCTACTACTGGTACGAGAAGATGTTCGGCATCAAGTACAACGAGCTTCTGGGGCAGATTCACTTCTGGGTCATGTTCGTCGGCGTCAACCTGATCTTCTTCCCGCAGCACTTCCTCGGTCTGCAAGGCATGCCTCGCCGCTATGTCGACTATCCGGAAGGCTATGCCTACTGGAACAAGGTCTCGTCGATCGGCTATGCGATCACCGCGATCGGCGTTCTGGTCTTCCTGATCATGATCGTCGAGTCGGTCATCCGCCGTCGCAAGGCCGACGCCAATCCGTGGGGCGAGGGTGCCACGACGCTGGAATGGACCCTGTCCTCGCCGCCGCCGTATCACCAGTTCTCCGAACTGCCGGTGATCAAGGACGACGACGGTCATCACTAATCTTATCGCTTAAAAGTTGCCGGCTTCGCCGGTACTTTTAAGCGGGGTCTGTTTTGAGAAAAATTTCTTGAGGCGGCGTAAGCTTAGAGTCTCGGGAAATTTTTCGCTTACTTTGCTGAAAGACTTGCGTAGGCAATTCTTTCAGCCGTTAAAAAAGGGGGATGGGGCGCATATGCGATCATCCCCTTTGCTTTATCCAAATGCGAGTACCGTTTTGAATATCGACACCGCGCACATCGAAACCCCAACGCCCGAAACCCCTGAGGCCGCGCATCCGGCCTATGGTCAAAAGGCTCTGCGCGGGTCGCCGAGGGACTATTTCCAGCTCCTTAAACCGCGCGTCATGTCGCTGGTGGTGTTCACCGGCCTGACGGGTCTGGTCGTGGCACCGGTCGACATCAATCCCTTTCTGGCATTCGTGGCCGTCCTGTGTATTGCGCTCGGCGCAGGGTCGGCCGGGGCCTTGAACATGGCCATCGAAGGCGAAACCGACGCCCTGATGCGCCGCACCCGTACGCGTCCGGTGGCGGCGGGCCGTGTGTCGAAAGCGGATGCCATGGCGTTCGGCGGCGTGCTGGGCTTTTTGTCGGTGGCCATGATGTGGCTGTCGATCAATGCGCTGGCGGCGGGTTTGCTGGCCCTGACCATCCTCTATTATGTCGTCTTCTATACCCTGGTCCTGAAACGTCGCACGCCACAGAATATCGTCATCGGCGGAGCGGCAGGGGCGTTTCCGCCGGTCATCGGCTGGGCCGCGGCGGCCGGTCATGCGCCGCTTGAGGCGTGGATACTGTTCGCCATCATCTTCCTGTGGACGCCGCCGCACAGCTGGGCACTGGCGCTCTATACCGCCGAAGACTATGCCAAGGCGGGCATCCCCATGATGCCGGTTGTCAAGGGCGCGAAATCGACGCGTCTGCAAATCCTGCTCTACAGCCTGATCATGGCGCCGGTCGCCTGCCTGCCTATCGCGTTCAGTATGGGCGGCATGATCTATGCCGTCGTGTCCGTCCTGGGCGGGGCCTTCTTCGTCTTTCTGGCGGTGAAGCTGTTCCTGTCGCGGGCCGGCGACCACCCCGAAGGCGGCGAGAATTCGCTCTATGACGTCAAGAAAGAAGCTCTGGCCGCGCGCAACCTGTTTGCCTTCTCGATCCTCTATCTGACGGCGCTGTTTGCCGCCCTTCTGCTGCATCACGCCTTTACGGGAGCCTAAGCTCATGACCGATTCCAAGGACCTGTTCCCCGATCCCGAAGCCGACAAGAAGGCCTATCTGGCCGCGCAGAAGCGCCGCAATATCGCCATCGGCCTGTCGCTGTTCGCCTTTGTTGTGCTGGTTTTCCTCGTGTCGCTGACGCGTATGATGCAGAACACGCCGCATTGATGAAAAAGATCAGCCGTAACCAGAAGGTCGTTCTGTACTGCCTGGCCGGTCTGGCGGGCATGTTCGGGCTGGCCTATGCGTCGGTGCCGTTGTACCGCATGTTCTGTCAGGTGACCGGGTTCGACGGTACGACCCAGCGCGCCACGGCGGAGGCGTCGCACGTCACGGACAAGAAGATTCGCGTCTATTTCGATACCAATGCCAACAATATCGACTGGAGCTTCAAGGTCGAAACGCCGGTTCAGGACACCCTGATCGGCAAGACCAACATGATCTATTTTACGGTCAAGAACGAATCGGATCAGCCGGTGACGGGGCGCGCCAGCTACAATGTCCTGCCCGAATCCATGGGCGCTTTTTTCATGAAGCTTCAGTGTTTCTGCTTCACCGACCAGACTCTGAAACCGGGAGAAACGCGGACCTTCCCGGTCGTCTATTACGTCGATCCGAAGATGCTGGAGGATATCGACGCCAAAAATACGAAGGACGTGACGCTGTCCTATACGTTCTTTCCGTCAGAAGTGGCGAAAAAATAAACCAATTCAGTGTACTGCGTAGGTATGTTCGTGTGTGTGACGATGTGTCGCATACGGGCATATTGTCTCAAGAAAAACGCCCTGTCGGATTGTGTTCAAAACCGATTTGGCCTACATCTGAGCTAACTAAGTTCGGCGCCGCTCAAGGTCCGATAGACTATAAAAAATCTGCCGTCATCTCGTTCAGGGGGATCGGCGCATCGAGGTGAGTTGACGACTATGGCCAATGACGCCGTGAAACACGATTATCACATCATCAACCCCAGCCCGTGGCCGCTGCTCGGTTCGCTGTTCGCGACCGTCATGTTCCTCGGGGTCGTGGTGTGGATGAAGGGTCTGGGCTTCGGTCAGCTCGACAAGAGCCCGGTCCTCTTCGGCATCGGTCTTCTGGGCGTGCTCTACGTCATGTTCGGCTGGTGGCGCGACGTGATCAAGGAATCGAAGGCGGGCGACCATACGCCGGTCGTTCAGATCGGCCTGCGCTACGGCATGATCATGTTCATCGCTTCGGAAGTCATGTTCTTCGTGGCCTTCTTCTGGATTTTCTTCGAAGCCGTCCTGTTCCACGAACACCGCGCCGGTATCCATTCCGCGATCGAGGAAGTCCGCAATTCGTGGACGACCTGGCCGCCCAAGGGCATCGAAGCCGTGTCGGCGTGGCAATTGCCACTGGTCAATACCCTGCTTCTGTTGCTGTCGGGTACGACGGTGACCTGGGCGCACCATGCGTTGCAGCAGGGCGACCGCGAAGGTACCAAGTGGGGCCTGATCCTGACGGTTATCCTCGGGGTCGTCTTCACCGCCGTTCAGGCCGCCGAATATCATCACATTCTGCACCATCACCTGTTCTTTAACGAAGAAGCCGCCAATTCGACGCTGTACGGCTCGGCCTTCTTCATGGCGACGGGTTTCCACGGCTTCCACGTCCTGATCGGGACCATCTTCCTCTTTGTCTGCCTGCTGCGTCTGCTGGCCGGTGGGTTCACGCCGCAAAAGCACTTCGGTTTTGAAGCGGCGGCGTGGTACTGGCACTTCGTCGACGTGGTGTGGCTGTTCCTGTTCGCCTTCATCTACGTGATCTTCGGCGCGCACTAGATATTGGCTTTTACGGCTGAATATTTCAGGCGGCGGACACCGGAAACGGTGCCGTCGCCTTCGGCTTTTTAACCCCGGCATCAGGCCTCATGACGATCAAGCTGTTCAAAAACCTGCCCCTGGGGCTGACCATCGCGGTCGGTCTGGCGCTGGCCGTGCTGATCGGCCTCGGCACATGGCAATTGCAGCGTCTGCACTGGAAGCAACAACTGCTGGCCGATCTGGAGCGCACGCGTCAGCTGCCGCCGGTGGCCGCCGAAACCCTGCTGAACCGGGGGGGTGAGGTCGCCTGGCGTCAGGTGACTCTGCCCTGTCCGGTCGATCCGCAAAAGGTCGTCTATATGCACGGCATCAAAGAGGGCGTGGCCGGTTTCCACGTCCTGACCCTGTGTCCGCTGGGCAAGGACGCCATCGTGGCCGATCTCGGTTTTGCGACCACGAAAGGGCCTCTGGACTGGCCATCATCTCTTAGCCTGACCGGGCGTCTTCGTCCCTATGAGGCGCCGAACGGGTTCACACCGCCGAACGATGCGAAGAGCGGAAACTGGTATTCGCGTAATGTCACCGACCTGTCGAACCAGTGGAACGCGAAACTGCGCGGCGACTACTTCATCGCCGCCAGCCAGCCGGTCGGGTCTGGCGTGACGCCCGTCAATGCAGCGGCCAACCTGCCCAATCGCCATCTCGAATACGCCCTGACCTGGTACGGACTGGCGGTGGCGCTGATCGGTGTCTATATAGCGGTGCTGTATCAGCGCGCGCGCAAAGGAATATGATGAGTTCGACCCTGTTGGGTGCCCCTCTCGGTGTAGATAAGGCCGCCTGTGTAACGCTTGATAATGGTTTGCGGGTCATCCACGATCCGATGCCGGGCCTGAAAACCTTCGCCCTGACCGCCGTCGTCCACGGTGGTGCGCGTTTCGAGGCGCCGGAGCAGTCCGGTTGGGCGCATCTGGCCGAACACATGGTCTTCAAAGGCGCGGGCAAGCGCAGCGCTCGCGAACTGGCCGAGGTCATCGAGCATCGCGGCGGCACGATAAACGCTTCGACCGGGTACGAACATACCCGCTTCGAGGTGCGCGGCATGGCCGACCTGATGCCGCTGGCGGTTGAGGTCGTGGGTGACCTGATGTTCCGCCCGGTACTGGAGGCCGGTGAGCTGGAACGCGAAAAGAAGGTCATCGAGCAGGAAATCTCCGAAGCCTTCGACACGCCCGACGACCACGTCTTCGATCTGCTGCAATCGGCCTGTTATGGCGATCATCCTCTGGGGCGGCCGATCCTAGGCACGCCGCAAAGTCTGGCACCCGCCCGCACCGACGCCCTGCGCGACTATATCGCCCAGCTTTACAACCCGTCCGAAATCGTGCTGTGCGTTTCCGGCGGCGTCGAGGCCGAGGCCCTGATCGCGGCGGCGCAGACCCATATGGGGGTTGCCGGTCGCCCGCGTCGCGCGGAGGCGAGCCCGCCGCCCTTTGTGCCCACCGCCATCCGTCACGCCCGCAAGATCGAACAGAGCCATCTGACTTTGGCCTTCGAAGGCGTCAGCCGTTACGACGACGATCTCTATGCCTTGAAACTGTTCGGGGAAATCCTCGGTGGCGGCATGGCCTCGCGCCTGTTTCAGCAGGCGCGCGAAGACCGCGGTCTGGCCTACAGCATCGACGCGTGGACGACTCAGTTTCGCGATACCGGCATTTTCGGCATCTATGCCGGCTGCGCCCCGAAGGATGCCGCCGATCTGTGCGAACTGATCGTCACGGTGATGCGGGATCTGGCGACGGCACCGCTGGAGGCCGAACTGGAACGGGCGCGGGCGCAGTACAGGACCTCGCTCTATCTGCACGACGAAAACGCCGGGCAGCGGGCCGGGACGCTGGGCGGGCAGTTGCTGACCTACGACCGGGTGTTCGGCATAGACGAGCAGGTGGCAGAGCTTGAGGCGGTGACGCTTGACGACCTCAAACGCGTCGGCGAACGCGTTTTGTCGGCCAGGACCTGTGCTTCGGCGATTCTGGGGCCATCTCTGAAAACCGATCCGCAAAAGCGGCTCGAAGCTATTTTGGCTTGATCCACTTATTGCGCGCCGCGACGCCCGTGTCGGCAAAGTCGGTGAAGACGCCATCGACGCCCAGATCAAACAGTTGGCGGAATTCCGCCGCTGGGTCACCCTTATAGGTTTCTGCCAGACGGAAAGCTTCGTTGCGCAGGGTCCAGGTGTGGACCTTGAGGCCCGCCGCGTGGGCATCGCGCACCAGCACGGGATTGGCGACGATACGGCAATCGGCGTCGGCGGTCTTGTCGCTGACCGGACCGGTCGCTACGGCTTTCAGCAGGTAACGCTTCCACGGCGCTACGACGTCGGCATAGGTCGCGACCTCTTTCAGGCCCGCGGGCGTCAGCATGTCGGCATAGGTGCCCTTGCGTCCGGCGGCGGCCCAGTCGAACGGGACCGACGCACCGACCTCACCGGTCGCGTAATCGACCTCGCCGCCATCGACCAGTTGTACGCGCGGCAGGGGCGACAGGGCCTTGAGGCGCTTCAGGCTGCCGGCCTCGAACGATTGCAGGAAGACCGGCGCGCCCGCCACGTTGAGGCCGTCCGCAGCCAGCGCCGCGATCAGTTTTTCTTCCAGCGGCAGGCCGGCGGCGCGGTGCAGGGTCGGATGCTTGGTTTCGATATAGAGGCCGACCGTCTGACCGGTGGTCTTGCGGTGGTTGCGGACCAGACCGATGACCTCGTCCAGCGTCGGGACTTCGAACTTGCCGTTAAAGCTCTGATCGCGCTCGGCAAAGGCCTGACGCGCGCGCAGGGTCTTGATCTCGGCCAGGGTGAAATCGCTGGCGAAGAAGTCGGTGATCGACAGGCCATCAACATTGATCGTCCGCTTGCGCGCGGCGAATTCGGGCTTGTCGGCGACATCGGTCGTGCCGGACAGCATCGGCTCGTGGCGGCAGATCAGTACGCCGTCCTTTGTCGAGACGACGTCGGGTTCGATATAGTCGGCACCCATCGATATGGCCAGGTCGTAACTGGCCAGCGTATGTTCGGGGCGGTAACCGCTGGCGCCGCGATGGGCCACGATCAGAGGACGGGAAGACGGCACGGAACGCTCGGCGGCATAGGTGGAACCCAAAGACGACCCGAACACGGCGCCGGTCGTCAGAACCGCGCCGCCTCCGGCCAGACAGGCAAAGGTAAAGCGGCGGCGGGCAGGGTCAACGGGGTGCGGCATGAAAAACGCTCCGGAAAACGATTCCATCCTCTTTAATCGCCGGTCATGACACGGGCATGACGATTGCCTGTCCCCGGCTTTTCACCTACAGTTGCGCGAGCGATATGCCGAAAAGTGTCAGCGGTTTTCGGCGGCAATATCGCGCCTTCTAAAGTCAGAAGGGCTTAGAATATAATAAAAAGCCCCGTTTCACTCGTGAAACGATTCTGTTCTTAGATGAAAATAAACACATTTTGCATACTAAATCCTGAGAAACGTTTTTTGACGGATGTGTGTATGTCGAGCGTCAATCTATTCGGGTTTCGTGGGGCTGCCCTGCTGAAACCCGTGGCAGGAAACGAGATGAAGGTTTCACCCAAGTCCGACGGGACGGGCGCGCGTGCCGCAGGCCTTGTCATGGGCGCGCTCGACGCTGCCGGACAGGTGGCGTGGCGCTACGACCTCATGCGGGCGCGGTTCGAACTGAGCGGCAAGCTGGCGCATATCGACCTCAGCGGTGGTAAGGAACGGGTCGGGCTGTCGGATCTGGCGGCGCATTTCGACGTGCGTGAGATGGAGACCCTGAGTGCCGCCCTGAAACAGGCGGCGTCGGGTCAGGCCGTCAAGGGATCGGAGCTGGAGGCCGGGGAACTGCGCTGCCTGCTGACGACGCGGTCCAAACGTCTGCTCTGCTTCCGCGGTCGCCGCAGCGCCTCGGCGGGCAATATTCTCGGGACGCTGTGCGATCTGACCGAAGAGGTCAAGCGCCTGATGAACGCCGATACAACCGAGGATTACGGCGAGTTCAACGTGCACGACCTGCATATCGATCCGCTCACCGGGCTTTATAACCGTCAGGGCTTCCTCAAGGCGGCACAGGTCATGCTGCGTCTGCCGGGGGATTACGATCTGGTGGTCGGCGATCTCAATCGTTTCCGCCGCCTTAACGAGGCTTTGGGGCACGAACGCGCCGATCTGGTCCTGTCGATTCTGGGGCAGCGCCTGCGCGAAGTGTTCGACGACACCGCCGTCGTGGCGCGTCTGGGCGAAGACGAGTTCGCAGTTTTGACGACGCGCGGCTTTCCTCGCGTGTCGGAGCGGATGCGTCTGGGGATGGAGCGTTCGATCAGCGTGGCCGGATTCGATATCCACCCGACTTTTTCGATGGGGGCCGTCTCGGTCGAAGGCGGCGAGGGCGCGCTGGACAGCGGCGAACTGCTGCGCCGGGCTGAAATGGCCGTCGAGGCGGCTCAGCAAAAGGGTGTCGGCGGCGTGGCCTCGTACAAGCGCGATCTTGAAAGCGACGGCCTGACGCAGCTCGCGCTGGAGGCAGAACTGCGCAAGGCCTTCGTCAGCGGCGAAATCGGCGCCTGGTATCAGCCGATCGTCGATCTGAAGACCGGCACGATCGCCGGATTCGAGGCGCTGGCCCGCTGGGTGCATCCCAAGCGCGGCATCGTGCCGCCGGACGAATTTCTGGGCCTGGCGCGCGATCTGGGGCTTTTGTGCGACCTGTCGACCATCATGATGGGCAGCACGGTCAAGACGCTCGGTAAATGGCGCGCGCAATACGGCCTGCCCGACGATTTCTTCATCAGCGTCAACCTGTCCTCGGCCGATATCGAACGTCAGCATCTGGTCGAGGATGTGTCGCGCCTGATCCGCGACCACGACCTGCCGCGTAAGGCGCTCAAGCTGGAAGTCACCGAAAGTGACGTCATGCGCGACCCGCAGGCGGCGGCGCGGATTCTGGAATCGCTGCGCGAGGCCGGGGCAGGGATCGCGCTCGATGACTTCGGGACGGGCTTTTCCTCGCTGAGCTATCTGGCGCGCCTGCCGTTCGACACGCTCAAGATCGACCGCTCGTTCGTCATCACCATGAAGACGGAAGCCGCTTCGGAAAAGATCGTCCGGTCAATATTGACTCTGGGGCGCGATCTGGGGCTCGACGTCGTCGCCGAAGGGGTCGAGGACATGGAACTGGCCGGGCGTCTGGCGACTTTGGGCTGCGATTTCGGGCAGGGCTGGGGCTATGCCAAGGCGCTTAGGCCCCCTGAGGCCGAGGCTTTTATGGCCCGGTCGCTGGGGCAGACTCTCAAGGGCCCCCCTCTGAAGGATAATGTCGCCTGATGAGCGGACCCGTGGCGCTGATCACCGGGGCGGGCAGCGGCATCGGTCGTGCTGTGGCCATCGGATTGGCAAAGGCGGGTTATCGAGTGGTCCTGACCGGTCGCCGCCGGGACGCGCTTGAAGCAACACAAGGCTTGATCGGAGAGGGCCGCGTCATGCCCACCGATGTCGCCGATGAAGCCTCGGTGACGGCCCTGTTCGATGATGTCGAAGCGGAATTCGGTCGTCTGGATCTTTTGTTCAACAATGCCGGACGCAGTGCGCCCGCCGTGCCGCTGGATGAAGTGTCGGTTTCGGATCTCAGAAACCTGATCGATATCAATGTTTTCGGCGCGTTTCTTTGTGCGAGGTCTGCCTTCGGCCTGATGCGGCGGCAATCGCCTCAGGGCGGGCGGATCATCAATAATGGATCGGTCTCGGCCTACGGGCCGCGACCGTTTTCGGCGCCCTATACGGCGTCCAAACACGCCATAACCGGTCTGACCAAGTCGCTGATCCTCGACGGGCGCGCCTGGGGGATCACGGCGTCGCAGATCGATATCGGCAACGCCATCACCGATATGTCGGCAAAGATGGAGACCGGCGTGCTACAGGCCGATGGCGGCCTCAAACCCGAACCGCGCATCGACGTGGCGCATGTGGTGACAACGGTCGTCCATATGGCCAGCTTGCCGCCGGAAGCCAATATGCCGTTCGTGACGGTCATGGCCACTGGCATGCCGTTATACGGTAGGGGTTAGAGCGCATTGGCTACGCCGAACTACGTTTCCGAAAAGTGTGCAGCGGTTTTCGGAATTGAATGCGCGACCAACAAAAAATATTAGAGTACGTTCTGATCCAACCGGATCAGAACGTTGAACCGTCCCGGCTTTGCCGGAGGCTCATTGGTTTAAGTTACGCGGCCAATTCTAAAGTGTCGAGGGCAGCGTAGTAGAGTTGTTCGGCCTCGGCTGGTGGGATGTTGCCAATGGGTTCAAGAAGC
>NZ_JAQQKX010000025.1 GCF_028550415.1 Asticcacaulis aquaticus
GCTCCCCAACAGCCCTTTAAGCTCAGGGGATATCGGTCCAGTCTTCAGATGGATTGGGGCGCGCCAACGCCTCAATCCATCACAAACTTAGCAGCCTTCTCACAAACAAGGGGGACCGCACGAGCGAACGTAGTGAGTGAGATGTGGTGGTGGGGATTCTTGCTTTCTTACTTACCACTGAGCGAGGTTCCTTTTAAGTAAGACACCCCACCACCACGCCTTTCAGGCGCGGTCCCCCTCCCCGCACGTTGTGCAGGGGGGTATAAGAAATCACATCGTCATCGGACGCAGACCCAGACTCTGCATCAGGTGCGCGTCGGTACCGCGTTCGGGATTGGCCGTGGTCAGCAACTGATCGCCGACGAAGATCGAATTGGCCCCGGCCATGAAACAGAGCGCCTGCAATTCCTCGCTCATCTCATTACGCCCCGCCGACAAACGCACCATCGACTTCGGACAGACGATGCGCGCCACGGCGATCGTGCGCACGAACTCGACCGGCGTCACGCCGCCTTTAATCTTCGACAACTCGCCCAGAGGCGTGTTCGACACCGGCACCAGATTGTTGATCGGCAGACTGTCCGGATGCGCCGGCAGGGTCGCCAGCTGATGCAGGAACGACGCCCGGTCGGCGCGCGACTCGCCCATGCCGACGATGCCGCCGCAGCAGGTCTTCATACCCACCTCGCGCACGGCCTCAAGCGTATCGAGACGCTCCTGATAGGTCCGCGTCGTCACCACATCGGCGTAATATTCCGGCGAGGTGTCGAGGTTGTGGTTGTAGTAGTCGAGGCCTGCGTCTTTCAGCGACTTCGCCTGATCCGGCGTGATCATCCCCAGAGTCGCGCAGGTTTCCAACCCCAGCGCCTTCACTTCGGAAATCATCTCGGCCAAGGCCGGGACGTCGCGGTCCTTGAGGTCGCGCCACGCCGCGCCCATACAGAAGCGCTGCGCCCCGCCCTCCTTCGCCGCCTTCGCTGCGGTCAGCACCTCGTCGACCGGCATCAGCTTCGACGCCTTGAGCCCCGTCTTATGATGCGCCGATTGCGAGCAGTAGCCGCAGTTTTCCGCGCAGCCGCCGGTCTTGATCGACAGGAGCTGCGACAACTGGACTTCGGAGGGATCGAAGAACTGACGGTGGACGGTGGCCGCCCGATAGACCAGTTCCATGAACGGCAAATCGAACAAGGCGGCGATCTCGGCCTGGCTCCAGTCGTGACGAACGGTGACGAACGGATGCGCGGTATCGGCCATGAGAGTCTCCTTTGCGCCATCGGTTAGAGCAATCTGCCGCAGGGGTCAAACCTTTAGGCGGGACATTCGATATAGACCGGCGGCACCGCATCGGTCAGCCAGACGCCATTATCGGCCTGAAAGAAGCGATGTCCGTCCGCCTGCATCCCAAGGGCATCTATCGTCAGAATCACCGGCTTGCCATGGCGCGCGCCGACCTTGCGGGCCGTGTCGATATCGGCCGACAGATGCACCTGCTGCCGCGACTGCGGCTTAAGGCCCTCGCTGAGAATATCGTTCAGAAAGCGCGTGGCGGTCCCGTGGAACAGGGTTGCGGGCGGCACAACCGGCACCAGCGCCAGATCCACCGTCACCGAATGTCCCTGTGCGGCACGGATTCGCGTCCCGTCTTCGGAAATCGTGAAGCGCTGCTTGTCGCAGTCCGCCGCGACGGTCAGCACCTTGTCGCGCGTCAGCGCCCGGCCGGACATCCCCGCCCGTTTGATCAGCGTGTCAATGGCAACCCAGCCATTGGTGTCCAGTTCCAGCCCGATCGAGTCCGGCGCGTGCCGCAGGACGTAGCTGAGGAACTTGCTGGTTCCCTTATCTATCTGTGTCATACCGCCAGTTTGACAGAAAACGGCCAAAAGGCAAATGCACTCATATAAAGATATCTTTATATGTTGATTGCATCCTGTGTCCGACCCCGCTATAAGACCGCCAACATTTGAAACCAACCGGAGGCACCCTCATGGCCGCTCAAGACTTCATCGTAAAAGACCTCTCGCTGGCCGCCTGGGGCCGCAAGGAACTCGACATCGCCGAAGGCGAAATGCCGGGCCTGATGGCGACCCGCGCCGAATACGGCCCCAAGCAGGTGCTCAAGGGCGCCCGCATCGCCGGCTCGCTGCACATGACCATCCAGACGGGCGTCCTGATCGAGACCCTGCAGGCCCTGGGCGCCGAAGTGCGCTGGGCCTCGTGTAACATCTTCTCGACGCAGGACCACGCCGCCGCCGCGATTGCCGAACGCGGCACGCCGGTCTTCGCGATCAAGGGCGAAACCCTCGAAGAATACTGGGATTACGCGCACAAGATCTTCGAATGGCACGACGGCGGCTATCCGAACCTTATCCTCGACGACGGCGGCGACGCAACGCTCCTGACTGTTCTGGGGCCGAAGGCCGAAAAGGATGCCACCCTGCTCGACAATCCGACCAACGAGGAAGAAGAAGCCCTCTACAAGGTCATGAAGCGCTACCTCAAGGAAAAGCCGGGCTTCTATTCGGCCATCCGCGACGCCATCACCGGCGTGTCCGAAGAGACCACCACCGGCGTTCACCGTCTCTACGCCATGGCGCAAAAGGGCGACCTGCCCTTCCCCGCCATCAACGTCAACGACTCGGTCACCAAGTCGAAGTTCGACAACCTCTATGGCTGCCGTGAATCGCTGGTCGACGCCATCCGTCGCGCCACCGACGTCATGCTGGCCGGCAAGGTCGCCGTCGTCCTCGGCTACGGCGACGTGGGCAAGGGCTCGGCCGCGTCGCTCCGCAATGGCGGCGCCCGCGTCATCGTCACCGAAATCGACCCGATCTGTGCGCTTCAGGCGGCGATGGAAGGCTATGAGGTCCGCACCGTCGAGGAAGTGGCCAGCGTCGGCGACATCTTCGTCACCGCCACCGGCAACAAGGACGTCCTGCGCCTTGAGCACATGCGCGAGATGAAGCACAACGCCATCGTCTGCAATATCGGCCACTTCGACTCGGAAATTCAGGTCGCTGCCCTGAAGAACTACAAGTGGGACGAAATCAAGCCGCAGGTCCACCACGTCGAATTCCCGGACGCGAAGAAGATCATCGTCCTGTCCGAAGGCCGCCTGGTCAATCTCGGCAACGCCACGGGCCACCCGTCGTTCGTCATGTCGGCCTCGTTCACCAACCAGACCCTGGCCCAGATCGAGCTGTGGACCAACAATGCCGCCTATGACAAGCAGGTCTATACCCTGCCGAAGAAGCTGGACGAAAAGGTCGCCCTGCTGCACCTCGAAAAGCTCGGCGCCAAGCTGACCGTGCTGGATCAGGAACAGGCCGACTATATCGGCGTCACCGTCGAAGGCCCGTTCAAGCCCGAGCATTACCGGTACTAATGGCACGCGGTCCGATGAATACGGTGGTGGTACGGGAGAGGCTCTATGCAGTCTATCCCGGCCACACGCCTTTCGAGGTCATCGTCGAGATCGGTACACCGTATGCGTTTGAGGGTAGCGACAGCGAATGGGTTTGCCCGGTAAGCATTCCCGCCCTGAACTATGCCGATCAGCAGGTACATGGCGGGAGCGCACTGCAGGCCCTGTGTCTGGCCCTGTGTATGGTCAGGATGCACCTCACACTTGTGCGGGATGAGGGCGGACGTCTGAGCTACACGGCAGACGGCGAAGATGATTATGATATTGTCTCCACTTTCGGTCTGTCGGATGTTTCACCGGATAGACATTAGGTTCAAAACCCCGGACGGTCGTCCGGGGTTTTGTTATATTCACCTTCCCCTGCACAGCGGCGAAACCGTGACGGAGAACCAATGCCAGCACTATTCACCTTTGTCGTCGAATACGACGGCGGCACCTATATCTCACAGCTTCAGGCCGAGGATGTTGGCGCAGCGCTTCTGCTTTGGTGCGATAAGTTCGCCGATAGCGAAGACATCCCCAAAAAGACACGAAAGCTGTCCAAGACTGTTCGTGAAGACATAATTGAACACGAAGGAGAGGCTGTACTTTTGAACGGCCTACAGAATGCCTGGTGCATCAGCGCTCTTCGAAAAAACAAGCTCGCACTGATCAACATTGTGAAAACGGCGGAATAGCTATGTCGACAACCTATCGGGTTATGCTGCACGGAATGAATTTCCGCTTGAAGCGCTACCTATTGACGCATCGATACGGTTTCTACACCACCCGATTTGTTCAGGCCGCGTCGGAGAAAGAGGCTGAACAACTTGCGACAGGCATGGTCCGACAAGACAGTTACCTGCTCAAACGCCTGCGTAATGAACCCTCTGATTCTCCCATGATTTATCTCGATGACATGGAAATATGGGAAGACGATCTGCCTGCACCAAATATAGGCTTTACCTTCTATCGGTACTAAACGCTTCAATCCTCGACCGTTAGATGCGCCCACAAATGCTGAAACACCTGTCTGGGTATTGTGATGAACGTAGGTCGGGTGCACACTCTCACCATGAAACTGTTTTCGCCCGCCGGTCGTTATTTTATCTCTCTGGCGCTCATAGCTCTATGGTTCAGTACACCGAGATGGCTTTGGCCTCTGCTGGGATTCTTCTCCTGGGAAGCCTTTTTCGTCATCTTAATTGCCCTGTGCCTCCTGAATTGGGCCGTGTCCCGGTGTCCCAAATGCGATTTGCACGTGACGGAGCGCTATAATCCGCATGGCCCTAACTGGACGATCAGTTGGCCCGCCAAAACCTGTACACAGTGCAAGAGGGACCTCTGGAAATGACCGATATCCTGACTGTTTCCATTACCTGCGCGACCGAGGCCGAAGGCGAGCGTCTGGCGCATCTGCTGGTCGTGCAGAAGCTGGCGGCCTGCGTGCAGATGACGCCGATCCGCTCGACCTATCGCTGGCAGGGTGAGATCGAGACGGCGAACGAGGTAGTGTTGACGGCCAAGACCGTCAGCGCAAAGCTGTTTGCGCTGGAGGCATTGGTAAAAAGCGAACACAGCTACGAGGTGCCGGAAATTCTGGCTACCCGCGTGGAATGGGCCAGTGCCGACTATGCGGCGTGGCTGCGGGAGGCGCTGATTTAGCGGCGCTTCTGCAAAGCCGCGTGAAACTTCGGGGCCGTGTTCGAGGCCTCGCGCTCGGCCATGTCGCGCACACGTTGTTCGGCGTCGCGGATCAGGTCGGGGATCAGATCGACTTCGGGCAGGTTCTTCCAGTATTTCTTCGGCATTTCCGACTGCATCATCTTCACCTTGAGCCGTGCCGGGTTGAAAATATGCGCGAAATAGGTCCGCCACAGATCGTCGGTGTCATCGACAATCTCCGGCTTTTCCGCCGCTTCGTCGGAAGTACGCAGGGTCTCCCCGTCCCACACCGCCGAGCCTTTCGGCGTGGCGATGATCCAGTCCATATCGGTGAACCGGCGCTGGAAAAACGGTGCCACACGCGCGACGATAAAGTGTTCCGGCTCGAACCAGGCGATAAACCGGCGGCGCTCACCGGTCTGCGGCAGTTCCTTGAAACGGACGAAGGCCTTCATCTTGTGACTGTCGCGGCCGACTGATTTTTGCAGCGCATGGGCGCGCACGATGTCGGGATCGGACACGTCACCGAGCAGATGTTTCTCGGTTTGCAGCCGCCACAGCAGGCGATAGGCGAGGTCGAAGCGCGCGGGATCCGAGTGGCAAATCACAGCTTCGGCGAGGGTGAGAAAAGCGGGAGGGACTGTAAACTCCCTCTCCCTTGAGGGAGGGGGCTGGGCGCGGGCCTGCGAGGCTGAGGGGGGGCTTTGGGCCACGTGCTCGGTTTCCACCATTCCCCCCTCACCCGGCCTTCGGCCACCCTCTCCCTCAAGGGAGAGGGAAAAGTCAAACAATCCCACCTCACCGCCTTGCGCATTCCATTCCACATCACGCGGCGGCACACCCGCGTGCAGGGCCTGACGCGCGGCATCGCGCCATTCGGTAAATTCGCCCCGCGCTCGTAAGTCTATTTTCATTGCGCTTAAAGCAACACCAGTTGTTCCGGCGGCGGGGCGAACATGTCGCGCAGGTCGCCACGGTCGATCAGGCTGACCGGCGTCCAGCCGGCCGCCTCGATGAAGGCCTTGACCTTCTTTATCGACACCTTCAGCCGCCCCAGATCGTCTAACCCCAGTCGCCGGTGCTTGCGCGCCATCAGAATCGACATCACCGTCTTGACGCCGAAGCCTGGGACGCGCAGCAGCATCTCCTTGTCGGCGCGGTTGATATCGACGGGGAAGCGGTCGCGGTTCGACAAGGCCCAGGACAGCTTCGGATCAATGTTGAGTTCCAGCATCCCGTCCGGTTTGCCAGCGGTAATCTCATCCATACCGAAGCCGTAGAAGCGATACAACCAGTCGGCCTGATACAGGCGATGTTCACGCACCAGCGGTGGTTTGATCAGCGGTAATATTTTCGAGGCATCGGGTATGGGCGAGAAGGCCGAGTAATAGACGCGCCTCAGACTATAATTCGAATAGAGTCCGGCACTTGATTTCAGAATAGTCGCGTCCGATGTCGGCTCGGCACCGATAATCATCTGGGTCGACTGCCCGGCCGGGACGAAACGCTTGCGCCGCCGGGTATGGGTCGGTTCGGACAATTCATCAATCTTGATTTTTAGCGCTCCCATCGAGCGGCGGATATTGGCAGGGTGCTTTTGCGGCGCGAACTTTTCAACCCCGGCATCGGTCGGCAATTCGACATTGATCGACAGACGATCGGCGAACAGACCAGCCTCCTCAATCAGCTTTGCCGAGGCTTCGGGGATGGTTTTAAGATGGATATAACCGCGGAAATTATGTTTCAGGCGCAGGTCGCGGGCGATACGCACCATCTGCTCCATCGTGTAGTCGGAATCGCGGATGATCCCCGACGAGAGGAACAGACCTTCGATATAGTTACGGCGATAAAACTCCAGCGTCAGCCAGACGACCTCGTCCGGCGTAAAGCGCGCGCGCTCGACATTGGACGACGAGCGGTTGATGCAATAGGCGCAGTCATAGATACAGAAATTGGTCATCAATATCTTGAGCAGCGAGATGCAGCGCCCATCTGGCGCATAGGCATGGCAGATGCCGGAGCCTTCGGTAGATCCTAAGCCGCCCGACTTTGATGAGTCGCGCTTCGACGTCCCCGATGACGCACATGACGCGTCGTATTTTGCGGCATCGGATAGTACGGCGAGACGTTCACGCAAACTCTTTTTCATGATTGTTCATGATATGTTCTTAAAATTCATCCGTCAATTCCTTTGATTGACGGATGAATTTTAGGGAAGCGTCACCATGAGCGCGAGGATCAGGCCGCCGGTCAGACCGAGGCCCATCACGGAAAAGGTGAGGGTAGTTTTGAGTTCGCGCATGATCAGCTCCCGTAATTATGGTGTGATCATGCGCGCGGTTTCATCAGGTAAAAATCGGCTTCGGCGATCCGAAAATAATGAACCGATGTTTTTTTGGTCGCGCAGCTATTCCCTAAAACCGGTTCCCACTTTTAGGGCTGCGCTTAGGGCTTTCGGAACGTCAGCGTCATGCGGTCGGACTCGCCGATGGCGTCGTATTTCGCGCGTTCTTCCACCGTCAGGGTGCGGCCCGCCTGTTCGCTGCGACGGATGGGCTTCAAGGTCCACACACCGAACGGATGGTCGCGGGTATCCTTGGCATTGGCGTTGATGTCGGACTTTGCCACAAAAACGAACCCGGCCTTTTTCGCCGCCTCGATGACGTAGGATTCCGGCACATAGCCCGTGCCCGCCTTGGGGTCCGACCCTTCCGGCGCGCGGTGCTGCTCGACAGCCAGAACACCGCCCGATTTCAGCGCCTTGAACGCCGCATCGAGGTGCCGTTCGGTCGCGCCGTCCTGCCGCGCCCAGTTGTGGAAAGCCCGGGCGATCAGCACCAGATCGGCCTGACCGGCGGGCAGATCGGCGAGCGTCGTGGCCTTGACCTCACCATAGATCGATTTGTCGGCCACCTCGGCCCAGAAGGCGGGGTCGTCGACCTTGCCCAGCACCGCCGTATAGGTGCCCTTGGTTTTATAGGCATAAGGCGCCAGGATTTCGGTCCACCAGCCCTTGGCACCGGGATAGTATTCAACGATCTGGGCGCCCGGCTTCAAACCCCAGAAGTTCAGAGACTCGACCGGGTGACGGAACTGATCGCGGTCCTTGTTCTCAGCGGTGCGCCACGCACCGTCCACGGCGGCCTTGAGCGCAACATCGGTCGCCACGGCGTGGTGATCGTGGCCTTCATGAGCCATGGCAGGCACCGTGACGGCCAGAAAGGCAGCGATGGTAGGAACGGCGAGGCGCATGGATATCTCCTTTAATTTCGCGGGCTAAAGGCGGGGTGAAATACGGCCTTTTTGCGGCGTCGGTCCTGCGCAATCGATGGCAGGACGGTTGCTCTGATCCGCCGCGCCGCCTATAGCTATGGCAAGTGTTACGGAGACCCCGCATGACCGAGATCCACGGCTTCGCGCCGGCCAAATTCGCCGCCGTCAAGGACCGCTTCGCGCAGAACTTTGTCGACGGACCGGAGGGGCTTACTGAAAAAGGCGCGCGTTTTACCGTGGTGCGCGATGGTGAGGTGATCCTCGACCTGTGGGGCGGCGTCAGCAACCGCGAAGGCACGACGCCCTTCACCGACACAACTCTGACGCCGATCTTTTCCTCGACCAAGGCGGTGACGGCGCTGATGATTGCGCGCCTCGTCGATCAGGGTAAGCTCGACTATAATTACAAGGTCTCGGTGCTGTGGCCGGAGTTCGGCAAAAACGGCAAGGACAACATCACGCTCGGTCAGTTGATCTCGCATCAGGGCGGTTTGTCGGGTTTCAGCCCGCCGATCGATCCGGCAACATGGTTCGACATCCCGGCCCTGCTGGAGGCTCTCTGCAACCAGACACCGCTGTGGACGCCCGGTGAGCGCTCCGGTTATCACCCGATCACCATTGGCTATCTGCTGGGCGAGATTTTCCGCCGCGCCGACGGCCGGACGCTGGGGACAGCGCTGCGCGAAGATATTGCCGAACCGTTCGGGCTCGACCTGAGGATCGGGACGCCGGAAAGCGAATTCGCGCGCATTTCCGAGATGTGGAAACCGACCCGTGCCCCGGACCTCGGCCCGCTCGATCCGATCAAGCAGGCCGCCTTCCTCGACAAGGGGTCGTCGCCCGCCGGACGCGGTTCCGGCGACTGGCGGAAAATGGAAATCCCGTCAGCCAACGGTCACGCCACGGCGGAGGCTCTGGCGAAACTGATGCAGGTCGTCGCCAATGGCGGCCAGCTTCAGGGCCAGACGATCCTCTCCGAAAAGACGCTCAACGACGCGACCAAGGAACGCGTTTTCGGTCGCGACCGCGTTCTGCCGTTCGACCTGTCGTGGGGGGCGGGCTTCCTGCGTAACAAGGGGATCAACATCTATGGTCCGAACGCTCGCACGGTCGGCCACAGCGGCTGGGGCGGCTCGTGCGTGCTGGCCGATCCCGATACGCGGATCAGCATGGCCTATGTGATGAATAAGCAGTCGCATTTCCTGATCGGCGATCCCCGCCCGGTTGGGCTGATCAATGCGTTTTATGGGGCGCTATAGAGCCGACTATGTCCCCGCGCTGGCACGCCCTCTTTACCAAACATGCCTGGCGGCCTGAGCGGGCGCACCTGAGCCGTGACGATATTAATGCCGCCGACAGTGACGGTGAAACCTTGCTGCATATAGTGGCTTTCGGCGGCGACCGGGCCGATGTCATTATCCTGATCGAAGAGGGGGCGCATATCAACGCGCCGGGCGATCTGGGTAACACGCCGTTGCATCTGGCCGTCATGCAGGGTCATGCCGATGTCGTCGATATCCTGCTGACACGCGGCGCAAACGCCCGGCTCAGGAATGAATTCGGCGAAACGCCCGGCGATGTTGCCCGCCACAGTCAGCGTCACGATCTGATCAAGCGACTGTGCAAGGCTGAAATCGAATGACGGATATTGTCGAATTTGCCCGGCAAAGCTGGCCGTTTATGCTTACGGGAACCGTCGTTTTCGGCATCTTGAGCTTTTGCCCCAGTGCCTTGTTGAGGGTTTTGTTTGCTCTGAATCGGTCGAAAGCCACACAACTGGATGGTCAGTTGCATGGCTTTCAGGGCTATTGCCGCTTTTTCTATTGGATAGCGGCGGTACAATTTGCGGCGGGAACCCTCTTACTGCTGGTCAATGCCCCGTTCTGATTATTCCATCTTCCCTACAGGAGGAGGAATTAAGCCACCCGCATCGCTTTCGCGCGTCTCCACGCCCCAAACGCAAAGACCAGCGCCCCGCCCCAGATGAAGACGAACGACAGCGCCCGCAGCGGCGTGAACGGCTCGCCCTGAAACAGGCCGATGAAGAAGGCTATGGTCGGCGCCAGAAACTGGATGAAGCCCATGGTCGACAACGGCAGCCGCCGTGCGACATAGGAAAACAGGAACAGCGGTAGAACCGTCACGGGCCCGGTCAGGGCGAACCAGAAGGCGTTCATCGGTGCGTCGAAGAAATGGCCCGCACCCTGCCCTTCGAACCACACCAGATAGACGATCGACGGGATAAACAGGAAGACGCACTCGACGAACAGCCCCGCCAGTGCCGAGACGGCCAGTTGCTTGCGGATGATGCCGTAGGTGGCAAAACTCACCGCCAGGGTCAGGGCGATATAGGGGACGTGGCCCAGCGCCGCGGCCTGAACCCCCACACCGACGACGGCCAGCCCAATGGCGGCCTTGCCCCAGTTATCGAGGCGTTCCTTGAAGAGTAAAGCTCCGGCGGCCATGTTGATCAGCGGGTTGAGATAGTAGCCCAGCGCCGACTCGATTGTGTGTCCGTGCGTCACCGCCCAGACGAAGACGCCCCAGTTGATGGCGATCATCAGGGCCGCGATCAAGAGCGTCAGCGCCACTTTCGGATTGAGGAAAATGCGCACGACTTCGGGGAATTGCTTCGTAATCAGGACCAGCCCGCCCGACCACAGCACGGCCCATAAGGAGCGGTGCGCCATGATCTCCAGCGGTTCGGCGCCGAAATGCTTCATCGGCAGATAGATCAGCGGCGCGAAGCCCCAGACGGCGTAGCACAGCACGGCCAAACCGATGGGCGAAGCGAAGAAGGGCGTGGAAGGGGTAGTCGGCGTAACGGTCGACATGGGAGGTCCGATCAAAAATGTTTCCGCGGAAACGGTATCGAAATAGGTTGATGGGGCGATGACAGCAATGAAAAACCGGCGGAACCTGAGGTTCCGCCGGTTGAAAAGGATCACATTGTGTGAGTGACCTTAAGCATCCACTGGCGTCAGAACCCCGCGTTCGTCGAGAAGCTGTGCAATCTGCACGGCATTGAGTGCCGCGCCCTTGCGCAGGTTGTCCGAGACGCACCAGAAGGCCAGGCCGTTCTGCACGCTCGGGTCGTTGCGGATTCGCGATACGAAGGTGTCGAATTCACCGACACATTCCTTCGGCGACACGTAGCCACCGTTTTCGCGCTTGTCGATCACGGCGATGCCCGGCGCTTCACGCAGGATTTCACGCGCGGTCGCTTCATCAAGCGGGTTCTCGAACTCGACATTGATCGATTCGGAGTGACCGACGAAGACCGGCACGCGGACACAGGTCGCGAAGACTTCGATATTCGGATCGAGGATCTTCTTGGTCTCGACCTTCATCTTCCACTCTTCCTTGGTTTGGCCGTCTTCCATGAAGACGTCGATGTGCGGAATGACGTTGAAGGCGATTTCCTTGGTGAATTTCTTCGGCGGCACGTCGCCCATGACGAAGACGGCCTTGGTCTGATCCCAAAGCTCGTCCATGCCTTCCTTACCCGCCCCCGCGGTCGCCTGATAGGTCGAGACGACGACGCGCTTGACGGTCGCGGCATCGTGCAGCGGCTTGAGCGCCACGACCATCTGGATCGTCGAGCAGTTCGGGTTGGCGATGATGTTCTTCTTTTTGCAGTCCCAGATGGCGTCCGGGTTCACTTCCGGCACGATCAGCGGCACGTCGGGGTCCATGCGCCAGGCCGACGAATTATCAATAACGATGGGGCCCAGCTTGCCGATCTTTTCCGACCACTTTTTCGAAACGTCGCCACCGGCCGACATCAGGACGATGTCGACCTTCGTGAAGTCGAACTGCTCAAGGTCTTCGCACTTCAGGGTGCCATTCTTGAACGAGACTTCGACGCCCAGCGATTTGCGCGACGCGACGGCGTAAATTTCCTTGATCGGAAACTCAAGCTCTTCGAGCGTTGCCAGCATTTCACGGCCCACGGCGCCGGTAGCGCCCACGACGGCGACACGATAAGTCATCGTAATCACTCCTGAAGTTAAATTTTTGTTTTGTCGCGCATTTGATTCCGAAAAACGCTACACACTTTTCGGAATGCGCTTTAAGCGGCACGAAAAACGGGCCGCTAGTTATCGCGGCCCGTGCCTTATCAGAGAAAGCCATCCGGGAAAACGGCTTTTTTCTGGGTCTCGGATTGAGTTACGCTTAAGCGTGCGCCGCCATACCGCCGTCATAACCGCTGCAGGACGGCAGATGCCGCACGCGATCCAGCGCCTTGAACAGGGCTTCGGGGGTAAAGGGCTTCATCAGGTGACCGTCGCCACCGACTTCCTGACCGTGGACCAGAGCACTGCGGTCGTCATTGCCGGTCAGGAAGAGGATGGGGGTGTGGCTGAGGTGGTGGCCATATTCGATCTGACGGATTTCCTTGGTGGCTTCAAGGCCGTCCATGACGGGCATTTCCATGTCCATCAGGATGGCGTCGTATTCGCTCACCTCATAGGCCTCGACGGCTTCACGACCATTGGCCGCGAATTCGACGTGAACGCCTGTGGCCGACAGCATCAGGTCGATCATCTTCCGCAGGGTCGAATTGTCTTCTACGCACAACAACTTCACTGGTTTATTCCTTCCCGAGGGATGCGACGGAATCACACTTCGTATCCCATTGTTACACTTTATCTCATATAGGTCTTATTCAAAGATGAACAAGTCCTTATAGTTTTCCTGCAAAGAACCTGCCAGAACGCTTGCCAGCACAGGGGTTTCGCTTATGGATGAGGCTATGGACAACCGACTCATACCGATCACGAAAACCGTCGACGCTCTGGTTATCGGCGGCGGTCCGGCGGGTAGCAGTTGCGCCCTGTGGCTGCACAAATTGGGCGTCGATACCTTGCTGGTCGAGGCCGGTGACCGGCTGGGCGGGCTGCAGCGGCGTAGTCCGTACGAAAACCTGTGGATTCCGGGGGTTATGGGCCAGACGGGCGAACAGGTGGCCGAGGCCCTGCACGCGCACATCGTGGCGGCGGGCGTGCCGCATCTTTTGCAAACGCGCATCGGAAACATTCGTCCGACCGCTGAAGGTTATGAGGTCACCTTCGGAACCACGCGTGTACTGACAAAACATCTTATTGTTGCAACCGGTACCAAACCCAACGCAGGTCCTTTCCAGCCAAGCGATTGCGTGGTGATCGGACCCGGCCATCCTATGGAAAACCTGCCTGTTGACAACCGAAAAATTGCAATTCTGGGTGGCGGCGACAACGCCTTCGATCAGGCGCGTTTTGTGCTGCAACGCGGCGCAAAATCGGTGACGATCTTTTCACGCACGACACCCCGGGCACAGGCCCTCCTGCAGGCTTCCGTACCGGAAGTTCGCGTGATCGTCGGCCCCTATACCGCCGACCCGGCACGCCTGACGGTCAATGGCGACCGGTTCGACGGTTTCGGCGTCATGTACGGTTTCATGGCCAGCGTTCCTGAAGGCCTTAACATCACTAATGAAAATGGCTATGTCGAGGTCAACCGCGACGGCGAGACGTCACGGCCTCAGGTCTGGGCCTGCGGTGAGGTGACCGACTACTGGCACCCTTGTGTGACAACCGCGGCAGCGCATGGGATTCAGGTGGCCAAACAGATCTCGCGCCGACTGGCGCGTACCCCCGCCACAATCCCGTCATAATGGTTTACGCAGACGCAGCAATTTTTTAACTTCATCGTGCGGTTTTTCTGCTAATTTGCCCCTGCTCAGAGTTGAGAATTTTATTTTTTGGCATTGAATCCTTATATTTTGAGCCGCGTTTTCACATCACATTTCCGTGTATTTCAGCCTCCGTCATGTCCAGCGCCGTTAAATCCACCTATCGCCGCCTCGTCAAATCGGGGGAAATCACCTCCGACCCGGCGCAAGCCGAGGCCGTCGATGTCCTGTGTAAGCTCGAACGCGACCTGAAAGCGTCGGGCGGCGTGCTGAATGCGGTCTTCGGCGGCGCAAAGCCGCTGGGTCTCTACCTCTGTGGCCCGCCGGGGCGCGGCAAGTCGATGCTGATGGACCTGTTTTACGAACAGGTGTCGTTCAGTTCCAAGCGACGCATCCACTTCCACGCCTTCATGGCCAAGATCCACGAACTGGTCCAGCTGTGGCGGCAAGGCACGGCGAAGGACCGTCAGGCACAGTTCGGCACCAATAAGGGCGACGACCCGATTGCGCCGATTGCGAAACTCATCGCCTCCGAATCGAAGCTCCTCTGTTTCGACGAGCTTCAGGTCACCGACATCGCCGATGCCATGATCCTGGGGCGGCTGTTCGAGGCCCTGTTCGCACATAAGGTGACCATCGTCATCACGTCTAACCGCGCGCCGGAAGAGCTGTACAAAAACGGTCTCAATCGTGACCTGTTCCTGCCGTTCATCAAAATGATCCGCGAGCGCCTGACGGTGCACGAGGTCAAGGGGCCGAAAGATTTCCGCCTCGACCGTCTGCGCGGGGCGCAGGTCTATTTCTCGCCCGATAGCGACGCGCAAGCTCAGGCCGGGTTCGAGGCCCTGTGGCAGGCCATGACCCACCACAGCAAGGTCGTCGCCACCCAACTAAGCGTCAACGAACGCAAGCTGGTGTTCAAAATGACCTGCGGGCCATTGCTGCGGGTAACCTTTGCCGAACTGTGCGCGGCCAATAACGGCTCGGCAGATTATCTGGCCATCGCCGAGCGCTTCACGACGGTGTTTATCGAGCACATCCCCGAACTGGGGCCGGAAAAGCGCAACGAAGCCAAACGCTTCGTCACCCTGATCGATGCGCTCTACGAGGCGGGCGTCAAGCTGGTGGCGCTGGCCGCCGCCGAACCGGCGAAGCTGTACCCGTCCGGCGACGGCGCGTTCGAATTCGAGCGCACCGTGTCGCGACTGGAGGAAATGCGCTCCGAGACCTATCTGGAGAAGGTCGAAAACTAGCGTTTTACGAAGCGTCACAGCAGCGTCATCAAGACATCACCTCTCTGTCACGCCTCAAGCCTAAACAACGGGCACCTCTATCCAATGGTGTCCCATGTCCCTGCGCGCCCTCTGTCTGCTGACCGCTTCCCTCCTCCTGCCGGTGTCGGCGATAGCGCAGACGGCGGAAAAAACCTCCTCCTATTACGAAGCGCAAAAGGCCGCCGTAGAAGCTGCGTTGAAGCGCACGCCGAACACCGGTCGGGCCAAGAACGTCATTCTGTTCATCGGCGACGGCATGGGCATCAATTCGGTCACCGCCGGACGTATCTTCGCCGGGCAAATGAAAGGTAAGGACGGCGCGTCCTACGTCCTGTCGTTCGAAGCCCTGCCCTATACGGCCTTTTCCAAGACCTATTCGGCCAATAATCTGGTCACCGACTCGGCCAACGGTATTTCGGCGATCACCACCGGTTTCAAGACGATCAATGGCGGCATCGGCGTCGATGATAGCGTCAAGTCGGGCGTCTGCGCCGACAAAAGCGCCTATGTCGCCACCATCGCCGAACAGGCCAAGCTGAGCGGCCGTTCCATCGGGGCTGTGACGACGTCGGGCATCACCGATGCCACCCCCGCCGGCACCTATGGCCACACCTCGACGCGCGGCTGGCGCTCCGACGCCGACCTGAAAAGCGAGGAGGCGAAAAAATGCGTCGATCTGGCGCGGCAGCTGGTCGAAGCGCCGGACGCCGTGCGCCTCGATGTCGCCATGGGCGGTGACCTTGAAAAGTTCCTGCCGGTAGCCAGGGGCGGCGAGCGCGACGATGGCCGCGACCTGACGGCGCAGTGGCTGAAGCAGACAAACGCGAAATTCCTGACCGGCAAGGCGGCGCTCGACGCGCTCGACACGCGCAACGCCGGGCCGGTGCTGGGCCTGTTTGCCAAGGGCGATCTGCCCTCGCCCGTCGATCATCCGCAGGACGTGCCGACTCTGGCCCACATGACGGATAAGGCGATCGATCTTCTGGCCCGCGATCCGGACGGTTACTTCCTGCTGGTCGAGTCGGCCTCGATCGACAAATGGCACCATAAGAACAACGCTCACCGCGCCCTGACCGATGTCGACGAACTGGCGCAGGCGGTCAGCGTCGCCCTGGCGAAGACCAACCCCGAAGAGACCCTGATCATCATCACCGCCGACCACAGCCACGGCCTGGTTCTGTCGGGCTATGCGTCGCGTGACACCCCGGTCGACGGCGTGGCGAAAGACAAGGAGGGCGGTGCCTATTCGATCCTCAGCTACGCCACCGGCCCCGGCGGCCACGACCATGAAGGCGAATATACCGCAACCGAAACACAGAACCCCGACTTCACCAATCCGTCCCTGACCAAAATACCCTCGGCCGCGCACGGTGGCGAGGACGTGCCGGTCTATGCGTCGGGTCCGCAGGCCTATCTGATCCGCTCGACGGTCGAGTCGGCCTATCTCTATCAGGTGATGCGCCGCGCCCTGTTTGATGTCGCAGCGAAGGCAAAGTAAGATTTTTGGCCACGAAAAGCACGAAAAGCACGAAAAAGAAGCTGCTTCTTTCTTGCCCGGAGGGCCTTAATTTATTTCAGCGGCTACGAAGGTTGAGACGCTTCGCGCAGTAAGTGCCGCATCATTTTCGTGCTTTTCGTGGTCAAATCTTCCTTACAATCCCAGCCACCGCTGCGCCGTAGCGAGGTGCATAAGCTCCACCATCTCGCCGTCCACCGCGACCAGACTTTTGCCCGCATTTTCCGGGGCGGCAAAAGCCGCCACGACGGCACGCGCCCACCCCAACTGCGCCGCCGACGGCGCAAAGGCGGCTTCGGCAACGGCGATCTGCGCCGGGTGGATCAGGGTCTTGCCGTCGAAGCCCAGCGCCTTGCCGTGGTCGCACTCGGCCCGCAACCCCTCGTCATCGCGGAAATTATTATAGACGCCGTCGATGACGCTCAGGCCATAGGCGCGCGCGTGCAGCACGACCAGAGACAGGGCCGTGACGATCTCGCTGCGCCCCGTCGTCGCCGTCACCCGCAGATCGGCGCGCAGATCGTTCGGCCCGACGATCAGGCCCGCCACCCCCGGCGTTTCGCAAATGGCTTTCAGATTGACCACACCGCGCGCCGTTTCGATCATCGCCCACAACGGCACATCGGGCAGGCCCCGCACATCCGCCGAAGACGAAACCTTGGGCACGACTAGCCCGTGAACCACCGTCCCGAGATACGGCACCAAAGCAGCCGCCGTTGCCGCTGTATCGATACGGACAAGGATCACCGGGGCTGCAAAGCCGCCCGCGTCGAGCGTCACCATCAACCTGTCGAGCGCCGCGCCCTTCTCGTCCACTCCGGCAGAGTCTTCCAGATCGAAGATGATCGCATCGCAAACAAGGCTCGCCGCCTTGGCCATAGCCTTTTCGTTTGCGGCGGGCACGAACAGGACGGAGCGCAGGGGCGCGGAAACAGACATGGAAAACCCTTAAAACCTTACCCGTACCTCTAGCGCGATTTGTCGATCCGTAAAATCCCGGCCTGCGCGGGGATTGCAAACCATTGCATGAATTAAATCGATTGTAAGGGAAGGCCCGCCCCGGGCACACCCCTTGTCAGTTTCGTGGTTTGAGACCATATTGAGGGTTAATATCACGGCTTTTCCACAGGGAACACCATGCAATTCGACGATACCTATTCGGGTTCGATCCCCTCCACCCAGGACATGGCCAAGGATCAGGGCCTGAAGAAGTTCCTGCTCGGCATCTACCAGAAGATGGCGCTGGGTCTGCTTGTCACGGCGGCTATTGCCTATGCCGTGTCCAAGACCCCCGCCATTCTGCAACTGCTCTACACTACTCAGGGCGGTTACATCACGGGCTACACCATTCTCGGCATGGTATTCGCCTTTGCGCCGCTGGGCCTGAGCTTCATTTCCGGCATGTTCATGAACGACCTTAACGCCGCGAAGTCCGGCATGTTCTACTGGTTGTTCGTCGGCGTCATGGGCGTATCCCTGTCCTCGATCGCTATTCTCTACGCCGGGGCTTCGATTGCCCAGATGTTCCTGATCACGGCCATCGCGTTCGGCGGCCTGTCGCTGGTCGGTTACACGACCAAGGTCAATATGTCGGGCTGGCGCACCTTCCTGTATATGGCGGTTCTGGGCATGATCGGCGTCGGTATGCTTAACTTCTTCCTGCTCAAATCGTCGATGATCGAAGTCGTAATCGCGGCTATCGGCGTGGTCGTCTTCTCGGCGCTCATCGCCTATCAGACCCAGTCGCTGAAACTGATGTATTATGAGATGGGCGGCGCATCGCAAAACCGTCTGGCGGCCATGACCTATATCGGCGCGCTCGGTCTCTATATCAATTTCATCAACCTGTTCCTCAGCCTGCTGCGCCTGTTTGGCAACCGCAACTAGGCTTGAAGAGGTCATTGAACAGAAAACCCGCCGGAGCGATCCGGCGGGTTTTTTTAGAGCGGAATGATTCCACTGGGATCATTCCGCTCAAGCCGCCATTGAGGCGGCGGCCAAGGTGGCGTAGCCACCGCCCGGCGAGGGGCAAAAACTAGATCACGTCGAACTTCTTCTTGTCGAGAAAGGCCAGCACCGGGGCCAGTTCATGCCCTCGTTTGAGGATCAGGCCGTTCTGATTGAACAGGGCAAAGGCTCCCTGTTTGCGACTTAAGGCCGGGCGTTTTTCGATGCGGTACACCGGGGCCTCACCCGTGCGCCGGAAGATATTGAACGCCACCGCGTCCGACAGGCTGTCGATACCGTAGTCGCGCCAGTCGCCCGCCGCCACCTTCTGCCCGTACAGCCTGAGGATCAGTTCCAGTTCGCGGCGCTCGAAGAAAACCGTCGCGCCCGACGGCTGAAAGCTTGATCCGTGGTCCTGAAAACTCATGCTGAACCTCATACATCAGACTGCGATTAAGCGCTCGCCTGCGGTTCCCGGCAAGTCAAAATCCATCGGCGACGGACGTCAAACACGTAAAATTATGTCCTGCGCGCCACTTATCGGAAAGAAACGATTGCACCGCAATAAGACCTTATTTCCGCCCTTTCACTGCCGCCTTTGCTTTATAAAACACGAGTGTCGGTCGGATCGGTCCGGTCAGGTTCACCCCTGAACAGCCCCCCAGCCCTCGAACCTGATCCGCCATTACTGGCAGTTCCGCTTCGGCCGACATTTTCCTCCCTGAAACTTTGGACGCATCGCCTTTGGCTGATGCGTTTTTCTTTGCGCGATACTTAAAGAAAAACCCCGGTGGATCGACCACCGGGGTTTGTGTGTCCGCAAAAGGAACGCTATTTCAGCACGCCCGCCTTGACCGCAGCCTCATCCAGACTATCGCCGATCAGGGCCAGGTTCTGGATCGCCGACAGGCCCCACTGCGCCGTGCCATTGGTCGACAGGGTCGGGTCTTCGTCCAGCGGACGCAGCACCGCCGGACCGTCGATACGTTTGGTCTTGCGGTTCAGGCCGCCATCGGATTCGCGCCCTTCCCTGCCGAAGAACTCCGACCAGGCCCGAAGCGCCAGCGTCTTGTCCTTTTCATGGTACGCCGCAAACGCCGTCAGGCGCGAATGCGAGTCGGTCAGGGCGCGACCGCCGGGGTCCTTACCCAGCAACGCCACGATTTCGGCCTTGGGCGCATTGTAGTAGCGGCAATATTCCAGCCACGCCTTGCGATAGGCCGGGACATCCACCAGATCCCACAGCTCCGACGTCATTTCGACGACGCCGAACACGGCGTTCAGGTGCGACACGGTAATATAGTCGCCGTCACCGAGGAACTTGCCCGTCTTGAGGTCGTAGGGCGCTTCACCGGCGAACCAGCGGCGCTTCATGGCGGCGATGGTGACCATGCCGTTGACGATGCGGTCGCGCCATTTGGTGTCCTGCGTACGCTCCCATTCGGTCAGCCACGCCCCCAGGAACGCCCCCCACGAGGTACCGAAGCCCGACGCCACGACGCCCTTGGGCCGTTCGCGACCCGGCGCCGGTGGCAGCTTGCGCGAAATATCGACATTTTCCAGCGCATTGTCGGAATCGATCAGGTCGCGCATCAGGTCGCCGACGCGCTCATCGGCGGTCAGGTAATAGAAGATGCGACGATAGGCGACGTTCGATACGCGCGGCTGCTTCGACGAATCCGACCACGGCTGGACGCCGTGACGCGTGCCGAAGCCTTTGAAACGCCCAAGGTGATAGACATCGACCTCGCCGGTCTGACGCGTCATGGCCTCGGCGAATTTGAACACATCGGCGCGCCCGGTACGCAGATAGGTGTACCATATCCACAGGTCGGTCGAGAGCTCGGAATTGTCCCAGGCATAGCCGCCGATATCGTACCGCCACATGTGGCGGTCGGCATCATAGGTGTGCATGACGTCGCCATAGGTCCAGAAGCCGTACCAGCGACGCTGCTCGACCTCCTTCATATAGTAGTCGATCTGATAGGTCAGGCGATCTTCGAGGATCTTGCGCGCCGGCGTCGAGGAATCGGGCAGCCCCCAGTCACCGAAGACACCGGCTTCCTTGATGCGCGCGGGCGACACGGTCAGGCGCGCCGGGTTAGCGACCTGCTCGGCCATGTCGGAGAAGACCTGATGCGACGGCGTCGCCCCCAGCGCCCACAGGGTCAGTTCCGAGGTGCGCGCCACGCCGGTCGCCGTATCCCAGCCGGTTTCATAGTC
>NZ_JAQQKX010000026.1 GCF_028550415.1 Asticcacaulis aquaticus
GCCAGCCTATTCAGGCCATTTTAAAAGGATGACTGACTGAGCAAACCCTTGTGTGCCTTCGGTTTCAACAACCGCCGGCGGGTGCGCCCCGTCGAGGTGCGGCTTATAGACAATCCTTCCCGCCCAGCGCAACACCTATTTTTAAAAAATTCACACTTATCCCCGGAATCGCCAAAACAGGCGTTTCGGGGATATTATGTGCCTTAGGAGTGCCGCCGGCGACTCAGCCCGCCGCGATATAGGCCTTGAGCGTCTGGGCTTCGTGTTCGGCCTGAGCGATCTTGGACTTCACCAGATCCCCTATAGAGATGATGCCGGTCAGCTTTTGACCTTCCATTACCGGCAGGTGCCGGATACGGCGATCGGTCATCAGCTCCAGCAGGGAGTCGACCGTCTGCCCCAGGCGCGCCACGATGACGTCCTTCGTCATGATCTCCTCGGTGCGCATATCGAGCGACCGCGCACCGACGCGGGCCAGCGCCCCTATGATGTCGCGCTCGGAGACGATACCGACCACACGCCCCAGACTGTCGGACACCACGAAGGCCCCGACCTTGCGCGTATGCAGCAGGGCGGACACCGCCGCCACGGTATCGTCGGGGGACACGGTAAAGACCTGATGCCCCTTGGCGTTCAGCAATTGATTGATCAGCACGACCCTCTCCCTATGGCCAATCCGCATCTTCGGCGGAAGGGAACAGAGTTATGCGAGGCGTCGCGCATGGCAAGGCTTATATTTGACCCTGCCGTCAAATATACGTGAGGTCGTTAGTTAACGGGTGTGCGAAAAAAGCGCGGCCGGAACAGCCGCATCCAGACGCCGATACTGAGCAGGCCGAGCGCGTAACCGATCAGATGGACCTCCCACGCGATGGGCCCCTCGCCCGGCACCAGGCTGACAAAGGCGGACAAGGCATTGATAATCAGCCAGGCCAGGCTCATCCCGACGACACGCTTATCGGTGACCGGCAGAATATAGCCCGGCCCCAGCCGGATCGCCGCGCCCATCAGCCCGGAGATCGCCCCTGACGCCCCGATCAGCAACACGTTGCGGTCAGGGAAGACAAGGCAATAGATCAGCCCGGCCAGCCCCCCGCACAGCAGGTAATATATATAGAAGAGCACCGCCCCTCTGAAATGGGTGCCAAAGACGCGCGCCACGCCGCTGGCGAAGGCCAGTCCGAACAGGGCATTGAACCCGGCGTGGGTCCAACTGCCGTGTAGGAACATCGTCGTGACCAGCGTGTCGTAGGCCCCTTGCGAAAACAACAGCGTCGGATTCAAGCCAAAGGCGTATTGAATCATGCCGCGTGTATCGAAATGAGACTGTAAGGCGTAAAGTGCCAAAATGAGCCCACTGAGGACCACGGCGGGCCACGGCGCGGTGAACAGAGGTTCTTTGTAGGGCTCGTTTTTCATTTCCATCACGACATAGTCCGCCCGCATTAAGGTAAACCGCATCCGATTACCGCCGAAAGCGTGGCCCAAAGCGCACGAATTGCGCCTTAAACCCTTATTTTTAATCCATTTACCTCTTTTTCCGGCGAAATATACCTAATTTTTAAGGTTCATGGCGACATTGGCATCCTAATTGCTTTTCCCCTCCCGAGTGAAGGGCGAAAGCCTGACAGGAGACCCTCATGTCGTTCAACATTTATGCGGTGACTGCGTTCGGCGCGTTAAGCCTTATCGGCGGGGCCGCCTCGGCCCAGACGATGAGCACGACCTCGACCGGCTTCGAGACCGGCTATGGCCGCACCCGCGGTCAGGAAGAACAGGCCGTCAACGTCTCGACGCGCGACGCCAACGGCAACCGCGTCCTGCTGGACGGCGTGATCGTCACGGGTTCGGACAACAGCGTCTATTCGCAGTCCAAGACCTATGGCGCCGGCGATAGCTATTCCGGTGCCGGGGCTCTGGGGGGCGCGACCGCCATCGGCAACAATCTCTCGGTCACGGTCAGCGGCAACTACAACACCGTGATCGTCAATTCGACCCAGATCAACAACGGCAACATCACGGCTACCAACGGCACCAAGACCGCCACGGCGGGCACCGAAACGGACATCACAGGAAATCTCAATGGCTTCTGATATGAAGAAATCTAATCGCCGCCTCCGCGCCATCAGCCTGATCGCGCTGGCCGCGGGCGCCATGACCCTGTCGGCCTGCGTGTCGCCGGTCGCCGGTCCGTCGGGCGTCTATGCCAAGCCGATCGGCAATGCGCCGGTCACCGCCAACCCGACCGCCTATTCGGACGCGCTGGTGTGCATGGGCTCCTATGCCCGCAAGCACAACCTCGCCTCGCCGCGCATGGCCGTCGGTCGTATCTCGGACTACACCGGCAAGGTGGAATACGAAGGCGGCCGCAAGATCACCCAGGGCGCGTCGCTGATGGCGATGACGGCTCTGGCGAAATCCGGCGCCCGTCAGGTCGAGCGTTTCGACACGTCGGTGTCGGAGCTTGAGCTGAAATACGCCAACAACAAGCTGATCACCGACAATGAGACGGCCAATCCGACCGAAGCGGGCGATTACCGCAAGATCATGGCGGGCCAGATCGCCGGTTCCGACTTCCACATCGTCGGCGGCATTACCGAGCTGAACTACAATATCCGTTCGTCGGGCATCGACGCCTATGTCGGCGACACCGATGCGCAGGACACCAAGGGCATCGTCAACGGCCGCCTCTATGTGATGAACGTCGCGCTGGACCTGCGTCTGGTCGACACCCGCACGCTGGAAGTGGTCGACGTCATCTCCTACCAGAAGCAGATCATCGGCCGCGAAATCAAGGCGGGCGTGTTCGACTTCTTCAACGGCAACATCTTCGACGTTTCGGCGGGCGAAGGCGGGCTTGAGCCCATGCAGCTGGCCGTGCGCGCCCTCATCGAGCGCGCCACGCTGGAATTCATGGCCAATCTCTACGGCGTTTCGGGCCCGGACATCTGCCTGAACCCGAAAGACGACTTCCTCAACGACGCCACGCTGGGCAAGACCGGCGGTTTCACCCCGGCCTACGACAATCTGGAGACCAACAATGCGGGTACGCGCGAAGATCCTAGCCGCTGGCACAATACTAGCAACCGCAGCTCTGGCAACGGCCGCTACTAGTCAGTCACTGGACATCACCAACACTCAGGTGCAGCTGGGCGACGTCTTTTCGACCCAGACCCTGAATGTGGTCGAGAACTACGACGTGCTGAAGGTCGAGACCTCGGCGCACGGCAACGGCATGGCCGGTGGCAACAAGGCGGTGGACGCCACCCTGTCGTCTAACCAGACCCTGAGCGGCAATGTCGTCTCGTCGGCCACCGTCAACGGTACGGCGGCGGCAGAAGACTACCGCAAGTCGCTGGGCACGCCGCTGTACATCACCGGCCAGGCCGTCGGCAATTACGGCGCGTTCACGACCGAGGACGGCAAGCTGGTGTCGAACACCAACCAGGCCGCCGGGGCCGTCAATGTTCACGCCGACAATCAGGTCAACTCGCCCAACAACTCGATCTACGATTCGGGCGAGATCAATTCGGTCGCCGTCGTCAACCATCAGGCCTATCAGGTGACCAATGGTCGCCTCGAAGCCACCGCCGCGCAGGACTCGCAGGCCGAGGCCCGCGCCCGCACCGGCGTCGTGCTGCACTATTCGCCGTCGCCGAACCTCTATACGGCCACGGCGCAGAACAACTATTACGGTTCCAACTCGACCGATCGCGGGTCGCAGGAACACGTGGTGACGCAGAACGTGACCGGGCGCACTGAGTCCTACGTCTCGGCCAATGCGGGCAATGCCTGGAACATGGCCACGCAGTCGGACGCGTCGGCCAATACGATCAGCCTGTACAATACCGGCGGGTCGCTGGTCACGGCGACGGATCAGACCAACCGCGGTCAGGTTCAGGCCCAGAGCGTGCTGACGGCCTATGAGTACGGCGAGGCTCACTCGTCCGCTTCGGGCGTCGGCAACAATATGGTCGCGGGCAACAACGACAAGTACGTCAATATCGACGTCGGTCAGTTCAATGCCGGTCCGATCGACGTGCAGGCCAGCTTCGAAGGCCACGATGGCTATGATGCCTATGTGTCGTCGGAAGCGACCGGCAATTCGGCCTACGCCTATGCCTGTTCGGAATGTCAGGCCGATATGACGGTCAAGGGCACGCAGATCAACAATGCCGATGTCTCGGCCACGAGCAACGTCAATATCACGGGCTCCGGCCGCGCGATCGTGTCGTCGGCCAAGGCGATCGGCAATACGGCGACCTACTACGTGTCGGGCAACGGCAAGTAAGCGGTTCAACCGGTTCAGACTATCGCAAAGCCCCTTCCGGCGACGGAGGGGGCTTTTCGTTACATCCTTCCCCGTTACGGGACCCAAAACGATTAAATCCTTCCCCGTTTACGGGGAAGGTGGCGCTGAGCGCAGCGAAGTGACGGAAGGGGGAAAGCGGTGTTTCAAAACCCACCGCCAGTGTTTGTGTTGCCTACCATCTCCCCCTTCCGTCAGCCCAGCCTTTCGGCTGTTCTGCCACCTTCCCCGTAAACGGGGAAGGATGTTTAAGGCTCTGGCCCCGTAAACGGGGAAGGATTTGGCGATCACATTAACGTTTCGTAACTTTATTCAGATCGTAAATTTTGAAATGGTCCTGTCCAGATCAATCTCAAAGGGCGACCCTTTCATGTTTTCGCGCAAGAACCTCCTGTCGGCATTTGTTGTCGCGGCCTTGTCCACCACGGCCCTGACGCCGCTGGCCTCCGTCGCCGTGGCGGCCGAAGCCGCCGCCCCCGCCATCCTGCCCGGCGCGGTCGAGTTCGCCCAGGCCCATTCGGACATCAAGCCCGACGCCCAGGCGCGCTATGGCCGACTTCCGAACGGCCTGACCTATATCATCTATCCGAACAAGACCCCGCCGGGCGTCGTGTCCCTGCGCATGCGTTTCGCCACCGGCTCGATGATGGAATCCGAAGCCCAGCTCGGCCTCGCCCACTTCCTTGAGCACATGGCCTTCAACGGCTCCAAGAACGTGCCCGAAGGCGACATGGTCAAGATCCTTGAGCGTCACGGCCTGAAATTCGGCCCGGACACCAACGCCTACACCTCGTTCGACGAGACGGTCTATATGCTGGACCTGCCGAAGAACGACGAGGAAATCATCGACACCGGCCTGTTCCTGTTCCGCGAGACCGCCGGTAACCTGACGCTGGACCCCAAGGCCATCGACAAGGAACGCGGCGTGGTACTCGGCGAAGAGCGCGCCCGCAACTCGCCGGGTCTGCGCGCCTATATCGGCTGGGCCAAGGCCGCCTTCCCCGGCCAGCTCTATGGCGAGCGCCTGCCGATCGGCTCGACCAAGATCATCGCCGAAGCCCCGGCTCAGGCCTTTGTCGACTATTATAACGACTTCTACCGCCCGGAACTGACCACGATCATCGTGGCGGGCGACATCGATGCCGACCAGATCGAGGCCAAGATCAAGGCGAAGTTCTCGGACCTCACCCCGCGCTCCAAGCGCCCGCTGGACAAGCTGAGCTTCGGCACCTACGGCCCGCAAAAGACCCTCAATGCCTATACCTATGCCGAGGCCGGCCTGAGCAACAGCCTTCAGGTGTCGTGGTTCAAGCCGTTTGACGATTCGTGGGAAACCGAAGCCTCGGATTTCACCGACATGCTCGACGACCTCGCCTTTGCCGTCGTCAATCAGCGTCTCGAACGTCTGGCCAAGTCGCCGGACTCGGCGTTTTCCGCCGCCTCGGTCGGCAATGGTACGATCACCCGCACCGCCGAAGCCATCGACCTCGACATCACGCCCAAGCCCGGCAAGGACAAGGAAGCCTATCAGCAGGCCCTGACCGTGGTGCGTCAGTTCGAGACCTATGGCGCCACCGACGAGGAAGTCGCCCGCGTCCTCGCCAACTGGACCGCCACTCAGGAAGCCGCCGCCAAGCGTGAAAAGACGCGCGACACCGGCAGCATCGTCAACCAGCTAGTCGGCACGCTGGGCGACAAGGAGGTCATGACCGCTCCGTCGCAGGATCTCGCCTTCTTCAACAAGATCAAGCCGCGCCTGACCACCGCCGCGGTGAGCGAACGCGCCAAGACCCTGTTCAGCGGCGACGGCCCGATGGTCGCGCACATGGCCAACGATCTGGGCGGTTTCGACAAGGCCGCACTTCTGGCGACCCATCAGACGCTTCTGGCGCAACAGGTCGACAAGCCCGCCACCACGGTCAAGAAGGCATGGCCTTATGAGACCTTCGGCAAGGCGCCCGCCGCCATCGTCAAGGAAACGGTGCTGGCCGACATCGGCGTCACGCAGCTGGTCTATGCCAACGGCGTGCGCGTCAATATCAAGCCGACCGATTTCAAGGACAACGAGGTTCTGGTCAATATCCGCTTCGACGGCGGCCTGACGACCATCGGTCAGGACAAGGGCGCCCTGATCAGCGCCGCCAACTGGACCGGCCTGCGCGAAGGCGGGCTGGGCAAGCTGGATTCCGAAGAAATCAAGGACACGCTGGCGGGCCGTCTGTTCGGCACCGGCTTCGGCATCGGCGACGAGGCCACCGTCCTGTCCGGCAGCACCACCCCCGACGATTTCGGCCTGCAGATGCAGGTGCTGACGGCCTTCACCACCGATCCGGGCTTCCGCGAAGCGGCGCTCGAACGCATCAAATCGCAGCTTCCGAACCTGTACCAGACCATCACTGCGACGCCGAGCGCGGTGTTCTCGACCAAGGGTCCGCGCATCCTGCGCAACGGCGACAAGCGTTTCGGCCTGCCCGAGCAGGACGCCGCCCTGGCGGTGAAGAACGACGAGATCAAGGCGCTGGTGTCGGGCATCCTGTCCAATGCCCCGATCGAAATCACCATCGTCGGCGACATCACGGTCGAGGACGTCAAAAAGGTGCTGGCCACCACCTTCGCCACCCTGCCCAAGCGCGCCGAGAAAATCACGCCGGTCAAGGGTGCCGACACCCTCACCTTCCCCAAAACCAACCTGCATCAGGTCCTGACGCACACGGGCCGCGCCGATCAGAACATTTCGTTCATCGCCTGGCCGACGACGGACTTCTTCGCCAACACGCAGGAAGCCCGCGCCACGGAACTGCTGGCCGAGGTGCTGACCCTGCGCCTGACCGAAGAGATCCGCGAAAAGCAGGGGGCCTCCTACGGCTCGTCCGCCGGCAGCACCATGTCGAGCACCTTCAAGGGCTTCGGCTACCTGTCGGCCTCGGCGACCGTGAAGCCCGAGGTGGACCAGACCTTCTTCGACTCGGTGATGGTGATCGCCGACGATCTGAAGGCCAAGCCGATCACCGAGGACGAACTGCTGCGCGCGCGCAAGCCGGTCCTCGACCGCTACGACGTGCAGGTCAAGACCAACGGCTACTGGATCGGCGCCCTGCCGGGCATTCAGGCCGATCCGCGCGATCTGGCGGCGATCCGCTCGCGCAAGGCGGAACTGCTCAAGGTGACTCCGGCGGATATCCAGACCGAGGCGAAGAAGTGGCTGGTCAAGGAAAAGGTCCTGCGCATCCAGGTGAAACCGGCGGACAAGCCGGCTGAGAAAGCGGCGGATAAGCCTGCGTCGTAAGTGAAAATCATACCTCCCCAGCAAGCTGGGGAGGTATAAGAAAACAAAAACCCCCGTCTCAGTCTGAGACGGGGGTTTTTTAGTCTGTAGCTGCGTTTCTGGTTTATCCCATTGGGCACATCTTCGTGCGGTAAGCCGCCGGGATGATGCGCCGAGAAGGATTGGCTCGCGAGACACGAAGCGCAGCGTACCTAAGTACGTGAGCATCGTATCGCAGCGAGACGGCCCTTCGCAGGCCGTCAGACCGGATGGCTTATTGTACGAAGCCGCCGACGCCGCCATCAAAGACCATCTGCGAGGAGTAGCTCGCCGACGATTGCTTCACGACTTCGCGCTGGGCCTGATAGTTTTCGGTGGTGACCAGGGTCAGGATCTTCACGCCGGCACCGAACTTGCGCAGGAGCGAGCGTTCGTTGCACTGACGCTCAGCGATCTGCACCTTGCAGGTGACGACGTTGCGGTCGTACCACAGGGCCTCGCCCTTGCGGCAGTCGTAGGACTTGCCGCCGTCGCGGGAGTCCTTGTCGGTCAGGGTATAGCGCATCTTGGTGCCCGCGATGCAGCGATAGACTTCGCCGGCATAGGCGCTGTTGACGTCCTTGGCACCGAAGACCTGCGAGGCCGGGTGCGGCACGCCCTTGTCGTCGATGCAGGCGGCTTCGATGATCATGATCTTGGTCAGCGAACGCGAGGCCGAATAGGATTCCATGGCGCGGACTTCGCCGCCTTCGACGTTGAGGCCCATGCTGGACGGGGTGCCCGGCGTCTGCGACCAGTTGCCGTAACCGCCGCCGTAATAGGTCGCGCCGGAGCCCGAACCGTTGAACGAACCCGGGCCGACATAGGCGTTGGCGCTGGCGCCCGCCTTGACGTTCACATTGACGTTGACATTGACATTGCCGTTGTGGCCGCCGCCGCATTGGCCACCACCGCCGCAACCGCCGCCGCCCGGCATGTTGGGCTTGCCCGGATGCGAAGGCGGGCTCGGCGGGGCGGGCGGCGAACAGCCGTTATTGCAACCGGCACCGGCGGCCGCCTGACCGGCCACTGCCAAAAGGCCAAGCCCGATCAGGGTGGCAAAAGTCTTTCCAGGCTTAACGCGCATTCAACGCTCCATATTTGATCCGGCGTCCCCGTAAGCGCAGCGCGCGGTCCGGTTTCGGCGGCAGGGTCTGTCATTTCTATAACAGGATGTCCCAAAACGTGCCGGTCTGGCACGGCGAACACCCGCTCGATGAGAGGTTCAGCAAGAACCATACCGGTGCAAACTTGCCGCATTATTAAGCGCAAACCCCTTTAGGCAAAGAATTTTCGCCTGAGACGCGTCTGGGGCCGGTTTCTTGCTCCGGGTTCGCCAAAGGAGACCGTCATGGCCCATAATAGCACAGCTCAGTTCCTCACCGCCTGGCGCGGCCTGCAAGATACGCCGCAGAAGGCCCCGGCCCGCGATGCCTTCGATCCGACGCGGATGAAGACCCTGATGCCGCAGATGCTGATGCTGGCGGCGGGCGACCATCGCACCGGCGGCTTCAACTTCCGTCTGGCGGGCGGCTTTATCGAGCAGCTTCACGGCCCCGGCCTGAAAGGCAGCGATTTCACGGCCCTGTTCGCCCCCGCCTTTCAGGCCCCGCTGATCGTGGCCCTGACCTCGGCCCGGCACCGCGAACAGCCGCTTCTGCTGTGTGTCACGACCGAGGTCGGGGACGACCTCCTCAGCGCTGAAATTCTGCTGACGCCGCTGCGTAATCAGGATGGCCTGATCGATCGCTTCGTCGGTCTATATCAACCGCTGGGGCCGCAGCCGGACGCTTTCCGCCTCGAAGCGCACTACGATACGAACCTGCCGCGCGCGGGCCGCCTCAGTCTCAAATCGGCACGCCTGCAAACGGCGGACGCCCCGGCCTTTCCGGCGCACCTGCGTCTGGTCAGTATCGAGGGCCGCCTGATCGCGTAAAGCGTGATCACGTCCCGGCTTGAACCCGGCGCCCGATCAGGTCATGTTTCCTGAACACAGGGAGACGCCTATGACCGACGACGACTACGAAGCCGAGCTGGCCCGCCTGCAGACCGCTCTGGTCGATGCCCAGATATGGTCGCAGGCCGAGGGCAAGAAGGTGTGCATCGTCTTCGAAGGCCGCGACTCCGCCGGCAAGGACGGCGTCATCAAGCGCATCACCGAGCACCTGTCGGTGCGCCAGACCCGCGTCATGGCCCTGCCCAAGCCGTCCGATCGCGAAAAGACGCAATGGTGGTTCCAGCGCTATGCCGCGCACCTGCCCGCCGCCGGAGAATGGGCGATCTTCAATCGCTCCTGGTACAATCGCGCGGGCGTCGAAAAGGTGATGGGCTTTTCCACACCGCACGAACAGGAGATTTTCCTGCGCGACGTGGCGTCGTTCGAATCCATGCTGGCCGACAGCGATATCGTCCTGATCAAGTTCTGGCTCGATATCTCGAAGGACGAGCAGAAGGAGCGGCTGGACGACCGGCGCTCTGACCCGCTGAAACGTCTGAAAGTGTCGCCGCTCGATGCCGTGGCACAGGAGAAATGGGACGCCTATTCGGCAGCGCGCGACGAGATGCTGCGTCGTTCGCACCACGCGACCGGTCACTGGACCTGCGTGAAGACCGACAAGAAGAAAAAGGCGCGGCTCAATACGATCCGCCACGTGCTGCACGCCATCGGCTGCCCGGACTATACGGTCAGCGTCGAGACGCCGGACCCCGAGGTCGTCTTTTCCTATGACGCCGTGATCGAAGGCAAACAGGCGCTGTTTAAATAGCGCCTACCAGCTCCCCACATTGGCCATGCTCAGCCACGGTTCCTGCGGTTCCTTCGGCGGGCCTTTTTGCAGCAGTTCGATGCTGATCCCGTCGGGCGAGCGCACAAAGGCCATATTGCCGTCGCGCGGTGGACGGTTGATGACCACGCCCATATCGCTCAGGTGCTGGCAGAGGCGGTAGATGTCGTCGACCTCATAGGCCAGATGCCCGAAATTGCGGGCATTGCCGTAGTCTTCGACGACGCCGTTCCCGTCCGGCCAGTTATAGGTCAGCTCGATATGCGGCGCGGCGCGATCGCCGCCATTGACGGTAGCCGTAGCCGAATCGAGCGGCGCGGCCAGAAAGACCAGCGTGAAGCGGCCCTTGTCCGACTCTTTGCGCCGGACCTCGAACAGGCCCAGCCCCTTGCAATAGAAGTCGAGCGAGGCATCGAGATCGGTCACCCGGATCATGGTGTGCAGGTAACGCATATCCAACCCTTCCAAAAGAGTTTAGTGCGCGCCTTCGGGACGCGGCGACGGATCGGCGTAGTCGTGCGCATGGTCCTTATGGACGAACTTGCGATCGCAATAGCCGCATTCGACTTCGCCCGAGGCGCCCAGTTCGAGATAGACCAGCGGATGGCCCAGCGCCCCGCCGCCGCCGTTGCAGGCGACCTTGTGACCTTCGACATAGATGACTTCGGGGGGCGGAATTTCGGTGCTCATTTGGGCCACGTTTTACTCGGTGTGGGTGTTGGTAAAAGCCTTACTGAAACCCGGCGCGGGCGTCAAATGCCAATCAAATAATCATACCTCCCCGCTGGCGGGGAGGGTGGCATCGCAGAGCGATGACGGGTGGGGTGGTCCTAGGTAGTTTCCCACAGACCATGGTCGTTGAAGCCTCAAATACACCCCACCTTCCGGCCTTCGGCCTCCCTCCTCCCCGCACTAAAGTGCAGGGAGGTATGAATGAGAGGCAATTGACCCACGACCGGCGTTATGTGAGGTTCAATCTATGCACAACACACCGAAAACCGAATGGGCACGGCTGAAATCGATCCTGGGGGGATCGGCGGGGAACCTTGTCGAATGGTACGACTGGTACACCTATTCGGCCTTTACGCTCTATTTCGCGCCGGTGTTTTTTCCTGAGTCCAGCCCGACGGCGCAGTTGCTCAATACTGCCGCCATCTTCGCCGTCGGCTTCCTGATGCGGCCCGTCGGCGGCTGGTGTCTGGGCGTCTTCGCCGACCGCTACGGACGCAAGGCCGCCCTCACCTTCTCAGTCTTATTGATGTGCTTCGGCTCGCTGATTATCGCCTGCGCGCCGGGCTATGCGACCATTGGCGTCGGCGCGCCGATCCTGCTCCTTTTCGCGCGTTTGCTTCAGGGCCTCAGCGTCGGCGGCGAATACGGCGCCAGCGCCACCTATCTCTCCGAAATGGCCGGGCAAAAGCGGCGCGGATTCTATTCGTCGTTTCAATATGTAACCCTGATCATGGGGCAGTTGCTGGCGCTGGCCGTACTGGTCGTCTTCCAGCAATTCCTGCTGACCGAGCAGCAACTGCACGACTGGGGCTGGCGCATCCCGTTCGTCATCGGCGCCGCACTGGCCGTCGCCGTGTTGTTCATCCGCCGCCATATCGAGGAAACGCCGTCGTTTCAGAACGCCGAGAAACTGGCCGGCAGCCGCGTCTGGCGGCTCTTGCGGCATCACCCGTGGGAGACGTTACAGGTCGTCGGCCTGACGCTCGGCGGCACGGTCGCCTTCTATACCTACACCACCTATATGCAGAAATTCATGGTCAATACGTCGGGCTGGACCAAGCCGCAGGCGACGCTGGTGTCGGCCGCCACCCTGTTCGTCTTCATGTGCTTACAGCCATTGTTCGGCGCCCTGTCGGATCGTGTAGGCCGCAAGCCCCTGCTGATCGGCTTTGGGGTTTTGGGGATGATCGCCACCGTGCCGATCATGACGGCCCTGGGTAGCGCGACCGGCTTCTGGCAAGGCTTTGCGCTGATCCTGACGGCGCTGATCATCGTCAGCGGCTACACCTCGATCAATGCCGTGGTGAAGGCCGAACTATTCCCGCCACACGTCCGGGCTTTGGGCGTCGCCCTGCCCTATGCCCTGGCCGTGTCGCTGTTCGGCGGGACGGCGGAATATGTGGCCCTGTGGCTGAAACAGGCCGGGGTCGAAAGCGCCTTCTTCTGGTACGTGTCGGGCTGTATCGGCGTATCGCTGCTGGTCTATGTGTTCACTCGGGATACCAAACACCACTCGGCGTTCAGGGGCGAAGATTAAACTCCCTCTCCCTGAGGGTATAGCGCCAGCGAAAGTATAGCTTTCGCCAGCGATGGGTGGCTGAGCTTGCGAAGCCGGGTGAGGGGAAAATGGCAGGACCGAGCGCGTCATAAACAGTTCCCCCTCACCCCAGCCCTCTCCCTCAGGGAGAGGGGGTTAAGTGAGCATCTCATAGGCCGGAACGGTGAGGAAATCCCCACACGCGTGGCTGAGGGTCATGGCCGTAAACAACCCGATGGCGTCCTCGAACCGGCCCTTGGTAAAGCCGTCACCCAGAACCTCGCGCAGTTTCGCCATCTCGTCGGCAATCAGCGCCTCGACCCGTTCGCGCGTCACCGTCGTGCCGTCCTCCAGCTTCGCCGCGTGGCGAATCCACTGCCAGACCTGTGTCCGCGAAATCTCGGCAGTCGCCGCGTCCTCCATCAGATTATACAGCGGCACCGCGCCCTTACCGCGCAGCCACGCCTCGATATATTGCACCCCGACGCGGATATTTTCGCGCAGGCCCGCTTCGGTCCGCGCCCCCTGATGGACGCGCAGCAGATCGGCCTGAGTCGTCACCACATCGTCGCGCGTGACATGGAGCTGGTTCGGCGTCGGCATCAGGCGGTCGAAGACCGCCATGGCCACCGGCACAAGGTCCGGATGCGCGACCCAGGTCCCGTCGTGACCATCCCCGGCCTCACGCTCCTTGTCGGCGCGGACGCGGGCAAAGGCCGCTTCGTTGGCCGCCGGATCGTTCTTGACCGGGATCTGCGCGGCCATGCCGCCCATGGCGAAGGCCCCCCGCCGATGGCAGGTTTTGATCAGTTCCCGCGAATAGGCGCGCAGGAAGGCGTCGCCCATGACCATCTTGGCGCGGTCCGGCGTGACGAACAGCGGATTTTCAGCAAAGGTCTTGATAAAGCTGAAAATATAGTCCCAGCGTCCGCAGTTCAGCCCTACGATATGGTCCTGCAATTCGTACAGGATTTCATCCATTTCAAACGCCGCCGGCAGGGTCTCGATCAGGACCGTGGCCTTGATCGTGCCACGCGGGATTTTCAAATAATCCTGCGCGAAGACGAAAACCTCGTTCCACAGGCGGGCCTCCAGATGCGACTCCATCTTGGGCAGGTAGAAATACGGCCCGGAACCGGCGGCCATAGCCAGCTTCGCCGAGTGGAACATGTAGAGGCCGAAATCAAACAGCGCGCCCGACATCGGTTCGTCATTGACGCGAACGTGGCGTTCTTCCAGCCGCCAGCCGCGCGGACGAACAATGAGGGTGGCGGGGGTGGCGGACAGACGGTAGGCCTTGCCCGACGCCGGATCGTCGAAGGACAGCGCCCCGGCCCAGCGGTCTTTCAGATTGATCTGACCGTCGATACAGTTCGGGAAGGTCGGCGCATTGGCGTCCTCGAAATCGGCCATGAAGACCTTGGCGCCGGAATTCAGCGCGTTGATGATCATCTTGCGATCGACCGGGCCGGTGATCTCGACGCGGCGGTCCCGCAGATCGGCGGGGATGGGACCGACGGTCCAGTCGCTTTGGCGGACGTGGCGGGTGTCCGGCAGGAAATCGGGCAGGATGCCAGAGTTGAACGTTTTCTGGCGCTCGCGACGGGCTTTCAGCCGCGCCTGACGTTGCGGCTCGAAACGGCGGTGCAGTTGCGCCAGAAAGGTCAGGGCCTCAGAGGTGAGGATGTCGCCCATGCGATCGGTGACGGGCGCGGTGATTTTTATATCAGGGGTCATCAGGGTATCGAGGGGCATGGACGGTCCTCCGGATGTAGCAGGTCTTCAAAAAGAAAAAAGCCCTCTCTGTTCTATGGGGGTGGCGAACAGAGAGGGCGATGGACGCGCGTCTTATCTATGGTGTCGCGCGTCTATTCGTAACCGTGGGCGGCCTCGTTGATGACGAGGGTCGGCATCTGCGAGAAGTCCACCGCGACCGGCTGGGCGGCCTTGAGCTGGAAGGTGCGGATGACGTGCTCCAGGCGGCGGCGCGTCTCGTGTGTCGCTTCGTTCATCGGATTCAGTTGCAGCGGGGCCAGACAAAAGTCGATGATGGCGTCGGGACGTGTGTACGTATTCATAGCAATCACTCCTTATTCAGCGGCCTCAAACTGGGCCGTTTCGGTGGACTCTTTCATGGCGGTCGTGGACGACTGCCCGTTGGTGATGGTCATGGCGACGGCGTCGAAATAGCCGGTCCCGACTTCGCGCTGGTGACGCGTGGCGGTATAGCCTGCCGCTTCGTTGGCGAATTCGCGCTGTTGCAGCTCCGAATAGGCCGCCATGCCGCGGTCGCGGTAACCCGAGGCCAGCTCGTACATGCCGTTGTTGAGCGAGTGGAACCCGGCCAGCGTGACGAACTGGAACTTGTAGCCCATGGCCCCCAGCTCGCGCTGAAACTTCGCGATGGTCGCCTCGTCCAGCTTGGCCTTCCAGTTGAAGGACGGCGAGCAGTTATAGGCCAGAAGCTTGCCCGGATGCCGCCTGTGCACGGCCTCGGCGAAGCGGCGCGCGTCGTCGAGATCGGGGTGCGAGGTCTCCCACCACAGCAGGTCGGCATAGTCCGCATAGGCCAGACCGCGCGCGATGCAATGATCGAGGCCGGTGCCGGGTTTGAGGCGGAAAAAGCCTTCCGGTGTGCGATTGTCGCGGTCGATGAACGGATGGTCGCGCTCATCGACGTCAGACGTGATCAGTTGCGCCGACTCGGCGTCGGTGCGGGCCACGGTCAGCGTCGGCACACCCATCACGTCGGCGGCGAGGCGCGCGGCGATCAGGTTGCGTTCGTGGGCCTGGGTCGGGATCAGCACCTTGCCACCGAGGTGGCCGCACTTCTTTTCCGAGGCCAGCTGGTCTTCGAAATGAACGCCGGAGGCGCCCGCCTCGATAAAGGCCTTCATGATCTCGAACGAGTTCAATGGCCCGCCGAAACCGGCTTCGGCATCGGCGACGATCGGGGCAAACCAGTCACGCTTGGCACCGCCTTCCGCGTGCTCGATCTGGTCGGCGCGCTGAAGGGTACGATTGATGCGGCGGCACAGTTCCGGCGCGGCATTGGCCGGGTAAAGCGACTGGTCAGGATACATGGCGGATGCCGTATTGGCATCGGCCGCGACCTGCCAGCCGCTGAGATAGATGGCCTTGAGGCCCGCACGGACCATCTGCATGGCCTGATTGCCGGTGACGGCGCCCAGCGCATTGATATAGGGCTCATCGTGCAGCAATTCCCACAGACGGTTGGCGCCGCGTTCGGCCAGGGTGTTTTGCAGAACGACCGAACCGCGCAGGCGCTCGACCTCCTGAGGGCTGTAGGGCCGGGTGATGCCGTCGAAACGGCCCGGCGGGGCATTGGGGACTAAGCGTTCGAAGGTGGTCATGGGAGGTGTCCTTTTCGGGGAGGAGGGACTTAGAGCACGTCCCGATCCGGTTGGATCGGCACCGCGCTCTAATCTTTTGTGTTGCCGCGCATTTGATTCCAAAAACCGTTGCACACTTTTTGGAATGCGCTCTAAGCGGTCTGGGTTTGCGGCTGCGCGGTCTGACGCAGACGATTCAGGTCTTCGCGGTGGGCCATGATGGCCGCTTGTCGCGACATGCCCGCGCCGCACAGGGCCAGCGAAGACATGTAGGCCGTGGCGAAGTCGAAGGGGCTCAGGGCCATCAGAGGTGTAGCGAAGGGTGAATTTGTCATAATATGTCTCCTTTCTGGCGGCGGTGGCCGCGGGTTGATGAGACGAGTAAAGCGCCAAATCAGAGGAAAAAATAGCTTTTGCGCCTGAATTGCCGCGTCAATTGGCAAAACGTGACATTGCTATTTTTGTAAAATTATGACTTAATGACTTAGCAAACCCCTGAATGAGATACCGACATGAGCCTGAACGACACAATTCAAAGCGAGTGGGGCTGGGTCGGGTTCGATATCGACCGCGTATTGATGCTCAATGCCTTTGGTAATGTGCTGTTTCTCAGCCAGGACGGCCAGTACTGGCGCATATGTCCCGAAGACCTTGGCTGTGAGATCGTTGCCACGACGGAGGCCGAATATCAGGCCTTGCTCGCAGACGAAGAGTTTCAGCTTGATTGGGAAATGGAGAAGCTGGTCGAGGTGGCGGTCGACACATGGGGCGCGTTGCCTGAAGGCTATTCCTATTGTTTCAAAATCTGGTCACCCTTGGGCGGGGAATATGCGCCTGACAATATTGGCATGGCACCGACCGCACAGGTCATAGGTGCGGCCGGAAATGTGGCGCTTCAGATCAAGGACCTGCCGGATGGCGCGGAAATTCAGGTGAAGGTCGTGGACTGATGTCCGAACTCGATCGCAAACTGTTCCTCGGCGGGCGCCTGAAACGCCTGAGGCACGACCTGAACCTCAGCCAAACGAAGATGGCCGAGGACCTTGGCGTGTCGGCCTCTTACCTCAACCATATCGAGCGCAATCAGCGCCCGGTCACGGCGCAGGTGCTGCTGAAACTGGCCGCGACCTACGACCTCGATATGCGCACCTTTACCTCGGACGCCGATCCGTCGGGCGAGGCCGACCTGACCGAGGTCTTGGCCGATCCGCTGTTCAAGGACCTGCGCGCGCCGAAACGCGAAATCGCCGATCTGGTCGCCGCCTCGCCGACCGTGGCCGAAGCCATGCTGCGGCTTTATCGCGCCTATAAGGAACGCCGGACGCGTGAGGTGATCGACCTCAGTTCGGCTGAAATCCTCAACGAACAGTCGCCGTCCGACTGGGTCCGCGATCAGATTCAGGCCGCGCACAACTTCTTCCCGGAGTTCGACGAACTGGGCGAGACACTGTTCGAAGCTTTGGGCGGCGATCCGCACACGCTGGAGGCCGCCGCCGAACGCAAGCTGCAAAGCGATTTCGGCATCGGGGTGCGGTTTATGCCGGCCTCGGTGATGCTGATCTATGAGCGGCGCTACGACCCGCACCGGCGCAGGCTGATGTTGTCGGAGTCCTTAAGCCCCTCATCGCGCGCCTTCGCCATCGTCTATCAACTGGCCCTGTCGCTGCACGGCGCGGACCTGAACGCCCGCGTCGAACGGGCGAAAGCGCCGGACCTGGCTTCCGGGCGGTTGTTTAAGATCGCCCTGCTCAACTATCTGACCGCCGCGACGCTCATGCCCTATGGGCGATTCCATGAGGCCGCTGAACAATGCGGCTACGACCTCGAACTGCTGCGCGCGCCGTTCGGCGTCAGCTTTGAACAGGCCGCCCACCGCCTGACCACCCTGTCGCGCCCCGGCCAACGCGGCGTGCCGTTCTTTTTGATGCGCATCGACTCGGCGGGCAATGTCTCGAAGCGCTTTGCGGGGGGCAAGTTTCCGTTTTCGCGCTTCGGCGGGGCCTGTCCGCGCTGGAACATCCATCAGGCGTTTCAGTCACCGGGCCGCGTCCTGACGCAGGTCATCGAAACGCCGGATAAGGCACGCTATTTCACCCTGTCGCGGACGCTGGACCGGGGTTTGCGCGGCTGGGATGGCGGGGCCTTTGCCGAACAGGCGCTGGGGCTGGGCTGCGAGCTGAAATACGCCGACAAGCTGGTCTATGCGCGTGGCCTCGACCTCACCAACCCTGCCGCCATCGAGGTCGGGCCGATGTGCCGCCTGTGCGAACGCCCCAATTGCGTCGAGCGCGCCGCCCCGCCGGTCACTCGCACCCTCTCGGTCGATGAATGGATCAAGAGCGCGACCGCCTATCCGTTTGCGGGGTAACATCCTCCCCGTTTACGGGGCCAAACCGCTTACATCCTTCCCCGTTTACGGGGAAGGTGGCAGGGCAGCCGTGAGGCTGAACTGACGAAAGGGGGAAGCCGTAGAATATCCCAAACGCCTGTCGTGTGCGTTGACACTGCGCTCCCCCTTCCGACGCCCAATCGCTTCGCGCTTGTTCGCCACCTTCCCCGTAAACGGGGAAGGATGTAAGCGTCTGTGGCCCGGCAAAGCTGGGCAGAAGTGAGGGTTTTACAACCGTACGACTTTGGCGGCTTGTGAAGCGGTCTCAGACGGCGT
>NZ_JAQQKX010000027.1 GCF_028550415.1 Asticcacaulis aquaticus
CGAGAAACATCCGCACAGCGCGTTCGCGGACTTCAGGTGAAAACTTGTTCGTCGTTTTGTTCATAGTAGCTCCATCTTCTCAGAAGTTGGAGCCTCCGGCAAAGCCGGGGCGGTTCAGTCCTTCGCTTAGATCGGCATCAACTAAATCGACAAGCGATAGATTGGCATTTCTCAAACACGCCCCGCGCAAGTCTGCGCTCCGCAGCGCCGCGCGATGTAAGTTAGCCTCGCTCAAATCAGCGCAGGTGAATGCGGCTCGATCAAGAATGGCTGCCGACAGGTCGACACCTTTCAGATTCGCTCCGGAAAAATCCGCGCCGGTCAACAATTTGCCCGAAAGGTCGGCATCACGCAGGTCGTACCGCGCCAATAAGGCGCGCGCACCCCCAGGCTCCCCTCGGCAAAACATTTCATGCCTTATGAATATGCCCTGTAAATCATGAGTCGAAATCCGCCTCATTGAGCCCTCGTTTTCGCTTTTGAGCGCCCGAAGCTTACTCGCAGCCATGAGCGAGACTTTGATATCTCGCCCCCTTCACAATCAACCCCAGTTATGGCGCTACCATCTAAGGTCAGTAAAAGTGCGTCTGTTAAGTCAAATGAAAAGGGTGTTTCCTCCCCTCCCCTTAACTCGTCCCGTCCAGGCCGAGTACATCCTGCGGGAAGTCTTTCGACAAGATGATTGGCACCGATTAGAATGCTCTCACAGGTCGTTGCACATGTAGCCAATCGGGTCGAGCGGTCCAAAACTATATACGCAATATCCAGTGGATTATTACCTGACCCGAAGGCCGCTATGGTAGTTCGCAGATGGTCTATTGCTGCCAGCGGGCTGGCAGTGTTGAAGGTGCTTTCGGTCAATATCGACTGCACACGCTGGCATTGTTTGCGCGCCGCCAGAACATTGCCAGCGGCAAAGGCCGCAAAGATAGCAATTTTGTCGTCATCAATCGGAACGTAACCCCAAACCGGCACTCCGCGATCAACGGAAGCTATGTGAGCTTCGACTTGAAACTCGTAATGCATTTCACATTTTCGAAGTAAGGACTCAGACATTGAAAAAGCCGGCGGAGTCGTAAGTCTGTCTCTAACCTTCGCCCTCAAATTGGCCACGGCAGGGCTGACGTGGCAATAACGCTTGCTAACACGTAAAAGCGCAGCGATCTCATCCAAAGTCGCCCTGTCGCGTCCCTGAGCAAGTCCTATGTGGTTTACGTCTAAAGCCAAGAGATCAAGCAATTGCCGCTCTTCAATTTGTGCAGATCGAACGACCACAGCCGTATTCAGTGTCTCGTCATTAGCCCTTAGGCGCTGAATATGAGCGCACAGGATTGGCGTTATGCTATTCACGTCAAAAACAAGGACCTTAGGCGGCAGATCCATAGCTTCCAGCATGCATTCGTTGAGGGTATTGAAAACGATATTCTTATCTCTTTCGCCAAGGCTTATCGTCGCACGCAGGAAAGGACTATTTCTATAACTTTCGGAAAACGCATAAATATCTGGCTCGGTGGAGTCAGGTGACCCGGATTTAACGCGAAACGGCGTTGCAACCATCACCACACCTGTACGGCGTTCGCACCATCGTCGACATAGATTATCGACAGGCTGTCTTCGAAGTCCATGAGCAGATCGGCGTATTCTTCTGCAGACAATCTCAGCATTCCATGCCCCGTCTTCATCCGGTAACCCCAGAAAGAACTGATATGGCTGAGAATGCCGATGTTCTCGCCAAGCTCAAAAAACATGGAGGGCCCCTCAATGAGGAAGCGCCGAAAGGGGCCCGGATTCATTCCGTTGACCAACGCACTATAGGCCTGGTCATACACGGCAAGTGTCCGCGAAAGATTGCCGATTGCGGTGACGATGCGCCTGGCTAAACGAGGCCGGATTTCCTGGAGAAAATCGGCAAGTGCGCGGTCACGCGTCGACAATGGCTGATAAGTAGAAAGGCCCTCTATCACCCGGTTGAGCTCATCCTGAAGGTGCAAGTGTCGCCACTTGAAGTAGAGAAAGCCGCGCCAGGAAAAAATGCCGTCCGACCATTCGTCGCCTGTCAATCTGAGCGTTAGACGAAGCGGCTCAAGTTCATTGTCCAATTCGTTAGACAATATTTTGCTGGTCAGCTTTGTAGTCCCGGTCTGCAAGGCTGACCCAAAAGCCGTTCGCACTAAGCTCTCAATCTCAGAATTAGCGAAGCCGATCATCTGAGCAACATCAGCGGGGGAAATCTTGAGGTAGCAGGCCGCGGGTTTGTGATGCCGTCGTGCTAGATGTTCCCGAACCAAAAAGGGATCCAGAGACGGCAATTCGTCGAGGCACTGCAAAACCTCGGCATCTGCCAAGGTTGATATGTCGGACGTGTTATATATATGCTTGAGAAATACATCATATCCGGTCTGTCCTACGAGAACTGACTGCCCACCAAGCTTGAGATCATCTAAATCAAACGGCAGGATAATTTTCGTGGCTGTACGCTTCGCTTTGCTAAATAAGGCCCGTTCATTCTGGCGAACGGTATGCTTTAAGATGATGGACCGGTTCATCTGGCGGTTTCGGAAAAACGGTCTTGCCGTGTAATCCCGGTCATTTGCACTTGTCTTGGATATGTAACCTAGGTTCAATACCCGAGAGGTCGATGCTGTCTCGCTCAGATTCGACAGGCTGCGCACCTCTTTTTGTGATCCTAGGCCGGACATAAAATACCCCGTTATCCAAATATGGGGCACTTGTAGATCGCGTGGTGTTTACATACCGTTAAGCAAAGGGCCCCAGTTTTGGGAGTCAAGATCGGGCTTTATGTCTTCAAGCCTGGAGCAGGGGGTTACTTCCGTAATTATTCAATAATCCCGAGACGAAGGGCATCTGCAATAGCATGCGTTCGGTTCCGCGCACCAAGTTTGCGAGACGCAATTTTGATGTAGCTATTGACGGTTTCAGTGCTGAGCTTCAGATCCTTACTGATCTCTTCACTTGTCCGGCCTTTCGACGCCAGCTCGATACAGGCCCTTTCACCGTTGGAAAGGCCGATACGTTGATTGAAGCCCGTCAGGACAGGCTCGCAAAGATCGTGATGTATGCGATTGGAAAACCACGTGAGCATTGCCGTCTCTTCCAATGTGAATGGTTTCTGTCGTGCATATCCCGCCAATCCATAGAAGACACCTTGGCGGTTCCATTGAGAGACAATTAACCGCGGCGGAATGTGATGCTCATTCAACAGCCGCACGAGTGCCTGAACTTTTGGTTTGCGCAGCTCCGTCTCTGGCACCTCCGACCAGGCCATGACCGGCCTGTCCGGACTTACCAGGGTGATCAGAGGGTCAGACTCGACCAAGCCTGAATTGTGGTATTCCTGTACACCTAGCTCTGGCATGTTGCTCAACAGCAGGAGGTTGGTTCCCGTCCTGCAGTTATCGAGATCGACCCCGCTGAAAAAATAATATTCAAATGGGACGAAGTGACGAAGGGTGTCTATTATCGAAGTGTCGTAAGCGGGGTGATTGGACCGTAGCCCCTCCAGTTCATCGATCGCGAATTCTCGCGCAGCTAATAACCGCGTTCGGACATAAGAAGGCATGATTGTTTCCCGTCTCGTGAAGACTACCGATATGGCAAACCTTGCTGAAGACGCAACCGAAAACCTATAAACAAGAACAAGGGGCAACTTCGAGAACGCTCTCTTGCCACCACCCGACATTCGGGTTCAATTATCACAAAATACTCGCAGTAAATCAATGACATTGCGACAAACTGTCGCGTTTATTTTTAATAAATACGCTTTGACAAAATTTTCTATCGGGAGCATTTCCTGCTATAAATAGCACATCATTGACGCAATGACACATTGATATGCTCGTAAATTAAAATTTTTATCGCAGATAAACTTACCAATACAGGTAATAATCTGCGGAAGAAGACCTGTATTCTCATGTCCGTAAACAATCATTGGATCGCCATGTGCGGCGAGATAATTGGCGGCCAAAAGCCCTTACTTTTTGTATTGTTTTTAGCTGGCCTGACTGGCAGCATTGCTCATTGCCTGACCATGTGCGCGCCATTTGTTCTGATGCAGGGGGCCGCCAGCCCCCGTAAAGGCCTGTCGCGACTGTTGCTGCCCTATCATGCGGGCCGTTTGACCACCTATGCCGTGCTCGGCCTGATCGCGGGCAGCGCCTTTTACCTGCTGAGCGCCAACCCGGCCTTCGCCCTGATCCGCCGTGCGACGCTGGCGCTGGTCGGTGCCGCCTTCCTGTTTCTGCTGGCCGAGGGGTTGCTGGCGCGTTTCGGGTTACGTCTGCCGTTTCGCCCCTCACTCCCCCTGCCCTGCGGCTTTCGCCAGATTCAGCGCCTGATCGCTGCCCGCAACCTGATCGGACGGTATGCGCTGGGCTTGGGCCTGGGCCTTCTGCCCTGCGGCCTTGTCTATACGGCGCTTCTGGCCGCCGCGACCTCGGGCAATGCCGTGACGGGTGCGCTTGGCATGCTAGTCTTCGGGCTCGGCACCATGCCCGCTCTGATGGGCGCCGGCCTGCTGGGCCAGCCGCTTTTCCAACGTTTTCCGTGGCTTCAGGACGCCTTTCGCCTCGTGGCGCTGGGCGCCAATGCCGCCATTTTGTTTGCCCTAAGCGTAAAACCATAACCGAAGGAACTCATATGCAGGCCCTCACCCTATCCGGAGCCAGCGATGCGACGGCCACCGCGCCGCCAAAAATCGCTTCTGCTCATCCCGTTTATGACGAGAAAATCCTCAAATTCTTCACCATCGCCGCCCTGTTCTGGGGCATTGCCGGGTTTCTGGTCGGCCTCGTCATCGCCTTGCAGATGGCCTTTCCCGACCTCAACTTCGCGCCCTATCTGACCTTTGGGCGGCTGCGACCCCTGCATACCTCGGCGGTCATCTTCGCCTTCGGCGGCAACGTCCTGTTCGCCACTTCGTACCACGTCGTGCAGCGCACCTGCCGGGCGCGCCTGTTCAATGATGGGCTGAGCTGGTTCACCTTCTGGGGCTATCAGGCCTTCATCCTGATGGCAGGCCTCGGTTACGTCTTCGGCGTGACGCAGGGCAAGGAATATGCCGAGCCCGAATGGTACGCCGACCTGTGGCTGACCGTTGTCTGGGTGGGGTATCTGATCAACTTCCTAGGCACGCTGTGGAAGCGCAAGGAACCCCATATCTACGTCGCGAACTGGTTCTATCTGGCCTTCATCGTGACGGTCGCCCTGCTGCACGTCGTCAACAACCTGACCCTGCCGTTTCAACTGGGCAGCGTTCACAGCTACAGCGTCTGGGCGGGCGTGCAGTCGGCCCTGATCCAGTGGTGGTACGGCCACAATGCGGTGGGTTTCTTCCTGACGGCGGGCTTCTTAGGCATCATGTATTATTACGTGCCGAAACAGGCCAATCGTCCGGTCTATTCCTACCGGCTCTCGATCATCCACTTCTGGGCCCTGATCTTCATCTATATCTGGGCCGGTCCGCACCACCTGCTCTATACGTCGCTGCCCGACTGGGCACAGACCCTCGGCATGACCTTCTCGATCATCCTGTGGATGCCGTCGTGGGGTGGGATGATCAACGGTATGATGACCCTGTCGGGGGCGTGGCACAAGCTGCGCGATGATCCCGTGCTTCAATTCATGATCATCGCCCTCAGCTTTTACGGCATGTCCACCTTCGAAGGGCCGCTGATGTCGATCAAGACTGTCAACTCCCTGTCGCACTATACCGACTGGACCATCGGCCACGTCCACGCCGGCGCGCTTGGCTGGGTCGCCTTCATCTCCTTCGGCGCGATCTACTACCTTGTGCCGCACCTGTGGAAGAAGGCGGGCATGTATTCCAACAAGCTGATCTCAGTCCACCTGTGGGTCGCGACGGTAGGTATTGTCATCTACATCAGCTCGATGTGGGTCGCCGGCATCATGCAGGGCCTCATGTGGCGCGCCTATAACGAGATGGGTTTCCTGACCTATTCGTTTGTCGAAACGGTGCAGGCCATGCACCCCTATTACATCATCCGCGCGGTGGGCGGCGGACTGTTCCTGGTGGGTGCCCTGATCATGGTGGTCAATGTCTGGAAGACCATCGCCCAGCCCGATGCCGTCACAACCGGCGCAGCCCTTCCGGAGCATGCCTGAAATGTTAGAGAAACACGCCAAACTTGAGCGAAACTCGATGTGGCTGCTGATCTTCACGGTCATCGCCGTGTCCATCGGCGGCATCATCGAAATCGTCCCGCTGTTCCGTATGCAGACCACCATCGAGCCGGTAAAGGGCGTTCGACCCTACACGCCGCTCGAACTTATGGGGCAGGAAATCTATATCCGTGAGGGGTGCAACACCTGCCACTCGCAGCAGATCCGTCCGCTGCGGGACGAGCAGCAGCGCTACGGCCACTATTCGCTGGCGGCCGAAAGCATGTACGACCACCCCTTCCTGTGGGGATCAAAGCGCACGGGGCCGGATCTGGCCCGTGTCGGTGGCAAATATTCCGACGACTGGCACGTGGCGCACCTGAAAAACCCGCGCGCGGTCGTGCCGGAATCGATCATGCCCTCCTACGCCTTTCTGGCCGATAAGCCCTATGGCGACTGGCGTATCAACAAGCGCCTAAAAGCCCTGAAGACTCTGGGCGTGCCCTATACCAAAGAGATGATCGCCGAAGCCGCCATCGACTACGAGGCGCAGGCCAATCCGACCGCCGACGCGTCGGGTCTGCTGGAGCGCTATGGCGACAAGGTGGCGGTGCGCGATTTCGACGGCAATCCTAATGAAATCACCGAAATGGACGCTCTGATCGCGTACTTGCAAAAGCTGGGTACCGACGTCGATTTCACCACCTACGATCCCGACTACGCGATCAAAAAGGCACCCAAAACCGCCCCCGGACATATGGAGAAAGCGAAATGATGAATACCTCGCTTCTGGGCGGGCTGATCACGCTCGCCTTCACCCTGACCTTCGTGTCCATCGCCGTCTGGGCGTACTGGCCGAAGAACAAGGCTAAACTTCAGGCCCACCGCCTGATCCCCCTTCAGGACGAGGAGGCTGACCATGTCGAAGGATAAGCACGACAAGGAGATCGACGGTCCGACCGGCGTCGAGACGACCGGCCACGAATGGGATGGCCTTAAGGAACTGAATAACCCCGCCCCGCGCTGGTGGCTTATCGTCTGGCTGGTGACCATCGTCTGGGCCATCGGCTACTGGGTCGTCTATCCGGCCTGGCCGACACCCGGCGGCCACACCAAGGGTGTCGCGGGCTGGACGCAGTACGGCAAGCTCAAGCGCGAACAGGCCGAAATCACGAAGCGCCAGAGCACGTGGCTGACCAAGTTCCACGCCGCCAGCTTCGAACAGGTCAAGGCCGACAAGGGCCTTTACGAGTTCGCCCGCGCCGGGGGCGAAGTCGCCTTTAAGGAAAACTGCGCCGCCTGCCACGGGGCCGGAGGCGAAGGCCGCAAGGGTTATCCGAACCTCAATGACGACGACTGGTTGTTCGGGGGCAAGGTCGAGGACATCTACCACACCATCAAGGTCGGCAGCCGCTCCTCGCACCCCGAAACCCATCAGGCGATGATGCCCGCTTTCGGTCGCGACGGCATCCTCGATGCGGCTCAGATCGACGATGTGGCAACCTATGTGATGGCGCTCCCTCAGGGGGCTACCGCACCCAGGGCCGATGCTTTCGTGCGGGGGGAAGCGGTCTATGCCGCTAACTGCGTCACCTGTCACGGCGACGGCGGGATCGGCAACCGCGAGCTGGGGGCACCGCGCCTCAACGACGCCATCTGGCTCTATGGCGGCGACAAGGCCTCGATCATCCAGACCGTCACCAGCGCCCGCGCCGGGGTCATGCCGACCTGGGAAAACCGCCTCGATGACGATACCCGTCGTCAGCTCGCCATCTACGTCCACAGTCTGGGCGGCGGCGAGTAACCAAAAACTACGCCTTCCTGACGTGTCAGGGAGGCGTAGGAACATTATCGCCTCGCCTGCGAAGGCCGGGGGCGAGAAGAAAACAACCCCATGTCCTATTTCGAAAAAGCCGCCAAAATCTACCCGCGCCGCGTCAGGGGCACCTTCCGTACTGTGAAGTGGATCGTCATGATCGCGCTGCTTGGTCTCTATTACGCCGCGCCGTGGCTGCGCTGGGACCGCGGGCCGCACGTGCCGGATCAGGCCATCTTCATCGACCTGACCGGGCAGCGCGGCTATTTTTTCGGCATCGAAATCTGGCCGCAGGAAGTCTATCTGCTGGTCGGCATACTCATTCTGGCCGCCATCGGTCTATTCTTTGCCACGGCCTTGCTGGGGCGCGTCTGGTGTGGCTATGCCTGCCCGCAGACCGTGTGGACCGACCTCTTCGTCTGGGTCGAGCGCTTCGTGCAGGGCGACCGCAACGCGCGCAAGAAGCTCGACGACAGCCGATGGACCGTCGAAAAACTTTGGAAGAAGGGGCTGACGCACCTGATCTGGCTGGTGATCGGTGCCCTGACCGGCGGCGCATGGGTCTTCTATTTTAACGACGCACCGACGCTGCTGTCGGATATGTGGCACGGCGACGCGTCGTGGAGCGTGATCGGCTGGATCGTGGCGCTCACGCTTTCGACCTACTTCATGGCCGGGTTCGCCCGTGAAAACGTCTGCACCTATATGTGCCCCTATGCGCGGTTTCAGTCGGCCATGTTCGACAAGGACACGCTGATCATCTCCTATCAGCCGGAACGCGGCGAACCGCGCGGCAAGCATAAGAAGGGCGATAACTGGGACAATCGTGGGCACTGCATCGACTGCACGGCCTGCGTCGTGGTCTGCCCGATGGGGATCGACATCCGCGACGGGCTTCAGATGGAGTGCATCTCCTGTGGTCTGTGCATCGACGCCTGCAACGACGTCATGAAAAAGCTCGACCTGCCCGGCGACCTCATTCGCTACGACACCGAAAATAATCAGACCCACCGCCTCGATATCAGCTTTCGTCGCCGCGCGGACAGAGCCGCTACCGTCGTCGCCGACCCGACCGCCCCCAGCGTGCGCGCCAAACCCCGTGTGCGCTGGGTCCGACCGCGCACCATCAGCTACGCTCTTATTCTGACCGTGGTTGGCAGCGTCATGCTGGGGGCAATCCTGACGCGTCAGACGACCGAGTTGAACATCATCCACAACCGTGCGCCGCAGTTCGTCCGCCTCAGCGATGGTGACGTGCGCAATGCCTACAGTCTGAAAATTCTCAACAAATCGCACGAAGACCGTCGCTACACCCTATTGGTCGAGGGTGTTGTTGCCCGCGATCTGTCGGTGCTGGCCGCCGGAGACGTGCCCGTGACGCACCTGTCCGTCCCCGCCAACAGCGTCGGTGAATTCCGCGTGCGCCTGACGACCTCTAACGGTGCGCCTGGTCGAACCGATATCCGCTTCGTCCTGACCGATCCCGTAACCCGCAGGAGTGCCCGCCATGACAGCTATTTCGTCCGCTGAAACCCAGGCCGAGATCGACCGCCGCCGGGGCCGTTTCGTCCCGTGGATCATCGCCGCCTTTTTCCTCAGTTTCATGCTGCCGCTAATCGCCTTTACGGTACTGGCCTTCCGCCATGCCCCCAGTGAAGTGACGCCGCAAGCCTACGAGAAAGGTCTGGCCTACAACAGCGCTCTGGCCGCCGAAGCGGCGCAGGCCGGGCTCGGCTGGCGCATCGCGGGGGCCTATGACCACGGCGCCTACCACGTCACGGTGCGCGACGACGACCGGCCTTTGGAAGACGCCCGTGTCGAGGTGTGGTTCGTCCATCCGGCGCAGAAAGCGCTCGACCGCCACATCGTGCTGACAGCCCAGGGCGATGGCATCTTTTCGGCCCCGGCAAATCTGCCGGTGCGCGCGGGCTGGACCGCCCACGTCACGGTCGAAGATAAGGGCCGTCAGGTCCAGACGCGCTTCTTATTCGAGAATTAGGATGGATATTCTTTTCCTTCTCATCGCTGCGGCGGGCTGTCTGGCGCTGATAGGGGCCGCCGCCTTTATGTGGGCGGTACGCACCCATCAGTTCGACGACCCCGACATGCAGGCCGAACGCATTTTGCACGAGGACGACGAAGCATGACCGATTTCGCCTGCTACGCCACCCAAGGCGACGATGGCCGCGCCAGCCTGTTCTTGCAGGTCGAAGGGATGCGCTGCGCCGCCTGCGCCTGGAAGATCGAGAGCGCGCTCAATGCCGAACCGGGTGTCGAGGCGCGCATCACCTATTCGACCCAGCGCCTGAAGATCGTCTGGGACCATATGGGTGAGGCTACAAAGGCGCGGGCGAACGAACTGGCCGAATTAATCGAGCGTCTGGGCTTTTCGGTCGCGCCGTTCGACCTGACGACAAAGGCCGCCGGTCAGCAGGAAGAAACTCAATTCATCCTGCGCTGCCTGGCCGTAGCAGGGTTTGCCACCACCTATGTCATGCTCTTTTCCGATGCCCTGTGGTTTTCGTCCGAAGCAGCCTTGAGCGGCGCGACGCGCGACCTGATGCACTGGGCAATGGCGTTGGGCGCCCTGCCCGCCATGCTCTATGCCGGGCGGCCCTTCTATATCAGCGCGCTGACAGCTTTGCAGCATGGCCGCGCCAATATGGATGTGCCCATCGCTATCGCCGTGCTGCTGGCCGGCGGGATGAGTCTCTATGAGACCATCTCCCATGGTCGTTACGTCTATTACGACGCTTCGGTCATGCTATTGTTCTTCCTACTGATCGGGCGCTTCCTCGATCTCAAGGCACGCGGCAAGGCGCGCGAAGCCGCCGACGGGCTGCTGGCCATGCTCGACGGTACGGCGACCGTTGTGGACGGCGGGCAGATACGAAGCGTGCGCATCGCCGAACTGACTCCGGGTATGATCCTGCGCATCACCGCCGGAGAGAAAATAGCCGCCGACAGCACCGTAATTGGCGGGGCGTCCGACATCGACACCAGCTTGATCACCGGAGAGACACTGCCGCGCACGGTGCAATACGGACACCGTCTCTATGCCGGAACGATCAACCTGTCCGCCCCGATCGACGCGCGGGTCGACGCGGCCTCGGGCGACAGCCTGCTGTCCGAGGTGGTACGGCTGATGGAGACCGCCGAACAGGGTCAGGCACGCTATGTTCGCATCGCCGACCGTGTCGCCGCCATCTATGCCCCGGCGGTGCATGTTCTGGCTGCCCTGACCTTCTTCGGCTGGCTTTGGATCGCGCGCACCCCGTGGGAAGACGGGCTGATGAAAGCCATGGCCGTGCTGATCGTCACCTGCCCGTGCGCGCTGGGCCTTGCAGTGCCGGTGGCGCAGGTGCTGGCCTCAGGTCAGTTGTTCAAACGCGGCATTCTGGTCAAGTCGGGCAAAGGGCTGGAGGCTCTGGCCGCGGTCAATACGGTCGTGCTGGACAAGACAGGGACGGTGACTTTGGGTAAACCCGAATGGAACAACCGCCATGCCCTGACGCGCGAAGACCGACGCATCGCCGTGGCCATGGCGGCCTCAAGTCGTCACCCGCTGTCGGTGGCCATCGCCGTTACGCGTGTCGGGGGAGACGCCTTGAAGCTGAAGGTTGAGGAGGTTCCCGGCTACGGGCTGCGCGCTATTGTCGGCACAGAGGTCGTTCGGATGGGCAAGGCCGCGTGGATCGGGGTGCCCGGCTCACACGATCACGGGCTCGACCTGTGGTTCCGGCGTGGCCACGGCGTCGCTACCCGCCTGACCTTCGAGGACGCCCTGCGCCCCGACGCGACGGCGACCGTTCAGGCATTAAAAACCAAAGGGATACGAGTGGTCATGTTGTCGGGCGACCGCGACAGCGTCGTGCGGCACGTCGCGGCTGAATTGGGCATCGACGACGCCCGCAGCGACCTGAACCCGGCGGAAAAGTTGCGTGTCATCGAGGCTTTACAGGCAGAGGGCCGCTGTGTCCTGATGGTCGGTGACGGGCTCAACGACGCTGCGGCTTTGTCCGCCGCATCGGTATCTATGTCGCCCTCGACCGGGCTCGACATTACGCAGAACGCTGCCGACCTGATTTTCAGGGGGCGTGAACTGGGGGCCGTCGTCAGCGCCCTCGACACAGCCCGTCGCACCCAGCGCATCGTGGAGCAGAACTTCGTCATGGCGCTGGGCTACAATCTGATCGCGGTGCCCCTGGCCGTCGCCGGGCTGGTCAGTCCGATGATCGCCGCCATTGCCATGTCGTCATCGTCACTTCTTGTCATTCTAAACGCCTTTCGTATCGTTCGGCGGGAACAACTCCCCAATCGCGGCACACCTGTTGGTGATGCGTAAATCAGTCTCCCTACTGTTGGCGTTTCGCTTGATCAACCAGGAGGTTTCTATCTACATTTGGCCGCTAGACATCCAACAATATTGGCGATGACAAAATAGCATTCAGCGTTGCCAGCAATTCCTCTGCCTTGAACGGCTTGGCAATTTGCGCGTCGGCACCCAGTCGCTCTGTCGCCTTCAACACCTCCGTCTCCGATACTTTTTCATCGAGGCCGGCCGACATAGCAATGACCGGGACCGACGGCCAGGTCTTCTTAATGTGCCTCATCCCTTGAAGCCCACCCATGCCCGGCATGAAAACGTCGCATAGAACGGCATCGACGCGAGCGATGTTCACGTCCTTGAAGGCCTGCTCCATAGTTTCCGCTTCGTGGACACCATAACCTGAGAATTCCAGAATACCTTTGATGAAGGTTCGAAGTGTTCTGGAATCCTCAATAACCAACACCGTTTTACGCCGCTCTTTCGATGTCGGCGCCTGAAAGGCCTGTTGGAAGATGTAACCTATATCCGCCTCGTTGAACGGCTTGCGGAGCTCGAAATCGGCCCTTGCCTGCCGGGCTTTATGCAGGGTATCGCTGATCGCTTCGTGCGAAGAACCCGCCGTCATCAGAACAACGGGCGCTGTGCCCGTCTTCTTACGAAAGGCATCAATATGGTTAATAGCGTTGAATTGCCCGACGAATACGTCAAGAAACACCGCCTGAACCTGATAATAGGATAAGGCTTCATAGCCCTCCCGGAAGCTCGGAAAATGCAGATGAGTCCACCCAGGCTGAGCGGATACCATGCGACCGATCAGATTGGCTTGGACGGCGCTGTCTTCGATGATCAGGGCTGTATGGGTCATGCGTCAGTGAAATAATGAAGTGAGGCCGATCAATTCGATATCCGGTGCCTTGATCAGATAGACGGGAATGTCCTGGAGATACCCCTGAAGACGGCCCTTGTCGGCAAGGCGCGTCTCAAAAGCGTCCCAGTCGATAAGATCACCGATCAGGAGCATGAGTTCACCGGCAAGATAAATTCCGCCACGAGCGCCGGCCATCAGAGCTGCGTCGGATGCCGCATCAGCGAGGAAGGTTTGACAGTAGCGAATGGCGTCGCGAGCAGCCGGTGCGCCAAGGCTGGCGAGCTCGGCCACCATGGCGGCAGTTGTCGCCGTTTCAGGCACTTCATCAAACCCGATCAGGTAGTCATAGATATCGGCCAATCCGTTCAGGGATATGGCGCGCTCACGTGAGACATGCCCGTATTTGCGCTCCAGGAATTTGAAAATTTCAACTTCCTGCGGGTTTCGAGCCGGTAGGTCGGAATGACCGCCCTCACAGGGGAGAATGATCGTTTCGCCAAAATGATCCGGTACTATACCTGCGGTACCAAGGCCCCGGCCGGTACCAATAAGTACGCTCAGTTGATCCGGGTCCCCCGCGCCGCCACAGACCTTTAACAAATCAGCACGGTCCAACAAGCGAACAGACATGGCCTTGGCAACACAATCATTGACGATGTGGAGCCGTTGAACGCCTAAAAGATCACGCAGCCCCCTCTCGCGAAAGCTGATAGCCCTGGTTGGGCATGGCCAGACCGCCGTCGACTTCCCAGCCCCCAGCTGAGACAGCCGTACCCATAAGTACTGGGTTTCCATGCGATGCCATGAAATCTGAAACTGACTGGTTGAACTGCTCCAGTGACTGGCACGGAAAAGACATGGCCTCTTCTGGCCTTTGCCCTTGCCTGACAAGAGCCAGCTTTAGGGTCGATGTCTTTGAGATATCTGCGAGCAAAATGCGCTCCATTCCTGCCTCCCTTGGCGGAAATTGTCTTTATGATTTTCGCCAATTTTAGGATTGAAATATTGACATTATGTTATCGTAAAGTGCGCAACTACAATGGGTTGGTCTGTTCACTGATTGCAGGATTAATTAACCCGGCGTCATAAACCCGCAGCAATACCTTGCGCATCTGATCATGTCCCGTCGCGACGAGCACTATCGTCGCTCAGGATACCGGCAGCCTTTATCCGCGCCACCTTCTCGTCACGGTGCGGCACGCGGAGGTTCAGCATCTCTCAACGGGATTGAGCACGATGGCCTACCAACGAGTAAGTGAGCAAATACGCCAAAATCGTTCCAGAAACCCATGCCTACGGCGGACCATAAACGCAATCCACTGTTGCGCAGGTAGCCAACTGTCCCAAAAGCCGCAGGTTACGCCATTCCCGGATGAATATAATCCGTTAATCTCTTCGGCGCATTGTGATCACAAATATGCAGGAGGTCAGGAATGAGTCAGACGGTACTTATCCTGGAAGACAGCCGTACGCAGGCGGCTATTATTAGCAAAATGTTTCAGAAAGCAGGCTTTACACCTGTATGCGTTTCAGAAGAACAGGCGGCTAAGACGCGGCTAAAGGAAGAGGCTTTCGACCTTCTGCTCCTTGACGTGTTTATCGAAGGTACGAATACACTCGATGCGCTTGATGAGTATCGCCAACTCGCACCCCGCGTTCCCATTGCAATCATGACGGCAGGCCACAATGGCGACGCCGAGGCTGGTGCCGATGCGCTCAATAAGGCACGACGTCATCGCGTAAACTTTCTACTGCCTAAACCTTTTTACTATGTAGATGTGGTTCAAGTCTGCGCTGACGTCGATGCCTATTGGACATCGCTCAAGGTTGAAGCCTTAGCCGAAAACCCGCAACGTCTTACCGGCTGACCGAATCTCTTCGAATGCGAGCGGAATGTCGTTGCCCGCGATTGAATTGGCACCAGAACATTTTTAAATTTGGTCCAGGCGTTACAAACCGCTCGTATGTGAATTTGATGTCAAGGGCGGAGCAAAATCCGGTCAACTGGCGGCGCGCGTTAGTAGAGCACCTATTCTCCTGGTGGAGACACCGCTCACGTCGGGTTTGCTAGGTTCCATTCCCTCCCGGAAAATCTCTGAAGCCATGCATGCCCTGGGCCGGATCGGACGTCCTGAAGACGTGGCACGCCTCATTGTATTTCTCCTTGATCCCGCCAATGACTGGATAACGGGTCAGGTAATCGGCGTTGACGGCGGCCTGTCGCGTGTCAGGCCGAAGGTCCGGGTATGAAGATAGCCTCCCCTATGCGTTTCAGAAACAGCAGCGATGGGTGTCGTCGGAACACCGTCGCATAAGATGAGCACAGGTGCGCTCAGGGTCATACTCGCGGATCAGCTTTCAACGCGACTCGCCGTCATTACTAAGGCGGACAAAACCCGTGACGTCATCCTCATGGCTGAGGTTATGTCGGAGGCAAGTTATGTGCGTCACCACGTCAAGAAGATCGCCTTCCTCTTTTCTGCTATGCGTCACTACGCTCAAGCTTTGCGCGTTGCAGGCTTCACCATCCGCTATGTGACGCTCGACGATGAGGACAACAGGCAGAGCCTCGAAGGTGAAATATTGAGAGCGACAGAGGATTTCGCGCCGGAGCGCGTAGTCGTTACCGAACCCGGCGAGTGGCGACTTAGGGAATCCTTCGAAGCTTTGCGCCTCGCCCTCCCCGTCCCGTTTATCATCCTACCCGATACGCGTTTCTTGTGCAGCCATGCTGAATTTAACAAATGGGCCGAAGGGCGACGCGAGTTCAGGATGGAGTACTTTTACCGTGAGATGCGGCGCCGGTATGGCATCCTGCTTGAGGCAGACGGTTCGCCCTGCGGCGGTCGCTGGAACTTCGACGCCGATAATCGCAAACCGCCGCAAAAAGGCTTAACCTCGCCCAAACGGTTGAGTTTTCGCAAGGATGCCATCACGCTTGAGGTCCTTGATCTGGTGCGCCGTCGCTTCCCCGATGGATACGGTCGGCTGGAACCTTTTCATTTTGCGGTCACCCGACGCCAGGCTCTGCGCGAGCTGGATCATTTCATATTCCATATGCTCGCCCGCTTCGGCGATCACCAGGACGCCATGGTCGAGGGCGAGCCCTATCTCAACCATTCGCTACTCTCCGCCTACATCAATGCTGGTTTGCTCTATCCGCTCGAAATCTGTCAAAAAGCCGAAGCAGCTTACCGGCAAGGCCGGGTCCCGCTCAACGGCGCTGAAGGGTTTATCCGCCAGATCCTCGGCTGGCGGGAATATGTCAGAGGCCTCTACTGGCGCTTCATGCCGAGTTACCTGGACAATAATGCGCTTGAAGCCCGCGAGGCCCTGCCGTGGTTCTACTGGTCCGGTGAGACGCGGATGAACTGCATGCGCCAGGCCCTGTCTGACACCCTCGAACATGCCTATTCCCATCATATTCAACGGCTGATGATCACCGGCAATTTTGCGCTTATCGCAGGCCTTGACCCTAAGGCGGTTCATGAATGGTATCTGGCCGTCTATGCGGATGCCTATGAATGGGTTGAATTGCCGAACACACTCGGGATGGCTCTTTATGCCGATGGCGGGCTTCTGGCATCCAAGCCCTATGCCGCTAGCGGCAACTATATCCGACGCATGAGCAACTATTGCGACACCTGCCCGTACGATCCCTCGGTCTCAACCGGCGAAAAGGCGTGTCCGTTCAACGCCCTCTATTGGGATTTCATCGCCCGCCATCGCGACCGCTTCGAACAGAACCGCCGCATGCCCTTTGTCTACGCAACCTGGGATCGCATGGGCGATGACAAACAACAGGCCCTTCGCGCCGAAGCACGGCGTCATGTCGTGGCAATGCATGAAGGCCGACTCTGATGCCAAAGCGCGTGGCCAAACGGGCTCTGCCAACCAAGATCTGCCCCGTGTGCGGGCGGCCGTTCACATGGCGCAAAAAATGGAAAGCCGTCTGGAATGACGTAAAATACTGTTCGGAAGCCTGCCGACGGCGAGGTAGGTGAACTTGTTGGCCACAACGCACGAATGAGGTCGCCAGGCACCAATTCTCCAATCGGGTGGCGGAAGTAAGGGAGCAAGGTGGGTGCTGTATTGAGATATTTATATAATAACTTCAACCACATACCATTGTGGACGTATGATTTAGCCCAAACTTGGGTGTGAACCGCCCCGGCTTTGCCGGAGGCTCCAACTTCTGAGAAGATGGAGCTACTATGAACAAAACGACGAACAAGTTTTCACCTGAAGTCCGCGAACGCGCTGTGCGGATGTTTCTCG
>NZ_JAQQKX010000028.1 GCF_028550415.1 Asticcacaulis aquaticus
CATCATGACCTATACCGTTTCGCCTTCATCGACGCGCCGTCAGTGGCTTGGGGGAGCCGCTGCTGTAATGGGGGGCGTGATGGGGGCGGGGCTGGCCGCTACCTCTCAGGCGGCCAGCCACTCCTCCGTGTATCCACAGGCCGCCGCCGAGCGTATCGTGCGGCGCATTCGGCTACCTGAGATTCCCCGGCGTGACTATCTCGTTACCGTGTTTGGCGGACGCGGGGATGGTCAGGCCGACAATACGCAGGCTATTGAAGCGGCCATTGTGGCGGCAGCAAAAGCCGGGGGCGGTCGGGTCGTCCTGCCCAAGGGGGTGTGCCTGACGGGACCGATCCGGCTGCGGTCAAAGGTCGAACTGCATGTCCCGAAGGGGACGCGGCTTAAATTCATCCCCGAACCGGCGCGCTATCTGCCGGTGGTGCCGACGCGCTGGGAAGGCGTCGAACTGATGGGTTATCAACCGCTGATCTACGCCTATGGCGAGCACGATATCGCGGTGACCGGCGGCGGTATTCTCGATGGTGGGGCCGATGATCAGAACTGGTGGTTCTGGAAGGGGCCCTGGGGCGGCCGGTTCGACGACGTGCCATTGGCGCAACGTCAGGCGGCCGACCGCACGAAACTGTTCGACATGGCCGAACGCGGCGTCCCCGTGGCTGAGCGGGTTTTCGGCGAAGGCAGCCGCCTGCGTCCGCCGTTCTTTCAGCCCTACCTCTGTAAAAACGTGCTGATGGAAGGCGTGACCGTCGTGTCGTCACCGTTCTGGCTGCTGCACCCGGTTCTGTGCGAAAGCGTCACGTTCCGGGGCGTGACCTGCGACAGCCACGGGCCGAACAATGACGGTTGTGACCCGGAATCGTGCACAGATGTGCTGATCGACAACTGCACCTTCAATACCGGCGACGATTGTATCGCCATCAAGGCTGGGCGAAATGCCGATGGCCGCCGCGTCGCCAAACCGTGTGAAAATCTGGTCATCCGCAACTGCCAAATGAAAGACGGCCACGTCGGCGTCGCCATCGGGAGCGAAATGACCGGCGGTGTGCGCAACGTCTATGTGCAGGACTGCACGATGGACAGTCCGCACCTGTCGCAGGCGCTGGGCATCAAGACGAACAGTTATCGCGGCGGGGTGGTCGAAGACATCCACATGACACGCATCAAGGTGGGGCAGGTTGACAAGACCTTCCTGCAAATTTGGCTATATTACGAAGAGGGGGCGGGTGGGGCCTTCATACCGTCGGTCCGACGTATCAGCCTGAGCGACTCCACTGTCGTCGCGACGCGCCGGATGATGGTTATTCGCGGCTGGCCGGAAAGTCCGGTAACCGGTCTTAAGCTCAGCAATGTCCGTGTCGGTGAAGAAAAGCAATCTTCGGTCGTCATCGACGCCAAGGATGTGACCCTGGATAGGGTGACCATTGCAGGAAAAGAATGGACCGCGGCTGATATTGCAAAGCTACCCGGCCTCGACAGCGTAACTTGCGACAAGTGGGCCATGTGCCGATAGTCCAATAGAGGAAATCAAGATGAGGATATCTCATATTCTAGCTACCTCCGCGCTGGCATTGGTATTGGCCTCTTCCGCCATGGCGGAAACGCCCACAGCCCTTGTGTTTGGTAGCAAAGCGAAGCCTGCCGAAGGTGCAGTGGTTGCGAGCAAGGTCTATGACGCAGCGGCGGGGTTCGGGTTTGAAGGCCCTCTGCCCGATTTTGAAAAACTCAGCGCCTCGGGCAAGCCCTTTTATTTCTCGGTCGATGTCCCTGAAGGCAATTACAAGGTGACCGTCACGCTGGGCGGCGACAAAGCGTCCGAAACGACAGTCAAGGCCGAACTGCGCCGCCTTATGCTGGAGCGAGTCGCCGTGCCCGCAAAAGGCTCGGCGACGAAAACCTTTATCGTCAACGTCCGCACGCCGGAATTTCCCGGCGGTAAGGTCAGGCTCAATCCGCGGGAGACCGAAAAGGAAGCCCGCGCCTGGGACGCCCGGCTGACGCTCGAATTCGATGGAAATGTTGCGGTTCGCGCCGTCAAAATCGAGCCTGTCGTTGTGCCGACGCTGTTCCTGCTGGGCGACTCGACGGTGACGGATCAGTCGGGCGAACCGTTCGCCTCGTGGGGACAGATGTTCCCCCGCTTTTTCAAGCCGACCGTGGCGGTGGCAAACCATAGCCAGTCAGGTGAATCTACCTTCTCCGCCAAGGCAGGGCGCCGGTTCGACAAGATCATGTCGCTGATCAAACCCGGAGACTACGTGTTCATCCAGTTCGGCCACAACGATCAAAAATCGACCGATCCGGATAAGGAAGCGAAATATAAGGCGAATCTTATGGACTGGGCGGCGCAGGTCAAAGCTAAAGGCGGGACGCCGGTCTTCGTGACGGCCATGCACCGTAACCGCTTCGAGAATGGCAAGGTCCGCGACACACTCGGCAACTTCCCCCAACTGGCCCGTGAGGCGGCAGCGGAATCGGGGACGATCCTTATCGACCTGAACGCGGGCAGCCGCACACTCTATGAAGCCGTAGGTGCCAAGGGCACGCGGGCGCTGTTCATGCACAGCGAAGATTACGCCAAGACCGATGGCACCCATCACTCGCCCTATGGCGCCTACGAACTGGCTAAGATCGTCGTGCAGGGCTTACGCGACGCCAAGGCGCCGATCGCCGCCCAGATCGCAGACGATGTCCCGTCTTACGATCCAGCGCACCCCCTGTCGGAAAGCGACTACAAGGTGCCGCCAAGTCAGGCCTTTACGACCGAGAGGCCTTTGGGCGTCAATCAGGAATAAGCGCTATAAGGCGGCATGCGGACAGGGACGATCGACAATGAAGACAATAATTGTGGCGGTAGCGTGTGTACTCAGTCTGTCGTCAGGTGCGTGGGCGCAGACAATGCCTACCATCATACCCGCCGTGAAGCCTGAGATACCTGTATCCGTTAAAGACGATGCTGCACGCAAGAAGGTAAGGCCCGTCTCACTGCGTAAGATAATTCTCGTCGGTGACTCGACTGTGCAGGTGGCCAGCGGATGGGGCGGAGCCTTTTGCGCGGATCACGTCACGACCTATATCACCTGCGTCAATATGGGCCGGGGTGGCCGATCGACCCTGAGCTACCGGGCCGAAGGGTCATGGGCCTACGCCCTGAAAGAGGCCGCCGTACCGGGCTATGCCAGCGTCTATATCCTTATTCAGTTCGGTCACAACGATCAGCCCGGCAAACCCGGTCATTCAACCGATCTGGAAACGGAATACCCCCAGAATTTGAGGCTTTACGTCAAAGAGGCGCGGGCGGCTGGGGCCATTCCCGTGCTGGTCACGCCATTGACCCGACGAGATTTTGTCAATGGGTCCTTGCAGGACTCGCTGGCACCATGGGCCGACCGCGTTATCGCGGTGGCGAAGGAGATGAACGTCCCCCTGATCGATCTGCACGCCACGTCGGTAGCCACCGTGCAGGCTATGGGGCCGGTCGAGAGTCTCGACCTTTCACAGAAACGGCCTTCCGCGGAAGTGTTGGCGGCCGCGCGATCCGGAACCTCGGCCGGAGCCTTCAAGCCGGGCGCAACGACCGAAACCGCCGTGACCCAGAACGCGCCCCAGAGCGTCACCTTCGACTACACCCACTTAGGGGGCAAGGGGGCGGCGCTGTTTTCCAAACAGGTCGCCGAAGCCTTGATCGTCATTGCCCCCGATCTGGGGAAACAGGTAAAACCGTGAAAGGTGCCCGCATGTACCGATACCTGCTTTGTTTCGCTTTTTTGAGCAGCCTTCTGACCCCGGCGGTAGCCAAGGACCGGTTTGACGTAGTGGTCACGGTTGATGACCTGCCTTTGCAAGGGCAACTGACGCCCGGTGAAACCCGCCTTGGCATCACTCAGTCCTATTTGAAGACTCTCAAGGCGCATAAGGTGCCGCAGGCCTACGGTTTCATTAATGCCGGAAAGCTCGATAATGCGCCGGACGGTGCTGCGGTTTATGATCTTTGGCAGGCCAATGGATATCCGTTAGGCAATCACGGCTACACGCATATGAATTTGGGCCGCGCGGAGTCGTTAGAGGCGTGGATCGCCGATATGGAGCAAAACGAACCCGAGCTGAAACGCCGGGTAAAAGATGATAGCTGGCGTGTGATCCGGATGCCGAACCTCGCGGGCGGTGGAAAAGGCGCGCGGCATGACGGAGCGGTCGCGTGGATGAAATCGCACCGCTACATCGTCGCCGAGGTCACGATGTACTTTAGCGATGCATCCTATTCGGCGCCCTACAATCGCTGTCTCGCCAAGGGCGACATGGCGGGGATCGCGGCCCTCGACGGCTACTACCTCGCGCAGGTGGATGCCGGCATTGCACGCGCCAAACGCCAATCGGAAAAAATTTACGGTCGACAAATTCCGCAAATATGGCTCACCCATTTGAGTGCTTACAGCGCCCGCATGCTGCCGCAGGTTATGGATCGTCTTGATGCAGCGGGTGCCCGTTACATACCTCTGGCACAAGCGCTTAAGGACGACGCCTATTCGGTACCGGATAGTGAAATCGGCAACGGGTTGATGATGGAGCGTGTGGCAAAGCGCCTGGGGGTTGACATCAAGGAGCCACCCTCCGGGGTGCCGAAGTTGGATTTGGCCACCCTCTGTCTTTAATGTCAGGTAATGCCGGTCGCGGTGTTTAGTTGCATAATCATCGTACTCACGTGAATTCAACGATAAAATGCAATAGATAATAAGGAAGTCGGAGCGCCATCCATCTATAGGACGAGCCTGGAGTCGTTGTGAGTCTTGACCGTCTGAAACTCGTGCATTGGATTGCCGCTCATGTGATGCCACATGAGCCGACGGTGCGTGCGTGGCTATCACGGTCGCTGGTCTCCAAAGCGGATGTCGATGATCTGATTCAGGAAGCCTATTGCCGCCTGTCAGCGGTACAATCGATCGAGGCTATCGCGCGTCCGGACGGCTATTTCTTTCAGATCGTCCGCAATCTGCTGCGCGAGCAATTGCGACGCGCGCAACTGGTCCGCATCGACGCCTCGGCGGCCCTGGAGGATCTGCCGATGGGTGACGAGGCGCCGTCGCCGGAACGCGTGACCAGCGCGAGGGAAGAATGGACCCGCGTGCAGGCGGCCATGGCAACCTTACCGCCACGCTGCCGACAGATACTTCAAATGCGAAAAATAGACGGCCTGTCCCAGCGGGATATCGCCGCGCGACTGGGAGTGAGTGAAAGCATAGTGGAAAACGACGCCGTCAAAGGCATGCGACTGATCATGCAACATATGGGGCAGGGGCCGAAACATCCCCGCTCGCAGCGAAAAGGAGGCGGCATTGACCGATCGAAACTCCGCCGCTGACATCGAGAACGCGGCCAACCGCTGGCTATGGTTACGCGAGTCCGGCGACTGGACGCCCGAACAGGCCGAAGCCCTTGAGGTTTGGCTGGCGGACAGTTCCGCCCATGAGGGCGCGTTTTTGCGCGCCGAGGCCGCCTGGGCGACCCTTGATCGCCTGGCTTGGGATGGGGCTGCCATATCGAATGTCACCCGTTTGCCAAGTCGGCGCCGCAGGATCATCGCCGGACTGACGGTGGCCGCCGCAGCGGTGATTGCGGCGTTTGTGCTCATACCCCGTGGCGAGCGGTACGTATCGCCGGAAATGGAAGTCCGCGCTGTCGCGCTACGGGACGGATCGGCAGCGACGCTCAATACGGCTACGGACCTGCGCGCCGAAATGGGCGATCATCAGCGACAGGTCCGCCTGAAAAGCGGCGAGGCGTTCTTTCGGGTCCGTCATGACAAGGCGCGTCCCTTCGTGGTAGCCGCGGGACCTCTGCGCGTACGCGCGGTCGGCACGGCCTTTTCGGTGGCCTATACGAACGAAAGCCCCCGCGTCGTGGTCACCGAAGGCGTGGTTGAGGTCTGGTCGCAGGATCATCCGCAACAGCGTACGCGATTGGTAGCAGGTCAGGTTGCCGCCCTATCCGATGGTGTGACGGCGGTCGAAACCCTGACGCCGAACGATCCGGCAGAGCGCCGACTGGCCTGGCGGCAGGGCCGGATCGATCTGGGCGGCGAAACCCTCAAGGAGGCTGTTGAACGCTTCAACCGGTATAATCGCGTCAAGCTGGTCGTGGCGGATACACGGCTGAACGAAGAGCGTCTGTATGGTGGCTTCGATATGCATGACCCGGCATCGTTCGCCCGGACGGCGGGCACGGTGCTGACGGTGCCGGTGGAGGCATCGGCGGATGAGATTCGTATCGGTACACACACAGGGCCTTAAACTTCATCAAACTGTCATAAGGAAGTTTGAGCGTCCGCCGTCTTGTTTATGAACGCGTTCGATAAGCGAGCGTTATTTTGATGGGGATAGTCATGGTGTTCAATCCGGCGGCCTACCGCACACTCTGGCTGGCGGGCGTCGCCAGCGCGGCTTTTTATACAGTGCCAGCCTTGGCGCAGGATCAGGTGAAGACGCATCGCTTCGATATTCCGGTGCAGTCGGCCGATGCTGGGGTGCGCGCGTTTGCAACTCAGGCCGGAGCTCAGATTCTGGTGAGCGAAAGCGCGGCTTCTGGCCGCCGCACCAATGCCGTCAAGGGTGATTATACGGTGGCCGATGGCCTTCAACGTCTGTTGAACGGCACCGGCCTTACCGCTACGGCGACCGGACCGTCGAGCTATGCCGTGGTCAGGGCCACGGAGACCGCGGCGGCCGAAGATCCCACCGAAGTGGTGGTGACGGTTCAGAAGCGTTCGGAAAGTGCGCAAAAGGTGCCGGTGTCCCTGACGGTCATTTCGGGTCGCACGCTGGAAACCCAGCACCTTTCGGACCTGCGTGACGTTTCGCGACTGACGCCGGGCCTTCTGGTGTCGGCCTTCAGCTATTCCAGCCCGACCATCGCCATTCGCGGTGCCTCCAACACCTTCAGCCAGATCGGTGCCAACAAGCCGGTCGCCGTCGTGGTAGACGATGTTTTTATTCCTCGTAATAGCGCTGCCGTTTTCGATCTCTATGGTCTGAGTTCCGTGCAGGTGCTCAAGGGGCCGCAAGGGACACTGTTCGGTCGCAATGTTACCGGCGGTGCCGTTCTGCTCGATACGGGTAAACCGACTTTGGGCTTCGTCAAGGGTTCGGTACGGATCGGCGGTGGTAACTACGGCCTGAAACAGGCCGACGGTCTGGTCGATCTGCCTGTGGGCGAAAACGCCGCCTTCCGCCTGTCGGCCTCGCTGAAGTCGCATGACGGCTATGGCTACGACCGCTTGAGCGGCGCGGAAACCGACGATCAGGACAGCCGTGCCGCCCGTGCCCAGTTCCGCTATGTGCCGGGCGACCGCACCGAGGTTTTGCTGGGCATCGACTATAATGATGATAAGAACGGCGGGCGCACCCTGTCGTCCAAGGCCGCCGGTTCCGATGGCAACCGCCGGACCTCGGAAGTGAACTATCCTCAAGGTTTTCGTCGCGACCAGTTCGGTGCTTCGGCGCGCATCTATCACGACACGCCGATCGGCAAGTTGTCGTCGATTACCGGATATCGTCATTCGCAGTCGGGCGAAGACTATTCCGGCACGGGCGTCAGCTACACCTTCCTGACCGGTACGGCGACGCAATCGGTCACCCGTGACGTCGATGAAGTCGAACTTCTGTCGCAGGAAGTCCGTTATGCCAGCCCGAAATGGCAGTACGGTGATTTCGTCGCCGGTATCTACCTGTCGAAGGAAGATGCCGCGCGCAAGCTGCGCACGCGAACCCTGCGGGCTGTTACCGGGGGCGTCACAACGGACGTCCTGACGGACCAGACCGTGACGACCAATAGCTACGGCCTCTATGCCGACGGCGTGATCAATCTGCCCGCCAAACTGTTCCTGACCGTGGGTGCGCGATACACTCAGGATGAAAAGACCGCTTCGTTGGTGCGCACGGACTTCGTGACGCCGGCCAGCAGCTTCACCGACCGTGACCTCAAGGCCGACTGGAGCGAAGTCACCCCGCGCCTGGTCCTGACCTGGGCACCGACGAACGATTTCCGAGCCTATGCCAGCGTCACCAAGGGCTATACGGCGGGTGGTTTCAATACCGACGCGGCGACGCTGTCGGCTCTGCGCACGCCGTTCAATCCCGAAACCGTCACCAACAAGGAAGTCGGCGTGAAGTCGCAGTGGTTCGACGATCGGCTTCGCGTCAATGCCTCGGTCTTCGACATGACCTATGACGACAAGCAGGAGCTGTTCTTCAACAATGTCACCCGTGTCCTGAGCATCCACAATGCATCCAAGGCACGCATCAAGGGTCTTGAGACGGAAGTCAACTTCCGTGCGACGGACTGGCTGAACCTGTCCCTGACCTACGGTTATCTCGACACCGTCTATAAGGACTTCGTCATCCCCGGTGGCGCGGTCTATACGGGCAATCCGGTCGCCTCGTCGCCCAAGAACAAGGGCTCCATCGCGGCCGATTTCCGCAAGCCCGTCGGTAACGGCCTCGTTTTCGGTTCGCTGAGCTGGACCTCGACGGGCAGCTACTATACCGGGGCGGCCAAGGACGCCAACCTGCACATCGAATCCTACGACCTGACCAATGCCTCCATCGGCTATGAGTCAGGGCCATATTCGTTGTTGCTGTGGGTGCGCAATGCGGGCGATGTCGACTACGTTCTGACGCCGTCGACCCAGAGCGTTCTGGCCGAATATCTGGGTGAACCGCGTACGCTGGGCTTTACCCTCAGCCGTCGGTTTTAAGCGTGGATCGGCGCACGTTTCTGCTGGCGACGGGTAGCCTTGTGCTGCCCGTCGGTCTCGCTCGGGCGGAGGTCGGCAAGCCGCTGCCCGAACGTCAAACCGGCGAACTCGACATCCATCATATCGATACGGGACGGGGCAATTGTACGCTCATCGTCGGCCCGGACGGTACGCTGATCATGGTCGATGCCGGGGCGTCGTTAAGCGCGGCGGCGACGTCGTCCACGCCCAAACCGGACGCCTCGCGCCGTCCGGGCCAGTGGGCGGCGCGCTATGCCCGGCGCTATGGCAAGGCGATCGATGTCTTTGTGGCGACCCATATCCATCCCGACCATCTGGGTGACGTCAGCGACACCATGCCGCTGTCGGCGGATGGCCGCTATCGCCTGAGCGGCGTCAGCGATGTTGCGGCAGAAATACCGGTCCGCCGGGTAATCGATCGTGATTTCCCCGACTATGGCGACCGACCGCCGGTGCAGGCCCCCTTTACCGCCAACTACCTCGCTTTCCTCAAGGCGCGGCAGGTGCGCGGTGAGGCAGTCGAAAGGTTTCACGTCGGTTCAGGCGTTCAGATCGGCCTCAACAATCCCAAAGCTTACCCAGCGTTCAGTATCCGTAATCTGGCTGCCAGCGGTCGGGTCTGGACGGGGACAGGGGAGGGCGTGCGCGATATTCTGGCTCAGCGCCCGGCGGGTACGCCGGCCGACGAGAATGCCTGTTCGGTCGCTTTTCGCCTGACCTATGGCCGATTCAGCTATTTTGCGGGCGGAGATCTGGTTTCCGACACGCACGATGGTCGGGAGCCGTGGCGCGACATCGAAACCCCGGTGGCGCGTCTGGCCGGGCGGACCGAAGTCGCCGCCGCCAACCACCACGGCTATTTCGACGCCTGTGGACCGGCCTTCGTCGAAGCCCTCGATGCGCAGGTCTATGTCATCCAGGCCTGGCACGCGACCCATCCCGGACAGGCGCAACTACAGCGTATGCTGGGCGCATGGCAGGGCAAGGCGACGGCGGATGTCTTTGCCACCGACATGCTTCAAGCAAACAAGGACCTCAATGCGCGCTTTCTTCCAAATATGAAAAGTATGCAGGGCCATGTCGTCGTCCGTGTGGCACCCGACGGCGCGACCTACCGTATATTCGTCCTCAACAGTCGGCTGGAAGGCTCACCGGTGGACGGGATCTTTGGGCCGTATCGCTGCCGGTGACTGAAAAAAGCCGCTCCCGTTGGGGAGCGGCCAGAGGCTAGGAGTTGGCAATTTACGCTAGGTTTACTGTTGTTTGATGATCACGCCGAAAGTTATGCGGCGGCCACCGAATTGCTGGTCGATGATGTAATCGGAGTTCGCAGGGCCGCGGTTCTCAGACCCTGTAATGATCCGGGTGTAGTTCAGCAGGTTGCGGCCTTCGAGGTAGATCTGCACATTCTTCGAAAGGTTGTGACTGATCTTGCCGTCAAGGTAGCGATATTCGTCGGTGTAAAGCGGATCGAACGGCGTGTATGGGCCACGGTAACTCTCGACATCCTGAGTATTATAGAGCGTCGGGACCGGATAGGCGCCATTTGGAGCAGCCACGCGACGAAGAACCGCGTCACGCATCTGATAGGAGAGGCGTGCATTGGTCTTGCCGTCGTCGTACCACACAGCCAGATTGGCAAAGTAATTCGACCGACCCGGGTTCCCAAGGTTCTCACCCGTGATGTTATCGACATAGCTCCCGAAGCGTGATTCGTTGGTCGAGACGTTGAAATCAACACCGGTGTAGCGCAGATGCCATGGCAGGAAGGTGAGGGCAGTCTTAGTCGACAGTTCCCAGCCCGACTGCGTGTCGCCCGGACGATTACGCCAAGTGTTGTAAGTGAAGCTGTAGTCCGACAACGGACGACCGGTATTCGGATCGATTTCGCTGCTACCGCCGAATGGTGAACCCGTTGTTTGGTACTGTTGCGGGCTGCCGATCCGGATCTTCTGGCGGTAATAGGCCAGCGACACAAAGGTGTCCTTATTGATGTACCATTCCAGCGACGTGTTGTTTTTGGTCGCAGTGTACGGTTTCAGATCGGCATTGCCGAGGGTCGACGAACAGCCCATCAGACTTACGGTGCCGTCTTCGTCGTCGCCGTCGTAGGCATCCTGCGCATCGGCGATACGCTCGTCATAGGTGCAGGTGCCGGCTGGCCAGATCTTAGTGACATCGGGGCGCGCCACGGTCTTCGACCAGTTGTAGCGCAGGACAACCTTGTCAGGGACCGCCCAGAGCGCCAGATTATAGCTGGGCAGCCAGTCCGTGTAGGACCGTTCGATGCTGACCGGTTTCTGCACCACAGTTGTCGTCACCGCGTTATTATTGGTTGTCGCATTCCAATTGGCGTTCTTGTAGGTATAGTTCAGGGTCATGAAGCCCTGACCTTCCACGGAACTATTGACCATCCGCACGCCGAAGTTGCCCGAGAGGGACATATCCAGCGGCAGGTTCTGTTCGAAATCGAACATATAATAGGCTGCTGTGATGGTTTCGTCCGATTGGTTATAGTTCATCGGGTAGGATTTGCCGTCGCTGCCCGTGCAGACCTTGATACAGTCGAGATTGTAGTTCAGCGTCGCGTTGGTCATAGCGAACGCCTTCTCTACATTGATCGAGTCCCACAACTCGATACCATCGAAAGCCGAAATGCCCGGCATGAAGGCGCCCGAATGCGGTTCGTTGCTGGCCGCCATGATTTCCAGCCAACGGGCCGGGGTAATGGTGTCGTTGCCGAAACGGGCAGACGTACCGGTGTTCCAGACCAGTCCGTATTGGCAGGCATTGGCCGCTGTCGTCGTTGACTGGTTCTGACAGATGCGCAGGTTTCCGGCGCTGGTCGAGCCGCTACCCGGAACGGTTACCCCGGCTATAGGAGTCGAACTGGCCCCCAGCCAGCGGTTGGTGTGCAGGATGCGGCGACTGGCTCCCGCCTTGAACTGGGTCAGGAAGGGGAGTTTGTCGATGCGATAGACGGCATCGATCTTGGCCTGATCTTCTCCAGACTCGACCTGCTGCCCCTGAAATTGCAAGGCAACGGTACGCAGAAGCGGGGAAGCGGCGTTGGCGGCCGTGAGGCGGAGGGTCTGTGAGAGGTCCTTTTCGTTGAACCCGGCGGGCGGAGTGATCTTCCACACGCCGTCGGAGGTCAGTTCCATGCTTGCCGCGCCATCGAAGGCGAACCCGCGCGACATGCGTTTATAGGTACGAGTGAATTCGGTTTCGGAACGGCTGAGAATGAAGTCGATCTTCAGCGGCCCGTTCTTATAATTGCCGCCAGTGAGGAGATACTGGTTGTTCCAGTCTTCTTCGTGGAACAGGTTGTCGTGGCCAAGCGTGCCGCCCGTGTAAGATAACTTGGTCACGAAATGGTTGGCATCGACGACGACGCTGGACGGATTGATGACGACGCCCGTACCGGCCATGTTGTTGTAGCTGTACTGTCGCTGCACATTATGCAAGTCGCGGCTGTTGACCATGTATTTGGCGTAGAGGCTCAGATGGTCGTTAACGCGGTAATCGAAGCGAATGTCGCCGGAACGACGATCTTCATACTTTGTCACGTTCATCAGACGAACCTGCTCCGGCAGGTAGTCGTTCCACTGGTTCAGACAGGTTTGCTGTTCCCGCACGCGCTGAGCGATCGCGGCTGTCCGGGCGGCCGAACTGGTCATGCCCATCGTGGTCAAACCGGCATTGGTCAGGGTGGCCAAGGAACCCGTCGTACATTGGGTCTTTGTCTGCGCGGCGGCCGATAGTTCCATCAGTTTTCGCGGAGTATAGGCATCGAAGGTCGAACCGTTGCTCAAAGCCCAGGACGCGGTGGGATAGGTCGTGCTGTAGTACGGGATCGCATCCGCTGCCGGGCCGGACAAGGCGCTGGGGTTCCAGGTAAAGGTCTTGGGCGCGCCATCAGCTTCGTAGTCGGTCGTCAGAATATAACCGCGATTGGAACTGGCGCCCGACGAGGTGTACTGACGGCTATCGTTCAAAACCTTCTTTGACGAGAGGTTGAAAATGACGCCCAGACGACCGTCAAGGAATTTACGCGAACCAACCAGACTGATGTCCGGTGACCACTTGTCCGAAATCGAATTGCTATCCATGCCGACCCGCATGGAGAAGTAGGGCTTTTTCAGGCTCAAGCTCGACCGGGTGGTGATTTTCACCGTACCGCCGAGACCCCCTTCGGTCATGTCGGGCGTATTGCCCTTGATGACGTCGACGCTTTCGATTAGGTCGGCGGGAAGTTCCCGCAGGTCAGCACCGCGCCCGGCCGAGTCTTCATTGGTGGCGAGGCTGTACCCACCGGAGGCCACGGACATGCCGTCCATTTCCACTCGGGTCAGGTCGGCGCTGTTGCCGCGTAGCGTCAGGCCTTGACCTTCACCCGTGTCGTCTCGATCGATCCCCATGCCCGCGATGCGGGAAATGGCTTCGTTGATATTGCGATCAGGGAAGGAGCCGACGTCGTCTGCGACGATGGAGTCTGTCGCCGTAGTGGCTTTCTTCTTACGATCGATAGACGATTGTTGTGACGCCCGGCTCCCAACCACGATGACAGTTTCAATGCTACCGGTGTCATCGGCGGTCGCAGTTGTATTTTGCGTCTTTTTTGCAGAGTCCTCCTGCGCGGCGGCAGCCGACGCAAGACCGAAGCCCAGGCCCAGCGCCAGGCTAGTGCCAGCAAGTAGATATTTGGATAGTGATACCGTGGGCGCCTTTTTCATTGTTCCTCCCATGCCTGTGGCATGGCCCTTCGTTGCAATCCGGGAATGAGGAAACCCACTCGCTTGCCGGTGGCAGCACGAGTTGACGACGTGGACTATTGTCCTGTGATCGTCCGATTTGGCAGTCACGGGTTGTCCCCGATTTTCCGCCTCTCACTCCCCGAGGTAGAAGCCGTTGCGGCTTCAAAAATTATTGACCTGACGAGGGATGAATGATCGAAGGCGATTAGTCAATAGAGACATCTGCCAAATTATGATTATTGTCCTGACATCGTGATGCTACTGTTGCAGCAGAATCGCAATTTCCGTGCCTACTGAATGATTGAGGTTGCGCGATGCCGCTTGATTGGCATCAAGTTGAGGTCCTGAGTGTTTGAATTTAATTATTTGTTGTTTGTTTATTTAGTGGTGTATTTATTGTCTTTTGTGTAAAATTCTAATGATATTGTGGCGGGGTTGGTGCATGTCTGACCAATTCATTTGTTTCGGTCTATTCTCCTGAAGCGAAAATCTGTTTCACAAACGAAAATTAAAATCCGTCATTTAAAATATATGGTGGCGCAGTGTGATTTGTTGTTGAGATTTTAAAAGTGATCTGCCAAAACCAACCTCATTGTAATACAATTATCGGTAGCGCTATCACGGCGCGCTTCCGGATGCAGGTTGGATTGAGATAAATGAGCGCTGAACCTTCGAGGCTGTATAGACGCGTCGCTGATAGTCTGGTCGAGGCTATAAAGAACGGCGACTACGCGCCTGGAAGTCGGTTGCCGGTCGAACGCGAATTGTCGGAATTGTTCAGTGTGAGTCGGCCGACCGTCCGTGAGGCTATGATCGCGCTTGAAATCTTGAATTTGGTGGAAATCCGCCATGGGTCCGGCGTTTACGTTGTTGACGCCCCACAGTTCGACTCGGCCAAAGGTGCGGCGAGCGAGGCACGACAGGACCTGAACGTCGGGCCGTTCGAGCTCATCGAGACGAGAATGATTGTAGAAGGCGGTGCGGCGGCTGTGGCGGCGACCCTTGCCAGTAGTGAAGATATTGCCGACCTCGAAGATATTCTGAACCAGCAGGCGGCCGCGGCCGACCTTGAGCAGTTTGAAGAACTTGATCGGCAATTCCACCTTCGTCTGGCACAAATTACCAATAATGCGACGCTCATCGCGTTCGTGGAGGAATTGTGGAACCTGCGTAAATATTCCCAGATGGCGTCAGCGACCGACCTACGGGCGCGGGGCGGGGGGCGTCAGGAACGCGATAACGAGCACCATGGTATTCTGGATGCCATTAAGCGTAAGGACGGAGCTGCGGCGCAGAAAGCGATGCACTGGCACCTTGAGCGGGTCAGGGAATATTTGTTGGAGGCGACCGAAACTGAAGCGCTGGAAAATTTCCGTCGTCAGCAAAAGCAGCAGCGTGAAGCTCTAGTTAAACGCTACGTCGTCTAGGCGGCTCGATTTACCCACGCCATTTTATTATCCAATAAGGAGCGGCTAAGGGCTCCGCCCTCGCGCGCGCAAAGTCAGGGCCTTCGGCCCGGCCAGGGCGGTTTCCCCAGCCTTCCGCGCGCACATTTAGACAAAAGGGCATTTCAGACACCGCTTGTGCAGGCTGGGTGATCCCCCTCCGCCCCGGCCGCCCTTGCTACCCCGGTCTCGCCGACGGGCAAGGTTTCAGCGCGGCATTTTGCCCGCTGAAACCCTTAGCCTACGAAAGGATTGGCTATGTCTAAACTTGTCCTTAAGCCTGTCTCTACCGATGCGGTTCAGTCCGGCTACTACACCCTGATCCCGTTGGATCGCCTTATTAAATCCTCCGAAAACGCCCGTAAGACCCCGCACAGCGCCGCGTCTATTGCAAGTTTCCGGGCCAGTATCGCCGCCAAGGGCATCCTGCAAAACCGGATCGTTAAGCCCGAACGAGACGACGCCGGGGTAGAAACCGGTTTCTTCCTCGTCACCGCCGGGGAAGGCCGGAGGCTCGCCCAGATCGCCCGCGCCAAGGACGGAGAAGACCCCCGCGATACGCCGATCCCCTGCATCGTCCGTGAAACCGATGACGCGCACGAGGTCAGTCTGGACGAAAACGTCACCCGCGAAGCCATGCACCCCGCCGATCAGTATGAAGCGTTCCGCGCCCTCAATATCGAGCGCGGCATGGACGCCGCCGACATCGCCGCCCGCTTTGACGTTTCGGAGCATACCGTCAAGCAGCGTCTACGGTTGGGGGCGGTGTCCCCGGTTCTGATGCAGGCCTACCGCGACGAAAAGCTGACCCTCAGCCAACTGATGGCCTACGCCCTCACCGAAGACCACGCCCGTCAGGAAGCCACCTTCGCCCGCCTGAAAGGTGCCTATAACGAGCCCTACAATATCCGGCGACTGCTTGCCGAAGGGCACGTGGCCCATACCGACCGCCGCGCGCGTCTTATCGGGGCCGAAGCTGTTGATTTCCGCTGAGAAGTGACCCGCCTAAAGGGTATAATGGTGAGGGTCAGTATGGGGTCAAGTCACGAGTTTTTCCTTCTTTGATTTTGCGGTCGCCGAGCTGGCTTTGAAGCGG
>NZ_JAQQKX010000029.1 GCF_028550415.1 Asticcacaulis aquaticus
ATTAAAGGACTGGAGACGCATCGCCACCCGATACGACAAACTCGCAGCCAATTTTGCTGCCGCCATCGCTATTGCTATCGCAATTACTTGGTGGACTGATTGAGTCTCGAACCTAGAGCATGTTGCGATCTGGTTGGATCGGAATCGTGCTCTAATCTTTTGTTTTGTCGCGCATTTGGTTCCAAAAACCGTTGCACACTTTTTGGAATGCGCTCTAACCTGCGTATCCCTTCATCAGCCCCGCTACCCAGTCGATGAAGACCCGGACACGGCGGGCCAGATTGCGCCGCTGCGGATAGATCAGCGATACCGGCATGGGGGCCGCCCGGTAATCCGGCAGAATCTCGACCAGCCTGCCGTCCGCCAGGGCCTGCGCCAGCCCGATGCGCGGGGCCTGAATGATCCCCAGACCGTTCAACGCCGCCTGCGTATAGGCCTGCGAATTGTTGACCGTCACGACGCCATCCATTGGTATTGTGCGATAGGTGTTGCCTTCGGCGTATTCGAAACCGTCCGGTCGCGCCCCCATCTGGCTGACATAATGGACCAGCCGATGCGCGCTCAGATCATCCAGCGTTCGGGGCGTACCGAACCGCGCAAGATAGGCCGGGCTGGCGACATTGATCAGGGTCAGATGGCCCATCGCCCGCACCGTCAGGCCGGAATCGGTAAGCGTTCCGACGCGGATCACGCAATCGAAGCCTTCGCGCACCACGTCGACGAAGCGGTCGGTCGAGGACAGTTCGATACGCAGATCCGGGTGCTGATCGAGAAACGCGGGCAGGTTCGGCAGGATCAGGCTATGCGACATACCTAAGGGCATATCGACCCGGATACGCCCGTTCACCGCCGCCGTCTCGAACAGGCCCGACAGGTCGTCGGCATCGGCCAGCAAATCCTTGGCCCGCTCGTAAAAGACCTGTCCGTCGTGGGTCAGTTGTACCCGCCGCGTCGTGCGGTAAAGCAGCTGCGTCCCCAACCCGGCCTCAAGCGCCTGCACGGCGGTGGAAAGCGTCGCCTTGGGCACACCCAGGCTGTCCGCCGCCTTGGTGAAGGACGACAGTTCGGCCACCCGCGTGAACATCAAAAGGGCATCGAGGCGTAACATGCGCTTATTATTGTTCATTTAACCGAACAGTCCAATCAGATTTCGCAGATTTATGCGAAAATTTCGACCGGATAAGATGCGTCATCGGATCACATACAGGAGACCAACCATGACCATAGCGATTATCACCGGCGGCAGCCGCGGCCTCGGGCGTAACGCCGCGCTGCATCTGGCCAAAGACGGCGTCGATGTCGTCTTCACCTACCGCTCGAACCTGACCGAAGCGCAAAGCCTCGTCGCGGAAATCGAAGCCCTGGGCCGCAAGGCCGTCGGCCTGCCGCTCGATGTCGGCGCGGTCGGCACATTCGCGGCCTTTGCCGACAAGGTGAAGGAGACGCTGACGGCGTGGGGCTATGAGCGCTTCGATTACCTCGTCAACAATGCCGGGATCGGTATCCATGCCGCGTTCAGCGAGACGACCGAAGCGCAGTTCGACGAGCTGATGAACATCCATTTCAAAGGGCCGTTCTTCCTGACGCAGGTTTTGCTGCCGCTGATGAACGACGGCGGGCGCATCCTCAATGTCTCGACCGGTCTGTCGCGTTTCTCGGTGCCGGGTTACGCCGCCTACGCCTCGATGAAGGGCGCGATGGAGGTTCTGACGCGCTATCAGGCCAAGGAACTGGGTGCGCGCGGCATCGCGGTCAATATTCTGGCGCCGGGCGCTATCGAGACGGACTTCGGCGGCGGGCGCACGCGTGACAATGCCGATATGAACGCCTTTGTAGCAAAGAACACAGCGCTGGGACGCGCCGGCTTGCCGGACGATATCGGTGGCGCGGTCGCGGCCATCCTGTCACCCCGCAGCGGCTGGATCAACGCCCAACGCATCGAAGCGTCAGGCGGCATGTTTTTGTAAAAGGAAGTAAGAATTTACCACGAAAAGCACGAAAAACACGAAAAGTACGAAAAAGCTGGCTCACCTAATTCGCCCACAGGGCATAGATTGTTGTGTGGCAAACTCTCACGATGGGCGCTTCGCGTAATAGCTTCAACACAAATTTTTCGTGCTTTTAGTGTTTTTCGTGGTCAAAAACCTTACTTGGCTTCCCCTTCGACCACCTGCTCCGCAGGCGGGGAAATCACCACATACCCATCCGCGATATTCACGTCCGGTACGTTTTCGCGCGTGAACATCAGATAATAACTCGCCCCGCCCTTCGGCTGGATATCGAGCAGATCACCCGCGCCGAAGTCCTCGACCGCCTTGACACGCCCCAGGACAGACCCGTCTGTTCCACGCACCTCAAGCCCGATCAGGTCGGTGATGTAGTAGTCGTCCTCGTCCTCGATCTCAGGCAATTCCGCCCGGTCGACATACAGCTTCAGACCTTTCAGCTTTTCCGCCGCCGTGCGGTCGGGGGCCTGCTCGGCGCGCACCAGAAGCTGCCCCTTGTGCGCCCGCGCGGCGGTGATGACCAGCGCCGGTTTGCCGTCCTGCGACAAAAGCGGGTTATATTCCAGCACGCTGACCGGATCGTCCATAAAGCTGAGCAGTTTGAATTCGCCCTGCACGCCGTGCACGGCACCGACCTGCGCCACGAAGATGAGATTAGATTTTTGCGTCATGCCTGCGGGATAGCTGAGGCGCGCCGTTTAATCAAGGTTGGCAGGTTTTCGGCACCGCCTGTTTGACCGGTTTGCTGGTCCTGACCAGCTTGCCGCTGCGGATCGTCATCGGCTGATAAGGCGGTTGAATCTGCATGCCGTAATTGGTGATGTGCAGCACGTAACAACCTGCAAAGACCTCTTTTGTGCCGTCCTTGCTGACGGATTGCACGGCAACCGGCAGGGTATAATAGATGTTTCCCGCGCCCGGATCGGAGGTCGCCTTACCCGTCACCACCCAGACTTCGCGGGTGTTTTCATAGCCCTTGGCCCACTTTTGGAATTCCGGCAGGTAGTCGCGCTCGTAATAGGTATAGGCGCGCGCCAGTTCGCCACGATTGATGGCGTTGTAATAGGACTGGATCAGGGATTGCGGCGTCGAACGGTCGTCGAGATAGACCGGCAAAGCGACGGCTGAGGTGGTGATGGTTAGACCGGCAAGGGCCAGCAGGTATTTGCGCATAGGGGGAACTCCTTTTGAGTTTCAATAACCGGTATGGCCATAAGACGGCGATCAGGATTGCCCCTCACCCTAACCCTCTCCCCGTAAACGGGGAGAGGGGATAAAGAAAAAGGCCGGAGCGTGAGCCCCGGCCTTTCCCAGCATCAAATCGCAGAAACTTAGGCTTCTTCAGCCGGGGTTTCGACGGCAGGCTCTTCAGCAGCAGTGTCTTCAACCACCGGAGCGGCAGCTGCGGCAGCGGCTTCTTCACGGGCGGCGGCTTCGGCGTCCAGACGGTCCTGTTCGCGTTGCGCGCGCTCGGCGGCGCGTTCCTGAGCCTTCTTGCCCGGGGTGCCCTTTTGCGGGTTGTTGCCGTGTTCCCACTTCACGAGGCCTTCCTTCGACAGGAAACGCGCGACGCGGTCGGTCGGCTGGGCGCCCTTCTTGAGCCAGTCGGCGATGACTTCGGTCTTCAGGGTCACGCGCTTGGCGTCGTCCTTGGCCAGCATCGGGTTGTACGAACCGACCTTGGCGATGAACTTACCGTCGCGCGGAGCGGCGGCGTCAGCGATGACGATGTGGTAGTAGGGGCGCTTCTTGGAACCGCCGCGGGCGAGACGAATTTTCAACATGATAAGATCCTTTGTTCGTTGAAGTTCAGTTATTTCTTGAAGGGCGGTTTCGCGCCGCCCAATCCAGGTATTTGGCCAGGGAGACCGCCGAGGCCGGGAAGGCCGGGCAATCCTTTGGGAAGTCCGGGAACATCGGTCGGCATCTGACCGGCCCCCAATTGTTTCAAGCGCTCGAAATCGACGCCGAGATTGTCACCGATGGCAGCCGGATCGGCCTGCATCTTCTTACCCATCTGCTGCATCTGAGCCATATTCGGGCCGCCGCCCATACCGAGCATCTTGGCCATGTTGCCGAGGCCCTTGCCGCCGCTGCGCGCCATCATCTTGAAGGCGTCGGCCATCTGGCGGTGCTGTTTGAGCAGGCGGTTGATTTCCGACACCTCGACGCCGGCACCCGCCGCGATACGGCGCTTGCGCGAGGCATTGAGCAGGTCGGGCTTCTTGCGCTCGATCTTGGTCATCGACGAGATGACGGCGATCTGACGGTCGAACATCTTGTCCGAGATGTTCATCTCGTCCATCTGCTTCTTGACCTTCTGCACGCCCGGCAGCAGACCCATAATGCCCTGCATCCCGCCCATGCGCTTCATCTGCTTGAGCTGTTCGGCCAGGTCATCGAGGTCGAACTGACCCTTCGACAGCTTCTTGGCCATCTGCTCGGCCTTGGCGGCGTCAAGCTCCTGCGAGGCCTTTTCGACCAGCGCAACAACGTCACCCTGACCGAGGATACGACCGGCGATACGGCGGGCGTCGAACACGTCGAGCGCATCGACCTTTTCGCCGGAACCCGTGAACTTGATCGGCAGGCCCGTCGTGGCGCGCATCGACAGCATGGCGCCGCCGCGGCCATCGCCATCGACGCGGGTCAGGATCAGGCCGGTCAGCGGCAGGCGCTCATGGAAGGCGGCGGCGGTACGCACGGCGTCCTGACCGGTGAGCGAGTCGGCGACAAGGAAGGTTTCGACCGGGGTGGAAATGGTCGCGATTTCAGACGCCTCGGCCATCATGCCTTCGTCGAGCGTCGTACGACCGGCGGTGTCGAGGATCAGGACGTCATAACCCTGAAGCTTGGCCGATTGCAGGGCGCGGCGGGTGATTTCGACGGCGTTCTGACCGGCAATGATCGGCAGGACATCGACGCCGATCTGTTCGCCGAGCAGCTTCAACTGCTCCATCGCCGCCGGACGGCGGGTGTCGAGCGAGGCCATCATGACCTTCTTGCGCTCGAACTTGGTCAGGCGCAGCGCCAGCTTGGCCGAGGTCGTCGTCTTACCGGAGCCTTGCAGACCAGCCATCAGGATGACGGCGGGCGGCACGGCGGCCAGATCGATCGGGGTCGGTTCTTCGCCGCCCAGCATGTCGATCAGGCCGTCATAGACGATCTTGACCACCTGATCGGCGGGCTTGACGGCCTTGATGATCGCTTCGCCGGTGGCCAGTTCGCGCGCCTTGGTCATGAACTGACGCACGACCGGCAGCGCCACGTCAGCTTCGAGCAGGGCGACCCGCACTTCGCGCAGGGCTTCGTCGACGTCCTTTTCCGAAAGGACGCCGCGGCCGCTCAGGCGGTCGAAAAGACCGGACAGGCGATCGTTCAGCGAGTCGAACATGCGTTAACTTCCTAAATCTGCCGGGCTTTTCACAAAACAAAAACACCCCGAGAACGCTCCGCGTCGTCGGGGATCCTCCGGTTCCCGTCCGGTCATCTGCCGGGGTCGTAACCTGAGAGGGTTTGTCTGTGAAAGGCGTTTCGGCCTGAATATCGGGTCCCTATGACGGTTTTGCCCGCCAGAGTCAAGTCGGGGCGAGAGTAAGCCTCTCGCCGCCAAACCTTATGGACGCCCCCTGCCGTTCTTGATCGGCTCACCGACATCGCCGGGCTTGAATGGCGCCACCAGCGGGTCCATGGGCTTGATGGCTCCATCGGGCGTGAATTCCATCTTCGCCAGCACCGTCTGACGCTGATAACCGCCACCTTCGGGCAGGGCATGGCGGTGATAGGCGACGTACCAGCGATCGGTACCGGGGACATTGACCACGCTGTGGTGCGCCGTACCGACGGCGACGCCGTGCTTTTGCAAGACGATGAAGCCCTCGTCCGGCGAGGTTACCGGCCCCAGCGGCGAGTCGGCCGTGCCCCAGCCGACGCGATAGTTCGGGCTGCGCGCATCGTCGATGGACCACATGAAGTAGTACTTGCCACCGCGTTTGAAGACCACGACGCCTTCACGATGGTCCTTCATGGCAATGGTGCCCACCGCGCCGTCCACGGTGATCATGTCCGGCTTGAGTTTGACGACGTTCCCCAGCTTGCCGTTACCGTAGTAGAGATAGGCCTGACCGTCGTCGTCGATAAACGGATAGGGATCGATGGTATTGGTCTGCACGCCCGTGCCCTTGGCGATCAACGGCTTGCCCAGAGCGTCTTTGAACGGGCCCTTCGGCGATTTCGACGTCGCCACACCGATATTCCCCTGCGCGCAGAAATACATGTAATAGGTGTCGTTGTGCTCGATAACGTCCGGGGCCCAGGCCTCGATCTTTGCCCAGGTCAGATCGTGCGCCACATCGAGGATCATGCCCTCGTTTTTCCACTCGACCAGATTTTTCGACGACCAGACGGAAAAGTCCGTGGTCTGCCAGTTCGGTTTGTCCGAGGTCGGATAAAGATAATAGGTGTCGCCGAACACCCGGATAGCTGGATCGGCTGTATAGCCTTCCAGCACCGGCGGTGGCGCAGGGACAGGCGCTACAGCCTCCGTTGACGGCACGGCGGCTTCCAGATTGGTCACCAGCCACGCCGGCGCTTTCAGCACCGTGCCGTGCCGCTGACCCTTGGCGACCGCAACGTCGGACGACACGTCGGTCCAGTGTTGCCAATCCGTGGTCTCATAGGCGCCATAACGCTTATCGGCATAGTAATCGACATAGAGGCGCGTTGTGTCACCCATGGTCACAAGCGTCGGCCCTTCGGCGCGCTGCCCCGACACCAGCGGGGTCGGCATGAGTTTGTAGGGGCCCGTAACCGTGTCCGCGACGGCCCAGCGCACCGCGCCCCATTCTTTGGTTTTCTGTTTGTCACCTTCCTTGAATACGGCGATATAGCGCTTGCCATTCTTCACGATCGTCGTGTCGATATGGTCGAAGCCGGGATCGATCAGCACCTTGGGCGTGCTGAACGTGACGAAGTCCTTCGTCGTCACGAAATAGGTGTAGTTATTCATCCGCTCGGTGGATTTGGTCTTCGGGAAGCGCCCGTCGATATCCGACGACCAGGTGATGACATACTGTCCGGTCTTTTCGTCATAGACCGTTTCCGGGGCCCAGGCGTTGTTGGTGCCTTTCACGCCTTCCAGAAACGGCAGGTATTTTTGCTCCGACCAGTGGATAAGGTCGGTCGAGGCCGCATAACCGATACCCTTGTCCTTCCAGCCCGTCGTCCACACCATGCGGAATACGCCGTCCGGCCCGCGCAGAATGTGCGGATCGCGCAGCAGCTTGCTACCGACGGTGGGTTTCAGGAACACCTTGCCCAGATCGGTCCACGCCTTGCCGTCATCGCTGACCGACAGGTGCAGACCATCACCGCTGCCCTGAAACGAGGTGAAGAGATAGGTGCTGACCGGCCATTTGGGCTTGGGCGGAACGGGAGCCTGGGCCGGGACAGGTGCCGCCCCAAGAATTTGCACTGGGGTTTGCGCTGGGGTTTGCGCCAGGGCTGCGCCCATACAGGCCAACCACAGACACGCGACACTTCCGGATAGACGGGTGGTGAGAACGGGCATGGGATTTCCTCTTATCTGTAGGCTTATCTCATAGCCGAGGTCGTCGCGCTCTGCAAATCCTCAGACAATTAAACACGACTGTCGCCCCGTCGCTTCTGTCAACGCAGGATGAACCTCAACTCAGCCAGGCATTGAATGGCATGTCATCTAGCGCCTCTCTCGCCCACGCCCGGTTCAGCACCGCGGGCGTCAGGCGTGCCACGCGCGCCTTTTCCGTGTGTATACCGGGGTCATAGACCAGTTCTCTCAGCAGGTGCGCCGCCGCCTGCACGTCGGGTTCGGCCCAATACTGCGCCCGTTCGCGTTTAACCGCACTATAGGCACCGTCCGGATCGTTCAGCGGGATCAGGTCATAGGGCACCGGATACCCGTTATCGGCCTTGAGAAAATCGGTATTGCCGGACCAGTCGGTCGCCACCACCGCTACGCCTGCGGCCATGGCTTCGAGCAGGCTAAGGCCAAAACCTTCCGAGCGGTGAAGCGACAGCAGAATATCGAACGACACCATAAAGCGATCCATATCCGCATCGCTCAGGCGCTCGGTATAGAGGCGAATGTCATCGCGCCCGCCAATCAGGTTGGTCAGATGCATTTCAGTCGCGGCGTCGATGCCGGAAACCTTAAGCGTCAAAGCCGCCTTATCCGTTGGTTCCGGAAACGCCGCCAGCCATGCCTCGATGGCGGCCCATGGATTCTTGCGCGCCGGGGACGACTTGATATCGAACAGGCTCAGGGCCTCGCAACGATGGTCTTGCAGACCGAAACGCGCCCGATCGGGGGCCGCGCCACTCAACAACGGGTGCGGCATGACCCGAACACGCTCAGACAGACCGGTCTGTCCTTGCGCCTCAAAGGCGACGATCAAAGCATCGCGGACAAAGGTGCTGGGCACCCAGATTTCGTGTAGCCACTTCGCCATACGTGCCCACTGCGCAGGCGCTTTCGGCGTTTCCCACGCCCAGTACCCGATGCGATAGCGCCGGGACCACTGCGACGGATCATGCGCCATCAGCATGACCAACACTTCGGGGGCATTAGCATGGATCAGCCAGACCCCGCCATTCTCGCCCGGCAGAACGGCCTTCTGATCGATTATGTGCTTAAAGGCCGGGCGCATATCGTGGCGCTCGACCGCATAACCTGCCGCTTCCAACGCATCGGCGGTCATCCGGCCCGCCCGTCCGATCCCCAGACTTTCGGTCAAAAACCCGGACACCAGTAATCGCCCCGGAGACAGGTCGTCCGTCTTCGGCCACGCCCCCATGCGGGTCAGCGCGATCGCTTCGAGTCCGCCGTGGATCAATGGCAAACGATATTTTAAAGGAAGCGTCCGAAGGCCGAGCATAGGGCAGACCTAGCGGGTTTTAGTGCAGAGTTAAAGCCCCAGCCACTTACGGCGTTGCGACCAGTAGGACTGAAACTGATCGGCCAGACGCTCGTCCTCGAAATTGACGACCTTGACCATTTGCGCACCCTGAGTGTCCGAATGAATCGAAATGGAATCGGCGTCCTGCAGGGAGGCAGCTTCGACGAATTTGAAAAAGGCGCCAAAGAAGGCGTCTTGTTCGGACGCGGTGGCGATGTCGAACTGCAAACTAATCACGGCCTATCCCTCTTGCACAAATTCAGTCTTGAGAATTCTGGTTATGTCACTCATCCCGAAACCCCCGATAATTCCGGGCGTTTTTCGAAATACGCTTTAAAATACAGATCTTTACGCGCCCGCTTAAAATATGTGCAGCGCACAATCCGTTAATGAAAACCTAAAAGCCGCCCGGAGTCAAATAAGACTCTGCTAAAAAGGGCTCCAACGTGATCACATAACCACGGTCTTGGCCCCTTGTCTCTAAATTGCCACAAAACCTGATCCGCGGCCCTTGCCGTTAAGTCAATAACGACAAGGGTTTATCAGATAAATGACGCCAGGCTATTCGGCGGCGCGAACCTTGGAATCCGGCTGCAGCAGCTTTTTGATATTGCGCGCCGCCTGACGGATACGATGCTCGTTCTCGACCAGGCCGATGCGCACGAAGCCCTCGCCGTATTCGCCGAAGCCCAGACCGGGTGCCACCGCCACATGGGCTTCTTCGATCAGCAGCTTGGCGAATTCGATCGACCCCAGATGCTTGAACTTGTCGGGGATCTCGGCCCAGGCGAACATCGAGGCCGGCGGCGGCGGAATATCCCAGCCCGCGCGCTTCATCGAGTCGATCAGCACGTCGCGGCGCGACTTATAGATATTGCGGATTTCCTCGACATTGTCCTGCGGACCGTTGAGCGCCGCGGCGGCGGCCACCTGCATTGGCGTAAAACCACCGTAGTCGAGATAGGACTTGACCCGGGCCAGCGCCGCGCAGATTTCCGCATTGCCGACGACCATGCCGACGCGCCACCCGGCCATGGCATAGGTCTTCGACAGCGAATTGATTTCGACCGAACGCTTGATCGCACCCTCGACCTGCAGGATCGACGGCGGCGGGTTATTGTCGAAGTAGATTTCCGAATAGGCGATGTCCGACAGCACGATCAGGTCGTGCTTTTCGGCGATGCGGATGATTTCCTTGTAGAAATCGAGATCGACCCATTGCGCCGTCGGGTTGGACGGATAGGAGACGATCAGCACCGACGGCGTCGGCACGGAATGTTTCACCGCGCGCTCGATGCCCGACAGATACTGCTCCGGCGACAGAGCGGGAACGTGGCGGATCACGCCGCCCGCCATCAGGAAGCCGAAAGCATGGATCGGATAGGCGGGATTCGGGCAGATGACCGTATCGCCCGGAGCCGTGATCGCCATGGCGAGGTTGGCGAAACCTTCCTTGGAGCCCAGCGTCGCGACAACCTCGGTATCGGGATTGAGCTTCACGCCATAACGACGGTCATAATAACCGGCCATGGCCTTGCGCAGACCCTGAACGCCCTTCGACACGGAGTAGCCGTGAGTCTTGGGCTTCTTGACCGTCTCGACCAGCTTGTCGACGATGTGCGGCGCCGTATCCATGTCCGGATTGCCCATGCCGAAGTCGATGACGTCGGTGCCTGCCGCGCGCAGACGTGCCTTCACCTTGTTGACTTCTTCGAAGACATAAGGGGGGAGACGACGAATACGATAAAAATCGCGCATGACAGCACCTGAGTGAACGACCTGACGAGGTACGGGGTGGATGAGACGGCGAAATGCCGGGATCGCTCATATGACGCATCGGGCGCGAATTGTCATCCTGTGAACACTGGTTTTTTCGGAAATTTTTGCGTCTTGCGAAAAATATTCCTTCGCAGAGGGCGCACGCCTCGTTTGGCCGAGATTGGCGTTTTGCACCCCCCTGTGGTAAGCGCAGTATCCATAATGAACAGAGACGCCGTAATGGATACGCCTCAACAGGACTTTACCGCTGCCGAGCGCCGCATCACCCTGATCGCATTGATGATCGTCTTCCTGCTGTCGGCGCTGGACCAGACCATCGTCTCGACCGCCATGCCGAAGATCGTGGCGCAGTTGTCGGGTCTCGACCTCTATGCCTGGGTGACCACCGCCTATCTGCTGGCCTCGACGGTCATGGTGCCGATCTACGGCAAGCTGTCGGACATCTATGGTCGCAAGCCCATCCTCGTCATCGGCATCGTCATCTTCATGATAGGCTCGGGTCTGTGCGGTCTGGCCGGAGAGTTCGGCAACCTGCCCATCCTCGGCGGCGGCATGGTACAACTGATCGTGTTTCGCGCCATTCAGGGCTTGGGCGGTGCGGCCCTGATGACCTCGGCCTTTGCGGTGATCGCCGATATCTATCCGCCGCGTGAGCGCGCCAAGCTGGGCGGTCTGTTCGGCGCGACCTTCGGTATCGCCAGTGTTCTGGGGCCGCTGGTCGGCGGCTTTTTCACCGATCTGGGGACGGTCAGCCTTTTCGGTCTGCCCGTCGCGGGCTGGCGCTGGGTCTTCTATATCAACCTGCCGCTGGCGGGGCTGGCCCTGTTCATGATTCTGGTGAAGACGCCGAAACTGCTGCACCGAACCGGTGGGCGCATCGACTTTATCGGCGCGGGCCTGCTGCTGGCGACCTTCCTGCCCTTCCTGCTGGCCCTCAGCCTTGGCGGTACGGCGGGATGGTCGTCGCCTCTGGTCATCGGCCTGTTCGTCGGGGCAGCTCTGGCTCTGGCGGCGTTTCTGTTCGTCGAATCGCGCGTCATCAACCCGATCATTTCGCTGTCACTGTTCAGGAACCGCACCTTCGCCACCGCCAATCTGGCGTCTCTGATCATCTTCATGGCCTTCATGGGTCTGGTGTCGTTCCTGCCGCTGCTGCTGCAACTGGCCCAAGGCATGAACGCCACGGCCAGCGGCCTGTCGATGATGCCGCTCACCGTCGGTCTGATCGCCTCGGCGACGATTTCGGGCCTGATCGTCAATAAGATCGGCAAATACCGCCTGATCATGGTCGGCGGCGCAGCCTTGACGGCGCTAGGAGCCTTCCTCCTGTCGCGCCTGCCGGCCGAGACCCACGTCATCGACGTCGTCTGGCGCGTGGCGTTGATCGGCATAGGTCTCGGCCCGGCGCAGAGCCTGTTCAATCTGGCGGTTCAGAACGCCGTCGAACGTCATGAACTGGGCGTGGCCACCTCGTCCGGGCAGTTTTTCCGTCAGATAGGTTCGACCATCGGGGTGGCGGTGTTCGGCGCGGTCCTGACGCACAATCTGATGGTCATGACGCCGAAAACCCCTGCCGACAGCGCGCAGGTCCAGACCCTCTCTCTGGCCGAACTGGAACGCATGGCGCTGGCCGGGCAATCCGAAGGCGCGGCCCATGCCGACGTGCCGCCCGAAGTGCGCGAAACCGTGTCCGACGCCATCAAGGGCGTGATGTTCGCCGGTTTCCTCGTCTGCCTGCTGGGTCTGGTCGTAACGGCGATGGTGCCCGAACTGCCGCTCAAATCGTTCAGCAAGCCGGAGCCTTTGGGCGAGGCGCCCGGCGAGCCGCCGCCCGAAACCTGAGCCTATCCCCGCATATAGGTCAGGATGTCCTTCGAGGCCGACTGGATATCATCGGAAATGGTCTTGATCTCCTGCGTCAGGGCGGTGAATTCGCGCCCGAACTCACCGGCGCGCGCCGCCGAGATACGGGCATTGAACGAGATCATCCGCGCCACCTCGGCGGCTCCGGCGATGCGACCGGCCGCCTTCATCACCCGCGCGCGATCCTGGGTCGACTGACGCGCCTGAGCGGCCTCTAGCGCGTGGATGTCCTGTTCCAGTGCCACGGTCAGACCGACCACGCAGCTCAGGACCGGACCGGCGATTTCCGCCGCAAAGATGACCACCTCCGCCGTCTCGACCCTCGTGCCCGCATCGAGCGCCCCGCAGAGATCCGTCGATTTGCGGATAAAGGTCCGGATACTCCGCTCGGGCGACGGATCGCCCGCATGGAGGTAGGCGTTCAACGCCGGCAGGGCGCGCACGTCCTGATCGGGTGCCGTGCGGCCGCTGACGATCAGGTCGTGGCTGCGGGCAAACTGGTCCACGGTATCACCAAGCGCGACCTGCCACTGCCGGTCCTCCGGCGCGCTCAGGCCCAGCATCAGCGTCAGACCGATGCGCTGGCTCAACATGCGCTGACGGCCCGCCAGATTGACAAGATCGGTGAGGGACGAGGTCTGGTTTATTCGGGAAGAGTCAGGCGCGGGGTAACCGGTCAAAGGTCGCGACGGCACCGCCCCCATATCCAAAGCCATGGTATTACCCGCTTCATGTAGGGAAGGATGTAGCCGACGCCGTTGCCTGCTGTGGGCATTATGAGGGGGCAAGTACTAAACGATGGGTTAATATCCACCCATTTCCGGTTGATATTTCGCATTCGCGAAATCGAAAATAACCCGGCGGCGCTTGCGGAGATTGCGTGCGCCACACATCCTATATAGATCATAAGAATAAACCCACGGCAGGACACCATGGCCAACAGCCCGCACATCATCGACGGCAGCGACGCCGATTTCGTCGCCAACGTTATCGAAGCCTCGAAAACGACCCCGGTCATCGTCGATTTCTGGGCGACCTGGTGCGGCCCGTGCCGTCAGTTAGGGCCCGCATTGGAAAAGGTCGTCGGCGAGGCTAACGGCAAGGTGAAGCTGGTCAAGATCGACGTCGACAAGAACCCGATGGTCGCCGGACAGCTGCGGGTGCAGTCGATCCCCACCGTCTATGCCTTTGTCGATGGTCGCCCGGTCGATGGCTTCATGGGGGCCAAGCCCGAATCCGAACTGCGTGCCTTTATCGAAAAACTGGGCGTCGCCGGTGACGATGGTGCCCCGTCGATCGAGGACGCGCTGGAACTGGCCGCGCAATCGGCGTCTCAGGGCGATATGGCCAGCGCCATGGAGGCCTACAGCTTCGTTCTGGAGCAGGACCCGCAGAACCTCAAGGCCATTGCCGGGGTCGCGCGCCTCTATATCAAGGTGGGACAGCCGGAGCAGGCCAAGCAATTCCTCGATACCGTGCCTGCCGATACCAAGGATGCGGATATTCTGGGCCTGCGCGCCGCGCTGGAACTGGCCGAGGACGCGCCGACCGATCTGGAGCCGTTTTTCGCGCGCGTGGCCGCCAATCCGGCCGACCACGAAGCCCGTCACGAACTGGCGCGCGGGCTGGCTGGGCAGGGTGAAATGACCGCCGCCATCGATGAACTGATGACCATCATCAAGGCCGATCCGGCGGGTGCGGGCGAAACCGCCAAGGCGTTTCTGCTGAAGATTTTTGCCGCCGTCGGCCCGATGTCCGATATCGCCAAGGCCGGTCGCCGCCGCCTTTCTTCTTTGCTTTTTAGCTAGGTCTCTCATGTCCGATATCGAAATCGAAGCCCCGACCACCGACTCACCGGTTCCCGATACGTCGGAAATCGATCCGCGTCTGCTGGAAGCCCTGGTGTGTCCGGTGACCCGCCGCGCCCTGACCTACGACAAGGCCGCGCAGGAACTGATCAGCCCATCCGCCGGACTGGCTTTCCCGATCCGTTCGGGCGTGCCGATCATGCTGGTCGATCAGGCCCGCCGCTTCGAGCCGCAAAAGAGCTAGGGCTCATGACGGAAGATCGCATCACGGCCAATTTGCCCGCCATCGATTTTGAAGCGACCGCGGCCTTTTATGCGAAGCTGGGCTTTGTCGAGACGTATCACGACGATGGCTGGATGATACTGACGCGCGGCCCGCTAGTGCTCGAATTCTTTCACCATCCGCAACTGGTGCCGTCCGAATCGTGGTTCAGCGCCTGCGTCCGGATCAAGGATATCGATGCGCTTTACGCGGCATGGTCGCTGGCGGGGCTGCCCGATCATGACCTGCCGCGTCTTACCCCGCCACGCGATGAGCCGTGGGGAAAACGTATGTTCGCCCTGATCGATCTCAACGGCAGCCTTTTGCGCTGCATCGGTGATTAAAGCGCATTCCGAAAAGTGTGCAACGGTTTCGGATCTAAATGCGCGACAAAACAAAATGTTAGAGCCGGATTTCGATTCAATCTGAACGAAATCCGCTCTAGGTTCGAGACTCAATCAGTCCACCAAGTAATTGCGATAGCAATAGCGATGGCGGCAGCAAAATTGGCTGCGAGTTTGTCGTATCGGGTGGCGATGCGTCTCCAGTCCTTTA
>NZ_JAQQKX010000030.1 GCF_028550415.1 Asticcacaulis aquaticus
ACAGCCTCACCCCAGACGCCGACACCATCGCCCGACAGGCGGATATGACGGTTGTGTGTCTCTTCGGTCATCGGCGTCTTGGCCGTGACGCCCAGACCGCGGATGAAGTCCTTGGCCGGGTCGCCGTCATAGATGAAGGAGTGGACGATGCGGACGCTTTCCGAACCGGCATAGAAATAGAGGCGCACCGAGAACGGCAGCCAGTCGCGGCCATTGCCTGAGTGCGTGCCTTCGACCTTGAGCACAGCGCGCACCGGGCCGGTCTGTTCGACCGTGACCTTGGTGACCTTGCTGGTGAATTTCTGCTGCTTGATGCTGCCTGTGGCGTCGAGGTCCGGCTGATCCTGCCACAGGGCGACTAGTTTCGCCTCTTTCAGCGTCAGGCGGCCCGCCCGGGTCGCGCTGGCGATCAGATACTCGCCCGAGGTCGGCACGACCCAGACCAGATCGCCGGACGTCACGGTCACTTCCGACGCTGTTTGTTTGACGCTGACGGCCTTGCCAGGCGTGGCCGCCTTACCGGCGGTCAGCGACAGGCCGTCGGTCGGTGCACCACCGGCCACAGCGTGGGCGGTCCATTTCAGCGAGCCGTCGGGCCAGTAGGCGATCGGCCACGACTGCACCGGTACGTCGCCGAGCTTGAACTCCGGCGTCTTGCCCTTGCCCAGCTTCACCGTGCCGCGCGGCCATGGCACGCCCAGCGTCCCGCCTTCGAAGGCGTTCGGCTTGCCATCCAGCCAGCGCAGGTCGGTCGACGACACCGGCTTGGCGGTAAGGGGGATGGCCGCACCCGAAACCGTGGGGAACGTGGTGAAGGCGGCTGTTGCCGTCGCAGCGCATAGAAACGCCCTGCGGGAGAGAGGTTGGGTCATAGATTTTATTGCCTATAGAGGGCGCTAGGAGCGGTTGGCTTTGGAATCGGCGCTGGCGAGCAGGCCTTGTCGCATTAGGAAACGAAGAAAAAGGTCGAACCAGTGGGGCGCAGAGCTCTTCAAACCGAAGCCATGTCCGCCTGTAGGGAACAGGTGGGTTTCGACCCGAACATTGTGGGCCTTGAGCGCCGCTCTTAAGGCGAGGGTGTGCGTCACCGAAACAGACGGATCGTCTTCGGCGTGAACGAGAAACGCCGGCGGGGCTGCGGATGACACACGCTCGTCCACGCTGTACGCCACAATCTGGTCCGGTGTCGGATCTTTGCCAAGTAACAGCAAGGCCGAGCCCTTGTGGGCGATTTCTGGCCGCATCGATACCACGGGATAGATCGCCGCAAACAGGTTAGGCGCGGTGTTTAGAGTGTCCAGATCATCGACGGGTTTATAAACCACGTCTGTCGAACGGGTCACTAACGACCCGCAGAGGTGCCCACCAGCGCTGAACCCGATAGCGCCGATGCGGTCCGGATCAATGCCATAGGCTTTGGATCGATGGCGAATGATACGCATAGCCCTCTGAGCGTCCGCCAAGGGGACATTGGCCGCGTCCTGCCACCCTTCGCCGGGTAAGCGATAGATGAGGACAAACGCCGTAATCCCCTGATCGCAACAGGCCCGGGCGATCTGTTCCCCTTCCAGTTCGACGGAGACATGGCGATAGCCGCCGCCGGGAATAATCAGGAAGGCCGCTCCGTTTGGCCGAGCCGGACGGTAAACCTCCAGGCGCGGGCGCGTAATCCCGGTCAGGCGACGCGCGGGTGGATTTGTAGCGGCAGGCGACCCTTCGGTCAGATGTGGTGCCGTAAGGCCCACAGGACCTTTTGGCCACAGGTCTATAACCTCACGGTTCGTCACAGCTTTGGCGGGGGCCGCTATGGCCCTCGAAACGGTGCCCTCAAATAGGCCACTGAGGAGTATGGCACGTCTGTTCAAGTACATGGACATACCTTTAACCGAGAGGGGGAGCGCCATAGAGATTCGGAGCGCCGTCGAGCAAGATATCGAGGCGATCAAGAACGAAACCCGGATCGAGGGGATAGACCTCAAGGCGGTGCATACCTTTCGGCAATTGGGGCAAGTGAATGTCTCGCACGGCGGTATTGGTCAGGACGTTTTGCTTCCATTCCTCGCTGCGGCCGAACGTCTCGAAATCGAGAACCTGAAGAGGGCCATTGTCGATGCGAACCGCCAGGCGGAGCCGGTTGGCCGAGGTGAGGGGATGTACCGGCAGGCCCACGACCTTCAAACGGGCGTCGGTGAGATCGCCAGTCTTGAAGGCATAGACGAGCGGTTCGCGCCCCGAAATGTCGTCAATCGATGCCAGATCGAGTTTCGAACGCAGCGCGGTGCCGCGCGATCCCAGACCGGGGATGGTTTCCCAGAGTCCATTGGTGGTTCTGGCCGCCGAAATCGAGATGATGCGATTGACCTCGGCCGGCAGATCGCCCGGATTGTCCACCAAACGTGGAAACAGCCCTATGAGCTTACCCATACAGGTGACTTCGCCCGTATTGATATCGGACGCGCCGTCATAATCGAGCGTCAATTCGGTTTCGAACCCATTATCAGCCGTGAGGGTGCCTTCAAGTGCGGACGCTTTGATGCCCTTGAAATTGATCAGTTTCCAGGTGCCGGGGACTGTGCCATAGATCGTGACGGTGCTGCTTGACGGCTTGCCACGCGTGAAGGTCAGGCCGGAGGCGTCGATATTACACACCGCGGCCTTGGGCACGGCCCAATGAGGCCAGAAAGGCTCGTCGAACACCGGCAGCCCGCGGGGCGCCATATTCATGATGCCCTTCCACTTGCCGTTTCCGAGCGCGTTATAGGTTGCCGTATCCGCGACGATACGTTCATGCGCGGCTTTCGCCTGATCCGACAGGAGATTGACGCTGGCGCGGCCTGCGAATGCGTAGGTCGTGGCGAGATTGAGCTTAAGAATACGCTCGTTGAGGTTCGCGGCACCCCGAATGGGATAGAGCACCAATTGAAAATAAGCGTCTTGCCGGTCAGCGGGCAGGGCAACGCCAAGCGCTTCGGCACGCTTGACGAGATCGGCATAGCGTTTCAGACGCGCCTTGGCTTCCTGCCCCCCGGTGCGGACATAGTCGCTGACGACATTAGGGCGTGTCGGTTCCGTTTGCCCGCCGCCCATGAACTCAGGACGGCGCTCCCATGCCAGATCGTAATAGTCCGTCATGACTGAGGCGACCGCGTCGGCCTTGTCGGCGCCAAACTGAACCGCGGCCCATTTGACAAGGTGTTCACGGGGTGTTTGTGCGAAAGTTGAGTGATCGAAAGCGAGGTCGAGGAAATACTGGCTAAGATATTCCGCCGGCTTGATATCGCCGACATTGACCACCCAGATGCGCCGTGCGTTCGATTGCCACGCCCTGTCCATCTGCTCTCGGATCAGGGCTGGGTGCGTCGTGCCAAGCCAGATGTAGTCGTGCGGTCGTCCCAGATAGGAGACATGGTAATATACGCCTGATCCGCCCGAACGCTTTTGCTCCTCCGGCGTCGAGAGTTGGTTGATATAGCCGTAATTGTCCTCCGGCCAGACTAGGGTGACGTCGTCGGGGACTTTCAGACCCAGCGCGTAAATGTCGAGAACCTCCTTATAGAGGGTCAGGACTTGAGGAATCTCGGTAGCGGGTCTGCCTTGCGCCTTCGATAGAATAGCGCGTTGGATGGCGAAAATCTCCTCCATCGCATCGCGCGCCTGCTCCTTGCTCTTGACGCCGAACATACCGGAATCGCGCTTACCACGCAGACCAAGTGTATAGACGTTCTCGAACGCCTTCACTTCGTTTGCACGCTCGGTCCAGTATTTGATGATGTTTTTCGAGTTGACGAACCAGTTGAACTCACCGCGCTGTTTATCGTCCCATTCGCGCGTATTGTTACGTGCCATCGGTTCGGCATGCGAGGTGGCCATGACGATCCCGTAATCGCGGGCCATCTCCTTGTTGCCCTTGATCGTGTAGAAGGGCGCGGTCGAAGCGTGCATTCCCGGCCAGAGGGTATTGGCCTTGAGGCGCCACATCAGTTCGAAAACCTTGCCATAGGTTTTCGGGCCGATATCGCCGACTTCGGGTTCGAAGGTCTTGGCCGCCCAAGGCTGCAAGGCCCAATCCTCATCATTGATGAAGATGCCGCGATAGGGGACGGAAGGAGATTGAGACTGCTGTCGTTTCCCATCAACGGACAAATGATCGACACGCTTTGGTGTGACGTCAGCCCACCATTCCCACGCCGAAACCCCAATTTCGCGGGTCAGGTCGATGACACCCCAAACAGTGCCTCGCGTATCCGAGCCGGCGATCAGCAGGTAGGTCGCCTGCGGATTGCGTCTCGAACGCACCAGGACCCGGTCGTAGCGCTCCCATTGCCCTTTGATATCCGTGAGATCGACATCGGCGTCCCTGGCTATTGATCGAACCAGCGGTGAATCGATTGGCCCTATGACGACGCAGACCTGCTTACAGGACTGGAGGTCAGTCGAAACCAAGGGCTTTTGGCCTGTCAATGCGGTCAGATCCCGTGCCAGTAGATCGCCCGCAAGACTGAAGGGTTTGTCTTTCGCATGAACAATGCTGGCTACGGACTGCCCATCAAAAAGCGTGACGGGATCGGCCGAAGCTGTTCCTACGCTGGCCACCAGAGCAATCAGACTGATTGAAACGCCTTTCAGCAGTTGTGTTTTCATTTTCATTCCCTGCAACATTCAGTTTTGTTTTTATTTTTTTGGCGATGGCGAGCTGTTACCAGTTGAACAACGTGCCGTCCTGAAGGCGGTTCACCGGTAGGAAGGCGCGTTTGTACGGATACTTCGCGGCCAGGTCTTCATCGATGTCAACACCAAGGCCCGGGGCTTCCGATACCATCAGATCGCCCTTTTCGAAGTAATAGCCGTGCGGGAAGACCTCATCGGTTTCCGGCGTGTGGCGCATATATTCCTGAATGCCGAAGTTCGGGATCGAGACGTCGAAATGCAGGGCCGCCGCCATGCACACCGGCGAAAGGTCGGTCGCGCCGTGGCAGCCCGTACGGACATTGTAGAGTTCCGCGAACGAGGCGATTTTCTTCAGGTGCGAGATGCCGCCGGCATGGACCACCGTGGCGCGGATATAGTCGATCAACTGGTTCTGGATCAGGTCCTTGCAGTCCCAGATCGACGAGAAGATTTCCCCTACCGCCAGCGGCGTCGTCGTATGTTGGCGGATCAGTTTGAAATTATCCTGATTTTCGGCGACGACCGAATCCTCCATCCAGAACGGCCGATAGGGCTCCAGATCGCGGCCCAGACGTCCGGCCTCGATGGGCGTCAGGCGGTGGTGGACGTCGTGCAGCAGGTGAACCTCTTCGCCCAGAGCCTCGCGCGCGGCGGCGAACAGCTTGGGCACGACGCGCATATAGGCTTCGGTCGACCAGAGATTCTCGGTAGGCAGGTCCGCGTCGGCGGGCTCGTAGAACATCTTGTCTTTCGACACGCCGTAGGTGCTGCTCAGGCCCGGCACGCCGCATTGCAAGCGGATCGCCTTATAGCCCTGCGCCTTGTAGTCCTGCGCGACCTCGATCGTGTCCTCGATGGAGGTGCCATTGGCGTGGCCATAGACCATGACGCCGTTGCGCGAACGACCGCCCAGAAGCTGGTATACCGGCAGCCCGGCGATCTTGCCCTTGATGTCCCAGAGGGCCGTGTCGACCGCCGCCACCGCCGACATGGTGACCGGGCCGCGGCGCCAATAGGCGCCCCGGTACAGGTACTGCCAGATGTCCTCGATCTGTTGCGGGTCCCGACCGATCAGGCAAGGGATCACGTGCTCTTCCAGATAGGCGACGACCGAAAGCTCACGTCCGTTCAGCGTCGCGTCACCGATACCGTATACGCCTTCGTCCGTCATAATTTTGAGCGTGACGAAATTGCGACCGGGGCAGGTGACGATGACCTTGGCGGATGTGATGTTCATAGTTCCCTCACTTTTCAGTATTCGGCAGACATGAGGCAAATTGGTCAGACATTCAAGCCTAAATCCAAGGTCATCTGACAAAATTAAGATGACGCAGGATTATTTTAAAGTGTCGCGCTGGGGATGAGGAATTGTAAAATATATAATAAAAACAATCTATAATGGATGGAATTTTAAAACCTGTGAAGTTTGGAGCGCGGTCCGTGGTGAAGTGGATTCCAGTTTCGGTTTGGTTTTTCCAAAAAGAGACTTGACACGAAGTAACCGGTGTCATTTAATTGGGAAGACCCTTTCAGGGAAGTATAGATGGGTCGCGCCAGCAAAAGTGCGCGTCTTTACAGGTTATATTTCCTCATTAGTTCACCGTTCCGAGCTCCCCGCTAATCTAGCAATCTTGGTTCGCACCTGCGGACGCTATGGCGTCCGCTCTTTTACATCCGTTGTAATCGGAGCATTTTGGCGTTCGAGGGCATACGGGAGTGAGTGTTTGGTCATGGATACCTTCCTGCCATGGCCCAAACTAAATGGCGAGCCGGTAACGGCTCGCCTATTTTTTGAGTGGTGAATAAACACCCGGCGCAGGAGGAATACATGAAATTCAATACTGTTATCCGCTTGGCTACGTTTGTCATGGCTGTTCAAACAATGGCATTCGCCGCCGAGCCTTTAAGCGAGTCTTTGGCCAAGTTCGATAGGGACCATGACGGGCGCGTCAGTCTCGCTGAATGGACACGCGATCGTCCCGCGCAGTTCAAAAAGCTCGATGCCAATAAGGACGCCCGTCTGACGCTGGACGAAGTGCGCGCCGCGTATCTGAAACTTGCCACCATCAATGATCCTAAGACAAAAAAGCGGATCGATGGCGTGATGAACGCCGATGCCAATAGCGATGGGTCAGTCACGTTGGACGAATATGTCGCCTATGGCGAGGCGGGCTTCAAAAGAAGAGATACGGATGGTGACGGCTTCCTGACCGCCGCCGATCACTGACACCTTTCAGTTGATTGAAATTGTGTGAAAATGATTGCGAACGTGTAAAGTCTGTTGACGCCGGGTAACCGGTGTCATTAACGTTCCGCGTCAGACAATAAGTGCCAGGGAGTGCCAAATGCTGAGTCGCTACGCCGTTGAAGTCAAAACCCAAACGTTTTCCCGGCTATGTTTCGCGGCCTCGGTATGGGCGCTTTCGACGGCTTTTGTTAACGCTGAGCCGGTCAAAACCGACACGCTGATGTTGTCAGGCAACGGGCCGGACGATGCGGTTTCGTGGGATTTCACGGTCAGCGGCGGTATGAAGGCGGGGCAGGCCTCTAAGATCGCTGTGCCATCGAACTGGCA
>NZ_JAQQKX010000031.1:0-2500 GCF_028550415.1 Asticcacaulis aquaticus
GCTTGTGTTTGATAGACCTGGCGACGACCTACTCTCCCGCGCCTTAAGACGAAGTACCATTGGCCCTGGCAGGCTTAACGACCGAGTTCGGAATGGGATCGGGTGGGGACCAACCGGCATAGCCACCAGGTCAATCAAACACAAGTTACGCACTTCAAAGTGTCCCTGGGCTTGCGGCCTACGGTCCTTGTGAAGTGGGTTAAGCGAGAAGACATTGTATGCACAGTGAACGACTGTGTGTGTTGTGTATCAATGAGTTTTGCTGAGGGAACGATCAAGCCGATCGGATTATTAGTACCGGTTAGCTTCACTCCTCACGGAGCTTCCACACCCGGCCTATCAACGTGGTAGTCTTCCACGATCCTCAGCGAGACCTTGTTTTGAGGTTAGTTTCCCGCTTAGATGCTTTCAGCGGTTATCTATTCCATACTTAGCTACCCTGCTGCGCGGCTGGCGCCACGACAGGTCCACCAGAGGTATGTCCATCCCGGTCCTCTCGTACTAGGGACAGATCCTCTCAAGTCTCGAACACCCACGGCAGATAGGGACCAAACTGTCTCACGACGTTCTGAACCCAGCTCACGTACCACTTTAAATGGCGAACAGCCATACCCTTGGGACCTGCTCCAGCCCCAGGATGTGATGAGCCGACATCGAGGTGCCAAACTTTGCCGTCGATATGGACTCTTGGGCAAAATCAGCCTGTTATCCCTAGAGTACCTTTTATCCGTTGAGCGATGGCCCTTCCACGCAGGACCACCGGATCACTATGGCCGACTTTCGTCTCTGCTCGACTTGTCAGTCTCGCAGTCAGGCGGGCTTATGCCATTGCACTCATCGAACGATTTCCGACCGTTCTGAGCCCACCATCGCGCGCCTCCGTTACACTTTGGGAGGCGACCGCCCCAGTCAAACTACCCACCACGCCATGTCCCGGATCCTGATGTAAGGACCGCGGTTAGACGTCAACAGCAATAAGGGTGGTATTTCAAGGATGGCTCCACCGAGACTGGCGCCCCGGTTTCATAGCCTCCCACCTATCCTACACATGTTGCTGCTAACGCCAAGGCGAAGCTATAGTAAAGGTTCATAGGGTCTTTCCGTCTGACCGCGGGAACCCCGCATCTTCACGGGGAATTCAATTTCGCTGAGCCTATGCTGGAGACAGTGGGGAAGTCGTTACGCCATTCGTGCAGGTCGGAACTTACCCGACAAGGAATTTCGCTACCTTAGGACCGTTATAGTTACGGCCGCCGTTTACCGGGGCTTCAATTCGCAGCTTGCACCACTCCTTTTAACCTTCCGGCACCGGGCAGGCGTCAGACCCTATACGTCGCTTTACAGCTTCGCAGAGCCCTGTGTTTTTGATAAACAGTCGCTACCCCCTGGCTTGTGCCACTTAGTACTGCTTGCGCAGAGTAAGTCACGCTTATCCCGAAGTTACGCGTGTAATTTGCCGAGTTCCTTCAGCATAGTTCTCTCAAGCGCCTTGGTATACTCTACCTGACCACCTGTGTCGGTTTCGGGTACAGTCTATGTATGAGTTATTTCCAGGGACAACTTCGCTGCTGGGAACAATCCAATAAGCCCCAACAACTTACGCCATCCGTCACTTCATACTGGCTCCGGAATATTCACCGGATTCCCATCGACTACGCCTTTCGGCCTCGCCTTAGGGGCTGGCTAACCCTGCGCAGATTAGCTTTACGCAGGAACCCTTGGTCTTTCGGCGAGAGTGTCTCTCACACTCTTTATCGCTACTCATGTCAGCATTCTCACTTCCGATACCTCCAGCCAACCTCACGATTGACCTTCTCAGGCTTACGGAACGCTCCGCTACCGCTCACTTACGTGAACCCATATCTTCGGCGCATGGCTTGAGCCCCGTTACATTTTCCGCGCAGGATCGCTTGATCAGTGAGCTGTTACGCTTTCTTTAAAGGATGGCTGCTTCTAAGCCAACCTCCTGATTGTCAATGCAATCCCACATCGTTTCCCACTTAGCCATAACTTGGGGGCCTTAGATGATGGTTAGGGTTGTTTCCCTTTTCACGACGGACGTTAGCACCCGCCGTGTGTCTGCCAGATAGTACTCTTAGGTATTCGGAGTTTGGTTAGTATTGGTACAGCTCGCGCCGCCCGCAACCATCCAGTGCTCTACCCCCTAAGGTATTCATCTGACGCTCTACCTAAATAGATTTCGCGGAGAACCAGCTATGTCCAGGTTTGATTGGCCTTTCACCCCTATCCACAAGTCATCCCAGAATTTTTCAACATTCACGGGTTCGGACCTCCAGTTGGTGTTACCCAACCTTCATCCTGCTCATGGATAGATCACCTGGTTTCGGGTCGTCATGCGACGAACTTAACGCTCTATTCAAACTCGCTTTCGCTACGCCTACACCTAACGGCTTAAGCTTGCTCGGCACATGAAGTCGCTGACCCATTATACAAAAGGTACGCCGTCACGCCGCTTGGGCGCTCCGACTGCTTGTAGGCT
>NZ_JAQQKX010000032.1 GCF_028550415.1 Asticcacaulis aquaticus
ACCGACACGCTGATGTTGTCAGGCAACGGGCCGGACGATGCGGTTTCGTGGGATTTCACGGTCAGCGGCGGTATGAAGGCGGGGCAGGCCTCTAAGATCGCTGTGCCATCGAACTGGCAGACGCAGGGCTTCGGTCACTATCAGTATGGCTACGACAAAGGGCCGCGCGCTTCTGACAAGGGCGTCTATACCCGTAGCTTCACCGTGCCCGCCGATTGGAAAGACAAAAACGTCCGCATCGTTTTCGACGGTGTGATGACCGACACGCAGGTCAAGGTGAACGGTACCGTGGTGGGCGCGGTGCATCAGGGCGGTTTTAACCGCTTCAGCTACGACATCACCAGGTTTGTCAAGGTCGGCGAGGCCAACACGCTTGAGGTCGAGGTCAGCGAGGCCTCGGCCAACACCGCGACGGATATCGCCGAGCGCCACGGCGACTACTGGGCGTTCGGCGGCATTTATCGCCCGGTGTGGCTGGAGGCGACGCCGCTTGAGGCCATCGCGCATGTGGCGCTGGACGGGCAGGCCGATGGCGACATCATCGCCGATATCGCCCTGCGTGCGCCCAAGACGGTGACCAAGGTCGTGGGACAGGTCGTGTCACTGGATGGCAAGGCCGTGGGCGCGCCCTTTTCGGTCGCCCTTCCGGCCGGTGGCGCGGGCAAGGTGCGCCTGAGCGGCCACGTCGATAAGCCCGCCTTATGGACGGCGGAGACACCTAATCTCTACTATCTGGATGTGACGCTCTATGCGGGTGACACCGCCGTGCATACGGTGCGTGAGCGCTTCGGCTTCCGTACCTTTGAGATCCGCGAAGGCGACGGGCTCTATGTCAACGGTCAGCGCGTCATGATGAAGGGCGTGGTCCGCCACACCTTCCGTCCAGAAACGGGCCGGGCGATCACGCGCGAACAGGCCTATGAGGACGCGCGCCTGATCAAGTCGATGAACATGAATGCTATGCGCGTGGCGCACTACGCGCCGGACAAGGCGTTTCTTGAGGCCGCCGACGAGTTGGGCCTTTACGTCATCGATGAACTGTCCGGCTGGCAGAAGGCGCACGACACCGAGAACGGGCGCAAGCTGGTGCGGTCTCTGGTCGAGCGTGACGTCAATCACCCCTCGATTCTGATCTGGTCGAACGGCAACGAAGGCGGCTGGAATACGGAGCTTGATGCCGATTTCACGCTCTACGACCCGCAGGCACGGCCCGTTATCCATCCGTGGGCCCCGTTCGGCGGCATCGATACGAAACACTATCCGCGCTATCCCGACCTGATGACGCGCCTGAACGGCAAGATGCTGGTCATGCCGACCGAGTTCCTGCATGGCCTGTTCGACGGCGGCCACGGGTCGGGCCTCGACGACTACTGGAAGGCCATGACGGCGTCGAAAAACGGTGCTGGAGGGTTCCTGTGGGTGCTGGCCGACGAGGGCGTGGTCCGTACCGATCAGAACGGGCGCATCGATAACTATGCCGCCTATGCGCCGGACGGTATCGTCGGGCCGCACCACGAAAAGGAACCGAGCGTCGAAACGATCCGCGATATCTGGTCGCCGGTACAGATCGACGCGCCGGTGCTCGATGCCGGTTTCACTGGCGCGCTGAAGGTGCGTAACGGCTACGATTTTACAAGCCTGTCGGACGTCACCTTCAAATGGGAGTGGGTGCGCTTCGCCGGGCCTGACGCCAAAACGACGGCGGCAAAGGTACTGTCGAGCGGCACACTGACCGGCCCGGTCGTGGCGCCGCATGGCGCGGGTGAACTGATCGTGCCGCTTGGTAAGGGCTGGCAACAGGCCGATGCCCTGCGCCTGACGGCGGTCAAGGGCGACGCGACGCTTCTGACGTGGGTGTGGCCGACCGTCGCCAAAGCCGCCGACGTGGCGGGCAGCCGCATCGGCACGCCGAAGGTCGAGCGCACGGACACAACGATCCGTCTCGTGGCGGGCAAGGTGACGGCCAGCTTCGATCCGGCGACGGGTTTGCTGACCAGCGTCAGCCATAACGGCAAGATACAGACCCTGTCGAACGGGCCGCGTCTGGTGCTGGCGCGGCCGAAGGACAAGGCCGAACCGGTGTGGACCGTGCCGACGGATGCGGGCAATGGCGTCTACAGCTTCGACGCCCCGGCCATGGCCAACAGCGCGACGATTGATCTTGGAACGGTCGAAACCGACGGCTGGGCCAGTTTCAAGCTGGAGGTATCGCCGGACGGCAGGACCTGGAAACAAGTGTACGATGGCGGGCGGGTTCTGCCGCGCGACGGCCTGACCTACAGTTTCGCGCCGCAGCCGGTGAAGGCGATCCGGATTTCCAATCTCGCCGGAGTGCGTCAGACGCCGAAGGTGGTCTCGGTCAAGCTGGGCTTTGAGGCCGCGCGCTATGCCCTGCCTGAGAAAGGCGCGGTGACGGTTACGACCGGTGCGGGCAAGGACGCGCAGACGGGTAAGGCCGTGGCGTGGCTGGACGCGCCAAATGCGGGCGGGCTCGATAGCGTGCGCTGGACGCTGCGCGAAGACGGCACCCTGAGCCTCGACTATGGCTATAGCCTCAACGGGCCGATGCTCTATCACGGGGTCGGCTTCGACAAGCCATTGGGCGATGTGACGACGGTGCGCGGTCTGCTGCGCGGGCCGACGCCGGTGTGGCAGAACCGCCTGCGCGGCCCGGTGCTTGGGGTGTGGGATATCGCGTCAAAGACCACCAAGGGGGCGCTGCGCCCCGACACGGCGGGCTATTTCGCCGACCCGCGCTGGGTGAAACTGAGCGGCGGGCAGGGTAACCTGACGATCATTAGCGACGGTGCACCCTTCGTGCAGATCGGCAAGAAGCCGGAGGACTTCCCGACGACGACGGTGGAATTCCCCAATGCCGATATCGGCTTCATGAGCGCTATCCCGGCCATGGGCGCCAAGTTCCAAGCCGCCGACCTGACCGGCCCGCAAGGCCAGCCCTCGGTCGCCAATGGCACCTATGCCGGCCGTCTGGTCTTTGGGTTCTGACATCATGACCTATACCGTTTCGCCTTCATCGACGCGCCGTCAGTGGCTTGGGGGAGCCGCTGCTGTAATGGGGGGCGTGATGGGGGCGGGGCTGGCCGCTACCTCTCAGGCGGCCAGCC
>NZ_JAQQKX010000033.1 GCF_028550415.1 Asticcacaulis aquaticus
AACGCCATGTCTATCACTCCTTGAGCCCTCGCTGCCATACAACGAGGGGAGTTTCACATGGGTCACTTCTCAGTGGAAATTAGCCCGCCAAGTGGGGCACTTCTCAGCGGAAATCAACAGTAGGTGCGCAACGCGGGTATATGAATTTTATAATTCAAATATAATCCGATTATAATCGGTTAGCTCTAGGGAGCCCATTTGGCTGGAATGATTATCGCTGTCAGATGAAAGTCGGGCGACGGTGTAATAGGCGGACGATCTGCGGGACAAGATCGAGGCGACGCTGAAAATAGACGTTTAATCCGTTCTCAAATTCGGGAATGGCACCTTTAAGCCAGAGGTCGATTAAGGTGTCCAGTTCGGCCGTGGAATCCGGCACGAAAGGCTCCTTCAACGTGCGAACCAGATGAAGCCGATCATTAGCATGTCGGGTCGCCAATTCAGCGTCAATATTGTCAGCCGCGATCGCCACCGCAAGAAAAAAACGGGAGGTAGCTTCCGCAATCGGCATGGCTCTTAAAGCCGTGAAATCGATCTGAGCAACGAGTTCGGGGCGGGGAGGTGTGCCTGTGCGCGCCGGAAACAGCATACTGTGATGGCACCAACGATATAGGCCTGACAAGCCTGCTTCAGTAACATACGGAACGGAAAAACCCTCTCGCCGTTCAGCCTGCACCAATCCTTCAGCCGATAGGCGGCGCAAGGCCTCCCGGATTCGGATGTGGCTAGTGCCGACCAGAGCTTTCAAGCGAGCGTGATCGATCCGTTCGCCAGGCCATAAACCTCCGGTCATGATTGCGTGTTTGATTGCGGCGTAAACCCTGTCATAGGCCAGTGGTTTTCCCACCATCGGCTGAACTCCTAGCGCCGCCGGTATCGCAGTGTTCACGGTGCTCGGTACACGGGCGATCGGTTTTGCAGAGTAAGTGTGTAAGCAGGGTGATTTAAAATCAAGAGTTGTGGGGCGCTGAATACCGCAAGATTTCACTAATGTAATTGGATAGCTTACGTTTTTTGGAATTTTTTCGAATATAACTCGATTATAACGCAAATGCGAGAAGGACTTAAACGCTACCGATGCGAAAGTGTCACAATGAGAAAAAACACGGCCGAAACGCCGTAAAATTCTGCACTGGTGGCCGACTGATGAGACTTGTAACTGACACGGGCGCATATTGCCGAAAAGAGCCCGAAAATTCGCCCCCAATTTCATAAAATGAGGGGACGTTTTGCACGGTTGATTCGGTCATGGTGTCGCCGTCGAGCGCACTTTTGCATCTCCCCGTCCGATACGTTAATAGGGAGAAGTGGGAGCAAGGACAGAAAGATAGAGGTTGAACCTCACCGTTTTTCCATCACCAAAGCGACCGCCTCATTCAGCTCTCAAGTGCCGTTACGATGTCGAGTTTAGTCCTGCCGCTGTCCTTTGTTACGATTGAGGATATATCGCGAAATCACAACAGCACGCGCACCAAGCTAATGGCTTCGGGCGAACGTCTGATGGCTAGCCAAGGCGTTCAGGGCGTGTCCGTGGAAGCCATCGCGCGTGATGCCGGTCAAGCAAACAATGCGGCGGTCAATTACCATTTCGGCGACCGCGATAAGCTTGTTCAAGCAATCTGGAAAATTCGGGAAGAGGCCATTGACCAGGACCGTGCGACCCGGCTTGAAAAAATCGACGAGCTGGGTCTGGGTGACGATCTTGAAGCGGTGGCCGAGGTATTGTTAGCGCCGGTCGCCAATCAGGTGGACCGCGCGGGCTCTCAATCCTACGCCCGCTTTAGAATTCAATACATCGTCGCGACCTCGCTCGATCAGCATTTCGCCTTGCCTACTCGACCGGGGTATATGGCGATCTTTGAACGGCTCCATAGGATCGCCGGTTTGGATCGCGAGGATTTGTTGCAACGTCTTTCGCCTTTCAACCTTGGTTTTCTGGCCGCGTTGATCGATTTCGACAATCGCACGAACCAAAACCTGCCGACCTCGTCCTTAGAGGCGGTGCTGCGCAGTGCCATCCTTATTTTGAAGGCAGGGTTGGCCGTTCCCCACTGAGGTGGGCACGCTAAAGGCGCGACGTCGTTTCATGTCTTCCGCAGACCAAGCGCCTCATCAAGTGTGTCGCCTATCAACGCCATATTCTGAATCGCGGCCAATCCCCATTGTGCTGTACCATTGGTTGACAGCAATGGGTCTTCATCAATTGGGCGCAAGACAGAGGGGCCACTCATCCGGGTTGGACGCTTTGTCAGGTCGCGTTTTTCACGGAAAAATTCGTCCCATGCCCTAAGAGCCAAGGCCTTGTCCCTTTCGTGGTAAGCGGCGTAGGCGGTAAGACGCGAATGGCCCTCCAGCAAATTGCGGTCGCCGGGCTTCTGGCCAAACTGGGCCTCAAATGCCTGAGCTGGGGCATTGTACCAACGGCAATATTCGAGCCACGCTCGACGATAGAAAGGCTCGTCCACCAGAGCCAACATCTCGGAACTCATCTCGACTACGCCGAAGACCGCATTGAGATGCGAAAGCTTGATATAATCGCCCTTGCCGCCGAATGTCCCGGTTTTCAAATCGTAAGGGGCGCCGCCCGCCATCCACCGTCGGTCCAGTTTACCTATGCTCGTCATGCCATTCAGGATGCGGTCTCGCCATTTGGTGTCCCCAGTGCGTTCCCATTCGGTGAGCCAGGCGGCCACGTAAGCCCCCCATGAGGTGCCGAAGGCCGAGGTCAGTTCGCCTTCACCCGCAGCCTTTTGCGCCTCCGACTTCGGTAACTTGCGGCCGATATCGACATTCTTGATCGCGTGATCGGATTCCAGAAGATCGCGCATCAGGTCGCCGACCCGTTCATCGGCGGTGAGGTAATAGAAGATGCGACGATAGGCGACGTTCGATACGCGCGGCTGCTTCGACGAATCCGACCACGGCTGGACGCCGTGACGCGTGCCGAAGCCTTTGAAACGCCCAAGGTGATAGAC
>NZ_JAQQKX010000034.1 GCF_028550415.1 Asticcacaulis aquaticus
CCGACCATTGCGCGTCACTAAGCCAGAACTCATGAGCCATAGCTTATCTCCTCGAATAAACGAAGAGAATCAATGTTTGCACCTTAAATCAATAGGATGATTAGGTTTTAAACCTAGGCGGAGATGATCCATGGCGGCACATACGCTTAACAGGCTGAAGGCAAGATTTGTCGAGAGTGTAAAAGAACCAGGCCGCTATAGCGACGGTGGCGGACTGTACCTCTTGGTCAAGTCGGCAACTTCCAAGTCGTGGGTATTCAGATATAACTTCGATGGAAACACCTAACGAACGTTTCTTATTTTGATAAGGACCGGGTTTAAACCTCGGGCTAAATGAGATTGTCAAATTAAGTTGCAATTTGACGGTCGGTCCATCGTTGTTACTGACGGCGGTGCCTAAGTTTTTTTGACAACCGAATTTGCAGCTTCGCGCGCTGGCCCCGAACTGTCTTTGGATGTCAGGCTTTACCTACGTGGCCACATGGCAAGGCTTCGTCTACGTGGCTTTCGTAATTGACACCTTTGCGCGCCGCATCGTCGGCTGGCGCGTCAGCAGAATCCGGGGACGCCGTGTGGAATAGCTGCGACGGTCACGTGCGCCAATAATCCACGCTCTGCAACAATTTGCGACATGGCGATTGCCGGGGAATTGGCAGATTTTAGGGGCAATAGCGGTGGCGCGATTGTCGCTGTGAGCTAAGCGCTGAGCCGTCCGATCTCATCCCTTGTCGAAGGACTTTAACCATGACCCGCACGTTCGCGTCGATGCTACGCCTCACCGTTACCCTGCTGGCGTTCGCAAACATGTCAGCCGCTCAGGAGCGGTTTGTCCTCCCGTCAAAGAACGCGAAGCTCGGCAGTGAAAGTGTGATCGATCAAAAAATAATTGACACTAATGTACGGCTCAACGCCCGCATGGCAAAGGCACTGGACAGCGATCCGATATTGAAGGCTGCGATCGAGAAAGACCTGAGGCCAATACTTAATGAAAAGGACCCGGCAAAACGGCTCGCCTTGGCCAAAGCGTTTCGCGCGGCACACGAGAGGGACATACAACGCGTTCTGGCAAAGGGCGGCTTCGATCTGAACAGCTCAGTCAAAGAGTTTGAAGGCATCGATCCAAGCGTGAGTGTGACCTCGATCAACGGGGTGCAGGTGCTGCGTCGTCGGGCATCCGAATCGTCTGCAGCGCAGACGCCCCCGCCGACACCGGTCGGAGGGACCGTCAGGGAATTGGTCAGCGCCGACTTCCAGTTTGAGCAGTCCACCGATTGCGCACCGGGGCAGGGTCGATCGGAGCGGTCCGGGGGCTATTTGATCAGTGAGACCGAGCGATGTTCAACATCGGCGCGCATGACGCACGAACTGGAGGTGCCTGCCGGATTTCAAGCGCGTGTAGAGATGCGCGCGAACTTGTCGTCAGAGGCACATGCGATCATGTCGTTTGCCCATAGCTATAGCCGGATATTGATTGTGCGCGGGACCGAAACAGTGGAGATACGCGAAACCAACGCGGACCTTCCGAACACAATGGCCGACGACGCCGGGCATAGCTTGGACGGTGCGACGATTATCCGGCAGTTACCCCCGGGAAAGTATACCTTGGTGTCCAAGACCTCATCGATCACGTGCACCTTTCCGTTTGGGTGGGCTGTGGCCGAAGGCAAGGTGTCGGCTCTTCGCGTAAAGATCACGATGACGCCACTATGAACGGGCGAAGCGCGTGCCTTCGGCATTGATACCTTGTGCACTTTCGAGCGTCCTCGTTGCGCGGGGCACCTGGGCATCGAGGTTCGACAGGCGTGACGGTGAAACAGAAGAAATTGGCGTTGATACTTGGCACTTTGATCCTCTGCATCGGCTTACTCATAGCCGCCGTCGAGGGCCAGCGCACCGCTTATTTCTGGTTCATACTGACAAGGTCGAAACCATCGCCAATGGCGTAGCCGTCGGCTTGATCATCGCCACCATCATGGCGCTGCGGGATCATGATATCTCGCAGCGCCATGATGGTGGCTAGTCGGTGTCGATACCAAAACCGTCCGCCGCGACGCGCCACCGGATTATCCGGATATTCGTCAGGAAATGCAGAAGATCGCCACAGAGCGCTTGAGCTGTGGAATAAATCCGCGCACGGCGCGCTTGCCCAACAACAAACACACGAAGATTACTCCGCCAGACTCTCGTTATGACTGATGGAGCAACGGGGGGCAGATCAACGGCGCTGCCTAAGTTTTTTTGACAACCGTATTTGCAGCTTCGCGCGCGGCCGTGTTGCTGATCACGGCGGCGATGGCGTTAACGGTTTCGTCGGAAAGGCCATCTGATATTTTATCGATGCGACGAAGAGCGCGAACGATAGCGAGTTCCGGCTCTCGTACAATTCTCTCGTCCAAGTCGCTCATCACCTCATCCAGATCTGGCCGACGTCCCATATGACCTTCCAAGTAGAAAGACAAAAGTACTCCAACATCAATGTTAAGGACCTTGGCCCAATCCGGTATTTGAACCGCCCCGGCTTTGCCGGAGGCTCCAACTTCTGAGAAGATGGAGCTACTATGAACAAAACGACGAACAAGTTTTCACCTGAAGTCCGCGAACGCGCTGTGCGGATGTTTCTCG
>NZ_JAQQKX010000035.1 GCF_028550415.1 Asticcacaulis aquaticus
TGAACCGCCCCGGCTTTGCCGGAGGCTCCAACTTCTGAGAAGATGGAGCTACTATGAACAAAACGACGAACAAGTTTTCACCTGAAGTCCGCGAACGCGCTGTGCGGATGTTTCTCGATCATCAGGGCGATTACCCTTCACGATGGTCGGCGCTGTTGTCGATATCAGGCAAGATTGGCTGTACGGCGCAGACGTTGAACGAGTGGGTCAAGAAGACCGAAGTCGACAATGGTCAGCGTGCTGGCGTGCCGAGCGACATGAGCGAGAAGCTCAAGAAGCTTGAACGAGAGAACCGGGAACTGCGGCAGGCCAACGAGATCCTGCGCAAAGCCAGCGCATATTTCGCCCAGGCGGAGCTCGACCGCCCATTCAAGCGATGATCGCCTTTCTTGACGATCACAGGGATACCTACGGGGTCGAGCCGATCTGCAGAGTTCTGCCAATCGCCCCATCCACATATCACGCACACGTTGCCTGCCGCCGAGATCCGGAGCGCCTGTCAGCAAGGGCTCGCCGGGATATCGAGCTCAAGCCCGAGGTGGCGCGTGTATTTGCCGAGAACTACGAAGTCTATGGCGTCCGTAAAGTCTGGAGACAGATGAAGCGGGAGGGATATGGTATCGCCAGATGCACTGTCGAACGGTTGATGCGGTCCTTGGGCTTGCAAGGTGTCATCCGCGGAAAGCCCGTTCGTACAACGGTTTCTGATAAGGCGGCGCCGTGCCCGCTGGATCATGTAAACCGGCAGTTTCGCGCGCCGGCCCCGAACTGTCTTTGGGTGTCAGACTTTACCTACGTGGCCACATGGCAAGGCTTCGTCTACGTGGCTTTCGTAATTGACACCTTTGCGCGCCGCATCGTCGGCTGGCGCGTCAGCAGAACGGCGCATGCCAGTTTCGTACTGGACGCGCTCGAACAGGCCATACATCAGCGCCAGCCTGCCCACCGCGGCGGGCTCGTGCACCATAGCGATCGGGGCAGCCAATATATTTCAATCAAATACACCGAACGTCTGGCTGAAGCCGGGATCGAACCCTCTGTAGGAAGTGTAGGCGACTCCTACGACAACGCCCTGGCTGAAACCATCAACGGGCTATACAAGGCCGAAGTCATTCATAAGCGAGGACCCTGGCGAAACTTCGAGGCCGTCGAGTTCGCAACGCTTGAGTGGGTAGATTGGTTCAATCACCGAAGGCTTCTTGAACCCATTGGCAACATCCCACCAGCCGAGGCCGAACAACTCTACTACGCTGCCCTCGACACTTTAGAATTGGCCGCGTAACTTAAACCAATGAGCCTCCGGCAAAGCCGGG
>NZ_JAQQKX010000036.1 GCF_028550415.1 Asticcacaulis aquaticus
GCGGTCCCCCTTGTTTGTGAGAAGGCTGCTAAGTTTGTGATGGATTGAGGCGTTGGCGCGCCCCAATCCATCTGAAGACTGGACCGATATCCCCTGAGCTTAAAGGGCTGTTGGGGAGCAGGGTCACCTTTGGATTTCATGCCTCGGATGGTTGCATGGGCGTATGGGCCCGAAGACACAAGGGTGAGATCATGAAACAGGTTGAGTATAACATTGTATGTGCCGGCTTGGATATCGGCAAGACATGGCTTGATGCGGCTTTGGCGGAAGGCTGTGTTTGTCAGCGCTTTGCCAATACGGCGTCAGGTATTGCGCAGTTGCTGGCGTGGCTAAGATCGCATGGGGTCACGCGGATAGGTATGGAGGCTTCGGGTAACTACGAGCGCGATGCCCGAGAAGCGCTCGAAGCCGCGGCTTTCGAGGTGGTTGTGCATCAACCGCAGGAAGTGCGGGCGTTTGCGCGCTTCAAGCGTCTGCGTGCGAAGTCGGATAAGATTGATGCCGCTCTGATCGCGAAGGCGACCGCGCAATGGGAAGGCATGGTGGCCCGGCGCGACAAGGACCTGATCGAGATGGCGGAAATCCTGACCCTTTATGAACAGGTCAGCGATATGCTGGCGCAAGCCCGGACGATGGCCGAACATCACCGTTTGCAGGTGGTTTGCGAGGTTCAGGCGGAACTGGTCAGCCAGCTTGTGCGGCATAAGCAGGGCCTAATGGCCACGATCCTGCGTCGTATCCGCCAAAGGACGGATCTGGTTGCACGCTTTGACCTGTTGCGGAGCCTGCCCGGCGTCGGGCTTGTGGTGGCGGCGGTTCTGGTAATCCGGATGCCGGAGTTGGGGGCTCTCAAGTCCGGGCAAGCGGCATCATTGCTGGGGGTTGCGCCATTCGATCGCGATTCCGGTGCTATGAAAGGTATGCGCTTTATCACCGGTGGACGAGCGCGACCAAGAACCTTTGTTTACCTGGCCGCGCTCGCGGCAAAGCGAATGAAGGGCGGCTTCAAAGCCTTCGCTGAAAAGCTGCTGTCGGCGGGAAAACCGCCAAAGGTCGCCATCGTCGCCGTCATGCGTAAGCTTATTGAAGCCGCAAACATCGTGCTTAAGCGACAATCACTCTGGATACAGCGCGCTTAACTCACATGGTTGCTCCCCATCAGAGATGGGGAGGAATGA
>NZ_JAQQKX010000037.1 GCF_028550415.1 Asticcacaulis aquaticus
CCAGTTCGACAGCCTGCAGAACGACGGCCTCGTCATGCTGGAGAACCAAAGCGAGTATTTCAACCATCTCCCGGTCGCCGCCCGGCCGCCTGAGCGGGTTAAGCTGTAACCGGTGGAAGGCTTCCGGGAGTTCGATGAACGGCGCTCCATTACGCAATGCGCCGGGTTTGCGCTGTATCACCGCCAGATAATGCCGCCAGTCATAGATCGTGCGGCCAGCCTTGTGGTGGGACCGATCGATGACGCGCGGATGCTCGCACAACACCTGCCCCTCGGCGGCTACGACGACCCGTTCTGGGTAAACCCGAACACTCACCGGCCGGTTTGCGAAGGAGGCCGGCACACTGTAGCGGTTACGCTCCAGATGGATCAGGCAGGTAGGTGTCACCCGCTTGGTATGCTCGATAAAGCCGTCGAACGGTCGGGGCGGCGCCATGAGGTAGGCCTGTTCTTCCGCCCAGATGTCCGCGATTTTCCCCGGCAGTTCGTTGTGGGGTATCTCCCGCCACAAGGCGATACAGCGCTCCTCCAGCCAGAGGTTCAGTGCGGTAAGATCCGGGAAGGCCGGTATGGGCACCCACAGGCGATGCCGCGCATCCTGTACGTTCTTCTCGACCTGTCCTTTCTCCCAGCCGGACGCCGGGTTGCAGAACTCGGCGTCGAAGAGATAGTGGCTGACCATCGCCTGGAAGCGCATATTGACCTGACGCGCCTTGCCCGTGCGCACCTTGTCGACAGCCGTCTTCATGTTGTCGTAGATGCCGCGTCGCGGCACCCCGCCCAGAACGCGGAAGGCGTGCAGGTGGGCGTCGAACAGCATTTCATGGGTCTGAAGCAGGTAGGCACGGATGAAGAAGGCCCGGCTGTGCGACAGCTTGAAGTGCGCCACCTGCAGCTTCGTCTTCTCGCCACCCAGAACGGCCCAGTCTTCGCTACAGTCAAACTGGAAGGCCTCGCCCGCCTGAAACGCCAGAGGCACGAACGTACCCCGTCCGCTGGTCTGCTGTTCGCGCAGGCGATTGGCTTTCCAGTCACGCGCAAAGGCGGCAACGCGGTTGTAAGACCCGTC
>NZ_JAQQKX010000038.1 GCF_028550415.1 Asticcacaulis aquaticus
TAGGTTCGAGACTCAATCAGTCCACCAAGTAATTGCGATAGCAATAGCGATGGCGGCAGCAAAATTGGCTGCGAGTTTGTCGTATCGGGTGGCGATGCGTCTCCAGTCCTTTAATCGGCAGAACATGCGCTCGATCTGATTGCGCTTTTTGTAGGCGATAGGATCGAACGGATGGAACCGCTTTCGGGTTTTGTTATTAGGAATGACAGGTATGGTTCCGCGCTCCATCAAGAAGCGACGCAAGCCATCACTGTCATAGGCGGCATCGGCAGATAGGGTTCGTGCTCTGGGCAGGGGAGCGATAAGGGGCAGGGCCGCGCGAATATCTCCCAACTGCCCAGCCGTCACGTCAAAGGCCAGGGGCTTTCCACAACCGTTTGTTACGACATGGATTTTAGTCGTGCGGCCACCGCGTGAGCGACCGATGGCCTGGTTGTGCGCCCCCCTTTTCCGCCTGCGGCGGACCGGTGAGCCTTGGCGGTCGTAGAGTCGATCATATGTTCATCGTTGGGAAAGGCCTTGACCAAAGCCTCCAGCATTTTGTGCCATATGCGCCGTCCCGACCAGCGGTGAAAGCGATTATAGATAGTGGTCGGCGGGCCGTAGACAGAAGGACAATCCTGCCACCGGCATCCGGATTTTAGAACGTGAATAATGCCACTGATGATCCGACGATCATCATCCCGCCGTGCACCGGAATAGACCTTGGGCAAGACAGGCTCGATTGCCGACCATTGC